>JBLWXO010000004.1:17605-264885 GCA_048267385.1 Neptunomonas sp. | reverse complement strand
TGCTGCACTTTCCGTCGGCTTACACCGCCCAGACGTTATCTGGCACTCTACCCTGTGGAGCCCGGACTTTCCTCCCCCTCATTTACCTGTAACAAGTACAAATAAACAAGACAGCGACTGTCCGGCGAACTCTTGGGCGCAAGGATACCAACAATCAGACGAGAAGCAACTACTTACGCGACAAAGCTTCCTGATAGAGTGCATTCTTCTTCTCACCCGTGATTTTTGCCGCCAATGCCGCCGCCTGCTTCACCGGCAACTCCTCAAGCAGGATACCGAGCACCTTTAGCGACTCAGCGGACAAACCCTCCTCTTCCTGAACCTCAACCCCCTGAATTAAAACGACAAACTCGCCTTTTTGCTGATTAGCATCTTGCTTCACCCATTCCAGCAACGCCTCAACCCGATCACCATGAATCGTTTCAAAGGTTTTAGTGAGCTCACGCGCTAACACCACATAACGATCCGCACCCAATACCTCAATCATATCCTGTAAAGAGTCGAGAATCCGATGCGTCGATTCGTAATAAATAACCGTGCGTGTTTCAGACAGGATTTCAGATAGCTTCTGCTGTCGCCCCGAACGCTTTGCCGGCAAAAAACCTTCAAACATAAAACGATCGGTAGGCAAGCCCGACGCACACATCGCGGTAATAACAGCACAACAACCAGGAACAGGCACCACTTTATAACCAGCCTCACGCACACCACGCACGACAATAAAGCCCGGATCTGAAATTAAAGGTGTACCTGCATCAGAAATCAGCGCAATACTGTCGCCAGCAGCCAATTTATCCAGTATTGTCTGCAATCGTTGGCGCTCATTATGATCATGCACTGAAATCATGGGCGTTTTAATGTTAAAGTGCGCCATTAAACGGCCACTGTGTCGAGTATCTTCAGCAGCAATCAGAGCGACGGACTGCAAAACGTCCACCGCACGGGGCGTTAAATCCCCCAGATTGCCGATAGGCGTGGCTACAACATAAAAAACCGCGTCAGACATAAAATTTTCCATCCATCATCAGGGTGATAGAGTATATGATGATTTTGAAACGCCTGTCTCTAACTGTTGCCTTAACAAGCCTTATCGCTGGCTGCGCAATGCCACCTACATCCCCGCTAACCGTGACTGATCTTGATTCAACCACGGCTTATCAGGAAGCAGATATCAACTCTCTGTTAGCGCAAGCACGCCAATCTACGCCTATTCGCTCAGCAGAACTCAGGCTACAAGCAGCGCAACTGCTGATAGCACAAGGGGATGCCGCACGCGCAACCGACATACTGAAAGATATTGATACGTCAGCGCTCCCCCCCAGCCTGCAGTTCAATGTCATACGATTGCAAACCCAGCAGGCGCTGGATAATAACGATGGCGAACAGGCACTAAGCTATCTGGCCTATATGCCATCACTCAGCACCCTGCCTGAAAATGACGTTTTATTATCAGAGCAACTCTATGCAGACGCATACAGTCTGAATGGACAATCACTTGAAGAAGCCAAAATACTGATCGAAAGCAGCGACTTCATTCAGGATCCGGATCAACTGCAATTACTCCATGACCGCATCTGGCAAGCTTTGCAATCCAGCAGCGATGAAAACCTATACATCGCCTTACAGCAACCCAATAATAACTACTTACTGCAAGGCTGGCTCGAACTGGCGCAAGCAGCCCGCTCCATTGCCGATGTTAAAACGCAGACAAACAATATCGAAAATTGGCTGAGTTTATGGGAAGCCCACCCCGCTGCAATGCTGATGCCCGCAAACCTGACATCACCCCAAGATATTGACATTATTAACGTGGCCCGCATCGGTGTTTTACTACCCACTTCCGGCTCACTGGCCTCTGCAGGCAAAGCAATCCAAGACGGCATTACCACGGCACACTACGCGAGCCAGACAAACGGCACCGCCCCTGAGTTATTTTTCTTAGACAGTGCGCAATACACCACAGCAGACGAAATAATTCTGGCTGCACAAGAAAGAAACCTCCAACTGATCATTGGCCCTCTTGATAAAGAGACCGTGAAATCACTCGCAGAACACGCCCAACTCCCCATTCCATTTCTAGCCCTCAACTACACAGAAGAAAGCGCCGCCAATCTCTATCAATTCGGCCTGTCTGCAGAAGATGAAGCCAGAGATGCTGCCACACAAGCCTTTAATGCCGGCAAACGCTTTGCTTTGATTCTCACACCGGACACAGACTGGGGCAAAAGAGCAGATCTCGCATTTGCCGATACTTTTCGCTCACTCGGAGGCACGGTAGTTGCGCGCCGATCATTTACAGCAGACGCACTTAATCAGGACATCGCTCAAGTTCTGAACACAGACGAAAGTAAACAAAGAGCACAAAGCCTGAAACGTGCGACGGGCTTAAATTTTGAGTTTGAAGAACGTCGCCGCCAAGACGCTGATGTCATCCTACTCTCTGCCCGCCCACAAGACGCCCGCCTGATAAAGCCGATACTGGCTTTTTACTTTGCCGGAGACCTACCCGTTTACGCCACTTCTCAAATTTACTCTGGCACACCTAATGCCAGATCAGACATTGACCTGAATGGCATCATGTTTGGCGATATCCCCTGGGTACTCTCCGCACCCACTCAAAACAGACGAGCGCTCGATGCTATTCGCGATAACACTAACACCCGCTTTGGAAGGCTATACGCCCTTGGCATAGACGCCTACAATGTTTATCCCTATTTACAACAACTCAAAGCCACGCCGGGAACCCGCCTCAGAGGAGAAACCGGACAACTGGCTCTGACAGAAGAGAATAAGATAAACCGCCACCTACAATGGGCTATCTTTGAAAACGGTATGCCTAAAGCGATTGAGTAAACAATCAAAAGAGACCCTTATGGACAAACAGACACGCGGCAAGGATGCCGAAAACAAAGCATGGCACTGGCTAATCAAACAGGGCCTGAAACCCGTTAGCAGAAACTATCTATGCAAGCTGGGTGAAATTGACCTGATACTAGTGGATGGTGCCACCTTAGTTTTTGTTGAAGTCAGATACCGCGCCAACAAACACTTTGGGGGCGCCGCTAACTCCGTCACTCCCAACAAACAACACAAAATCATCCGCACTGCACAGCATTTTTTAATGACACATAGCCATTATCAGCAACATAATTGCCGATTTGATGTCATTGCTTATGAAACTGCCTCTGAAGAAAATAAACCAATATGGTATAAAGACGCCTTCAGACTTTAAGACCGGAAAAAATACATGGAACTTGAAGAGCGAATTGTAAATCTTTTTCACAATTCGATGGACACCAATGCGCACACTATTGAGCAATATACGCCCATGATTGCGCACGCCAGCGAACTAATGCTCGCCAGCCTTGCTAATGAACTAAAAATCGTCTGCGTCGGCAATGGCGGCTCATCCGCGCTTGCACAGCATTTTTCTTCGCTACTGCTGAGCCGCTTCAGAAATGATCGCCCAGGCCTGCCAGCCATTGCTGTTGGAGCAGACAGCGCGGTGCTTACCGGTATTGCAGAAGAAAGCAGCTTTAGCGAAGTGTATTCGAAGCAGATACGGGCTATCGGCCAACCCGGCGATGTTCTCTTGGTCATTTCAAACCAAGGCCGTTCAAACAGCCTGGTACAAGCCATTCAGGCCGCCCATGACCGCGACATGTCCGTTGTCGCCATTACCGGCCATGATAGCAGTAATATTTCTGCACTTTTACGGCCCGACGAAGTCGAAATATGCGTGCCTTCTGATGACAATGCGATGATTTACAGTGCACACTTACTAGTACTGCATTGTTTATGTGATTTAATAGAATACCAACTTTTTGGAGCCTGATGCTATGAACACCACTTTGCTGAAATGTATAACAACGGTTTGCATGCTAGGTACGCTATCAGGCTGCGCCAACCTGATTAGCGCCTCACGCGAAGAGCCCATCAGAGAAGACCAGGGCAGCCGGACGATTGGCTCTTATGTAGAAGATGAAGTGATCGAGAATAAAACGCTGGTCAATATCTATAAAGGATCAGCAGCTGTCAGAGACTCCCATATCAGCGCTACCAGCTACAACGGCATTCTTTTACTGACCGGCCAGGTCCCGCACGAATCGGCCAGGCAGGAATCTGAGCAGATAGCCATGCAGACCAGAAAAGTGCGAAAAATACACAATGAGCTGGAAATAGCAGGCCCGACATCGAGCATTGTTCGCGCAAACGACGCTTATTTAACCAGCCGTATAAAATTACAATTGCTTGCTGATGAGTCGATCGAAGGAAGCCGTATCAAAGTCGTAACAGAAAACAGTTCGACTTATTTAATGGGGCTTGTTACAGAAAAAGAAGCAGACAGAGCTGTCAATATCATACGCACCATCCCTGGTGTGCAGCGTATAGTAAAAGTGTTTGAATACATCCCTCGTCGCTAGCTATTATTTACAAGCTAAGTTATTACAAGCTAAGTTATTTAACGACCTTTAACGACGGCCGCCCAGACGATGGTTTAGGCGGCTCAGGCACCTCAGGATCCAGCGGCTCAAGTTCGTAATACTCCGCACCAGGTTCCATACCAAACCCCATACCCGCGCCATTCTCCCGCGCATAAACAGCCAAGACCGCCGCCATAGGGACATACACATTCATTGGCACACCACCAAAGCGGGCATTAAAACTGATCGCCTGATCATCCAGCAGAAAATTCTGAACCGCTGAAGGACTGATATTCAACACAATCTGGCCATCAGAAATAAACTGCTCCGGTACCATAACTCCTTTTACAGCGACATCCACTGCCAAATGTGGCGTACAATCATTATCAAGTAACCATTCCTGCAAGGCTTTTATCAGGTAGGGACGACTAGGTTTCATAAACACTCCAACCATAAACGTAACGCATAAAAAAGGGATGATAGTATCATCCCTTTCTGAGCAAAATTATCAAGCGGATTTGAGATTAGTCACGCATTTCGCGTTCAGCTTCTGAAAGGCTCTCACGAAAAGACTCACGCTCAAACAAACGCCCCATATATTCATAAAGCGGCTTACACTGTGCTTCAGGAAGATCAATACCCAAATACGGCAAACGCCACAATAATGGAGCAAGACAACAATCAACAAGCGTGAACTCTTCACTCATAAAGTAAGGCTTTTCTGCGAAAATAGGAGAAATAGCTACCAAGCTATCACGCAACTCTTTGCGCGCTACTTCAACCTCATCATCTGATGATTTCGCTGATACCATTACATCCACATGCTTACACCAGTCTTTCTGTATACGGTGCATATACAAACGACTTTCTGCACGCGCAACAGGATAGACAGGCAATAATGGCGGATGAGGAAAACGCTCATCCAGATATTCCATCATTACATTTGGCTCATACAGAACCAGCTCTCTATCCAGGAGAGTGGGCAAGCTATTGTAAGGATTCAAGCCTGCCAGATCTTCAGGAAGATCCTCGACATGACAATCAATCACGTCAACCGCTACCCCTTTCTCCGCTAATACAATGCGAACGCGATGGCTGTAATGATCAGAGCCATCAGAGTAAAAGGTCATGGAAGAACGTTTAGCCACAACTCCCATCAATATATCCCCATATTACTTACTGTAGAAAATAAAGAAGCGCGGCCTGATACACAGGCCGCGCAAAAGATGATTCTAACAGAATTACGCTGTTAAATCAGTGAACATCTTTCCAATATTCTTTTTTCAGTGCATAAGCAATGAAGAAGAAGAAGAACAGGAAGATCAACACTTTCGTACCGATACGATGAGAGTCTAATTTAGACGGCTCACCGATATAAGCCATAAAGTTCACCAGATCATAAACAGTTTTATCGAACTCTGCCGCCGACTGCTCACCTGCTTTACCGATAGACATACAACCGCCCATCGTTTTACCAGTAAGCGGGTCAATCTTAACTTCCTGATGCATCGCTTCTTCTGGTGAACAATGGTTTATCTGCTCACCCTGCAAATACTCCAGCACGTTAGGCATACCAACATCAGGGAAAACTGTGTTGTTTACACCCCATGGGCGTGACGTATCTTTATAAAAGCTACGCAAATAAGTGTACAACCAATCAGGCCCACGCAAACGTGACTCCAGCGTCAAATCTGGTGGAGCAGTACCGAACCAGTTAGCAGAGTCTTCTTTGAGCATAGCGTTAGTCATCTGCTGACCTACTTTCTGGTCACCCAAAAGCAGATTCTCTTCAACCAGATTAATCGGCATACCCAAATCTTCAGCCGCACGCTGATAGCGCTGATACTGCGCAGAGTGACAACCCAAACAGTTGTTTACAAATACCTGCATACCGCGCTGCAATGAAGCCTGGTTATGCAGATCCACAGCCATATGATCCAATTTAGGACCCGCACCGCCCGCAGCAAAACCTGCTAATGGGAACAGTGCAATAACGAATGCAACTAGATACTTTTTCATTATCCTGTAACCCTCTCTGGTACTGGTTTAGTTTTCTCCATTCTTGTGTAGAAAGGCATCAAGAAGAAGAAAGCAAAATAAAGTGCAGTACAGATCTGAGCAACCAACGTACGCCCAGGAGTCGATGCAACCACACCCAAGTAACCCAGGATTACAAAGCTAATAGCAAAGATAGCCAACGCCACTTTACTGTACATACCTTTGTAACGCATTGATTTAACAGGGCTACGATCCAACCAAGGAAGAACAAACAGAATAGCAATCGCACCACCCATTACAACCACACCCGGGAACTGTGATGCAGCAATAGGCGGAATAGCACGCAACATCGCATAGAATGGCGTGAAGTACCAAACAGGCGCGATATGCGGCGGAGTTTTCAGCGGGTTAGCTGGCTCAAAGTTTGGCGCTTCAATTAAGTAGCCACCGCCTTCAGGGAAGAAGAACACAATGATACAGAAAACGAACAGGAAGACGACAACACCAACAATGTCTTTCACTGAGTAGTATGGGTGGAATGGAATTCCATCCAACGGCACACCGTTTTCATCTTTGTTATCTTTAATTTCGATACCATCCGGGTTATTCGAACCCACTTCATGCAATGCAATGATGTGTAATACAACTAACGCCAGCAGAACAATAGGCAGAGCAATAACATGCAAAGAGAAGAAACGGTTTAGTGTTACACCGGAGATCAGGTAATCACCACGAATCCACTCAGCCAGCTCAGGCCCGATAAAAGGAACAGCCTGGAACAAGGATACGATTACCGCAGCACCCCAATAAGACATCTGACCCCATGGTAGCAAGTAACCCATGAAAGCTTCAGCCATCAGCGCCAGGTAGATAGCCATACCAAACAACCAGATCAACTCACGCGGTTTACGGTAAGAACCGTACATCATTCCACGGAACATATGCAGATAAACCACACAGAAAAACGCAGAAGCACCGGTGGAGTGCAAGTAGCGCAACAGCCAACCGTAATCAACATCTCGCATGATGTACTCAACCGAAGCAAACGCGCCTTCCGCTGAAGGGTTGTAGCTCATTGTCAGCCAAATACCGGTAATGATCTGATTGACCAACATCAGCATTGCTAATGAGCCGAAAAAGTACCAAAAGTTAAAGTTTTTTGGTGCATAGTATTTTGATAAGTGGTCTTCCCACATAGCAGTCGCCGGGAAACGGTCATCGACCCATCCCATAAAACCGCTTTTTCCTTTATTACGGTAACCGGCCATTATGCTTTCTCCTGATCCACGCCAACAATGATGATGTCATCGCCTTCATACTTATGAGGCGGAATCACTAGATTCGTCGGTGCTGGTGAGCCTTTATAAACGCGGCCTGATAAATCAAAACGAGAACCGTGACACGGGCAATAAAAACCACCAACCCAATTAGCATCAAACTCTTGCGGCCCGACTTCAGGCTTATAACTAGGGGAGCACCCTAAATGCGTGCATATACCGACTAAGACAGAGACATCTGGACGAATCGCCCGACCCGCATCATGCGGAATGTACTCAGGCTGTTGCGGAACTTCTGAAGTTGGATCAGATAACTTACCCGGATCCATGCTGTTCAAGTTTGCTAACGCTGCTTCACCACGCTTAACAACCCAAACTGGCTTTCCACGCCACTCAACTATCATTTGCTGACCTGGTTCCAGCTTGCTGATATCAGCTTTAGCTGGTGCGCCGGCAGCTTTCGCCTTAGCACTTGGATTCCAGGAAGCTACGAATGGGACCGCCGCTCCTACAGCACCCACTGCCCCAACGGCAGAAGTGGCACCTATTAGAAGCCGACGCCGACCCTTATTCACGCCGTCATTGCTCATCAAGTATATCCCCCTCACTCGGCCAGGCTATTTGCTTGTACAAATAATCACCAACCGTTCAGTATAAAAAAATCACGAAATCAGGTTCTGTAAAATGGCACAAATAGTAAAGAAAATACCCTTATCTTACAAGGTGAAATATCCCTTCTGAGGTATCTATAAGACTAAGTATTGACCTGATCCACAGACAAAAAAAAACGCTCGCGCCATAACAGCCACGAGCGTTTTCCAAATCGCATGCCGGAAGTCCGGCAAACAATTAACGTTTAGAGAATTGTGGTTTCTTACGTGCTTTACGCAGACCAACTTTCTTACGTTCAACTTCACGTGCGTCGCGGGTAACAAAACCAGCTTTACGCAGTGCAGGACGCATAGTTTCGTCATATTCCATCAATGCACGAGTAATACCGTGACGGATAGCACCCGCCTGACCGAAGTTACCACCACCTGCAACAGTGACGTAAACGTCGAATTTTTCCAGTGTATCAGTCAGCTCAAGTGGCTGACGAACGATCATACGCGCCGTTTCGCGACCGAAGTAAACTTCGATAGTACGATCGTTGATAGAGATGGTGCCTGTACCAGGACGCAAGAAAACTCGGGCTGTAGAAGTTTTGCGACGACCTGTACCGTAATACTGAGTAGTTGACATTATCTACTTCCCCTTAGAGTTTCAGTTCTTGAGGCTGCTGAGCCTGGTGTGGATGTTCGGTACCTGCATACACTTTCAATTTAGTGTACATAGCACGACCCAAAGGACCTTTAGGCAGCATACCTTTAACAGCCAACTCAATTACTTTCTCTGGCTTGTTAGCGATTACTGTTTCAAAGTTAGCCTGCTTCAGACCACCTGGAAAAAGAGTATGGTGGTAGTACATTTTAGCTTTACGCTTGTTACCAGACACATGTACTTTTTCTGCGTTTACTACAACAATGTAGTCGCCGGTATCTACGTGCGGTGTATATTCTGCTTTATGCTTACCGCGCAGACGTCGGGCAATTTCAGTAGCCATACGGCCAAGAGTTTTACCTTCTGCGTCAATTACATACCAGTCGCGTTTTACTTCAGCTGGCTTAGCAACAAAAGTAGTCATCGATTGTTCGCCTATAGTTAAATTAAGTCTGGAAACAGCGCTGCTTTAACAGAACACTATTAAATACAGTATGCGCCCGACTTACCTTATAATTATTGGTTGTTTTTAGCTAAATAACAGCGAAAAACAACGTCCGATACTTCATCCTGAAATGAAGAGCGCGAATTATAGTCAAAAACACGCCCCAATGCGAGTGGCACAACGCACTATTTTCATGATAATCGAATATAAATTCAGGCTTTATGCGCTTTAGCCAGGTACTCGTGAGACTGCATCTCAAGCAGACGACTTTGCGTACGCTCAATCTCAAACGACAAACGCCCACCCGTATAGATTTCATGGATAGGAACCGCCGCAGAAACAATCAACTTTACGCCACAGTCATAGAACTCATCCACCATATTAATAAAGCGACGCGCTGCATCATCATTTTTAGTACCCAGCTGCGGCACATTAGATATCAGCACGGCATGGTAGATTTTTGCCACTTCAATATAATCATTCTGTGAGCGAGGGCCTTCACACAACGCTTTAAAATCAAACCAGACAACATCTTCACAGATACGACGAGACGGAATCCCACGCCCGTTAATATCGACCAACTCATTCTCAACCGCCTCATCCAGATCAGGCGCAAGGCTCTCAAAGCTCTCATTCAGGCTTTTATCTGCATTTTCATCCAGCGGATAATGATATAACTCGGCCTGCTCCAACGCTCGCAAGCGGTAATCGATCCCACCATCAACATTGACCACTTCAGTATGCTTGTTCAACAACGCAATCGCGGGCAAAAAACGCGCTCTCTGCAAACCATCTTTATATAAGCCATCAGGCACGATATTAGACGTTGCCACGAGCGACACTCCGTTTGCAAACATCTGTTCGAACAAGCTACCTAAAATCATCGCATCTGTAATATCAGATACAAAAAACTCATCAAAACAGATAATACGCGCTTCATCGGCATATTTACGGGCAATAGCAGTGAGCGGGTTTTTAGTACCATCCAGTAAACGAAGATCCGCATGCACTCCCTGCATAAAACGATGGAAATGGGTTCTTCTTTTACGTGTAAACGGCAAACTTTCATAAAAGGTATCCATCATGTAAGTCTTACCACGACCCACACCGCCCCAGAAATAAAGCCCCTTAACCGGTACTACTTCCTGCTTTTTGAATCGCCCACCCAAACGCTGCATTAAAGATTGAGGCTGAACTTTTTCAGCCGCAATCAGATCATCATACAAGCGCTGAAGATGACCAATAGCAATCTCCTGTGCCGGATCATATGAAAAATCGTCACGCAACAAATCTTTTTTATAACGCTCTAGTGGAGTCATTATCCAACATCACCCTGATCAGTAGGCACAAAACACAGGAGCGCACTTTACCCAGCAGCTCCCATCCTGAAAATTCAACAATAGGCTAAACCAATAACTTAAATAAGCCCCATCAAAGAGATAACCACCGGCAATAAAAAGGCAGTTAACAGCCCGGTCATACCCATCGCCAAGCCAGCAAAAGCACCGGCCACCGCACTCACCTCAAATGCATACGCTGTACCAAAACCATGCGCAGCCAACCCTAGTGTAAAACCTTTCACGGCGTCATCTTTAACACCCAACAACTTGAATATAAGTGGCGACAACAAGCACCCGATCGCCCCAGTGATCAACACAAGACCAGCCGCCAACGAAGGAAAACCACCTATCTTCTCAACAATCCCGATAGCAATAGGCGAGGTCACCGACTTAGGCGCGAGTGATAACAACACCCCCTCAGGAAGATCGAACATCAAGCCCACCAGCAACACCGAAACGATAGCGCTCACCGCACCAGCGGCACAAGCCACCAAAAGCATTAACCACATTTTCTTAATGCGCTCAAAATGATCAAATAGCGGCACCGCTAATGCCACGGTCGCAGGACCCAGTAAAAAGTGAATAAACTGTGCGCCCTCAAAATAGGTTTCATAGCGGGTATTTGTCAGCACCAGAAAAGTAATGATGATAGCCATCGCCACCAAAACCGGATGCAAAAACGGCGTACCGCCAGAGCGTCGATTCAACTCAGAAGCAAACATAAAAACAGCCAGAGTGACAATCAACCAGAATAACGGCTTAGCCGCAAAATAGACCCAAAACTCCACGACTAAGGCTCTCCGGACGCGTTATTTAAGACGGAAGGATCACCTTCTGCGCGACCGTTGAATTTACCCAACAACCGAAACACCAGCACTGTCACCAGCATAGTGACAAAAGTACTGACTAACAGAGCAACCAAAATAGCCAGCCAATACTGAGAGATCATCTCCAGATGCACCATCAGCCCAACACCCGCAGGCACATACAACAAAGCCAAGTGGCGCAACAAGCCTTCAGAAACAAGTCGCACAGAAGCCGGGGTTCGTTTAAATATAATCAAGACCAACAGCAACAAAACCATACCAACCACCGGCCCCGGGACCGGCATCTGTGATAGCCGCACCAGTAATTCACCTAAAAACTGACACAACAGCAATACCAAAAAACCATTTAACATGATGCCCCCAGCTAGATCGCCGCAAACTGATAGATAGACTCATATAAAGCGACACAGCCAAACAGCAGAAACAACACACCACTACCGCGATGAATCCAGCTGACCGGCATTTTCTGAAACAACTTGTGACCGACAAGCACGCCCAGCACTGTGGTTAACGCCAGCGCTAATGTTGCCCCACCCCACACCGGCCAAAAACCATTAATACTCCCCATTGCAGCAACAGCAAGTTGTGTTTTATCACCGAACTCCGCCATAAAAATCAGTATAAAAACCGACAGCAGTAACTGCTTCCCAACTTTAATACTACCCTCGTCTTCAGTATCCTCATTAAAACGAAGCGCCTGAAAAGCAAAAATAAAAAACAAAACAGCCACCACAACCGCGACTATCCAGCTCGGCACCCACTGCGCTACTGCCGCACCAAAAAGAACACCCAGCAGATTAAGCACAGAAAAGGCAACAACAGCCCCGATAACAACGGGTAACGGACGATAACGAGCAGCCAGTGTCATTGCAACTAACTGGCTTTTATCACCAAATTCAGCAAGAAAAACCAGAAAAAACGTCTCAAAAAACGGGGTAATCACATCCAACCGAGAGCTGCCTATCATTTTGAATAATAAAAAAAGCGACTACTTACAAAGCTTCTGTTGTTGACCAGAACGCTTCATCTGAGCACACACCGGATACCGTAATGCATAACTGTCTAACAACGTACGTACCGCCTGAAAGCGATGCTCAGTCGCACGTTCAGCAGCACCCACAACCAAAGCCCGCGATGCCGGTTGCAACTGCCTCCAGCCCAACAAACCCGCCTCAAGCACCGTAAGATTAGCGCTTAACTCCCAAGGCCCGAATTTAGCGGCACGCGCCATCGCCTCAACAAAGCTCTCATCAAACTCACCCAGATATGCCTTCATTAAACTTTTATTGGCCCAACTGTACGGCCAGTGAGGACGTAACTGAATAGCAGACTCATGCAAGCTTAATGCTTGCATGATATAACTCTCAAAATCCGCAGAGTACCCGGAAGGGTCTATAAGCTGTTCTTTAAACTGCTCACTCAACAAGCGAGCCCGATATAGCAACAGGTGCGCTTTTAACTCATGATATTCGGCATTATCAGCACTCCAACCCAACGCCGTATCGATTTTATCCGTAGCCTTATCCAGCGCAGCGGATGTAACAACTTCATCCTGTGATTGCCAGCGCTCAATCGCATAACGCACAGGGTAGGCATTCATATCAGCCATCGCCCAACGAAATGAGAGATACACCATAGGAACAACAAGCACTATAACAACCATAGCCGCCAGACGAGGGAGCGAGACAGTCATTCCAGAATCTTCTTTGGATTGACATCAAACAGCAGAACAGCACGCTCGACACCATACATTTGCGCAACAAGGTGACGCGCTTTAGACAACACAGGCGGGCGATGCTGCTGATTATGCGCATCAGTAGCGATAACAGTCGCCCAATTATTGTCGAGAATTTCATGTGCCCGCTGATGAGCCGGCACACCAAACTCACCAGTTACAGACATCGCCGTAATCTGAAACAAACACCCCAAATCAACAAATGGCAGAATCTTATCAAGGTTATGAATAATATCTTTATTACGCTCGGGATGAGCAATCATTGGCAGAATATTACGCGCCAACAGCCACTTAACTAACTTATCGCTACCAGGAGGGATATGACTATGCGGCAACTCTAATAAAACAACGTCATAGCCATCCCAGGTGCCGATAAAAGGTAGTTCTTTAGCGGTGGCAAGCTGCAGCACTTCAGGGCTTAAACGAACCTCACCCGCCAAAGAGATGGCTAACGGAATATCAGCGCTGAGCAGCGCGGCTTCAAACTCTTCAAAGAAAGGCTGCAAGCCAACAAGGGTATTTTCATAACGCCCCGGGTGCACGTGCGGCGTCAGCACTGCATGGCTGATGCCATCAGCAACAGCCAAGCGCGCTAAATCAAGCGCCTCAGGCAGATCAACTGCACCATCATCGACACCCGGTAAAAGATGACAATGCAGATCAATCATGCTTTCTCGCTGCTATAACCATAAACATCATAATAACCGCCATATTCCTGGCCGTAGTATTTGGCACCTTTTTTGACATCCACCTGATTAAGCACCACACCAATAACCGGCGCATTCGCTTCTCGCAGGCGTTTAAGACCATTTTTAGCATGCTGATAAGGCGTTGAATCTGATTTGACGACGTAGATCATTGCACCTACCAGCGGCGCCAATACCAGCGCATCACTGACGGCTTGCGACGGTGCTGTATCAATAATGATACGATCATATTTGTTCTCAAGTTGCGTCAACACATCGGCAAAGCGCTTAGAAGACAGCAGCTCAGAAGGGTTCGGTGGAATCACACCAGCAGACATCACATCAATATTGCCAGCCTCATAGCGCTGAATACATTCATCAACACCCGCCGTTCCCGCCACCAAGCCCGACAACCCTGCAGCAGCCCGATCCAGCCCTAATGCTTTTGCCACCGAAGGGCGGCGCAAATCCGCATCAATCAATAACACCTTTTCCATCTGGCCTGTCGCAAAAGCCAAGCCCAGCGCCAAAGAGGTTTTACCCTCGCCCGGCACAGTAGAGGTCACAGAAACCACCTTATGCGGGTTATCCAATGCCGACAAAATCAGGCCCGTACGAATAGTACGCAGCGACTCCGCATAATTAGACTGCGGATCATCCATAAACTGAGCATAACTTTGATTAGGCTTTTTCCGGTTCTTAGGCAGCAACGGCAACAAACCCAGCATCACCGCACCCAACTTACCTTCCACATCCGATGCTGTTTTAACCGTGTTATTTAATGCCTGCAATACAAAAGCAAACATCACACCAAACATCATGCTAACAACAAATGCCAGCGCGACAATCAGCTTTTTCTTTGGCTTGGCAGGATGCAGCGGCACAACGGCAGGGTCGGAAACACGCGCATTCGCGGTTTTCAGATCGCCGGTTGCCGATGTCTCATTAAAGCGCGTCAGGAACGTATTAAAGACGGTACGCTTAGTTTCAACATCCTGTTGATATTCAGACAACTTATATTCTTTACGACTCAAGTCCTGAATATTCCCTTTCGTACCATCCAGCGCCGACTTTAACGAGTTCTCGTTTGCCACCGCCACCTTATAATTAGTTTCGATACCATTAACGACCGACAGAATTTGTCGATTCAACGCCGATCTCGCATTAGACAACTCAGAATTAACCGCCTGCATCGTCGGATGCTTAGCACCATAGCGCTTAGCCAGCTCAGAACGCTTCAACTCGACCCGCGCATACGATTCTTTCATGCTTTGCACCAACGGGTGCTGCAACACCGTAGGCACCAACTCCAAACGCGCAGGATTACCTTTACCAATCGCACGCACCTGGTTGTATAAACTTTCAGCTTCCAATCGATCACGGCGGGCATCAACCAACTTACCAGCGACCAACTCAAGTTCCTGGCCTGCGATATTCAGACCACCTTTTTCACCAACAATCTGCTCTTTTTCGCGATATTCCTGCAAACGCTGCTCTGCTTTGGTTAGCTCAGCACGCAAGCCCTCCAGCTGCCCACTCAACCAAGATGATGCTTTTAAGGTCAGCTGTAACTTAGCATCCAGATTACTCTCGATATAACTCTCACCCACCGTATTCGCAATCAGCGTCGCCAGTTCAGCATCAGAAGACTCATAGGTAATATTCACCAACTGAGTTTTTCTCATCGGGCTAATCGTCAAACCCGCCATAAACTGATCAACGATACTACGAAACTTAGTCGCCTCGGTTTCGACTCGCTCTTCAGCTGCTGGCAGCTCAAACGGCAACCATTCACGCCAATTCAGCTCAAATGGTAATAGCGATTTTTCAGGTTGATTAAAAACCGGATGGTTAACCAGGTCGAGCTTAGTGACGACCTGCTCTGCCAAACTGCGGGACTTAAGAATTTCAAATTGCGTAGTGAAATATTCTGAATTACCTCCATCCAGCCCGTAAACCTCTTCGATAGAGACTATATTAGCCTGCTGCGACTCAATCAGTAGCGTAGCAGTAGCACGATAGATAGGCGTTATTGAGAAAACAACCAGCACCGTCAACAAGGTCACAATAAAAGCAAAACCCAAGATACCCCACTTCTGGCGCATAATGGTTTGCCAGTACTGGCGCAAATCGATCACATCTTCTTGCAGCAGGCGGTCAATAGCTCCCTGCTCTTTCTGAATATCCATGTTCTTTTTAACACTCTAATAAGTAGCAGAAATTTTTTCTATCCGTTCTAAAACGAGCCAACTTTAAATAACAAGACGCTAAAAAAAGCTTTCTTCAATATTGATTACATCGCCCGGGGCGACTGGCGAGCTCAACGAAGCTTTCTGGGTGCTGTTATTGCTGGCGCTACCTTCATGAGAGATATAAAACTTGCTGGAAGAGGCCCGTTCTGTAAACCCACCCGCCAACGATACAGCACGCTGCAACGTCAGCCCTGGCTGATAAGGATACGCTCCCGGATTATTAACCGCGCCATCAATGTAGAACTCGCGATACTCCAGTACCGTGATATTTACACTCGGATTCACCAAATAACCATCCGATAACTGAGTTGTAATCAGATCACTCAAGGCACCAATCGTCATCCCCTGAACTCTCAATTCACCCAAAAAAGGATAAGAGATGGTACCCGCATCACTCAGCCTAACCTGAACACTCAGATCATCTTCACCAAATACTTGAATACCGAGCTGATCGCCGGCACCCAAACGATAATCAGAAAACCCTGCTGACTGACCCGCCAAGGCCTGATTATTGTCTGCCGCATATGACAACTGACAGATCGCCAGCAGGCATAACAAAACATAAAAACGATGCAACATCTTAAAAACCATCCTGTAAGCTACCCCTTAAACGCACCCTTAAACGCACCCTTAAACGCACCCTTATACACACCCTCAGACTACCTCAGCAAGATCACAAAGAACCCTGCACCGTCAGAAACAGTGTATTACTCTCGTAATCAAATGCAGCCTGATTAGAGTCACGCTCAACGTGCGTAATATCCATACCCACTGTTAACCAACGACGCAAATCATATGATACCCCGGCAGAAACACTATTGGTGTCATCTTCACGGCTAGTCAGGTCATACTCTTCGCTTGTAACGCCATAAGCAAACGCCGTTTTCATCTGATCATTCCAGGCATGATCCCACGTCAGGCTGACAGAACGGGTATCGATAAAGTTATCGGCACCGTTAGATTCTTCAAGTTCCTGGCCGGTACGCAACACAAAGGTAGAATAGGTGCGCGGAGCCCAGCTAACTTCTGCTTCCCAGGTAAACGCGCTTTTATCATCCCGGCTGGCATCAGAAAATTCTTTCTGCGCATAACCCGCTTTAACCACACCGGTGGTTTTAGCCGTTGCATCCCAGGTTGCACCAACAAGATACTTCCATTCGCTGCTATCCAGGCTGGCGGTACCTACCACTTCATTCTGGTAATCAATCCCTTCACGGCGCGCTTCAAACAACAACGACGTTTTAGGCATCACACGATAATAAAAGGTAACCCCTGTACTTAACGTATCGCGGTCACGGGTATGTGTCAGTGTGCGAAAGTTACTGTAATCACGCACAGCATAGGAAAGCTTACCAACCACTCGACCCTGTGCTTCATCAGCGCCATAGGTGTATGTTGCGCCAACTGTTTTCTCATTAAATTTAATCGGCGCAGTGTTTACGGTCGCATTAACGCCTTCCGTTAAACCGGTACCACGTGCTTCATGTGACTTCAGATAAGCAGCCAACAGGTCGAGCTTATTACGCACATCGAAAACCAGATTGGCATCACCCTGTAACTGCACATCAGTATAATTATCATCATGGCTACTATGATAAACACCGCGCCTGACATCAGCTGTCAACTTATAAGCATTTGCACCCTCTTCGGCAATAAACTGCACCACCGGATTAATCACAGTCACGGCCGAGCTTTTTTCACCGCTAGAGGTAAGAAAAATATTATCATCACGGCCGGTTCTGACCATTAGCTGAGGAATCATCGAGACTGGCCCCAGATCCATAGATGCGGGCTCAATTGCCTGCACAGAAACCGGAAGCGCAAGCAACGAGGTAAAGAGAGTTGAAGAGATCAAAAATGATGTGCGAGCACCAGAACGCGCGTACGTAAACTCCATGAAGGTAACCCCTATTATCCGTTAGATTCCATATTGGCAGCGCTAAATTGCCATATCAAACATATTGCACCGCAAAAAAATCCGTCTAATGTTATCCGTTATGAACAGAAATTAACAGCCCTCATTACACCCTTCACGTTTATATAGCAATAGTTTATGCAAGATGAACAATGTAGGCGTTATTTGTCATCGAAGGCATGCTAAAATGCGCATCATTTTAAATCAGCGCTCTTTTATACAGGAAGCAAAAGGATGTCTGCACTTACCAAAATCGTTATACCCGTTGCTGGATTAGGCACTCGCGTTCTGCCCGCCAGCAAAGCAATCCCTAAAGAGATGCTGACCGTTGTTGACAAACCTGTCATACAACACGTGGTTGAAGAAGCGATCAAAGCAGGCTTTAAAGAGATTATTCTGGTCACACGCAACGGCAAAGCTTCCATAGAAGATCACTTTGATAAGCACTATGAGCTGGAAGCCGAACTTGCCCGCAAAGGCAAAGACGCGCTACTTAAAGCGGTTCGGGATATTTTACCGGCAGACGTGTCAATTTGTGCAGTGCGCCAAAACCAACCTCTCGGGCTCGGCCATGCGGTTCTATGCGCAGCACCCGTCGTGGGCAATGATGACTTTGCGGTAATGCTACCCGACATGCTGATTCACAACCCGCAAGCAGGCCAGTCCGACCTTACCGACATGGTCGCCGACTATCACAAAAGCGGGGCCGCTCAGATTATGGTTGAAGCAGTGCCTTTTGAGCACGTAGAGCGTTACGGTGTTGTTGATTGCGCCGGCAAGCCGCTCAATCCGGGACAGAGCCAGACCATCATCGGCATGGTAGAAAAACCGCCACAAGCAGAAGCCCCGTCCAACCAAGCGATTGTCGGACGCTATATTCTTCCTGCACGCGTGATGGAACTACTGAAAGACACCAAACCCGGCGCGGGTGGCGAGATTCAACTCACCGATGCTCTCGATCAACTGATTGATGAATCGCCGGTACACGCCTACAGCATGCGCGGTAAAACGTATGATTGCGGCAACAAGCTCGGTTTCCTGCAAGCCAATGTAGTGTTTGGCATGCACCACGCAGAAACAAGCGATGACTTCAAAGCATTTCTCAACAGCTTAGCAGGCTAATTTTTCTAAGGAGATGGAACCTTGAGCGTAAACGACACACCCGCCTGGACGGCACTCGAAGAACACGCTAAAGAGATGCAAAACATACATCTACGCGACCTGTTTGCAGAAGATAGCTCAACGCCATCTTCACAGCCGCAAAGCAGATTCGATACGCTCAGCGCCAGCCATGAACACCTGCTACTGGACTTTTCTAAACAACGTATTACACACACCACGCTATCGCTATTGAAAACACTGGCAAAAGATTGCCAGTTAGATGAATGGAAAGACCGGCTATTTTCAGGTGACGCGATCAATACCTCTGAAAACCGCCCCGCCCTGCACACAGCACTGCGCCTGCCGTCGAACAGCGAATTAATGCTTGATGAGCGCAATATCGCAAAAGATGTGCACGCCAACTTGCAGCACATGACCAGCATAGTAGAGCGCATCCACGCCGGGCAGTGGCGCGGCTACTCCGGCCTCCCCATCGACACCATCGTTAATATCGGCGTTGGCGGCTCAGACCTTGGCCCGCTCATGGCCTGCAAAGCCTTAACCGATGCGCAACCACCGGCAGGCCAACTGCTGAAAATGCACTTTGTTTCATCGATGGACGGCAGCCAGATCGCCGACCTGCTGGACAAGCTCCTACCTGAAACCACCTTATTTATTATTTCATCTAAATCGTTCACCACCATTGATACGCTTTCCAACGCCAATACGGCACGCCAATGGCTTAAATCAGCCAGCGGCATCAAGGATGAGCTGCTCAATCGCCGCCACTTTATCGGCGTGTCAGCCAGCCAGGAAAAGATGAACCGATGGGGCATCCCGGAAAAAAGCCAGCTTAATTTTTGGGACTGGACCGGTGGACGCTACTCTATGTGGTCCGCTATCGGCCTACCGATTGCGCTACGTATTGGCATGCCCGGCTTCAAGGCAATGCTCAGCGGCGCACACGCCATGGATGAGCATTTCAAGACTGCACCCTTTGAAAAAAACCTACCGGTACAACTCGGTATGATCGGCGTCTGGAATATCAATTTTTTAGATATCCACGCACACGCAATCCTCCCCTACGATGGCCGCCTAAGCCATCTGCCCGCCTATCTCGAACAGCTGGAGATGGAAAGCAACGGCAAAAGCGTTAGCCGCCAGGGAGAAACCATTAATTACAACACCTGCCCTATCCTCTGGGGCGAGATAGGCCCTAACGCACAGCACGCTTTTTACCAGCTACTGCACCAAGGCACAGAATCCGTCATGTGTGATTTCATCGCACCATCACGACGCTACGAAGAGTTTGACAACAGCGAACTACAGCAGCAACACCAGCTCTCACTTGCCAACTGCCTTGCCCAATCCCGCTTACTGGCACTGGGTGACGCTGCCATTGCGGGCAATGATTCCGCGCCGATCCACAAACGTTATCGTGGCAATCAACCCAGCACCACTGTTTTAATCGACGAACTAACCCCCTACTCATTTGGCCAACTGATCGCCCTGTACGAACACAAAGTCTTTGTGCAATCGGTTATCTGGGATATCAACCCGTTTGACCAATGGGGTGTTGAACTGGGCAAAAAAATGGCCACCGACCTGCTTAAGCCGCTTTTAAAAGAGAAGACAACTTCACCGTTTGACAGCTCAACAGAAGGGCTGCTTAGCGCAATTATTCAGCAACAAGAGCTTGCACAGCAAAAACAGACACAAGAGCACACTAAAGAGCCGGCACAGAGCAAAGCAAAAGGACCGACACTATGAAAATCGCCATTTGGGGCCATGAGCTTACCGCCTGGGCAACGGCCGGTTTATTAGCACAAGCAGGAAACGATGTATTTCTGGTTAACGATACACAAACGAATGACCCTGTCACACTCATGGGCAGCAGCATCCGCAATGAGCCAGGCCTTAAAGATCTGATCAGCCAGCAATTCGAATTAAAGAACCTGCAGTTTATACACAGCGGCTCTGCCTCATTGCTAGCAACCCATATCATCAGCATGAACCCAGCCGCCTTCGATCAAGCCGAGCTTCTTGTCAGCCGCATTGCCGACGTTCATTCTGATCAGCTCCATTCTGACAAGTCACATGCAAACAAGCCAGATTCATCAAAGCTACTGATCATCAATCAAAGCCACTTTGGTATCGGCTGCACCGACAAACTACAGGAGCAGCTCGATAGCGACAAAGACCAGGTGATCGTTTATCTGGCAGAGAACATATCAGAAGGCGAAGCACTAAAAAACATCCGCCAACCTAAATCACTCACCTTTGGCAGCACCAACGAATGGGCAAGCATGATGACCCGCGCGCTGCTGCGCCCTTTTAGCAGCAAACTTGAACAACTACTAGTCATGACCCCCAAAGAAGCTGAGTTTGCCAAGCTATCCATCACCGGCATGCTGGCACTGCGTATTGGCTATATCAATGAGCTCGCCAATCTGGCAGAACAACTGGGTGTGGATATCGACGTCATCAAACAGAGCCTGGGAGCCGACCCTCGCATAGGCCATCACTATCTATCGCCCGGCTGCGGCTTTGGCGGTAACGCCTTCTCGCAAACCACCAAAGGATTGGCTAACTTGTTATCTGAAAAACGCCAATCACACCTCCTGGATACCGTCTTACAAGAAAACGAGAAACAGAAAGAGCAACCATTCCGTAAGCTCTGGCGGCATTATGAGTGTGATATTCATAAATTAAATATCACGCTGTGGGGCGCATCCTTTAAGCCCGGCTCTGCTGCACTGGACAGCGCACCCAGCCTCAAAATTATCAACGCTCTGATTGCCCAGCAAGCCAACGTTCATATACACGATCCAGAGGCGCTGGAGAACATCGAAAAGCTCTACGGCGGGCATCCACAGGTACATACCTATCGTGATAAATATGAAGCACTCAATCAGGCAGATGCCTTACTACTGCTGACCGAGTGGCCAGAATACGCATCGCCCGACTTCGACAACATGCTGGAACGCATGCAAGCACCACTGATTATCGATGGCCGTAATCTATTAAGCAAAGAGCTGGCAGAAAGTCTGGGATTTACCTATTACGGTATTGGACGCTAGTTGATATCCTAAATAACTCTTACACAGACGACGCACCCATGGACTTAATTTTAACCCCATTAAAGAAAGCCATCACCTCATTGGATATGGCGGTTGCCCAGCCCCAAAATGAGTTTATTCGTGACGCAGTCATCCATCGTTTCAAATACACTTATGAACTATGCTGGAAGTTTATCAAACACGATTTAAGTGAAGACTTAGGATCAGAAAGTATCGTCATACTTAGCCGAAAAGACCTGTTTCGGGTGGCAGCCGACCGAGGGATGATAAAAGACCCGCTAAACTGGTTCACCTACCACAAGGCGAGAAATGAAACATCGCATACCTACAATGAAAAAATAGCAGAACAAACCTATGAGATAGCTATTTTATTCTTACCCGATGCACAGGCACTCTTAGCAATGCTGGAATCAAAATATGCTTGATCTAACACCAGAGCAGATAAGCACTGTTAGAATGATTACTGCAGAATACCTCGACCCTTCAACAAACATCTATGCCTTCGGGTCAAGAACAAACGGCAAGGCTCGCCAGTACTCCGATCTTGATTTACTCATAAAATCAGATAAAGCTGTACCCTACAAAACGTTAACAGAACTAGAAAACGCTTTCTCAGAATCAGACCTACCCTTCATGACAGATATCATTGATTGGCAACAAATCACCGAAGAGTTCAGAACCGCCATTTCCAAACAACTAGTGAAGCTAAACTAAAGTAACAACACCCAAAGAATCACATGACGAATTATCTAACAAACAGCCTTATACAACTCACACACAGCAAAGCGATAGCCACGCCCCCAAGATTCGCGTAGCTATCCTCCATACTGTACACCCGCAACGGGCGAAGCTCACCTTGCAGGTATTCCAGCAATGGAGCCAAGCCAAACAGCACCGGCCAAAAATAAAACCAGCGTACCTGCCGAAAAGCCAACCACGCGGTTAATGACAAGCCCAAAAACGCCAGCACATGCCCCACTTTATCCGATTGATGGAAAAACTGCGGTGGTGGCGTCGGCCTAAAAATACCGTAGGCCACAGCAGCGGCGCACAACAGAAACACGCCCCAACGTACCCACACCTTAAACGACACCTTAAACGACACCTCAAGCGGCACCTTAAATCCAGCGCTATCCTCTACGGGCTTAACCATGCGGGATCCAGACATGCGCATCAGGCACGACCACCTTCAACTTTTTAACCAGCATCGCTTTCGCCTCATCATCGCCGTGCACCACTCTTATCTCTTTAGGTTTGCGATAGATACGTTTAATAAAGTTTACCAAATTCGCCTGGTCAGCATGCGCCGAATAACCACTGATAGTAAACACACCGGCACGAATATCAATCCGTTCATTATCCAAAAACACGTAACCACCGCGCGGGCCATACGTCTGGATATCACGCCCTGGCGTGCCCTGCGCCTGATAACCGACAAACAACACTTCGGTACGCGAGTCTGGTAACAGCGCTTTAAGATAGTTCTGCATACGCCCACCGGCACACATGCCACTGGCCGCAATCACGATGGATGGACGACCGGTGGATTTAAGATGCTGAATCAATTTAAGGTGATCACTATGGCTTTCGATCGTGATCAACTGCTCGAAAGAGAGCGGATGGCGACCAGCCGCCAATTTTTTTCGCGCTTCGGCATCCCACAAATGGCGCAGATCCCGATAATGCCCGGTAAACTTGGCCGCCAACGGAGAATCGACAATCACATCAATCGTCTCCCATGGGCTTTGTTGAGGTCTATTTTTAGTACTGCTGCTGTTTTTACGTGCAACCTTGCTTTGCACTCGGTGAATAATCTCTTCGAGCTCGTAGAGCAACTCCTGAGTACGCCCAATACTAAATGCCGGAATCAACACCGTGCCACGATCTTTTAAACAGCGCTCAATGATAGACTTCAACAGCTTACGGCGGGTGCGGCGGCCTTCATGCAGCTTGTCCCCATAGGTGCTTTCGATCACAACAATATCCGCTTTATAAGGCGACTTAGGCGCAGGCAGTAAAGGCGAATAAGGAGCACCCAGATCACCAGAAAACAGCACCCGCTCGCCCTGCGCATCCAACTCGACATATGCCGAGCCCATAATATGCCCAGCCACCCGAAAGCGCCCACGCGTGTCGGGCAAACCTTCCACATCAAACCACTTATCATAAGGGATAGGTTTTAGCAGCTGCTGCAAACGCCGCAATACTGTTCTGATCAGGTTTTCATCCCGCGATACACCCACCTTGATGGCATCTTCGATGACCAGCGGCAACAGCTGCGCGGTCGCCTCCGTTGCATAGATAGGCCCATCAAACCCGGCCGCCAACAAAAACGGAATACGTCCAACGTGATCAATATGGCAGTGGGTCACGACCAGGGCTTTAATATTATCCAGCGGAAAATCGATCTGTCTTTCGCCTAATTCCCTGTCTACTGACTCCGCCCCCTGAAACATCCCGCAATCGACCAACAACGCCTCGCCACTGGCCAATGCCATCTGGTGGCACGAACCGGTAACACCCTGAACCGCCCCATGATGTGTAATGGAAACCATAAAACCTCCTTGTTTTTAATGAAACCCGCTAGCTCTCGCCTTGATAGCCATTCGGGTTGGTCGACTGCCAGCGCCAATGATCTGTGACCATACGCTCCAAATCAAACTCTGCCGTCCAGCCTAGCGCCTGGGCACTGTGCGCAGGGTCGGCATAACAGGTAGCAATATCACCAGCACGGCGCTCACTGATGTGATACGGCACATCACGACCACTCGCCTGAGCAAAAGCATTAACCACTTGCAACACCGAATAACCGTTACCCGTACCCAGATTATACGCCTGGCAGCCATGAGTAGACGAAAGCGCATCCATCGCCTTTAAATGCCCAGCGGCAAGATCCACCACATGGATATAATCTCGTACGCCCGTGCCATCAATCGTTGGGTAATCGCCACCAAACACGCTGAGCTTATCCCGGCGACCAATCGCCACCTGTGCAACAAAGGGCATTAAGTTGTTCGGGATGCCGTTCGGGTCTTCACCTATCAAACCGCTTTCGTGCGCACCTACCGGATTAAAATAACGCAAAATAGAAATCTGCCATTCAGGATCGGCCAACGCAATATCGCGCAAAATATTCTCGATCATCAACTTAGACTGACCATAAGGGTTGGTCGCCGATAACGGAAAGTCCTCACGAATAGGCACACTCGCCGGGTCGCCATAAACGGTAGCTGAGGAGCTGAACACCAGCCGCTTACAGCCATGCTGTGCCATCACATCAAACAGATTAATCGAACCCGCTACATTATTTTGGTAATACAACACAGGTTTAGCCACCGATTCACCCACGGCCTTAAGCCCGGCAAAGTGGATAACCGCATCAATCGCATAATCGGTAAATACCTGATCAAGCACTGCCTTATCAAGAATATCCCCCTCAACAAAGACAGGGCGCTTACCCGTAATAGCCTCGATCCGATTAAACACCTCAGGATGGCTATTACAGAGGTTATCCAACACCACCACATCAAAACCCGCTTGCAACAACAATACATCGGTATGGCTACCGATATAACCCGCACCGCCTGTGACCAGAACCGCCATGTTCTTCTCCTGGGTTGTTCATTATCTATTCGAATGAAGTCCATTATGCTATGGCTATCATAGAGATCAACAAAAACCATGAATTAAAACAAATGTTTAACCACTGTCAGCTTTTTTTACACATGTAATTAAAACCCAAGCGTCTCTTTTTGGTAACACTAAAAAAATGATTAAAAAACATCAAGATAAAAAAATAGGCATAAAAAGTGCTTAATTACCAAATAATTGAAAGTTTTATATTTTAAAGGAACACACATGAAATTAATCAGAAGTACTGCACTAGCTGCTACCCTACTCGCCACTGCTGTTACGGCTAATGCTGGATTGATTGCTAGTGAGAATTTCGAAAGCGGCGACACAGGCTGGTCTAATAACGCCATAACCCTCCTTGGTACGAGTCATGTCCTGGGCGGGCCTGGAGAATTTGGTGTTGGGGCTTTTACAGAAAAGACTTTTACTCTTTCTGGCACGCAATCAGGTGTGAATATTTCGTTTGATGTATGGATTGGAGATAGCTGGGATAGAGAAAATTTTACTGCATCTGTAAATGGTATAGAAGTTTTTTCGAGTAATTTTGCATGGCGTGATTACGTAACCTATACCCCTGCAAAACCAACTTGGGAATATATTAGCTGGCCGGATTCACAGCCTACATGGCAGCAAATACTAGTACCAGTCAGTGCATTAATACCATTAACATCCAACTCACTGACATTAAATTTTAGCTCCACTCTAGATCAAAACGCATCTGATGAGTGGTGGGCTATTGATAACGTAGTGATCAGCGAAGTGCCGGAACCAGGCTCTATCGCATTACTCGGGCTTGGCTTATTAGGTTTAGGCATGTCACGTAAAAAGAAAGCATAAAACTTCCTTTTTTGGATAAAAAGCCCCGACATGTCGGGGCTTTTTAATATCTTAAACAACCTACCCTTAAGCTTTTACCCGCCCGTAACGATCTTCAAAACGTACGATATCATCTTCCCCCAAATAAGCACCCGACTGGACTTCTATCAGCTCAAGATCAACTTTACCTGGGTTCTCTAATGCATGCACTGCCGTAATCGGGATATACACCGACTGATTCTCGGTAATAAAGTTTTCTTTTTCATTAATCGTTACCTTCGCCGTACCGGAGACTACAATCCAATGCTCTGCACGGTGATGATGCATCTGTACGGATAACTTAGCCCCAGGTTTCACCGTAATCCGCTTAACCTGGTAGCGCTCACCATGATCAATCGAGTCGTACTTGCCCCACGGACGATACACTTCACGATGCTGAAAATGCTCGGTACGCGCAGATGCTTTAATCTCGGCGACAATCGCTTTTACATCCTGAATCTTATCTTTATGCGCCACCATTAACGCATCTTTGGTATCCACAATGATCAGATCATCAACACCTAAGGTGGTGATTAAACGATCATCCGACATCACTAACGAGTTACGTGTATCGTGGGCGATCACATCGCCCGTCAGCACATTACCCTGTTCATCTTTCGGTTTAATATCCCATAATGCAGACCAACTACCCACATCGCTCCAACCTGCATCCAAGGGAACAACGACCACCGAAGCGCTGTCACTAGCGCTATCAATAGTACTCAAGGGCTCCATCACCGCATAATCGATAGACTCGTCCGGGCAGGCTTTAAACGCCTCGGTATCTACACGGATAAAATCCAAATCTGCTGCCGTGGTTTGCATGGCCGCTTCACAAGCACTCAGAATATCAGGCCGAAACTTACCCAGCTCTTCCAAATAGCGATCCGCACGGAACATAAACATACCGCTGTTCCAATAATACTCACCAGAGGCAACATAAGCGTGTGCGGTTTCAGCATTGGGTTTTTCAACAAAAGACGCCACAGGATAGCTCTCGCCTACAAACTCACCTACACCCTTATCGCTGCTCTTTTCAGCCCGTCTAATATAGCCATAACCTGTTTCAGCGCTAGTAGGCACGATACCAAAAGTGACAAAGCGGCCAGATTCAGCCAAGGGCGCCGCCACTGCAACCGCATCGCGAAAACCCTGGTCGTTTTCAATCACATGGTCAGCTGCCAAGACTAACAATGCCTCAGCTCCGCGGCCTTTCACCACCGCATCCAAAGCAGCCAAGGCAATCGCAGGTGCAGTATTTCGGCCAACCGGTTCAAGAAAGATAGAACAAGGCTGGTTCATTTGGCGCATCTGTTCCGCTGCCAAAAAGCGATGTTCTTCATTACAAATCACATTAACCGTGTTAACTGCGCCCAAACGAGCCACGGTTTCCTGCAACATGGTTTTACCAGAGATTAATGGCAAAAACTGCTTAGGGTATTGAGTACGTGACATCGGCCACAAGCGTGTACCAGAACCACCAGAGAGAACCACGGGAATCATAAAAACATCCTATTGTTTAATTCGTTTCTACATACCATTTGGTATGCATATGCACCTCATCTGAGGCTAATAGATCAGATACCACCCACCAGGCATAATCACTATGCTGTATCCTAGGCAAATGTTCCGGCAGATGCTCGGGAAGCGCCGCTAATGGTGTATCAAGCACTAACTCAAACGCATTCACCACATAATGCGTGCTGATCGCTTCACCAAAAATACTATCCGGGTAAAAATGTTCGTACAAGCCGATATGCCGCGCCTGCTGCATCTCAATGGCTACGCCTAACTCTGCCTGAGTTAAGCGCAAAAAAGCAGCCGCGAGCGTTTCATTTTTTAAAATCCGCCCACCCGGCACAAACCAGTACCCTTGTGCAGGGCGGTTATTCCGCTTACCTAACAAGACTTCACCTTGCTGATTTTTTATAACCAGATCCAGTGAAATCAGCGGCGTTAAATCAACTACCCTTTCAAACTGATCATCAGAAAGAAAAGCATTAACAGACTCAGGCACGAAAATCATCCTGGTGCTTTAAAAACCACTGATACGTCGTTTCCAGCCCCTCTTTTAAGTCAATGTTAGAGGTCCACCCCAAGCGCTTTAACTTACTTACATCCATCAGTTTACGCGGTGCGCCGTCTGGCTTGGTGGCATCAAACACCACATTGCCCTGATACCCGACTACTGACGCCATAGTTAGCGCCATTTCACGGATCGTACAATCCATGCCGGTACCCACATTGATATGCGATAACATCGGCCCGGTGTTGTCTTGATAGACTGATTGATCAACATTCATCACATAGATAGACGCCGCCGCCATATCATCCACATGCAAAAATTCACGCATCGGATTGCCGGTACCCCAAACCACTACTTCAGCCGTATTGGCTAACTTCGCTTCATGGAAGCGACGCATCAACGCAGGGATCACATGCGAATTTTCAGGATGAAAGTTGTCGTTCTCTCCATACAGGTTGGTCGGCATCACACTACGGTAATCGACACCGTATTGGCGGTTATAAGATTCACACATCTTGATACCGGCAATTTTAGCAATGGCATACGGCTCATTTGTCGGCTCAAGCGTCCCCGTTAGCAGGGCACTCTCTTCCATCGGTTGCTCGGCCAGCTTAGGGTAAATACAGGATGACCCTAAAAAGAGTAACTGGGTAATACCCGCCTGGTAAGCTGAATGAATAATATTATTCTGAATTGTCAGATTTTGATAAATAAATTCAGCAGGGTAAGTATTGTTTGCCACAATACCGCCCACTTTAGCTGCTGCCAAATAAACCTGATCAATCTTTTGTTCTGCGAAGAACGCAGCCACCTGTGCCTGATTAAGTAAGTCTAACTCGGTACGATCTCTTACAATCACCTCACAGCCTGGCATTGCCTGCAATTGACGAACAATCGCAGAACCTACCATCCCTTTATGACCGGCGACAAAAATACGGGTAGTCATTATTTAACATCCTGTGCACTGTTCATGATTCAAACGACTTAACCTTCAAGCGCTACGTTTACATCAAAACCGTGCTTTTTCAGCAATGCATGTTGCTTAGCATTGGTTAAGTCATTCTGTACCATCTCGGCACACATCTCTTCAACCGTAATTTCCGGTGTCCAGCCGAGTTTTTCTTTCGCTTTGGTTGGATCACCTAACAAGGTTTCTACTTCGGCAGGGCGGAAGTATTTAGGATCTACCCTTACAATCACATCACCCACGTTTACGAAAGGCGCATCGTCGCCGGCAACGGACTTAACAACCGCAACCTCTTCCAGCCCTTCACCTTCAAACACCAATTCGATACCCGCTTCCTGAGCAGACATACGCACAAACTCACGTACTGAAATTTGTTTGCCGGTAGCAATGACAAAATCTTCTGGTTTATCTTGCTGCAGCATCATCCATTGCATACGCACGTAATCTTTTGCATGGCCCCAGTCACGCAGAGCATCCATATTACCGAGGTATAAACACTTCTCTAACCCTTGTGCAATATTACTAATAGCACGAGTGATTTTGCGAGTGACGAAAGTTTCACCACGGCGAGGAGATTCATGGTTAAACAAGATGCCGTTACACGCATACATATTATAAGATTCACGATAGTTAACCGTGATCCAATAAGCATACATTTTAGCCGCCGCATAAGGAGAGCGAGGGTAAAACGGCGTGGTTTCACGCTGCGGTGTTTCCTGCACTTCACCAAACAATTCAGAGGTAGACGCCTGATAAAATCGTGTTTTCTTTTCCAGCCCTAAAAAGCGAATCGCTTCCAACAAACGCAACGTACCAATGGCATCAACATCTGCTGTGTACTCAGGCGATTCAAACGAAACCGCCACATGTGATTGCGCACCCAAATTATAAATCTCATCTGGCTGCACCTGCTGGATGATACGGGTTAGGTTAGAGGTATCCGACAAATCACCATAATGCAGATGAAAATTAACATTCTCGTTATGTGGGTCCTGATAAATATGATCGACACGCTGAGTATTAAAGGAAGAAGCACGGCGTTTAATACCATGAACTTCATAGCCTTTCTCTAAAAGAAACTCGGCAAGGTAGGAGCCATCCTGGCCGGTAACACCGGTAATTAAAGCAACCTTAGTAGACATTTTCATATTCCTCTTACTTAATCCTATTTGAACCAAAATGGTGTTTTATTAATTGCTTGCTAAAATAATAAATAAACCGGGGGTTCTGCCGTAAATAACGTTTCCACAAACGTTTTGGCTCACTAACTAACCTAAAAAGCCACTCTAAACCCATTTTTTGCATCCAACGCGGTGCATGCCTTTTACTACCCGCAATAAAATCGAATGCAGCCCCAACTCCAATCATTACACAGCTAAATTTGTTTTTATGTTCAGACATCCAGCGTTCTTGCTTAGGACAACCGGTTCCCACAAACAATATATTAATTCCTGATTCATTGACCCTGCGTACAAGTTCGTCATCTTCTTCTACCGTAAGGGACCTAAAGGGAGGCGAATACATAAATTTTATATTTATATCTGAATAGCTATTCTTTAGCTGATCAACAACCTTGCGCAATAAAGCATCAGAACTTCCTCCATAAAAACCAATCTTAAAGTTTTTAATACCAGAATATTCACAAATGGAATTCATTATATCTTGACCACGAACTTGCTCAGCAACATCATAGCCTAGAAGTTTCTGAGCCCAAGATAAGGGTCGACCATCAGGTATCACCAAATCAGCATTATTGACGATAGTTTGAAAATCTTCAGAATCAAAGGCCTCCATACACATATGTACATTCGAAACACATACATATGCACCATGTTGTGATGCAGCCAAATAATACACTTTATTCAAAGAACTCTGAATATTAATTACATCAACTTCCATGGTAATAATAGTACAGCGCTCTGACATTATGTTCTTTTTGCCTCATCTATAGCTTGTTTATATATATCCAACAGTAATGGGTAGTTTTTATTTGCTGTATATTTAGCGAGATACTCCTGTCTTGCATTTTTACCCATTTCACTTACTTGTTCCGGATTATCAATCATCCATTGAACTTTTTGGGCTAGATCAATGTGATTACCAACCTCAAAATGCAAACCAGTTACGCGGTTTTTGACAATTGACTCTAAGCTTCCAAGTCTTGATACAATTACTGGCGTCCCGCATGAGAATGCTTCAATAATAACCATGCCAAACGTTTCATAGCAGGTTGAAGGCATTACAATAAAGTCGGCATTTTTAATAAACTTTAAAACATCCTCTTTATCTTTCTGGCCCAAATATTCTATTGCAGATAACGAGTTAATTGAAACAAGATTATTTAAAAGCCCATCTCCGATAATTTTCAAAGGAAAGGTAAAGCTACCCCATGCATCCAATAAAACATTAATTCCTTTTTCTTCACTTAACCGACCAACATACAGCGCGTAGCCATCTTTTTTATTATTTATCACTTCATTTTCAAAAGGATCACTAATAAAATTAGGTTTAACTACAATTTTATCCCCGGGCCAACCAGCTTCTATGTATTTTTGTCTTGAAAATTCCGTTAATGCGATAAAACGATCAACTTTAGTCTGCCAAGTACCAATCCACTTATGTAATTCCACCATACTTGCTAATGCCAAACTACCTACAAAGGAATTGCGATATACTCGTTTGTAAACTGTCCACCATGATTTACCTTTCAAGCTCTTTTCATTTATCATGCCTTCACTCATAAGAAGGGCTGTAGGGCATACTGCCCTGTAGTTATGTAAAGTATGAACTACAGGCACATTCGCACTTTTACAGGCAAAAAATATAGAAGGTGATAACAACGGGAAATAATTATGTACATGAACAACATCTGGATTTTCTTTCAGCAATAAACTCTTAACTTTCCTATAATGAAAAAATGAAAATGGCACATTAAACATAACAGTGAATTTTTCAAAAAAAGAATTAATTCGAGTATTATCAACCGTGAAATGTATTATGCTATTCCCATGATTTTCCAATAAATCAATTTCATTTTCTAAAACGGAATCCTCACCACCAGCAATCTGGTAAAAATTATGAATTATCAAGACTTTCAATGCAGGCCTCTCTCGTTATAAACAGAAGCCACAGCTGCTGACCAACTCATGCCCTTTGCTTTATCTAAAGCACCTTTAGATAATTTAATCCTATCTTCTTGATTCGAACAAAAATCTAAAATTGCTTGTGTCAAATGGTCAATAACCTGCTTTTCAGAAAGGCCATCTATATTCACACTTATTCCACAAGTATCATCAACAATCACACCAGGACCACCCATATTAAGGCAAATAACAGGGAGCCCTTTAGCCATACTTTCTAGTAAAACATTACCACTTGAATCATGAAGACTAGGAAATAACAATCCATCATGATTATCATAAATTTTACTGAGTTCACTTTGATCAACCCAAGAAATCCAATCAATCGAATCCACTTGATTATCAACTATCTTTTTTAATTGGCACTCTTCTGGTCCATTACCAACCATTGTCAAATGCAAATAAGGCAATGTAACACGTGCCATCAAAAATGCTCTCAAAGCCAAATGAGCACCCTTCCAATAAACAAATCGACCAACATATAACAGCTTTACTTTATTTGACATATGCTTGACGGGGAATTCAGATAAATGTGAATTAATTCCAATTTCAATACTAACTTCTGTTTTAATATGAAATGATCTAGGGATTACGTTTTTTGATTCAGGAGTTTTAACATAAATTTTACATGCTTTAGAGAATGTATAGTTCATTAGAGGATCAATGGCAATCAATAAATTCATAAAATCTCTTATACAATCTAATACCTTGCCACGAAAAGGATAACCTTTACGTAAAGCAATAGGTGCCCTTTCACCACCCCCTAATGGCCCCAAAATAAATGGAATACCAAGTGCTCCCATGAAGCTGGGCTGTCGGACGACACCAAAAGTAATATGGTGCACAATATCAAATCGATTTAATTTATGCGATTTTTTTGCCTTACAATAAGCACCAATCTGCCAAAAAAAGTAATACAATCGTACACCGCGCGCCCCCTTTTTCCACCATGACAACAACTTAGGAACATCATAATAAATAAAATTCAAGTTTTCTGGTTTTGAATTGTTTCTCCAGTGCTCTTCAATAATAGCTTTATTATTACTGCGGGTAATAACCCATACCTGATGACCAAGCTTTTCTATTTCTATAGCCCAATTCCAACCAACACCAGGTTCTGAACCCCTACTAGGCTCACAGGCATATGCTGAGAGTAATACTTTCATCGTTTTAATACCTTATTAATAATCGAGACTAAATAATTTCGATATTCAACGCTTGTCTTATGAGAAAAAATACTAAAGAGAGTATAAATAATTATAAACTTAACTACATTTTTTTCAGATATATTTTTTGATTTAATATAATCTAAAACTAACAAGTTAGATAAGAATGACGACAATACATTTTTTTCTTCGAACAAACACCCTTGTATAAAGTAATAATGGCATAAGTCCCATAAAGGAAAACCATCAAAAAGGGCATCCTCCCAATCAATTACAGAACATTCATTTTTCCTTCTTTGCTTTATATTCCACGGAGCAAAATCACCATGGACTAATACGTGAGAAATCACATCATCACAATCCAAATATAATAAAGCTTTATTAATATTTTTTAGAACTTCATCTGGAAGGACAATATAAGATGACTCGATTAGATTTTCAATCACCATTTTTTGCAAAGAAAATGTAGTTTTTTTTCCTGTTCTAGGTAGACTAACTAACCATTCAAGCTGAATTTCATTAAGTTTTCTCGATGCTAATTTACCTTTTACAACTGTTTGAACAGTATAGTTTAATGATTCACTTCGAGATATGAGTTTAGGTGTATTATCAACACCTAGCGCTGAAAGGTACTCTAACGCATTTGCTTCATTAGCTATACTTTCACACGCTTTCTTACCCAGTGCTACTTTAACCACTGATAACAGTTCACCTGTACGTTTATCAATCAGTGTAATCACTGCTTTTTGGTGAGGGCCAGGTGTACCTATATAAATAACAGGTAATGCTGTATAAGTATTTTTTGTATCTTTATTACTCTCACCACTACTTTTTAATTTTATAATATATGGAGCATATTCCAACAAGGTAAACTTATACAGCAACCTCAAAGAATACCATTTAACTTTCGCATACACCCCATATGGCTGCCACTGAGAAAGCACTCCATCAACCGGGGCATTTACAGGGATAATCCAACGGGGTGAATTATTACCAGATATAACGAAAAAATCTTCAGACTTAATACCCACCATTTTGTTAGAGTCAACAAACGCCGAGGTCATTATGGAATCTAAAATTGATTTTGAGCTCTCATATAAACTCATTTTTTATTTATTCTTTTTTCTTGACGCTCACTCATATACTCAATAATCTCTAAGAACCCTTCATTGATGGTTTCATTAACTCCACCAGAGGTATCAAGTACTATACAATTATTTTTAGAACGTGCGAATTCTAGATAAGCTTCACGCTGACGCTGTGTTTCATAAAGTGAAACTTCCTTCTTTCGAGCCTGTACTACTTCCGCTGGTGCATCTAGAATAATAAATAAATCAGGATTAGGGATCATCTTCTCGATTAGTTTAATACACCACTTTGGCCCACCATAACGATATCGCTTAGGATCTACTAAAATATCATGATAGTATCTATCAAAAATCACTAGATTTGATTTCAATTTTAAAGGGAATGATTTAAACATATACCCCAAAGAATAATCAAATAAGAAGTAAATTAATTTCAACAAAGACGTCAAAAGCGCTCTATTTTTTTCTCCATGAGGGTCAGTTACGATCATTCCATTACCAGAATTTCCGATGAAATATGGCCTGAGATGATAGTTTATTATACCATTAAATATAGGAGCGATTTTAGATTTAATACCATTCCCAATGGTAGTTTTACCCGAACCATCAACTCCTAAAAAAACAATTATCAGACCTGTAGGGTTTACAATTCGCGATGGAATTCGTTTAATATCATAAAGATAATTTCTGATTGTAAATTTTGATTTCACTCTCAAATGGTTATGCAATTCATTTACAAATGAAGTAGATAAAAACCCCTTTAACAAACCATGATGTATTAATTCACACTGATCACTCGAAAAAAAACCCCCAAGACTCTCAATTATTTCAACCTCATTTCCTGAAAAAAATTTTATTAAGGTAGATAGTTCATTTTTTGAAATATCATTTTTATCTATCCGTTTAATAAAATAAAAAACAAAATCGTCTACATTAGCAGGTTTAAAATACAATGAGTCAGATAAAATTTTACGACTTAATAAGTGATGATAACTTAGCCCAATATCACCTCTTATCTTAAACAATGTGTTTAGTAATATATCGGGCCCTGGGAATATTACAGCTTGACCTTCAACTTTTATTAAATAATCATACCGAATACCAGTACTATGTAAACGACTATTAATAATCCTATACTGGTTAATTTCGCAATATTTAAAAAACACCTCTTCGAAGCGAGCACAATCAAATGTACATAAATCTAAATCACTTTTTAAAATATTTTCTCCTGTCGGGTTCCCCAATAAAGCATAATCTACACTATTATCATTTAAAAAAGATACTAACTTGTCACGCTCAAACTCAATAGCTTCAATATAATTAACATTATTCATATTCATATTCATATTTACGATCGCAATAATTGCTTAAATTTCAAGATATTTTTATATATTAAAAACATAAAACACCTTACAAAAACAGAAGACATATTATCAAAAAATTTCAAACCTGCTTTCTCACGCGAAACATAACCTTCTTTCATCACATCCAAAAAAGTCATTTGTGTACTAATGCCTTCTAATCGATAGTTAACTAATGTTTCCTTAACATAAAAAAAGGTATTTTTATTATTGAGATAAGCTTCTAAAACAAATTGATAATCAGACAGTGCACGTAAATCAGTATTATAAAGATGTTTTTCATACTCAGACCTAGCAATAAACATCGAAGGATGATTATAAGTCATTCCATAGTATATAAATTTAAACTCGGATGAGTTGTATGGCCTTACAACTTTTGACATATCATCACCAACATCAAATCTATCAGCATGAAATATTGCTTTATCTGGGTTATCTAGATAAGCATTTACCATTAACTGAACAGCATTTATCTCATACCAATCATCACTATTAATCATCCCAATAAGGTCACCTTTTGCCGATTTTATTCCTTTATTCATAGCATCATACAAACCATGATCTGGCTCACTAACAAAATATGAAATATACTGTTTATATTTTTCGATAATACTAAGAGTTCCGTCCGTAGATCCCCCATCAATAATAATATATTCAACATTCTTGTAAGTTTGATTTATAACGCTTGTTATCGTCTGCTCTAAGTATTTATCGCCATTATAGACGACAGTTATTATACTGATTAAAGGTAAACCCTGATTACAATTTTTCAAAATCAGCCCCTCTTCCTTTATTTAGCGATAATTCAGAATTTGTTATTTTTCTAGCCGATTTTGATACGCTCGTACCAACTGCCATCCACAGCAATATATACTCAACCGAGTAGACAGAGTAGTAAGAAACAAACCACATAATAAGATATGCAAGAATGTAGTAACCACTCATTCTTGCGATTACGTTACTAGACCTGAAAATACCGAGATAAGCCGCCGGCAATAAAATTAAAAAATGAAGAACCACCATCACATATCCACCTTTCAATACCATTTGAAGGTAACCCACTTCATTAACTTGCCTATACATCCAATCACCACCCTCAATACCACTATCGTAAAGGATAGAAAAATAGGGACTGAAATAAGTACCTAACGCACCACGACCAAAAAACTCCTCATTAATGTTCATATCTTCGAAAAGTTCATCAAACAGGAAACTTCTCGTATCAACCATTAGAGTTTCATACCATAAAATTCGATTTAGATCTAAGCTGGGCCCAAACAATAAAAATAGAACTGCAACTGTAACTGTAACTGTAACTGTAACTGTAACTGTACTAAATATTGTCAATTTTATAATTCTTGGAACCTGCGAATCTCGAAAATACTCAAAGAATAAAAAACAAACAAATATAAGTAAAAAAACAGCATTTGCTCTCTGCGAGGAATAATAACTAGCTACTAAAAAAGAAATAACCGCAATCAGCAATATTAACTTATTTATCCTACTTTGATAAAAATACGTCATTAATAGAACAGGAAACAAGACCAACCACTCCAATAACGCTGTTGACAATCGCTCGTTAAAAAGCAAGCTTAATGTCATAACTATTCCAAACAGAAGTACCCCTTTTAAAAAGTCAATCACAATAAACCAGTTTGCAACTCTAAAGCCAAAGACACATGCAAATGGAGTCAACCAAGCCCACCCCATTAAGTAATGACCAAATAAACTTATCAAATCTACTGTATTAACACTAACACCCCTAAATACAGTCAACAAACACCAAAAAACTAATAAAAAAAACAACACCCTAAAATAATAACTTATGGAAAACGCTTTTTTATTGGTTTTAAAAAAAAACAGCAATAATAAAATACCAGATATATTCATTAAACCAGCAATAATTAACCTAATAGCTGTACCTGGAGAAAAACCAATAAAAACTGAGCTATTTAATAACGCAAAAAGCAACACAAACTTTAAAGCGTTTTCTCTCGTAATAACCAATATAATTCCACCCTAAAGCTTATAATTATAATTTCAGCGTTCGCTTCAACAAACTTATTAATAAAAAAAGAGGTTTTAAATTTCGTTTAATAAACATTTTTATCGTCAAATATAAACCATAATTCGACGCCGGTTCATTTACTTTTGGAACCATCCAATCCTTACCATATAGATCCACTAACAAAAGTTCTGCGTTTTCAGGAATTCTGAACATCTCTCCTAAAAAACTAAAGAATTTTAATTCTTCTAAATAATGTGATCTTATGACGTATCCATCACACTCTCGTAGCGACTTTGACTTCTTGATGAATTCATATATGTCTATATATTCGCCATTACGTACAATAGACAGCAACTTCCCATCATACCTACCGACCTCGAAACCGGCTTGCCTGAGTTCAAATAATGTTGATAATAATTTTTCTTTATCTTCTGCCAAAATAAAAATATCAGTATCTTCATCATGTTCTATGAAATTATTTTCTCTAATCGCTCCAAGCAATGTACCATAAATTAAACCGAAGCAGATTTCATTTTTTTCTAAAATAAGTCTTACCTCTAACAGATTATCTTTTGACACTTTTCTATCAATATATTTACTGCCATTTTGAAATGACAGCTCTTTATATTCATAAATACCATTTATAGTATCAATTTTCATCATAGCACTAACCACCTACTCAAAATCTTTTTTCAACCGTTCTAGAACATCAAAAGCATCAAGGATATCTTGTTTAGGAATTGATAAAAAATTTGACAATGATTTTTTCAACCCCGTAGTTGACACACCTACAGTCCTCGCACAATACACCACTTCACAATAGTCCTTCAAGAAATCAAATTCCCCTTTCCAGTCATCACCCATTGCAAATATATCAACATTATACTCCCTAATATCATTAACTTTTTGCTCCCACCCTTCTTCTGAAATAACAAGATCAACGCATCTTATATTACTTACTATTTCAGCGCGCTGTTCAAATGGAATGAGTGTTTTTTTACCCTTCAATTGATTAAACTCTTCAGTCGACACACCTACTATCAACCTATCACCTAACTGGCTAAGCCGCTGAAGTAACTTCAGATGACCAATATGAAACATATCAAACGTTCCATAAGTTATTACTGTCTTTTCATTTTTCATTCTGTCTCACCAATACATTATTTTTGACCATGTAATAAAGCCTAAATATAAAGCCACAAATTGCGAAAAGCGACACTGAAAAAGATGCCATATATATATCGTGTGTCATTTTAATTATAAATGTAATGAAAATTACACATACGATAGATGCATATATTAAGCTGTTATTCGCTTCATTTACATAGCCAAAAGCAGCCAAAAGCGGATACCCAAGCAATGAACTAATAACACCAAATACAGCCCCACTAAACACTACCAAAAAAATAGTAGACAGAATCTCACTCTTCACATTAAAGATCCAACTTAGAATAAGTTCATTAAAAAACATAACAGGAAATATTAAAGCTACAGCAACAACGCTAACCCCAATTACAACTTTTTTAAAAAAAACTAAATTTCTTGTGCGAGACATATACGGATATAGTGTTTGAGAGATAACACCCCCAATACTCAAAAATGCGTAGAATAATTTCTCTACCATTGAGTAATAACCTACTACTGTATTACCAAAATAAACTCCAATCATCATCGTCACATAATAACGGCTTCCATTATTTGCAACTCTAGATAGAAAGAATTTCGAGCTTTCTTTTGATCGATCAATAATAGAAGCTATACTTGGGCATGTGAAACGAATATCAAACAACTTAAAAGATAACCAAAGCGAATATCCGCCGCCAAGAATAACACCCAAAGAATTAAGAATAGGAACATAAATCACATCTTCATTTTTTTCCACAAAAACAAAAATTAAAATGGTAAAGAGTATCCTTGTAATAACTGTTATATAGGTAACGTACTTCATTCTCTCCATACCTTGATACAACCAAGATGGGAATAAAGCATTTCCAAGTACAACACCAAATGTTGCTATATAAAGCCATCGATGATTCCATACAACATCAACACTCATTACTAACACAGTCAATATAGCCAAAGATGCCAAAGTTAGTCCGAGCTTTATTACCATTACAGTAGAAAATATCTCAGAAACTTTATCCTTATTATTACTATTCATCGAAATTTCACGAGTGGCCGATAGATCAAAACCGAAACTTACCAATATATTGAAATACATAACAATCGACAGTGAAAAATTAATTAAACCAAAATTATCTACCCCAAGAGTTCTCACTAGATAGGGAAGAGTAATAAGCGGCAAAATCATATTCACACCTTGCAAGGCGGACAATGATACAAAGTTTTCAAATAATCGTTTTTTTTCTGCTGATATTTGATACATCTTGCATCCCTAATTCTAACGAATATTTTTCGGATTTTTTTATTGCAAAATAAACAACATAATAGATTAATATATTTCTGGCGCTTAGTAACACATTAAGCGGCCTAGCATCTATTCCTACCCATGAAAATCACAAAATACTTGTAAGTACCACTTTAATAGATGTCTTTTGAAACGAGACTTACCGGTGTTTTTATTAAAATTTTAATATCCAACAACAAAGACCAGTTATTAATATACACCAAGTCGAATTCGACACGATTTTGCATTTTTTCCAATGTATCTGTTTCGCCCCGGTAGCCTTTTATTTGTGCTAAACCGGTAATGCCTGGTTTAATTCTGTGCCTTGCCAGATAAGCGTTAATTTTGTCTGAAAAATAATTGTTATGTGAAACGGCGTGCGGGCGCGGCCCGACCAGCGACATGGTGCCATTGAGCACATTAAACAGCTGGGGCAGCTCATCTATAGATGTTCGACGTATAAAGCGCCCCACTTCTGTGACGCGAGGATCCTCTTTAGTTGCTTGTCGTATAACAATAGATTCGTCGTGCAACCTCATACTACGAAATTTATATATTTCAATAATCTTGCCATCAAATCCATGGCGTTGCTGCTTAAAGAAAACCGGCCCGGGAGATGAGCGTTTAACTAAGATAACGATAGCTATTAATAATGGCGACAGCATCAGCAAGCCTGACAAAGCCAATACTCGATCCATGATGCCTTTAATCACCATCGATACGCGTGATGAGGTGAGTGGGCTTTCGTTTAATGAAATAAGCGGCACGCCCGCGACCTCTCTAACCGAGTGATTCAGCAAATTGAGAGCAAAAATATCCGGTGCCCAAATCACATCGACGTTCATATCTAACAAATCGATGTGTAAGCTCTCAATCTGTTCTGATGCAGCCAACGGCAGTGCAATATAGATACGTCTTATGCGCTTCTGCTTAATGATCTCTCGCAGATTAGCCACCGTGCCTAATACAGGCGCGGGCAATGTGCGGGTAAATGCGGGATCCAGTTCCTCGTTGTTGGCAACGACCATCCCCATAACACGGTCTGGCAGCCAACGGTTTTGCGTTAGACTTGTTACTAGGTGCCGGGCAATATTACCATCGCCGATCACAATGACGGGGAGCTGCTGCGAGAGCTGCTCATTATAGAGTTTGATTAGCTTATTAAAGCAAAGATGATTAACTAACTGCAGCCCAAGTGCTGTGGGCGCCCAGAGCAATAACACCTGTCGGGAGAAGATGTCGGTAGTTTTTGTGATAAAACCGAGAAACAACAGTAATAGTAATAACAGCGACCAGGCGATGGTTACCCGCCCCATTAAGCGCCACTGGCTGGATGATCGACGGTATACGCCTCTGGCAGAATAGATTGCAAAAAAGGCCAGCACGATAATAATGCCGAGAAAACGGTAGTAAGGCGGGATTGCCTGCATCTTCCAGTAGGTAAGCACACCTAAGGAGCCAGTAACAATAAAAAGATCAGCAAACAACTGAACCCAAAACATCAGGGTTTCATGATTCCGGAGTAAGCGTCGTTGCCGCCCTATTGAAGAGGGTGAGGTTTTATTCTGCTGCAGGCCCAGCTCCATCTTTTCATCCTTTATTATATGTCCGTAAAGTGCACAGCAAGACCATCCTCCTTCCCTTTGTTGCGCCGCGGTAAGATTCTAATTCAGAGCCCTATCAGATAGCAAGTAGCTGAACAAAATCTGACCAAACATTGTTCAAGATTTGATCTGTTTTTCTTTGCATCTTTGCTGCAAGCTTGTTAGGATTCATGCATATTTTATTCTTTAAATAATGCTTTATATGCAAGGAGCTTGTCATGCGCCGATTATTGTTAGGTGCTCTGGTAGGGATGTTACCTTTTTCTGCCTTTGCTGATGTACCATCCGACCTGCAAGCAGGACAACCGATGGCAAGCGTTTTTGCAAATGCACAACAAACAGGCGCCAGTGTTGAAAGCATTCTGGGTTCTGTTATCGCCGCCAACAGCAGCCTGGGGATTGAGGCGCTGAGTGCTGCTGTTACACTGGACCCCGCTAACGCTGCTTCGCTGGCTGAATTTGCTATTGCCAACGGCTTACCTGCCAGTTCCGTTGCAACGGCAGCAATGCAGAGTGCACCAGAACAAGCGGCTGACATATTTACGCGCATGAAGGAACTAGGCGTTCCTGAAGATGAGCTATTAGCGTCTGCTTTAGAAGCCGGACAAGACCCTACCGCGTTACTCGAAGCGACTGCTGCCGGCCCTCAGGGACAAGGCCAGGGGCTCACTATTGCACCGGGCCAGACAGGCCGACCTGTAACACCTCCTCCTTTTGGCTCCAATGCTGGCGGTGGCGGCGGCGGTAATGCCAGCCCTAGCTGATTTCGGGCCATAGCAAGGGTATACATGATTATAAGAGGCATCTTCAGATGCCTTTTTTTATGACTAGCGGAATTTATGGATCAATCTTTTTCTGGCTCTACATTTAAGAATGAATCGGGCGTTAGCTCTTCAGCCGACCGCTCTCTATTTTATAGTTTCTTATGTTTACTTGTGTGGGTCCCTCTACCTCTAGGCAGCAACCGGCCTTGGGCGCTTTCTTTATTTAGCGCCGCGGCTCTTTTACTCTTGGCTGCCTGGTGTGCTCTGTTTCTTTTACAGCGTGTTAAAAGCTCCCGTCCATTGCGTAAAGCCTGGCCCTTTATCGGTTTAACGCTATTAGCTACGCTCTGGAGCAGCATACAAGGGCTCCCTTATTTTTCGCTTTCTTTAGAACCTTTCCAATCACAACAACAGACTGTACTGAGCTTTGGGCTCATCGCTTTTTTTGTAATGGCGTTAGCTTTACTCAATAACACAGCTCGCATCCGGCTGGCCGCTTATACGCTCATTGCCAGTGGTCTTTTTCAGGCAATTTACGGTAGCTTAATGACATTGAGCGGTATTGAGTTTAGTTTTTTCATCCCTAAGGACTCTTACACAGGCGTTGCTACCGGCACCTTTGTTAACCGTAACCATTTGGCCGGATATCTGGTCATCTGTTTATCCCTCGGTTTAGGCATGATGATTGCCACCCTCAAAAGCACAGCTTCGGGCAACTGGCGCAACCGTTTGCGCCGCTGGATGACCGCTTTACTCAGCGCCAAAGTGTTACTGCGACTTTCTCTGGTCATTATGGTCATCGGATTAGTCTTAACCCACTCCCGCATGGGGAATAGTTCTTTTTTCGCTGCCATGATGATTACCGGTGCACTGGCCCTGCTCTTAGGCAAACGTGCATCACGCTCTACCGCCATTTTACTCACGAGCCTATTGGTGATTGATGTTTTTATTGTGGGTACTTTTTTTGGTATAGAAAAGGTGGTTGATCGCTTAGAGCAAACCTCCATTGAGCGGGAAAGCCGCGATGAGGTTGATCTTTATAGCTTACACACCTTTAATCAGGCGCGCTTAGCGGGCACAGGAACGGGCACTTTTTATACGGCTTTTCCCCAGGTGCGCCAAGCGGATATTAAAATTTTTTATGACCATGCCCACAATGATTATATTGAGTTTTTAACCGAGCGCGGCATCATCGGTTTTATGCCACTGTTAACGGCTGTTGTACTGACCTTTATTGTTGCGTTGCGCGCCCAATGGCTGCGTAAAAACCCCTTAATGCGCGGGCTATCCTTTGGTTGCTTGATGTCGGTTATTGCGATGAGTATTCATGCCACTGTCGATTTTAATTTACAGATACCCGCCAATGCAGCTTCATTTATGCTGATACTGGCTTTTGGTTGGATTTCATTGTATTTCGAGCCACGGCAACGCACCCAACGCTAAGCTTCTTAGTTAGAGCTTTTTAGGTATAATTCGATTTATTTATTAGGGAAAAGGATCTTTTCATGAAGGTTACTGTGTTTGGTACAGGTTATGTTGGCTTGGTAACGGGTACCTGTTTAGCCGATGTTGGCCACGATGTCTTGTGTGTCGATATTGATGAAGCCAAGGTAGAGGGGCTTAAAAACGGTATTATCCCGATTTATGAGCCGGGCCTTGAGCCCATGGTAACCCGCAACCATAAAGAGGGCCGCCTTAACTTTACGACTGATGCCGAAGCCGCCGTAAAACACGGCACTCTGCAATTTATCGCCGTTGGCACACCGCCTGACGAAGATGGTTCTGCGGATCTGCAATACGTGTTGGCCGTTGCTAAAACCATTGGCCAATACATGAATGGCTTTAAGGTCGTGATTGATAAATCAACCGTCCCTGTGGGTACTGCTGATAAAGTCAACACCGCTATTGCCGGGGTTTTAGCTGAACGTGGTTACGATACAGATTATGCGGTTTGTTCTAACCCTGAGTTTTTGAAAGAAGGCGCTGCGATTGAAGATTTCACTAAACCTTCTCGCATAGTTGTGGGCACTGATTCCGAGAAAGTACGCGAATTAATGCGCGAGTGTTACGGCCCTTACAACCGTAATCACGACAAACTGATCTTTATGGATATACGTGCTGCCGAGCTAACCAAGTACGCCGCTAATGCCATGCTGGCCACTAAAATCAGCTTTATGAATGAGATGTCGCAACTCGCCGAGCATTTAAATGTTGATGTTGAGCAGGTGCGCTTAGGGATTGGTTCTGATCCACGTATCGGCTATCAGTTTATTTACCCTGGTTGCGGTTATGGCGGCTCTTGCTTCCCTAAAGATGTGCAGGCACTGGCACGCACTGCTGATTCAGTCGGTTACGATGCTCAGCTACTTAAAGCTGTAGAAGCGGTTAACTACCGCCAAAAAGAAACACTCTTTGCTAAGCTGGAGCGCGCTTTTGATGGCGACCTTGCCGGCAAAACCATTGCGGTATGGGGTTTATCGTTTAAACCGAATACCGACGATATGCGTGCAGCACCAAGCCGCGTTTTGATGGAGTCACTTTGGGCTGCGGGTGCCAAAGTTGTTGCTTATGACCCTGAAGCGATGAATGAAACTCATCGTATTTATGGTAAGCGTGATGATTTAACCTTGGTTGGCACTCGTGAAATTGCTGCTGAAGGTGCTGATGCGCTGGTGATCTGTACTGAGTGGAAATCGTTTAGAGCCGTTGATTTTAGCTGGTTAAAAGCGAAGCTGAACTTCCCTGTGATTGTGGATGGCCGTAACCTGTACAACCCGGAAGAAGTGAAGAAGGCTGGATTGATGTATTACGCAGTTGGCCGTGGTGATTCATTACAAGACAGTATCTAAAGTCTTGATCAGAAACACATAATAAAAAGCCTGAAAATTTCTTTTCAGGCTTTTTTATCTCTTTACAACCACTGCTCAAAAGCTAGTTAAGCAGCCACTCGCTTACGTACCACAACGCCTACTAAGCCTAACCCCAACAAGAACAATGTAGATGGTTCTGGCACTTTAAAAGCAGCGCTATTTGAATAAGCCCCCTCAAAGTAGGTATCAACAATCCAATTACCGGCCGTCGGTAGCGTATAAACATCTGTCACAAATGATAACGCTTGCTGGCCTGTCGCCTTCCACGTATCGATTTGAGCCCAGGTAACCTCAATATTATTCACATATGAAAAAGCTGTTGCCAGTGGATCGTTATACCAAAATACAAGCCACTGGAATGTAGAAGCACTGCCATAATTCTCATCATCTAATTCAATCAAATCTTGCAGTTTAATCATTTCACCAATACGTACTCCATCACCCGCAGCGAAATGATTAATTGCAGCTGGCCCGCCCGCTTGATGTGGTATTGGGTATTGGGTAGCGGAGCTAAATGCCACAGGACCCGGTAACACATTACTGTTTTGTGAAAAAGGAATAATTGCAGCGGCAACACTGCCACTATAGACAAAAAGGGCTATCAAGATTGTTCTGAATAACGTGCTAGCCATCCCGAACCTCCATGTATTTGAATTAAGGGTTGAATCGACTGTTGAACAGGGTCAATTGAATATTTAATACAGGTGTATGAAATCTAACCTATTCTTTAGCAAAAGGGTAGTGATTTTATATGACAGATATAAGAAGCTGATTATAAAGAATGCAGCTTCTTATATAAAAACATCATCAACCAATAATCCCACGCGTATCGATTACCACTTTTGTGGCGAACTGCGTTTTATCTGCTGCTTTAAACTCTTTGTGATCGACTAAAATCACGATCACATTGGCTTTATCCAGTGCACTTTCAAGACTGGATAGCTCTAAACCTGAGTCAGCCAGTTTTGCGGGGAGTTTGCTGATGTTCGGCTCTACCGCAATGATCTCGCCAATATTACGCTTAACCAGATCTTCTACTATGTGTAGTGCAGGGCTTTCGCGCAGGTCATCGATATCCGCTTTAAAGGCTAACCCTAAGCAGGCGATCACAGGGCGCTTGAATTCATCGGCAGCTTTGGTGATTTGATCAATCACATAATGCGGCTTAGCATCGTTCGTCAGACGCGCTTGCCTGATGATTTTGGCTTCTTCCGGGCAGCTATCCACGATAAACCACGGGTCAACAGCAATACAGTGACCGCCTACGCCCGGGCCCGGGCTGAGGATGTTAACACGCGGGTGTCTGTTCGATAGTTTGATCAATTCCCAGACGTTTATTTTGAGCTTGTCACAAATCACGGATAACTCGTTGGCGAAGGCGATATTGACATCACGGAAGGAGTTTTCCGTTAGTTTGGCCATTTCAGCGGTACGCGCATTAGTTACAATGCATTCACCCCGTACAAATGTTTGGTAAAGCTCTACCGCTTTGTCGCTACAGGCTTTTGACATGCCACCAATAACACGGTCGTTTGAGACCAGTTCTTGCAGGACATAACCCGGCAATACACGTTCCGGGCAATGCGCGACTTTGATATCGGCAGCACTGCCTTTATCCTGCGGGAAAGTCAGATCCGGGCGCGCTTCAGCCAGCCAGGCTGCCATCTTTTCTGTTGTACCGACAGGCGAAGTAGACTCCAGCACCACTAAATTGCCTTTAGCCAACACCGGCGCTATACGTTTAACAGCTGATTCGATATAGGAGAGGTCGGGTTGGTGGCGGCCATCGTCACTTTCAAGAAATGGCGTGGGTACAGCGATCATGAATACATCAGCAGGCTCTGGTGTGATCGTGGCACGTAGGTTACCCGTTGTTACAACACTGCGTACAACAATATCCAGATCCGGTTCTACGATGTGAATTTTACCGGCATTGATGGTATCAACTGCAGATTGTACTACGTCAACACCAATAACATTTATGCCACGCGATGCAATAATGGCTGCGGTGGGTAACCCGATATAGCCTAACCCGATAACCGAGACTGTTTCAAAACTCATGGTTTACTTACCTGTAAAAAATAGAATATGTTAGTTGTGCTTAAGCGTGTTAACGATCTGCTGGCATGCCGTCCCGTCACCGTATGGGTTAATGGCGCGTGCCATCGAATCATATTTTTCTTGGGATTCCATCAGCTCTACCACACCGGCTACGATTCTTTCATAATCGGTACCTACCAGCTCAACGGTGCCTGCATCAACGGCTTCCGGGCGCTCGGTATTATCTCGCATCACCAATACCGGCTTACCCAATGATGGCGCTTCTTCCTGAATACCACCTGAGTCAGTCAGGATCAGGTAGCTGCGGTTCATCAGGTAGACAAATGGCAGGTAGTCCTGCGGGTCGATCAGGTGGATGTTATCGATACCGTTCAGCAAGCGATTGACCGGCTCCTGAACATTGGGGTTTAAATGCACCGGGTAGACAATTTGTGACTCCGGATAGCGTTTAGCGATGTTTGCCAAGGCTTCACAGATACGCTCAAAGCCCCCCCCAAAAGATTCGCGACGGTGGCCGGTGACCAGAATCAGTTTTTTACTCTCATCAAGGAAAGGAAAACGTGCCGACAAGCTTGATTCAAGTGTATTGTCTTTTTGAATCTTATCTACCACCCAATGCAACGCATCGATAACGGTGTTACCGGTAATGGAGACTAAATCTGCCGGGACTTTTTCATCGATTAAATTCTGATACGACAATTGCGTGGGCGCAAAATGCCATTGAGTGAGTGTTGCGGTGAGCTTGCGGTTAGCTTCTTCTGGCCACGGCGACGTGATATCACCGGTACGCAACCCTGCTTCGATATGCCCGACAGGTATCTGCTCATAAAATGCGGCCAATGCGGTCGAGAATGTCGTGCTGGTATCACCATGCACTAATACTACATCCGGTTTAAACTCTCGTAATACTTGACGAATGCCGAGCAGAATACGCGAGGTTACATCAAACAAATCCTGGCCGGGTTGCATGATGTTGAGGTCGTAATCAGGGGTGATTTCAAACAGTTCGAGAACTTGATCGAGCATCTCACGATGCTGAGCAGTGACACAAACACGGCTTTCAAACTGGGTTTCTTGTGCCAGCGCTTTCACTAAAGGCGCCATTTTGATCGCTTCCGGGCGTGTACCAAATACTGTAAGAATTTTTTTCATACTATCCCTAATTTTCTGCTGAATCTCTCTGATTAATCACTACATTATAGCCAATCCTGACAACCTGCCTACGTTAACTTTTTAGGTAACCTCTTGCAAGGCGAGGCATGGTAACCCTTGCTTTAAAAACCATTACGGCATTATTTTTAAATTGCAGACAAAAAAATAGGGTTCCAAACGGAACCCTATAAAGCTAAGCCAAGGGACTTGCTAAAACATTACACGGTCTTTACAGCATTAAGCGGCGGATGTCGCTGAGCAAGCTGTTTAAGTAGGTAAGGAATCGACCTGCATCACCGCCATTAATAGCTCGGTGATCGTACGACAGGCACAATGGCAGCATCATACGTGGTTCAAATTCTTTACCATTCCAGCGTGGTTTGATATCTGCTTTAGACACACCGAGAATACCGACTTCAGGTGCGTTGACGATTGGCGTAAAGCCTGTTCCGCCAATACCACCCAAACTGGATATCGTGAAGCATGCGCCTTGCATTTCGTTTGGCTTGAGTTTGCGATCTTTCGCTTTACCCGCCAATTCATTTGCTTCTAAAGACAGCTCATAGATAGATTTTTTATCCGCATCTTTGATCACAGGCACCATCAGACCGTTTGGCGTATCCACTGCCAGACCGATATTGATGTATTTTTTGTAGACGATATGTTCACCGTCTGCATCCAGTGATGCATTGAATTTTGGATTTTCGGCCAATGCTTTGGCAACCGCTTTGATCATGAAAGGCAGCGGCGTTAATTTAACACCGGCTTTGAGTGCTTCATCTTTCATCTCTTTACGGAACGCTTCCAGATCGGTGATATCTGCATCGTCAAACTGTGTGACGTGCGGGATATTCAACCAGCAACGCGACATGTTTGCTGCGGTTAATTTACCGATTTTGCTCAGCGCAACTTTTTCGACTTCACCAAACTTGCTGAAATCAACCGCTGGAATCGCAGGAATACCTGATCCACCGGTGACGGCAGCTGCCGCTGGTTTCTCTTTCAGCTGCTTGAGCGCGTTTTTCACATAAGCCTGTACGTCTTCTTTAAGGATACGACCATTACGGCCTGTTCCTTTAACGTCGCTCAGATCAACGCCGTATTCACGTGCGGTTGCACGAACTGCCGGACCAGCGTTGACTGTACGATTTTTCTTTTCAAGCTCAACCTGATTGGCGCTGCCAGGTGCCGCTGCTTTTGCGGCAGGTGCTGCGGCCGCTGCTGCAGGAGCCGAAGCCGGAGCTGCTGCCGGTTGCGCTGAAGGCGCTGCAGCAACGGGTGCACTGCCAGCCACTTCCAACACCAACAAGACATCACCTTCATTACAGGTGCTACCTTCTTTGATCAGTACTTCTTTGACCGTACCGCCTTTAGGTGCCGGTACTTCCATTGATGCTTTGTCAGTTTCCAGTGCAATCAGGCTGTCGCCTTCCTGAATCACGTCGCCTGCTTTTACCATCACTTCGATAACGTCAACATCGGTTGCGCCACTCAGATCAGGTACAAGTACGTTTTCAACGCCACCGGCTACTGCTGCAGGTGCTGCAACAGGTGCAGGTGCTGCCGCTGCTGCTGGCTGAGAAGCCGTCGCGGCAGGTGCGCTTGCGCCACCACCTACTTCCAACACGATCAGCAGGTCGCCTTCGTTACAGGTGCTACCTTCTGTGATTTTAACTTCAATCACTTTGCCGCCCATCGGGGCAGGCACTTCCATTGATGCTTTATCCGTTTCCAGTGCGATCAGGCTATCGCCTTCTTCGATCACATCACCCACTTTAATCATCACTTCGATAACATCGACATCGGTAGCGCCACTCAAATCAGGTACTAATACCTGTTCTGTTGTGGTTGCCGCTGCAGGTGCTGCAGCAACAGGTGCTGGCGCTGCTGCTACCGGAGCAACAGGTGCTGAAACGGGCTCTGCAGCAACCGGAGCGGCCGCCGCGCCTGTGCTTAATGTCAGAATGACGTCACCTTCATTGCAGGTGTCACCTTCTTTAATCATCACTGCTACGACGGTTCCTGCTTGTTCTGCCGGAACTTCCATAGATGCTTTATCTGTTTCCAATGCGATCAAGCTATCGCCTTCTGCGACTACGTCACCCGGCTTGACCAGCACTTCGATAACATCAACATCTTCTGCGCCGCTTAAATCTGGAACTGTAATTGTGATAGTACTCACGATATTGTCCTCTATTCTTTATTCGCCATTGCGTTCAATTCAACTTGTAAAATCAGCATGCCTGAGCGTGCGCTCAGGCAGTTTTGGACTCATGTATAAAAGTTATACAGTCCAAGGGGCTGGTTTTTCCGGGTTGATATTGAATTTCTGCATGGCTTTAGCGACGACTGAAGCTTCTAACTTGCCATCTTCCTGCAATGCTTTAAGTGCTGCGACCACAACGTAGTAACGATTTACTTCGAAGAATTCACGCAGCTTAGTACGTGTATCAGAACGACCGTAGCCATCTGTACCCAATACTTTATAACGTGCCGGAATATATTCACGCAGCTGATCCGCATACAAACGAATATAATCGGTTGCAGCAATAACCGGACCCTGACGATCTTTCAGGCATTCAGTCACATAAGCCACTTGTGGCTCTGCTTCCGGGTGCAGCAGGTTATGACGCTCAACACCCTGCGCATTACGACGCAGTTCGTTGATAGAGGTTGTACTCCATACGTCAGACTCGATACCAAACTCTTCACGCAGGATGACACCGGCAGCTTCCACTTCGCGCAGAATAGTACCGCAACCCATCAGCTGTACTTTCAGCTCAGCTTTTTTGCCTTCAGTCAGCAGGTACATACCTTTAATGATGCCTTCTTCGGCACCTGTCGGCATATCAGGGTGCGAGTAGTTCTCGTTCATTGTCGTGATGTAGTAGAAGCGGTTTTCCCCTTCGTGGTACATACGACGGATACCGTCCTGAACAATCACTGTTAACTCATAACCATAGGTAGGGTCATAAGATACGCAGTTAGGGATCATTTGCGCCATCAGATGACTGTGCCCATCCTGATGCTGTAGACCTTCTCCGTTGAGTGTTGTACGCCCCGCTGTTGCTCCGATTAAGAAGCCACGCGCCTGCATATCACCGGCAGCCCAGATCAGATCCATGACACGCTGGAAACCGAACATTGAGTAGAAAATATAGAACGGGATCATCGGGCAATTGTTGTTCGCGTAAGATGTTGCACATGCAATCCACGCCGATGTTGCACCCGCTTCGTTGATACCTTCTTCCAGAATCTGACCTGTTTTAGATTCTTTGTAGAACATAATCTGGTCACTGTCATGCGGCACATAACGCTGCCCTTCTGACGTGTAGATACCCAACTGACGGAACATCCCTTCCATACCGAAAGTACGCGCCTCATCAGGAATAATCGGCACGATACGTTCGCCGATATTTTTATCTTTAACCAGTGTATTCAGTACGCGGTTTAAAGACATCTGAGTTGAAAGCTCACGCTCACCACTACCTTTAAGGTTGTTAGAGAAGGCTTCCAGCGGCGGTGTTTCAAGCTGCTGCACTTCGTTACGACGTACCGGATAGAAACCGCCGAGCTTTTGGCGACGATCTAACATGTACTTCATTTCCGGAGATTCAGCAGAAGGACGGTAGTAAGGTACGTCTTTCAGCTGCTCATCATTCAATGGAATAGTGAAACGGTCACGGAAATCTTTAAGATCATCGATCGCCACTTTCTTCATTGAGTGAGTATCGTTCTTCGCTTCACCTGATTTACCCGTACCGTAACCTTTGACGGTTTGCGCCAGGATGACTGTAGGACGACCGGTGCTGTTCATCGCCTGATGGTAAGCCGCATATACTTTATACGGATCGTGTCCACCACGGTTAAGATTCATGATCTCATCGTCGGAAAGGTCTTTAACCATTTCCAGCAATTCAGGGTATTTACCAAAGAAATGCTCACGGGTATAAGCGCCACCGTTAGCTTTACAGTTTTGCAGCTCACCGTCACAGACTTCGTCCATACGTTTTTGCAGCAAACCGTGCTCATCTTTTTCAAATAATGGATCCCAATGACGACCCCAGAGGCACTTGATGACATTCCAGCCAGCACCACGGAACACACCTTCCAGTTCCTGAACGATTTTACCGTTACCACGCACAGGGCCATCAAGACGCTGCAGGTTACAGTTGATTACGAATACCAGGTTTTCTAGTTTTTCACGACCGGCCAAAGCAATCGCACCCAAAGATTCCGGCTCATCACACTCACCATCACCCAAGAACGCCCATACTTTACGATCACCACGGTTTATCAAGCTGCGTGCTGATAAGTAGCGCATAACGTGTGCTTGATAAATGGCCTGAATCGGCCCCAGACCCATAGACACCGTCGGGAACTGCCAGAAATCAGGCATTAACCACGGATGCGGGTATGATGACAGACCATGACCATCGACTTCACGACGGAAGTTATCGAGCTGATCTTCCGTTAAACGGCCTTCAAGGTAGGCACGTGCGTAGATACCAGGAGAGATATGCCCCTGGAAAAACACCATGTCTGAATCTTGCTCGCCTTCATTACCACGGAAAAAGTAGTTAAAACCAATATCGTACAGTGTGGCAGAAGAGGAGAAACTGGAGATATGACCGCCCAGCCCGTCTTTGTTATCGTTTGCACGCATAACCATTGCCATTGCATTCCAGCGAATGAATGAACGGATGCGACGCTCCATAAACAGATCGCCCGGCATGCGGACTTCGTCTTTAGGAGAGATAGTATTGCGGTAAGGGGTAGTAACAGCACCACGGCTCTCTACACCCATATCTGACGCTTTGCGCCCTAATTGTGCCAACAGGAAACGCGCACGATCATCGCCATCATTTTTAGCGACTGATTCGAGCGCTTCTAACCATTCTTTTGTTTCAATCGGGTCGATATCATCTATAAATTGTTCTTGCACGTTGCCTTCTCCACGTATGCTTTAAGCACTCATCCCTTGTAGTTGTATATCAGGCTTCTTATCTGTTAGGCGTTCTAACCGAGCCTGCTTTATATAGTCGGGAACTTTCCGATACGGCCGTTGTTATTACAGCGCCGCACCCGCTCCTCTTTTTTATTTGTAGTAATACTACAAAATTTTTAAAAAACTGTCTACATTTCGTACTAAGACTTCATGAAATAGTTCAATAAACGCCATTCTTGTAGTTTTTATACAGAAAAGCATTTATAGACAAAAGTCTTATAAACCAAGTTTCTATGAATTATTAGAGCGACGCATCGCCCTCTCTATCCGCGTATTTTCACGCCCCTGCTCCAACAAAGACTCTTCAACATAGGCCAGATGGTCATGCGCTGCTTTTTGAGCAAGATCCGGCTCACCCGAAAAAATAGCTTCCATCAGCTTTAAGTGCTGATCATGAATCTTTTGACGATATCCAGGCTTTGGATAGATGTTCTGCAAATTATCACCAATGTGCTGTCGCAACAAACTAAACAACGCTCGCATCATGTGCAGCAATACCATGTTGTGTGTAGAGGCCGCAATAGTGAGATGAAAATCCACATCTGCTGCCACTTCCTTTTGAAAGTCCTTATTCTGATGATGTATCTGCAACGCATCGTAACTGGTTCTGATCGCTTCTTTGTCTGCTGAGGTACTACGTAACGCAGCATAGTAGGCCGTCACCCCCTCCAGCGCATGACGAAACTCAAGCAGATCATATTGAGCTTCGGGATGCGTTTTAAAGAGCTCAAGCAACGGATCCATAAAGGAACCACCCAAGTCTTCTGAAACATATGTACCCCCTCCCTGACGGCTAACCAATAATCCTTTAGCCGTAAGTTTTTGAATAGCCTCACGCAATGAAGGCCTGGAGACTTCAAATTGAGTCGACAATTCTCTTTCGGGTAACAGCTTTTGCCCCGGCTTTAAGGTTCCTTCCAGTATCATCTCTTCCATTCGTTCCACGATGACATCAGATATTTTAGGTTGTCTGACCTTTTGATACGCCATGTTCTTATTCTTCCAACCACTTACTCGATTAAAAATTTTTCAGCACAGATAAACTGTCACAGAGTCTTTCTACACTCAACCTTACTCAGTATTACTACGTAGATACTTATAAAAGCAACGCCTGAAAAGAGCCTGATTACGCACTTGCACAATTGGTCTTACCATTAATTAAATATTCACTCAAATATGAAACTAGCGTTTATTCCCAATAAAACCAATCTATATTTAGTTTATAAAAAGGATTGACAAGTATTGGTTAAAAAAAATACAGTAGCAACCTAAGCAATGGTAAATTGGTATTACCAATTTATCAAGCAGATCTTTTTAACACTGTTATATCAATGAATCTGTTGTATATTCAGTACCGGGTCTAACAAAAATAAATAAATATCGTTATTGAGGATGAGACATGAAAAAGTTTACCAAGTCTGTAATCTCTGCTGCTGTTCTGGCAGGTGCTGCTGCAACGGCTATGATGCCTGCTCACGCTGCTGATAAAATGTTATTGAAAACCCCGATTGCTTTCGGCTCTCATCTGCCTGCACTGGGTACACCTATTGTTTGGGTTTCTGAGCAGTTGAACCTTGTTAGTGAAGGCACTATCAAGATGAAAATCTATGAACCAGGCAAGTTGGTTGCTCCGCCTGAAATTCTGGGTGCCGTTTCTTCAGGCAAAGTCAACTCAGGTTACGCCACTGCGGGTTACTGGCAGGGTAAGATTCCTGCCGCTGGTTTCTTCTCTGCCGTACCTTTTGGCCCTGAAGCCGGCGAATACATGGCATGGATGTACTACGGTAACGGCCTGAAACTCTATCAAGAGATGTACGACACTAACGGCTATAACGTAAAAGTTCTTCCTTGTGCCATTATTTCTCCAGAAACATCTGGCTGGTTCAAAAAAGAGATCAATACTCCTGACGACCTTAAAGGCCTGAACATGCGTTTCTTCGGTCTGGGTGCTTCAGTAATGGAAAAAATGGGCGTGTCTACATCACAACTGCCCGGCGGTGAGATCTTTGGTGCGCTGGAGAAAGGGGCTATCGATGCATCTGAGTTTTCTCAGCCTGCCATCGACCAGCGTCTTGGTTTCCACAAAATCATGAAATACAACTACTTCCCTGGCTGGCATCAGCAAGCAACGATTTTCGAGTTGCTCATAAACAAAGACGCATGGGGCAAAATGTCTGCTGGCCAGCAGGCTCTTGTCGAAAATACCTGTAAAGCATCGATGACCAACTCTATTGCTGAAGGTGAGGCTATGCAGTTCCCTGTAATGGCTGAAGCTAAAAAGAATGGTGTTGAGATCCGTTACTGGAATGACACTATGCTGAAAGCCTTTGAAGATAAGTGGAACGAAGTGGTTGTTGAGAAGTCTGCAGAAGATGTCTTCTTCAAGAAAGTATGGGATGACCTGAACACATTCCGTACCGGTTACAACCTGTGGGAAGCTAACGCATTCTTGCCACGTAGCCGTTAATAGCAGGCGCTATACAAGCAATAAATAGCGGGTTCTGTTCATGGACCGGCTAGCCAAACCGAGGCAGACAATGGCTCATTGTCTGCCTCATTTTAATAGAATAATAATCGACGTAGGTACCTCCCTGTGACTGAGAACGATACTCTCCCATCAGTACCGCTGGCTGACAAGATCGATCGCTTTATCCAGCGCATCGGCATGTCAGTTGCCTGGTGCTATGTCCTGCTGGTTCTTGTAATCATTTTGCAGGTCGTGCTTCGAAAAGGATTTTCAAGCGGTTTAATTATATTTGAAGAGCTGCAATGGCATCTGTATGCGCTAGGCGTAATGATCGGTCTCTCTTATGCGCAAACCACCAACTCACATATTCGCGTGGATCTCTTTTATTCACGCTTCAGAGCGCGAACCAAACATATTATTGAAATTCTCGGCATTCTCTTTTTAATCATGCCGTTTATTGTGATTATTTTTATGCACAGCATCGATTTCTTTTATGAATCATATCGTATCAATGAAAGCTCACAATCACCTTCCGGACTGCCATACCGCTGGATCATAAAAGGGGTTATTCCCGTCAGCTTTGCGTTGTTAGGGCTTGCTATGTTGTCTCGCTTATACCGTGACACTGTTTTACTAATGCGTGGAGAATAATGATGGAAGCCAATGAAATCATGGTCATTGCGATGTTCTTATCCTTCATCGCGCTGTTATTTACCGGTATTCCTGTTGCTTGGGTTTTAGCAGGCATCGGTATTATTTTTGCTTTTATCGGCCAGTTCGCCGATATCTATCTGGATACGATAACCGGGCTGGACTACACGACTCTGGGCCTGGTGGTAAACCGTCTGTACAAGATTATGGACAACTGGATTCTGGTCGCACTGCCGATGTTTATCTTCATGGGCATTATGCTGGATAAATCCGGCGTTGCTGAAAAACTGATGCACTCGATGCAAGAGCTTTTCGGCCGTGTGCGTGGCGGACTTGCGGTAACCGTTACAGCCATCGGTATTATTCTGGCCGCTTCTACCGGTATTATCGGTGCATCTGTTGTACTACTGGCGGTGATGTCGCTGCCTTCGATGACCAAACAAGGTTACTCAATGCCGTTGGCTCTGGGAACGATTGCGTCTGCGGGTACACTAGGCATCCTGATTCCACCCAGCATCATGCTTGTTATCATGGCGGATCAGCTAGGATTATCAGTAGGCGACCTGTTCATGGGCGCGGTCATCCCCGGATTAATGCTAGGTGCGATGTATATCGCGTATATTCTGATTTATTCTTACATAAAACCTAATGCAGCGCCGGTGCCTAAGGATGCTAAAGCAGTGACCTGGCCAGTTGTTGCTAACGTACTGAAAGCTGTTCTACCGACCTTGTTACTGATCTTTGTTGTACTGGGCTCTATTTTCGGTGGTTTTGCGACACCAACAGAAGCCTCGGGCGTGGGTGCACTCGGCGCAACCTTACTGGCGGCCTATAACCGACGTTTCAGCATTCCTGTCCTTAAAGAAGTAATGGGCGGTACGCTCAACACGACTGCCTATATTTTCGCCATCTTTATTGGTGCGACCTGTTTTGCTTTGGTCTTGCGTGAGTTGGGTGGTGATGAGCTGATCGAGTCCTTCCTGACGGGCTTACCTTTCGGCCCTTACGGAATTATCTTCTTTATTCTGGGTGTTATTTTCCTGCTTGGCTTCTTCCTTGACTGGATAGAGATCACCTTGATCATTCTGCCTCTGCTAGCGCCGGTCATCTCGGCATTAGGGTTAGATATCAACGGTTATGGTGTCGTGGATAATCCGGAACTGGTGTGGTTCGTGATGTTGGTGGCGATGGCATTACAGACGTCATTCCTGACACCGCCGGTTGGCTTTGCACTCTTCTATCTCAAAGGTGTTTGCCCGCCAAACGTCAAGCTGTCTGATATCTACAAGGGTGTCATTCCTTTCATCGGACTACAGCTAGTCGCACTCTTTGTGCTGGTACTCTGGCCACAGCTAGTACTTTGGCTACCGGCAATCGCATACGCTAAATAGTTTAAGCCTTTGTGTTACCCGTGGTATCCCAGTTGATACCACGGTTCGCTCTCCCTTCTGAGCAGGCTCCATTCAACAAGCTTCCACGCAGGTGGCCCAGTGAATAATATGAAACAGACACATCGTGATTTTCTTGCCATGCTTCAGCAATTTATTCCTGAAGAACGCTTAATTACCGATCCTCTTCGTACCTTGGCATATGGAACCGATGCGAGTTTTTATCGCCTGATTCCACAGATTGTAGTGCGAGCCGAAAGTCAAAGCGACATCGCTAAAATCATTATGTTAGCCAACACTCATCAGATTCCTGTTACTTTTCGTGCCGCAGGTACCAGCCTCTCCGGTCAGGCAATTACTGATTCAGTATTAATCCAGTTAGGCGACGGTTGGAAAGGCTATCAAATTAACAAAGACGCCACGGAGATCAGCTTGCAACCGGGCGTTATTGGCGGCCAGGCGAATAGTTACCTGGCGCCATTCAATAAAAAAATTGGCCCGGACCCTGCCTCGATTAATGCAGCGATGATCGGCGGTATTGCGGCGAATAATGCAAGCGGTATGTGTTGCGGCACAGCTCAGAACAGTTACCGCACGCTAAAAAGCATGAAGCTGATACTGGCGGATGGCACCCAGGTCGATACCGGCAACCCAGACGCCGTTCAGCAGTTCAGGCTATCCCATAAAGTACTGCTGGATTCACTGGATGCGTTAGGCCAGCAAACCCGGGCTAACGACACGTTACGTGAGCGTATTCTGCATAAGTACCGCCTGAAAAACACAACAGGGTATGCCTTAAACTCTTTGGTGGATTACACCGATCCTATCGATATCCTCCAACATCTGATGATCGGTTCGGAAGGCACACTTGGCTTTATGTCCGAGATCACTTATCGCACCGTTGATGAGCATCCGAATAAAGCCTCTGCGCTGATCTTTTTTAACAGCGTACGCACCACCTGCGATGCGGTCGCTATTCTGAAGAAAACCCCGGTGTCTGCGGTGGAGCTAATGGATCGCGCTGGCTTGCGCTCAGTAGAAGACAAGCCCGGCATGCCTGATTTTATGAGTGAGCTTCCTGAGGATGCTGCGGCCCTGCTCGTTGAAACACGTGCAGCCGACCCTGCCGATCTCGCTCTGCAAGTAGACGCAATCAAAGCATCACTCGCTGCTTTACCTACTACCCGCCCCATCGAATTTACCACTAAGCCGGAAGAGTACGCCAAATACTGGGCGATCCGTAAAGGACTTTTCCCCGCCGTGGGTGCGGTACGCCTGACCGGCACAACAGTGATCATTGAAGATGTCGCTTTTCCGGTTGAGCAACTGGCAGATGCTGTTCACGACCTGCACCTGCTCTTTAAAAAGTGGCACTATGATGAAGCGTTGATTTTCGGCCATGCACTCGAAGGCAATCTTCACTTTGTGTTCACTCAGGCATTTGATACGAAAGAAGAGATCGATCGTTATGATGGCTTAATGATAGACGTTGCCAACATGGTGGTAGGTACCTACGACGGATCACTCAAAGCCGAACATGGTACCGGCCGCAATATGGCGCCTTTTGTTGAGCAGGAATGGGGTAAAGATGCTTACCAGCTAATGTGGGAGCTTAAAGAGCTGCTCGATCCACATGCTATCCTCAACCCGGGCGTGGTACTGAACAGAAACAGCCAGGTTCATATTGAAAACCTCAAACTCTTACCGGCTGCCGATCCGCTGGTCGATAAATGTATTGAATGCGGTTTCTGCGAACCCACTTGTCCATCACGCGCCTTAACACTCACACCGCGCCAGCGTATCGTTATCTGGCGTGAGATTGCGCGTCTTGAAGCAGCCAGCGCCACCTCAAATGCAGATCCCGAGCGCCTGGCCGAACTGCGCAAAGAATATCAATACCAAGGCACCGACACCTGTGCGGCTTGTGGTTTATGCTCAACAACCTGTCCTGTAGGTATTAACACCGGCGACCTGACACGCTCGATCCGCAGCCAAAACAACGAAAAACACACAAAACTGGCTCAATGGCTCGCAGACCACTATGGCACACTGGCAAAAGCCAGCAGAGTCACCTTCGCTGCTGCGGATATGACCCACGGTTTAATCGGCACTAAAGCGATGACGGCGATCACGGGTACTGCGCGCAAGCTATCGGGCGGGCGGATTCAACAATGGACGCCTTCCATGCCCACAGGCGCACCTAAAATCAAAGCGTCAAAGCAAACATCTGCTGTAGCCAATACGGGAAACAGCGCTGCACCAAAAGTCGTTTACCTTCCCAGCTGCGCAAGCCGTACTATGGGACCGGCACGCGGCGACACAGATCAGATCTCTTTGGCTGATAAAACCGAAGCGTTGCTACGTAAAGCGGGCTTTGAGGTAATCTACCCTGCCGCCTTGGATAATCTTTGCTGTGGCATGCCATTTCAATCCAAAGGAATGTTTGCTGCTGCGGACTCTAAATCTGTCGAAATTGAAAAAATACTGCTTGAGATCACAGAAAATGGAACCCTTCCTGTGTATTCTGACACCAGCCCTTGCAGCCTACTACTAAAGGATAAAATAGACTCTCGTGTCAGGCTTTATGATACGGTCGATTTTATTGATGAGTTCCTGCTGGAGCGTTTGATTTTTACTGCCAGCTCCGAACCTGTTGCACTGCATATTACCTGTAGTGCCACCCGTATGGGACAGGCTGAAAAACTCAAACGTATTATGTCTGCATGCTCAACACAGGTCGTTATTCCTGATCAGATAACCTGCTGTGGCTTTGCTGGCGATAAGGGCTTTTCAACCCCAGAGCTAAATGCATCAGCGTTACGGACACTAAAAGGTGCTGTCCAACACTGTAATGCAGGTTATTCTACCAGTCGCACTTGCGAGATTGGTTTAAGCCACCATAGTGGGATTGATTATAAATCGATCATTTATCTCGTTGATCGCTGTACTCAGCCGATGGTGAGTAAAACAGCCTCAACTGAAGAAAATAACCGTATTCAGGTTCAAAAAACCTGAGCGGTCAACTATACATATACAACCCAATACCGTTGCGAGGATAGCATCATGGCTTTACCTGAAATCAACACCATTCTTTACACTACCTCTCTTGGTAAACATACACGTCCGGTTTTTCGCCATGCCGTAAAGCTTGCTACTGCATTAAATGCAAAAATCATTATTCTGCATGTGGTTGAGCCTATTGGTGAGATGGGATCTGCGCTGATTAAAAATTATCTGCCTAATGATCTGGTCAAAAAAATGCACGACGAAGGAATTGAGCAGATTCATCAGGAGATGCATGCACGTGTTGAGAAGTTCTGTGCTGAAGAGCTAAATAACTTGTCTCAAGCAGACCAACTGAATGCTGAATACATTGTGGTTGAAGGTAACCACACGGACTCTATTCTGAACCAAGCTAAAAAGCACGGTGTACAGATGATTATTATGGGCGCTGAAAACAGCTTTGGCCGTCATAGTCATACTGCTCAGCAAGTTGCCAGAAATGCCAGCGTGCCTGTTCTGAGCGTACCTACCGGCAAGAAATACGATTAATCACTCTGCTGCTAAACATACTATAACCTTATATGAATAGCAGCCTCTATGGATAGCAATCTCTATGGATAGCAACACACTGGCATTACTTGAGCGGATTTTCCTCACAGTTTTTCCGCTTGTCGCCATTGTCAGTGTGGGCTTTTTTTATGCCCGTAAACGTCATACCGACATGGCAACCGCAAATACCATCAATATCGATGTATTTGTTCCCGCTTTGATTTTTTCTGTACTCTCTGCCAAATCTTTTGATTTACCCCAATTTCAGATGCTGGCCATTGGCGCAGCCATTGTCGTATTAGGCTCTGGCTTACTATTGCTGCCGGTGTGTAAATTACTCAAGGTGAGCCCCAAAACATTTTTGCCACCGATGATGTTCAATAACAGTGGTAATCTGGGATTGCCTTTAGCTGTTTTAGCTTTTGGAGAACAAGCGCTACCCGCTGCCGTTGTGCTCTTTCTGGTAGAAAACCTGCTGCACTTCACGGTTGGCCTGTATATTCTTGATCACAAAACAAACCCGATTAATGTCCTTAAAATGCCCATGATTCTGGCGACGATTGCAGGGCTTGTCTGGAGCACTTTTGATCTGCACCTACCCGTTGCTGCAGCAACATTTATCGACATGCTAGGACAAATCTCTATCCCGCTAATGCTCTTTGCATTAGGCGTTAGGATGACCAGCGTGGATCTATCCCATTGGAAAATCGGTATCTGGGGAGCGATTTTATGCCCACTCAGCGGCTTGCTTATCGCCTTAGTGCTACAGCCATTATTACAGCTTGAACCGCTCCACTTTACCTATCTGGTATTATTTGGTGCACTTCCACCAGCTGTTCTTAACTACATGGTATCTGAGCGCTATCAGCAAGAACCCCACCAAGTAGCTTCTATTGTGTTACTCGGTAACATCAGCAGCCTGATTGTTATTCCAACGACATTATTCTTTATACTCTGACTGTTCCCTGAAAGGCGATGGCCTTATGCCTGTTGGAATTGATCCGGGTGGCACAAAGCAGGCTGACTCAAGCGGCGCACGAGGTGCCGCTTGGTTATGGCAGGATAATTTAACCGATTAAATGAAAGGCGATATCTCTTTCTCGATTGCTTCCAGAGCGACCAGTGGATTTTTTGCCTGCGTAATAGGACGACCGATCACAAGATAGGTACTACCCGCTTGTAATGCCTGAGAAGGCGTCATAATACGGCGCTGATCACCAGCGGCACTATCAGCCGGGCGAATGCCAGGTGTGACCAGATTAAAGCTCTTTGAGATAATCTCACGCAGTGGTGAGACCTCTTGTGCAGAACACACTACTCCGTCTAAACCACAGGATTCTGTTAATGCTGCCAGCCTTTTTACGTGATCAAGCGGGTCGATATCCAAACCCACCTCTTTAAGATCATCACGCTCCATACTGGTAAGCACTGTGACCGCTATTAGCAAGGTACTGTTATTGGTTACCTGAGCCAGCTCATTGCGGGCCGCTTCCATCATGCGACGCCCCCCAATCGCATGTACATTGACCATCCATACACCTAACTCCCCCGCTGCACGAACCGCTTTAGCGGTAGTATTGGGAATATCATGGAATTTAAGATCCAGGAAAACATCGAAGCCTTTGTGCTGCAGTTGTTCGACCACTGCCGGGCCTGCGCGGGTAAACAGCTCTTTCCCTACTTTTAACCGGCAACGTAAAGGATCCAGCTGATCCGCCATCGCAACGGCTTGCTCTACAGTTGGGTAATCGAGTGCTACGATGATGCGCTTTTTATCAGGATTCACGTTTATCTGCTCTCTGTAACTCATTGCTATTATTCTTTATTCGCCTTCCAAACCCTGAATAGGTTTAGTCGTGCTCCACTTTTTACATGACGGGCATTGCCATACCAGCAACCGCCCCGAAAACCCGCACTTTTGACATAAATAACGAGGCTTACTCACCTCTAATGTACCAATCAGGCTGCGCAGCGTTTTCAAACTATCTCTGGAATTTTCACTACCATGTTCAATATGCATAGCAATCAGACGGTTAAAACCTTTAATCGAAGGACGATGCTTTAATTCATCGGTTATAAATGCGCCGGCAGCATAGACACCACGATCCGCTTTAATCACGTCTGCCAGCGCCAGAATAACAGTGGCCGAGGGTGCATATGATAAACAATGACGTAAATAAAACTCATATTCAGATCTGTTATTTAACGCACTATAACAACGCTCAAGTGCCGGAATCGTTTCGGAGACAAAATTCACATCCTGTTTTTCAACATTACGTAATGCACGGATCGCTGTTTTCCATTGTTGCTGCTCCATAGCAACCTGTGACTGAAGCAATGACGCCCGCACAGATTGAGGATCTAACTGCAGTCCTTGCTTTATGTACTCCATCGCTTCTTTGTAGAGCTTTTTATTCACACTGCTTACGGCGAGCTCGCAATAGTAGTGGGCACACTCATGCCGAATAGTGCTGGTTTCATCAAGGCTAAGCTTCTGTGCCGTCGCTAAGGCTTCGGCCCACTCTTGCTCCTTTTCATAAAGCTTAGTCAGAGCGGTTAATGCTTTACGCCTTGTTTCGCGAGGAGGATTTTGTTGGACAATCTCTTTAAGAAGATTTTCGGTGCGATCGAGCAACCCAACCGCATCATAATCCAGCGCCAACGCCATCTGAATGCGTAAAGAGTCTTGCCTTGAGAGCTCCGGACGAGCCAGAAGATTTTGATGAATATTGATAGCACGCTGAACATCACCTTTGCGACGAAAAAGTTTAGCCAACGCCAGATGGGCGGGAATCGTTTCGCTATTAACCTCTAACGCCCTGATAAAGCTTTCTATCGCTTCATCTGTTTTTTCATTTAAGAGGTGGTCCAGACCAATAAAATAATCCCGACCCAGTACATTATTTGCTGTGGATGTCTTATCTCGCCTAACGCTGCTCCGCCCAAGCAACCATCCGATAAAAATCGCAATAACTAACGGAAAAATATACCAAATATCGAGCATTCTAGGCAGCGTCTTTAAGCGATGCAGTCCTCAATTGATCAAGTTCTTTTGAGGTCGCATTTGCCTTACGGCGGCTACCCATCAAACGTGCTTTTAATGAAACAACCGCGACACTGCTTAGCAGGAATCCCAACACGCCACCCAAAACAAATGCGGCAATCAACCAAAGGGACAAACTCGCTTCAGGCAGTGTCAAAAACACTAAATCAATCGATACTTTTTCGGTGTTATGTATCGTAAACATAATGCCAACCACCAGAATAACTACTGACAGCAAAAAAACTATTAACATCTTTAAGAAACGCACAATTTACTCTCCGATACTTTACTTATACTGATACTGATACTGATAGTACTCAGTATTGATCAATACTCTCATTTACCTGTTCGCGTAACTCTTTACCCGGTTTGAAATGAGGAACATATTTAGCCGTTAACGACACAGAATCGCCCGTTTTTGGATTACGCCCAATACGCGGAGCACGAAAATGAAGAGAAAAGCTACCAAAACCCCGAATTTCTATACGGTCACCATTTGCCAATGATTCAGTCATATGATCAAGCATAGCTTTCACTGCCAGCTCAACATCCTTTACCGAAAGTTCAGGATGTCGATCAATGAGGTGCTCTATCAATTCTGATTTTGTCATTATACTCCCTCCAGTGTCTCACACTCTATATTTTCCTATGCACCCTGGCGAACGAAAAAGGCGCCATATGGCGCCTCAGGGATCAGGAATCCTTTTTATTCATCTGTTGTTTTATCAGATCACCAATCGTGGTGGGGCCTGAAACATCGGCAACTTGAGACGGCACTGATTTTGCTGCCTCTTTTTCTTTTGGCAACTCTTTCTTAATCTCTTTTTGCTTAACTGAAGGGTCTGCTTGCAATTGCTTAATGCTCAGGGCGATACGTGAACGCTCGATATCAATTGATAAGATAACAGCTTCAATTTCGTCACCTTTATGATATTGCTTTACAGCCTCTTCACCGGGCGCATCCCAGGACAGATCTGACAGGTGTATCAGACCATCGATATTGCCCTCTAAGCCTATAAAAATACCAAAGTCAGTGATTGATTTAATCTTCCCTGTAACCTTGTCATCTTTTTTATATTTTTCTGCAAATGCATCCCATGGGTTTTGCTGACACTGCTTCATCCCTAATGATATACGGCGCCGTTCTTTATCAATCGCCAGAATCATTACTTCGATTTCCTGGCCGACATGAACAACTTTTGAAGGGTGAATATTCTTATTCGCCCAGTCCATTTCCGATACATGAATCAGGCCTTCTATGCCCTCTGCTATTTGAGCAAAACAGCCATATTCGGTCAAATTGGTAACGCGGGCGCTGGTTTTATCGCCAACATTCAGTTTAGCAACCATCTCTTCCCACGGATCGGCCAACAACTGCTTCATACCGAGCGATACGCGTGTCCGCTCCGGATCATATTTAAGCACTTTAACATTGATCTCATCACCGACTGTCAGGACTTCGCTCGGATGCTTAACACGCTTCCAGGCAATATCAGTAATGTGCAACAAGCCATCTACGCCACCCAAATCGATGAAAGCACCGTAATCGGTCAGATTCTTGACGATACCTTTCAGCACGATACCTTCAGCTAACGTTTCAATCAGTTTTTCACGATCTGCACTGTTCAGCTCTTCCAGCACGGCACGACGGGATACAACAATGTTGTTACGCTTGTAATCCAGCTTAACCAACTTGAACTCAAGCTCTTTACCTTCCAGATGACTGCTGTCGCGTAACGGACGTATATCTAACAATGATCCTGGCAGAAAGGCTTCAACACTGCCCACAGTGACGGTGAAACCACCGCGCACTTTGCCGGTAATGGAACCGGTAATGGTTTCGCCCTTATCAAAGGCTTGCTCAAGCACTTCCCATACTTCAGCTTGTTTTGCCTTCTCTCGCGAGAGCTTAGTTGAACCATATCCATCTTCGACACTTTCCAACGCCACTCTGACTTCATCCCCGATGGCAACGGTCAATGCACCCTTGTCATCTTGAAATTCAGCCCGTGGAATGACGCCTTCAGATTTGAGTCCTGCATTAACGACAACAAAATCGCTCTCAATTGCTATCACCGTACCGGTCACAATAGAACCAGGGGCCATATTCAATTCTTGCAAACTCTCTTCGAAGAGATCAGCAAAACTCTCGCTCATCATCTATATACCCTCGCAGCTCTCACTGCCTGTTATCACCCAATCGTTGTTTAACTCTTCAGTGCAACCTTTCACCGTAATCCTTTATGACGGACTTCCTCTAGAATTGCACCCAGAACTTCTTCAATGCTCATGCTGGTTGAATCCAGCACCATCGCATCACTCGCAGGTTTTAATGGCGCTACGCTTCTGTTCATATCACGCGCGTCGCGCTCTTGCAAGTCATTCAATATTACTTCAAGGCTAGCATTGAGCCCCTTATTTATCAACTGGTTATATCGTCTACTTGCTCTTTCTTCAACACTGGCGTCCAAATATACTTTTAAAATGGCATCAGGAAACACAACGGTGCCCATATCACGGCCATCTGCAATCAGTCCCGGTAGCTCAGCAAAAGCACGCTGACGCTCTATCAACGCCGTTCTGACTGTCCCAATAGCGGCAATCACAGAGGCATCATTACCAACCGACTCACTTCGTATTGCCTGTGTAACTTCCTCACCTTCGAGGATAATCTGAACAACACCATCCCTTGATGCAAATTGAACATCCAAATGAGCCGCCAATACAACCAACGCCTCTTCATCGTCCATAGAAACACCGTGATGACTGGCAGCAAGTGCTGTCAGCCGATAAAGTGCCCCACTATCCAACAGCCTCCAACCCAATGTGTCAGCCAATAACCTGCATACCGTTCCCTTACCAGAACCACTCGGCCCATCTACTGTAATAACAGGTACACGGGGGTTAACTTGAGACATCACGTCTCCTCCTTATGAATACGGATTCCTGCTTTTTGAGCAACATCGACAAACTCTGGAAAAGAGGTTGCTACATAACTGCACGCCTCTATCATTACTTCAGTGCCTGCAATGGTTCCAGCAATGGCAAGCGCCATTGCTATTCGATGATCATCATAGCTACTGACTTTCGCTCCTTGTAATTCACCACCAGAAATCAAAATATCATCTCCTTTGACGGTGATATCTATTCCCATTTTTTGTAGCCCTTCCTGCATCGCCTGAATACGATCACTTTCCTTATAGCGAAGCTCGCTCACCCCATTAAAACAGGTCACACCCCGGGCAGCAGCGGCAGCAACAAAGATCACTGGAAACTCATCAATAGCAACTGATACCAACTCATCCGGAATCGTAATACCTCTTAACGGAGCATAACGCACATGAATATCCGCTACTGGCTCGCCACTGAGGGTACCCGGATTTTCAAGCGTAAGATCAGCGCCCATCAAACTTAATATTTCCAATACACCTGAGCGGCTCGGATTAACACCAACCTGCTCAATCACAAGATCAGATCCCGGATTAATGGCTGCAGCCACAATAAAAAATGCAGCTGAAGATATATCAGCAGGAATCTCGATACTGGTTGCTTTTAACACCTGCCCTGAAGCGATCGTAACGGCATCATCATTAATCGTTAGCTGCACCCCAAAGTTTTGCAGCATCCGCTCCGTATGATCACGCGTAACGGCGGGTTGCTCGATGCGAGTCTGCCCCTCTGCATACAGCCCCGCAAGTAATAAGCTAGACTTAACCTGCGCGCTCGCCACTGGCATTCTGTATTCAATACCTGACAAATGCTGCCCGCCCTTAATAATAATCGGTGCTCCACCCTTATCAGAGGTCTGTATAGAGGCACCCATTTTACGTAAAGGTTCCGCAACTCTTTCCATTGGGCGCTTTGAAAGCGAATCATCACCCAGCAACTCTGAATCAAATGCCTGCGATGCTAATAATCCACTTAATAAACGTAATGATGTACCTGAGTTCCCCAGGTACAAAGGGCCTGGCGGTGGATATAAACCGTGCAACCCAACGCCATATATTTTAATCTTCCCCTGATGCGGTCCTTCAATGACAACGCCCATATCACGAAACGCCTGCACCGTTGCCAGACTGTCTTCGCTTTCGAGAAAGCCACTAATGTGGGTCACCCCCTCCGCCAACGCACCTAACATGACAGCACGATGCGAAATTGATTTATCACCCGGCACTCGAATCCGGCCAAGCAATGGAGCAGCAGAGCGAACATGGAAGGTTACTTGAGATTTATGAGCGTTTTGTGAATATGCCGTACCTGCCAGCATTTTACTAAAGCGCTCACGAGCAGACTTTGCTCGCGTAAAAATACCGAGCATCGACTGGCTATCACTTGTGACAATTGCTTGTCGTAACGTCGCCAGGCCATCGGTAAAATTGTCTATCTGATTAAGAATTTCTTGCTTGTTGGCGGTACATACGTCATGCCACATAGTCGGATCTGACGCAGCAATACGGGTGAAATCACGAAAGCCACCCGCTGCGTAACGGAATATCTCGGTACTGTCCTGCTCTTTTGCCAACGTATCGACGAGAGAAAAAGCAAGAATATGCGGAAGATGACTGGTAGCCGCCAACACTTCATCGTGCCGTTCGACTCCCATCTGCAACACTTCTGCGCCGGTACTTTGCCACATTCTTGCGATAAGTCGGGTCGCACTCTTATCCGAGTCAGGCAACGGGGTCAGTATCACTTTGTGCTTAGCAAATAACTTTTCGTTTGCAGCGGTGACGCCACTTTTTTCAGAACCTGCAATCGGATGCCCGGGAATAAACGTTTCAGGAACAGCACCAAAAACTGCTTCAGCCGCGCGAATTACGTTACCTTTTGTACTCCCCACATCCGTGATAACTGTCGTGGATTTGAGATAAGGCTTTATCGCAGAAAGTACATTTTCAGTAGCCTTAACCGGTACTGCTAAAACGACAATGTCTGCCACACCGACAACATCAGCAAAATCATTAAAGCTTTCATCGATAATACCCAGATCAAGACCTTGCTGAAGATCATCCGGATTTCGATCATAACCTGACACAATTTTTGCAAAATGTTTCTTTTTCAGTGCTTTAGCTAAAGATCCGCCGATCAGACCCAGACCAATAATTAATACCCGATTGACCATAAAGCTCACAGCGTCATACTCCGCTGCAAACTATCTACACGAAAAACTGACTTCATAAGCGCTCTGTATAATTTTTATAATACCGCTTTAGGGTAAGACCCCAACAATTTCAGCTCTACTGAACTGGATTCCAGTTCTGATAGAACTTTTTCTACCTCAGGATCATCAACGTGTCCTTCAAAGTCTATATAAAACATATAGCTCCAGCCGCCCTGTCCGGCAGGACGAGTTTCAATACGCGTTAAACTGATACCGTGCCGATGAAACGGCTCTAAGAGGGAATAAAGCACACCCGGTTTATCATGTGCACTCATCAGTATTGATGTTTTATCATCGCCACTGGCACCAACGTCCTGATCACCAATGATTAAAAAACGCGTACTATTATCTGGCTGGTCTTCAATATTCCGTTCAAGCACCTGTAGCTGATATAACGACACCGCCATATCACCCGCAATCGCCGCTGTTCCAGCCTCTTTCGCAGCCAGTCGCGCACCTTCTGCGTTAGAGCTGACGGCGACATGCTCGGCATGCGGGTAGTGAGCATCCAACCAGCTACGACATTGCGCAAAGGACTCCTGATGAGCATAAATACGGTTGATTAATTCAGAGTCTGCCTTTCCCTGAGCTAAAGAGTCCTGAACCAGCAGGTGGTGATGAATTTTTAATTCCAGCTCACCACAGATGCGCAAATTAAAGCGTTTAAACAGGTCCAGCGTATGTGTCGCCATCCCTTCGGATGAATTCTCAATCGGAACAACACCATAATGCGCCGCACCTGCTTCCACCTCTCTGAATACCTGATCCAGGGAAGCCATGGGTGCACTTTCTGCCGAGTGCCCGAAATGTTTCAGTGCAGCCTGCTGAGTAAAGGTGCCTTCAGGCCCGAGAAATGCAACACGCATCGGCTTTTCAAGCGCCAGACATACTGACATGATTTCACGAAACAAACGCGCCACTTCTTTATCAGCCAGCGGGCCTTCATTACGCTCCATCACTCGCTTCAACACCTGCGCTTCACGCTCAGGACGGTAGAAAACAGCAACCTCATCTCCTTGAAACTGCTGCTTTACTTCTGCCACCCGCTGAGCACAGCTGGCACGCTGATTCAGAAGAAGATGTATTTGCTTATCGATTGAATCAATCTGGTCTCGAAGTACTTTGAGCGCCTGTTCCTGTTCAGTCATGCAAAGATCCTATTGTCGCCGATTAACCTTACTTACGTTCAGAATGTAACCGTTCAAAGTGCTGCATAAATTCTATTAATGAATCAACAGCTGATTCAGGCACGGCATTGTAGATACTGGCACGCATGCCCCCCACAGAGCGGTGCCCTTGAAGGTTAAGTAATCCAGCCAGTTCGGCTTCTTCAATAAAACGCTTATCCAAAGACGCATCTGCTAATGTAAAAGGCACATTCATCCAAGAGCGATTAACGATTGCCACCGGGTTTGCATAAAAATCGCTCTGATCAATCGCCTGATAAAGCTTTTCTGCTTTACGCTGATTGATCAGTTGCATACCTTCAACGCCACCCTGACGCTTAAGCCATTGAAAAATCAATCCGGCAAGATACCAACCAAACGTAGGAGGAGTGTTGTTCATCGAGTCAGCAGCGGCATGCACGGCGTAATCAAACATAGTCGGCGTACCGGGCAGCGTCTGACCGATCAAATCTTCACGTACGATAACGACGGTTAACCCGGCAGGGCCGATATTTTTCTGTGCGCCAGCATAGATCAAACCAAAACGAGAGACATCTATCGAACGAGATAAAATACTTGAGGACATATCCGCAACGAGAGGCACATCACCTGTCTCTGGAATATAGTCAAACTCAACACCACCAATGGTTTCATTCGGGGTGTAATGCACATAAGCCGCATCAGGATCAAGTTGCAGCTGATCTTGCGAGGGGGCCGACGTGAAATTATTATGCTGCGTTGTTGCGGCAATATTCACCTGGCAGTAGCGGCTCGCTTCTTCAATTGCCTTTTTAGACCACACACCGGTATTAATATAATCAGCGGTTTTTTTATTGCGCAAAAGATTGAGCGGAATCATAGAGAACTGACTGGTAGCACCGCCCTGCAAAAACAATATCTTATAATTATCCGGCACCTGCATCAGATCACGAAGATCCTGTTCAGCTTGCTCGGCAACCGACACATATTCTTTACTGCGATGGCTCATTTCCATAATGGAAAGTCCATGACCATGCCAATCGAGCATCTCTTCCTGAGCTTGTTTCAACACTTCTTCGGGAAGGGCTGCGGGTCCAGCACTGAAATTCAACTTACGAATCATTTCCAACTGTTCTCTTAATATTCACTAAGCCACAATAAAAAGCGCGGCTTTCGCCGCACTTTACTTACTCTGCTTCTGGCGTATTATCAGGCAATTCATCCCGATCTTCACTGGGTTCTGCTGTCATTGCCGTATCTGCATCTGCAGTTACGGTAGCGCCAACATCTTCAATGCCATCTGCATTTTCTTCATCAGTTTCTGCTTCTATGACTTCAGGCTCTTCGATACGCGCTAAGCTCACGAGATTTTCATCACCGGCCACACGAATCAGCATTACACCCTGCGTGTTACGACCTAGTACAGAAATTTCTGATGTACGGGTACGTACCATCGTGCCCTGATCGCTGATCAGCATCACATCATCGCCTTCGAACACTTGCACAGCACCGGCCAGCACACCGTTACGATCAGTACACTGCATACCGATAACGCCCTGGTTACCACGCCCTTTACATGGGAAGTCTTCGACAGCGGTCTGTTTACCAAACCCTCGTACTGAAGCAGTCAACACCTTTCCGCCTTCCTGTGGAATAATCAGAGAGATAACACGTGTCTCCCCCTTCATTTTCACACCGCGAACACCACGTGCAGTTCGGCCCATTGCACGGACCTCACCTTCGTGGAAACGCGCGACCTTACCGGCATCCGTCACCAGCAAAATGTCATTATCACCTTCGGTAATCGCGGCGCCAATCAAGGCATCATCGTCCAGCAGATCAACAGCAATCAAGCCTGAAGTACGAGGGCGCGAAAAGTTAACCAGAGAGGTCTTTTTCACCGTTCCACTGGCTGTCGCCATAAAGACGAAGCGGTCTTCGCTGTATTCATTCACTGGCAAGATCGTTGATATACGCTCGCCTTCATCTAACGGCAATATATTGACAATCGGACGACCACGCGCAGCACGGCTGGCCTGCGGTATTTCATACACTTTCAGCCAATAAACCTTACCTTTATTGGTAAAGCACAAAATAGTGGCATGCGTACTGGCAATCAGTAGATGTTCAATGAAATCTTCATCTTTAACAGCCGTTACCGACTTGCCTTTCCCGCCACGACGCTGCGATTGGTAATCAGTCAGCGGTTGTGTTTTCGCATAACCGCCATGAGAAATTGTCACCACCATATCTTCTTCGGTGATCAAATCAGCAACCGTCAGGTCACGTCGCGAAGCGATAATTTCGGTACGACGCTCATCACCATACTCGGCAACAATCGCCTCAAGCTCTTCTCTGATCACTTCCATCAAGCGCGTATGAGAGCCAAGAATTTCAAGCAACTCAGCGATTTTAACTAATAGTTCCTGATATTCGTTGATCAGTTTCTCATGCTCTAGACCGGTCAGACGATGCAAACGCAGATCTAGAATAGCCTGGGCCTGAACAGGTGAAAGGTAATACTTGCCTTCACGCATTCCATATTGTGGCTCGAGATCATCCGGACGGCAGGCGTTTTCACCCGCACGTTCCAGCATATCAACCACTGTACCCGGTTCCCATGCCGTTTCCGTTAAACGCTCTTTGGCATCAGACGGCGTTGGCGACTGCTTGATAAGTTGAATGACATCATCAATATTCGCCAGCGCAATCGCCAGACCTTCAAGAACATGCCCACGCTCACGTGCTTTACGCAACAAATAAACGGTACGGCGCGTGACCACTTCACGACGATGACGAATGAAGTTTTCAAGCAGTTCTTTTAGATTTAATATCCTTGGCTGACCATCAACCAGTGCCACCACGTTAATCCCGAACACACCTTCCATCTGTGTTTGAGCAAACAGGTTATTAGCAATGACATCCGGCATTTCACCGCGCTTCAGTTCGATATAAATACGCATACCATCCTTATCGGATTCGTCACGTAATTCACTGATGCCTTCGAGTTTTTTCTCTTTTACCAGCTCAGCGATTTTTTCAATCAAACGCGCTTTATTCAGCTGGTAAGGGATCTCGGTGACAATAATGGCAGTACGGCCTTTACTGTTTTCTTCGACATGGTATTTGGAGCGGATATAAATACGACCACGTCCCGTACGATATGCTTCCAGAATACCCGCGCGGCCATTAATAATAGCGCCCGTTGGAAAATCCGGTCCGGGTATGTAGTTCATCAACCCATCAACATCAAGCTCAGGGTTTTCTATTAAAGCAAGACAACCACTGACAACTTCACTCAAGTTATGCGGCGGGATGTTGGTTGCCATACCAACGGCAATACCAGAAGAACCGTTAACTAATAAGTTCGGCACTCGTGATGGCATAACTTCAGGAATAAATTCAGTGCCATCATAGTTGGGAACAAAGTCGACTGTCTCTTTATCTAAGTCGGATAGCAGCTCGTGTGCAATTTTATCCATGCGAATTTCGGTATATCGCATAGCAGCTGCAGAGTCGCCATCAACGGAGCCGAAGTTACCCTGCCCATCGACCAACGTATAACGCATGGAAAAATCCTGCGCCATACGTACGATCGTGTCGTACACAGCACTATCGCCATGGGGGTGGTATTTACCTATTACATCACCCACCACACGTGCTGATTTTTTGTAGGGTTTATTCCAGTCATTGCTTAATTCGCTCATCGCAAACAAGACGCGACGATGCACCGGTTTTAAGCCATCACGGACGTCAGGCAATGCACGACCGACAATAACACTCATGGCATAATCGAGATAAGACTGTTTCATCTCATCTTCAATATTTACCGGCAAAATTTCTTTGGTTAAATCACCCATGTGTTTCAGCTTTCCTTGATTCGGTCTGCTAATCTTGATTCATTCTTCATCAAACCGGCCTTCATATACAGACCCGGTTTTTAACCGAACGAGTATACCACAAGATTTTAAAAAGATTCCCGCAAAATGAATATGTTGCACTGACTGTTTAACAGCGGTAGCCAGTGTTAGAATAGTTCGAATCGAATTACAATTCAGATACCGTTTCTTATGACCAATCATACATTTTCAGCAAACGTGGACCCCTCCGAAATAGCTAAGTTTGAAGAGCTGGCAAGCCACTGGTGGGATAAAAACAGCGAATTCAAACCTTTGCATGACATCAATCCGTTACGTGTAGGGTATATTGATCGCATCGCATCGCTCGCCGGAAAGAAAGTGCTGGATGTCGGCTGCGGCGGCGGAATTCTATCTGAATCAATGGCATTACGCGGCGCTGAAGTTTCCGGCATAGACATGGGTGCAGCCCCGTTAAAAATAGCCAAGCTGCACGGCCTGGAAAGCGGCGTATCGGTAAACTACCAACAAATCACGGCTGAAGAGATGGCAGAAGCCAACCCTGCCACATTTGATGTCGTCACCTGCATGGAGATGCTCGAACATGTGCCTGACCCGTCTTCCATCATCAAAGCTTGTGCCAAGATGGTTAAACCGGGCGGACATGTATTTTTCTCCACGCTGAACCGCAATCCGAAAAGCTACCTATTTGCCATTCTCGGCGCAGAACATCTCCTTAAGCTTGTCCCGGCAGGCACGCATGATTTTAAAAAATTCATCCGACCATCAGAACTGGCGACCTGGATTCGTCAAGCCAAACTGCACACCAACGATATCACTGGTTTGACATACAACCCTTTCACCCTGCAATACCGACTGGATCCGAACGATGTCGATGTTAACTTCATGATCGCGACCACCCGCTCTGAGTTATAAAGTGAACACCTCTGGTTATAAAGTGAATACCTCTGGTTACAAAAAGAACGAGCGAACTCTTGAGGCGGTGCTGTTTGATCTTGACGGCACCTTACTCGATACAGCCCCTGATTTTCACTGGGTTATTAATCAGCTCCTGACGTCGCACAATCTTCCTGAGCAATCCTACACAGAACTGCGCAAGCAGGTGTCCAATGGCGCCAACGCCATGCTTAAGTCAGCCTTTAAATTACCAGAAGGCCATTCCGAGCTTCCTTCACTCAATCAAAAAATGCTCGAACTATATGCACAACATCTGGCTGTCGACAGCTTACTATTTCCCGGCATGCAGCCACTACTAAGCACACTGGAAGAAAACAACATCCCGTGGGGCATTGTTACCAATAAACCAGAGCGCTTCACCACGCCAATCCTTAGCGCACTGGAACTCAATTTTCGCAGCGCATGCACTATCTGCCCAGAGCATGTCAGCAAAACCAAACCTGATCCCGAATCCCTGCTACTAGCCTGCAAGCAACTAAATACCACCCCTCAAAACTGTATCTATATCGGCGACCATCTTCGGGATATTGACGCTGGAAATCGCGCCAGCATGTTCACAATTGGCGCACTCTATGGGTATATTAACGAATTAGATAATCCGAGAGACTGGCAAGCCAATGAATATGTTGAGCATGCCAGCCAAATTCTATCTGTAATAGACGCGCATTTTTGAGAGCCGTCGTAACCAATAAGGACGCTTTCGATGTTTGAATACCACGCACCCGACAATTTGCTGGAAAATAAAATCATTCTTGTCACCGGCGCCGGTGACGGTATCGGGCGAGCTGCCGCTCTTAGCTATGCTGCACACGGCGCTACCGTCATATTGGTAGGCAAAACGATTGAAAAACTAGACAAGGTCTATGATGAAATTGAAGCAGCCGGCGGCCCAAAACCTGCCATACTGCCTCTTAACCTGGAAACAGCCACCGAGCATGACTTAATTGATATCACCAACACGCTGGATAACGAGTTTGGTCATATCGACGGACTGCTTCACAACGCATCTTTATTAGGCGTACGTACACCTATAGAGTCGTACGACCCTGTTACCTGGCAGCAAGTCATGCAGGTGAATATCAATACGCCTTTTTTGCTCACGCAAACCTTAATGCCTTTACTGCACCGCTCCGACAGCGCATCAATCATCTTTACCTCATCTGGTGTCGGCAGAAAAGGGCGCGCTTACTGGGGCGCATACAGCGTCTCTAAATTTGCCACCGAGGGACTCATGCAGGTGCTCGCTGACGAAGTCGACAACACCGCTAATATTCGCGTCAATTGCATTAATCCCGGCGCAACACGCACCAAAATGCGCGCTTATGCTTACCCCGGAGAACAACCCGAAACAAATCCAGCACCCGACGAAATCATGCCGCTTTATTTATATTTGATGGGTAAAGACAGCCAGGAGGTCAACGGCCAATCACTGGACGCTCAATAATTTAAGCTCATGCTTATATGAAAGACAGCCATAAAAAACCCCCAGAGTTGGTTGTCCAACTATTGGGGGTCACTTCATCATAGGCTGCGTTTTTATTGACCTACTGCAGGAGCTGCAATCTTTGTAAACTAGTCTTTACGATGCTTCGGCCCAACAGAATGGCGTACCTGCTGATGCTTATAGCGGCGCTCCAACTTTTCTTTCTCTGCCGGCTTCATCCGCACAGGTTTCTTTTGATCCAACCCAAGCCGCGTCGACAACACTTTTATATCTTTTGGCGTCAGCTCTTTCCAGGTACCTGCTTTTACATCACTGGGCAGGAAGAGTGAACCATAACGCACACGCTTTAAACGACTGACCTGAAGCCCCTGAGACTCCCACAAGCGGCGCACTTCGCGATTTCGCCCTTCCATAACGACGCAGTGGTACCATTTATTAGCCCCATCGCCATCAAAAAAGCGGACATCGGTAAATTTCGCCATACCGTCATCAAGCAGCACTCCGGCCTTCAAGCGCTCCAGCATCTCTTCAGACACATTGCCCAACACCCGCACAGCATATTCGCGATCTATATTGGCAGAAGGATGCATCATCATATGCGCTAGTTCACCGTCCGTTGTAAATACCAGTAAACCACTGGTATTTAAATCCAAACGCCCAATAGCAATCCACCGTCCCGTTCTAAGCGGCGGCAGATGATCATACACCGTAGGCCGTCCTTCCGGATCATGCCTGGTAGATACTTCACCTACAGGCTTATTATATATTAATACACGGCGCGGGCTTTCAGCTTCCGACACTATGTTAGCAGCGTGCCCATCAACCAGAATTTGATCACGGTGACTAACCCGATCTCCCTGAGTTGCGGTGCGTCCATTTACAGAAACACGCCCCTCTTCTATCCAGCGCTCCATCTCACGACGTGAGCCATAACCAGAGCGCGCCAACACTTTTTGCAATTTTTCATCAGACATGTGACGCTCCTAAAGCATAAAACAAAAAAGCTCTTCAACAAAAAGCTGAAGAGCTTATATCACCAAATCAAACTCAATAGAATTACTTAATTAAGCAAGCTTCCTTAGTCACGCCCTGCTTATCAAAATACTCCTGGAAAGCCAGTGGCGTTCTGCCACGACCAGACCACTCATGAGTTTCGCCGTTCACATCAATAATACGATATTTAGCTTCGACTTTTTTCTTTGTCGTAGTAGCAACCAGGTCTTTGATATCGTCAAAACCAATACCTGCTTCTTGCATGGTTTTTCGAATCATATCAATTTTTGCATTTTTTTCACGATCTGCTTCTACACGCTCTAGTTCACTGATCTCTTTTTCTTTCAAAATATCAGTCAGATCGATAATAATTTTTTCAATGTCCGTTATTGATAAGTCCTGACACTGCTTACGCAGAGAATTCTTCCGTGTTAAGATTTTTACGATATCAGTCATTATGCAACTCGATAAATATTAATTAACTTCAAAGATATTATCGTTAAAAAATCAAATATTACAAGAAATTAACATTCCTATTACTTAATAATATTTAAAATTTCCTTAATTATTCAAAAATAGAAGCATCTCCGGCACCCATTCTTATAATCTCGGGGTGATCTTCCATTAAACTAATCACTGTAGTGGCGGCTATACCACAATAACCACCATCAATAACCAAATCTAATTCATGCTGCAGTAAATCCCGAATTTCATAAGGATCAGTCAGCGGGTCACTCTCGCCTGGCATTATTAATGAAGTACTCATAATAGGCTCACCCAACTCTTCTAATAAAGCCTGTACAATTTTATTATCGGGTATACGTAAACCAATAGCCCTCCTTTTCGGATGCAGTAAGCGCCGCGGCACCTCAGTGGTTGCTTTTAATATAAAAGTATAGGCTCCCGGCGTATGTGCTTTTAATAACCGATATATCTGATTATCAACCTTTGCATAAGTGCCAATTTCACTTAAATCACGACATACCAAGGTAAAATTATGCTTATCATCCAATTTACGAATACGCTTTATTTTATCCAGCGCTGACTTATCACCCAAATGACACCCCAACGCATAAGCACAATCGGTCGGATAAACAATAACCCCCCCTTTTTTAATAATATCCACCGCCTGCTGTATCAGCCTTTTTTGCGGATTTTCCGGATGTATCTGAAACAACTGGCTCACAATATAACCTCGAAGATAATAATCACTAATTCACGACATCTAATACATGCGGCAAATGATCAGGCACGCCGGGAAAACACCCCAAACCTGTCCAATGATGAGCCGGATTATGAAAGTCACTGCCACCAGAAGCGAGCATTTTATGCTTTTCAACCAATAATGAGAGCGTTTTCTGATGATCCGCTGTTACTGCCGGATAACCCACCTCCAACGCATCCCCCCCTAACTCCCTATATTGAGCCACCAGATACCGAACTTTATTTAGCGTTAGATTATATTTCGTTGGATGCGCCAATATACTCAGCCCGCCAGCGCTCTTTATAATATCAATAATGTCAGCCAGCTCGGGCCACTCAACCTTCACATCCCCTTTTTTACCTGCACCTAAATACTTTTTAAAAGCCTGTTGCTGATCACTCACAAGACCCAGATTGAGCAATGCTTGCGCAAAATGGGGACGACCAATCTGCCCACCGGCAGCACACTCTATAGCCGCCTCCAACAGATCAGGAAGGCCCGCCTTCTCAAGCCTCAGCGAAATCGCTTTTGCCCTATCCATTCTCAGCTGATCCAATGCTTGAAGGTGCGAATTCAACCTGTCATTTTCAGCATCGAAGTTAAGACCAACCACATGCACCACCTGCTTTTCCAAACGGCAGGTTAACTCTACCCCTGAAACAAGCCTCACATCTGACGAATATTCAGACTGAAGCAGCGCTTCATAACCCTTGATTGAATCATGATCAGTTAACGCCAACAATTTAACACCCGCCGCGCACGCTTTTTCTACCAGCACGTCAGGCGCCAATGTCCCATCCGATGCTGTCGAATGCATGTGAAAATCATAAGAATGTGCAAGCATATCAATTCCGGGTTTATAAGCGGACTACAGCTCTATATACTTTAGAGCCCTTTAACTAATTATACGACTATGAAACTACTTCTCGACTTTTTCCCGATAATTATTTTTTTCGGTGTTTACAAGTATACCGGCGACATCATCATGGCAACCGCCATTTTAATACCAGCCACGTTATTACAAATACTTTACACCTGGATCAAAGAACATAGAATTGAAAAGATGCAGCTAGTCACCCTCCTGCTCGTTATCGTAATGGGTGGGGCTACTGTCATATTTCAGGACAAAACATTTATTCAATGGAAACCAACGGTGGTTAACTGGCTGTTTGGTGCGGCTTTCCTTGGAAGCCACTTTATTGGCGACAAAACCATTATTGAAAGAATCATGTCTGCCAATATCGAATTGCCAAAGCATGTCTGGAAAACCCTTAATTTTGCCTGGGTATTCTTTTTTCTTTTAATGGGTGCTATCAACCTGATTGTTGCCTATAACTTTTCAGAAGAAACCTGGGTAAACTTCAAGCTGTTTGGCATGCTAGGTCTGACCGTCGTCTTTATTGTCATCCAAGGCCTGTACATGTCTAAATATATAAACAATACAGAATAGGAGCCTGTTTTATGTTTTACGCTATTATTGCCGAAGATAAACCCGGTACTCAGCAGGCTCGCATTAACGCACGCCCTGAACACCTTGCCAGACTCGTCATACTTAAAGAACAAGGAAAACTGTTCGTAGCCGGCCCGCACCCCGCTATAGACTCAGAAGATCCTGGCGAAGCAGGATTTACCGGAAGCCTGGTTATTGCCGATTTTGACTCACTAGAAGCCGCCCAAAGCTGGGCAGATCAGGACCCTTACATTTCAGCAGGAGTTTACGCCAAGGTTACGGTTAAGCCTTATAAAAAAGTTTTACCCTAAAAGGGCAATTTTTTAATAATAGTACTGTTTTATGGTTCCATACTTGCGACAGTCAACGTAAAATACAAATAGCTTAAGTGTGTGAATACTTTCCCATTTTTGGTCTGTTAACCGAAGATTAATGGACAGTGGGGTAGATTCATGAAATATTAAGAATGCTATAACCCACTATTCACAAGGATATAAATATGAAAAAGCTCGCTATGACCGCAGGTTTCGCTCTTGCGATGAGCATGTCAGCTGCTGCCCTGGCTCACCCAGTAAACAGCGGTTATGTTACGGACTCTGGTGATACAGTATGGCGCACCGGTTTTGGTGAGTGCTGGCACACTGGTACCTGGACACAAGACAAAGCAACTGTAGAAGGTTGTGACGGATACCAGAAAATGGCAGCTGCTGCACCAGCTCCAGCTCCTGCTCCTGCACCAATGTCTGCTGATAAAAAATTCGCTGTATTCTTCGATTTCGATAGCGCTGTTGTTGATAGCGTTTCTGACATCGCTAACTACGTTAACGGTCTGGCTACTGTAAGCAGCATCCGTTTAATCGGTAACGCTGATTACATCGGCTCAAGCGCTTACAACGATGCTCTTTCTCGTCGTCGTGCTGACAACGTTGCTGCTGCTCTTCGCTCAGCTGGTGTTGATAGCAACGCTATGACTGTAGATGCTTTAGGTGAAACCGCTCCTATCGCACAGTGTTCTGGCCGTGGCGCTGCCTTGATCAGCTGCCTACGTGCTGATCGTCGCGTAGACGTTCAGATCTCTGGCAAGAAGTAATTCTTGCTTACCTGAAAAAAGGCTGACCATGTGTCGGCCTTTTTTTTTACATTTTTCTATCATTCTTTTTTAGCAGGTCACGTTATGCGAGTACTAAAGACTCTCTTACTGATAACCAGCTTATTATTGAGTACAGCCGGCTATTCAGAATCCAAGTACAACGACCAGAAAGTTGTTTATCACATGAACTATCATGACGAAGGCCGCATTTCTGAAACCATGACTAATATTTCAAACCATATTCAAGCAGTGGGTGAAGAGCATATTGAAATAAAAGTTGTCGTTCATGGCCGAGCCATTGAGTACTTTATGAATGCTGCTAACGACCAAGCTAAACAGATCACTATCGACTCACTACGCCTTAGAGATGTTCAGTTTATTATTTGCGGCAATACACTAGACGGTTATAAAGTTACCCGCAAAGACCTTTACGATGTTGAAGAAGAAGATGTGGTTCAGGCGGGACTACCGACCATTATTGATTTACAGCAGAAAGGCTATATTTACGTGCGCCCATGAAAATTTCAGACTGGCTATCTTTCAAACCTGTACCGCAAATAACGGCTGAAGAATTAAATACACAGCTAAGCGAAACAGGACATAACCTTTTCCTTCTGGATGTCCGCAGCCATACTGAATGGAAACTAAGTCATATTCCCTCAAGCCACTGCACACCCGTTTTCAATATTAATATTTCACAAATACCAAAAGACAGCCGCATTATCTGCATCTGCTTAACCGCGCATAGAAGCACCCCCATTGTCAGGGACTTACTGCGACACGGATTTGATGCTTACGAATTAACAGGCGGCATGCGCCAATGGTGGAAACATCACTACCCAACCAACAATCACACATAAAAAAGGCAGCTATCGTAGCTGCCTTTTTATTTGGATCATTTTTAACAGCCTACCCAAACACGTGCATTACGGAACATACGCATCCAGGCACCGTCCTCACTCCACTCGTCAGGCGCCCATGAATTCTGCACTGCCCGGAAGACACGTTCCGGATGCGGCATCATAATAGTGACACGTCCATCAGGAGTAGTCAGACCAGTAATACCTGCAGGTGACCCATTAGGATTGAGCGGATAAGTCTGCGTAACATGACCGTAATTATCGACATATTTCAGAGCAACAGTTTCTGATTCCTGCAGAGCCGCCAACTGCTCAGCCGAAGCAAACTCCGCATGCCCTTCACCATGAGCAACAGCAATCGGCATCCGCGAACCTTCCATACCCCGCAAGAAGATAGAACTGCTTTTCTGCACTTCTACGGTTGCAACACGTGCTTCAAACTGCTCGGACATATTACGTACAAAGTGCGGCCATAGATCAGCGCCCGGAATAAGCTCATGCAAGTTCGACAACATCTGACAACCGTTACATACGCCAAGCGTAAAGGTATCCTTACGCTCAAAGAAAGCACTGAATTGCTCACGGGCACGCTGATTGAACAAAATAGACTTAGCCCAGCCCTCACCAGCACCCAACACATCACCGTATGAGAAACCACCACAAGCAACAAGACCTCTAAAGGCATCCAAAGAGACACGCCCTTCAAGAATATCACTCATGTGCACATCAACTGCTGTGAATCCGGCACGATCAAACGCAGCCGCCATTTCAATCTGACCATTAACGCCCTGCTCACGCAGAATAGCAACACGCGGGCGCACACCCGAGGCAATCAACGCAGCAGCTACATCTTCATTAACATCATATGTCAGCGCTACCTGAATACCCGGATCTTCCTTATCCAGCAGACGATCAAACTCTTGTTCTGCGCAGGCAGAGTTATCGCGCATCGACTGTATACGGTAAGAAGTTTCAGACCACCAGCGCTGCAACTGAACCCGCGATGCAGTATAGATTTCATCCTCATCAAAGTGCAGACGCACTTCGTCATCCTGATTAGTTGAACCAATCACCATGACGACATCACCCAATCCTGCGGCATTTAACTCCACCAATACCTGCTCGGTATTTTCCCGCTTAACCTGAATCACCGCACCCAGCTCTTCATTAAAGAGCGCCGCCAGCCATTCAGAAGGATCCTGTGCGATCATATCCAGGTTAATATCAACGCCGATATGTCCGGCAAATGACATCTCAGCAATAGTCGCCAGCAAACCACCATCTGAACGGTCATGATAAGCCAGCAACAACCCTAAGTTGTTTAGCTCCTGAATAGCTGCAAAGTAGGTCGCTAACTGTTGCGCATCATCAACATCAGGTACGCTCGTACCCACTTTGTTATATACCTGAGCTAATGCTGATAAACCCAAGCGGTTTTTACCATTACCCAAATCCAACAAAATAAGATCCGTTTCTCCCTTGTCAGACCTAAGCTGAGGCGTCAACGACTTACGCGCATCTGTAACCGGCGCAAAGCCAGAGATAATCAGTGATAATGGCGCAGTGACACTCTTATCTTCAGCGCCATCTTTCCAGACAGTCCGCATAGACATCGAGTCTTTACCCACCGGAATAGTAATACCCAATTCCGGACACAACTCCATACCTACTGCTTTAACGGTGTCATAAAGTTTTTCATCTTCACCCGGATGCCCTGCAGCACACATCCAGTTAGCAGACAATTTAACATCAGAAATATCTGCAATCGGCGCAGCTGCAATATTCGTCAGCACCTCACCTATCGCCATTCGACCTGAAGCAGCAGCATTGATCAGCGCCAGCGGAGTACGCTCACCCATCGCCATTGCTTCTCCGGCATACGTATCATAAGCGGATGTAGTGACAGCACAGTCTGCAACAGGCACCTGCCAAGGACCGACCATCTGATCACGCGCAACCTGACCCGTAATAGAGCGATCACCGATCGTAATCAGGAATGATTTTGAGGCAACTGCCGGAAACTTCAATACTCGCTCAATAGCGTCTTCTAACACTATCTCAGCCGTATCAAACTCGGGTAGCTCGTACTCGATACGTTCAACCGAACGATGCATTTTTGGCGGTTTACCAAACAACACACTCATCGGCAGGTCAACTGGCTTATTCTCAAAATGCGTATCACCTAATGTCAGATGATGCTCTTCTGTCGCTTCGCCCACTACCGCATACGGGCAACGCTCACGCGCGCACAACGCTTCAAAACGCGCCATATCTTCTGGCTTAACTGCCAGCACATACCGCTCTTGCGCTTCATTACACCAGATCTCCAGCGGAGACATGCCCGGCTCATCATTATTTACATTTCGCAGCTCAAAATGGCCACCACAGCCACCATCTTTCACCAGCTCAGGAAAGGCATTTGATAAACCACCCGCCCCGACATCATGAATAAAGGCGATTGGGTTATCATCACCCTGCTGCCAGCAGCGATCGATCACTTCCTGACAACGGCGCTCTAATTCAGGGTTGTCGCGCTGAACGGATGCAAAATCTAAGTTTTCAGAAGAGGTACCAGATGACATAGATGAAGCAGCACCGCCGCCTAATCCAATCAACATCGCAGGACCACCCAGACAGATGAGCTTAGCGCCAACGCTGATCTGGCCTTTATCGACATGCCCGGCACGAATATTACCCATACCGCCCGCGATCATAATAGGCTTGTGATAACCGCGTACTTCTTCACCCGCCGCACCATTTACCTTTTGCTCAAAGGTACGAAAATAACCAGACAAGTTCGGGCGGCCGAACTCATTATTAAATGCAGCACCACCAATAGGCCCTTCAATCATAATATCCAACGCGGATACAATGCGCCCGGGTTTGCCATATTGAGACTCCCAAGGCTGGCCGAATCCCGGAATATTAAGATCAGATACGGTAAAACCAGACAAACCGGCTTTCGGCTTTCCACCTTTGCCGGTCGCACCCTCATCACGAATCTCCCCACCCGAACCTGTCGCGGCTCCCGGATGCGGCGCAATAGCCGTAGGGTGGTTATGTGTCTCAACTTTAATCAGGATATGGATATCTTCCTGATTGGCAGAGTATTCAGCCGTTGCCGGATCAGGAAAAAAGCGTCCCGCCTTACTTCCTACAATGACAGCCGCATTATCTGAATAAGCCGACAGGACATTTTCGCCGCCAAGCTCATTGGTGTTGCGAATCATCGAAAATAAAGATTTATCCTGCGCCTCGCCATCAATATCCCAGGATGCATTAAATATTTTATGACGACAGTGTTCAGAGTTTGCCTGTGCAAACATCATTAGCTCGACATCTGAGGGATCACGCTGCAATCCTGTAAAGCTATCTACCAGGTAATCAATTTCATCATCAGCAAGCGCCAGACCGAGATCAAGATTGGCTTTTTCTAACGCAACACGTCCATCTTTCTGAAGATCAATGGTATTCAGTGGTTTAGGCCCGGCATGAACAAACAATGAATCTGCCGCCTCTAAACCCGACAAAACACGCTCAACCATACGGTCATGTAACAGAGTAGCAACCACTGATTTTTGTTCTTCAGACAATTCAACAGAGGCACTCACGTAGTAAGCAACACCTCTTTCTAAACGTTTGATTTTGCTTAGGCCACAATTTCTGGCAATATCAGTCGCCTTGCTTGACCAAGGTGAAATAGTACCCGGACGAGGAACAACCAGTTGCAGCAATCCTGCGGGCTCTTTAACCTCGGCTTTAGGGCCATAACGAAGGATACGAGACAGCACGTGCTGCTCATCATCAGTCAACGCTTCAGAGATATCGGCAAAGTGATAGAATTCACCATAAACAGCTGTTATAACAGAAACTTCACTCTGTAACGCAGCTAAAAGTTTATCGTGGCGGAAGGCAGAAAGAGCAGGTGCTCCACGCATTACTAGCATGTTGATCTCGAGCCTCTTAAATGAGCCAAAACAGACAGGAAAAGTAAGCGGGCATTTTACCTGAATCTAGCACTCAAGTACCAGAAAAGGACTCCATGTTATTTAACTTACGCAGAAAAAAAGATGTTTTACACTTACTGACGATCCTTGTGATCATCAGTCTGCCTGCGCTGGTCAGTTATAATTCCATTTCTCAGCTTGAAGTCATTAAAATGAATGGCACCCTCAGAGTGGCTACACGCAACACACCCAGCGCCTACTATATTGATAAAAGCGGCCCTGCGGGCTTTGAATACGAACTAGCCAAAGCTTTTGCCGACGATCTGGACGTAGAGATTGATCTAATTGTACCCGACACTATCGAAGGCCTGTTTCAGACCATTAATAAACGCGATGCCCACATCGTCGCTGCGGGTGTGAATGTATCCAGTACACGTCAAAACGATTTTGAATTCTCTGTCCCTTATTCCGAAAGTATCTCCACCGTTATTTATCGCCTTAAACAAGGCGTTCCCGCCCCGACCGATGTCGCCGACCTTATCAACAAAAAAACATTGATTTTAGCGAACTCAGTACAAGCAGATCAGCTCAAAGCACTGAAAAACCAGCATGCGGATTTAAGCTGGGAAGAAACCAGCGAGCTGACCAATACCGATATCCTCGATAAAGTTTTTAATCAAGAAGTAGATTATGCGATCGTTGATTCGACCGTCTATGAATCGCAAAGCTCATTTTATCCAGGGCTCAACAGCGCCTTCACTATCGGCAATAGCCAGCCTATTGCCTGGATGATTACTCCAAACCGGGATGGCTCAATTAAACGCGCTGTCAACAACTTCCTCGCCAAACCCAAAACAAAAACGCTCATCAATACGCTGAAAGAAAAATACTTCGAAAAACAAAATCCATTAAATTATTTTGATACTGTCACCTTCAAGAGGGATATGGAGACCTATCTTCCTGCACTAGAACAGTATTTTTATATGGCCGAACAAGAAACCGATATCGATTGGATGCTACTTGCTGCCATTGCGTACCAAGAATCCCACTGGAAAGCAGATGCTGTTTCCCCCACGGGCGTAAAGGGGATCATGATGCTAACAAACGCCGCTGCAAAAGAGGTTGGGGTTATGGACAGAACTGACCCCATACAAAGTATTTTAGGTGGCGCACAGTATTTACTTAACGTAAAAGAAAAAATACCTGAACGGATAACAGAACCGGATCATACCTGGTTCGCACTGGCTGGCTACAATGTAGGATTCGGCCACCTGGAAGATGCCAGAGTACTAACGCAACGCGCCAATAAAGACTCAGACAAATGGGATGATGTCCGCGAATTCTTGCCTCTGCTATCCAAAGAAAAGTACTTTTCAACCGTCAAATATGGATATGCCCGTGGGCAGGAACCGGTTCAGTATGTCGCCAATATTAAAAAATACATTGAACTACTCGAGTGGGAAAAACAGGTTCAGCAGATAAGACAGGCGCGAGACGCCTCCATTCGTGCAACCGAACAGAATGAAGAGAAAGCTAAAGCCGAACCGTCAGCCATCATTGAAATAAAAAACATACCCGCTACGCTATAGTTCAGCGCTTTTTTCAAGACGTTTTTGCTCTCGACGCTGCTTAAAAAATTGACTTAATTTTTCACTGCAAATATCTGACATTATACCCGCCGTATACTCCACCTGATGGTTCAACCACGGCTGCAACAAGAAAGACTGACGACTAACAATCACACCCGCTTTTGGCTCATAAGCACCAAAAATCACTCGCCTGACCCGCGCATGCACCATCGCCCCCGCACACATTGAACAAGGCTCGAGTGTCACATACAGATCCGCATCAACCACCCGATAATTACCTACATTCGCTGCGGCATCACGCAGTGCTATTATTTCAGCATGCGCCGTCGGATCACTCTGACTTATCGGTTGGTTCCAGCCACGCCCGATAATCTTTCCAGCCAACACGACAACAGCACCCACCGGCACTTCACCAAGATCTGCCGCACGATCCGCCAATATAAGCGCCTCCGCCATCCACCTTTGATCTATCAACTGCTGCCCATGATCATGCTCAGGTGCTTCTGACAAAGACCTCTTATTTGCCATACCTGTTTCTTGATTATTGTCGCTCAATACTTATCTATTCCTGTGAATAAAAAAGCTCACCAATGTGAGCTTTTTATAATGCTAATCATGACTCAAAAAAACACGCTACTCCCACTCAATGGTCGCTGGCGGCTTACTCGACACATCGTAAGTCACACGAGATACATGAGCGATTTCATTAATAATACGACCTGATACTGTTTCCAACAACTCATAAGGCAAGTGTGCCCAACGAGCCGTCATAAAGTCGATGGTTTCAACTGCACGAATAGCGATAACGTATTCATAACGACGACCATCGCCTACGACACCGACAGACTTGACCGGCAAAAAGACAGCGAATGCCTGGCTGGTTTTGTGGTACCAATCAGCTTTATGCAACTCTTCAATAAAGATAGCGTCCGCTTCACGCAGAATGTCTGCGTATTCTTTTTTCACTTCACCGAGAATACGTACACCTAAACCCGGTCCCGGGAAAGGATGACGGTACACCATATCGTACGGCAGGCCCAACTCAAGACCAATTTTGCGAACCTCATCTTTAAACAGTTCACGTAATGGCTCGACTAAATCCATTTTCATATCATCAGGCAATCCGCCGACATTATGGTGAGATTTAATCACATGCGCTTTACCGGTTTTAGCACCTGCCGACTCAATAACATCAGGATAGATTGTACCCTGCGCAAGGAAGTTAACATCTTTTAGCTTGGTCGCTTCTTCATCAAACACCTCAATAAAGGCGCTCCCTATGATTTTACGCTTTTTCTCTGGGTCACTTTCACCCTTTAAGCGACCAAGAAACAGATCGGCGCTGTCTGAACGAATCACTCTAACACCCATGTTCTTAGCGAACATATCCATCACCTGATCGCCTTCATGCTTGCGCAGTAAACCATTATCAACAAATACGCAGGTTAATTGATCACCTATCGCCTTATGTAATAACGCTGCAACCACCGAGGAATCAACGCCTCCGGAAAGCCCTAACAAAACCTTCTGATCACCTACCTGAGCACGCACTTTTTCAATCTGATCTGCGATAATGTTTTCAGCAGTCCACAGTGATTCAGTTTGGCAGATTTCGTGAACAAAACGCTCAAGAATACGCCCGCCCTGCTTGGTATGCGTGACTTCAGGGTGGAATTGCACGCCATAAAAATGTTTCGCCGGATTACACATAGCAGCAATCGGTGCTGAATCCGTTGAAGCGATCACGCTGAAACCTTCCGGTAACTCAGTGACTTTATCACCGTGACTCATCCAGACATCCAACAACAAAGCACCATTGTTAGCGATATGATCCTCGATACCTTCCAGCAAACGGCTTGCACTACCCGACAGACGTACTTTTGCATAACCGAATTCGCGCTGATCAGAGGACTCAACCTTGCCCCCCATCTGCTCTGCCATTGTCTGCATACCGTAGCAGATACCCAGTACAGGAACGCCTAATTCAAAAACCAACTCAGGTGCACGTGGCGAGCCCCCCTCGGTTACCGATTCAGGCCCACCCGCCAGAATAATCCCTTTTGGATTAAATTCGCGAATCTCTGCCTCATCCATATCCCATGCACGGATTTCACAATAAACCCCAATCTCACGTACGCGACGTGCAATTAACTGGGTGTATTGAGATCCGAAATCAAGAATCAGTATACGTTGCGCGTGAATATCTGTAGTCATGCTCAGTGGCTCCACCGAATGGCTGATTGACAGCCCTTAAAACAAAAAATGGGGCAACCATAGCAGCGCCCCACTTTATAAAAAAAGTAAATATTAACCGACGCGATAATTGGGAGCTTCTTTAGTGATGCTCACATCATGCACGTGGCTTTCATTCATACCTGCGTTAGTTATACGTACAAACTGAGGCTTAGTACGCATCTCTTCAATATCCTGACTACCGGTATAACCCATAGAGGCCCGGACACCGCCCATCAACTGATGAACAACGCCCACCATCGGACCTTTACAGGCAACCCGTCCTTCAATACCTTCAGGCACTAACTTCTCAGCACCCTCTGAAGCATCCTGGAAGTATCGGTCAGATGAACCTGTACTCTGCGCCATCGCGCCAATAGAACCCATACCACGGTACGACTTATAAGCACGCCCCTGGAAAAGCTCAACTTCACCCGGCGCTTCATCAGTACCCGCCAGCATAGAACCCACCATTACCGCCGATGCTCCCGCGGCAATCGCTTTAGCGATATCACCCGAGAAGCGTATTCCACCATCGGCAATCAATGGAACACCACGATCTTTCAGCGCTTCGGCAACATTAGCAACAGCGGTAATCTGCGGAACACCAATCCCCGAAACGATACGCGTTGTACAGATAGAGCCAGGACCAATACCCACTTTAACACCATCTGCGCCGGCATCTGCCAAGGCAATTGCCGCAGCAGCTGTCGCTATATTTCCACCAATGACCTGCACGTGCGGGAAGTTCTGCTTTACCCATGCAACCCGATCAATAACCCCTTTTGAGTGACCATGTGCAGTATCAACCACAATCACATCAACGCCGGCTTCGGCCAATGCGGTGACGCGATCCGGTGTTTCCGGGCCTGTACCTACAGCTGCGCCGACAATCAGGCGCTCTTTGCTGTCTTTAGCGGCATTTGGAAAAGCTTCTGCTTTATACATATCTTTTACAGTCATCATGCCTTTTAACTTAAAGGCATCATCGACCACCAGAATTTTTTCAATACGGTGCTTACGTAATAAGTTACGCACTTTGTCTTTATCGGCACCTTCTTCCACTGTCACCAAACGATCTTTAGTCGTCATGATAGAAGCAACCGTTGCGTCCAGATAATTTTCAAAACGCATATCGCGACTGGTTACAATCCCTACCAACTCGCCATTATCAATTACAGGAAAACCAGAAAAACCAAGCTGTACTGCCATGCGGCGCAATTCACCAACTGTCATATCAGATGAACAGGTAATAGGATCACTAACAACGCCCGCCTCGTACTTTTTAACTTTACGAACTTCAGCGGCCTGTTCTGCAATAGTGAGATTCTTGTGGATAATCCCAATACCACCCTCCTGCGCCATAGCAATAGCAAGACGAGACTCAGTCACTGTATCCATCGCAGCAGATACCAATGGTATATTCAGAGAGATCCCTTTGGTGAGCCGAGTAGCCAGAGAAACGTCCTTCGGCAGAACTTCTGAGTAACCTGGCATCAGTAAAACATCATCAAAAGTCAGCGCTTCTTCAACGATTCGCAACATTGTCTAAACAACCTGTATCTTTAAGAAAATTTAAACGATCAATTATACAGATTTTGCCCTATCCGAACAATCATATTTATATTTCCAGAAGCGAAATGCGTTTGCATAATGACTATTTTGTAACGCATCGATTAATATAGCCGGATGCACTCATTTTCAGATCGCCATCATCACGCTTTTACCGTTTCAGAGCTTAACCGCCAGGCTAAATCTCTGCTGGAATCCTCCTTTTTACACATCAGAGTACAGGGGGAGATCTCAAATTTTGCCCGCCCATCATCCGGGCACTGGTATTTCACGCTTAAGGACGGCAAAGCTCAGGTTAAATGCGCACTTTTTCGCAACAGAAATCTGCGGGTACGCTTTTCCCCAAAAGATGGCGACCAAGTCATTCTTACCGCCAAAGTAAGCCTCTATGAAGGGCGGGGAGAGTTTCAGCTCATAGGCGAAATGCTGGAGGCAGACGGTGAAGGCCAGCTACAACAAGCATTTGAAGCCCTTAAAAACACGCTCTCAAAAGAGGGGCTATTTGCCGCCGAACACAAAAAAGTAATACCGGCTCACCCGAAACATTTGGGCGTAATCACCTCCCCCAGCGGCGCAGCCATTCACGATATTCTCTCTGTTCTGAAACGGCGCTTCCCCAGCTTACCAGTGACACTCTACCCCTCTGCGGTGCAAGGGACAGATGCCGCCTCTCAATTAATTGCCGCACTAAAGCTTGCGCAACAGCACCAGCAGGCAGACCTGATCATTATTGGCCGGGGTGGCGGCTCACTCGAAGATCTCTGGCCTTTTAACGACGAGAATCTGGCACGCACTCTATTCTCCTATCCCATTCCGGTAATTAGCGCAGTGGGCCATGAGGTAGATTTTTCCATTGCTGATTTAGTCGCCGATCTCAGAGCACCTACACCGTCTGCTGCTGCTGAGTTAATCAGCCCCGATCAAGACGCTATGCGCATACTGCTGGACAGGCAAACCAGCCGACTTAGCAGACAGCTGACTCACCTACTCACTCAAAAACGAAGAAGCATCCAACACCTGCGCCAACGTCTTCGCCACCCGGGAGAGCGAGTCAAAGAGCAAAGATCACGCCTGAATAACGCAGAGCAACGCCTGCAAGCAGCCATTAGCAAAAAACTGCTGAATGCCAAGCATCATCATGTGTTGTGGGATCAGAAACTTTCTCAGCAACAGCCCGGGCGCAATATTGAACAAAAACACAGGCAGCTTGTCAGGTATAAAGAGCGTATCACCCAAGAGCTTACTAACCAGCAGACCCAAAAGCGCTATGCATTACGTGGACTTATCACGCGATTAAACGCTATCAGCCCTTTAGCAACACTGGAGCGTGGATACGCTATTATTCAGACGAGTGACACTCAGGTAGTAACAAGCACTCAACAGATCAAACCAGGAGACATATTAATTAACCGACTACATAAAGGCTCATTCACAAGCCGGGTTGATAGTATTTATCCAGATACTTTATCAGATACACGCTCAAATCCAGATTCAGCGACTGACTCAGAGACCAAGCAACAGCATTCAGGGAATAAACATGATTAGATCTTTTCTGCTCCTTATCAGCCTATTGGTATCGGTGAGTGCATACTCAGTGACACTCCCCACGCCCTCCGCGACACCGGGCGGCATTGTGCTGATGCCACTACAGGGCATCGATACCGACCGCCTACCGAATGCGTGGTACAGAAGTAATCGGGTGATGGTAGTGCCCAGCACAGATACTCCTTATGCCGAACAGGCTAAATGGCTTGCGGTGATCGGTATTCCTCTTTCAGCAAAACACACAGAAGAACAACTTCTCGTCGCCAACGGCATCTCCTTTCCCTTCAATATCCAAGAGAAAGAATATCAAGCACAATACCTGACCATCAAAAACAAAAAACACGTCAACCCTGATCCCGAGCAGGTGGAGCGCTGGAAACGAGAAAAAGCAGAAATGACGGCGGCCTTCAAACTATGGACTACACCAGACACACCCGTCACCGAATTCATTCTTCCCGCAAAAGGGCCTTTTAGTAGCCCATTCGGGTTAAAAAGATTTTTCAATAAACAGCCTCGCAACCCACATAGCGGGTTAGATATCGCAGCCCCCATGGGTGACCCGATTTGGGCACCCGCACAATCCCGCGTAGCCGCGGTGGGGGAGTATTTTTTTAATGGAAACACCGTGATTCTCGATCATGGCAACGGTCTGACAACCATGTACTGTCATATGAGCCAGATCGATGTAAAACCAGGTGACACAGTAAATCCCGGCGACCTGATCGGAAAGATTGGCAAAACCGGACGGGTAACCGGCCCGCACCTTCACTGGAGCGTGAGTCTTAACAATACCCGCGTTGATCCTCTTTTATTTGTGGCCGAGAAAACCCAACAATAATATGTTAATCTTCACCTTCATTTTTATGGGTAGAAAAAAGAATGTCTGAATTGAAATTTGATACACTAGAACAGCATGCAAGCTACGGAATCGGCCGCCAGATGGGTGACCAACTCGCTCAGAACGGCTTTGAAGGGATCGATCTGGATGCAGTTGCGGCGGGTTTAAAAGACTCTTATACAGGCCAGGAGCTAGCGGTACCTGTTGAAGCGATTCAAACTGCTTTTAACGAAATCAACAAACGAATTCAAGTCGCTCGTGAAGCAGCTGCAAAAGAAGCAGGCGCTGCAGGTGAAGCTCTTTTAGCTGAAAATGCAAAGCGCGAAGGTGTGGTTGTACTTGAATCAGGCCTCCAGTACGAAGTTACTGAAGCAGGCAATGCTGACAGCGAGAAACCAACAGCGGCCTCTACTGTTCGTGTACATTATCACGGCACTTTCCCTGACGGTAAGGTTTTTGACAGCTCGTACGATCGCGGTCAACCAGCAGAATTTCCTGTCGGTGGCGTTATCGCAGGCTGGACAGAAGCACTACAGCTAATGAATACCGGTGCAAAATGGCGCTTAACGGTTCCTTATCACCTAGCCTATGGTGAGCAGGGTTCTCCTGGCGGCATCCCACCTTTCGCTACATTGGTGTTTGACGTAGAACTGCTGGATATTCTCTAAGCAGTCATTACAAGCCGGGCAGCATGACTGCCCGGTTTACTTCCTTTCCCTCCCTTTTTCTTGCCGAGACTTCCTAATGAAACTTCATTATCAACTCCACGGTAGCGGTACCCCTCTGGTTATTTTGCACGGCCTGTTTGGTACGCTGGAAAACTGGGGAAGCCAGATAAAAGCACTCTCTGAACACTTTCATGTAGTGGCCGTTGACTTAAGAAACCATGGTCGCAGCCCACATGCAGAGCGCACCGACTATGAAGTCATGGCGGAAGATGTTATAGCTCTTCTTAACAATCTGGGATTGGATAGCGTTAACCTGATGGGCCACTCAATGGGCGGAAAAGTCGCCATGCAGCTGGCACTCAATCACCCAGAAAGACTTAAAAAGCTTATCGTTGTTGATATCTCTCCGGTCACCTATCCGCACCATCATCAAGATGTTTTAAAAGGTTTATTTTCTATCGACCTGGAGCAAATAAAGTCCCGTACACAAGCCGACCAGCAGCTCAGCACATACATTCAAGAACCAGGCGTCAGAGCATTTTTATTGAAGAACCTCTATAAAGATGACAATAAGCAATTCCAATGGCGCATGAACCTGCCAGCACTGAGTCAGGAATATAACAACATTAGCGCAGCACCCACCGGCACCCCTTTTAACGGCAAAACATTGTTTATAAAAGGTGTAAATTCGGAATACATTAAAGCCGAACACCGTAGTGCTATTCTCGCCCTGTTTCCTAAAGCCAGCTATAAACTCATTCAGGAAGCCGGCCACTGGCCTCATGCCGAGAAACCTGCCATTTTCACACAGCTAGTCATCAAGTTCTTAATCGATTGATTAGAGAGTCTGAAACGAAGTTAAATTAAGTAAAGCACGTGAAGTATAAAGCGTATTGATAACGCTTTTTTCTAGACATTTTTATCGATGATGGAGCCTTCAGGAAAGAGTTTTTCAAAAACCCCCGTATCTACCAAGCGAAGATTGATATCATGCAACGCTTTATTGATATCGTTTAGCCGGTTATTAAACTCCTGCAGAGAGGCTGCGGCAGCTTTTGAAGACGATCCTATCTCTGCGTTAAGTTCAGCCACTGATTTTTTATCTTCAGGCGATTCCTCTTTTTTATCAGCTTGATCTTCTTTTGATAGCTTTTCATTACTTACTTCTGCATTTTTTTGGTCTGAAGAAACATCAATAGTCTTCTCAGAAACTGCTTCTGTCATTAACTGTTCACCATCAACCTGTGTATTAGCCCCCAGCGGTTTTTCAAGCTTTGCTATTTCTGCACTGGCCTCCGTTGCCATAGCTCGCGCTTGTGCGGCAACTCGTTTATCCTGAATAGAAGGCTCGGGCACAGACAGGGCTGCACGAATAATAACCTGAGCTTTCTCCAGCGTTGCCCTGGGATCACCGGCAACAGCGGAAGTATCAATACGCACATCACCTTCTACCGCATATAGCTGCCCATCAGGCCCTTTTTGATAGCTAAAGTGTGGTGCCGACGCAAAAACACCTCCAATAGAGGCATGAATCCGCTCATGGGTTTTAACTTCACGATCTCGTTGCGCAAGATTTTTAGAAATCAGCGCATCACTCTCTTGACGTTGCTTATCGGAAGATTGGTGTGTTGTCGCTTCTGAGGCAGATACACTGGTCTGACTAACCACTGCCCCCTGAGACGAATGCTTATCCAGACCTTGCGAGGGATCTGCAGTGGCTGGTTGGGTTTGCGACTCGGATGAAGAGAGGGATGTCGATACCTGTGTTTTATCAGGCGCAACCACCTTCGTCGCTGAAGCCTGATCAGCTGAAGAGGTTCGAAGCATAATGCTAGAGTAATTGCTGATAATCACTCTGATATCCTTTTCTATTGACTACAAATAACGTCAGCACATTTTCTGCGCATCAGGCACGTGTATCAATATTTGTGCCTAATACCTCACCGGCATCTGTCACCACTTTAGTGGTTGGTGCCTGTGTCGCTGTATCGAGCGTTGTCTCTGAAACGGCGAGACTGAAAGACTTACCCGATGCAAGCTCAGGTGACTCAGGCTTACCATTACCCACCTGATCACCTGAAGATTTAATAGTGTTATCCAACGTGCGGTTTAAACCAATAACACCTGTCTGCAAAGCCCCTGTAATGTTCATAATGCTAACCTATCTTACTCAGTTACTTACTTAGTTATTCAGTGAGAGTGCGTGATAAATTTTTTATGCTTTTTATTACCGCTCTAAGTATAGATCATAAGTTTCAATTTGAGTGATTTTTGTACAATATTAGATCAGCAATGCACTAATATCCAGATATTCTGCAACGGTCGCTGGCGTCACTTCATCAAGATATGGGACTTCCCCTAATAACGGAGCAGGCAACATCGTTTCAAGCGTGGCAACATTATCTGCATAACATTGCATATCCGGATCGACGCGATTTGCGACCCAACCGGCAACGCTCAAGCCATCTCTCATTATCGCTTCAACGGTTAACAAAGCATGATTAATACAACCCAACTTCATTCCAACCACCAAGATAACCGGAGTGCCAAGTAGTTTTGGGACATCCGCAAAAGTCTCTGTTCGACTGAAGGGAACGCGCCAACCACCCGCGCCCTCTATCAGCAAGAAATCATGCGGGTTCATCATGGAACCACGACAGAGCGCAGCAATTCTATCAGCAGATAAACGTTTACCTGTCTGCTCTGCGGCAATATGCGGCGCAATCGCTGCTTGAAAAGCAATAGGGTTAACTTCACTGTAACTTAATTTAATACTGGCTGTTTTTTGCAATGATAACGCATCACTATTCTGCAATCCCTCCTCCGAGAGTTCACACCCGGCTGCAACCGGTTTTAAACCAATCGTACGCAGCCCTTGCTGATTAGCCTTTTCCAGCAACGCGGCACTAATAACCGTTTTACCGACATCAGTATCCGTGCCCGCCACAAAAAAATGTCGCTTTGCCATTAACGCTTCCTCAACATCAGATAATAAACTTCATAGCTTGCCGGCAGCAGCCCTTGCTCATTGCGAAAAGATTCATAAGCTTTTCTGAACTCCCTCACACGCGCCGGACCTGTCAGCCCTTTGGCCTGACCCGCATTCATATTGTGTGCACCAATACCTTTCAGCTCGTGGGTCAGCTCCTTAAGATGCACATAGTGCAAGTACTGCATTTCACACGCACTCTCAACAACGTCCAGATCATCAGGAAGCGCACTTAACAGCACCTCCATCGATTGAAACTGATTCACATGTTGATAACTGTCCACCTGTGACCACGCACTTCTCAGTTCACATAATGTCTTAGGCCCCAACGTCGCCAGACAGGCAAGCCCACCCGAATTAAGTACACGTGATATTTCTGAAAAAAGTGCAGGACTGTTTTCGCACCATTGAATCGCCAAACTGGAAAAAACCAATGAATAAGACTCACTTTTCAATGGTAAATTTTCTGCATCTCCACATACCCACGACACCTGATGATTCTCTGTTCGATCCAATTGCCGGCAGTTGCGCGCATAAGCCAACATACCAGAAGCGATGTCCAACCCTGTTAAGGACGCACCCGGATAATCAGTATTTAATGACGCAGTGAAATATCCAGTCCCACATCCTAAATCCAGAATAGCGGTTAACTCGTCCTCATGAAGATGAACAGAGGATTTTTCAAGCAGCCGATGACCAATATCACGCTGCAAACCAGCCACGCTATCATAGGTGGAAGCCGCCTTGCTGAAGGATTCAGCAACTCGCTGCTTATTAATTAACTCACTCATGATTACTCAATGTATGAATAAAGGTTTGAACTGTTTCTAAAAAAGCATCCGGAGATGATAAAAACGGCAAATGCCCCGCTCCTTTAAAACAGCTAGTTTGATGTTCCGGGTTTAACGCACTCACAGCGGATAATGTGCTAATAGGCACCAGCCCATCAGCCTCACCATAAATATGCAATACCGGACAGTTCAAGCGAAAAAGCGGAATTCTAAGATCATTTTCTAACAATGCTAGTGTTGCAAGGAGATGTGAGGGCGTACTCTCGGCTAATACTATTTTAATCTGCTTTAATATCGGCTTTGCTGCCTCCCCTCCCTGAATCTGTAACATAGCAAAACGCGATAACATCTTTTCTGGAGAGGTTTCAAGCGCCACTTTAAATTGCCTATAGATAACAGGGGTCATACCGCTGTCCCAGCCATCTTTTTGCACAAAGCAGGGGTTGGACGCTACGCCAATCAGCCCTGTAACTTTTTCGGGAAATAAGGCGGCAACCTGCATCGCCACCATGCCACCCAACGACCAGCCGAGCCAGCATGCTGGCCGGTCAACAACAGCCGCGACCTGACACGCCATCGATTCCAGTGTTATATCATCACAACCCTCTGAACGACCAAGGCCGGGCAGATCAATCACAGTGACGTAGAATAATGCAGACAACTCGGACAACAACGGACGCCATATCGCAGAGCTCATTCCCCAGCCATGTAACAGCACCAATGCGGGCTTCTCTGATGACCCAAAAGATTCATGGTATAAAGCGTTCATTTCACTTGATCCAACGCATCCAGCAAACGGTCCAGTTGCTCTTCTGTGTGACTGGCACTCAGGGTGACACGTAAACGCGCACTTCCGTTAGGTACCGTTGGCGGACGAATAGCAGTAATAAACATGCCCTTTTCACGCAATGCGGCACTCATCGACATGGCCTTATCTGCATCACCAATCATGATAGGTTGTATCGGTGTGGGGGAGTCCATCAGATCAAGCCCTAGTTGCTCACAACCTCGGCGAAAACGCTTGATCAAATAATCTAGCTGCTCGCGTCTCCACTGTTCAGCTTGAACTAACTTAAGGCTTGCACGCGTAGCTGCAGCCACCGCAGGCGGCATACTCGTCGTGTAGATATAGGTGCGAGCATGCTGAATCAGGGTTTCAATCAACACCTCACTGCCAGCAACAAAAGCACCCGAGGTGCCAAAGGCTTTTCCTAAAGTCCCCATCAACACCGGCAGCTGCTGCTCAGAAAGATTAAAATGCTCCGCACAACCTGCTCCGGTCTTACCCAGACAACCAATACCATGAGCATCATCTACCATCACCCATGCACTATGCTGACCTGCAACATCACAGATGGAAGGAAGGTCGGCAATATCACCATCCATACTGAATACACCATCAGTTACTACCAGAGAGCGACGCGCTTGTGTTTTATTCAGTCGCTGATCCAGACTGACAGTGTCGTTATGCAGATATCGTTGAAAACGAGCGCCACTCAGCAGACCAGCATCCAATAAGGAGGCATGGTTGAGCCGGTCTTCAAACACAGCGTCCTGCTTATCCAGTAATGCATTAACAGTTCCGATATTCGCCATATAACCGTTAGAAAAGAGTATCGCCCGCGCTCGGCCGGTAAATTCAGCCAACTCCTCTTCTAACGCATGATGATGAAAACTATGACCACTCACTAAGTGAGAGGCTCCACCGCCCACACCATACTCATCTGCTGCTTGTTTAAAAGCGCTGATAATAGCCGGATGGTTGGCTAACCCAAGATAATCATTTGAACAAAACGCCAGATAGGCTTTGCCATCCACAATAACCTCGGGCTGCTGAGGGCTTTGTAAAATCTTACGTTCACGATAGAGAGAGGCTGCTTTGCGGATATCAAGATCAGCAGCTAATTGGTCAAATGACATCGGTTATGCCCTTGAAGAAAACGGGACGTCGCACTCGTCGGAAATAGGCAGCAAAGCGGAATTTTTGCTGCCAGTATCGAGACTATGCTTCGTAGAAATGCTCGCTATCCTGCTGCTTTTGAAGATCTTTAATGATCGCTGCGGCCTGTGTATCGTCATCAACAGAGATACGCTGTTCAGGGTTGATACCCAGACGCTTGAAGAGCTGCAGATCACGATGCGTTTCAGGGTTAGGTGTCGTCAACAAGCAATCGCCATAGAAGATGGAGTTGGCACCCGCAAAGAATGTCATCGCCTGCATTTCGTCACTCATACTTTCACGACCAGCCGATAAGCGGACATGCGAGGCTGGCATCATAATACGCGCTACAGCGATCGTGCGGATAAAGTCCAAGTGATCCAGATCATCAACATTTTCCAGCGGTGTGCCTTTCACTTTAACCAACATATTGATTGGGACGCTTTCCGGCTGCACTTCCATATTAGCTAATTGACGCAACAAGCCGATACGGTCAGTAGCCGTTTCACCCATACCGAGAATGCCGCCACTACAAATTTTCATTCCGGAATCGCGCACATTCTGTAACGTGTCCAGGCGGTCCTGATAGGTGCGTGTCGTAATAATCTTGTCGTAGAATTCAGGCGAGGTATCCAGATTATGGTTGTAATAATCCAAACCCGCATCCGCCAACTGGCCGGCCTTATCTTCATCCAACATACCCAGCGTCATACAGGTTTCTAACCCCAACGCTTTAACCTGCTTAACCATATCCACGACATAAGGCATATCTTTATCAGCCGGGTGCTTCCAGGCAGCTCCCATACAAAAACGGGTAGAACCAGACTCTTTGGCGAGCCGTGCTTTTTCAAGAACCTTTTCAACCTGCATTAAACGCTCTTTTTCCAACCCGGTATTATAGTGCCCACTTTGCGGGCAGTATTTACAATCTTCCGGACAGGCGCCGGTTTTGATAGACAATAAGGTGCTGACCTGTACTTCATTCGGGTTAAAGTATTGGCGGTGAACTGTCTGTGCCTGGAACATAAGGTCGTTAAATGGAAGCTCAAAAAGGGCTCGCACCTCTTCCACAGTCCAATCATTACGAACAGGTGCTTTATGGATCATTTTTATTTCCTCTTTTGAATCTGACATTCAACATAGATATGCTGTTATATAGATGCAATGATAAATCGACAGAAGGAACTGTCAACTTATGTTTAGTTTATTTAAAAACATCTGTATGAAAATTAACCAGAAATGTGCCTTATGCAGTGAAAAAATAGCTGCGAACGCATTTCTCTGCTCTGCATGTCTGGCAGACCTCCCTTGGTTAGGGTCCGCATGCCATATATGCGCACTTCCTCTCACCGGTACAAATACTCATATTTGTGGTCAATGCCTTAAAATACCCCCTCCGTATGCCAGTACGCAGGCTGCTTTTTTATATCGTTTTCCTATTAGCGCTATCATCCCAAAAATCAAACATCAATCCGGATTACACCATTCCGCCTGGCTCGCTGACTGTTTATTGGAGCGCTTATTAAAACGACCTCAAGCCTGGCCTGATGCAATCATTCCTGTGCCTATACACACTGTCCGACTATTCAGCAGAGGCTTTAACCAATCAACAGTTATCGCCCGTCACCTGAGTCAACAATTACAGATACCTTTATTGCTGAATCAATTGATCAAAAACAAACGTACAAAGCCCCAGTCAAGCTTAACGGCCCAACAGCGACGAACTAATTTACAGCATTCGTTTAGCTATCATGGGCCACAATTCCGACATATTGCACTGGTTGATGATGTGGTAACCACCGGCACCACCATAAAAGAGATCTCCACAATACTACGCAGCGCAGGTATTGAGCGGATCGATGTATGGGTGATCGCACGCACCCCCGCACCGGACTAGCGCGGACATATTTTTGCTACTATGATTAGGCAGTTAGCTGCACTTACATGGCTAAGGAGTTCATCATTGAATTTTGAGATTTTAGGTAGCCTTGCTGGCGGTATCGGACTGTTTTTATTAGGCATGCATTTAATGACACAGGGTTTACGTCAAGCCGCCGGAAAATCTTTAAAAAAAGCGCTACATGCCGCCACCGAAAGCCACCTTAAAGGACTGCTATCAGGCACACTGATCACCGCTATTGTTCAATCCTCCAGCGCGGTAACCGTTGCCACTATCGGCTTTGTCAATGCAGGTTTATTAACCATCCCTCAGTCCGTCGCCGTTATTTACGGATGTAATATCGGAACCACCATGACCAGCTGGTTGGTCGCCCTTGTAGGGTTCAAAATTAAAATCAGTGCTTTCGCACTACCCTTGATCGCTCTTGGAATGCTAATGAATCTGGCCGCCTCTAAAGAACGCATTCGTCAGATAGGTTTCGCATTGGCAGGGTTTGGGGTCTTTTTTATAGGACTCGATTTTCTAAAAGAAAGTTTTGAAGGCCTGGAACAGCATTTAGACCTTTCTGCCATCAGCACACTACCGTTTAGCGGACTGCTGTTTTTGACCACTGGTTTTATACTAACATTCCTGATGCAGTCCTCATCCGCTTCCATGGCTATCACTCTGTCATTAGCCGCAACCGGTTCAATCAGTATTACGGCGGCGGCTGCACTGGTAATCGGGGCCAATCTTGGAACAACATCCACTGCAATGCTCGCCGTTATTGGCGCCACACCTAATGCTAAAAGAATTGCTGCAGCGCATGTTATTTTCAATTTCATTACGGGTGCTGTCGGGTTCCTTCTCTTGATAGTCTTCTCATCCGAGGTGAACAGCCTCAGTGAAGGTCCACTGACGACAGTCACACTGCTCGCCTTATTTCATACGCTATTCAATGCGTTAGGCGTCTGCATTATGTGGCCGATAACCGACTTTATGGTTAAGCACTTAATGAAGCGTTTCTTATCTCAGGAAGAAAATGCGAGCAAACCTCAATATCTGGATAACAACATTCTTGCTACGCCCTACCTTGCCGTAGAAGCCATGAGTATGGAGCTTGGAAGAGTCAGCAGACTTAGTAACTCAATGGCGCTGGCTGCCGTCAGCGAAGAAGGCTCCAATCCGCCGCAACTCGAAAAAGATCTGATCAGCGTCATGGCCTTAGTTGCGGCTGTTGGTCATTTCAATCAACAGATCGCACAACAAAATCTTAATCCGGATATCACCGACATATTACCCTCATCATTACGTGTAGCCCGTTACCTGAATGAGGTGGCACGCCTGTCAACCCGACTCGTGGATTATCACGACTCACTAGAAAACATAAGCGATACCAGTATCAAGCAGAGTGTATTTCTTTTTAAAAAGGATATTAGTGAACTATTGCATGAATGCCGCATTGAAAAAGAGAGTGATAGCGAAAGCGAACCCGCAAGAAAAATACTCCATAAACTGGAACATAATTATCAGTCACTGAAGTCGGATATATTGAATGCGGCCACGACAGGCCGGCTTGATGCTACCGAAAGCGTTACCTTGCTGGATGCAATCAGCCATTTGCGGCGCTTAGCCGAACAGGCCGAAAAGTCTTCATCCTACTGGAGCAGTATGTTGCCAATACGTGCTCGTGGAGCTTCACCTGCAATAATCACATAAACCTCTCTATAAAATAGGTATACTGCATCCCGGCTAACCTATGTTTGATACCAGCCTTTCTTTCATGCTATCTGGCCTCATGAGAAATAGATGATCACCGATCCGTGGTTTTATGTTGTCGCTGTGCCCGCTGTGCTGATTACAGCCATATCCAAAGGAGGGTTTGGCGGAGGACTAGGGCTGCTAGGCGTTCCTATCATGGCGTTGATCATTGCACCGCAACAGGCCGCGGCGATCCTGCTACCCATTCTGTGCTTAATGGATCTTGTCGGTTTATGGAAGTTTCGCGGCAAAAGCCATTTACACAGCCTACAGTCGTTGCTTCCCGCAGCCTGTGTCGGGATCATCATTGGAGCCCTGACATTCAAGTTTTTCAGTGCAGATCATATTCGTATCATTGTCGGCTTGATCGCCGTTATTTTTTCACTGAATTACTGGTTAAAGCCGGGCGACCTGGCACCCAAACCACCCAGCCGCCTACGTGGCAGCTTCTGGGGTGTCATCGCGGGCTTTACCAGTTTTGGTGTACATGCGGGCGGGGCTCCCCTGAACGCTTATCTTTTACCGTTAAAACTGGTTAAGTCTGAGTATGTAGGCACCAGTATTATTTTTTTCAGCGCTATCAATTTTATTAAGCTCATCCCTTATACTTTATTAGGCCAGTTTACTTTTGAAACGCTCACCACTGCTGCATCGCTCGCGATATTAGCGCCTATTGGTGTTTTAATCGGCGTCCATCTGCATCATAAAATAAGCGATAAATGGTTTTATCAGTTATGTTATTCATTCCTTTTTCTCATGGGTGTTAAGCTGTTGTTTGATGCGTTGTATTAACACTCACGCCTGACACTCTACCAATAGTAAAGAGCACCTATGAACTTTGAACCTATCGGATTTATTCATTCCGGCTTTAAAGAAAAGTTCGGCATACCCAGACAACCGGGACTTGCGAAATCAATGCAAGCAAGCATTGAACTCTTGCCGGAGTTCTCATCAGAGGAGATCGTAAGAGGACTGGAGGGCTGCTCACATATCTGGCTAATCTTTGTCTTCAGCGCCTGTGTTGACCAAGGTTGGAAGCCGACGGTAAGACCCCCCAGACTCGGTGGCAATCAGCGAGTAGGCGTATTGGCGACCCGCTCACCTTTTCGCCCCAACCCTATCGGACTTTCTGCAGTAAAACTGGATGAAGTACGCTGTACAAATGGTATCGTCCAACTGATTGTCAGTGGGGCTGACTTGCTGGACCAGACACCTATTCTTGATATAAAGCCATATTTACCCTATTCAGACCGGTTAGCAGAAGCAGAGTTTTCATTGGCAGAAAATTATCAAGCACTAAACATTCCCGTTATTTTTAGCGATCTAGCGGCCAAACAGTCCGAGAAAATTGAGAGCACAAGTGGCCTTCCCATAACAGAACAAATTACCGAAATACTTCGTTGCGACCCGCGTCCTGCTTACCAACGTTCAGCTGAGCGCGAATACGGCATCAAACTGCATGACTATAATATTCGCTGGTCAATCACGGAGAACGAAGCGATTTTCGTTCATAGCATAGAATAGCAACAGTCTGTTTCTTAATTTACAGCGACTCTCAAGGCAAATGACTTGGCGAGATGCCATAAAAATATTATTATATTAGAATACTCTAAACTATTATCCGGAAAGCATATGCCAGAGACATCCACACCAAACAAAGCAACTGACTCTCGCCTGGAACACTTTCCCGTCGCTTTTTTTGCAATGGTAATGGGTACACTAGGCCTAACGCTTGCCTGGCAAAAAGCGGCCCATGTACTGGCGCTGCCGGCTATTATTGCCCACACTCTGCTGATCGCATCTGCAACGATATTTGCAATCATCGTTGCTACCTACCTGCTTAAAACTATTCGCCACTCATCTGCCGTGATTGCCGAATTCAACCACCCCATTAAGATGAGTTTTTTTCCGGCTTTTTCTATCGGAATTATTCTGATGAGCATCGCCACACTGGAGGTTTCAACTGAGCTATCCCGCTTTCTCTGGGTGTTAGGAAGCACATTACAATTAGTCTTCACTTTAAACGTACTCACCCGCTGGATCCACCACCAGCACTTCCAGATCGCCCACAGCACTCCTGCGTGGTTCATCCCTGTTGTGGGTAATATTCTGGTGCCTATTTCTGGTGTTGAGCATGGCTTTTATGAAGTGTCTTGGTTTTTCTTCAGTATTGGAATTATCTACTGGATCATCCTAAAAACCTTAATTTTTAATCGCATAATTTTTCATGAACCACTGCCTGAAAAACTACTGCCGACTCTCTTTATTTTAATCGCACCACCCGCTGTCGGTTTTCTCTCGTATATGAAACTCAACCATGATGTACTGGATGGTTTCGGACGTATTCTTTACTACACAGCAGCATTTCTTGTGCTCTTGCTGATGACACAAATCAGTCGCTTTTTCCGCATCCGCTTTTTCATGTCATGGTGGGCATATTCATTCCCGCTAGCCGCTTTTACGATTGCCACACAAGTAATGCTGACAAGAACCGGCACACCTGGGTTTGCCACTATCAGTTATTTAATGTTAGGTATTGTCTCACTGGTCGTTGCCTTACTGCTCTATCAAACAGCCAAAGGAATTATTCGGGGCAGTCTGTTTACACCCGACTAATCCCCTTCCAGCCACACAGATAAACACACCTAAGTGAGCCCCTTCATGGCTTGCACTCCTCTCACTATCGGGCTCTAATAGAGCCCGTTTTTCTTCAACAGAGAGCCTTAGGATGACAAGCATCAGCGCCGAACAGATCCGTTACGACCGTGATCATATCTGGCACCCTTACTCATCAATGATCAATCCACCGCCGGTATACCCTATTGTTTCAGCACAGGGCGTTTATTTAAAAATGTCCGGTGGGCGTGAACTCATTGATGGCATGGCATCCTGGTGGTCGACCATTCACGGCTACAATCACCCCGCATTAAACGCGACAGCCCATGCACAGATAGATAAGATGTCGCATGTTATGTTCGGTGGGATAACCCATGAACCCGCTATTGAGTTAGCCCGAAAGCTCGTTGACCTAACACCCGCAACGCTGGATAAAGTGTTTATTGCCGACTCGGGCTCTGTCGCCGTTGAAGTAGCCATTAAAATGGCCATTCAGTACTGGCATGCCCTGGATAGACCAGAAAAACACAAGCTGGTAACGATCAGAAACGGCTATCACGGCGATACTTTTGGCGCTATGTCGGTATGCGATCCGATCAATGGTATGCATGAAATTTTTACGGCAGTTTTACCCAAACATCATTTTGCAGATAGGCCTGAAATTGGTTTTCAGCAAGCCTGGGAAGAGTCCGATATTGCATCGCTGAAAAACATTATCGAAGAACACCACCAAGAACTGGCCGCCCTCATACTTGAGCCGATAGTTCAGGGGGCCGGGGGTATGCGCTTTTACTCACCACACTACCTTAAAGCAGCACGCGCACTATGCGACGAATACAATCTGTTATTGATAGCTGACGAAATAGCCACTGGTTTTGGCAGAACAGGTGAGATGTTTGCCTGTCAGCATGCCGATATCACACCCGATATTATCTGCCTTGGCAAAGCGATAACCGGCGGCTATATGTCTTTAGCCGCCACATTAACGACCACAAAGATTGCAGAAACTATTTCAGCCGGTGGGGCTGGCTGCTTTATGCATGGCCCGACTTTTATGGGAAACCCTTTAGCCTGCGCTATTGCGAATACCAGTTTGCAACTACTCAATGACTCTGACTGGAAGCCAAATATGCGGCGCATAGAAGCGGCATTACAAACGGGATTACAACCTGCGACTGAATTTAAAGGAGTCGCAGAAGTACGCTGCCTTGGCGGGATTGGTGTTATCGAATTAGCAGAAGCGGTAGATTCAACCCGAATTCAAAAGATGTTGGTAGATGCAGGAATCTGGGTACGCCCGTTTGGAAAATTGGTTTATATCATGCCTCCGTACATCATGGATAACGAAACGTTAAACCGCCTTACATCCAGCATTATTCAAGTACTGCGTTTGTACTTAAAGCACTAAGACTAACCTAAAGGCTTGACCGCCACGCCTTCCAACACAGTACCCACCAGTGCTGGAAGGTCTGCGTGCCGATAAGTTTCCAAGCCTTTTACATCAAATCCCGCCTGCTCAATTAACTGAAATGAATCACGTTGCAGCTGACAACCACACGCCATAGGCTTCCAGAGCGGATTTAACATCTCCTGAATAGCATGTGTGACGCTATTTTGGCTTTTGACATGCTCAAACACCACCAGATTAGCACCAGGTTTTAAGACCCGATAAATTTCTGCCAAGGCACGCTGTGGGTCAGGAATAGAACACAACACCAAACAACACAGTACAGCATCCACACTGGATGAAGCCAATGGTAAGTCATGCCCATCTCCCTGAATCAAATACAATCGCCCCGCCCGCTTAGCATCTAAAGCAGAGCGTTGCCGGGCAGCCATCCGAAGCAACGCGGCCTCCGGCTCTAACGCCAGCAACATGCTGATCTGCTCTGAGTAGAATGAGAAATTGGCGCCCGTACCTGCTCCCAACTCCAGCACATCACCACAAAGATAGGGAAGGATGCGCTGACGGTCCGCATCAAGCTTACTTGAGACTTTATCCAGTAAATAAGGAAAAATATGCTGACGATAGAGGTTCATCCTGCCTCCCCCTCTGATAAGATATTAAGTAATGCTATTAGCTAAATAGGGATCTGTATGGCACGTATTAAAATAGATATGCCGGATAATTATACCTTCACAACCGAGCTACCCGTCAGGATTAATGACATCAATTATGGCGGACATCTGGGCAATGATGCGGTGTTGTCCATGATTCATGAGGCCAGAATCCGCTTTCTCAATTATTACCACTATACAGAGCTGGATGTTGAAGGCGCCGGCATCATTATGACAGACTCTGCGATTGTGTATCGCGCCGAAGGGTTTCATGGTGATCAGATTCAGATCGATGTTGCGGTAGGAGATTTTAACAAATACGGTTGCGATATCTATTACGTACTATCGAACAAAAAGACAGCCCAAGAGATTGCACATGCAAAAACGGGCATTGTTTTTTTTGATTATGAATCTCGTAAAGTGATCGCTGTTCCTGAAGATTTCAAAGCCTGTATGGAAAAAGACACTGAGCGATAAAAAAAGTGCCGGTATCAGGACAGCACCATGCCTGCTGTCCTGATGCGATAACGCCAGCGTTTACTCATCAAAGTCGGCATAACTTCCACGCGCCAGATTTTCAAAACGTGTGTACTTACCGATGAAGGCCAGCTTCATTGAACCAATCGGCCCGTTTCGCTGTTTACCAATAATAATCTCAGCAATACCCTTATCAGCAGAATCTTCGTTGTAGACCTCATCACGGTAGATAAACATGATAACGTCGGCATCTTGCTCAATCGCTCCGGATTCACGCAAGTCAGAGTTAACCGGGCGTTTATTCGGCCGATTTTCCAAACTACGGTTTAGCTGGGAGAGCGCAATCACAGGGCACTTCATCTCTTTAGCCAAGGCCTTTAAGGAACGTGAAATTTCCGAGATCTCTTCTGTACGACTCGAAGCCTTACCGGTTTTTATCTGCATTAACTGCAGATAATCGACCATGATCATACCCAGCTCACCATGCTCTCGCACAATACGTCGCGCACGGGTGCGCATCTCATTCGGGCTAATACCGGATGTATCATCAATAAAAAGAGGCTTATCTCGTAGCATATTAACGGCCGTCGTCAGCTTCGGCCAATCTTCCTCATCCAACTGCCCGGAACGCACTTTAGTTTGATCTATACGACCGATGGATGACAGCATACGTGAGATTAACTGATCAGCAGGCATCTCCAGACTGAAAACCAACACGGGCTTTTCTTCTGCCATCAAGGCATTTTCCACCAGATTCATCGCAAAGGTTGTTTTACCCATAGACGGACGCGCAGCGACAATAATCAGATCAGAGGGTTGCATACCAGCGGTTCGATCATCCAGGTCATCAAAACCCGTCGTAACACCCGTCAATTGATCACTGTTGTTAAACAAAAAATCGATACGATCAACTGCACGCTTTAAAAGAGGATTAACCGGCTCCGGCCCACCCTGATTCGGACGATTTTCAGCAATCTGAAAAATTCTCTGCTCTGCGTCGTTAAGAATCTCTTCTGAACCACGCCCTTCCGGACTAAAAGCATTTTCTGCAATCTCATGCGCAACGCTGATCATCTGCCGAAGCAGAGCCCTGTCCCGCACAATTTCAGAGTAGGCTTTAATATTGGATGCACTGGGAGTATTACGCGCGAGCTTTATCAGATAATCAAGGCCACCTGCTTTATCCAGATCGCCGGTACGATCCAGCTCTTCAGAGAGCGTCACAACATCCAGAGGCTGCTGATTATTGACCAGCTTTTGCATCATCCGATAGATCAGACGATGATCATGGCGATAAAAATGTTCTTCTGTAACGACCTCAGATGCTGTATCCCAGGCGTTATTATCCAGCATAAGACCACCGAGTACAGACTGCTCAGCTTCTATGGAGTGGGGAGCTACTTTTACATTCGCTACCTCTTCATCATGTAAGTCAGCAAATTCCATCGATATTCTTACCCCTTAAAATAAAAAAACACCGCGTAGTATTCTACGCAGTGCTTTTCATGACTTGAATGTTTTTTTACGAATTAGTTCGCAGCAACAACATTCACAGTAGCGGTAGCGTTAACTTCCGGATGCAAGTGAAGAACAACTTCAAATTCACCAACATGACGCAAAGCGCCTTCTGGCAAACGAACTTCGCTCTTATCAACTGCCTGACCAGCAGCTGTTAGTGCATCAGCAATATCACGAGTACCAATAGAACCGAACAACTTACCTTCGTCACCAGCTTTAGAAGCGATAGTTACCGCAAAGCCAGACAACGCTTCAGCGCGTACGTTAGCAGCATCTAGTTTTTCAGCAGCTACTTTTTCAAGTTCAGCGCGACGTTCTTCAAATTTTGCAACATTATCAGCTGTTGCAGGTACCGCTTTACCTTGTGGGAACAGGTAGTTACGGCCAAAACCAGATTTAACAGACACTTTATCGCCTAGTTCACCCAGTTTACCCATTTTTTCGAGCAGGATAACTTCCATCTCGTAAACCTCATTTGTTCTGCAGTTTACACACTGCAGTACTCAATCTTAGCTAACTGATTACTTATCTGATGATAAAGCTTCAGCCAGCCCCGTAATCACTTAAGCGCCATCTTTCTCATGTATAAAACAGAGAAATGATAACTATGACTTACTGATGGCTATCAGAGTAAGGCAGTAGTGCAAGAAAACGAGCACGCTTGATAGCAGTAGCCAACTGACGCTGGTAACGAGCTTTAGTACCAGTGATACGGCTTGGTACGATTTTGCCAGTTTCACTAACATAGCCTTTCAGGATTTCAAGATCTTTATAATCGATCTCTTTAACACCTTCAGCGGTAAAACGGCAAAATTTGCGACGACGAAAAAAACGAGCCATCTTAATATCTCCTAATTCTTAAATTATTCAGCAGCGGCTTCTGCAGCAGGTGCTTCTTCAGCAGCAGGTTTTTCTTCCTGGCGCGGCTCTTCAGTACGACGAGGCTTGCGCTCTTCACGTGCTTCAGATGCTTTGATTGGAGATATGTCAGTGATCGCTTCTTTACGACGGATCATCATGTTACGCAACACTGCATCGTTGTAACGGAACATATTTTCTAGTTCATCCAGAGTTTCCTGGTTGCACTCGATGTTCATCAAAATGTAGTGTGCTTTGTGAGCATTGTTGATTGGGTAAGCCAGTTGACGACGACCCCAATCTTCCATGCGATGGATTTTACCGTCAGCACCTTCGATAACGCCGGTGTAACGCTCAACCATTGCTGGAACCTGTTCGCTCTGGTTCGGATGAACCATGAATACGATTTCGTAATGACGCATTGTAGCTCCTTACGGTTTGAAGCCCTCGGACATGTCGCTATTTAAAGGATTTTAAATGCTGCCGAAAGCAAGGAGGTTAAAGTATTTACTCAAAGAGCGCGAAATTATACGTATTACCAGCCACATATGCAATATAGAAAAATCCTTTTCAACAGCAAAACCGGTATGTGCTATATTGAATGAGGTAAGGATATTTAATCCTGTTTTATGGAGCGCATCATGGTCCGTTTACAGCCACTGCTGATAACAGTGACACTGCTAACACTCTCATCTGCAGTTAGTGCAGACTATGTATACAAATGCCAAAGCCCTGATGGCAGAAAGGTTTTTAGTGGTTTTCCTTGCGGCCCGAATGCCGTCAGAGAAGAATACAGAAATCTCGCTCCTGCCAGAAAAGCAGAAGAGAATCTTCCACCCAGACAGGGGGAATTACTCAACAAAACGCTCCCCGATAAACAGATAAACTCTTCTTCCAGCGCTACCGAGAGCAGAGAAGAGAATAAGAAATAACAACATCTACGCTGTTATCTCCCCTTCAGTAAGCGGTTACTATTTATACTTCAATAATTTCATAACTATGCGTTATCTCTACGCCACCACGCTCCAGCATCAAGGAAGCTGAGCAATACTGCTCTGCGGAAAGCTTAACAGCACGCTCTACCTGCTTTTCCTTTAGTCCTCGCCCACTGACGATAAATTTCACATGAATTTTGGTAAAGACAGCCGGTACAGCATCAGCCCTCTCTGCAGAAATTTCTGCCACACAATCAACCACGTCCTGCCGGGTTTTTTTTAATATACCAACAACATCATAACTAGTGCATCCACCCAACCCCAGCAGCATTAGTTCCATAGGGCGCGGCCCTGCTACCAATTCGCCATCCAATGTAATATCAAAACCTGAGCCGGTTGTGCCTTTAAACCGAACGTCACCATCCCACTTTACTGTTGCATTCATTGTCACAGAACCGCCCCTTTACTAAATAGCTCTTTTAATTTTTCACCCGGATCTTCAGCGCGCATAAAAGTTTCGCCCACTAAAAAGCTAAACACACCCTGATCACGCATTGCTCTGACATCATCACGTGTGTGGATCCCACTTTCAGTAACCACTATACGGTTATCGGGTATCTCGCGCAGCAGCTCAAATGTATTATCCAAGCTCACTTCAAAGGTGTGTAAGTTCCGGTTATTAATACCCAATAAGCGATTATCCAAACGTAACGCCCGCTCCAGCTCATCGCCGCCATGTACTTCAACCAGCACATCCATTCCCAGTTTATGCGCAAGACGATTGAGTTCCTGCATTTGTGCATCTTCCAATGCCGATACAATCAGCAGGATACAATCAGCACCAATAGAGCGGGCTTCAAAAACCTGATACGGGTCGACAATGAAGTCTTTACGAATGACCGGCAGAGAACACGCGGCTCTGGCTTCTTTCAGATAACTTTCGTGGCCCTGAAAAAAATCAGCATCCGTCAGCACAGACAGACAACTAGCACCACCAAGCTGATAGGACTTAGCAATATCAGCCGGTATAAACGGATCACGCAGCAACCCTTTTGAAGGACTGGCTTTTTTGATTTCGGCAATAACTGCTGATAAACCGCCCGCGATGGAGTGCGCCATGACATTGGTAAAGCCTCTCGGCTTCATATCATCATCACGCGCCTGATCTTTAATCTGTTTTTCCAGATCCGCTAAAGTAACACTGGCAGAACGCTCTTCTACTTCTTCAAATTTACGTTGCAGAATTTTTTTTAAAATCGTAGGTGTATCAGACATAAATTTACTCTTTCAGTCCTTGGCTAAAGGTTACCAGCTCAGCCATTTTATGCGCAGCAGAGCCGTTCAGCATTACTGCTTTAGCCAAGGCCACACCTTCTTTTATACTTCCCGCTTGATCAGCAGCATAGAGAGCAGTACCGGCATTAAGGGCAATCATATCAATCGCTTTCATATTGTCGCCGGAAAATGCAGCGTTAATTAGCGCCAGGCTTTCAGCGGAACTAGCGACCTGTAACCCGGTTAACGCTTGTCGTTGTAATCCCGCATCTTCCGGCACCATTGTGTACTCTATAACCTCGCCATCTTTAAGTTCTGCCACATAGGTTTCACCCGCCAAACTAATCTCATCCAAGCCTTCAGCAGCATGGACGACTAACGCATGCTTTGCACCCAACGCCTTTAAAGCCTCAACCAATGGCCGACATAACGCTTTATCGAATACACCTAACAGATAGTGCTTCACACCCGCTGGATTTGTTAATGGGCCCAGCACATTAAAAATAGTCCGCAATGACATCTCTTTACGCGGGCCAATGGCATACTTCATCGCACTGTGATGCTGAGGAGCAAACATAAACCCGACACCGACCTCATCAATGCAGCGGGCAATCTGCTCAGGTGTGAGCGTTAAATTCACACCGGCAGCTTCCAATAAATCAGCGGACCCCGAGCTGGACGACACTGAGCGATTGCCGTGCTTAGCCACATGACCACCCGCAGCAGCGACAACAAACGAGCATGCAGAAGAAACATTGAACAAGTTAGCGCTATCACCACCGGTGCCTACAATATCTACCGCATTTTTCGCCTGTATATTGACGGGAACAGCTAATGAGCGCATTACACTGGCAGCGGCGGTTATCTCATTAACGGTTTCACCCTTCATTCGCAGAGCAATCAGCAAACCACCTATCTGCGCATCCGTCGCCTGCCCAGACATGATTTGCTGCATTACTGCCTGCATCTCATCAATCGAAAGGTCTTTGCGATCAACAACAGCCGTTAATGCCTGTTTAATCTCCATCAATTGCTCCTTCTCTTTTTATTAGGACGACTAACATTTGCGGCGTAAAAAATTCGCCAGTAAAGCGTGCCCCTGTTCTGTCAAAATGGCTTCAGGATGAAATTGCACACCTTCTATCTCATACTCTTTGTGCCGCACACCCATAATCTCGTCAATTTCACCCGTGGCTGTTGCCGTCCAGGCTGTAATTTCAAAACAATCCGGCAAAGAGTCTCGCTCAACCACAAGCGAATGATAGCGTGTTACATCCAACGGATTATTCAATCCCTTAAACACACCTGACTCCTGATGAAATATGAGGGAATTTTTCCCATGCATCACCTCTTTGGCGCGCACAATCATACCACCAAATACTTGCCCTATACTCTGGTGACCAAGGCAGATACCAAGAATAGGCAACTTTCCGGCAAAAAACTCAATGGCCGCTAACGAAATCCCTGCCTCATTAGGGGAGCAAGGCCCCGGAGAGATCACTAAATGAGTGGGTTGCAGTGCTTCAATCTGTTGCAATGTAATCTCATTGTTTCGATAGACCTGAACATCAGCGCCCAATTCGCCAAGATATTGCACAATATTAAAGGTAAAAGAATCGAAATTATCGATCATCAACAGCATAGCGTGGTTACTCTCGCTTACTTTTCTTGAGACAAACAAACATCATAAAACCGGAAACGTACTCTAACATATTTTCACAATACACTATGGAACCGGGTGCAGCAGGATCACCACGCCACTGCTTTAATACAACAGCTCAGATCACTGCTGATCTTCAAAAGAATTTATTTGCGCGTACACCTCACTAGTACCATCTTTTTTAAGCAGTAAGACTGAATAAGGCGTAAACATATCCCCCATCTCCATACCAGGACTTCCAGCAGGCATACCCGGCACCGCCAAACCAATAGCGTCTTGCGGCTTATCTGCTAAAAATTTTTCAATATATTTTGCAGGCACATGGCCCTCAAACACATAACCACCCTTAGAGACAGCAGTATGACAAGAACGATACATCGGCTGGATACCACGCTGACTTTTTTCTAAAGACAAGTCAGCCGGATGAATAGTTTTAGTGGTAAATGCACTTTTCTCAACATGTTCAATCCAACTCCCGCAACAGCCACACGTGGGGCTTTTATATACATCCAGCGCAACCACGCCTGATACATCTTTTTCTAACGGTGCCTGCCTGACCGCTATCTGTTCTGAAGACGAACTCTTTATAGGCATAACACCCGATGGCTCAGCTACTTTTACCTCATTTGAATCAGTGCATGCGGCCAGCATAACGCTCACAAGAATCAATAGACCATAAACAGGTTTCAAAAATAATGACATGATGTTTCCTCTCACAATTATGTATCGCTGATATAAATTAATTACAGAATCAGATCAGAGAAAAATAGGAGGTCGATAAGGAGAAGAAGTTTTTGGGACTAATAACTGAGAACTTTCTAAAGAAAACTGCTGGACTGTGACTTTTCCAGGGGTATCCAATGAGAAACCAAGACCTAGAAACAATGCAGAACAATGTAGCGTCAAGCAAACAGAACTTTCGCAGCATGTTTTTTCACTCAACCCGCTCTCATTTTGCGGATTATCAAGCAAATGACACGTATGAGCATTAAATGTCTGTTGATGCGCTGCAGAAATTTGATCTGACACTTTGCCAGCCGGCAGGTTACAAACAGAGGACGCATGCGCATTGGAAGCAAACATAGCTGCAGATGCTTGGCCGATAAACGCTATCAGGATAACGAATACCGCTATTGATTTTGTTACTTTTGATAACATCTGCTTAACCCATGTATAACTGCCATCAATCTTATAATGGTTTAACGAATTGAACAATAAAATGACAATCACTAAAATTAGAATATCCACCTTTTAGATCTGATGCTATGAATCAACACCAGATCACAACGACTGGCAATGTGAGCCATGAATAACCTCTGGAGCCTCCAGACGAACCGAAACGCTGCCACGCAGCGCTAGCAATTTTATTCCTGGCGCATCAGTATCAGCTCTAAACCCTTTATTCATGAGTTCTTTCACTCTCTTTCTTCGTAGCTCAGAGCTTGGAGCGCCTAACACAACCACGATTAAACGGTTCCCCGCTTTTATTGCCGAAGCAATCAGGTTATACCCTGAACCGCAGGTATAACCTGTTTTAAAACCGTCTGCACCTGGATAAGCATTCAAAAAACCATTATGCGACACAAATCTTGTGCCTTTATATTCCAACGAGCGGTTTGAAAAAAAATAATAATATTCTGGAAAATCCAGCAGCAATCTACGCGCAAGAATGGCTAAATCTCGCGCACTGCTGACTTGTTTAGCATCCGGCAAACCCGTGGCATTTTTAAAAACTGTGTCTTTCATACCAAGGAGACGCGCTTGATTACTCATTTTTTCAGAGAACTGCGTCTCTGTCCCACTAATAGCCTCAGCCAACACCACAGCAATATCATTAGAGGAGACGGTTGCCAGTGCTTTAATAGCTTTGCGAACCGTAATTTTGTCTCCCCTTCGCGCGCCCAGCTTCATGGGTGGTTGTTTAGAAGCGGCTGCAGAAACCACCAGCATTGTATTTAATGATATTTGCTTTTGTTGCAGACTCTGAAATGTGAGGTATAACGTCATTAGCTTAGTTAACGAGGCAGGATACCAAGGCATATCAGCATCAACTTGATCGATCACAGCACCTGACTGAGCCTCTACTACAATATACGGCATAGCTGCCTGTAGCCTACCGCTACAAAAAAAGCATATTACGGCTATCAAGACAGTACATTTACTGGCTATCAATTCGATTCGTCTCCTCGGAGCAATCCAGGCTGAAGCGTCACTTTGGATATAACACTCTTTTATAAGAACGTTATACTCTATCAATATAACTTAGATCTTTGCCTCGTGTTGCCGCACTTTCTTGCCTCAGCGACTGCTCAATCCAACTCTTCGCCTTTAGAACTTGCTGGGTAAAAATCGCCGGATTGACCAAATATAAAGCGATAACAACAGCGAGTATTGCAGCACCAACAGAAAGAAAATAGATACCCAAATGCCCTCGCGATTCATCTGCTGATCGAATGCTTTCCTCATCATACTGAGCAACACCAGCGAACTGTGCGTTTCTTTCCTGATATGAAGTAACATCCGAAGAAACAGAAGGCTCAACTACCGGCTGATAACCAGAAGCATACGGCTCTGGCTCTGGCTCTGGCTCTGGTTCTGGTTCTGGTTCTGGTTCTGGCTCAATAATTCTTGGCGTTTCATAAACATCAAGCGCTTCAAATTCACTCCCGGGAGAGATACCAGCAGGTAACAACTGCTCACTTCTGAGTTCGGCAATCACGAGCTCTGCCGCTTTAACACCAATTTCATGCAGCTCTTCAAGGCTTCCATATAAAAATAACCGACTACAAATCAGATTAATTCTTCGGGGAATGCCCTGACTGTATTTGAAAATTATAGGGTAAACAGCTTCGCTGATTGCCGGATTATTTTTCCAGCCTGCTATATCCAAACGATGCTTTATATAAGCTTCAGTTTCGCTTTCCTGTAATGGCTTAAGAAAACACGTGGCGACCAAGCGCTGGTGAACCTGCTCCATTTCGGGGTTATGAATTAAGTCTTTCAACCCCTCCTGCCCAAGCAGGAAAATTTGAATGAGCGGCACGCTGTTCAATTGCACGTTCGTTAACAAACGCAACTCTTCTAATGCAGATAAAGTTAACCCCTGCGCCTCATCAATAATCAACAAGGCGCGACCACCATTACGGTGGTTTCCAATGAGCATTTCGGACATACGCTGTAACAACACAGCTTTATTAGATATCTCTTCTTTTATCCCAAATGAGTAAGCAACCATCCGCAAAAGGTCGTTAGCTTCCATCTGCGTTGTCACCAACATGGCTATTTTGACGCTACTAGTCGCTTCTAGACTGTGCACCAAATCATTAACCAAGGTTGTCTTACCTGTACCCGGCTGCCCGGTAATCATCACAAAGCCTTCTGCCCTCTCAAATGCATATTGCATATATGCTCGTGCACGACTAAAGCTTTGGTGCCCATAACAAAACCGAAAATCTGAACTTAACCGAAACGGTTCTTCTGAAAGGTGATAATAAGTATCATACATCCGTATTATTCCATAACCTGAAAATATTATTAGCGATAGTTTGCTATATGTAACTTTTCTTCCGTCTGATAAAAGATACTGATTCAAACAAGAATCACTCTTGAGCCTCCCGGCCCTAACGAGTAACCTTTAGCATAGCATTATGTTGAATTGGCGGCACTTAATAGACGAAGTTGTATGCATAATAGCCAGGCTATTTTTCGGATAAAAAATAACTAACGTAAATATACAACATCATGAGCTTGTAATATCTGTATTGGAGATCATGTGTACGAAGAACACTATGGACTAAGCGCTGATCCCTTTCGCCTTACACCGGATGCAAACCTGTGTTTCGTACATCCAGGTTTTCAAAAAGCCCAAACCTCGATGAGCTATGCACTAGGAAGGCAGGAAGGCTTTGTCCTCATTACAGGCCAGCCGGGCACAGGAAAGTCGACATTAATATGCGACCTCACTGCTCATTTACCTCAGAATATTACATCTATCCAAATAACATCGTCACAACTGATTCCCGAGGACCTTCTGCATCTTATTAGCTTAAACTTCGGCCTCACTCCAACCGCAGGGCATACCGTCAAGCTTTTACACTCATTACATCACTACCTAATAAATCAAGAGAAAATAGGCAAGCACACACTGCTAATTATAGATGAAGCACAAAACCTGTCTGAAAAAGCACTAGAAGAACTTCGGCTTCTCACCACACTACAAACAGGAAATAAGCCTCTATTGCAAATTTTTCTTATAGGCCAAGACAAACTTCGCGATACTATTACTGCCTCCAACCAGACCCAGCTAAGACAACGCATCACAGCCAGCTACCACTTACAGCCTCTTAATGAAAACACCACCCGAGAGTATATTCTCTACAGGCTCACCCAATGCCGTTGGAACAAGAATCCAACAATAGACCACAAAGTATTTTACTATATCTATCGCTTTAGTCATGGGATACCTCGTGTTATAAACTTAATCTGTAGCAGAATGTTTCTACATGGCTGGCTGACAAAACGAAACAACCTTGAAATTCAGGATCTGCATATTATTATTCACGAATTAGTACAGGAACAACTCCTTCCGATACACAGGGTTACTGCAGAAAACGAACGCTATAAACAATAAAAAGGGATGAAATTATGGCTGAGCGAACTCAACAGGAAGCTGACACTGACTTCATTGATAGCATCTTAAGTTTATCGCGCTTTCTACATGACCACGAAAATATCGATGCCTCTTTAAATGAGCTGGCGGATTTATTAGCCAAAACATTAAAAACAGAAAACTGCTCTATCATGCTACTCAAAGATGAGCATGCTGAAAACACGTTTCCACTGCGAATCCACGCCCATTCTGGTGCTCTACCCAACAGCGCTTACACAAAGCCAACATCCGCTTCCGGAATTGCCGAATATGTCGTTCGCTCCGGCAAGCCCCTCTTAGTCCCGGATATATCCAATAGCCAATTTTCCGCTTCAGCTCGCCAAAGCGGAGGCTTTATATCTTTGCCCATTTGGACAGATGAAAAAGTCATTGGCGTAATCAATATCAGCAAACCCATAGATAACCGAACCTTTGCCGAACAAGACCTCGAACTCGCCACTATTCTTGGAATGTTTTTATCAAAATCTATTCAATTACTTCACTTGCAATATATTCTCAAATCCAAATTTGCCATCGCAGCGATAGAAAGAGAACAGCAAGCTAAAAATCAAAATATCGGTGATTTCACTCGCAGCCCTGAGAAAGTTGCCAAGATTCTAGCGAAAGGTTTCTACCACGAACTTTGCCATGCAGGCATAGAATCAGACCACATCATCGTCGCTGTGTCAGAAATTATTACACTATTAAATGAACAATTAGAGGATAATAAAAAAGACCACCACGACTGATACTAAAACGGCCACACATGACAAGTGCTCACTTGGCTGTAGATTCTTTTTCATATGGCGAGATAAACGCCTTGTGAAACAGATGCCTGATCAGAAGCCCGAATGGCATCCTCAGATAATGACCACGTATAAACAATAATTTTCGCGCAATCACTGCCCCTTTACGTCGCGCACTATGATGAGGAGGCATAATAACCCTATCAAACAACATATCCATTAATCGAATAGGCAAAACAGGCTGCCACTGCTCTTCGCAATCACTCAGCACCTCTTTAGGGATCGGCGTGCTAAACATACGACGACTATATCTCAACGCGTAATACAACGGTGGTATCAGATCCATTTCTTCTCCCCGCCGAAGTAAAGCCTGCCAATCCAAGCCTTGCTCCACAGTCGCTCTGATCAGGCCATCAAAATCCAAGAGATCCCTGAAAGCATGGTCAAACTCAGTATCCATAAACAGATGAGTTGCACTATGAAGCAACATATCGAGATCAGATAGCGTCCAAACCCCCTCACCGATCTCTTGCGCATTTTCAAACAGCTTACTCGCCACCGGTTTAAGTGACGCAGTCAAAGGCAATATCGTATGATGAATATCGATAACCGTATGACGCTTGACATGTATCAAGGGTGGGATTTCGTGCATCCATTCACGGTAATAGCGTTGATCATAAGCACTTTGATAAGTACTCGCCCAGCCATGCCACTGAAGCGCCGATTCCAGTGCCTGAAGAGAGTCTTTCGGAAGCAATATATCAATATCAGAAAACGTCCTACCCACCGCACATGATTTTCCGGAAACGACATACGCTGCACCTTTAAGCAAGATTAGCTTCTGCCCTAATGAGGAGAACAGAGGGAGAAAGTATTTGATTTCAGTCCAGGTATCGCGCAGATACTTTTCTGAGACAATAGAAGCAGCTTCAAGATGCCACTGAACAGATTCAGGAACATCAACCAACTGCCCCCGCTGAGACAACCTTGAATAAAGCATACCCAATACATGCGTACTTCGCCCCTGCTGGATAATCAGATCCCACTCACTCAGCGACACATCCTCGACCTTAACATCACCGGTGAGCAAAGCACAAAGCGGCTGAAAAGCACTTAAGCTCATCTCACTAACCACTCCAATTGCTCAATCGCTTCATCCAAATCACTGTAAACAAAATCGTAGCTATCTGACTGCTTAACCAGTCTCGATAAGGCATGAAACGCATGAGCGCCCAACAGATGGTAGTTGAAGGCATTCTCAACTAACGACATGTAAGCATAGGCTTTCTCTTTCTCCACCAAACGCAACTCAGTACCTTGCTTATATTGAGGAAAAAGCACCACAGCCGCTTTCGCCATCACCCTAGTAGAATGAACACTCTCAGCAGGCGGTTTTACGTGAGTCACACAGCCTTTAACCGTATCAGTACATAAATGCCCGAACACAGCTTCAGGCCAGAAATCCTTGATGACCTGAATAGACTCATTCTTAAGACTCATCGGCTTAGTAAATGGCTGCAGCATAGAGTTTTTAATGGATATCAAGGTCAACTCATCAGACAACAAACGCCAACCTCTCGCCACCAGCGCAGTACACAAGGTACTTTTTCCAGACCCGGAGGGTGCAGGCATAATTACAGCTTTGCCATTTCGCTCAACAACTGCGGCATGCAGAATTAAATACTGATGCGCATGCGCAGACACACACCAGTTTATCCCCCACTCCGTTAATGCAGGCGACTGATCCAATGACAGAGGAGTAAATGGTATATTTCCATTAAAGGTGAATTCAGCAAGTGGCTTAACCCATCCTCGTAAGCCGGATTTTCGGGCAATTTTGATAGGAAAATCAATAAACGCTTTATCTTTACTAACTAAAGCATCAGGATAAAGTTGTGTTATATGAGAAACAACAGAAGGAAGAGAGGACTGAATGTGACACCAAAAAGGACCGATATTAAGTGCCAAACCAGAACCGCACAGCTGATTTGCACATTCATCCACTGAAAAATCAGACACTATCATTGAGTTTTTTTGATAATTCCTTGGTCAATGAGATGCTGAAAATACTCTTCACCTCCCTCAGCAACTTCATCCAATACGGTAGAACCAAAACAGTGTTTACTGATTAAGCCTAGCACTTCAGCCCTACTGTTTTTCTTATTGGCCATCAGATCTAAAATTGCAATCACAGATGCACTTAAAACATGAAGCTCATCTGACTCCGGCTCATGTATAACCGACATATTACCAAATTGAGAAATCAAAGCAGTGGACATATTAATACTGGAGCTATACCTAAACAGCGGAACACTATTAAGCATAATTCGTAAAATATGATTGCATCGGATAAGAACCAGAACTCCAATACACAACAGTTGAAGAATTAGGCAAGGTTGCCGATCCATCACTTATAAAACCAACAAACAAATTCTGCACCAGATTTGCTGCAACTGCAGGACTTGGTTGTCCAAATAAGTTCAGGTTTTTAGATACATTAAGTAATGCTGCAATTCCATGCGCCTCTATACTTGCTGTTGCATCACTACCCACACCATCCAATACATCAGACATAGTGAGGCCTCCGCCTGAAAGAGGAGACAATGTACCGCCATCTAACAGCGCGCCTGGCACATAACCAACCCATTCAAGAGGATTATTCTTCCAATAGAAAGGACCTTTCCCTGCTGGAGCAGTACAATCATCAACGTAAGCCTGTGGCGCATGAGATGAAAAAGTCATTGAGTTAAATGCCGATGGCCCACACAACCCCCCACCCCAAGCAGTACGACTCGACATACTCAGAATAATAGGTGCAGCCACCCCGGCTCCAAACAAACGGCGACGCGTTGAGTCAACACCTGCTGGCTTTTTATTAGCGCTATTATCCTGATCAGCGTCTAATTCTTCATTTTCTGGGTGATCCATTCTATCCTTCATGTGAATTGTCCTGCTTTTAACCTGTTAATTAACGCATCCGAAACACGTTTGATTATATAATTCAAACAGTGCAAATAACACACCAAAAATAAAACCATACTGATTTCTATCTGTTTTCTAAAAAAACATGCAACAAAACCACACGAGAAATCATACAAGTGTAAAAAAAACCGACAACCCTCGACTTCCGCCCGCCTCACTTGATAAAAAACTAACTAAAAACTCTTCTTTTAAAAATACTCTTCACTAAGAAAATGGGCAAATTTTTCCTGAAATAAAATCCAGTCTGCAGATACTGTATCCCATGTTCAATTTATAGAAGATTAATGACATACGTTTTACATCAATAGCGATATACCGCTTTACTGTATATCGTGAACTAGACTTGTTTCATAGCGATGATTACGTAACATATACACTTACATAAAAATTCATATTCCGAATTCCCAAGAGGCTAGCAACAATGCTCAACAATGTCGGCTTTTATAGCTATCTATTTGCATTAATAGCCTACGCCATACTCGGTATTGCACTGTTAGTGTCAACTAAGACCAACAATTCCGGCACACCTGTAAAAACAGCCATACTCATCACGACTATTTGGGCAACACTGGCGACCCTATCCTACTCAACACCTTCTATACCTGTACAAGCTATTAAAATTGCAGAAATTCTGCGCAATTTGGCATGGTGTTATTTTCTATTAAAAATAATCGCACCTAAACAGCAAACTTCACAAAGTAAAACAATCAAACTACTGAGCTCTCCTTTTGTTCTAATAATCGCCAGCCTCCTCCTAAGCAGCATGATCCTAATGACTGATAATTCTATTCAGAATACGCCACTAAGCCCCCCTAAGGGAGACACCCCCTTAATTGCATGGATGCTTCTTTCAATCATAGGACTCCTGCTTATAGAGCAGATTTACAGAAACTCCAATAAAGACCAACACTGGTTTGTTAAACACCTGTGCCTAGGCTTAGGCAGCATATTCGCCTATGATTTTTTTATGTATGCAGACGCCTTACTCTTTAAACAGCTTGATAGTCAGCTCTGGGATGCACGTGGCATCATCAATGGCATTGCGGCCCCTTTAATCATGACATCACTTGCCAGAAACCCGAGTTGGGCGCTTAATCTGCAAGTTTCACGCAAGGTTATATTCCATACGGCAACATTAACAGGCGCAGGAGTCTATCTTGTCCTTATGTCCATTGCCGGATACTTTATACGCTACTATGGGGGAACATGGGGATCTGTTCTACAAATCACATTTCTTTTCGGTGCCGGCTTACTCCTGTTTATCCTTTTATTTTCAGACAAAATCAGATCAAGCTTACGCGTGCTCCTCAGCAAACATTTTTTTAGCTACAAGTACGATTACAGAGAAGAGTGGCAAAAATTTACTCATCAGCTCTCCGAATATGAACATGACACGCCCGAACGTATTTGTATCGCTATCTGCTCACTTGTCCAAAGCAAAGGAGGCGTTATCTGGGGAAGAGACGAACATAATAGTTATCAGCTATTAACCAATTGGGAAATGGCGCCACCTGAGCTACCTCCAGCAGATTTGAGCTGTATAAGTGATTTTTTTGAACGCACTGAATGGGTTTTAGATTTTGATGAATTTCGACTTACTCCAGGCATTTACGAGGATCTTGTTATCCCCTCATCCCTCCTGGAAATCCCCAATGCATGGCTAATGATCCCTTTATTATTTAATGCCGAGGTATACGGATTTGTACTTGTTAAACATTCTGACATTCAAAAAAACATTAACTGGGAAGATCGAGATTTACTTAAAATCGCAGGAAAGCAAGCGGCCAGCCTATTAGCACAACACCAAGCCAGCCAAGCACTCGCTCAAGCACAACAATTTGAAGCATTCAACCGACTATCTGCCTATATTGTGCACGATCTTAAAAATATTCTTGCCCAACAATCACTCATTGTTTCCAATGCAGAAAAGCACAAACACAAACCAGAATTTGTTGACGATGTTATCCTTACGGTACGCAACTCTGTCAACAGAATGACTCGCCTAATGGAACAAATGCGGAACGGTATGCGCGGCACAACACCCATGCCTGTAGATTTAAAACTGTTACTTAGAAAAATCACCAAACGCTACGAACAACACCCACCCGCCCCCATATTTTTGGAGACCGACACCCAAGCTACCGTCTTCGCTGATAACGAACAACTGGCAAATGTTTTCGGACATCTTATCCAAAATGCACAAGAAGCTACTGACATTGTTGGCCAGATAGATGTAAAGTTAAGCTGCACTCCTCAGGAGGCCGTTGTAGAAATTACAGACACCGGATGCGGGATGGATGAAAACTTCATACAAAACAGACTATTTAAGCCTTTTGACTCGACTAAAGGCCTGACGGGAATGGGAGTAGGTGCATTCGAAAGCAGAGAAGTTGTTCGCTCACTAGGCGGCGATATTAAGGTTAAAAGCACTCTAAACCTTGGTACAACTTTTTACATAACCCTTCCTCTACACCACACACCAACAATAGAAAACACATCCAAAGTTAAGTAAGTTAAGGACTGCCACTAGAAATGAACGGATTAAAGAAAAATTTACTTATTGTTGAAGATGATGAAGGACTACAAAGCCAGTTACGCTGGTGCTTTGACGGCTTTGATGTAACCATTTGCGGAACAAGGACTGAGGCCATTACACAATTACGCCGCCTCCAGCCGGGTGTCGTTTTGTTAGATTTAGGCCTTCCTCCTGATCCAGGCGGTGTAACCGAAGGTTTTGCCACTCTCAAAGAGATCCTGTCTCTCACTCCGGAATGCAAAGTCATTGTAGTTACCGGAGACAACGATCGGACTAATGCCGTCAACGCCATAGCGCTCGGCGCCTATGATTTCTACCAAAAACCTGCTGATCCTGAAATACTGACACTGATTGTCGAAAGAGCTTATCGTGTCTACGAACTGGAAATAGAAAACAAACAACTTCAGAGTCACCAGCACAGCATGCCCTTGGACGGCATCATTACATCCAGCGCACCCATGCTAAAAATCTGCCGCACTATTGAAAAAGTTGCGCCCTCCGACATAACTACATTGCTTCTAGGTGCCAGCGGAACAGGCAAAGAATTATTTGCTCAAGCAATTCACAAACTCAGCCCACGAGCCAACGAAAAAATAGTCGCCATCAATTGCGCAGCTATTCCGGATTCATTACTTGAAAGTGAGCTATTTGGTCATGAAAAAGGGGCTTTTACTGGCGCAACCAAACAGACAATAGGAAAGATTGAGCTAGCAAACGGAGGAACGCTTTTTCTTGATGAAATTGGAGACCTTCCATTCGAATTACAAGCAAAATTACTGCGCTTTTTTCAAGAGCGCGTTATTGAAAGAGTCGGTGGAAGAGTAGAAATCCCAATAGATGTGCGCATTATTTGCGCCACCCATCAAGACCTCACAACCCACATCAAAGAAGGTAGATTTCGTGAAGACTTATATTACCGAATAAGCGAAATTACCGTTCAAATCCCCTCACTGAAAGAACGCGAGGGAGATGCACTATTGCTGGCGAAATCTTTTCTGAATCGCCTGAATAAGGAATATGGAAAAGCAATTAAAAACTTTGATTCTGAGGCCATTGCAGCCATTGAAGCTTATGAGTGGCCCGGCAACGTCCGAGAAATTGAAAGCCGCATCAAACGCGCTGTCATCATGGCGGACAACTCATTCATAACCACTGAAGACTTAGAGCTAGCATCTCCGGATACAGACTCAGCCCCCTTAAACTTAAAAGAAATCAGAGAAGACGCTGAGAAAAAAGCAATAAAGAGAGCATTAAATCACGCTGATTTCAGCATATCGGAGACAGCAAAGGCTCTCGGCATAACCAGACCAACACTCTATACTATGCTTGATAAGTACAACTTACACCCTAAAACAGAATAGGTTTACTAGGCCAGATTAAAAAAGGGGCAACGTACGCCCCTACTCGCCTCTTATCTCCAAGCCAAGCCCAAGCTCGACTTAACGCGCACCTTTCTTAAACAAAACCACTTCAACTGTTTGTATAAGAATATACACATCCAAAAAGATACTATGGTTTTTCACATAATAAAGATCATACTGCAGCTTCTGGATAGAGTCTTCATCCGAAGCACCATAGGGATAGCACAGCTGAGCCCACCCTGTGACGCCAGGGCTCAACCTATGCCTTTCATCATACAATGAGTTCAAATGATGCAATCTGGAAACAAACTCAGGTCTTTCAGGTCGCGGGCCCACAAGGCTCATATCACCAGAGAATACATTCCACAATTGTGGCAATTCATCCAGTCTATACTTACGTATGAACTTCCCTACTGTCGTTACCCTTGAGTCATTTTGTTTGGCCCACTGAGCTTTACCATCCGCCTCAGCATCTACTCTCATACTTCTGAATTTAATGACATCAAATACACGACCATTTCGCCCCACACGCTGCTGCCGATACAACACTCCGCCTTTACCGAGACTTTCCAACCAGATAGCAATAACAGTCAGTAACATAAATGGAGAAAAAATGATCAACAGCAACAAACTCACACCAATATCAACCACTCGCTTTTTAAAAGCCCGAAACATATCCGGCGAAAAACCTTTTGCAAAAATTAACCACCCTGGCTGCAACAAATCTAGCTGAATAAGCCCTCTTTCTCTTTCAAAAAAGTCCAGCATATCAATGACATCTATACCGCTCATCCGACAATCAAGCAACTCTTTGATCGGTAATTTCAATCGACGATCATCCAAAGCAATTACAATTTCATCAACATCATGCCCCATAGCAAAATCGCGAATACACCCGCCCGGTGATACAATCCGGCTCTTCGATACCTGGCTCTTCTCCACCGCTTCCATAGGAATAAACCCTACTAAATCAACCCCCCTCATATCTGCTTTACGGCGAAGCCTATCAATATAAGAGGCCCTATTCCCGGCGCCTAACACCAAAATACGACGCTGCAATAGCTTTCCATCAACAAAACTATAAAACAGGGCCCTAATTAGCATTAAACCAACCAGAGACGACAACGCTGTAACCGGTAAAACCGCATACCCGCCGTATGTATGCGGGAAAAAATAATTAGCGATGATAGTTAATGAAACACCAACAACAATCGCCACAATTAAACGCGATAAAACTCCCACCAAGCACTGCCGCTGGCGTGTATCATAAAGCCCCATTGCAGCGAGGTTAAACGACACAAGAACAGCAGGGAGCAATATGCTTGCCACATACCCCTCAGCAGATTGGATTGTACCGACAAAGGCAATATGCACTAAGTAACTCAGTGCGCCTAATAGTATAAACTCACAAAAAGCTAACAACAAAAACTGTGCGTGCACATAGTGACCAAATATCCGGAACTTCCCATGACAGAATCGAAGCTTCACTCGTTTATAGGGTATCCGTGAATCCGACGGCGTACGCATTTTGTCACTATTTCCATAATGAGTATTAACTTTATCCATGAACAACATTCCCAAAAAACACAACTAGGCTTAACATCATCAATGCTTCATTGTTTACTAAAATGTAATATATTATACAAAGAGTATAGGCTAGATATTACGATACAGGTCTATATTAGACCCTCAACAATGATTTTTAGCTGAATCATAAATATACATCAGAAGCTGTGATTTTTCATGCAAAGAGTAAAACTGTCCTATTCTCAACACTATCAGTCCACATGAGCTTTAAGGAAAAGAAGATGCCATCTTTACAGAAAATCAACACCTTTAGCTCATTGCATATAGATATTGCACGAAATTCTACAGATGATTTCAATCTTTTCCATGATAAAAAGAAATGGGATCAGATCTATCAAAATCCATTCAATGGGCCTATTGCACTGGGGTTCCAGTTAGAAGCACTGATAGAAGGAAGCATTCGAGAACACCGAATAACAAATCATGAAGAAAAACTAATCAAGCAACACAATCTCCAATACAGCAACTATCAATTTTTATTTACCAATCCAGTAAAGCCAGACCACGAGATTGATATCAAAATAAATAAAAGCTTATTTTCTCAAAACGAGGAGAACCCCACCCTAAGCAATAGGGTGAGCATCAAATCCGCCGGAAAACTCAGCGTGATGGGCTATAAGAAAGAATCTAAACACCCTTTATTTCTGGCCGATCCCGACCTCCCTGCCTTTGACACGCTCAAGCACTCAGTCGACAGGGAGTTTTTAGACGATACAGGGTTCTTTATTAAACGGAAGTTTATGAACACCAGTAACGCGAAAAACTTTTTATCGGGTTCTTTAGTTGAGCAGTCGGACTATTTTGACGAAATAGAAGGAAAAGCCAGTTTTCCTGAAATTTTCCCATGCGCCCTGACATCCTGCGCCCTCTTAGAAAAAGCCATCAAAGAAAAACTAGACTTCAAACGCAACCCGATGGTTTATACATCACATAAAATAAGTGTTGACCGAGAACAACTAACCCACCTTAAAAGTAATGATAGTTTACATATCATGGTGCGTTTAGCTGCCAATAGTGACGATACATCATCCCCTCTAACGCAAACATACGAATGCTATGGGATTGTTAACTCTACTTTTTTACTTTTTAGATCACTAATTAGCCTTATTCCTCTTGATGGTACAGTTTAACGATGAGCAGATTACTCATTCCTATCATCTATATGGGAACCATTTACTTGCTTTCATCGATCCCTGGCAATGTAACGAACCCTGAAAGCCTGTTAGAACAATCTCTCATCTGGATCACACCCAACTTACAAAACTTACTACATATACCTTTATTCTTCGGTCTTGCTGCAGCATGGACATACGGCCTAACAAAATATATACGGAATGAATTCTTACTATTAGTAACCGCTTTTTTTCTTTCAGTACTTTATGGGTTTGTTGACGAGTTACACCAAATGCAGGTACCGGGCAGATATGGATCAATCTCTGACATCGGACTAGATGCACTTGGTGCGGCTTTAATATTGATTACTCCTCTGATAAAGAAACTATACGACAAGAAAGACGACTAAAAATACAGAACCTGCACCTAATAAATTTCCAACCTCAAGAAACTCAAATAGCATCCTGTAACAAACATGCCCCATACTCAACACCAATCCTAGTGTGTATGGTGTCATATAGCTCTTTTAGCTCTGGCTTCATACTATCTACTGCAGCTTGAGCAGTAATAAAATACGGAGCACGAACACCATGATAATACACATCATGACCTGCCCGGTGAAAAGCAATACCCGATCGCTTCAACAATCTAGGTAAAAAAGGCTCCATCATAGCAAACACATTAGTCCTACCCGTTAATACAGTTAAAGAAGTTGCCGCGAGAAATGCAGACACCGCAATTAAAGGAAAAACCCGACGTTCCTCATCTGCAAACACCAACTGCTGAACATCACCAAATCGACCCATTGCCTCGTGTGAGCGTCTTCTGAAGACACCATCAACAGCGAGCCGGGAAATTTCACACACAGTATCTCTCTCGAGCCTCAACCCTGCAACAAACGCAGTGTCCAAGCTTTCCATGCAATACTTTTCAAAAGGTAAAGCCACATGCTCCCCATCTGGATCTGCAGGAACCAACCTTACACAACCCGCAACCAAGCCTGATACTTTATGCCTGATAAGACAGTGCAATGAGTAACCATCAAACTCATCAAACTCTTGCTCATCAGTAAAATTATCTATTGGTTCATATTCAAATTCTTTGCAATAAACATTGAACCTAGTATGAAAAACCTCTCTCTTCAATGCTTCTTCAGCAGCAAACTCAACTGTAAAATACCTCTGAAAATTTTCTGCTAAACTGCCCACCATAAAATACGACACCCTGATACTAGTTAAAAACCATGATTACAACGAATTACAAATAAGCAAAAGAATATACATTGAAAAGCATGTTTAATTTGAGACTACCAAAAACTCATGTATCCAAAAACCACTGATGATTGGTAAAAGCAATGGAGACAGTAATGTCAGACAATCTAAAAAATGCTATTCAGCAATGGAAGTTAAACCTTACTACCAATCAAATTATTACTGATCCTGAAATTTTACAACAATACGGTACCGCCACTTACAAAACAACACATCAGGTTTCAGCAATCCTCAAACCTAACAACAGACAACAAGTACAAAAAATTGTAAGAGTTGCTAGTACTTATAAAGTTCCTATTTATCCAATAAGCTCAGGAAAAAACTGGGGTTATGGATCAAGCGTACCGACAGAAAACCATTGCGTCATCCTTGACCTGAGCTCAATGAACAAAATTGTAAAATTAGATATTGACCTGGCCTATGTTACGCTCGAAGCAGGAGTTACCCAAAAACAGTTATATGAGTTCCTTCAATCAGAAAATGCCCCATTATGGATGGATGCAACAGGAGCATCTGCTGATTGCAGTATTGTTGGAAATACAATAGAACGAGGTTTTGGCCATACCCCCTATGGAGATCACTTTGGCCATGTATCAGGATTAGAAGTCGTCTTACCGAATGGAGAGGCCTTTAAAACAGGATTTGGGCGTTTTCCAAATGCCCAATCTTCAGAAGTCTACCATTGGGGTGTCGGCGCTTACCTGGACGGTCTGTTTAGCCAATCAAACTTTGGCGTCATCACTGAAATGACTATTTGGTTAATGCCTAAACCCGAATACTCTCAAGCATTTTTTTGTAGTGTTGATAAGAGAGAACTTTCTCTGCTAGTCGACGCTCTTAGGCCATTACGCTTAGACGGCACACTTAAAAGCGCCATGCATATTGTCAATGCTGACAAAGCTATTTCAGCTTTTGGCCAGTACCCCTGGAAAGAAGTTAACCACATCACACCACTCCCCAGAACATGGTTAGAGCAGGCAAGTAAAACCAAAAATCTCGGAGGCTGGAATGCATCCGGCGCCCTTTACGGAACACACAGCGAGGTATCAATCGCTCGCAAAAAGCTTAAAAAATCTTTACGCCATATCCAATCAAAGAAATTACACTTCATTGATGATAGAACACTAAAAATTGCACAATTGATCAAAACACCTTACCAGTGGATAACAGGTATAGATTTGGGAAAAGCATTAGAAATGATTGAGCCTGTCATCAACCTAAAGCGAGGCATACCCAGTAATGCTTTTATACCAAGCACGTATTGGCGTAAAAAAATACCTGCTCCTGCTGCAGACGAAGCCGATCCCAACAGAGACCGGTGCGGGTTATTATGGCTAGCTCCCATAGCACCGATGACAGGCAACCATGCCGCAATTTTAGAAGAGATAATAGAAAGCACACTACTACACTTTGGCTTTGAGCCAGAAATATCCATGACCTTATTAACTGAACGATGCATTGATAGCGTGGTTGCAATTACTTATGATCGAGACCAGCCAGATGAAGAAGAGCGAGCCCTTCTGTGTCATGATGAACTATTGAAAAAACTAACTGACAAAGGTTACTACCCCTATAGGCTATCAACCTATGCCATGGGGAAGTTACCTCAACCTGATAAAGGTTACTTAACAACAATGAACAGAATTAAATATGCTTTAGATCCTGATAATATTATCGCACCAGGCCGCTATGAATAGCATAATTAGTATCGTTATATAAAAAGGAGATGGATTTTGAAAGCATTAAACATGAATAAAAAGTACAAGAAGCTTGCCACGGCTATAACGGTAACCAGCATTCTATTATTGCCGATAACACAAGGGGCTAAAGCAAATACAGACGCCCCCTATATGCAAGAAGTAAAATCATATTTGCAGCAAGGGGAAAGCAACTCTGCCATCATAGTCCTTAAAAACGTACTCCAGAAAGACCCTAAAGATGCCGCTGCCCGACTGGTATTAAGTAATATTTATGTAGCATTAGGCAACACATCGGCTGCTGAAAAAGAGATCAATGAAGCGCATAAGTTAAACCCGGACGACCCCGATACCAGTATTGCTTTCTCAAAATATCTATTACAAAACAAGAAATTAAAAGAGCTGGAGAGCCTACTTTCTAATACGGGAGGCTGGTCTACAGAACAATTAATAGAAGCCTATGTTTTACAAACACAAGCAAATGTATACCGCGGAAATATTGCGCTTGCAGAAAAAACATTAGATCAAGCGGTTCAACTGGACCCAAAAAAACCTATCGTATTATTCAACCAAGCCATGCTGCAAATTCAGCTTCGTAAACCGGATGAAGCCAAAAAGTACTTAGCACAGCTATTCACTTTAGAGCCAGATCATTTGCAAGGACTTATGATCCAAGGCGAAATGGCGATGATCGATCAGGACTATCCACTCGCTATTCGATCATTCGAGTCAGCAAGCAAAATGCAACCTAAGGTTGGCATCGCGAACATCAGCCTGGCTAAAGCACTCATTGCGGACAAACAAATCGAAAAAGCCACATTGCAACTACAAAAAGTGTTAGACGTTTCCCCTCAGCATCCTGATGCTAACGCATTACAGGCAAAAATTGAATTTACAAACAGACACTTTGAGAAAGCCACCCAATATGCCGAAGCCGGCCTACTGCAGTCAGACAAAAACACTGAAGTGCTCTATATTGCCGCTGCTTCATACTTTGCAACCAACCGCTATGAAGCCGCCTACAACCAAATCAATAAAGTTTTGGCGCGCCACCCAGATCACGTTGAATCACTCAAACTTAAAGCGGCCATTGAGCTGAAATTAGAATTAACAGAAGCCGCTACACAAACACTATCTCAAATCAATAATGAAACATTCAAAGAAAGTGATGATCAACTACTCATCGCAGCAGGCATCGCCTCGCTAAAAGATAAAGATTACACTTCAAGCAAACGATTCCTCAACCAAGCCTCAAGCCTAAATAGTGCTGACCCTCGTGTTAATTTAGGCCAAGCATCGATTGCTGCTATAGAAGGCGATCGCAGCGCAACCATTACAGAGCTTGAAGCGGCAATAGAAAAGTCTCCCGAAGCAGAGCAGCCCAAAACAGCCCTTATTTTAACTTACCTACAAAATAAACAGCCTGACAAAGCACTTGAGCGCGCAACACAATTCGCATTAGCTCACCCCAAGAACCCCAATGGTGAAACCTTCAAAGGCTTAAGCCATGTCATGCTTAAAGACTTTACTCAGGCAGAAACCGCTTTCAATGCAGCCCTTTCTATTGAGCCCGGCAACCCTAATGCCAGTCATAACTTAGCCGCTATAATCCAACGCCAAGATAACGATATAACAAAGATCCGCGCGCTCCACGAGAATGTTTTAAAACTACACCCAGACAACCTAAGCTCGCTTATTGAATTATCATTGCTCGATCAGCGTGCTGGCGACTATGAGAATTCAGCCAAACGGCTTGAACATGCTATCAAAACCACTCCCAACGCAGTCCGGCCATACCTCGTTTTATCCTCCCTTTACCTTCAGCAAAACAAACTCGTGCAGTCTCTCGCTGTCAGCGAACAGGCTCTCAAATCAAACCCTGATAACCCCGGCTTACTAACACTAGCGGGCAAGGGACAACAACTAAGCGGAAAATATGAAATCGCTGTCAACTACTACACAAAAGCGATAACAGCAGCGCCACAAGCTGTTATTCCTCATTACCTACTTGGGCAGCTATATCATCAAACCAACCAGCCCACACTTGCCGAAGCATCTGTGGATAAAGCATTGGCCATTATGCCGGAGCACTTAGGCGCCCTGCTTATAAAAGCACAGGTCAATCTTAAATCAGGAAAATTAGATACCGCTAAAAGTATTGGCAAACAACTTAAAGAGTTAGATCCTGAAAACTCATATATCACAGAACTTCAGGCGCAGATTGCTGTTGTAGAAAAAGATCTAGACACCGCAGCGGTCCTGTATAGAGACGTACTTAGTCAACGCGAAAGTGCAGCACTCAATATACAGTTAGCATCTGTACTTTGGCAGCAACCTAACAAAAAAAATGAAGCAACAACCCTTCTCACCCAATGGATTGAAAAAAACCCTGCAGACACCTTGAGCCGCAATGTGTTGGCCACCTTATACCTGCAAGATAAACAATCAGACAGTGCCATTTCTGAATTTACAGAAATTGTTAAACTCACGCCTAACAACTCAACGGCTCACAACAACCTGGCCTGGTTATTATTCCAACGCAATGATATTGCAACTGCTGAAGAACATGCTCAAAAAGCGAATGAGCTCAACCCCAACAATCCACTGATCATGGATACACTCGGTTCTATACTTTTGCAGAAAGGAGAGTTGCTGGCTGCGGAAAAATTACTGGCTAATGCCTCCTCATCGTTGCCAGAGAACCTGGAAATCCGGTTCCATCTAGCCCAAGCTAACTTTAAAGCAGGACAAAAGGCACAAGCAGAAGCGATTCTGACTGAGCTACTCAGTGAAAAAAACGCAACCAGAGTATTTAATGAACGAGACAGCGCTAAACAAATGCTAACCGATATTCAAAACAGTCAATAAGCAAACTAACAAGGCATGCATATATCCATTTATGCATGCCTCTCTTTAAATCATTTCAATACCCGCAACCACTGCACATCACTAACGCCTGATCACAACCTACTTGCTTGATTCTGCATTAAGTTGTCCTACACTAATTATATAATTAAAATGAAGTTAAGCACTTAGCTTGACTCAATACATTAGATGGTGCACGTCCATGAATCCAAGCACACAAACAAACATCACTGAGAGACGTCGCGAGGTTAGGCTACGCAGAAGCAATTTAATTGGTGCAATGGATAGCCCTGCAATCACTTTTAAAATAGCTCAAACAAAAGAAGAGCTAGAAAGCGCCTATAAATTGGTATGGGAGGCTTATGTTGCAACAGGGCTGCAACATGATTCCGGAGCAGGTATTCGTTTCACTAAATACCACTTACTACCGACAACCCGAGTACTAATCGCCACATACAATCCAGAGATGGAAAAAGAGCAAAAGGATCGGGATTATTCAAATATCAATAAAAATAGTGTCGTTATTGGCACACTAACGATAGTTGAAGATTCTCCCTTAGGACTACCGATGGAAGAGATCTGTGGCAGCAATGTAATGGAGTTACGGGAAAGCGGGCACAAATTAGTTGAAATTATAGCGCTTGCCATTAATCCGGCATATCGTAAACACAATATTGCCATGTATCTTTATAAGCTCATGTTCGAGTTTGTCAGACACAAAGATATCACCGATGTCGCATGCTCTGTCACCAAGAAGCATTTGAGCTTTTATCGCAGAATGTTATTGTTTAAAACATTAGGTGAGATAAAAGAGTACTCAGCAGCCAACAAATTAGAAACCCAGTGCCATATACTCAACATACAGGAAGCTGAAACCGCAGCAGAAGCGGTTTATAATGCCGATCACTTTGATGCCAACCTCTTTACATTCTTCTTTACCGACACCCCTGAAGCTAACCGTTTAAAGGGTGAAGGAGAGCCTTTAACAGAAGAACTGTTAACATACCTACTAACGAAAGACGTTGTGCATCTAGATGATCAAACTAAGCTCATTTTAAGAGAAGAGTACAAGAAAACTACTTCTGCTTTTCCTTTCTAATTAGGTGATAAAACTTAGGGAGCCACCCAAATAATGAATACCTACTACGACACGGCTGTTTGTAGAAACCTCGGTCTTGTAAACCCAGACGAGCAAAAAAAACTTCTCGGCAGTCGTGTAGCCGTGGCAGGCCTTGGAGGACTGGGCGGAATCAACATGCTGACTCTAGTTCGTATGGGTATTGGCGCATTTAATATTGCCGACTTAGATGAGTTTTCAGCTGCTAATTCAAACCGTCAGATTGGGGCCACCAGCAGTACAGTTGATCGTAAAAAAACCGATGTACTGGCAGAAATGGCGAAAGATATACACCCAGACCTCTCTATAAACGTTTTCGATAAGGGTGTACAACCAGACAATGTATACGAATTTCTTAAAGACGTAGACGTTATCGTTGATAGTATTGATTTTTTCCAGATGAACGCCAGGCGGCTATTACATAAAACAGCAAGAGAACTAAAAATCCCTGTCGTCTTTTCTGCTCCACTTGGTTTTTCCGGGACATTACATGTATTTACACCAGATTCCATGAGCTTTGATGAGTATTTTGATATTAATGACTCGATGACACGATACGACCAGCTAGTAGCCTTTGCTGTGGGGTTGTGCCCAAGAGGCACACACTGGAAATACATGGATGCAACAAAAGTTGATTTAACCTCTGAGTCAGGCCCGTCGCTATCAAGCGCGTGTAATATTGCTTCTGGCCTACTAACAACAGAAGCGCTTTGCCTGTTACTCGACAGGACAGACAGGAAGGTAAAACCCGCGCCTCACTACACCCAATTTGACCCTTACCGTAGGATTTACCGTACAGGTACTCTTCGCTTTGGAAATCGAGGACCACTACAACGCTTAAAACGCTGGTTAGTTGCCCGCCAATTCAGAGACCAAGCAGCTGCGCTAAACAGCAACTAAAATAACACCTCTCCAGCTACTTAAACTATATAAATATTCAACATTCTAATACAAAAAAAGCCCTAAAGATTTCTCTTTAGGGCTTTTAATCAATCAGACTGAGATCTAACAGATCTTATTAAGCCTGTTTTGATTTACGACGCGCAACACCTGCCATACCAGCTAAGCCTAGACCAAATAACGCTAGTGTAGCCGGCTCAGGTACTTTATTAAATATAACGCTGATTTTACCATCAACACTCTGCGTAGTTCCCGGAGCTACAGCAAATCCAGTAAAGTCACCCGAAGTAAAAGCTAACTCATAAAAAGGCACTGGGGCAGAAAAGAAACTTTGACCATCTAAAAGAGTTCCATCATCAGTCAATTCAGTTGTTAAATTTGTACCAAATGCACCACAGTTATCTCCATTATTAGCACATAGCAAGCTTCCGCCGCCACCTGAAACATCACCAAACGCTAATTTATAATCATCTACTGTATTAGTCACCCCGAAAGCCCCAAAAACTACACCAGGAGTCTGGTATCCTACAGGATCAACTTTTTGCGAATCCGATTCTGGATCTAACCATAGCTCATAAGCCCCAGATGTAAAGGTAAATACAGTAGTTGCACCACTTTGAACATAAGTACCTGACCCTGAAAACAAACCATACATTGCATAAAAACTAGCAGGGTCAAAAGGACCTGCTGGAGCTAAACCTAGCTGAGAACCAAAAGTTGAACCGTTCGTAGCATAATCACCAAACTGCATATGAATATTTACATCAAAAGTACCTACTCCAAACTGAACAACTTCGTTGTAAGAACCCTGAATCTCATCTGCATTAAGGTTATTGACTGCTCCTCCAGGAACAGTCCCTTCGCTTATTGTAAACATTTCGCCAGCCGTTGCATTGACACTCATCATTGCCCCTGCAGCAACAATGGCAGCCGACAAGCACAGCCCTTTAGTAAATTTTTTCATTTTAGATCTCCGTTCTTTCAGTCTGTTCGATTGAGCTAAATTTATAAGCCCTGGTAATCTAATCAAAGCATGCATCGTGCCATATTATTAAAAACTTTATTTATCATGCAGTTAAGATCTTTCTTGACTTTTCCAATCCTTTGTTTGTAAAAAAAACTGACAAGTCGGAATCTTTTCTCTATTACCTTGCACACACAGGAAGTGTATTACTCCAAATTACACGGCAATACCAATTCAACACCATGACGTTTATATTCAGCTTCTAAAGAAGCAGCAGCGTGCATATCAATCTGGGCCTGAAGAGCCGGGCAACTAGCAATGAAATAATTTAATCGATCCCGGCTCCACGGCTTCGCTTTTATTGACTGCCTTAATAACGCCATTCCTTTTGTCTCAAGAAAGTGACGCCACTCATCCTCATCGCATAAAGTGCGTGTGCGCTTATCCAATAAGGCCCGACCTTCCTTAACTAATGCATAATGCGCCTGAACAGGCGTTCCATTTCCCATGGTGTACTCTGAAAGCTCACCCAAGGGCTTAAATCCAAAGAAGCGACGATAAAAACCAATATGCCGTTGCGTAAGCGAAACAACAACGCCAGAGATCCCCGCTAGCGCACAGTATTCATATGCCAGATGGAAAAGCTTTAAAAAAACTCGCTTATCCTCTCCGTCGTTATTACAGACGAACCCCATTATTTCTGCCTGCTCTCCCCCTTCGCGTCGCAACACATCCAATTCACTTTTGCAGACCTCATCCGCCGGCAACCCTAAACAACCATCATGCGCCACGGTAAGTGTTCCAATCACCCTGCTAACAGAAGACAGCTCGCCATCCACTTCTTTTTCTTCTTGCACAGAGGCGATAAATACCTTTGATTTAGGGTCTAAGTGATATTTAGTAACGCGCTTCCCCACTTTATCATCCGGGTGTAAGCCCACTTTAGTATAGCCCTGCCACACCAACTCGAAGGCCTGCTCAAGCTCTTCTCTCGTTGTAGCAAGCCCATAGATCACTTTAGGGGTTTCAAAAACTTTTTCTAAATCAAACGATGACTCTATTTTTAATGATTGTCTGGGCATTTTAGCGGCTCATCGAAGTAGTGAAAGAGAATCCGTTCCCAATAAATAACGCGGCTAAAGACAGCCTATTTTCTAAATAAGTTTTATCTTTACAGGAATAAAAATCTCTCATAATTACCTTACTCTCACATCATTATGTTTTGAGTCTATACATATTATTATTCTTATAAGCTAAATTCATGCCACAACCGAATTCAGCGACACCAAAGATGCTCAGTAGCGCATAATAAGTTATTTAGCTAATTTTTTTAAACAATATTTTCAGGGATAATTTACCCCAATAAGAAATAACTGAATTACAAAGCAGACACTATTCATATGAATAGATAAGATTTCTTTAAAAACAACAAGATGCACCGTCTCTTTTTAGATACAGAATGCATTAATAAAACTCTACTTCATAAAAAAATAAAAGTGCGTTTTCTCTAACAAAAAACACTATGTCGCCAAAAACAAACACTTTGATAAGCATTTACTAATTTTATTTAACTGAACACGTTATTGAATTATTATTTAATAACGTGTTCGCGATCTCTTCAGCCGCCAGCTCAACGAGATCCATCACGCGCTCAAAGCCCGCTTCATTGCCAAAATAGGGATCCGGCACTTCATTTATGTCAGCATTTTTTACAAACGATAAAAGCAACATAGCCTTATTGGAAGGCTGCTCTTTATTAATTCTATCGAGACTTAACAAGACATCTCTATCTGCGGCTAATATATAATCATAATTATTAAAATCCTTTATCTGTATAAGTTTTGATCGAATTTTACTAATATCAACCCCCCTAGCCTGCGCTACCTTTATTGCTCTAACATCAGGATGACGACCCGGTTGTGATACATGCGTTCCCGCTGATTTGACTTCCACCACACCTGCCAGACCACGTCTTACCAACGCCTGTTTTAATGCGCCTTCTGCCATAGGGGATCGGCAAACGTTCTCCATACAAACCACCAACACTCTCACAGATACTCTTTTTTTAGCAAAGAACTCAAACATTTCAGATAGCACAACTCAAGCCCTCACAGATTTAATACTGACGGTCAACGACCTTTTAATAGCTGATGCACATACTTCACAGGTATAGCGTAACTAATGCCACTAGGGCGCTCCAATGCGGCCTCTTTTGACCCTTTAACAAACACGCTATTAACAACACCTAGAATATTTCCATTACCAACATCATAAAGCGGGCTACCACTGTTACCTGGATAAGCGATAGCATCTAATTGATAAACCTGTAATGGAGATCTCAAACGCCTTATCTGAGCCGCGGTCAATTGTCTTGAGGATTGCGCCGGTATTACTATCGGTGTAATAGAGGCAATAATTCCTTTAGTTGTCACGGGATATAATCCTAAAACCATACCTATTGGAAAACCCGTAAACGCCACCTCCGTCCCTTCTCGTAGCCAAGAGGAACCTGCAAGCTTCATAGCAGGTAATGCAGGCCCATCAAATTCAAGCAGCGCTAAATCATGCTCCTCATCAATACGCATTACTTTTACACTGCGAGCTTTCGCCTCTTTTCCCCGACCACTAAAAATAGCGAACTGCTCTCCTTTCTCTACATCAAGCTCACGGGCAGTAATCACATGATAATTAGTAATAACTTGGCGCCCATTCCCAACAACAAACCCCGTACCGCTATAAATTGCTTTTGGCATATTGGCAGCGACACGCTTATTGGGATAAACACTGCCTACTGCCACAATGCTGGTACGAATTTTATCGATGGTATCCGGAAGCCCAGCATGAACATTTGGATTAAACACCACCAGCACAACAGCGACAAAGCCCTGTAATAAAAACATAAACATGTTTTTTCTGATCATAACCCTTCCCTTGTTATCATTATCAAGAATCAGTATACAAGCAGAGGTAGCAACATATACAGCCGAATCTAAAAAGCTATAATAGAACCGCTAATGCAGTTTTTAATACCGTTTCCTGCAAATAAGGATGCCATATGCCGGAATTACTACACGATCTGATTCAAAAGCAAGCTGCCCTTTCTCCTGATGCTAATGCTTTACTGCATAAAGATACCGTCTTTACTTATTCAGACCTTCAGACTCACATTAACTATCGCTGCCAGCAATTTCTGCAACTAGGTTTACTCAATGGCGAGAGAGTCGCGATCTATTTACCTAAAGTACCCGAATCGGTATTCACTCTCTTTGCAACAGCACAGTGCGGCGGCGTTTTTGTTCCCGTTAATCCTTTATTAAAGCCTCTACAAGTTTCCTATATCCTCAAAGATTGTAATGTACGTATTTTAGTTACTTCTTCCGACCGGCTCAAATTACTCAAAGATGCATTTAAAGAGTGTCATGACCTGCGTACCATCATTCTGACCGATGAAGGTGAAGTACCGGATGACATACTACCTCAGGTCAGCATCACGCGTAGTAGTAAGCCTTTATCTGGAAATGTAATTGCAGCTCACCCACGCAGAATTGATTCTGATATTGCCTCTATTCTTTATACTTCGGGGAGTACCGGCAACCCTAAAGGCGTTGTGCTGTCTCATCGTAATATGCTGGCAGGTGCGCATAGTGTAGCCAGCTACTTAAACAACAGCGCTAAGGATTGCCTGTTAGCCGTACTGCCCTTCAGTTTTGATTACGGCCTAAGCCAGCTAACCACCGCTTTTTCTGTGGGTGCGTCGGTAGTACTGATGGACTATTTATTGCCTCGTGATGTTATTAAAGCAGTAGCACGCTACCAGATCACCGGTTTAGCGGCAGTACCGCCATTATGGAACCAACTCGCTGAGTTAGAATGGCCAGTAGAAGCACAACAATCACTTCGGTATTTAACCAATAGCGGTGGCGCTATGCCTGTCGCAACGACACAAAAGTTAACTTCATCACTACCAACAACCGACTTTTACCTGATGTACGGTTTAACAGAGGCATTCCGATCTACTTATCTACCACCGGATCAGGTATCAATCCGGCCTGAGTCAATGGGCAAGGCAATACCCAATGCGGAGATTCTGGTGCTGAGAGAAGATGGCAGCGAGTGCGCACCCGGTGAACCCGGTGAATTAGTGCATCGTGGTTCATTAGTTGCAATGGGGTACTGGAATGATCCAGCCAAAACAGCAGAACGCTTTAAGGCCATTCCCGGACGTCACCCCGAACTTCCATTAACCGAGATTGCGGTCTGGTCTGGCGATCAAGTACGTAAAGATGACGAAGGCTACCTTTATTTTATCAGTCGCAAAGATGAGATGATCAAAACATCTGGTTACCGGGTCAGTCCGACAGAAGTTGAAGAAGTACTTTACAGTTCCGGTTTAATAAAAGAGGTAACCGCACTTGGCATTGCACACCCCTTGTTAGGCCAGGCTATTTTACTGATAGTGGTTCAAAGCAAAGCCATCACCGATAAAGAGCTACTCATGTATTGCCAAAAACAGCTACCCAACTTTATGCTGCCTAAAAAAATTCTGTTTGTAGATACATTGCCACGTAACCAGAACGGCAAAATTGACCGAAAAAGCCTTACGACTGAGCATAAGGATATATTCCAGGAGACAGCGTCTTGAACAAAGCTACCCCTAAACATACCACGATGGACTGGTTCCCGGTCATTGATAACTGTCTGCACGCTGGCGGCGTGTCCATTACTCGCTTGGCTGCTCGCGTAGGCCAAACCCCTTTTTACGTTTATGATCGCAATATAATGACGCAAAAAGTTGAGCTATTACGTTCTGTACTCCCTCAGGGGTTACATCTGCACTACGCAATGAAAGCAAACCCGATGCCTGCCGTGGTACAACATCTTTCTCAACTGACGGATGGTATTGATGTTGCCTCCGTTGCAGAGATGCAAGTAGCACTGAACACCGGTATAGACCCACTAACCATCAGTTTCGCTGGCCCCGGTAAAAATGATGCTGAACTAAGATCAGCTATTGCTGCCGGCATCATTATCAATATGGAATCTGAAGGAGAGATGGAGCGCATTGCAATAATCGGGGACTCACTCTCCATTCTTCCACAGGTCGCGATTCGGGTTAATCCCGATTTTGAATTGAAAACATCCGGCATGAAAATGGGCGGCGGGCCTAAACCCTTCGGCGTCGATGCAGAACGCGTACCCGCGATGCTGCAACGCTGTGGCGAATTAAACCTTAACTTCAAAGGCTTCCATATTTTCAGCGGCTCACAAAACTTACGCCCAGAAGCCATCATAGAAGCCCAGACCAAAACATTTGCACTCGCCTACCGCCTAGCTGAATTTGCCCCACAGCCCATTACCTGGCTGAATATTGGCGGCGGGTTGGGTATCCCCTATTTTCCCGGTGAAGAAACCCTGCCTTTAGAGGCGATTGCCGACAATCTAAAGCCGTTAATAACTGAAGCACAGACACGCCTTCCTGAAGCAGAAATTGTCATGGAGTTAGGACGTTACTTTGTCGGAGAAGCCGGGCTTTATGTATCAGAAGTGGTTGAGTGTAAAGAATCACGCGGTGAAAAATTCGCCATCACCAATGGTGGACTGCATCATCACCTTTCAGCTTCGGGCAACTTCGGGCAAATCATACGTAAGAATTACCCCGTTTGCGTAGCAAATCGAGTAAACAGTGATAGTGAGGAAAAAGTCAGCGTAGTCGGGCCTTTATGCACCCCGCTCGATATCATCGCCGATAAAATGTTATTACCTTCAATCAAAGCCGGAGACTTAATTGCGGTTTATCAGTCGGGGGCATATGGATTTACGGCCAGCCCAAGGGATTTTTTGAGTCACCCGCATCCGATGGAGATACTGGTTTGATCCATACTCAGATCATTTAAAAAGGTAGAAATATAGCGGACACCTAGCGTATCATGATTTAAGAGTAAAAATAAAAAGGTGAATCATTTATAACCAAACATTTTTAGCAGCACCCGTAGTTAAAAATAAATGTTTTCTATAGATTGGCATTCTACTTCAAACCACAATAATTTATTGATGTACTTAGATTATTTAAGGTAAAGTGGCACCGAAATAAAGCCATGTTTCTTTTTACACTCTACTTTAGATTTAAAGTAGTAAACAATTTTGGAATCATCGCTACTAATATGAAATCTCTCAATGAAAAAATTGCTATTGGTACTTTTTGGACCTTGTTAAGTCGTTTATCGATCAAATCTATAGGTCTCGTTAGTACAATTATTCTTGCACGAATTTTATTTCCTGAAGATTTCGGCTTATTAGCATTAACAATGACAATGGTTGCTTTCTTTGAAATATTCTCAAGCTTTAGCTTTGATCTCAATATTATAAAAAAAGAACACGTAACCAACGATACGTTAAACTCAGCATGGACCTGTAAAATAATTTCCGGAATAGTTTTATCAATCGCTATTTTTCTCGCCAGTGATTATTCGGGAGATTTTTTTAATAATGAAAAACTACCTCTCTTAGTCTCAATTGTAGCTTTCCTACCTTTAATTAACAGCATAGAAAATATAGGGTTTGTTCTTTACCGAAAAAACATTGATTTGAAAAAAGAGTTTACACTAGGCGTAGTCGCCAAAATTATTTCTTTTATCGTTACGATAAGCGCTGCCTTAATACTAAGGAACTACTGGGCACTAGTACTAGGGATTTTCACAAACGCAATTGCCAGAGTATCCTTGTCTTATATACTACACCCGTATAGACCGACACTATCTCTCATTGAAGCAAGAGAACTTTTTAGTTTTTCTAAGTGGTTAATGCTAAATAATGTATTAATATTTCTTAACCATAAAGTAACAGATCTTATTATTGGAAAGCAAAGTAGCCCTGCAGAATTAGGGTATTACTCTGTGGGCTATGAAATATCTAACCTCCCGACTACCGAACTAGTATTCCCTTTAAGTAGAGCTATATTTCCAGCCTATGCAAAACTTCAAAATGACATCCCCGCACTGAGAGAAACTTTTATCAAATTCACACAAATCATTATGTTTGTGGCCTCTCCGATTTGCTTCGGAATGGCAGTTTCATCTAAGGAACTCGTTGATGTGTTTCTAGGTGATAAATGGGTATCAGTGGGCCCAATTATTGCATTTTTGTCTTTGTATGGACTACTAAGGTGCTCAGTACAAAATATGGGAAGCATTTTCATAGCACTCAACAAACCCAAAATACCAGCAATAATATCCTTTATTAGGCTATTAGTTATCATTCCGTTAATGTTTTATTTTGTTAATAAAGATGGTGCTTTAGGTGCAGCTACTGCAATACTATATGTTTCAATTTTTACAATGCCTGGTAGCTACCTGATCCTTAGCCGATTTATTTCACTTAAACTCAAAGATATTTCATCTATTTTATGTTTCCCTATACTAGCAGGTATTAGCATGTACTTCTTTATAGAAGGAGTTACGCTATTAATTACTGTGAACGAACTCAGTTCTATTTTACTCCTTACCATAAAACTACTACTTGGAATAATATTTTATGGATTTACATTATATTTATACTCACTAATTTTTCCAAATGAAAACATTGTTAAACTAGTAATAGAAAAAGGCCGCAAATACCTTAAGCACACGCCTTAGGTTATTTACATATAGTGCTATCATTTGACTATAATATTCAGGATATAACAAATGAAAGATATAGAAAGCTCTAGCCTAAACCCAATCAAAGCCTTACTAGTTGGGTACATAGGCGGGATTAATGTTGGCGACGAAGCGATTGCAGGCGCATTAGCAATATCATTAAAACAGCACTTTAATGCCGATGTCACCATCATCTCAGGCCAACCAAAAGAAACATCAGCCTATCTAGCTTTGAATATAAATGTTTTGAAAGGAATATATCCTGGAAAAACAATTTCTTTTCATGAATATAAAAATATGGTTAAGGCCGTTAAACAATCAGATGTTATCGTTTTTGTTGGAGGTGGTATTTTACAAGATGTGCACAGCACAAGCCTACTTTTTCATTGCTGCACAATGGCACTATTAGGCCAATTTTTTGGAAAAAAAAATATTGCTATTGGAGTAGGAGCGGGTCCAATCTCCTCTGAAAAAGGTAAATCTATTGCATCAACCCTTTTAAAAAATATGGATAGAATGCTAGTCAGAGACCAACAATCATACGACTATATAAAACGTGAATATCTAGAAAGTATTGGAAAAATATCTAAAGGCTCTGATTCAATTTTTCTTTTAAAAGAAAAACTCAAGTCGAATAAAAAAAACAAATCAGGAAGAATAGGTTTATGTTTTCGTTCTTGGCCACAGCTAAATATAAGTAATTTATTAAATCTGACCAAGCAGTTAATTAAAGCAGGCAAAATACCCGTTTTTTTGGCATACGAAAAATCTGATTTAAAATTATATGAAGTACTTTCCGAAAAATTCCAAGACAATATATCTCTTTTGGAGCCTACATCTTTAGATTCAGATCTTCAGAAAATACGTGATCTTGACGGCTTAATATCAATGCGCCTACATGCCAATTTATTTGCCATAATGTGCAACACTCCATTTGTAGCATTATCTTACGATGAGAAAGTAACAAATGTAATATCCCAAGCAGGTTATCCAAACCAAGTGCTTTCCATTTCCACCTCTCCCAAGCTTATTCTAAACCGATTAGACGATTTCGATATCTTTCACTCCTCAACTGACTTAACTGATAATGCCTATCAATGTAATATCAATAAATTGACAGAATTCATTTCTACTGACTATCAAAAGGAACATACAATAACACAGCGCCTGGCTGCCGGTTTTAGTAGCTTAGTCCTTGCCAACCAAATCTTAGTTATGCCTTGTATACATAATTGCCTTATTTTCATTGCAGACAGAGTAGGTCATCTATTCTCCCAAAAACTAAAAAACAAAATAAAAAAAATTGTCGGCATTAAATGGTAAGAGATTACAATAGAATTTCTAAAATTATTTATTAAGACCTGAGGAAAACTATGAAAATTGGAATTGTCACTACTTGGTTTGAACGTGGTGCGTCATATGTATCCAAACAATTCCTAGACGTATTGTCAGGCGAACACGAAGTTTTTATTTATGCTCGTGGTGGTGAAGAGTACGCTAAGGGCGATCATAACTGGGATGGTGAATATGTAACCTGGGGAGAGCAGCCTAACAGCTGGGCCCCTACAGCCATCCACCCCGAAGATTTTCAACATTGGTTACTAAGCAACCAGTTAGACATTGTAATATTTAATGAACAAAAAGTTTGGGCTCCTATACTCGCATGTAGAGAATTAGGAGTAATTACGGCAGCTTACATAGACTATTACACAGAAAAAACTGTCCCATGCTATGGAGTTCATGACTTTTTAATTTGTAATACCCGGCGTCATGAAAGCGTTTTTATCAATCACCCACAATGTTTATATATCCCCTGGGGTACAGATACAAACTTGTATCAACTAACAAATGAACAACTAGTTTCAGATGACACTGTGACCTTCTTTCACTCTTCTGGAATGAGCCCTCACCGAAAAGGCACAGATCTATTACTTAAATCATTTCAACCCCTTAAAGACAAAGCCAAGTTAGTAATTCATAGTCAAGTTGATGTTGGTGAAGCTTTCCCTGCTCTGAAAAACCTCATTAGTGAATTAACCGAAGAAGGCTCCCTTGAAATTATTCAAGAAACAGTAACTGCACCAGGGTTGTACCATCTTGGTGACGTATATGTTTATCCATCACGGTTAGATGGTATAGGGCTGACAATACTTGAAGCAGCGGCCACAGGAATGCCTATTATCGTACCAGATAATGGCCCAATGAATGAGTTTGTCGCCAAGGACAACTGCAACGGCCGGGTCGTTCCTATCGAAAAGTTATGGTCTAGATGGGATGGTTATTACTGGCCACAATGCGAAGTAAACGTAAACGGTTTAACTGAATCGCTGAATCATTACATTATCCACAGTGATAACTTGCCTCAAATCAAAAAAGCCGCCAGAACATTTGCGCAAGATAATTTCGACTGGGCGAAAAACGCACACCAACTTAGTTTTAAGATAAAAACAGTTAGGCGACTTAGCGACATTGAAGTTAAAGAAGCAATAAGCTACGCGAAAAAAATAGATATCGAGCAATACAGCCGCTTTGAATTTGGAGGAAAAGAGATAATATCAAAGAAAATCAAGAATTCTTCTTTATACCGTATACTTACCCACTACATTGATATTATACGAAAATAAATGAATAACCATTATAGTGATCAATAAATCACCTTATCAAATCTAGTCTAAATACCTTTAAGCAATTGAGTATCGCCGCCCCTGTAATGATGTTTAAGATACTTTGACAAATGTAAAACGGGCTTATGAAAAAACCAAGGTGGTGTTGCTTTATTGAAAAACATACTGGACAAGAAAAATAAATATTTTCATAATCAATGGCTTAAAAAACATTATATGGCAGTCAATCAATGAAAGTTCAATTCATCACCTTAGCGCCTAACAAATGGCAAGGCCAATGGATGAATCGCCAGCAGCTTTTTTCGCGTTTAGGCAAGCAGTTTCCTGTGCTTTATTCCACGGGGCCAATGTGTTTATGGCAACGCCAGTCACCTGAGTTCTCCAAACTAAAATTAACCTCGCAAGTTATTGATGACAACTATGTTAAAGTTCTTACACCCAGTATTTTTTCTGTAAGAATCCCAAAACTAAAGATACTAGATAGAATAGCAAATAAAATATTTGGCACTTCATTAATCAAGCACACTAAGCCAAACACGCCTATAGTGCTCTACCTCTTTCATCCAAGCTACTATCATTTTGCTCGTTACATTAAACATGACTATCTTGTTTTTCATGCCTATGACGATTATTCAAAACAAGGAAGTTACTCTAAGGAATTAAAAAGCTCAGACCTAGAGCTTGCACAACAAGCAGATCTGTTAATAGTATCATCTAATTCAATCAAAAAAAGATATCAAAAATTGTGCCACCGAGATGACATTCTATTTGTGCCTAATGGCGTTGATTTCAAATTTTTCTCGCAAAAGCCCAACATTGAACCTGTCGATTTAGCATCAATACCGTCACCACGGGTGAGTTATGTGGGCTCTATAAATTCTAAAATTGATCTTGATCTACTATTAAAGCTCGCCATACATTTCCCTTTAGTCTCATTTGTTATGGTGGGCCACATTGCCAATCTCGACAAAAATCAATTAGTCTTATTTAATGCTTTATCAAAAAAAGAAAATGTCTATTTTCTAGGGAACAAAGCTGTAAATGAAATTTCCGCTTACATGCATTATGCAGACATTAATATAATGCTATACAGCGTTAGTGAAAAAATTTGGGCTTCTTCAGGCTATCCTCTTAAAATGCATGAATATCTCGCAGTAGGCAAACCAGTAATATCATGTAATATTGAAGCCGTTAGAGAGTTCTCAGGAGTCATCAAAATAGCCCAAAGCACTGAAGAATGGACAACCTATATAGAAGAAATATTAAACCAGAAAGATTCCGACGAGATGCTCTACAAGCGTCAATGTGTGGCTAAAGCCAACACTTGGGATCAAAGAGTTGAATCAATCTCGAAGGGTATAGCACAGCTACTGCTCGATGAAGACAAAGCCTAAAACTGCTAAAAACCTCTACACTGCGCTTTACCAGAGAAACTATTTTATCGCTTAAGGCCAACTGATCTTCCCTAACATGCTACGTGGCTTCATATAATATGTATTATGTATGAAGAACAACGATTGAACTTAAGATTAAGAAAATATGGCAAGGTGTCAACCAGAAGTAGCCTATCGAGAGTTATTTGTGATTATTTAGAGGGTCGCCCAAGGAAGTTGAGTCTGAGTACAACTGAAAGCATCCGCACTATTCAGTAACCCTTACTACCTTAATCAGGATTACATCTGACCATCAGAAATCTGCTCAAATAGCTTACTTAATTTTTTAGAAGCTGATCTTCTGGAGTACTGATTCGTTATTACTTCAGGAACAATCGCCCCAATTCCTTTTTCTAACGTATGTATAAAACTCAAAAGCTCCTTTTTAATTGCCTCTTTATCATTTAACGCCACCACCGTTGTTATTCCTGCCTCCATCAAAGTTTTTGCAGTATCGCCTTCCTTATCAGTCAATGCGAAGATTGGACGCCTAGCACGAAAGTATTCATAAAGCTTTGCAGGTATCTGATGATTACAATTTGATGCTTGGAAAATCAATAACCCATCCGCTTGCAACATTTCAGACAAGGCTTCTCGGTAGGGTACTCCAGGAGACAATTTAACGACATCTTCAATATCGGCTTCTTTTAAAAGCTTGCTAAACAGCTCATCATGCCCAGTAGCTCTTAAGACAATACAAAGCCTTTCAGATGAAAACTCACCTTCCGCTTTTAACTCAGCAACTGCTTGAAAAAAAGCTCGGGGATCACGTTCAGAGGGGTACAAGACACCGCTATGAATAAGTACTAAAGGAATGTTCACGTCATTTCGCTTAGTACTCTGCTCCCGTTCCACATCATGAAAAATTTCTTCGTTATACCCATTCGGGATCAAGTGCCATTTTCTGTCAGAGATGTGCGGATAACGTCGTTTATAAAGCTCAACGGCACCTGGGGTTGTAAAAATACCAGCAGCGCAGTTTTCTACAGTTTTTCTTTCAATCCATTCAAAAACCGATTTCTTCTGTCGCGGCAAGGTACTTTCATCATCGAACATAGAATCACGAAAATCAGCAACCCACGGGATACCTGTCAAACGATGTAGGGTTAGCCCCACCAAATGCGCTGTTGCAATAGGGTACGTTGTAAAAATAACACGGGGTTTTTCCTTGCGAATCATTCTCAAACCGGAAAAAACAGCACCAGCCCACCAACTTACCCACCTGTCAGGCAAGGCCATCCAGCCAAAGTAACGCCCTTTAAATGAAAAATGTCTTGCAGTGTCCAATGCAAAAGCACGCTTTACAACAATATTGTCGGGAATATCTTTTAATTGATCATTGCTGACGGCAACATAAGAACGAGGATGGGCGGTAAGCACAGATGGTAACCATCCATTTTCAGGCAAGTATTTTGAAAAAGCGAGCGTTCGCTGCACTCCGCTGCTGACTCTTACGGGTGGATAATGATAGGCAATCAACAATGCTTTTTTCATAATGTATTCACCCAATCGATCGTTTTAGACTGTACTTCATCCCGCCATTTTCGCCGTGAGAATGTATGATCGGCGCTCTTCAAATCTAGTCGCGAAAATCGATTTTTCGCTATTAATTGACGAAATGGCTTTGATCTACTGACAGCATCATCAAACTCTGCTGCGGTCAGATCATTACCACTGATAATAAAAAGTACAGGGCCGTGATATACTTTCAAGGACGCTTGTAATTTTTCAGCCAGATTAACAGATGCCGATATATTATCAGCGACTTTTTTGATTATTTTCTCTGCTGCGTTAGCTGACTGACTGGTTGACGAATTAACAGGCTGAGGTTCTGCTTTCATAACAAGCTGCCTCACCTTAGAAACCAATGAAGCAATTGAGTCTCTAAGGTTAAATTCACCTTTAACTACTTTCTGCCAAAACTGCTTAGACATGAGACGCTGTAAATAATAATGCTTCAAAAAGGCTTTTGCCTCGCCTTCTTCACTACGCACCCATGGGTTCAATAACACTAAACCCGCTACCCGCTTATCATGCGCGGCATAAAAACCAGCAGCCGTCGCAGCATCACATAGCCCCCAGATCACAACGTTTCTTAGTGCTGGCTGCTTGCGCATAAATACATCTATCGCACACCGGATGTCATTCTGAATGTGCTCAAACCCCAACAACGAACCTGAAGAGTCACCCATCCCCCGATAATCAAAACGCATCACGGGTATACCTTGCGCTGCTAATCCGCGAGACAAATGAACAAATTGACGATGGCTACCGACACGGTACTGAGGACCGCCAACTATTACTAATACCCCCGTACGGTTATCTGGATCGCCGAGATGCAACACCCCAGACAGCACATCGTCCTGACAATCAAAAAGAAACGGTTGCTCAGCGTGATTTTTTGCGCCTACTGGCGAAATCAGAGGTGCAGATAAATAGTGACTTACTTCTGAAACCACCGCTAAAGTTCGCTCTATTAACAAAGGCGTACGGACCAACTCCTGAGCCGCCCAAAACGGCTCACCTTCTACTGTAGCTGTACGAATTTCTAGGCCTTGAACGTTTAACTCGTCGATCAATTTACGTGAAGCAAGCAATAAAGGCTTACCCGCCTGATTAACCACCTCAAACCAATCAATGTTTGAACCTGCTGGCAATGTAAATCGTTTGATATTTACTTGATCAAGCTGCGTTACCAATGCCGGCGAAACATCGTAGCCAGCGACTTCTATGGTTTCACCGGAATACAGTCGTTCGCGTAACTGAGCAACCGTCTCAACCGCACCTGACATCATACCGGCGGCCATACGTAAACGGAGGAACTGTGTCATTAACTGCTCACCATTATGGACTGGCTGCCATAACAGCAAACGATGTATAGATAGTGTTACATCCTGATAAAGGTCCAGTGCTAATAAAGCGCCTGCTCGTAATCCCCACAAGGTTATCTGGCGTGCACCGTGATCTACAGCCCATTGAACCAAATAACGAATATCTTGCTTCCATATCTCCCAGTCTGCCTGACCAAACTCCCCCTCACTATCACCACAACCGAACAGATCAGGCACAATCACCGTGACCCCCTTATCAGCAAGCGCGACAGCCTGATCTCGCACCATTTTACGGGATTTATTCATCTCTTCTGCAAACGCAGGCACATGAATTACCCACTCATCCGAGAGGTACTTATTTTTAGCGGGGTATAGTGTAATAAAAAGCTGGCCCGTGGGTCCGGATACAAATTGAGGCATCATAAGATTTTTATCGCAAATTACGCGTTTACTTTTGCATTCACAAACTGAAGGAGGGCACCTATTGTTTCAAATACTTCGGCGCTAATTTCATCATCCTCAACCGAGATACCAAAATTTTCTTCAATAGCAGTCAACACCATAACAACCGCCATCGAATCAAATTCAGGCACGCTACCTAATAATGGGGTGGACTCATCAAAATCATCAATACGACCACCCAACTGTAGAACTTCACCAACAATTTCTTTCACTTCATTCAGTGTAACCACACAAACCCCCTAAAATTGCACATTGCACTTAAAAATTAATAGTGCGCCATGTTAGCATCTACCATGAAACACACAAAACACTTCGAAATAAAACCTTATTATACCGACACAAGATTAACGACAATCAAAAAAAAGGACGATACACTTACTTTTTATACACTTTAAAAGTCGTCCACCCTGCTCCCTAATGAGCTTTTTAAATGATGCGATGTAGCCAGCGGATAATACTATGACAAGGAACGCCTCTTCAGAAGAGCCTGATACAACATTAATTAACAACTCACTTCTGACACCTGCTTTTTATGGTTGGCTTTATAATACTGAAAACATTCAACAACCTGGCAGTATCACTCGTAACTGCAAGAAGATGCAGGAAGCCTTAAATACACAAGCAGGCTTTATCTCAGAACGCTCGAATATCAGCTTTTTGGGGTCTAACAGATCTCTGCTTGCACGTGACAATTTACTTATCACTTTAATTGGCAAACCAGAATGGTACGACGCAACATTAGCAAATATTGCTAAAGAAAAAGGGCACACCGAAGCACTTTTTTATGCCTATAAAGAGCATGGCAAAGCATGTAGCCGCTTTATCCATGGGTCATTCGCTTTTATCATCATAGACAACAAGCTGAATACGCTGACTGCTGGCGTCGATAGACTGGCGAGTATTCCGTTATATTATGCAGAAGATGCACAACTGGGGATTCTATTTGGGACGTCTGCAGGAGCGCTATTAGCTCACGAATCTATCGATGAAAAGCTCAACCCACAGGCTGTATATAACTATGTGTATTTTCATATGGTACCCAGCCCAGTTTCCACATTCAATAATATCAAAAAGCTACAATCCGCTCACTCACTTCATCTGCAAGAAGGCACAAGCAGTCTTCATCGCTACTGGACACCTAGTTTTAAACAGACTCAACAACGTAGTTTTGATGATATGTGTGCTGAGCTTCGCCGTACACTAAAAGAGTCAGTAAAAAAATCCAACAATAAAGAAGTTAAAACCGCCGCATTTTTAAGCGGAGGATTAGACAGCTCAACAGTCACTGGTATGTTGAGCGAACTGAGCAATAGTGAAGCGCATGCATATTCAATCGGCTTTTCCGCTGAAGGCTACGATGAAATGGCTTTTGCTCGTATAACAGCCAAACACTTTGGGGTAAAACTGCATGAATACTATGTAACACCTGACGATGTTGTCTCGGCCCTACCCAGTATAGCCACCAGTTATGATGAGCCCTTTGGCAACTCATCAGCATTGCCAGCTTACTTCTGCGCAAAAGAAGCAGCGAAAGATGGCGTACAATGCCTACTCGCGGGTGATGGAGGTGACGAATTATTTGCCGGTAATGAGCGATACGCCAAGCAAAAAGTTTTTGAGCGATACAGCAGCATACCAAAACCCCTGCGAACAGCGCTTTTTGAACCATTACTAGGCATAATTCCAAGCCAGATTCCATTGGTTAATAAAGCTCGTAGTTACGTTAAGCAAGCTAATACCGCACTACCCGGGCGACTACAAAACTATAATTTTCTTAATCAGCATGCGCCCAACGAAATATTTAATGATGCCTTTATTCAACAAATATCGACAGACTATCCATTAGAACTGCTTGAGTCGGTTTATCACGCACCAGAAAACGCATCCCCCTTAAGCCGAATGCTATATCTGGACTGGCAATTTACGCTTGCCGATAATGATTTGCGTAAAGTCAGCCACATGTGTGCATTGGCAGGCGTAGAAGTTGCCTACCCCATGCTGGATGACTCACTCCTGACCCTCGCTGGTGAAATACCTGATGAGTGGAAGCTCAAAGGACAACAGCTGCGCTATTTTTACAAAAAAGCATTAACCGGTTGGCTCCCTGAAGAAACAATCACCAAGAAAAAACAAGGTTTCGGCTTACCCTTTGGGGTTTGGATGCAAACCCACAAGCCCTTACAAGAACTGGCTTATGATAGCCTTGTAAAATTAAAGAGCCGCCCCTACTTTAATGCAGAATTTTTAGACAAACTGATAAAACTACATCGTGAAGGACATGCTGCATACTATGGTGAGTTGATCTGGATTCTTACAGTATTAGAGCTATGGTTAGAATCTCACAACGAAAAACCTCAATTAACAGGCAATAAAAACCCCTGTAATAACAACTCAATAGCAATATGAAACGTATATTTTCACTGGTACTTTGGTATTTTGCCGTTACAGGGATAGTGTTACACCTTACTGCTTTTTCCACTTATGTGTTTAAACCAGACCTAGTGGAAAAAATGTATGAAAAAATAAACGATAAAGTTATACAACATGTACCATTTTTAGCGACAAAGCAGATTCAATATTCATTGAAAGAAGAGCTACGCGCTAACTTTCCTGAGTGGGCGGCCAATAAAACCCCAGATCTAAAATCAACAGGTATACATATTGGGAATCGTTCCTATCAAACCTTATCTGAAGCTGCATCATCACTTCGTGATGGAGAAACACTCGTTATAGGTACAGGAACTTACGCTCATCCCTTGGTAATAAAGGCGAATAATATAACGGTAATCGGTAATGGTCATGTTGTTATAGAAAATATAACTGCGGAAGGTAAGGGCGCTATTATCACCAAAGGAAAAAATATTACCATTCAAAATATCGAATGTAGAAAGATAAAGGTCCGCGACAAAAATGGATCATGTGTCCGCCACGAAGGAACCAACCTAACACTTATACATGTGTATTTTCATAACAGCCAGCAAGGCTTACTAACAGGGGCTAACCCTGGCACTGTAACAATAAAAGATAGTAGATTTGAACAACTTGGACAGAGTGGACAGGCACATGGAATATATATAGGAGGCGGTGAATTAACCATCCATAACAGTTTATTTCTTGCAGCCAAGAGCGAAGGCCATGAAATAAAATCCAGAGCCGAAATCACACGCATTACAAACAGCACTATCGCTTCTTTCTCATCTATAGACAGCCGTTTGGTTGATATATCAAACGGAGGTATTCTTGAGATCTTTAATTCTGTACTTCAACAAGGACCAACCTCTGCTAATGGTGATATGATTGGTTACGCCCTAGAGGGCAGAAAAACAAGAGTAAATTCGATAGAGCTTGCTAATAATATATTTATATTAGAGCGCACTGGCTCCAACACTCTTTTACATAGCCATCCAGATACGGCGGCACCAGAACTGCGAAATAATTTGATAATTGCTAAAGATAATCCAAATTTACCAGGGTTCAATCTATTTTTTGAAACCCGTGAGGAAGCAGGCCTTAAGGAATATCCAATGCTACCACAGGGATTAAGCCAAGATTAACTGTACCTCAAATTAATTCAATCAAAGAAAGTGATTATCAATCATGAGTGAAAACAAAACCAACTATGCTGACTACCCCAGCCCTGTTATTCCCTTAGCGCCAGTATTATCATCAAGCTCGTTAACCTTCAATAATTCAAAATCAAAAAAACAATTATCAATTTTAACTTGTAATAATAAAATAGAACTCACAAGCGGACGGGCTGCTATATCGATAGCATTAGAACATGCCGGCATTACTAAAAATGATGAAGTGCTTATTCCTGCTTATCATTGTGAGTCAATGATATCTCCGGCTATATGGAGAGAAGCCACCCCCGTTTTTTTTAAAGTAAATCTAAATACATCCATTGACATTAACGATATTAGCTTGAAAATAACTGCCAGAACCAAAGCTATTATTGTAACCCATTACTTCGGGTTTCTTCAGGACTTAACTCGTGTTAGAAAACTATGCGATCAACACAAAATAGTATTAATTGAAGATTGTGCTCACGCTTTTTTTGGGTCGTTCAAGCACCAAGCGGTCGGAAGTATTGGCGATTATGCAATCGCAAGTAGCATGAAATTTTTTCCTTGTTATGATGGTGGCATATTAGCCTCCTCTAGTCGTCCGCTAGACAACATCAGTCTGACTAAGACAGACAGTATTTTCCAAATAAAAGCTTTTTTTAACATTGTCGAGCGAGCCATCTACTATAAACGTTTTGGCTTAGCGGGTAAGGCAGTTAACGTAGTAGTGAAAATAAAAGAATGGTTATGGAACAGCATTAAATCCATTCGGGGGGCACACGACACAACAAATAGCCCAGCGTCTTCAGATGGCGGCTATGGCCTTGAAGAAAATTGGATCCATAAAAGTACATCATTCATTTCAAGCTTTATAATCAGAAACAGCAACGCCACTAGAATCATAGAAAAGCGAAAGCAAAATTATCAAAAAATACATCATGCGCTATCCCAGCTTAAAACAGCCAAACCATTATTCGATGATATGGATGATAATTTTGTTCCGATGGTTGTACCACTATTTGTTGACGAGCCTAAGCAATCATTCGACATATTAAAAAAACAAGGCGTACCTATCTGGCGCTTTGGTGAGTACCTCGATGAACAAATAACTGAAAAATATTGCCCAAACAGTACAACCTTATCAGCACATGTTTTTCAATTCCCTTGCCATCAGGAACTGACGAATGAAGAGATAGTCTGGATGATCGACACTATCAAGCAAACAATAAAATAAGGATTGGATAAAATGAAATCCGCGCAATGGCGACTATACCCAATCGAAGAATTTAACTCATGGATCTCACGGTGGGATAAGTTAAATAATCAAGCGAACTACACCCCTTTATTAGATAGTGATTTCATCTCTCCTCTGCTTGATGCATTCGCAACAGGAAATGAAAAAATTGCAGTCTGTGGTAACGACAGCGCCCCCGAAGCCATAGCTATAATCGTTCAAGTAGGTACTGGAAACTGGAGTACATTTCAACCATCACAAGCCCCTATCGGCTGCTGGTTACAAAAAAGAGATCGCATGACTGAATTTTACATGCAGTCACTGCGTAAAGTACTACCATTTCCTGCATTATGTTTCAGCATCACACAGCAAGACCCTGATACATTAGCAGAACCAGAGCAGTGCTCCTTACAAACGGTCCCCTACATAGAAACAGCACGCGTGACACTGAGCGGCAGCTTTGACGAATACTGGGCTTCACGTGGAAAAAATCTAAGACAAAACCTAAACAAACAACGCAATCGTCTTACACGAGAAGGAATTATAACAAAACTTATAACACTGACTAAAGCTGAAGAAGTTAAAACAGCAATTGGAGCCTACGGGAATCTAGAGAGCTCAGGCTGGAAATCAGAAGGTAATACAGCCATTTGCATTAGCAACCCACAGGGCACATTTTATGTCGATATGCTTACGAGATATGCTAATAGAGGCCAATGTGTAATATATCAATATTGGTATAATGAAAAGCTAGCAGCAATGGATCTATGTATTACGGGAGGAGGCTCTATAATAATTTTGAAAACCACCTATGATGAAACAATAAAAATATCATCACCTGCGCTACTTATGCGCCAGGATGCTTTCAGAGACCTATTCGAAGAAAGGGAAATAAAACGTGTAGAGTTTTACGGTAGAGTAATGGAGTGGCATAAGAGATGGAGTAATGAAATACGCAATATGTACCATATCAATAGTTATTCTAAAATCGGAAAGTACTTAAAGAAACTCCAATCGTTAGCCAACAAATAATTCAGATTATTATAGTAACTTCTCAAAAAACCCTAATCAGGTATGAAAAATGAAAATATCTCTGTCTATTATCATTCCTTTTTTTCAAAAAAAAGAAGGTATATTAAAAAGAACGCTTCTTTCGATAATATCACAAGAAAGTTTTAATAGAGTTGATGAAGTAGTTATTATTGACGATGGATCACCAATTAGTGCCAAGAATGAAATAGACAACTTGAATGAAGAGTTATTAAATAAAATAACGATCATAACCAATAAAAATTCAGGCGTATCCAACGCACGTAATAGTGGGTTGAACTATCTAGCGAAAAAAGCCCAATATGTTGCTTTTCTTGATTCGGATGATGTATGGCTCCCAAATCATGTAAGCAACATAGTCACTGCTATAGAACTAGGTGCAGACTTTTATTTTTCAAACTTCTATCAACTCAACCAAACAGTGAGTGCCTTCGAAAAAAATACAACTCTTAACTATACAGATCATAAATTATTACAAGATAATCTATACTTATATAGTACTGATATGAAGCATCAGATACTCACGTCGAATATAATAGGCACTCCAACTGTCGCATTCAGTTTAAAGAAGTTTAATACAGTACGCTTCAAAGAAAATCTACGCTTTGCTGGTGAAGATTATATTTTTTGGTTAGATGTCACATTAGAAAACTGTAAAATAATTTTTTCTAAAACCCCATCTGTTAGGTGCGATGAAGGAGAAAATATTTTTTCTTCAGCAAGCTGGGGAACTCTTCACCTTCATTATAGACTAGCCGACGAAATTAGTTTCAGAAAAGAATCTTTAGAAAAGTATGAAATAAGTAACAAAACAAGACAAAAACTACTAGAAAAATTAAATGATAATAGAAAATCTATACTTGGTAACTCTTTTAGTCTTATAAAAAATAAGAATTTCATAATAATACCTCTTATTATAAAGCTAATAATCAAAGACCCGAACATACTAGTTGCGTATTTTAAATAAAACAGAATTAAAACGTGTTGCGCTTGTGAGCTGCATTCTCAACAACCTAAATATTGATTAATCTGATAATATAAGGAGTATTTCATGACTCAGCACTATCCGAAAATAATAAAAAATAAATACACCCTTAGTGCAAACTCAAAAAAATAGAATTCCCTGTCAAGGAGTGTTATAAAAAATATAATAATGTAATGAAGAATTTTCATCACACAGGGCGTAATTTCAACTTATAAATATGAAAGGATCATTACGGGTGAACATCTACAATAGTTATTTTATTTTCTCATTGATTATATCAGCATCAACTTTGGCTCACTCTGTAAGCCCTATGGCTATTGCTTACACTAGTAAAACATTAGCTGATTGCAACGAAGAGCTTAAGGAAAAAGATGGAGGCTGGTGCGAAATGAGAGTCTCTGACAGAACCCCCTCTATAAGCTCAGTCTGGCCGTCAAATGAACAACTAGGGAAAGCAAGGTCTGTAACCGGACCGACATCAGTACTTATTGCATGGAACGGAGCAGCTTTTGATAAAGAAAATAATATTTTTTATTTCTTCGGCGGCGGCCATGCTGACTATGGCGGTAATGAAGTCTATTCACTAGATATGAATCAAGGAAAGTGGGCTAGGTTAACCGACCCTAGTCCATTGGACCACATCCAAATATATACAACTAAACCAAATAAAGTAATCTGTGCTGTACCAGATACCAACAAAGTTCCGTTCCCAGCACACACCTATAGTGGAACAATTTTATATAAAAATAAACTCATAATAGACTCTTTTGGCATGGGATCCGTAGCATGCTATACAGATGATACAGTTGAAGAAAAAGACACGCGTGTACGTAAAGATTCTGGCATCTATGCATTCGATCTCAAAACGTATACTTGGGAAAAGCTCAGATCTAAATCCTATCCCTACCCAAGAACAGTACTTATAAATGATGAAATATATATTGGTAGCGCTGATAAGTTATTTTACGCTAACTATGATGGTAAAGACTTAGTAATTAAGCAGCAGGCATATAACCACCCGCCAGCTGGCGATGGATTAGCTTACTTTGACAAAAAAAGAAGTATTCTTTGGGAGCTAACAAACGCTTACCTTTGGGGGACGGATGTTGCTACAGGGGTCTCACGCTATTACAAAAAATTTACTATATCTCACGGGAAATCATTAGCCGCTAACAACAAGGGTGAATTAATATCATGGAACGGGAAAAGCTTAATCACTAGTTTTGATCCTGATTCTGAAAAATGGCGATTCTTTGACTGGAAAAACTTAGGCGGTCCTCTGTTAGGCGACTCCCGTGTATATACTAAGTGGCGATACATCGAGAAGCTAGACCTATTTGTAGGGATTTCAAGGCACGATACGGGTGTATGGGTTTATAAACACCCTAAAAATATAAAATGGAGAACATTAGACGCTGCATCGCCACAACCATACATTGATAATGCTGCACCTGGATCAACCGTAACTATTCCCCAAGGAGTGTACTCAAAAGGATTTATAGTTGACAAACCTTTAATAGTAAAAATGCTCGGAGTAGAGTTGCTCAACCCTATACAAAGAAAAGGTTATATAATAACTCAAGGTGGCCCAATAACTATTGATGGCTTTAATATTTCTAACAAACCCAATTGCAACTCAAACTGCGCTGCTATAAGACTAGAAAAAAACCCCCAGGTTATTATTAAAAATGGAATAATATCAAATCAAGAAAATGGAATTTTATCCGGTAATGATGGCGGCAATGTGAAGCTTGAAAATATAACAATAAACAATACCAATGGCGGCGGAAGATATGGGCAACAACACTCCATTTATATTGGAGAATCTGACAAGTTTCATGCTGATAATATAACAATCAACGGCCATGAATTTGGAGGACACTTAGTTAAATCAAGAGCGAAAGATAATCTAATAATTAATAGCAAAATAGATGGATTAACATCAAATCATTCACGAATCTTGGATTTTCCTTGCGGTGGCAATATAACATTAAGAAATAATATTTTAATACAGAGCCCTAATTCAGATAATGATGATTTATTTTCAATTTCTCCTGAAAACTGCGGAAAGGGTATTCACTCAATAGTTAATTTAACTGGAAACATAATAAAGTCTAATAAAAAAAATTCTGAATGGGCAAACGCTAAGTACAACATCATATGGAACTTAACAAACAACGACATACAAGGAGTTGTACCACAAGAATGGCCAACATCTTTACCAGAGTGGAAAATAGAATGGAACCTTAATAACAACCATATTTATTAAATAGAGTACAACAGGGGCATGAAATCTATAAGCCCTATTTTCTTATTATAGAAGTACTTGCTTCGTGAAATTTAACTTTACTACTCAATTTAGCTTATTTACACTCATACTGTATAGTGTTTTACATTCTCTGAGGCAATAAGAACACATGTTAAATATCGAAGCAAAAATTCTATGCATGCTTGTGATTGTTTCTTTTTTTTATAGCACTTCTTCAAGTGCAGCCAACAGAGCGCCGTGGGTAGGAGAGTCATTAAGTGGGGTTTTATGTACTGGATTGGGGCAAGGATATGGCCCTTATGACTATACAAAAAGAACTGGTTTAGGGCAAAATTTGCGCCTAGTTGAATCTGCACATTTCAAACCAGGTGTTGAAATGCTCACGTCAGGCACAAGCCAAAAAGAGGCGCTTTATTCTGACTTAGACTATACATTAAGAGCCTTTCCTAACCACCATAGAGCTCTAAACACACTTATTCGCTTTCTTGGTACTAATGTTGATTATCGAAAAACAGCACTCAGCCCTCCTGAATGCTATTTTTTACGTGCGTTACATTTCGCACCTAAAGATTCTACGACCCAAATGCTTTATGGCATGTTTCTTCATAAACTTAAAGAATATGAGTTAGCTTTAAAGTCATATAAAATTGCAGAAATGGCAACTCCATCTAACGCTCAACTACAATACAATATTGGTTTGTTATATATTGACATGAAGAATTATGAGGCAGCGAAAAGTTATGCTTTAAAAACTTATGCTCAAAACTTCCCTTTTCAAGGCCTCAAAAAGAAATTAAAAAAAGCAGGGTTCTGGCAAGAATTAAAAAATTAGCTTACGCTGATTAAATATCAACCGAAGTAAAAATTTCTCTGGAGTTTGATCCCAAGGGGTAAAACGCGCCAACTGGTACTTATCACTTTTCGAAGAAGACACACCCCATTCTGTAGATACTGCCGCCTCAAAGCCAACATGCTTGACAATTTCAGTTTGATCTAGATTATAATCCTGACCAGGCTTTCCATTTGGGTAGGCAAAAAACCTGATCTTTTTATTAATAATATCTTCCAGTGTTTTCTTACCTTCGCTTATCTCTTCTAACGCTTCATTTTTTGATAGTTTAGCTAATATTGGATGATTAACGGTATGTCCTCCAATCTCAATACCTGCCTTTGCAAGATTTAATATTGCTTCATTATTAAGCATAAGGCCATCAGGTAAGGCTGATGGGCATTTAGACGCTATTTGCTTTGTGATATCTAATCGCTTATCAGCCTCCATGTGTTTAATATGAGTAATAATATCGTAGGCTGCTTCTCGTTTCTGATCATTAGTTTTTGTTTCATAGGTTTTGAGACCTACTGATGAAAGGCAAATTTCTTCATCCATCTGCCTTAGTGCCTCTACAACCGTATCATTCCACATACGTCCGCCATTGATAAATCCGGTAGATACAAATACTGTAGCGGGCACTCCCCACTTCTTAAGGATAGGCAGTGCATATTGTTCATTATCCGCATAGCCATCATCGAATGTCACACAAATTGCATTATCCGGTAATTTACCTTTCTCCATTAAATCTAATGCTTCAGCAAGGCCTAATGGTGAGAAAAACTTTGATATCAGTTGCATGTGCCAGTTAAAAGCATCCACTGTTGGCTCATTTGGCCTCATAAAATCTTGTTCGGGTAAAACTCTGTGATAGATGAGTATAGATAAACGTCCTTTACCTTTTGTAGATAAAAGCATCGGAAATACATTGGCCACTATTACGTTAAATATATTATTCACACACCAACCTGAATTATCGCCTAACTACTATAGATTTATGCTCTTTCGTTTCTAACTGTTTTTTAATCAATAGAGATATAGCTATTAGATGCCATGGAAGATCGAAGTAAGATAAGCTTAAAAAAGCACCGCCAACCATATAAGCAATAAAACTAACCTGTAACATTTTTGCCAATGATAAATACTCTCCGTACTTATCATTATTTTTTGATTTCTTAATCACACCGGCCAAGCTCTGCCACGTAAACCACAAAATCAGCAAAAAGGCTATCAGCCCAATCCATCCATGGTCAGCCAACACACCAAAATAGATACTATGCGCCGCAGACACTTGCGTTGCTTCCGGAGAATACAGAGCATAATTTTCGGCTGTCCATGAATTAAACCCGCCCCCTAAAAACCTATCATTAGCAATGTTGATACTGTAGATCCATGCGTTAATGCGCCCCATTGCAGAACTATCTTCTTCATAAGTTTGTATTGTATTCATTCGATTATGCCAACTTTCAGGCATGAAATTCAAACCAGCAATAGCAAGGATAATAATTAAAAACCCTGTTAAAAATTTATTTTTAGTTTTAAGCCAGAAGAACCCCATTACTGCAGCAATTGCCAAAAGTGCACCACGTGATTGTGAGCCAACAGCGGATGCAAGACTAAAAAAAATACCGGCTCCTATCGCGTACCTGATCCATCGATTTCTTTCTATAGAAAATAAATGATACATTAACGGAATAACCATTATCGTTGCCAGCGCAAGACCATTATTTTCTTCTATAAACGAACCAGTTGGCCCCCATACTCTATAACTGCCTCCGGTTAATATAGTAAAAACACCACCTTTAATACTGTAAAAACCAATTGATAAAACAATGACCCAGACAAGATGCCTAATTTTAACCAGATCAGTTAACAGCATCATTGTCAAAAAAGTAAGGAGCTGTATCTTTATAATTCTAGAATAATATACAAATGCATCATATTGATAAATCGCAAAAACACTACTAAGAGCCATCCAGAATAAAAAGAAAAGCCATACTCGCATAGTCCCATCTATTGGTAACTTTTCTAGTTCTTTTCTATTGAATATTATTGCTAAAAACAAAACTAATGCGACAATCTGCGCAAAAGGCATATTATATGCGAATCCATATGCTAAACGATGCGGATTCATATAACTTATCCATGCCCACATTAATATTCCTATATAGGGCCGTTTAAATATAAATGGAATACTTCCAAATACAATAAGTGTGATGAGTATGTCACGCATGCTTAACAACTACTCCTTTGTAAAGGTCAAGCTGATTTTTCACTACTTGCTCCCACGAAAAATCTTTTGCATAACTTTGGGTAGTTTGACGCTTAATCTGTTTGTTTAACAACACACTAACAGCTTTTGCGATTTCCTCAGGATTACGATTCTCAATTAATATACCTGCTGCTTCTGAACAAACCACTTCTGGTGTTCCACCTACATTGGTTGCTGCTACCCTCGTACCACAGGCCATTGCTTCTAATAATACATTCGCCCAACCTTCGCGGCTCGAGGCTAACACTAAAATGTCTACTGCACTGTAAAGATCTACTAACTCAGTTTGTTTAAGGGTACCCATAAAGCGCACTCGATCACCTACTTTTAATTTATTTGCTAGCGCTTTAAGTGATGCTTCTAAGACTCCACTGCCTACAATTAGCAACTCGCAGTCTGGCAGATATTTCAGACTTTTAATAATCAGGTCATGGCCTTTTAACTCAACCAAATTGCCAACGCTCAGTAACATTGTTTTTTCTAAACCATGCTTTTCTCGCATTTCTTGGTAGCTTTGAGGCGAAAACACTGTGAGATCTACACCATTTCTTAATACATGTATTTTTTCTTCATCAGCACCAATAGATATCATTCTAGTTTTAAGTGCACTCGAAACAGTAATGGAAGCTTTTGCATGTTTAGCTGCCCATAAAATCATTTTGCGTGGCCATTTATACTCAGCAATCAGATTAATATCTGATCCCCTTGCAGAAATAACGAATGGAATTTTTAGAATCTTTGCTACTAATGCAACTGCAACGCCATCAGGATAAAAATAATGAGCATCTATTAATTCAAAATCATACCCACTTTTTTTAACTTTTCTAATACACCATAATATAGATAGTGCCAGAAAGAGAGGAGTTACTAACATGCCTATTTTGGGAATGACCAGATAGCGTGGATGATAAACAACCGTCTCATTGCGTTTTTCTATCGCAGGTACATCAACATACTGTGAATACTGTTTAAATCGCTCACTTTTAAATGGAAACCAAGGAACGGGCGCTATGACAGTAGCACGAGCTTCTCCCGTCTCTAAGATTTTATTAAGCCTTGTTTCAACAAAAATTCCATGCCGATGCTGGATACAATTGGGAAACAAAGTTGTTATCACCAGTAAATTTAACATTATCGTTGCTTTAAAATCCCAGGATAGACACCTTGATAATTACCTACACTTACTTGCCAGTTACGCTGTTCTTCAACATATTTTCGCCCTTGCTGCTGATAAGATAACCATTCATCTTGTTCGTCCAGCAGATCAAGTACCACGCGTGCCAGATCTTTTGCTTCACCTGCTTTAAATAACCGACCAGTGACACCATCCTGTATTAGTTCTTTATGCCCACCCACATCGGATGCAACGACTAACTTACCTTGTGCCATGGCTTCCAGAGGTTTTAAGGGGGTTACCAGCTCTGTGAGACGCATGGCTAAACGTGGATAGATAAAGATATCTACGAGGCTATAATATGACTGTACGACGGTGTGCGGCACACGACCGGTGGTTATCACATAATCTTGCAGTTTCAATACGTTAATTTTTTTGTGAATCAGATCATTCTGCGGGCCACCTCCTACCAGTAGCAAGCGAATATCCAGGTTAATACGGATCATATCCGGCAGTGCATCCAGCAGTAATAGTAGCCCTTCGTACGCATAAAAAGAGCCGATAAACCCCAAAACTGTTTTGCCCTGCAGACCAAGCTCATCTATGAGTTTAGTATCACGACTCGTGATGACACTGAATGTATCAATATCAACCGCGTTGGGTATAACGGTGATCTTATTCGTTGGGATGCCCCGCGCTGTTATATCTTTGCGCAAGCCTTCACAGATGGTTGTGACCGCATCGGCATGCTTAAAAACATAGGTCTCTAGTGCCCGCGTCAGCTTGTAACGTACTCCGTCCTCTTTACAGGTGCCGTGATCAACGGCGGCATCTTCCCAAAAGCCCCGGCATTCATATACAACCGGTATACCATATTTTCTCCCTGCTCTTAATGCAGCAACGCCCGTGAGTGCAGGGGAATGAGCATGTAAGATATCCGGTTTCGTTTCTTCTATGACTTCACCAACACGTTTTGTTAACTGGTTAATAATGGCGAGCTGATTAAATAGCGGAAGCTTATCCAGCACCGAAGATGTAAGAGGTGTTCGGTAGAAAAGAAACTCTTCGACCTGTTCCGTCAGCGGCGATTCTGTAGTGTGTTTACCTGAAGTAACATGTTCTGTTTCCCACCCCAGCGCACGCTGTTGCTTGAGAATCGAGCGAGTCCTGAATGTGTACCCACTATGTAACGGGATGGAGTGGTCTAGAATATGTAGTATTTTCACGCGTTTTCTTTCCCTTATGAGCACTTTATGCTGCTACTTCAAGTTCACGCTCTAAAAAGGCATTAAACATCAACAATGACCAAATAATCACACTATAGTCACGTGCACCGCTTTGATGCTGACCTATTACTTTCTCAATATAGTCCATATTGAATAGACCGCTTTGTCGTATGGTGTCACCCAGTAAACTCTGCTGAACTTTTTCTTTTAACGGCCCGCGAAACCATTTTGCCAATGGCACGCCAAAACCCATTTTAGCCCGGTATAACACATCATTGGGCAGATAAGGTTCCAGCGCTGTTTTCAGAATATATTTACCTTCTTGCCCTTTTAATTTCATAGTAGAAGGCAGACCTGAAGCCCATTCGATAAACTTGTGATCTAACAGAGGAACTCGCACTTCCAGGGCATGTGCCATACTGGCGCGATCCACCTTAGTGAGAATATCGCCGACCAGGTATGTTTTCATATCCAGATACTGAATAAGTGACAGCGGATCTTGAGTTGGTGCCTTAGCAACATAGTCGTTAAATACACTAATCGATTTGTAACCTTTGAGTGCCGTTTTTAGCTTTTCGCTAAATAACAGATCACGCTGCTCTTCTGAGAGTAACGAAACCGTATGCAAATAAGCTTCTACCGAACTGCGCGCCAAGCCTTGAAAAGTTGTTTTTGCTCTGAAGATACGAGGGGCCCAATCCGCTTTTGGATATAGCTTTCCTAATAAACCAAAGACAGGTTTTCGTATGCTTAATGGGATCGCCGCACGTAGTTTTTCTTCATTCATATGCCAGCGGTAACGACGATACCCTGCAAAATTTTCATCCCCACCATCACCAGAAAGCGCCACAGTCACCTGATTTTTAGCTAACTGGCAAACACGGTAGGTTGGTATTGCTGAGCTATCGGCATAGGGCTCATCATATAAGTCGGCCAACGTATCCAGAAGGTCAAAGTCATCACTCCCTACCAGCCCGACATAGTGATCTGTTTTATATTGATCAGCGACCTGTTTAGCAAATTCGGTTTCGTTAAACTGTTTAACATCAAAGCCAATCGCACAGGTATGAACAGGTTTATCCTGGAGCTTTGCCATCATAGCCACAATCGCACTTGAGTCGACACCGCCCGATAAAAATGCACCTAATGGCACTTCAGCGACCATCCGTATATCAACTGCTTCTTTCATGCGCTCGATCAGCTCTGCTTTAAGCGCTTCTTCAGAACTGTATTCGACCGGAATAAAAGGGATATCCCAATATTCTTTAGACTCAGGCAGTGGAGATCCACTTTTTATGAGGAGTGTGTGCCCTGGGCGAAGCTTATAAACCTGCTGAAAAATCGTTTTTGGTTCGGGGATATAGCCAAACGTGAAGTAATCCTCAATAGAGGTTGGATCAATTTCACGCGGTAAATTATCGAGCGTTTTTAGTGCTTTAAGCTCTGAACTAAACGCAAAGGTATCCTCAGGTAAGGCTGCATAATAGAGAGGTTTTATTCCTAATCGATCTCGGGCCAAAAAGAGAGTTTGTTGATTTCTATCCCAGACTGCGAACGCAAACATACCTCTGAAACGTTCTACACACGCTTCTCCCCATTCTTCCCATGCATGGACAATAACTTCAGTATCACAATGGGTTTTAAACAAGTGTCCGCATGCCTTGAGTTCTTCGGAAAGCTCTGGAAAATTGTAAATTTCTCCATTATAGGTAACGACGACTGAGCCATCCTCATTGAACAAGGGCTGCTGCCCACTGGATAAATCGATAATGGAGAGTCTGCGATGTCCAAAACCGACGCCAGGCTCGATATGAATACCGCCTTCATCCGGCCCGCGATGATGCTGAGTTTCGTTCATACGTGATATTAATTCACGCGAAAACTCTCTTTTACCTGTTAAGTCAAAAACGCCGACGATTCCACACATCGATTATCAATATCCTTTTACTTCACCTGGACAAAACGGCTTAGTCAGAATTACTCAAGTAACTCATCATAAACGGCTAAATAATTCGCTACTGTTACATCCCAATCAAATCGGCTATGCACTTTTTCTAGACCTGCTGTCCCCATAGACGATATTGTTTCCGGATTATCAATCATGCCCTGTAATACGCCAGCCAACGCACTTACATCCCCTACGGGTACTAAAGCACCAGTGCGGTTGTCATCTATCAACTCCGGATTACCTCCGACACAGGTCGCAACTACCGGCAACCCCGTAGCCATCGCCTCAAGCACTGTATTGGAGATACCTTCACCCAATGAAGGTAAAACAAATATATCCATTTTCCTGAGTAGGTCCGGGATATCCTTTCTATCCCCTGGTAACCATACTTTCGAATCCAGGCCTAATGCACTCACTCGCTCTTTTAATGTTTGAAAAAGCGGCCCATCTCCGACAATAACGAGGCGTAACTTATCTGAACAACCCGCATCCCTGTTAACCAAAGTATCAAATGCATTAATGAGAGATATCTGATCTTTTACTGCTGCTGCTCGCCCTACCGTACCTATTATTAAGCTGTCTTTATCAGCAAACTGAGAAGGAAATGGATTATCTTCAATGTCGTCAGAAGGTTGATGAAAGCGAGCTAAATCAACACCGTTATACACTTGCCTGACTTTCTTTTTAGGTACCCTAACTGTTTCCAGCAGCCAGCTTTCAAGATCCTTGCTCACCGCAATATAGCGATGTACCAAAAAACTCATCACCCTTCGCAAGTAATTATATTTTTTATTCTGGCCATGCAGATCATATATATCCCGGCCATGTTCACCATGTACCCGTTTTACACCGGGTAATGCCAGTGTTAATACTTGCATCTCAAGCGCGGCCAGATTTCGTGTATGCACAATATCGGGTTTGAGTTTCCAAAGCGTTTTTTGCAAACGCCAATATAAATGCCAATCATGCCCTTCTTTTTTATTCAGCTCTATCACACGTACATCGGAGGCTGTAATGCGGTTAGCAAAATCGGTAGCATGCGTCAGGCAAATAATAACGTGCTTATACCGCTCTGAAGGCATGCGATTAATGATATTAACCAAGCCATTTTCCAAACCACCGGTGCCTAAAGCGTATATGATATGAACCACTAACGCTGGACGCTTCATTGCTGCCACTACCGAATACCAGCCGCTTTGTCGATAGTGCGTTCAACATCAGGCATGATATCTGTAAGAAAACTTTGTAGAACCGTTGCTCGTTCTGCTTGCGTTACCCTTTCATCGTAAGGAATTGCTACGATTATTTTACCTGCATCCTGACGACTAAACGTCAGCTTTGCCCACCCCTCTAATAACTTAGCAACGTATTTATTGGAGGTATAATGTTCACCAACCCGATACCATGACCATACCAATAACTTAACATCCGGCCCTTTTACCAAAGTTTGATTAACGTGAACCAGGTTGTTCGAAATGCTCACAACCACCTTCTGCTGCCCTACTATTCTCCAACTACGAAGCTTTGGGTCTACTATATGATTTCTTGAGTTGATAAGTTCTGCGCCCTGCTCCTGAGTAAAGTAATGGTGCAAAAAGATTCCTACATTGGCAGTTCCTTGTTGGTAGAACTGATTACTTTTTTCAGCACCAACACTTATAGGCTCCCAATCCCAATGATTCTTATTGACGACTGCCCAGCTTTCCATGTCTGGCAGAGGCTCAATAACAGATGCGACTTGGTTATCTGCTTTATTGTCAATTTCATAAGCGAGTACAGGCCAGATTCCTATTAAAACAAGCGATATGCAGATCCCATACATAACCTGCTTTAGCCCTGCACTATGACTATTGTTTTGAATCGCCAATATTTGAGCTGAACTTGGTTTCTTGTCTACATCCGAATCGCTAAAGCGTGAACCGATCAGGATTAACAAAAATATGACTATTCCAAAAAATACCCACCCATAAATAAGATGATCTACTCCTGTTGCCACCTTCATATCACTTACATGGCCCAACATCACGATAATGTAGGCTCTGAGGCCATTAGCGATAATCGGCACAATGATAGAAATGGTAATAAAAATAAGGCGTTTTGTTAGACTCGTATAGGTGAGGTAGGCATATAAGCACCCCAGTGTCAGCGAAGCAATTAAATAACGAATGCCACTACAGGCTTCCACTACTGACCAGTTACCGGAAGGTAGTGTAAAGAATAGCCCCTCTCTATATACAGGGATACCCGTCAAGCGAACCAAACCAACTGTAAAATCAGCTGTAAAATCCATCATGGCGGGTACTAAGTCTTCACCAAAGGGGATCAAAAAAAGTAAGAAGGCCAATGGAAAGGCTATAGACCACGCCACACGATTTCCAAGAATTGCCCAAACACCTGAAATAAAGGCAGCCACCCATGCAAATTGCTGCACAACAAGCGCATCGACCAAATAGCCAAATAACCAGAGGAATCCAGAACCACCAAGTGCAAGCATTCCCAACCAAGAAAATTGAGGACGCTCATACTTGAGGTGCTCTCTTTTTTCCCATACTAACCAGATAGAAATTGGCAATATTAAAAAAGCATGCGTAAATGTTTCAGATCGCAGCCAAATAGATACCATCGATCCCAACGTTTCATAAAACAATGCTGTGAAAAGTAACAGATAAACAACTATGCCTGGTAAAAAATAGCGCCACCCTGACAGTTGATAAATATCCTCTTTATTCTTTGGTGTCATGGTTGTATTTCCTGTTTATTGCCTTCCAGTAATTCCTTCACTAAAGGTAGACTTTCAGACCAGTTAAAGTCTTTCTTCACCTTATTACGTGCCGCTATACCAATACTCTCTGCACTGCTATCTGTTAAACCACGAATTGCCGATATAAATTCAGCAGCTGTGTCGGCAACAATGACATCCTTAGCGTGTTGTGCGTTAATTCCTTCTAACCCCATGGTACTAACAATCACAGCTTTTTCCATCGCCATGGCCTCTAGTACTTTATTCTGAATACCTCTGGCAATTCTCATCGGAGCAACAACAACAGCTGCATACTGGATGTAAGGCCTTATATCTTCGACACGGCCTGTCACTTTTACGCCTTCCTGCTGTTCTAACTGGTACACCTCATCGCTGGGATTACTACCAACAATATAAAAACTTAAGGCGGGAGTTTTTGCTTTGATTGTTGGAAATACCTCTTTAACGAACCATCTTACCGCATCGATATTAGGCCAATAGTCCATCGCCCCGGTAAAAACAATCGGCATAATATCTTTAGCATAGGGGTTTAAAAAACTATCTCTAGGCATAAAAAAGTCACTGTCTACACCATTATTGTAAAAGCCGATTTTTTCGTGAGAGGCTGACACTTTTTTCTTAAACATATCAGCTTCAGCAGATGATACAAAAAGGGTCGCATCAAAATGATTAACGGCCTGCTTTTCATATTCCAATAATGTTCTGGCTTCACGGCGATAAACCCAGCTCATAGGCCAACTTTTCATAGCTGAGTATTGCTGCCACTTGTCTGAATCAATATCGACTATATCAATAATTTTTTGATCCAGTTTGATATCAGGGTCAATTAAAAACTGTGCCATAACCGATGACACAACCATAGCTTTCTCAATCCTATGGTTTTTAATAATTGAACGTGACCATTGATGTAACGCTTTACTCTGATAATAAGGCACAGATAACGCCTCACCTGTTAGAAATCCCTTGATACACTTCAATTTTGCTTTTAAGGGATCCAACTTAATAAAAAACGCCTCTTCGCAGATCGCTTCCACGTCTGGCACATATTTCCAATCTAATGGATCATCAATAAATGCACCTAAATAGACTCGGTAATGATCTGCTAAATACTTCAACAAATGATATACCCGAATTTTATCCCCCTTGTTTGGTGGAAAAGGGATTCGATGGCACAGAAATAATAAAGCAGGTTTCATTAACCTAAACTCCGTGAGAGCAAAGGACCTACTCTATTTGCAATCGGCAAAGGGAGTTTTTTCCACATATCAATGAAAAGCTTATATTTTGGATTATTTGGGTTTAATTCTGGTATGGCATCCGCTTTTACTAAGTAATATTCATAATGCAAAGGTTCAGGCTCAAACCCCCACCCTTTTTTAAACAGATAGGGGCCTGTATCTGCTTTGCTTCTGCCAAAATCAAAAAGTTTTATCCCTTCATCGGCGGAACGTCTCATTAACTCCCAATACATAAAGTCATGCGCTTTATGTGTCTTTGCGGACTCATAGCTTCCAGCGTAGTATGGCAAAACCTGGTCTTTAAAGTAAAAACTCATCAAGCCAGCCACATCTTTACCTTCATGTGTAATCATCAAAACTCGACAATCATCTTTGAAAACGTCTCGCAAAGTACGGAAATACTTGGCAGAGAATACGGGAGTACCTAGATTGCGCACACTTTCAGCATAGGTGTTATAAACACGCTCCCAACCATTATCTGATTCGCTAACCAAACCGCCTTTAATCCCTTGGCGAATCATGGCGCGACGCTTTCTGGGGATAGCATTCATGTTAGCGTCGTTGTCCTCAGAGATAGAACGACGAAACGTGTAATGTAAAGACTTATTAGGCCAGTTCCTGTCCGATTTATGTAAATTTCTTAACTCGAGCGTATCAACTTTTAACCCATCGGCAAGCTTACACGCTGCCTCTACCAAGCTATCAGCAGCTTCTTTGTTATCCGCAACTACACCGCCATAAACACAGAAAGGAAGCGAAACTAAATTATTACCAAATAAAAAACTTTTAACCTGAGCTAATGGTAAAACACCCTCTATATATCCATCTCTTTCTGCATACAAAAAATGAACTTTATGTCCATATGCCTCTTCAAGTACAACTTTCCAACCTGCACGATGAAAAAAGGTGGAATCATCGCTTTTCTCAACAAATGCATCCCATCTTGATGAATCATTATTTTCCAATTCCAAGACTTTGAGACTCATAGGTACTCCATTACTAATTTTTCTTTTAGATCCATATAGACCTTGCATTACACATATCGATTACAAGCCGGGGGGCTTAATTTATCAATAGAGATCACTGCTGCTTAGATCTTTCATCCAAGAATATTTCATCCATACGTCCCCACTTAAAATCTTCAAGAAGGCACTCTAAACGGCCATGCATTTTACTCAAATTAAGGTAATGCCTGAATTTAGTTTTAAAAGATATGTTATCCATCTTTGGTTGATAAGGGTCGATCTCCCAAGGATGAAAATAAAAATTACAGGGCTTTTTTTCATCATTATTCACTTTTTTCAACGCCCATTTAGAAAAAGCATAAGGGAATAGGCGAAACCATCCCCCCCCCCCGCAATTAATATTGCGAGAAAAAACAGGCACTGTGGTGACAGGAATTTCCAGTAACCGGCCATCCGCTGCTGAAAAAGCAAAGCGGGATGAGTCTGGCATTCCATAATGATCATGCTTGATTGGCACAATGCTAGAGCTATACATATGACCTTCGTCTGCAAGCACATCTAGCGCCCAAAGATTAGATGCACAAATAGAATAACTTGGTGCCCGATATCCCTTTACAACACTACCTGAAACATCTTCCAGCATCGCTTTAGCACGCTTGATATCTTCTCTAAACTCATCTTTGTTTTGACTCGTCGCCCGCTGGTGATCCCAACCATGACTGGCAATTTCATGCCCCTGCTCTACAATGCGACCGACCATTGTTGGATAACGGTCCGCTAACCAACCTAATGTAAAAAAGGTAGCTTTAACATTATGTGCGGCAAACAATGTCAGGATTCGATCAGTGTTCTCTTCTACTCGGCTTGGGTGACTTGCCCAATCCTTACGAGAAATATGTTTTTCAAATGCTGACACTTGAAAATAATCTTCAACATCAACCGTCATTGCGTTGATGATCGGTCTCTCATTTTCTGACATGATTTACGCTCTGGATTCAACACTTAAGATTGTGATTTTCGGATGAAAAATGGCGCTATCCAAGTATGAATGTAACGACTGAGTCCAACCAAGTAAGCCCAATCAAGATACTCGCGAAGAACACAGTTTAAGAATTACACATTACTCTATGGTGAATCCATCTACAATTTAGTCGTAAATGATAACTGCAGCCTATTCTCCTGATAGTCATTACTCACATCCTCAGACTCCCTATCCATTAACCGATAAGTAAAGCTAAGGCTGCTATCAATTCCAATTTGGCTCGTTAATCCCATGCTATACTCAGTGGTTACTGCATCAGCATCACCTGTACGGCTTTGCTGATTTAAAGAATAACCAACATCAGCTTTCAAGTCCCGAGATAGACTCCTGCTCAATGAAACATTATATTTCTCTAATATTTCATCCGCCCGGCCATCTTCGTATATTTGAACAGAATGACTTGCACCTACCGTAACCGAACTACGTTTTCCTGTCAGAGTATATGCCAACTGGAAGCGCTCATTTACAAAAACACCCTCTGTTATATTAGTCGTCGTATTAGTCAGTGGTAACGGATCACCCGTAATAGGATCGATAGGGTTTCCAAAAGCATCCGTAGTCTGGAAAGCACTTTGCTGGCTCAGCAAGGAAGCTGAATCCGTAAGCTCTCTGGAGTAACTGGCAGTCAATAAACTCTTGCGGCTTCGGTGACTAAAGTCCAGAGTCGGCACACTTCCAAAGAACCGATCGCCATAACCTATATTCAGTGATGTTCTGTTATTCGGTGTCCAGATCGCTGACATACTCCAGCGAGAGCCGTCATTTTCACTTCGCGTTGATTCATAGTCATTCGATTCAACCCCTGCTGAGCCGCGAAAGCTCCATACCCGGTTGAAGCGATACCCCAAGTTAATATCTGTTGAGAGCAATTCACTACTTGTATTATCACTGCCAGAATCTTTATAGTTAACTGCTCCTCCCCAGGTCAAACGGTTAAAATCATCTCCGCTATTAATAGTTAATTCAATACTTTGGCTATCATTGTCACCCGCATTATTATTGCTGTTTATTTGATTATTATAAGAATAGCGACCAATAACTTCGGCTATTCCTTTAAAACGCTGTGTAAAATAAGGGCTTATGTTGTAATTGTAAGTATTAGTGGTATTGCCGGTGTTACTCAAGGTATCTATCCCACTGGGTCTGAATGCATCTACCGTATTCTGCGTAATATTTATTGACGTATCGATAAAAAGAAAGTCTTCGAGCAACTCTGCATCCGCATTAGCACCTAAGCGAGGGTTGATTGCATCACCCTCTCCGCCTGAAGAGTTGGCCTCAAGAGAAGCATTGAGACTAACATTAGCCCTAGCGCCATTCCCTTTCAGCGATATATTTGGTGTAACGGTCGTAATAAATTCACTTTTTTTATTATCATGAGTAAGATCAGCATTATCAGTATACACCTCAGATACTGTCAGCGATTTAGCCACCTGCCAATCTGCCGAAAAAGCACTCGTCGCTGCAAAATGCCCACCAACAAGAATACATATTACTAACTTTTTATCTGACTTGAAGCGCATTTAGCTATCCTTATTTTGCAGCATCTTCTTCTTTTGTCTCATATCTACCACCATAGCCATAGCCATAGCCATAGCCATAGCCATAGCCATAGCTTCCGGTAGATTTATGTTGGGCTTTATTCAAAACCATTCCAACGATACTATCGCTACTCAAATGCTGTAGCGCTTCAATAACTGCATCTTGAGACGTCTGCTCAGCGGCAACAACAAATACTATTTGGCCCATAAAGTTTGATAATACCCTTGCTTCTGTCGTCAAAAGCAAGGGAGGAGAATCAAAAACAATGACTCGATCCGGATAGCGCTGAGATATATCCAGCATCAATGCTTTCATACTTTGACTTGCCAACAATTCTGTTGCGCGCTGGTGCAAGTTCCCTGCCGGCAATATCCTAAGATTCGGAATATTTGTTTTTAAAACTACATCCTGAAAGCGCATGCCTTTATTTTCAAGAAGATCAATCAAACCCGGCGCTGCATCAGGAACGCCTAATAAGCCACCAGCAGACGCTTTCGAAACGTCTGCATCGACAAATAAAACAGATTTATCCTGCTCCATTGCAATGCTCATCGCGAGATTAATAGCCGAAAATGTTTTCCCTTCTCCTGATAAAGCACTCGCTACCATAATGAGATTTGCGTGCTCGACCTGAGATGCGCCCTCCCCTTTTAAGTTTAGTAAAAGAGGACGTTTGATTGCCCGGTATTCTTCAGCAATTACACTTCTAGGAGCGTTAGGCGTAACCATACCTAGTGCACTTAAGCGGGCTAAGGGTAAATGAAGAAGATCTTGTGACGACGAACTAATAGGATCCCGCTGTAAGGGTGACGCCTGAGACTGAAATGTCTGAGGTCTAGGCTCTCTTACCTCTAACTTCTGCTTTTCATTAACAGCGGGGGCTACTGTCGAATTCTGTTGCTCTGGCTTACTTTTTGGCTCAAGTTTTTGTATCGCCCTCTCTATAATACTCATACAAATACCATCCTTAAGTAACTATTTATGCCTGCAACCAGAAAGTCCGTTCCATGAAATACCGATATCCCAACATAAACTACAAATAAGCTAGCAAACAACGAAAAGAAAACCACGTTTCCTCTTAATGCTTTCTTTTTATCGGACGGCGACTGAATTTTCATAACTGTCCCCAGCACTGGCAAACCCGTCACTAAGGACAATGTTGCACGGTTGCTTATCACAGGACGAAACAGAGAAACCAATAACGCACTTCCTAAACCACCACCAATGGCAAGCAATAAGACTGCCGCATTCATTAGCATCTTATTTGGCTCATTCGGTTTTTGTGGGACAAATGGTGGATCAATGACACGGAATTTAACATCATTGGCCTGCTGACCTACATTCTCAGATATCAGCGCCGATTCACGTCGGCTTAATAATGTTTTATGTTGTTGAGAGATAACACCATAATCACGATCAAGTTGCTGAAGTTCACTTTCAATCAGCGGAATATTGTCAACCTTTGCTTCCAGCTCAGCCACACGCTTCTGATACTCTTCTACACGTGTACGCAACTCTGCTTCAGTCGCCTCAGTCTCTGCAAGCATACTCCGCATCTGCTGATAAACAGGACTATCCAGTAAACCAGCAAACTGATCTGGCATTGTTGCCTTAACCCGAGATTCCTCCGCCCGTTTTTGCGCTTTCAGAGCTGCGATCATATCATTCGTCTGAACAACATCAGGATGTCGACTGGTGTATTTCAATAACAAGCCATCCAGAGAGCCCTCCAGAGACGATATTCGCCCTTCCAGCGCTCTTATTTCGGGAGAGTTTTCTATTTGGCTCGATAAAAACACGGGCTCCTCACCCTCAATTTGTCGTATTAACTCATCACGCCGTGTCCCGAGTTCACGCAACTGCAACTGAGCCATATCGAGCTGACTCTTTTCAGTCTCTAACCGCTGGTAATAGCCACCTGTCTCTCCGGGTAATACGCCAACATTACGTTGTTTGAAATCAGCTAAGCGTTTCTCTGCATCAATCAGTCGTTGTTCATAATCAGCAATCTGCTTATCCAGAAATTCCTGGGCTCCGAAACTGTCTTTACGCTTATCACCCAACGCACTTTCAACAAAAATGGTAATAAGCGACTGGACGACTTTTTTCGCTGTATCCCGATTCTCATGCTTAAAAGAAACAGAATATAAAGAGGCATTCCTTCGGTCACCCGCCAATGTAATTGACTTCAGGATCGTATCGAGAAGCTTATCTTTATCCGAATCATTCTTCACATACAGATCCATATCAGCCATGCGCATTAACTTTTCAAGATTAGGACGACTAAGCAGTGTCCGACTCATCAAGGCAATACGCTGGTCAACATCGGGCTGTATCGCAAGCCCTCTCAATAAAGGCCGAAGAATAGTATTCGTATCAACATGTACTCTAGCGGTCGCCAAATATTTCTCGGGCGTCAGGGATACAAAAACCCACCCCCCCATTGCGACAAGCCAAACAACAAGCAGACCAATCCAGCGAAAACGCCAGATACCCCAGATATATTCAGAAAGCTGATTTAAAATATCACGCATAAGTTATAACACGCCAAGTAGTTATTCAGACTAGAACCACGCTTCAGGGATGATTACGATATCACCCGGCTTGAGCGCCAAATTAGCGGTTATATCTCCGTCTTTTAAAAGACTATCAAGACGTAATCCATAAGTTTTTTGTTCTCCATCAAAACGCCTCACCAAGACCGCTTCATTGCCGTCTGCAAATTCGGTAAGACCACCCACTTCAATCATAAGATCAAGTAACGTCATATGTTTACTATAGGGAATTTTAAGCGGTTTAGCCCCCTCTCCTACGACCCGAATCTGATGATCCGGAATAGTGACAAAGCCATTAACAATCACAGTCACAACGGGATTCTTAATATATTCAGAATATATAGATTCGATCTCTCTGGCCAATTCAGTTGACGTTTTACCGCTAGCCTCCAGATCCTCAACCAAATTTGTTGTGATTTTCCCATCTGGACGAACTGATACAGAGGTTGACAGCTCAGCATTCCCCCAGACAAAAATCTGTACAGAGTCGCCTGCACCAATGACATAATTATATTCTGGCTGAACATATCGATCTTCTTCAGCAACGGGAGGGTATGAATTATTATTTGCACAACCTGTTATCACAGTGAACAGTGATACTGCCACTACAACCTTGATTTTCTTTGACATATTCCCTGGAAAGACAAGCATATTTAGTCCCCTAACTCCTTAATAGAAACGCAACTTTTACATCACTTCGCTTTGATCCTATTAAATCTAGCATAAAGTGTTAACATTACGAATAACATCTTAGATAAAACCACTCTCACACAACGTATGAATCATCACATGCTTATAAGCAAAATCAGACTAGATAAACATCTAAGCACGACCAACATTAACATTTAATGAAACTATATAGAGACAGAAAAAGAAAATAGTTTTATTCAACTTTATGATAACCACAACAGAACACTGTATCTATTATTTCAAAAAGGCTAAATCGAAAGCCACCCTTACATGAAACCCACTGTCACTTAAAATAACTCTTCCAAGGAGATCACCACCCTATCAGCACCGGCCGTATAAATATTTTCACCATGGTTGTATCCATATGAAACAGCAACAACAGCGCAGCCTGCGGATCTAGCCGCGGCAATATCGTTAACAGAATCACCCACCATTAGTACATGCTCAGGCTTCAAGCCAAACTGATTCATCAATGTCTTCAGGGGTAGCGGATCGGGCTTTTTCCTTTCTAATGAATCCCCACCCAACACCTCTACAAAAAAATGCGACAAGTTCAACCCAGTCAACATTGGCAAGGTAAAAGCGATTGGCTTATTAGTGACCACAGCCATAGGTATCTGTAATTCTTTTAAATGCTCCAGCGCTTCTAAAACACCTGGATACAGCTTACTTTTGGCGGTAAGACATTGACCATAGACAGATAGAAATCTTGAAAACACCTGCTCAAATACAGCAGGCTCCTCGTTGATTAAGACATACGCCAATGCCCGCCTGACAAGAGCCTCCGCGCCATTCCCAACCCATAAGCGCACATTCGCCTCGCCAACTTCAGGCAGGCCCAGATGACGAAACGCACTATCTACAGCGAATGCCAAGTCAGGAACGCTATCTACCAGCGTTCCATCCAGATCAAAAATTACCAGTTTCGGCATCTCACCATAAAACAACGACTTCATTAACAAGTCATTCCTTTTGCCTTTGCCAACTCTGCTCTCATCTGGGCAATCGTACCTGCATAGTTATCGGTATTAAAAATTGCCGAACCTGCTACAAATGTGTCTGCCCCGGCGGCGGCTATACTGGCTATATTATTGACAGTCACCCCACCATCAACCTCAAGACGAATGTTTTGACCACTCGTATCAATCAACTTTCGGACCTCTTGCAGCTTACCGAGCGTTGCCGGAATGAATGACTGCCCACCAAAGCCAGGGTTCACTGACATCAACAGAATCATATCCACTTTATCCATCACATAATCCAAATAATGTAATGGCGTTGCCGGATTAAATACCAGGCCAGCCTTGCAGCCCCCATCACGAATCATCTGCAAGGAGCGATCAATATGCTCTGAAGCCTCAGGGTGAAAAGTGATATAGGTCGCACCCGCCACAATAAAATCAGCGATCATTCTATCAACAGGCTTAACCATCAGATGCACATCGATTGGAGCAGTAACCCCATGATTTCTTAATGCTTTACACACCATTGGACCGATTGTTAAATTAGGCACATAGTGATTATCCATCACATCAAAATGCACAATATCTGCTCCTGCACTCAGGACGTTATCAACCTCTTCACCCAAACGGGCGAAATCTGCGGACAAAATTGAAGGGGCTATTTTAAAATCGGACATAATTTAGCTATTCCATCTCAATGACTAATAAACGCTATTGTACCCAAGCTCAATGATTTAAACAGCGCCAGACTTGCAGGATATTTTTTTTCCCTGATAATCACATGATGAAAACTAAAACACTTAATTGTCGTCCTTTTATCCTAACGCTTCTCTGGTGTATCAGCGGGGGCATTACGTCAACGCTCGCTGAAGATACGCCAACAGACGAAAATCAAACACCTGCTCAATCGACGAATACTGAAAAGCCAAATCGAATCGAGCCCGATAAACAAACAGCGTTATTAGCTGATCTCTCTAAAGAGTTAACACACTCAGAAACCGAGATACTGTCTTTAAAAACAGCTGACGATAGTTTTGATGCCTATTACCACACCAGCAGCAACGCACAGACACACCGGGGTATCATTTTTATGCCTGATGATTTCACACACCCAAACTGGCCTATAATTATTGAGCCTTTAAGAACAGGCTTAACTGAATTTGGCTGGAATACCTTAGCAATCCCTCTCCCCGCCCCCATCACACAGGCAACCCCAGTCCGAACACTCCCTTCTTTGAAAGCGATCAAGGCCAAAACGCCAACCGAAGAACCAAAAGAGACAACCACAGAACCGGCAGAAACAAGCCCCGTAACACCACCAGCTCAACTTACAAAGAAGGAAAAACAAAGTTCGGACACCTACGAACAAATAATCCAGCGCGGGATCACTGCTGTACAGGCACTACAGCAGAAAGGAATCAATCAATTTGTTATTGCTGGCATAGGCACTGGAGCCACATGGGCAACAGCCCTCGCAGTGAACCTGCAGACACAAACTGATATCAACTTATTAATTATTAATGCAGCGCAATCACAAGACATCAGTGCACCGAAGCTGTTAACACTTATTCCCGAACTCAAACTCACAACACTTGATATTTACACAAGCAATCCAGGAAGCGCTTCCCGCTCAAATAAAGAGCCTTCAACATTGCGCCTTGAAAAAGCGCGTCGCAACAATTTAAACAATTACCACCAAAGTCGCTTACCGGCGACGAGTAACACACGCCAAGGTGAAAAGTGGTTAATTCGCTACACCCGCGGCTTGCTTGAAACCTATATTGTAAAAGCAGAGAAGGACGCTATCGCAATCCCCTCAACACCGGCACCTGCGACAAACCAACCACCAGGGATGCCTCCAGCTCCACCTCAAAAAAAACAAGCCACCCCGATATAAACATCAGTTTTTTCGGGCAGTTTTAATGCGATCATATGCCGCCTGAATCTCTTGGGTTTTTTCTTTTGCCAGCTGCATCATTTCAGGGGGCAAGCCTTTCGCAACCAATTTATCCGGATGATGCTGACTCATCAGCCGGCGATACGCTTTCTTAATATCAGTATCAGCATCACCCTCTTTTACACCCAGCACACCATAAGCTTCTTTCAACAAGCTCTGTTCAGATGCCTGCTGAAAGTGCTGATGCTGTTGATAGCTCTGTTGCTGATAAGCTTGCTGCGCCTGCATCCTTGCCATAAGAGCGGCCATTTCCACACTCGACATACGTAACAAAGCGCACACCTCTTGCACCACTGCCAGCTCAGCCGCCGACATCTGCCCATCAGCCATGGCGACTTGCAGTTGAATCTCAACAAACATGATTTTTACTGCCGCCTGAGACTGGATAACCCTTGATAAAGGCGATAACACATCAGCAATATTAAAATCTGCATCTTTACCTTCAGAAAAGTAACCCATTGCTTCTCGTTTACGCTCTTCTGATAAATTCATGCGAGCCATGACATCTCTGGCAAACTGAATTTCATCCTCAGTAACACGACCGTCTGCTTTTGCTACCTTCCCCATAACGGCAAAGGTTGCTTTAAAAAAAGCCATTTGTGGAGAAACGCCACCTGTGAGCACATTCACAATAGCCCTGCTGACCAATCCTCCGATTACGCCACCAAAAACAAGCCCCCAGAACCCACCACTCATCAAACCAATTAGGGCACCAACGATAACCCCACCCCGATACTTCAACAATGAAGCGCCTATATTTTGTCCGACTGCTTGCCCATCAAATGCCATTGTCTTTTTTCTCTTGTGAATATTGTTCTGCCTGCTGCAAGCGCTCATGAGTACCCACATCAATCCAGGAACCTGAATAGACCATTCCGCTAACCTGTCCTGCCGATATTGCATTTTTCAGTAACGGTCCTAATGCAAACGCCGTATCCTCACACCCTGCAAATAGCCCAGGGGTTAACACACTGATACCCGAAAACGTCAACCTATCTGCACGAAAAGAGAGAGTACCGTCCGATAAGCAGGAGAAATCTCCGTCGGGATGATGCGCCGGATTTGGCACGAGGACTAAGTGAGCCATGGTAGGATTACTGTCTAATAGTACAGAAAAATCAAAATCAGTCATAATATCACCATTAATCACTACAAATGGCTCACCCTTTTCTGAAAGCCAATTCAACACACGAAAAATACCTCCGCCTGTTTCTAACGGTTCCTTCTCGGGCGAATATCTGATTGAGATGCCCCAACGGGACCCATCACCAAGCGCCGACTCGATTTGATCACCTAACCAAGCATGATTAATGACAATCTCTGTAAAACCCGCTTTGACCAGATTTTCAATATGATAGACAATCAAAGGCTTACCACTAACCAAAACCAGAGGCTTTGGCGTAGTCAAGGTCAAGGGGCGTAAACGCGTGCCCAAACCTGCGGCTAATATCATTGCTTTCATTGAGGCGCTTCAGAAAAGGTATCCACACGCCCCATAGCAGGTAGAATTTCTTCAGTAATCAACACGTTAAACCGCTCCAGTTCAGGATATTTTTTTGATACCCGGATCACATACTGTAAGGTTCGCGGTATATCCTGCAGATAACGGTGCTTATCATCCCGCATACTTAACCGTGCAAAAATCCCAATCGCTTTCAAGTGCCTTTGCATACCCATCAAATCAAACCAACGCTCAAATCGATCAATGGATATATCCGTTGACAACAGATTGCGCTTAACCAACTCTTCCCGAAAGAAACCTACCCATTCAGATACTTGCTCATCCGGCCAACTGATATAACAATCTCTCAATAATGATACCAGGTCATACGTTATCGGACCCTTGACAGCATCTTGAAAGTCAATAACACCAGGAGTATGCTCCGCTGTAATCATCAAGTTACGCGAATGATAATCTCGATGAACACACACCGTCGGCTGCTCTAACGCATTCAGCTCTAATAAAGAAAAAGCAGCATCAATACCCTCTTGCCCATCCACACCCAAGTCAACTTCCAAAAGCGACACCAAGAACCAGTCTTTAAACAGTACCATTTCACGCTGCAACAACAGACTGTCATACACAGGAAGCAACTCAACATCGCAAGATTGAATTTTTAAAAGCTCAGCCATAGCAAGCTCATAAAGTTGACCCGCACTATTTTCGTTCAACGAGGGTAGCAACAGCTGGTCGCCAAAGTCAGATAACAGCATAAACCCTTGCTCAAGGTCGATACTCACAACATCGGGCACATAAACTCCTTGTTTAAGCCATGACCGGGCAATTATCACAAACTTTTGACTATCCTCCTTTTCAGGTGGTGCATCCACAGCGATCCATGATTTATCACCCGCTTTTACTCGAAAATACCGTCTAAAGCTTGCATCACCAGACACAGACAGTATCTCCCACCCTTTTTCAATATCGATTACCCGAGCAGCCTGTAACCCTTCTATCCAACCCAATAAAGTAGATAACCGTTGCCCCATTCTGCTGTTTCCTCTAGCGCATCATCGTTTGAATGTTTATTATTCCAGACTTTGCCAGTTACTCAAATGTATATAGCACCGAGACGCTACTATCTGCACTGGCCATTTATCCGCTACTGGAATGTCTGGAATGTTATTTCTAAAACACACGTCCCACAAATTAACTGCTGCTATTGCCGCCGCTTTACTTGCACAGTACCAACCAGCCATTGCCAACCAAAACAATTGGGACTGCCAACAAGTTGAGAATAAGTGGGACTGTTCTGGAGAACCCAGCACAATTGTAACAACACCAAAACTGAATCACCCCGCCAGTGAAAAGCCAACAAATAAAACCGAGAGGCTATCACAATCCACACTACCGAATGCAAAAACTATCATACAGAGTCCAAAAACACCTTATTCTGCTTCCCTGTCAAAAACAGCAGAACAAATTAAAACGGCGGTAGAGCCTCAGTCTGAAGCACCACTGACATCAAAGAACGACCCCCTTCCCAAAGAAGATAGTAATACTAAGACTCAGGAAGAACCTTCGCTACCTCAATCCGCATACGCACATCTTGGTTGGTACCCTTATCCTAAAGGACAGTCTCTTAACCATTGCAGCGGACGTTACATAGAACAGACGTTACCAGAGGATGATGGAACACCTTTCCAGCTCAAACCTATTATAGCGGATGCATCAGAGGCGAGATCTGAGCTAGGCTTGGGTACAGCACTATCAGGCAGTGTTAAAATTATTCAGGGCTCACGCAGCCTCTACAGTAGCTCCGCGACTATCAACCAAGAAACGGGAGATATCAACCTATCCGGCGGAGCCACTTACAGAGAACCGGGTTTACTGTTTACAGGAAAAAGTGCCCAATCCAACACCAGCACCAGAAAAACAACACTCAACGATGCCGAATATGTTTTATTTAAAAGTGGTATCCGGGGCTCTGTATCTCAAATATCCCGCAACGAAGACGCAACAATCACCATTAGGGATGGCAATTACACTCAATGCCCACCTGGCACTGACACATGGAAACTAGGAGCCGAAGAGATTCATTTAGACAGGAAAAGTGGGTTTGGGTCAGCAAAGCATGCAACCCTGCGAGTTTCAGATATTCCAGTCTTGTATCTCCCTTACTTCCAGTTCCCTATTGATGACAGACGCCACACTGGCTTTCTATATCCAATTATCAGCTACTCAGATACAGAAGGGCTCGATCTAGGGATCCCTTATTACTTTAACATTGCCCCAAATATCGATGACACCCTGACTCCTCGTTTCTTAGATAAGCGCGGTCTTTTACTGGAAAATGAATTCAGATATATGAACTCATTTTCATCCAACTCATTGAGCACGTCTTATCTCCCTAATGACCAACTAACAGACGAAAGTCGGTGGCTACTTGGCATTCAACACACCGGGCAACCTGCAGATCGCTGGCACTCAACTATCAACTATCTTAGTGTCAGTGACGATGACTACTTTGAAGATCTTGGCACAAAACTTGATGCTACAGAAGAAAGCCACCTAAACCGAAGCGGTTCTATCGCCTATTACGGCAATCAATGGCAAGCTGAGTTTTTATTACAAAGTTATCAAACTATTGATGATAATATTACGCCTTATCGACGCCTACCTCAGCTGCAAATATCTGGAACCCCGTCACTTGAGCCCGACTGGTTATCAGCCAGCTATATTTTTCAACTCACAGAGTTCGACAGAGACTTGACCGGACTGACCGACAGCAACCGCATTACGGGTAGCCGTTTACATTTTGAGCCTCAGCTAACAACAACCTACCGCAATGCAAGTGGTTTTATCAAACCTGCGATTAAATTCTGGCACTCCCAATACACTTTAAATAATCAACTAGATAGCCTGGACGACTCCCCCTCTATCAGCGTCCCCGTCATCAGCATAGATTCTGGATTATTTTTTGATCGCGATTTTTCATTATTTAACAACCCTTACCAGCAAACCCTTGAGCCGCGTCTCTATGCTCTTTATGTGCCGGAGCAAGACCATTCAAGTATTCCTAACTTTGATACAACAGCCTATAGCTTTGATTACGCCTCACTATTCAGAAGCAACCGCTTCAGCGGTTATGACCGAATCGGCGACACCCAGCAATTATCTCTCGGTGTCACCAGCCGCCTGATAGACCAAAAAGGACGCGAAGCAGTATCCGCCAGTATTGGCCAGGCTATCTACTTTAATGACCGCTTAGTAGACCTTAGTGATAGCATTCCCACAGATAGCACCTCCGACTATTCGGACATTGCCACCAGCGTCACGTGGCGCCCCAACAAGCGTATGAATATCAACTTCAACGCAAATTTCAATCACGAAGATATTCGAAATACCGAAAATAACGTGGCACTTCGCTATCAGGAAGATATCAACCACATAGTAAGCGTTAGCTACCGCTTCGCCGAAGATATTCGCGAGCAGAGCACAGCCTCTTTTATCTGGCCGGTCAGCAAACACTGGTCAGCTTTAGGTGTTTGGCAATATGATTGGCTCACCAACGACAGTATAGACACTGCTTTCGGTCTCGAATATGAAAGCTGTTGCTGGAAAACCCGATTGATTACACGTCATTGGTTACAAGATAATAACGAAAAAGATACTGCACTTTACCTGCAGTTTGTGCTCAAAGGATTAGGTAGTTTTGGAAGTAGCGGCGGAACTGATTTCGTCGAAAAAATAACCGGTTTTGAACAACGCGAAGAGATAAATGATTAATTCAAATATTATGAAAATTCGTCAGTTTGGCCTAGCATCGCTGGCTTCCCTTATACTTAGCAGCCCGCTTCATGCAGCACCCATGCCTCTGGATAAAGTGGTGGCTATCGTCAATGACGATATCGTACTGGAGTCAGAGTTTAAGCAACGCATTCAAATCATCCGTGATCAACTCAATTCCCGAAACCAACGGATTCCGCCGGATAATATCCTCGCACCACAAGTACTGGATCGATTAGTACTCGACAACCTAATGTTACAACTGGCAGAGAAGCAAGGTCTTAAAATCACTGACCGCCAACTCAATGAAGCGATCAATAATATTGCCAGCAGAAACAGCATGACCTTAGCCCAGTTTCGGCAAGCGCTTATTGCCGAAGGTCAGGATTATGCAGCCGCTCGCGAACAAATACGCCGCGAAATGCTCATCGCCCAAGTTCAGCAAAACAATGTCAGCCGACGTATTCGCGTCTCAGACCAAGAGATCAAAAACTTCCTTAAATCTGATGCGGCCCTGGCAAATCAATCGGAACTGTTGCTCAGCATTATACTGACGCCCATTCCAGAACAAGCTTCAGCCGAGCAAATACAAGCCGCTGAGACGAAAGCAAACGCCATTTACCAGACACTTTTGAATAATGCCGATTTTGCAGAAACAGCTATTGCCACCTCTAGTGCGCCAAACGCGCTGAACGGTGGAGACTTAGGCTGGAGAAAAGCAACCGAGTTACCTGAAGCCCTCGCAGCTGTTGTTGCTGATATGAAACCTGGCGATATTAGCAAGCCAATTAAAGCAGCCAGTGGCTTTTATATTACTCAACTAAGAGATAAACGTGGCGGAATGGTTCAACTGGTTAACCAAACCAAGGTTCGTCACATTTTACTCAAGCCTAGTGAGATACGCTCACCCGACCAAACTAAGCGCCTTATAGAGCGCCTTTATACACGCCTGCAAGAGGGCGAATCATTTGCAGAACTAGCAAAAGAGCTCAGTGACGACCCAGCCAGCGGCTCAGAAGGCGGTGACCTGAACTGGGCTTCCCCGGGACAGATGGTGCCTGAGTTTGAGCAGGAAATGGAACGCACACCTGTGGGCGATTTAAGTGCACCTTTTGAGTCTCGTTTTGGCTGGCACATATTACAAGTTCAGGATCGCAGAACTCAGGACATGGGCGACCAAGTGATGGAGTCTCAGGCACGATCCACCATCAGCAAGCGGAAGTTTTCTGAAGAACTGGTTAACTGGTTACGAGAAATGCGCTCTGCCGCATATGTTGAGATCAAACAATAATGCAACAATGTAAACGACTCGCTATCACAGCCGGTGAACCGGCTGGAATCGGGCCGGATCTTATTATTCAAATGGCACAATATTCTCACGCAGATGAGTTGATAGCTATTTGTGATCCGGAATTACTTTACGCGCGTGCACGCCAATTAGATCTTCCGATTGTCATTGAAAAATTCAATGCAGAAGATCCGCCCTCACCGACATTGGCACGCACTATTAAAGTTCTTCCGGTACAACTCAGCCGCACAGTGACAACAGGGAAGCTCGATACTAAAAACGCTCACTATGTTTTAGAGACGTTATCAATAGCCGCCAATGGCTGCCTTACCGGCTTATTTGACGCCATGGTAACCGCGCCGGTTCATAAGGGCATCATTAATGACGCCGGCATCCGGTTTTCAGGGCATACCGAGTTTTTAGAAGAGATTACCCGTACTAAAAAAGTAGTCATGATGCTGGCAACCGAAGGGTTGAGAGTCGCTCTGGTCACCACTCATATACCCTTAAGTGATGTTTCCAGTGCCATTACGCAAACTCTTCTCCAAGAAGTCATTAAAGTCCTGCAACACGACCTGATATACACATTCGGAATTAATGACCCCAAAATAATCATTGCAGGCTTAAACCCGCATGCAGGCGAAAGCGGCCACATGGGACGTGAAGAGATTAACACTATTGAACCCGTACTTAAAAAGCTACGTAGCCAAGGTTATCAATTACTAGGCCCACTCCCTGCAGACACCCTCTTCACACCTAAATACCTTGAAGATTGTGATGCCGTTCTGGCCATGTATCATGACCAAGGCTTACCCGTCCTGAAATACAAAGGTTTTGGGAACGCCGTTAACATCACTCTGGGCATGCCGATTATACGCACATCCGTGGATCACGGGACCGCGCTGGATCTCGCCGGAACAGGGAATGCCAATATAGGCAGCCTCAAATTAGCTATTCATTACGCAGGCGACATGGCACGCAACAAGTCAACCTGCAGCAACCCAAAGAGTATTCATGAGTCATAAACAACCCGCTATGCATAAAGCCAGAAAACGCTTTGGTCAGAACTTTCTGCAAGACCAAGGAATCATCAGGCAGATCATTCGCTCAATAGCACCACACCCTTCCGATCATATGGTCGAGATTGGCCCAGGTTTAGGCGCACTAACGGAAGAAATACTAGCTGAAGCCGGCGCGCTGGACGCGATCGAGCTCGACCGCGACCTGCCGCCAATTTTACGTACAAAATTTTTCAGATATGAAGATAATTTCCGTATTTTTGAAGCGGATGCTATGAAGTTTGACTTCAACAGCCTACGCAAAGATGATCGCCCACTCAGGATCGTCGGTAACCTGCCTTACAACATCTCGACCCAATTGATTTTTCACCTGCTCAGCCATTCCGGTGATATTGTCGATATGCACTTCATGCTGCAAAAAGAGGTTGTCGATCGACTCGCCGCCAAAGCAGGTGAGAACAACTACGGCCGCCTCGGCATTATGGCGCAATATTATTGTCAGGTTGAGCCCTTATTTATTGTTCCGCCTGAGGCGTTCAACCCGGTACCCAAGGTTGAATCTGCTATCGTCAGGCTCACTCCTTATCAAGAGCTGCCTTTTGTCGCTAAAGACCCCACAGTCCTCAAACAGATTGTCAAAACAGCATTTGCACATCGCCGCAAAACGTTGCGTAACAATTTAAAAGAACTTATCAGTACAGAGCAACTCGAATTGCTAAATATTGATCCGTCATTACGCCCGGAACGTTTATCCGTGCAAGATTTCATCCGCATTGCCGATTTTTTGACACCATAATAGAGATTAAAAACCCGACATGGATCACCTTGACCCTAGCACCCTGATCAAAATCGAGACCGTAACACGGTTTTTGCCTAACCAATCGGATCCGGAATCACATCGCTTTGTTTTTTCCTATGAGATCACGATTACGAATAAAAACAATCAGGCTGTACAACTTCTCAGCCGTCGCTGGGTTGTTACCGACGGCAATGAACATGTACAGGAAATTGAAGGAGAAGGAGTTGTTGGTGAACAGCCTGTCATACAAGCACATGACAGCTATAAATATACCAGCGGCACTGTTCTGGCCACCAGGGTAGGTAGTATGTTCGGCCACTACGTCATGGAAACAGCTGAGGGGGAACGCTTCAACGCGACTATCCCGACATTCACTTTAGCTCAACCGAACGCTCTGCATTAACAGAAACAGCTCGGTAAAAGGATGATCTATGGCCACCTATGCTATCGGTGACATTCAGGGGTGTTTTGATGAATTTCAAAACTTGCTTGAGCTGATCAGTTTTGGGCACAATGATAAGCTCTGGCTATGTGGTGACTTAGTTAACCGAGGCCCGAAATCCCTTCAAACATTACGCTTCATCAAAGATCTCGGAGATCAGGCTTACATTGTTTTAGGCAATCACGACCTGCACCTTCTCGCGGTTCACCACGATTTAATACAAAAGAAAAAGAGCGATACACTGGACGATATTTTAAATGCTCCCGATCGCAAAGAACTTATGCACTGGCTACAGCAACAGCCGCTGATACATACCGATCCTGCTTTAGATTTTTCTATGGTACATGCCGGCATCCCCCCTGACTGGACAATCAACGATACCCAAAAACGAGCACAAGAGGTCGAAAGCATCTTGCGCAGCTCCAAAGCTCATACTTTTTTTGAGCACATGTACGGCAATAAACCTGAAATATGGAGTGATGAGCTAAAAGGCTGGAAACGCTTACGCACCATCACAAACTATCTGACCCGCATGCGATTCTGCACGCCGGAAGGAAAACTTGAATTTGCATCCAAAGGAGGCTTGGAAACTCAACCCGACGGTTTCCTACCTTGGTATCAACATGCACACCGCAAGACTGCCGGAGACAATATCATTTTCGGGCACTGGGCAGCACTACAAGGCGTTACAGGCACCCAAAATACATACGCACTGGATACCGGCTGCATCTGGGGCTTAACACTGACGGCTCTGCGGCTAGATGATTTACGTTACTATCATACTCCAAGCCTACAAAAATCAGCTTTCGCGACAGGATAACCACTATGGATCAATATACTTGCATCAACTCGGACCAAGCAATCGACTGGCTTGAAAAGGGCGCCGTTGTTGCCGACATCAGAGATACACAAAGCTTTCGACAGGGACATATCCCCGGTGCTTTTAATCTATCGAATGATAATTTGCATGAGTTCATGATGGCGGCAAACTTTGAAACGCCCTTAATTGTCTGCTGTTATCACGGCATCAGCAGCCAATCAGCTGCACAATATCTGGTGCATCAAGGTTTTGAGCAAGTTAGCAGTCTTGATGGCGGCTTTGAAGCCTGGGCGGCATCTCACCCAGAGAAAGTAGAATCTGAATAACGGATAATAAAGACATTTATGGATATCTATCTTGTTGGTGGAGCCGTCAGAGACACCCTACTGCAATATCCGGTATACGACAAAGACTGGGTTGTAGTGGGTGCCACGCCCAACGCCATGCTGACGCTTGGATACAAACCCGTCGGCAGCGACTTCCCTGTTTTTATTCACCCCACCAGCGGTGAAGAGTACGCACTGGCCCGTACAGAACGAAAAAGCGGAAAAGGCTATAGCGGCTTTACATATCACGCCAATCCGGAGGTCACCTTAGAGGAAGACCTTTCCAGGAGAGACCTGACCATCAATGCCATGGCACTCTCCAATAAAGGAGAAATCATTGACCCCTATGGCGGACAACACGACCTGCAAGCAAAAATCTTACGCCACGTGTCGCCCGCCTTTAGCGAAGATCCTTTACGCGTTTTAAGAGTCGCACGCTTCGCTGCACGCTATGCCCACCTTGGCTTTACTCTGGCTGAGGAAACGCTGCAGCTTATGCAAGAAATTTCAGCAACCGACGAACTGGAGCACCTGACTAAAGAACGGATATGGCAAGAGCTAGACAGAGCCATAGGAGAAAAATCTCCGCTAACCTTCTTTCTTGTGCTGGAACAAAGTCATGCTCTTAAGAAGCTTTTTCCTGAATTCAAAGTACTCCTGAACTCGCCTGCCGCCAACTCTTTGGAACAGCTGTTTAATGAAGAAACAGCAAACGAAGTACGCTTTGCGGCATTTTGTACGCTTTGCTTCATCGATAGACCCAATGCCGAGACGGCACTACTCCAGACCTGCCAAGAACTGAAAGCACCGAACCAATACAGAGATCTGAGTATTCACACCCTTAAAGCAATCAAGACCTTACACCACTGGCAAAAAGAAACAGCTGAGCAGCGCCTTAGTTTAATTCAGGCGTTAGATCTGATTCGCCGCCCGGAACGCCTTTCCAAGATACTGGATGCTTGCCGCTTGTTAAGCCCTGCACTTTATCACCAACCACTAAAAACAGAAGAGATAGAAAGCTTACTCACGCAGCTTAAAGCGATAAACCCAAGCGATCTCATTAAAAAAGGCTTCAAAGGCGCTGCGCTTGGTGATGAAATAAAACGCTTACAGTTGCAAATGTGTCAAACCTAGATATCCCAGCAAGACAAACAGAGCCCATAGACGAATATAACGAGTTCGATCAAATGCCTTCTGAAATCAAGCGCCCTTGCCAGTTAAAATCAACAGGGCGTAGCTTCTGAGTAGTTTTGTCATACTCATTCCACAAAGACTGGTAGCTTTTTCTGAGGACAGGATGCATTTCGCACGGCGCCACTTCAGCCAAAGGCCAGAGCACAAAAGCATTGGTTAAAATTTCACCTCTTGGCACCTCCACACCAGCGAAGCTGCCTATCTGATCAGCCCACGTTAAAATATCAACGTCCAATGTCCGAGGCGCAAACTTAGGCCCGCCCCGCACCCGACCGTTGTCATCTTCAATACCTTTAAGAAACGATGACAAGGAGCCTATTTCAAGAGCCGTATCTAACCCAACAACTAAGTTTAAGAAAGGGTTTCCGTTAAAGCCGACTGACTCGCTTTCGTAAACAGAAGAGATAACCAACGGAGAGAAACAGGCATTGAGCTTATCCAAACCGGCAGTGACATGTTTGTATCGCTCAATATTACTCCCGATACTCAGATAAACGCGCGGCATCAGAAACGTTTCCCTCTTTCGATGATCACACCAACATCTGCGGCTTGTGAAATCGCATTCGGTTTACCCAATCGTAGCTTTAACCAGGGGACATTGAATTCACTCATGACCAAGGATGCTATCTCTTCTGCCATAGTTTCAACCAATAAAAATTCGCTTTCTTCTACAAACTCAATAAGACGATCACAAACACTCTTATAGTTCAGCGTACTGTCAATATCCTCTGTTAAGGCAGCCTGCCTGATATCAGTACCCATCTCCAAATCCAACGTCACTACCTGACGAATCTCTCGCTCCCAGTCATAGATACCAATGACCGTCTCTACTTGCAGCGTACTGATATAAACAATATCCACTCAACTACCACCTAATCACAAAATATTTAATTAAGAGCACTCATCTAACAAGTCCATCGCCCAACGGGGTCTGGCTTCTATAACCAAATCACTCGATTGACCCGCCAGCAAACGCTGACAACCGGCATAGGCAATCATCGCACCATTATCGGTACAAAAAGCCTGACGCGCATAAAAGAGCTGAGCTTTCTCTTTTTTAACCATCTTTTCTAAGGCATCACGCAAACGTTGATTAGCACTTACTCCACCGGCGATAATCAATTGCTTTAATCCTGTTTCCTGTAAAGCGCGTCGACATTTAATGGTCAGTGTATCGACCGTCGCTTCTTCAAAGGCTGCGGCGATATCAGCCTTATCCTGATCGGACAGTATTCCGTCAACTTTATGAGCACTAATAGTATTCATCGTGAAGGTTTTTAAACCTGAAAAGCTAAAATCTAATCCGGGGCGATCAGTCATCGGACGAGGGAAGCGTAAACGCTTACGATCCCCTTTTTCGGCCAGCTTTGCGATTAAAGGCCCCCCGGGGTAATCCAGACCTAGCATTTTAGCGGCCTTATCAAACGCTTCGCCGGCCGCATCATCAAGCGACTCACCCAATAATTCATAATGACCAATGCCAGTCACTTTAACCAGCTGAGTATGTCCACCACTGACCAACAACGCAACAAACGGAAAATCAGGCGGATTATCTTCCAGCATAGGCGCCAACAGATGGCCTTCCATATGATGCACACCAATCGCCGGCACACCCCAGCCCATCGCTAATGCACGCCCCGTGGCAGCACCTACCATCAAAGCACCAACCAGCCCCGGCCCTGCCGTATAAGCAACCGCATCAATTTCAGATGCATCTAAACTTGCCAGTTTTAATGTTTCACTAATCAATGGCAGCAGTTTTCGAATGTGATCACGTGACGCTAGCTCAGGAACCACCCCTCCATACTCAGAATGCATGGCAACTTGACTATACAGCGTATCTGCCAGTAACCCATGATCATTGTCATAGATAGCTACACCCGTCTCATCACAGGATGTCTCGATCCCTAAAACTTTCATCTTTGCTGTATCACTCACTTAATATATAAAAACGCCGATATTATCACTCATATACCTCTCAATTACACGATTATCACTTTGACAATTATCACTCTTGGCCTTAAAATTTAGCGCCTCAATTGGGAGCTACTCTCAATTGAGCTTAAATTTTTATCATTCATTAAGTTAGGTTAAGTAAACATGCCTGCAGTAAAAGTAAAAGATAACGAGCCATTTGATGTAGCACTTCGTCGTTTCAAGCGTTCTTGCGAAAAAGCAGGTGTTCTGGCTGAAGTACGTAAGCGTGAATTCTACGAAAAACCAACATCGGTTCGTAAGCGTAAAGCAGCCGCAGCTGTTAAGCGTCACGCTAAAAAAGTATCTCGTGATATTTCACGTCGCGTACGCATGTACTAAGAAGCACTACCTTTTCGAGATTTAACCATCATTCAACACAGGCCAGGCCACAATGCCAGTACTCAAGAAACAGATTACTGAAACGATGAAGTCAGCAATGCGTGCTAAAGACAAAACGCTGCTGGGGACTATTCGTTTAATTTTGGCAGAAATCAAACGCATCGAAGTCGATGAACGTATTGAGTTGGACGATGCAAGAGTCATTGCCGTGCTAGACAAAATGTCTAAACAGCGACGCGATTCAATCTCACAATATGACAAAGCGAACCGCACTGACCTGGCGGATATCGAGCGACAAGAACTGGAGGTGATTAAAACCTACTTGCCGCAATCGCTAACTGACGAAGAAATACAGACTGCCCTAGAAGAAGCTATCGCCGCCACTGGTGCGAGCGGAGCTCAGGATATGGGTAAGTTAATGGCAGAATTAAAGCCAAAATTGCAAGGCCGCGCCGATATGGGCATGGTTTCGAAGCTCGTAAAAGAACGTCTGACACGTTAAGATTCTCATCATTATCCATGATTGAGTAACCTATGGCTGGGCGTATACCGCAAAATTTTATTGACGACCTTTTAGCTCGCGTCAACATAGTCGATCTTATTGATGGTCGCGTTAAGCTAAAAAAGACCGGGAAAAACTACTCAGGTCTCTGCCCGTTTCATCAGGAAAAATCACCATCCTTTTCCGTAAGCCCTGACAAGCAATTCTATTACTGCTTTGGCTGTGGCGCAGGCGGCAATGCTATTGGCTTTTTAATGGAATACGATCGGCTTGAATTCCCCCAAGCGGTCGAAGAAGTTGCCAAACTTGTCGGTGTTGACGTACCTCGCGATGAGCAGCAAGAACAACAGCGCAACGAATACAAAGCGCAATATAATGTTCTGGATGCCGCTGCGTCATATTATCAAGAACAATTAAAGACGCACCCACATAAAGACCAAGCCGTTTCCTATCTGAAATCTCGCGGGCTAACCGGAAAAATTGCGCAACTTTTTGGCATCGGCTATGCGCCTCCCGGGTGGGACAATCTACTCAAATCTCTTGGCAAAACACCGCAAGAACAGCAATTACTTGAAACCAGTGGAATGCTGATCCGACACGAAGAAAAGGACAGTTTATACGACCGGTTTCGTGAACGGATCATATTTCCAATCCGTGATATGCGCGGCCGGGTCATTGCCTTCGGCGGGCGCGTTCTCGGCGATGACAAACCCAAATACCTGAATTCACCTGAAACCGATACATTTCATAAAAGCCGCGAGCTCTACGGACTCTACGAAGCACGCAAGTTATCTGCAAAACTGGAACGCATTATCATTGTCGAAGGCTACATGGATGTCATCAGCCTTGCGCAGTTTGGTATCACTTACGCCGTTGCCACATTGGGCACAGCCACCACAGCACAGCATCTTGAGCGTTTATTCAAAACCGTTCCAGAGATAATTTTCTGCTTTGATGGCGATAATGCCGGCAGAAAAGCCGCCGAGCGCGCACTAGAAGCCGCCCTACCCATCATTAAAGATGGTCTACAAGCACGCTTTCTTTTTCTTCCCGAAGGCGAAGATCCGGACACCCTCATCCGACAAGAATCAAAAGAAGGCTTTGAACAGCGCCTCAATGAAGCACCACAGCTAAGCGACTTCTTTTTTAAGTCTCTATCTGAAGAGATAGACATGACATCGATGGACGGACGAGCAAGATTCAGCAATAAAGCACTTCCGTTGATTCAACAGATGAAAACCAGCTTATTACAACAAATGATGCTGGAAAAAATATGTGAAGTAACCGGCCTGACACTTGAGCAAATTAACAGCACAATTAATTTAACTCAAAATACACCCACCCCGCCGACTCAACAAGAAACAACAAGCCGGCCAGCCGCCAGAGCACAGCGAACATTTCACACCCCAGCACCCAAAGACACAGCCAGTCTATGTAGCCATATTATCTCCCTACTACTGCATCACCCCAAGCTCGCGGCTAAAATTGAAAACCCCCAACTATTATCGTCACTAAAAGAACCACATATAGACTTACTCTGTTTGCTAACCAATTACCTCAAAGAAACAAACACACCTTCACTAGGCCCCCTGCTTGTTGACTGGGGCGACAACCCCGATTTTTACACACACCTGTTAACCCTCAGCGAAATATCACGTTTGGATCCTGTATTAAGCGGCGACCCGAATCAGCTTTTTGATGAGGCATGGCGCAGACTGCTATCGAGACAACAGGAACCTGAGCTGGATAGGTTAGGAAAGAAATCACCCGCCACGCTAACTCCTGATGAAAAAAATCGATTGCGTATACTTACATCCAGAAAATAAATGGTTGTTTTTTTATATTTAGCCCCAAGTTACTAAAAATAGACTAAAGTGATACCTGTAAAGCATGTAACACGGGTTAAAACTAGCTTTGGCATGGGCTCAACGTTATAATGTCGCGCTCACTTTTTTTGTAGTTCAAATCGCATCATCGTAGGACATCTATGACTGGCATCTCTCAGCAGCAATCTCGTCTCAAAGAACTGATAGCTCGCGGTAAAGAACAAGGCTATCTCACATATACTGAGGTGAATGATCACCTGCCTGAAGACATCGCCGATCCCGATCAGGTCGAAGATATTATCCGCATGATCAATGACATGGGTATTCCCGTGTCTGAAGAAGCACCTGATGCAGAAACTCTTCTGATGAAAGAAGGTGACTCATCAGAAGATGCTGATGAAGAAGCGGTTGCTGCGCTTGCTGCCGTGGAATCCGACGCTGGCCGCACCACTGATCCTGTTCGCATGTATATGCGTGAAATGGGAACAGTTGAGCTTCTGACTCGTGAAGGCGAAATAGTCATCGCCAAACGGATCGAAGAAGGTATTCGTGAAGTCATGTCAGCCCTTTCATGCTTCCCTGGATCAGTCGAAATCATTCTTGAAGCATACAACTCCGTTCTTCAGGAAGAAGGGCGCCTCAGCGACATATTCAGCGGCTACATAGACCCTGATAGCGTCATCCTCGCATTAGCCGAAGAAGCATTAAAAAATGCTCCCGACGTCGATGAAGAGAATGATGATGACAACGATAATGACGATGATGACAGCAGCGATAGCGATGAAGATGAAGAAGGCGATCGCGGCCCAGACCCGGAAGAAGCACGCGTACGCTTCTCTCAGATTAAAGAACACCTGCTTGCTGTCTATGATGCACTGGAAAATGACGGGCGCCACAGCAAGAATTTCAATGAAGCAATGGAGCAATTAGCCACTTCATTTTCACCGATCAAGCTATCTCCTCGCTTTTACGAGACACTCGTCACGCGTGTAAGAAACTTCATCGAACGAACCCGCCAGCAAGAGCGCACTATCATGCGTATCTGCGTGCAACGCTGCAAAATGCCAAGAACATTCTTCATTAAAGAGTTCCCAGGCAATGAAACAGACCCTGCCTGGCTAGAAAAAATGGCATCTGCTGGCGCTGAATATTCCCGCGCTATCAAAATAAACTTACCTGATCTGCAGCGCGCACAACGTAAGCTTATTCAACTTGAAGAAGAAGCACAGATATCCCTCGCTGACATTAAAGATGTTAATCGCCGCCTCTCCATCGGTGAAGCACACGCCAGACGCGCTAAAAAAGAGATGGTTGAAGCCAACTTACGCTTGGTTATCTCAATTGCGAAGAAATACACTAACCGTGGTTTACAGTTCCTCGATTTAATCCAGGAAGGTAACATCGGTCTAATGAAGGCGGTGGATAAATTCGAATACCGTCGTGGTTATAAATTCTCAACTTATGCCACCTGGTGGATTCGACAAGCGATCACTCGTTCTATTGCCGACCAGGCACGTACTATTCGTATTCCGGTCCACATGATCGAAACGATCAATAAACTGAACCGTATATCTCGTCAGATGCTACAGGAAATGGGACGCGAACCGCTACCAGAAGAGCTGGCAGAGCGGATGGAAATGCCTGAAGACAAAATCAGGAAAGTTCTGAAAATTGCCAAAGAACCTATCTCGATGGAAACACCTATTGGTGACGATGAAGACTCCAGCCTCGGCGACTTTATCGAAGACGGCAACCACACATCCCCTGTTGACTCAGCAACCGGCGAAGGCCTGCGAGAAGCAACACGAGAAGTACTGGCCGGACTCACCGCACGTGAAGCCAAAGTTCTTAGAATGCGTTTCGGTATCGATATGAATACCGATCACACACTTGAAGAAGTAGGCAAACAATTTGACGTAACACGCGAGCGTATCCGTCAGATCGAAGCCAAAGCACTGAGAAAACTACGCCATCCTAGCCGCTCTGATCACTTGCGCAGCTTCTTGGACGAATAATTTTCTCTTTGCATATCAACCTATTGCGCCAATGATTCATAATCTGTATTATTGGCGACTCTTTAGGGCCTATAGCTCAGTTGGTTAGAGCGCCGGACTCATAATCCGTCGGTCCCAGGTTCAAGTCCTGGTGGGCCCACCAATTAAATCAATATGTTACAACTCTTTACCCCCTTTCGTTTCTTATCATTGTCTACAAATTGTCTACGCTATTCAAACTACTTAGTGGATTGAACGTTTTTGCCTCGTTTAGATGGTCTGGGGCTAGGTGTGCGTATCTCATTGTCATGTTGATACTTCCATGACCTAGAATTTTCTGTAGTGTCAGAATGTTCCCACCATTCATAATGAAGTGGCTTGCAAACGTATGTCTTAACACATGTGTTCGCTGTCCTTTTGGTAGTTTAATTCCAGACTCAATCAGAGCATTCGTAAATGCATCGTAGCTATTAGTAAATGTTCTATCGTTACTGCTGTTGTTTACGATTTCACTATGCAGCTTTTCGGTAATAGGAATAGTTCTGTTGCGGCCTGACTTTGTACCTGTGTACGTCACGCTATACGGCCTGATCTGTTGATTGGTGATTTGCTCTGCTTCGCTCCAACGTGCCCCCGTTGCTAAACAGAGTTTTGCTATCAGCAATGCATCCTGGTTCCTTCGTGTCTTCAGATGCTTGATAAGAATTTGTATTTGATTCTTGGTTAGGAACGTTAACTCATGTTCATCGAGCTTGATACGTTTGATATGAATTAGCGGATTGGATTTAAGCTGTCCTTGTTTGACTAGCTCGTTATAAACCGCCTTTAGATATGCCAGGTCATGATTCAACGTATTACTGGTAACTTGGCTCGCTCTGGCTGCGCGATATTGAGTATATTGTTCAGGTGTTAACTCTGCTGCTACCGGATCGCCTAACTCAGCACAAATTTTATTGAGTATTTGTAAACGACCTTTACCGTCCTTCAGGTGCTGCCCGTGACTCTCGAACCAGATAGAAATACAGTCGGAAAGATGTTTCTGATCTTTGCGTGGCGGTTCCCAATCTGGGGTTTGCGTTACCTGCTGAATAACCCACGCCTTCCAACGGATCGCCTCCCCTTTCGTCGGTAACGTTTTCCGATATCGTTTACCACTCCTGCCACTAGGCCAGATATCTACATACCAGCCTTTATCTGTCTTCTTTATCGTCATTCCTTTGAAAGCCTCCTAGATTGAAAAACAATTAGCTGTCTGTTAATCACAAAAAATAGTACTCCTTCTTATAAATTATGACGGCTAGTTGTTAGCTGTAGTAGTTGAGTTATACTTCAGAACTTAACGAAAAGTAATATTTTAGAGCCAATACATTCTTAGAATGACAAAAAACTTACAACCAAGGAAGAATTTATGGAACAAGAATGGATTAATGTTGCGGATACTGCAGTAAAAATCGGACTTGGGGCTTTAATAACTGGTTTATTTACTCTTGTTGGAATGAAAGTTTCAGCCAAATCAGAAAATAGAAAGTTTATGCTAGAGCACAAAGTGAAAATACTTGAAAATCTTGCAGCTGATATTGATGTGTACTTTAACGCTTGTTCTGAATACATGAATATAATTTCCGGAACTTCAATAATAAGAAATGATCATCACATAGAAACAGAGTGTTTATCTCCGAAGCAAATACTGGGGATAGAGAAAAAAGATGAAAATCTAATTTCTTGCTCAAATCAACTAAAATCAGCCGTCTCTAAACTAAAGTTAATTAAAGAAAAAACAGCAGCTGAAGAGCTTATAAAATATTCCGAGTTTATTACAACGGTTAGAGATCCAATTTCTTTTGGAAGACGCTTCCCAATGTGTGATGAATTTGAATTATTACGAAAAAAACATTTATTAAAACAGCATAAAGTTCATACTGAACTTTCAAAAATATACGAACAACTTTCTAACTAAATAATTTTTACTAGGAAATAGCATAAATGGATTTATTAATATCAGGAACACTTATAATTGGATTATTTTTATTAATAAGAAAACTAAATGATGTATTTTTTCCACAAAGAGAAAATCGCATACCAGCAACATCAGAAATAGATATTAAAGAAACTTTTCCTCTCCAAGAGGTCACACAAAAAGAAACCTTTCTCTATAAAAAAATAGATACTCTTTTTTCACCTGCTGAGCGTTCATTTTATGGTGTTTTAAATCAAGCTGTTTCTGGAAGAGCAACTATCTTTGGTAAGGTTAGAGTAGCTGACATTATCAAACCTACGGCTTGTATGAATAAAAGCCACTGGCAAACATCGTTTAATAAAATATCACGTAAACACTTTGATTTTGTACTTTGCAACAATCTGGACTTATCTGTCATATGTGTAATTGAGTTAGATGATAAATCTCACTTGGAGGAGAACCGTAAGACTAGAGATGATTTCTTAGTTAGCGCTTGTAAGAGTGCAAAAATACCTTTAATTCAAACTCCTGCACAGTTCAGTTATACGTTACCAGTAATTAAAAAGCTGATAGACCCTTATATTGAGTCTATATCAAATGATACCGATCATCCAAAAGACGCAGCTCAACAATGTCCAAAATGCTCTTCTCCATTAGTTGAACGTATCCCTAAGAGGGGCGAAAACATTGGCATTCCATTTCTTGCTTGCAGCTCTTACCCAGAGTGTCGATATACAAAAAAAATAAAACCACATACTGGCATTTAAAAAATTTAATTTTATCAATATATTATAAAATCTTAAATAAGCAACTTAATGCCTATGGAATATTGAGTGAAAATTGCTATGCATTTTTAGAATAAAATCTGATCAGTGACAATTATTCCCGCAACATCTTTATAGAAAAGTTTATTTCTATCATCGCATAGTTTCACAAACTTTGCGTAAGTACCTGAGTTTGCAAATAATAAAGTGACATCTTTTATTTTAAATTGAAAATCACCTTTTACACGCCATTCTCTTTCATGAGTCCAGTCGATGAATGAATCATCCTTACTAATGTCAAAGCTTACTATTCTCCACCATTCAGATTCAGGGAGATACTCTTTAGCTGCATTTTTCTGGTCATAAATCACTGGCCTTCCAGAGCTGTTATAAATTTTTTGTTTGCTAAAGAGAAAACCTGTTGGTGTATATCGTTTTTTTATTCTTTTATCTACTTCTCTTAGTTTTTGTTCAAACCAGCAATTCTGGCATACGGCATGGACTGGTGCATCTTGAAAACATACAGCAGGACTATCGCCTACAATAAACCCAGTATCAGGAGCACTTCCAGTCAAAGTTAGCTCATCAAGTATTTTGAACATAACCTCAATAACCGGCATCTTTGAATTCGGTTTGGTTAGGTGAATCAGGCTAGTCGATAAATCAGCACGCTCTGAATGTCGACGTCTCCAATTATCTTTGGTATATGACATGTAATGCTCCTTTTACTACTCTGCGCCCCCTATCGGTACCACTTATCCCTTATCCTTTGCGCTAGTCGGTATCCGTCCCTGTTTTGCCGTATTCACTCACTGTCTCTTCTAACTCGGGACTAATTTGACCTGACTCAGGTGCCGTTTTTCCAATCGCTATCCATAACGCGTATTCAGGTTTTAGCTTACAAAAAGACTCTATTTGATCTTCAGTAATTCTTTGCTTTCCGGACTTAACATTTCCCCACTTGTAACGATCAATACCCGTTAGTTCTTCCAGCTCTTTAGCTGTAAAGCCTTCCTTATTCCAAACAGTAATAACACGATCTCTTATCATAACAACTTCATATATTAGTATTATTTACTTATTCATATGTACGAACTATATTATTATCCAAGTAAATAATACTAATTCATATTTACGAACTCTTTTGTTTCTTAGGCATTAAGTAACTGTTACTAAATAGAGTATCACGACATGAACACGACTCATAACAACTCATTACATCCCGCTATTACTCCTTTCGTCCCTGTTATGGGTCGAAAACGCTTTGCTGAACTGGTCGGCGTATCAGAACGCGTTGTAGCTGGCTGGATCTCTCGTGGTTACATACCCACCGTCAACCTATCAAACGGTGATACAACTTCCCGAGTTTCACTCATCAACATGCTTGCGCTGTCCGATCAAATGAAGAGGCAGCACTGATGAATACTAATAAAACTGCTCAACCCAGACGAAACCCTAAGTTCTCTATATTTCGTCACTTCTGTGCTGATGCCTGTAAAAAACGCATGGTTACTCATGAAGACTACATGCAAGCAATTGATATGTACCTAGACATCTCCCGCTCTGGTGGCACCGCAATAAGAAAGATCCATTATCGATGGGTGCAGTTAGTAAGCCTGAAATATCGCAGAACTTCATTATTGTCTAAATCACAAAACTATCCTCGTTCGGTGTTCCTGGCACTTAAAAGCCATAACGCCATCAGTCCCTCAAACAGCGGTAGCCAAGTGCATAATTCCGTTGTGGGGCGTCGGGAGGGTCACTACTCTCGACGTTATTTGAACGGTCATGTAACTGATATGTTCGGTTACATGGCTAAAAAGCTGGCATCTGTAACTGCCCCGTTCGGACGTTCGTCGTGTGCGTCTGAGCGGTTACCTATCTCAAGTGGTCGCGGGTGATCACTGTGTACGGTCTTACTCTCAATCACGGCAAAGGAGAGCGCTGTCCACGCTGCCGCACTCCTTACAACGAGAATAAGACCTTCTTTGCATTCATTGACCCAAATTATCACCGCTATGCAGTCACCCTTTGGGGTTCTGAGTGTTGTAACGACTGCGCGGTATCAATGCAGGCATGGGGAACGGCTATCCGAACCGAAATAGCCACAGCCTGCGGCATAAAAATGCTACGCCTTGAACCCGTCCACCTTTGTTTGGTGTCTTGGTCTTATTGGTGCCCCAAATCCTACGAACGCTACGGCCTACGCCAGCGTGTTCCCTTAGCGCAATTACTCACATCCAACATGACAAAAGGTATTCACCATGCAAGCAAAAATTAAAGTCCGCGTATTAGCCGCCAAACGTTTCAACATGGAAGGTAACGCTATGTCACAAATCTACGTTGAAGGCGATTTTATAGAAGAACCCGATAAGATCGGCTGTCCTCCCATGAAAATGAACGGTGATTTTGAAGTACTCGATAAACTGCGCGGCAACATGCCGGGCTTTTTCGAGCTAACCGTAGAGCTGAAAGCCGGTGCTCAGGACAAAATGACACAGTACTGCCTGAATGCCACACCAACTCAGGCCCCTACTCCGGCACCAACACCATCAACAAAAGCGGCTTAGTATCAGGAACTACTCTCTCTTGATTACCCAGCCCTAGTGGCGTTTGAACGATTTAAGCGGGGTATGGGGGCGCTTTTAGCCCCCATGATTACAAAGGGTTTGAACTATGAATTATCTCGGATGTGAAGGAAGTATTAGCGTCTCCAGCGATGGTGCCCCTTTATGTTCGGATGGCTGGTTGGTTGTTTCTCAGGAAGCACTTACCCAGCAAACAATGGCTTTATCTCAGGCTGAATCAGCTGAGTTGTGGCCGTTGCTCTTGGGCCTCCTAATGATAGGGGCGTCTATTAAAATTTTGCGAACTGTTTTTTCGCAACCATTAAAAGGTAATTAATCATGAATACGTCAAAACGTATGTTGAAAAAACTTGCTGCCGGTGGTGCTGCGGTTTCCGCAATGGTCGCCGGATCTGCTCATGCTGCGCTAGATACTGCGGTAACTACTCAGGTAGCAACAACATCTGCTGATATTACTGAGGCCGGTACGTTAATCATCGGTCTTGCTGTGGTGGCAATGGGTGTTCGTTGGGTTAAAGCTACGTTCTTTTAATCGTCCTTCGGTTAATTCGGGGGGCGTTCACACGTCCCCTTTTTTGTTTAGGGGGTTCACATGCTTATTGATGCCCATTCATTGGTTCTGATAGTCGGCTTGGTGGCTGTAGCCATAGCGGTGAGCTGATATGAATTTATCTTATTTAAAACCGAACTTTAAACATCATCCGCTGAATTACGTCTTTGCCCTGATTTTTTTTGTGCTGGGGTTTGTGCCTGCGTCTGCTTTTGCTGATACGCAATATTATTATGCTAATGGTTTTAATCCTCCTCAATATTCTTCTCTATCTGCATTTAGTTCTGCTAATCCGCCGTATCAGATTATTGATGTCTCCCAGTGTGTTAGCGGTTCTTATGCGTATGCCACTCATGGTATATCGAGTGAGTCTAATCCAACTCATTGTATTGGTACGGCACGTATAGCAATTTGCTCTGGTGCAACTCCTTATTTTAGCGATGTCACAAGCTCTTGTACTTCCGTTGCTCCTGAGCCTGATGAGCCTGAAAACTGCGCTGATTTAGCAGGTCAAACTGCTTCTGTTCATGCGGGTTCATTAACTACGTGTATTGCTGGTTGTTTGGCTCAAACGGATTCTAATGCTGGTATTACTGTTGTCTTGGGTGGTGGTTCTGCTAGTTCGTCATTGAATACGTTTACTTATACAGGTGATACCTGCAACACATCACCTAATGTGCCTTGGCAAGAACAATATAAAGACCTTTTTGACGGTACTGATCATGCGAATCCAGCTGAGACAGTAACCCAGCAAGATGAAGAGCCTGACCAGCATTCGTGCTATGACACGGATGGTAAATTTTTGGGCCGTGTGTCTTTTAAGGTTAATTGCCCCACTGATCGACAACGCTGTTATGACAACGGAACGGGACAAACAACATACGTAATTACTCCTGGTCAATCGTGTCCGACTGGATCAAGTACTAAACAGGGTGCTGATCGTGAAACATTAAAAAATTGGGCAGAGAATACTGTCACTAATCCCGATGGTTCAACGACAACGACTAAAACTCAAACGAAAACAGAAACAGGTATTGATGGTTCAAAGCATACGACTACCACCACGACAACGGGTGGAAAAAATGCTGATGGATCTGATAAGGCTGAGACGACAACAACCTCAAAAAAATCTACTGACGAAAACGAAAATACCAAGGATGTTGTTTCCGGTTTAACGAATTGCGGAACAAAGCCAAAGTGCCAGGGTGATGTTTTAGAGTGTGCTCAGATTCAGCTTTCATGGGCTCAATACTGTGATGGTCAAGGTGCTGAGGTGGGCGGTTTAGATAACTGTCAGACTCCTCCGTCTTGTACTGGTGATAAGCTTCAATGTGCTGTTATTCAGCAAAACTGGAAACGGGCGTGTAATGATCCATTAACACAAGAAAATCTTGATGAGGCTTTAGCATCTAATGCGTTTGGTTCGCTCAGCGCAAATGCGGAAGTTGATGAAGATGGAGCTCTGACCGGTATTACTGAGGTTGTCGATATAGAGGCATCGTTAGGTTTAGGTAATGTGCTTGGTGATAATGGCCGGTCTGGTAGTTGTCCTTCTGATATTCCTCTCCTTCTATCTCAAGCCACACAAATTTTTAAATTTGATTCAATCTGCGCAATGATGACTGCTCTCAGGCCCTTGGTGATTTTTGCTGCTGGTTTCCTTTCTGTAATGATGATTTATCGTGCTGTTGTGGAGCAAAACTAATGCATATTATCTTAGCTTTTATCTGGTCGATTACGGCCCCTTTGGTCTCAACGGTTATTCGCTTGATTGGGATTTCAGCGGTTTCCTTCATTGGTATGAATATCGTCGTTGGCTTTGCTGTTGATTATGTTCTTGATAATTACAATGGTCTCCCTGTCACTATGCTGGGTCTTTTGGATTTGGCCGGTGTCAATTCTGGTTTGGTCATGATGACTTCTGCTATGAGTGCTGTTGCATCGTTTAAAGCTGCTAATCGATTGAATTCGGTATGGCGTGCTCCTGGTGCAAATAAGCCGATAATTGCGTAAGGGGATAATTATGTTTTTCTTATTTACCGGTCAGCCTGGCTCTAAAAAAACAGCGAATATGATTCACTTTGTTATGAGTGATGAGCAGTTCAAAAATCGGCCTGTTTATTTCTACAATATCACTGAATGTATTGTGCCAGGTTGGGAAGAGCTTTCTAAAGATGAGGTCTTAAACTGGCCTAATGAATTGCCTGAAGGTGCTGTTTTACTGATTGATGAAGCCCAAGAAATCTGGCGTCCTGCGGCATGGGATAAAACACCGCCTGAGCATGTCACCGGACTTGAAAAGCATCGTCATAAAGGGCTGGATATTCTCGCTACTACTCAACATCCTATGCTGATACATACGGCGGTGAGAAGGCAGGTCCAACAGCACAGACACATATCAGCAGCTTACGGTTTACGTTCTAAGGCCATGATTTGGGAAAAGTGTGTAAATGATCCTGATGAGCATTTCACAAAGCAGGAAGCGGCCACCGAATCAGCCAATGTTCCTAAGTCTGTTTTCAGTCTTTATAAATCAACGGCGCTTAACACTCATAAAGCGAGGGTTCCTAAAAAGCTCTATTTTATTGGCTTCTTGTTTGCTGCTGTCCTGATTGGTGGGGCTAATTTTGCTTATGACTTGATGAGTCGAGTCGATGATAAACAAGAAGCGGTTGCCGGTTCTGCTTTGTCAGCTGCTATAACGGGTGTATCTCCTGCAGCAAAAAGTAAGCAATTTGAGCCTACTTATCCTTTAGAGCCTGACAAGTATTTGGCCTTATTTAAGCCACGCATTGATGGTCTACCCGCTACGGCTCCCATTTATGACGAGCTCCAAAAGCCAGTAACAGCCCCTCGTGTATTCTGTGTTCGCATACATACCAGTGATGGTGCTAATTGTCGTTGTTTAACTCAGCAAGCCACAAAGGTCAGTGTTCCTCTTGGACGGTGTGACTCTCTCATTGATGACGGCATGTTTGATCCGACTCTTACACAGACTGTTAATTACGATAGTCGAGGTAATTCTGATAATCGTATAACCCAATCTCCCAGGAGTGACTTATGATTCTTTCACCGGCACTCGCTCTATTCCTTTTTGTATCCATCGCACCTGTTCAGGCTGACGATCGCCAGCTTGAACAGTGTCAGTACTTAGTGACTCAACTAGAACAGATTAAAAAAGCAAAACGAAAGGGTGGTTCTTCCAGGTATATGAATGCGTTAAATCGAGAAAGACAGAATATTAACAAAACTTATTACAAGCTTCGTTGCTCGATGACTAAAGAACTTCTCAGGAGAGATTAAATGCAAATCAATATTGATGTACCAGTAGAGCAAGTTTATGTTGATTTAGAACGTGTAATATCAATGCTATTAACGGCCGAGACAGTAGCAGCCGCTCTTGTTACTGCTGTTGTTATTGGTCTCTCAAATATCATCATCAAGCATACGTTTAGTTATCGATATCAACGAGATGAGCAGATATTGCTTTTAGAAGCTGAGAATAAACGTTTAGCTGATTTGCTTTATTCCTCATCTGACTCTGTTGAATAAATATCTTAATGATTTTCTACTATATTTGTATTCGTTAATAAACGTTAAACAATATCGAAAGGGAAATCATGAAATACATAACTGCTGTTCTATTGTCTGCCTTTATTTCTGTGAGTATTTCAGCTGAAGAGGTTGATCAGCGCAAAGTCAGATCATGTCAGGATATCGTTGACCACTTAGAACACATTAAAAGTTTGAGAAAACATGCGGGTTCTTCTCAACAAAAGAACTCTTTGCGAAAAAGGCGCCAGGCATTAGATAAAGAATATGGTCAGCTTCAATGTTATACGGTGAAGGAGCATTTAAAACGATAAAGAAACGCTTCGCGCGCGGCCCTGTGTGCATGGATGAGCGGAGCCCACAGCACAGGGGCGCGAGGCTCTCACTGGACGAGCCTTGTAACACGTCTTAAATAAATGAACAAAGTTTGCCATTAGCACCCTTTATCACCCATTACATAATAGAGGCTCTTTTTTAGGTTTTACCAGGTTAAACAACATCATCAATAAATTTAGGAGTGACACTAAATGAAACATGCTGATAGGTATGATCACAACTATTTCACTAATTCCAGAGGCAAATACTTCCATGCAGGTCGTTCTATATCCCAAGACTTAAGCCATGTACGCCTTCTTGCTTCAACCGTTGATACTATTCGCCAGATATATCACTGCACAGTCTCTCAAGAGTTTGAACACCACATAGAACATCAAAGAGAAGTCACTCCTGGTCACATTAAGGCTACCTTTCATGGATGTGATTTTCTTGTTTTCGGGGGTGGTGCTTCTGGTTACAAATACCGACTACAAAACAATGAGCTAGGACTCACTGTATTCATCAGAAACAGAAACAAAAAACCTGACTCTACGGGTTCTCACATCAAAATCGAAGTCAGTCCTAAAATGCTAATGCACGATTCATTCATTGATATACAGAACCTTATGGATGGCATTGCTCAAGACATCTCTCCTATTGCCATTGCTCATGCGGGTGTATCTGTTCACCTCGCTTTAGATGTGCAAGGCTGGAAACCTGACTCATCATTTCTACCCCGTCTACATACAAAATCTAGGCGTATTGCTCGTCATGACGGCTTTGATTCAGCGGTTATATCATTAGGCCAAGTAGCTGTTACCTATGGAAATTTTGAAACCATAACTGTTGGTTCTGTTACGGGTGTTCAAATGTGTATATACGACAAGCTAAAAGAGGCCAAGAAGTCCGATAAACTTGATCTAGTTCGTGACCTATGGGCTGGGGCTTTTGATCCTCTATGGACTCCTCAAGATACTTATAATCCAGATCAAGACGTAACTAGAATCGAAATGCGTTTTCATCACTCTGTGTTAAGGCAGTTTGAAAGAGGTACAGAAGGAACCTCAGAGCTGCATAACGTCCGTATGCGTTGTTATTCTGATATCATGGATCACCTATGCCCTCTCTGGGAATATGCCTTCAATCAATTTCAGCTCCGTTTCAACACGAAATACATTGATCCAGTGTGGACAATATTTCAGCAAGACCCCGATTTTCAATACTCTTTCCGTTCCATTGCTTACAAGCGTAGCTATAAAACATCAGGGGAAGGGATAGAAAAAAACATTCAGCTAGCTTTAGGTAACTTACTCACCATTTACGCAAGAAATGACATGAAATTTGACCAGGTACTAAGGGCTCTTAAAAATTCAGGCTTATGGAAGGACTTACAGGCTTATAACAAAGATCGTAATGTTTCTAGGGCTGATTTTAATAGGCTGCTTCAGGAACGATTACTAGAAAGGCGAATGATTGGTAAGGCTGCATAGCGTCTACATTTTGTCTACAAAGATGAGACATTAAGGGTTATAAAGAGTTTTTAGTTGTTCTAAGCAATTGTTTTGATTAATATAGGGTTATAAAGGGTCGTATCAAATAGGACTCATAATCCGTCGGTCCCAGGTTCAAGTCCTGGTGGGCCCACCATATTCAGAAGATCAATAATACTCATTATCGATCTCATCACTTCCATACACAGTTATGCTCAATTAGGCTGCAACTTATTTTTCCGAACAAGGCCTTTTTGACTAGATAACTGAATAGCATTCAAAGTAGTCCGACACAAAAAAGTTTACTGGTTATAAAAAATCAGATTTGAAAATTAATTTATTTTGTTATCCCGCTACCTTCTGATTTTCTGCATCATTAATATACATTAGATCACGTATTTCATGCTGCGGAGCATAACCATTGACCGTTTTCAGGAGCAACTGACGCACTCCTCCATAATTATATTCATCAAGCACACAAGCCATAGACTTCAGTACTGGTTCCAACTCTTCCCAAGGTAACATCACCTCTTCAGCGCGCATTATCATAGGGTGCTCTGTTTCCAATACATTTCCACCAATCAATAGCTCTTCATATAACTTCTCTCCATCTCGCAAGCCGCTATAAACAATTTCGATATCTCCATTGGGGGTGCTATCATCTCTTACCGATAAGCCCGTTAAATTTATCATCTGCTTTGCTAAATTCTTAATTTTTACCGGCTCACCCATATCCAATACAAACACATCACCCGAAGCTCCCATAAAACCCGCCTGTATAACTAAAGATGCAGCTTCAGGTATCGTCATGAAGTAACGCGTAATCTCTGGGTGAGTTACCGTAACAGGTCCACCACTTTGAATTTGCTTCTTAAACAGAGGAATCACAGAGCCTGACGACCCCAACACATTGCCAAATCGCACCATCGCAAATCGAATGCGGGATTTACCTTCTTCTCTTTTACTTAGCGCCTGCAACACTAATTCAGCAAAGCGCTTACTGGCCCCCATTACATTAGCGGGCCGTACCGCTTTATCAGTCGATATCAGCACAAAATTTTTAACACCGCACTTTATTGCAGCTTCTGCTGTATAGTAAGTACCAAAGAGATTATTACGGACACCGGCTACAATATTACTTTCCACCAATGGCACATGCTTATAAGCGGCCGCATGATATACCGTTGCTACTTGGAACTGATTCAACACTCTTTCTAAGTATGTTTTATCTAAAACACTACCCAGAATAGGGACAAGCTTAATTGAATCTCCAGCTAATACTCGTAATTCATGTTCAATACCATACAAAGCAAATTCAGACTGCTCGTAAAGCACCAAGCAAGATGGTTTTTGCTGCAAAATTTGACGGCATAACTCAGAACCAATTGAACCACCCGCTCCAGTTACCATTACACTCTGATTAGTAATACAAGCATCCAATAGCGCTTGATCAGGCTTAACTTCCTCCCTCCCTAAAAGGTCTGCGATATCTACTTCTTGAACATCATTAACACTAATCTTCCCACCAGCTATATCGGAAAGACCAGGCAAAGTAAGCACTCTTAAATTAAAGCATACCAGCGAATCAACTATTTCTCGTTTTCGTAATCTTGAGGCCGAAGGCAGGGCAAGCAAAATAGCATTTACATCAAATTTTTCTATTATATCGACGATATCTCTCGGAGAGTAAACTCGAATCCCATGAATATCTCCTCCCTTTAAGCGCTCATCATCATCAACGAAAGCTACTGCAGAAAACTCTTTTGAGTGATACAAGGCTGTTGCCATCTGTCGCCCGGCCGAACCCGCACCATAAATTACAACTCGCTCCGATTGCGATTTAGCTTTCTGCTCCCCTCCAGGAAATTGATGCAAAATAATCCATCTGGCCACTATTCTGGAGCCGCCAATAACAACAATAGAAATAAACCAGAAAATAAGAATTACTGATCGAGGGACAATTAACTGCAAGCCAAGAAAATGGGTAAATACAGCCCACACCAGTATTGTAATAGTAATAGCTTTGACAGCCGTCCAGAGCGCTTTATAACCAATATAACGAATAACCGCTCGGTAAAGCCCCATACGTATAAAAATAGGAATCGCAACAAGCGGCGCTATAAAATAAGACGGCCAGTGAACAAAACCATTCGCAGTCCAATCTTCATAACGTAAAACAAAACTTAACCAACAGCACACAACCAATGCAGCGATATCAAATAATACAAAAAGTATACGTTTGGAATTTCGAGATAGGTGCATAATCGACGAAAGCATATCAGGCAGTTGCCTCAAACATTACCTGTCGCAAAACATCACATGTCTTTTCAACTTCAGCTTCAGTCAAAGTAGGGTGGACTAAAAACATCAAACTCGTTTCACCTAATTGTTTTGCTACGGGCAAGCGAGAGACAGGGCGCCAGTTAGTATTATCAAAAGCACTTTCCAAATACACTTCTGAACAAGAGCCAGAAAAACAAGGAACATCTTGAGCTATAATTTTTTCAATTATTCGATCGCGGCTCCAACCCTCTTTTAATAATTCAGGCCGAATAAACACATAACATTTATACCATGCATGCACGCTCCCCTCTTCTATTTGAGGTACTCGTAATGCGGAGCACTCATGCGCACTATCAAGTATTGCATGAGCATTTTTTGTTCTGCTCTCCAACCAAACAGGCATCCGCTTAAGCTGTATCCTTCCTATAGCGGACTGCATCTCAGTTAAGCGCCAATTGGTTCCAAAACTTTCATGCAGCCAACGAAAACCTGGTTCATGCTGTTTCTCATAAACAGCCTGCCAAGACTTTCCGTGATCCTTATAGGCCCACATCGATAGCCAAAGGTCATGGTTATTTGTTGTCACCATGCCCCCTTCACCACCTGTTGTCATGATTTTATCTTGGCAAAATGACCAGCAACCAATATCACCGATAGAACCGACTGAACGCCCTTTGTATCGCGCGCCATGAGCCTGTGCGCAGTCTTCAATAACTTTGAGGTTATATTTAGCAGCCAACTCCATTATAGGATCCATATCACATGGCCAACCGGCTAAGTGCACACAGATAATAGCGCGTGTTTTTGAGGTTATAACCGCTTCAATGGAAACACGATTAATATTCTGGCTATCGCTATCGACATCAGCAAATACCGGCACACCGCCGGCAGTAACAATTGAAGACGCTGATGCTATAAATGTTCGGCTGGTAACAATGACCTCATCACCTTGTGTAAGACCAATCCCCTTTAGGGCTAAATCTAATGCCAGCGTACCATTAGCCACTGCAATTGCATGCGAGCATCCAGAAAACTCTGCAAACTCTTCTTCGAACCGCCTCCCTTCTTCTCCTGTCCAATAATTTACTTTATTTGAAAGCAGAACGCGTTGAATTGCCTGAGCTTCTTCTTCAGTAAAGCTCGGCCAAGGGGAAAAAGGGGTGTTTAACACTAAAAGCTCCTATAGATTTATGCAGGTATATAGATCTCTGCCTGACCATTAATTACAACTTTACCAGATACAGTACAAACAGTTTTAAATAGCACTCTACGTCGTAACACATCAACAGATTTAACTTCAATCGAGGCAATAACTGTATCGCCAATATAGACAGGACGCAGAAACTTCAAATTCTGAGATACATATACACACCCTGGACCAGGTAACCTCATACCAAATAGTGCAGAGAAGAACCCTGCAGACATTAAACCATGCGCAATTCGTTTACCAAAATGAGACGACTCTGCATAGTGATCACTGACGTGAACAGGGTTATGGTCACCTGATAAACCCGCATATGCTTTAACATCCGCGTCAGTAATTGTTTGGGAATAACTGGCCTTCATTCCTTCACAAATATCGTCTATAGGGATATTACCTAGAATTAACTCCGTCATTTTCCGCCCAATCCTACTCGTCGCAATGGCTTCGCAGGATTGCCAACAACAATTGCACCATCTGCTACATTCTTGGTTACAACAGCACCCATCCCCACAACAGCCCCCTTACCAATAACAAGAGGTTTACCCTGCTGTCCTTGTTTTATTACCGCACCTGTACCTATATATGCATTATTACCAATTACAATATTTCCATTACATTTTACCGCTGGGGCAAAGGTAACGTAATCACCGATAACACAATCATGTGCAACATAACTGTAAATGTTTGCTTGAAAGCCTTTTCCAATTCGAATATTTGAAGTCAGTGTTACAAAAGGGCATAAAATGCTCCCTTCTCCAATCAAAACATTATCCATTTTAAATGTATTTGCAGCCTCTACACTAAGCATACTCAAGCCATCGGAATGACAACGCTCCGTAATCATGGTACGTATAGATGCATCAGAAATTGCTACTACTACATACTTTTCTACAGCTGTTAAAAGTAGAAATTGAGGATAACTCAACACAACATGCCCATTTAGCATGTCAGATTGCGGGGAATCATCAACAAAATAAATATCGCTTTGTGGCACTCCATCAGATTGTAACTGCTGCCTTACCAATGGCATTACTTCTCGGCCAAAACCGCTTGCACCAAACACAGCATATATTGCATCACTCATTCTCGTTACCTTTTGGCGTGCCTACAAACTTTGACATTGTTACTTCACCTTCACCACTAATGCCATCACGAAGAACAACTTTTCTGATCGTCATAAGCAGTATTTTCAGATCTAGCCAAGCTGAGCTGTTATCCACATACCAAACATCCAGAGCAAACTTATCATCCCAACTAATAGCATTACGGCCATTAACTTGCGCCCAGCCAGTAATACCAGGCCTGACATCATGTCGGCGGGCCTGCTCCTTAGTATAAAGAGGTAAATACTCTACCAGTAGAGGTCGAGGCCCGACCAAGCTCATATCACCTTTCAATACATTGAGCAGTCCAGGTAACTCATCAAGGCTTGATGAGCGTAAAAAACTTCCAAATTTAGTCATGCGCTGCTCATCAGGTAATACCACCCCGTCCTTATCAAAATTATTTAGCATCGTCCTAAACTTCATCATTTTAAAAACTTTTTTATCTAACCCAGGGCGTTCTTGAATGAAGATAATAGGCGCCCCTAACTTGTAATAAATTAGTATCGACACGAAAAAAAATACAGGTAACAATGCTAACAAAGCGAGTAAAGCTATACAAAAATCGAAGCACCTTTTCACCTCTTAGCTCCTTCAACCCAAGCAACCCATTGATCAGCTAAAACCTGACGATCAAACTCTTTTTTTGCCAAGCGCTGAGCATTCCGTCCCATCGTAGGTAATAAAGCACGATTATCCGCTGCATGCTCAAGTGCATCAGCAAACGCAGATGCGCTTTCTGGTGGAACTGAATAGCCAATGTCATTGTCAATGATCATCTGAGCCAGCCAGCCAGGATAATTATTCAACACAGGCAGCCCTGCTGATATGTAGTCAAAAAACTTATTGGGCGATGTACCAAAATAAAATGCGGGTACATTTGCCAGCAACTGTAAACCTATATCAGCTGACGCCATCAATGCAGAAAGCTTTTTTTTGTTCACCGGAGGACAAAAAAGTACATTATCAAGCCGCTCGATATCTGCACGCTGCTGTAGTTTAGTCTTTAATTTCCCTTGCCCTATCAGAACTATCTTAATATTCTTGCGGCCACGTTTTTTAAGCTCTACAGCCGCATCAAGTACAGAATCTAATCCATTAGCTACGCCGTGAGTACCCGTAAAAACAGCCATTAAGTCAGTATCATCAACACCCTCTGGCCGCCATGGTTTTATTTTTGCAGAAAAAATAGCCAAGTCACAGCCATTAGGAATTAAAGCGACATTTTCACCCTTAACTCCTCGTTTTTTAATACCCTCAACAATCCCAGGAGACAAACCAATACAGCGATGCGCAGACCGATACGAGAGCCACTCCAGAATAGACATAGCTGATAAAATGACAGGGTTGCTAATGACACCCATTTCTCTTGGTAACTCAGGCCAAAGATCGCGAACTTCAAATACAAAAGGTTTTCTACGCACCCAGCGGGCGAAGATCCCCGGTATTCCTGCGGTAAGTGGTGTTGATGTAGCAAACAACACATCGTAAGTATACGTTAAAGAAACGTTGATACTTTTTATAGCAAACTTCAGAAAAGTAATAGCGCGAACTAACAAACCATCTGAATTAGAATAAGCCAAATCAAACTCAATAACATCTATTCCATCCACCTGACCTGTTCGCTTCCCAGAGATAAATGAGCCTTCTAAGCCAGTATTACCACCACCGTAGCTACCACAAACCATGGTCACTTGATGCCCTTGAAAAATCAGTCTGCGAGCCATTTCATAAGATCGAATTCCCGATGAACCCTCTGGTGTAGAAAAGTGTTGATGAAAATAAAGAATACGCATAATCAGAAAAATATTTCCGTTGTGATATGACCAGCCTGCTCTATTTCGACTTCTAAAACAGGTAACTCAGATTCTTGGTAGTAATACTTAGATTCAAACCCACATACTAATTCTAACCTTGCAATAGGCACATCCGTACTAATTTGAATACAAAATTTTGGGTTGATAACCCGGTCACCTATTAATTCCCATTCTCCTGGCTGTAAACGCCAACGTAAAATAGCACTCCTCCGAAAGCCACTCACATGATCAATCACTTGTAAGCGACGTTCACTTAAAGAAACAGATCGTTTATGAGTACACGCATACCTGTCCTCATATGCTGCTGAAAACATACTCCATTCTTCATTTTCAACTAAGGAAGACTTTGTTTTAATTTTAAGCCAATCGCCTAATAAAAAGCGACTTAAACGCGGCATCTGCTGATGCGAATCAAACTGCACTGTATTGTGACTCTCAACACCACCGTAATAATCGATAAATTTTTGACCTGCGTTATAGCTATAAGTCCCGCCATCTCGGAGAATATTCTCACCGTCATACCAAAAATCGACATGCAGAGCATCACACTGACTAGGCCTAAATTTAAAGTTCGGATAATTAAACATAACAAAAGCATTCTTTCTCCTTAATAAAGCATATCCACCCACCTCCATATCTACCGACTTAGGTGCTTCTAACGCTATGCTTGACTTAGAGCAGCCTAACCATTGCAAAGGCAAGTCCCAGTCACCTGCATCTTTATAAGCGACTTTGCCCAAAAAAACGGATGAAGACAGTTGAACACAAGGCCTAAAGTCACGGTAATCAGTGCCCGTTAACGGCAGTAAACGAGCACCATCATTCGCACCTAAATTAGGTGCGTCACCCGTAAGCCCCGGAGTCATCTGAAAAAGCCACACGGTAGCAGCTCTTAATTTAGTATATAAATGAGAGCTAAAGGCAGGTAAGCCGAGCTCTTCACGCCAAACTTCAGCCATACAAAATGTATCTAACATTACCCGATGATACGTCATAGAGTATTGGCTGAAGCTACCATCATTTTCTATCAGTCGTTGCGCCCTATTTTCAAGCCACTTGCGACCTTGTTTTTCCCATTTTAAGCCGTCAACATCACCATTAATAGACAACCAGCTTCCACCGATAAATAATGCAGCCGCCTCTGAAGTGCCATGGTTATTATCTTGAGCGATCGCGTACATAATAGTTGGAGAGATACGTTTGAGATGCGCTTTAATAAATTCCATCAGTACAGTGCTGCTTCTTTGTGATTGCCCTAAAATTTTAGCCGCCATGGCTAAATGCATAACACGAATGGATGCTTCTTGGCCGCACTTCCAGTTAATACCTAAATATGGAGGGTTTTTAGATAACCAATCATTCAACCAGATATTTAGTCTATTTAAATCCTCTCCATTACCGCTAGCAGCACTTTGGGCATAGCACAGAACCCAGTCAAAGCGAGACGCTTCCCATATTCCTTTAATATCACCTATGTTCTTATCAAAGTCAGAAATAAAAAACCACGGTTTATCTTCATAACATACAGAGTTATTGGTCAAACAGTTCAACTGCCAATTAGGCATGCTCAGAACACTACTCTTTTTCCCAAAAAAAGTATGTGCACCAAGCCATTGATCATTCACTTTCTGGTGTTGTAATTCGCCTTCATATGCGAGAAAAAAATTACCAAATTCCGTTTGGGCACTAATTTTTCTTACTGGGTTCAATCCAATCGATATACCAATTTTATATACGGCAAAACGCAAAAAATTCACTACACCTAAAGATAGTGCTGTTTTGACTTTTGTAATAAACACTATTGCGCTCGCAATTGTTCAGCAATATCAATTGTTACCTTAGCAACTTCGAATAGATCCTTAGCATCAATAGGAGCTTCGCTGCCTGTTCTAATACTCTCTAAAAAAGCAGCAACACACGCCCTCTGCCCTTTATCTTGCTTCCATAAGTTCATTCTCTTGAAGCCTTTCCAACCATAACCAGTTAGCTTCCTGAAGTTATCCAACTGTAACGTGCCACCTGCCGCAAAAACCTCAATCCGTTCTTTAGGAAAGCTGGTTGAACCATTCGCCAAATAGTGAATAGTTCCAAAAGAACCATCCGCAAAGCCTAATATAATCGCGGCTTTGTCCTCTTTTATCTCCACACCTTCGACCTGCCCCATTCTCCGTGCTTGAACGGACACAACCTCAGAGTTCGCCAAGAAGCGCATTAAATCAACAAAATGGCATGCTTCGCCAATAATTCGACCTCCTCCTATCAAGTTATCTTGTGTCCAGTGATCGGCAGGTATCGAACCTGCGTTCATTGTCATAATAAAACTTTTAGGCTCTTTTATTGGTTCAAGCAATGTTTTAATTTTTTGTATTTGGGGTGAAAATCTACGATTAAACCCAACCATGAGCTTCGGTGATTTTCCATCTAAGCGCTTTTCGTCATAGATTTCTTTGATATTATTTAATTCATCAAGCGTAATAGCTAAAGGTTTTTCGACAAACACATTTTTATTTTCTCTCAATGCATCAACAACAAAACGTGCATGACTGTTATGTCGTGTCGCAATAGCTATAGTATTTATACTGCTATTGCTCAACATAGCTGACGTATCTGTTGTCGCTTCTAAAAAGCCAGCTTTGCTACCATGTATTACGCCATTCACACCTCCCGATGTAGCAATACTATGCATTTCAGCACCAGCGGCTTTAAAGGCAGGGATCAGCACTCTGGACGCATAATTACCGGCACCTACGAAACCAACAACAGGCCCTTCTTTTTTATATTTAATAACTGGATTTAATTTCACCGTATTGATATGGCGTAAAGTTAAATCACTCGTGTATCGCAACAAAATACCAAGAGCTGTATTATCAGCTACTAACAAATCATAAGCTTTAGCAGAATCTTCAAATTTAAACTGATGACTAATCAGCCCTTTGACATCAAGAGATCCACTCGCCATCATGTCGAGTATGGCTTCAAAATTGCGCTGCTCAGTCCAGCGAACAAACGCTAATGGATAGTCATGCCCAGCCTCTTCATAACCAGGATCATATCTCCCCGGCCCATATGAACAAGAAACTTGAAAGCTAAGTTCTTTTTCATAAAAATCTGCTCTATTTAACTCTAAACCCACCACACCAACTAACACTATGCGGCCTCGTTTACGGCTCATACGTGCAGCTTGAGCAACAGGCTCATTCGATTTTGTCGATGCAGTTATCAGAACACCATCAACACCAACACCACGGCTAAAAGCCATACCGGCAGCAATTGGATCTTCACCCTTACTTGGATTACACACCTCCGCACCAAATTTACGAGCAAGTTCTAGCTTTGCATCATCAAAATCTATAGCAAGAACACGGCACCCCTGCGCCTTCAATAGTTGCACCGTCAGCAAGCCAATTAAACCGGCGCCAGTCACAACAAAACACTCGCCTATAGTTGGCTCAGCCAGTCGTAGCCCCTGAAGCCCAATACTTGCCACAACAGTAAAAACTGCCTCGTCATCAGTTACGCTGTCCGGTATCTTTGCGCAAAGGTGTTTACCTACGCGAACTACATCAGAGTGCGGACCGTTAGAAACAACACGATCTCCCACTTTAAACCCATCAGTATTTTTTCCTAGATCAGCAATAACGCCTACATTGCAGTAACCAAGAGGCAAAGGCTGTGCTAATTTAGACTTTACTGCATCTACCGTTGTCATCAGACCATCTGTTTGTACCTTCTCAAGTACCATTTTGACTTTATCAGGCTGCTGCCTCGCTTTTTCAACTAAACTGGCTTTACCAAAACCAACTAACATTCGCTCAGTTCCAGCTGAAATCAAGGTGGTCGTTGTATTTATGAGTAGGTTGCCTTGAGTTACTTGAGGCGTTGGGGACTCAACAATAGTAGATCCGCCTTTTATCATATCCTGCAAAACCTGTTTCATTTATAAACCTATCAGCCATATATTATTGGTTTTATTCTATCGAAATTAAAATTCAGATAAAAAATTAATCTACTAATCACATACAAGTAAAAATTCTATAATTCTAACCTTTGCAGTAAAACTTCTTCAGCTCACCCTTAACTTCCTGATTTAAATCATTAGAAAAATTAATTAGCTTTTCCCTAAAACCGTCTAATTCATTATTAATAAACTTAATATAAACATCCTCAATGTTATTAACTACGGAGTCTTTAACAACAGAAACAACACCAGATTCAATCAAAATATCATATGCTGCTAACGGGCTCACTATTGGCAAAACACCTGCGGATATAGACTCTAAAATCGATGAAGATAACTGATCAGATTTTGGTATAGAAATAGAACAGCTGGATCTATTAAAACACTCTACTAGTTCACTTTCGGCAACAAAACCTTTAACAAATTCAATACTCGCCCCCAGTCCATAACTGTCTACTTTATTATAAATAAGATCAGCATATTCAGAGTCAAGATCACCTTCCAACAAAATAAGCTTGGCATTCGCGTCAGGAACTCTTTTAACAAATTCATAAAACCCATCAATTATAAGATCAGTATTATATAATTCCCCAATACGTCTATTAGAAAATATTATGAATTGTGTTTTTTCAGTAACGCCTAAATTTGAAAAGGAAGCATTAACACCTAAAGAAAAGTTAAATATTTTACTTGGTGAGATATTTAACTTTTCAACAAGGTATGATTTCATTTTTTGCGTAGTAGATGACACCCTTGATGCTTTATCAAGTATGATCTTTATCATTTTAAAATAAAAGGCGCTCTTATAATCACAAGAATATATTTCACTCCCATAGGTCGTAATATAGTAATCCCGCCCTGAAAGGTACGCCACCAATCCGTACCCGGATGTATTATGAGCATGTAAAAACCCAATATATTTTCTACTGCAGCGCAAATAAAGCCCTGCATAAATATACTGCAATAACTTGAATTTCCTTAAAATTGGAAGACCTATATAATTAATGCGAGCATCTAGTTTAACAGGCCCTTCAATATCTATAGTAAGAATCTCAACATCAATATTAATTTCTTTATTTTTATAAAGCCACTGCCTTACATGAGGACTATAAGCATTAGCTAAAAAAAATACTTTTTTCATACCACTCTCCTGCTTGATATAAGCAGATAAAATGTAGATGCAACATAAGCACTCCCTAACGATAAGTATATTGGAACGGGAGCATATACAAACCCAACAAGTACAATAACCAGCAACCACAAAATAGATGATATAAACAAACTTTCATATTGCCTTTTTGCCATTACTATTTGAATAAAATAGGCATTAACAGCACCTAATACAGCCACCCATAAAAATGACCTCAGCAAGTCAACCTGTTCAATTAATGGAACATCTACATATAAAGAAAAAATATCAAACGAGAAGATACTACCCAAAGCAGCGAGACAACTACTTAACAATACATAAAAAATCAATGGCAAGCTCTTCCAGCGAAAGTCTACTTTACTCGTCTTCGACATTAGCTCAACTAAACGTGGAACAACCAAAGCACCTAAAATTCCCGGCAAAAACAATGACATTGAGAACATCTGAAAACCTACGGCAAAGCCGAGCATTTCTGATTCCGAAGCACTACTATCGTAACCCAACTTTAATAGATACATCCCCAACATGGGAATACAACCGAACATTGACAGCATCACAAAACTTTTTTTGTTAATTATCAATACAGATAATATTTTCAAAACTTTTATTTTGAGGACATCTTTTAATACAAATAGGCACCAAGAAAACCATAACATTGAGTACGCAGTTAAAAAAGCATAATAAGATTCAGAAAAAACAATAACTAAACATGAAACAACAAAAACAACCCCAGCAGTAAACAACCAAAAAAGACCAGCTTTAATATTCTCTTTATTTCTATTAAGAACTGCACAGTATAAGTTAATACCAAGATAACCTGATGAATAACACAGAACTAAAACACTTTCATAAAATGAATAAAAATCAAAATAAAAAAAATCCACGATAGAAAATAAAAAATAAATAACAAATAAAACAAAAAACGAAAAACCACTGTACTCTAGAGCATTTTCTTTATCTTCCGAGCTAATTATTAGAGACTGAGCCCCCTGTGAAGAAAAGGAAATTAAAATATTACTTATTAAAAGAAAAGAAACAAAATCGGATAAGCCTTCACCTAAAAAAACAGTAAGAACAATACCAATCAAAATCGGTGACAAACGAGCAGCAGCAACTCCAGCACTAAAAACAAGTGGTGATAGCAGTAAAGACGCCTTGCTTGATAAAATACGACTCAATAGACCCTACCTTATGGGGCTAAACTTTCAAAAAAATTCAAAGGGCGTTTATCTACTAAACACCCTCATAATTTAACAACAAATGATCGTATTTATCTATTAGCCATATACCAAGGCATGGCTGCTTCAATCCCTTCTGATATACGGTATTTAGGCGAGTATCCAATCTTATCTGCAGCTTTAGTTGTATCAGCTTGAGAATGCTTTACATCACCAGCTCGAAAATCACGATACATTCGATCTACTTGATACACAACATTGTTCTTTCCTAGTGCATTTTTCAGCTCATCGAACAATTCATTCAGTGTTGTTCTATCACCCACAGCAACGTTATATACTTCATTTTTAGCATTTTCATCAGCCATTGATGCCAACAAGTTTGCCTGAACAGCATTTTCGATATAACAAAAATCCCGACTAGTTTCGCCATCACCATTGATAAATATTTGTTCACCAGAAATCATGGCTGCAGCCCACTTAGGTATAACAGCAGCATAGGCACCGTTTGGGTTCTGACGTTTACCAAAAACGTTAAAATAACGCAGCCCTATGGATTTGAAACCATAAGTACGAGAAAAAACATCGGCATATAACTCATTAACGTATTTTGTAACGGCGTAGGGAGACAGGGGATTTCCAATATTCTCTTCAACTTTTGGCAGTGCAGGATGATCTCCATAAGTAGAACTACTTGCTGCATAGGTAAAGCTTTTCACCTTCGCATCACGAGCGGCTACGAGCATATTGAGAAAGCCACTGATATTGGTTTCATTAGTCGCGATCGGGTCGTTGATAGAGCGAGGCACAGAGCCAAGAGCTGCCTGATGCAATACATAATCAACACTTACACAAGCATTATGACAGTCCTGAAGTTGGCGAATATCGCCCTCGATAAACCTGAACCCAGCCCACTGCTCTGCCGTCACCAGGGATTGCACTTCGTCCAGATTATGCTGAAAGCCTGTTGCAAAGTTATCCAGCCCTACAACACGCTGGTTTAATTTCAGCAAAGTCTCTAGTAGGTTAGAGCCTATAAATCCTGCAACACCTGTCACCAACCAGACTTTCGGGCTGGCGAGAAGCTCTGTTTTAATCTGTTCGTAACGAGTCATATTTTTTCCTTCCTTAAAGGCGAAGATCAGCAGCTTCAGTGGGTAAAATATATTTCAGATCGTACAGAACATGCTCAGGCTTACCAAATGAGCGAATACCTTCAGACCCCATCGCTTTAAACTGCTTATGAGCCACTGCAACAATAACTGCATCATAAGCACCCTGCTCTGGCACTGTCACAGGGGTGATACCATATTCATGCTCAGCATCGGCAGCATTAATCCAAGGATCGTAACAGTCCACATTAATACCGTAGTCTGAGAGCTCATTTACAATATCGACTACTTTGGTGTTACGCAGGTCCGGGCAATCCTCCTTAAAAGTAAGACCCAATACCAATACGCGTGCTCCATCCACCTGAATTCTCTTTTTCAGCATCGATTTAACTAACTGGCTCACTACATACGCCCCCATGCCATCATTCAAACGACGACCCGCCAGTATGATTTCAGGATGATAGCCAACCGACTGTGCTTTATGCGTAAGATAGTATGGATCGACACCTATGCAATGACCGCCAACCAAGCCCGGGCGAAAAGGCAAGAAGTTCCATTTTGTGCCTGCAGCTTTAAGTACCTCTTCTGTATCGATGCCCAGCTTATTAAAAATAACCGCCAGTTCGTTGATCAAACCGATATTGACATCACGCTGCGTGTTTTCAATAACCTTTGCAGCTTCAGCGACTTTAATAGAGCTCGCTTTATAAGTTCCCGCAGTAATAATTGAACGGTACAGACTATCGACAAAATCGGCTACTACAGGTGTCGATCCAGAGGTGACTTTCAATATACTGGTAACACGGTGTTCTTTATCGCCCGGATTGATACGCTCCGGGCTATAACCACAATAAAAATCAACGTTAAATGTGAGACCAGACTCACGCTCCAACACAGGAACGCAATCCTCTTCTGTCGCACCGGGATACACAGTCGACTCATAGATAACGATATCACCTTGCTTCAGGGCTTTACCGATAACGGCACTCGCTTTCAGTAAGGGAGTCAGATCTGGTTGTTTGTGTTCATTAATCGGTGTTGGAACCGTCACAATAAAAACATTACATTCCTGAAGGGCGCTAATCTCAGCACTGTAAGTTAACTGCGTTGCTTCTGCCAGTTCTTCACTGCTGACTTCAAGCGTACTATCAACGCCATCCTGTAGCTCTGCTAATCGAGCCTTATTGATATCAAAGCCTACCGTTGGAAAATGCTTACCAAATTCCGCCGCTAATGGTAGCCCGACATAACCTAAACCAAGAATTGCAATACGTGTGTTTTGAATAGAAAAGTTCATTTCATTGCCTACCGAGTAGAAGCTCACAGAAAGAGCCGTAATTTATTCAAATAATCCGTGTATATTTATCAAAGGGAAGAAAACAAGCATGAGCAACTCTCTTCCTGAGATAAAGGCGTTCAAGAATCAAATCCAGATCTGGCCGCGATTTTAACACACTGCCTTATCATCTACTATGATGACTGAGTCTCCATATATTCGATCCGCACACTCTCTTGCCTTACAATAAACTTTTTTTCTTGAGTGAACTTTATGCAACCTCACAATGCCCAGCTGACATGGTCTGAAGGCGTCCCCCTTGCCAAGGCGTTCGGTGATTTTTACAGTAGCCTGCTTGATGGTATCGCTGAAAGCCGCTACGTTTTCATTGATGGCAACCAGATTACAGAACGCGCTGCAGCACTTTCTAATAGTCAACTGACCATTGCCGAGAGCGGTTTCGGTACAGGCACTAATCTGCTCTGCACACTGACTTTACTCAATGAGCTGTCATCTACAGCGCTTTATGGAATGCATTTTATTTCAACTGAGTTGTACCCGGTCACTTACGACGACCTCTGCAAAGCCTTATCTACACAACCACAATTCAATCACTTTGCTGAACAGTTATTGTCACAGTACCCTCCTGTTATCAAAGGGATGCATCGTTTTATTTTCGATAAAGGGCGCTTTTATCTAACCCTTTGTATTGGAGATACTACCGAAAGTTTGGCTCGGCTAAATACATCCGTTGATGCCTGGTATTTAGACGGCTTCTCCCCCGCCAAGAACCCAGATATGTGGAGCACTCAGCTTTTTCAGCAAATGGCTCGTTTAAGCCATCCAAACACCACTTTAGCGACCTACGCTGCGGCCAGCTTTGTTCGTAAGGGGCTCATAGAACAAGGGTTTGATATCAGGAAAAAAGCCGGATTTGGCAAAAAACGAGATATGTTAATCGGTCAATTTCAAGCAAGCAACGCTATCGAAAAAACATCGCCACCTTGGTTCGCGCTGCCTGATATAGAAAAACCCAAAACCGCTATCGTCATCGGCGCAGGATTAGCCGGTTGCTCAACTGCTGAAGCATTAGCGCGAAGAGGTATCAAAGTACAGCTTATTGACCAGCAGAGCAGTATCTGCACAGAAGCCTCTGGTAACCGCCAAGGTGCGCTGTATGCCAAGCTCCCGACTCTTCCAACATTGGGGGGAGAAATGCACCTATGCGGTTTAGAGTACACATTGCGCCTGCTAAAAATCCATGACTGCCTGGACAACCACACGGCCTCACAGTGCGGCGTATTGCAGCTTGCCACCTCTACCAAAGAAGCGGACCGGCAACGCTCCATCACCGCAGGGGGACACTACAGCAGCGAGGTGGTATCACTGCTTTCTGCGGAGGAAGCCACAAAGATTGCAGGTACAAGAATTGATCATCAAGCGCTGCACTTTCCCCGAGCGGGCTGGGTATACCCTAAAGGTTTTTGCGAGGCATTGATCAATCATAAAAACATCAATTTAACACTCTCCACCAACATAACAGCGCTAACACAAACGCCAGAAATGCGCTGGTGCGTTACGGATGAAAAAGACCAGCAACATATTGCCGACATAGTCATCGTTGCCTCTGCCTCACATGCCAAAAACTTCGACCCTCTGAACCACCTTCCGATCAAACCTATTCGCGGCCAAGTCTCTTCAGTAAAAGCTTCTTCAGTAAAAGTATCTTCGAGTAAGCTTTCATCAACTCAGCCAGGCTCCGAAGATCATATTAAAACGGTTGTTTGCGGCGAGGGCTATATATCCCCGCCACTTGATAACACCTATAGCTTCGGAGCGACTTTTGATCTACATGACCAGTCTCCGGAATTAAGAAAAGCAGACCATGATAGTAATTTACAGATGCTATCTAACGCCGTTCCTCATTTTGCCCGCCTACTTCCACCTGTTGATGAGTGGCAGGGAAAAGTCGGATACCGCTGCTCTACACCTGATTACCTACCTATTGCCGGGCCTGCTCCTGTTTTCAATGAATATATTGAACGCTATGCAAAACTCAGGAAGGATAAAAACTGGAAATTCGACAGCCAACCAGCACCACTGCACACCGGTCTTTATGTCAATGTAGGCCACGGTTCAAAAGGCCTGATCACCGCGCCATTGGCCTCTGAGCACCTGGCATCATCAATTTGCGGCGAGCCTAGTCCACTTCCTGAAGATATTAGCTATGCATTACACCCAGCTCGCTTTATTATCAAATCACTGATCCGAAGAAAAGGATAAGTAAGTGGCCACTCTTAAGACTCTCTCACATTGGCCGATAAGTAAGTAGTAACAGGACCATTAAACAACCCAACGCAAATAATTAGGGGATATAACACATATGGAGCACGACATATGTCGTTAATTGTAATCGATCACGGCAACCGGATTGAAACTCCGGTAAAGTCGTTATTCCCAGCCAGAGGGGTTGAACAAACATCCCCGACTAAAGCAACACATGACAGTGCAGGCGTAGAGAAACGTGTACGTTCGGATGGAGAGAGCTTCACAAACATACTGAGCCATGAAACCAAGCCCCCCCTTAAAAGTAGCTCGCCTGATACCTACAGTGCCATTAATCCCGAAAAGACCAAACCCCGAGCAACAAAACTCAAAGCCGCTCAAATCATGAGCCACCCTGTACATACCATTGCACGCGAAGTGACATTCAAAACCGCATGGATGAGAATGCAAGAGTTACATGTCAGCCACTTGATGGTCACCGGAAACAATGAAGAACCGGTTGGCATTATTTCGCACATCGACATCATTGAGCACGGAAAAGAGTCACCCGTCAGCATTGCCAACTTTTACACTAAGCAGCTGATAGCCGCCTCTCCTGATACAGATATTTCAGTGATTTCATCAAGTTTTATTGAGTACGAAATCAATGCAATGCCCGTTTTTGATAGCAACAACCAGCTACTTGGCATTGTCTGTCGATCTGATCTTTTAAGGCTGCTAATTAGTGGTTCACATATCGAAAGCTGGGCCTGATAATCCAGCCCAAAAACCGAAACTCAGTATTATCAATTTCGGTTGGTAAATAGCTGTTAACGCAGGTTTTGCTTCAAAACCAGATTCACATCTTCAGTCGCTTCATTAAAAAGAATAACAACCTCTTTAGCTTTCAACAGGCGCTTTATCTGTTCTACCCGCTGAGATAGCGATGTTTCCTCAACACCATAATCAGTGCCATCCCGGGTTACAAACTCCTCAATCAAGCCTTCCAGCGCCTCTGCAGAAATTGCCTCTAGCGGAATAATCATACTATCGGCACACCATACGATGACAATAGTTCAATAAAACCTTCTTCATCTAACACTGTCACGCCAAGAGACTCCGCCTTAGCCAGCTTACTCCCTGCACCCGGGCCTGCAATAACACAATCTGTCTTTTTCGATACACTACCCGAAACTTTAGCGCCCAACTGCTGTAACTTCTCTTTAGCTTCATCGCGCCCCATACGCTCCAGCGTTCCCGTAAGCACATACACTTGATTCAATAACGGCTGCGCTTGAGGCTCTGCAACTTCCTGAACAGGCCAAGTAACACCTGCTCCCTTTAATGCGTCAATCACTTCAAGATTGTGTGGCTGCTGAAAAAAAGTACGGATATGATGGGCAACAATCCCACCAACATCAGGCACTGCCAATAGTTGTTCTTCATCTGCTTCAATCAAACCATCAAGATCGCCAAATGCATTCGCCAAATTCCGTGCCGTAGCTTCTCCGACCTCACGAATGCCTAAAGAATAGATAAAGTGGGCCAGACTGGTTGTTTTTGATTTATCGATAGCCGTCAGAAGATTATCAGCCGACTTCTCACCCATCCGATCCAGGTCAGCGATATCATGATGCTTTAACTGATAGATATCGGCAATAGAGTTCAACAGCTCCTTTTCTACCAATGCATCGATGAGCTTCCCCCCCAGACCATCAATATTCATAGCCTTACGAGATGCATAGTGACGCAGCGCTTCTTTTCTCTGCGCAGAACAGCTAAGTCCTCCACTACAGCGCGCTATCGCTTCTCCTTCGACACGCTCCACATCAGAATGACACACCGGGCAATGCTCAGGAAAAATAACATCAACCACATCATCAGGACGCCGCTCAACAACAACACGAACGACCTTGGGAATCACTTCACCTGCGCGGTGAATAACCACCCAGTCTTTTATTTTCAAATCTAAACGTGCAATTTCATCCATGTTGTGCAGAGTTGCATTACTTACCGTAACACCACCCACAAAGACTGGCTTTAAGCGTGCTACTGGCGTAATCGCCCCTGTACGACCCACCTGAAATTCTATATTTTCAACCTGAGTCATCTCTTCCTGTGCAGGAAATTTATGCGCAATTGCCCAACGCGGATAACGAGAGACGAACCCCAGACGCTGCTGAAGTGCGTACTCATTCACCTTAAAAACCAGACCATCAATCTCGTAGGGCAACCCATTTCTGAGTTGAGCCATTCGCTCATAGTAATCAAGACAGCCTTCAGCACCTTCAACCAGCTCAAGGTAACGACTGATTTTAAAACCCCAGCAATGCAGCTGCTGCATACTTTCAACATGGGCCTCAGGCATCACTCCACCCGAAAAAACACCAATACCATAGCAACACATTTCAAGAGGACGTGTGGCTGTAATCCGTGCATCTAACTGCCGCAGGCTTCCACCAGCCGCATTACGCGGATTGACAAAAGGTTTTTCACCTTTCGCTATTGCGCGTTCATTTAATGCTTGAAAGCCGGCCTTGGGCATATAGATCTCACCACGCACTTCCAGCCGATCCGGAATACCTTCGCCTAAAAGCTTCAGCGGTATGGAAGGAATGGTTCTAACATTATGTGTGATATTTTCACCGGTCGAGCCATCACCTCTTGTCGCACCACGCACCAATATGCCATTTTCATAGAGCAGACTAACGGCGATGCCATCTAGTTTAGGCTCGCAGGCATAAGAGATGGGTAATGCTTCGTTTGATAAACGCTCACGGACACGGCGATCAAAGTCACGTAAATCGCCCTCAGAAAAAGCATTATCCAATGAGAGCATCGCCATCTCATGCTTAACTTCATCAAAACTACTAATAGGCTTGCTACCGACACGCTGCGTCGGGGAATCAACAGTGATGAGATCAGGATACTCTTGCTCAATCTGCTTTAATCGCTGAAAAAGGCGATCATATTCAGCATCAGGGACAGAAGGGGCATCCTGCACATAGTAACGATAATTATGCTGATCAATTTGCGTGCGTAGCTGTTCAACTTCCTTTAACAGCTCCGCAGAAGGCTGAGCATTTTTATGTAATACAGGATCAGTAGACATGGAGTTTTTCAGACTATTAAAGGGAAAGAATGGCTTATTGTAATGAATGACCAGCGTTACTTCCGACGATGCAGGTTGTGCATCTCATATTCACGAATACGCTCACGATAATGCGCTTTCGTCTGAGGACGCATGACCGAACGATTCTCATCCAGCAAATCCCCCCCCAAATGCTTTGACACAGTTTCAGCTGTTGCCAACATGCACTCGAAAGCATTCTTCACATCCGCAGGCTCACCCATAGACATGAAGAAACTGACACCCGGGGTAGTCATCTGATCCATCTGTTCCAGATCAAAGGTTCCGGGATTGACAGCATTCGCCATGCTGAATTGGACGGCGCCTTTATCGACACCCTCTTCAAAACGGTGAAATAGATTCATATCACCAAAGCGCATCCCACAAGCTAACACGACCTGAAGCAGGGTTTGTCCATCCAGAGGCTGTTGCTTTGCAACCACGGTAATCACTAAAACTTCTTCAGGTTCTGGCGCATGCTCACGCGCTTTACGATCACTGCGTGCATGCTCCAGTCGATCCTTCTGAACCGATGTATCACTCTCAAACAAGGAGTCCTGCTCTGACAAACCAGTAGCATTCCCTATTTCCGGCTGAACAACTCGGCTCTGAAGATTATCAGACTCTTCCAGCTCGTTATAACCTTCGTTCTGAGGCGTCTCAAAAACTTTTACATCCACATCCGCCGTCAACCTATCTTCTGAATCGACCGCCTCTTCAGCAAATAATGACTCATGAACAGGTTCTTCCTCAACGTCGGAATATTTCTCAAGCATCTCATGTTCTTGCAAGTAGTCATCATCAATTTCAGTATGCTCACCGCTCTCATGACTATAACGATCAGCACTATCTTGATCAGCGCTATCTTGATCAGCGCTATCTAGATGAGCACTTTCTTCATCGACTTCAGTGGCCTCAGCTTTTGGAGCCTCGGCAGCCTCTGAATAAAAAAACATCTCTTCCTGAGGCGAAGCTAAAGGCTCACCTTCAGCATGCTTTTCTGAAGCTTGTCTCATTAAAACAGTAATCGGCTGCTCCAGATCAAAAAAATCTGCGGGCTGTTGCGGTTTTACTTCAACCGGCTCCGCAGCCTTTTCAACAGCTCTTCTTACCGGAGAGAGTATTTCTGGAATATCATCAAACAGCGGATCTAATTCAACTTGTTGAGCAGCCTGATGCTCTGATTTTTCGGGTGCTTCTTTAAACATCTCAACTTTTTGAGGCGCAGCAGCACTTCCGTGACCCGCAGAATCTCTTTCAAGGTAATCATTCAAATGCTCAAAGCCAGGGTCAATGCGCGCTTCTGCTCCCATCTTTTCATCGCTAACGCGCGAATGGAAAGCTTCATTGCTGTAGCCTTTCTGCGCTCTGGCCCCACCGTTTGGCAACTCAGGATTATGGGCATCAGAACTTGATGCCCCCTCAATGGAATCTGAAAGGCTTCTATCGATATCAATCTTCAGGGTATTTCTCTGGCCTTTCATACGGCGCCAACCGTCGAAAATAATCAGGCCAATAACCAGAACCCCACCAATTATCAACCACTCTCTTAAGCCGATATCCATGTTTAAACACTTGCCTCAGAAAACGTAAACTTATTCATACTATAAACCGAACGATTCTACTGAACAATCTAGCCAGCACCTTACTCAACAACCTGATCAATGAGGAGACTTACTGACTCAGTAAGCTCTTTAACAGCGACCTGCACTGTCGCCGACTGCAAATCACCAGAGGAGGCTTGCGGCTGTCCGCTCATTGATATCCGGGCACCGATTTCTATATTTGGATGCAACGACAGCTTCGCCTGTGGTGTCATAGCCAAACTATCATCCAATATAATTGTTTTTGGCAGCTCACCTACTGTTAAGCGCATCGCTGCAACGGGCATACGCCCGCCTACTGGTTTGGCAAAAACAAACACAGTCTGATCTGCAGATATTTTTCCACTTAATTGCGGATCAATACTCACGACAAGTTGCACACTCGCACTTACCAACTCAGGGACATCGGGTACTGCTTTGCCCTGCTGCGCCAACTGCTCTAATGCACGTTGAATGCCTGCTTTAAGGGAGTCCGCTGCGCTTGGTTCTGCGTTTTGCAACGCTTTGCGCCAATAACCTATCGCATCTTCGAGGTGCCCCAACTCAAACGCATCAATACCCAACAACCCCAAAGCAGTTACTTCTAACGGTTCCCGGTCTAACGTTAGCTGGATCTGCTGCCTGACCTCTTCATCCATTTTGCCACCTTTAGCAAAATAGAGACCTTGTGCATACTGCCCCATCACACCCACATATTGCGTAGCATCTTCCGGCAACACATCGAGCACATGCTTAAAGCTGTCAACACCTTTATCGTATTCACCCAAACTCATATAGGTCGTCGCCAAAATATACCAGCCTTCAGCATTCTCAGGATTTGCTTCCAGCTCATTAACCAACATCTGGATAGCTTCTTCTACCGTGGGTTGTTCACCATCTTTGAAACGCAGTTGTTCAGGATGCTCCATGCTCAACTGCAACTGACGCGCACTTCCATGTTGAAAATACAAACCAAACGCGATAACCGGAATCAATAAAGCCATCACTGTCACAGCGACAAGCTGCTTCGATCCAATAGACGAAGAGATAACAGGCGCTGCTTCCTCAACAGCATCTTCAAGCAGGTTTTTCTCCAGTTCTAATTTAAGCTCTGCGTAATCTTTATCTTCGAGATTACCTGCCAACCGTTCAACATCAAGCTCAGCTAAACGCTCTTCAAAAATATCTATATTTTTCCGCGTACGATCAGTATTGATCGCAGTCGTTTGAGCCTTTCTCGCCTGTATAAAAGGAACAAACACAAACGCCAACGCCAGAAGTGTCAGAAGTGCAATACCAACCCATAATTGAATCATTCAGCCTTTCCCTTATCCAGCAGTTTCGCTAATCGTGTTTTATCATCTTCATTTAATGAATCATCTTGCTTTTCATGAGTCCGCTTGCGCTTACGTGTAATCAACAAAACAACCGCAAAGCCAACGGCTACCAACACAAAAGGGCCGTACCATAAAACCCATGTACTTGCTGTCATTCGCGGACGATAAAGCACGAACTCTCCATAGCGTGTCACCATATAATCAGTAATTTCAGCGTCTTGCTTACCTTCTTCCACCATCCGGTAAATCTCGCGGCGTAAATCTGATGCGATGGGCGAATTAGAACCCGCCAGGTTTTGATTCTGGCACTTTGGACACCGCAGCTCATTGGTTAATTGCTGAAAGCGCTCACGACCAGCATCATCCTTAAACTCGTATGTATCAATGGTGGCATTAGCAGCCAATGACAGAAATAGCATAAATACAACAATGAATGATCTCATCATTACCCCTGAGACTCTGTAGATATTTGTTGTAAAATGGTTTGTAATTTCAACCATACCTTTTCGTCTACGGCACCCACATGCTTGTAACGAATGACACCGCTTGCATCAAGCACATAGGTTTCAGGCGCACCATAAACACCAAGGTCTAAACCTAGCGTTCCCTGCTCATCAAAAATGTTTAATACGTAGGGATCACGATAGCGACGTAACCACTCGTTGGCTGCGCCTCTCTCATCTTTATAGTTAATACCATAAATAATGACCCCCTCTTCACGCGCAATCTTATTCAGTTGCGCATGCTCTTGCTTACACGTTGGACACCACGTTGCCCATACATTCAACAGTGCCGGCTTGCCTTTCAAATCATTCTGAGTCAGCACTTGAGTATCATCGCCCAAGGAGGGAAGACTAAAGTCAGGCACAGGCTTATCAATAAGAGCTGAGGGCAGCTCAGTAGGATTCAGGCCTAAGCCTTTCCAGAATAAAGCCCCCATCACTATAAATATGATCAAAGGGATAAAAAGTACAAATCGACGCATGTTCACTACCTTTAAACCGTCACATTTTCACGAGTGAGTATTGCTTCATTTTTCGTACGCTTACTCGCCTGCTTTTTACGATAACGAGCATCACTGGCTGCCAATGCACCGCCCAACGCCATCATAATACCACCCAGCCAAATCCAACGGACAAACGGCTTATACTGAACGCGAATAGCCCACGCACCGCCTTCCAGCGGCTCGCCCATCGCCACATAAAGATCACCAAACAAACCCGGATCAATATCAGCTTCCGTCATCACATTCCCTCTCGCTGTATAGAGACGTTTTTCCGGATACATTACTGAGTGACTATCGCCGTTTTTCAAAACCGTGAGGACACCCATGTCCGATGTATAATTCGGACCATCGACCTTCTTTGAGCCTTCAAATATGAAAGTATAATTTTCAAACGCCAAGGTATCTCCGGGCATCATACGCAGGTCACGTTCTTCATTATAAATCGAGACCAAAGCAACACCGACAATAGAAACGGCTACACCAAGATGTGCCAGCAACATAGCAACATGACTTCTTGAGAGGCCTTGCAAGCCTTCAGACAATGTACGTTTATGTTTAACTTTATTTAAAACATCTCGGAGTACGGAAATAGCAACCCAAAAGGCCAGCACCATTCCCAACGCCGTTTGCAACTCAAACGCACCGGCATACATAAACGGAAAAGACAACCCAAGCGCCAACGCCACCAGCGCAGGAATACCGAGCTGTTTCAGCAAATAATGAGGTTCTGTTTTCTTCCATCGGGAAATAGACCCAACCCCCATAAATACCACCATTACAGCGATGAGCGGTACAAACAAGGCGTTAAAATAGGGAGGCCCTACAGAAATTTTACCCAATGACATTGCATCAATAATTAATGGATACAAGGTACCCAACAACACCATCAGGCAGACAATTACTAACAGTATATTGTTAATTAACAGAAAGCTTTCTCTGGAAACCAGCTCAAATGAGGATTCACTTTTAACATGCGCGGCTTTAATCGCATAAAGCAAAAAAGAGCCTCCCACAGTAATCGCCAGCAGCACCAGAACAAAAAAACCACGTTCAGGATCAGACGCAAACGCGTGAACCGACGTTAGCACCCCGGAGCGGACCAAAAACGTACCTAATAAGCTCAGTGAGAAAGCGAAAATAGCTAACAAAACCGTCCAGCTTTTAAAAACACCACGCTTTTCGGTTGCTGCAAGGCTATGCACCAATGCTGTTCCCACCAACCAAGGCATAAATGAGGCATTTTCCACAGGATCCCAGAACCACCAGCCGCCCCAACCCAATTCATAATACGCCCACCAGCTACCAAGCACGATACCAATTGTGAGAAAAGACCAAGCAACATTTGTCCATGGGCGTGACCAGCGCGCCCAAGCAGAATCCAACCGTCCACCCATTAAGGCCGCAATCGCAAAAGCAAACGCCACTGAAAAACCAACATACCCCATATACAGCATAGGAGGATGAATAATCAGACCGATATCCTGCAACAGAGGATTGAGATCCCCGCCCTCTAAGGGAGTATTGGTTAACAACCGGCTAAAAGGGCTCGACGTCATTAAAGTAAAGGAGGTGAAGCCGACACTGATCATACCCATTACAGATAATACACGCGCCACTATATCCAGCGGTAGCTCTTTACTTTTGATGGCAACCGCATAGGTCCAGGCACTCAGGATAAACACCCAAAGTAATAAAGAGCCTTCATGCCCCCCCCAAATAGCACTGAATTTATAATAGATAGGCAGAGCTGTATTGGAGTTATTCGCCACATAAGCAACACTAAAGTCATCAGTCATGAAAGCATAACCAAGACAAAGCATGCTGATCAGTAAAAATAAGAAAAGCGATTTTGCCAACGGACGTGCATAGCTCATCCAGAGCGCATTGCCTGTATACGCCCCAAACAAGGGCACAGAAGATAAAAGTACAGACAGACTCAAGGCGAGAATAAGTGAGTATTGCCCAAGTTCAGGTATCATTTATTGAACGCCTCTTTCGGTGGAGTCGGCATTTGACCTGATTTTTCCAACGCATCAGCTACTTCAGGCGGCATATAGTTTTCATCGTGTTTTGCTAACACCTCTACCGCTTGAAAAACGCCTTGAGCATCGAGTGAGCCCTGCGCAACAATACCCTGCCCCTCACGAAATAGGTCAGGGAGAATGCCGGTATACTCTACGGCTACTGTTTTTGCGTAATCGGTCATTTCAAATTTAACATGCAAGCTTTTCTGGTCCCGCACAACACTGCCCTCGACGACCATGCCGCCAGCGCGTATACGTGTATTCTCAGGGGCTTCACCATTGACAATCTGCAACGGCGAATAAAAAAGATTAATATTCTGATTCAGTGCATAGAGCGCCAAACTGACTGCGACACCTACACCAAAAACAAGAAAGAGGACGAGGATAAGCCTCTTTTTACGTTTCGGATTCATTGAGCGTTGTTCTCCCTACGTAGACGCCTAGCTAAATTTTTTATCAGCTCTTTACGTGTAAACAATGGCAAAATCAGATTCCCTATTAGAATCGAGACTCCAATCGCATAGGACAACCAGACATAAAGTCCGTGGCCATCCATTTTTATAAATTCAGATATAGTTTCGAACTGCACAGTCACCTCAACGGGAAGCAATCAATTCACGTACCCAACCAGAGCGACGCTCTCGACGAATAATTTCATTGCGTAGCCTTAACATTAAAGACACGCCAAAAAAACAATAGAAGCCTAACACCATCACTAACAGAGGAAGCCACATCTCGACAGGCATGGCGGGCTTTTCTGTTAAAGTAAATGTCGCTGGCTGATGTAGCGTATTCCACCACTCTACGGAATACTTAATAATAGGAATATTGACCAAGCCCACCAAAGATAAAACAGAAGCAGCTTTGGCGGCGGTTGTTTCATTATCCATTGCGGCATATAAGGCCATCACCCCCATGTAAAGAAACAACAAGATCAACATTGATGTCAGGCGCGCGTCCCACACCCACCACGACCCCCACGTTGGCTTGCCCCAAATAGCACCTGTTGCCAATGCCATTACGGCGATGGAAGCACCAATGGGGGCACAAGCAAAAGCCACCATATCCGCTACTTTGATTTTCCAGACAAGGCCAACAGCACCGGCAATCGCCATCAACATGTAACAGGATTGCGCCAATATGGCAGAAGGCACATGGATATACATAATTCGGAAGCTATTACCCTGCTGATAATCAGGCGGGGCAAACGCTAATGCCCAGACAAGCCCGGCAACCAGCAACACGACAGCTGCTATCAAAAAACCCGGAAGTAATTTACCGGTAATATCATAACACCAACGAGGAGACGCTAGCTGATAGAACCAGCGAGGTAACCAATTACTTCCTGCCATATTTCATCATCTCTTAACCCGTTACAGAAATTTTTACAGCCGCGCTAATCGCCAGCGGCGCCAAAACAATACCCAACGCCAACATAGCCCCCAATAACGCCAGATAACCGGCCAGTGGCAAACCCGCTACCGCTGCCTGCACTGCACCCGAACCAAAAATAAGCACCGGAATATACAATGGCAACACCAGCAAAGAGATCAAAACACCACCACGCTTCAAGCCAACGGTCAGGCCCGCGCCAATGGCACCAATCAGACTTAGCACAAAAGTGCCGATCAATAAGCTAACAACCAACCCGAACATCGCACTCATCGGCAAAAACAACATCACTCCCAATAATGGAGACATCAAGGCTAACGGCAACCCGGTCGTCATCCAATGAGCCACGACTTTTGCAAGACAGACGACCATCAATGGTTGAGGGCTTAACATCACCTGCTCTAACGTGCCATCGTCATAATCTGAGCGAAATATACCATCCAGTGACAGAAGTGTTGCCAATAGAGCCGCAACCCAGACAACCCCCGGCGCCACATCAGCCAAAAAAGTTGGCTCCGGGCTTACCCCAAGAGGAAATAGCGTTGCCACCATTAAGAAAAAGATCAATGGATTAACCAGATCGCTTTTACGTCTGAATGACAGCAACAAATCTCTTTTCAAAACAGCAGAGAACAATTGACTCAACGATATTTCCGCTGAGTTAGTACACAATTCAGCCATCAAGTTCCCATTAATTGATCAAGATTAATCTTTGTCACCGGACCACAAGAAGTTAAGTCATGATGTGTCGTTAAAATCACGCTCCCGCCTGCAGCCACATGACCGGCCAACAACTTTTCTTTAGCGGCAACACCGCGCTTATCTATCGCGGTAAACGGCTCATCTAAAATCCAGAGTCTTGCCCTATTCATATATAAGCGGGCCAAACTTACCCGACGATTCTGCCCTGCCGATAAAGAATGACAAGGTACATCCTCATATCCTTTAAGACCAACCGCCTCAAGCGCAGATATAATGCTCTCTTCCGATAACGCTGGATGAATAGCGCTGTACCAACGTAAATTTTCTACCGGGGTCAATACACCTTTTACTCCGGGCTGATGGCCAAAATAAAGCATGGAAGATAAAAACTCCTCCTTCATTTTCGATATCAGCTCACCACACCAGTAAATCTCACCTTCAAAATCATTAGAAAGGCCACTCAATATTCTTAACAGGGTGGTTTTCCCGCTACCGTTCGCTCCTTCTATCTGCATCAATTCTCCTGCTGCCAAGGTGAACGAAAGCCCATCAAACAAGGTACGTTCATCTCGTTCACAAAACAGATCGACAACTTTTAATAGTGGCTGCGACAATAACTTTCCCTCAAAAACTGCATACTCAAACGTGCCACGCTACACTTTATGGATGGCTGGCCGATATATAAACAGGGCATTATATACAAATTAAACTCTGTAGGGGCTTGCTCTTGATCAGATTTCACATAAAAAGTGCTTATTAATGAACACTATCACACCACAATCACTTACCCTGATCGACTCTTCAGGGAATACACGTACCGGAAATAGTGAAAAGCTAATACCCGCAGGTGGGACCTTACAAGCCACAGTAAGGCAAGTAGCCCAAGACCAGCTTAGCCCAAACGTATTCAGACTAAAATTAGAAGCCAATAGCGTGCTAATGGAGCTCAAGGTACAACAACCCATTCCACAGGGTAGCCAGATAACACTTTCAAGATCCGCCACGGGTCAGCTTTCAGTCACTATAAGTAGTCAAGGCACCAGCAAAACAAACGCTTCTAACACCCCGGATAAGCCTCAAAACAGCCGGACATATCAGACAACAGCCATACCGGTCATCCGTACAACGAATGACACAAGTCGTTTGAATCGCCTGATTCCCGGCGGCCAGAGCATTAATGCTCTGGTAATCACACAAACAACAAGCCAAACTATCCTCACACCACAGGCTGTTACGACTCAAATATCTGGACCACTACCAACACCGACGCAATCTCATACACCTCTACCCCAACCAGCCCAACCGCCTTTACTTACAACAAATACACCATTGCAAACAGCAACAACCACGAGCCAAACAGCATCCGCCCAAGCAGCCATACAAACTACTGTTGCTTCTCCGCCGCTGCCAACGAGCACTCATACTAGTTCACCCAACACTCAGACTGCGCCTTCGCCTCAACAACCAACAGCACCCACCTCTCAGCCAGCCCAGACACCACCGACAACAAACCAAACGCCAACAACTCCGGCCCCCTCAGTCGGCCAACCTCCAACAACTACCCATATAAATACGACACCGCCACCCCACACACCTTCTGCATCACAAGCCCTCTCCCAACCGACCGGAACAAAATACAATGCAGATCTTGCTGCCAATATAATGACACTTAAAATAAGAGGAGAAACTGTAGCTCTTAAAACATCAGCTAACCTTCCCCCATTACAGCAGGTTCAGGTATCACGTGGCACGACCGATCAATTCTTAATTCGTTGGTCACAGCCTATCTCCCCGCCTTCTACAGCGGCGGCGCCCCTTACTGAAGCCCAAGCCAAGACTATCGAAAACAGCATGCGGGAATTACTACCACAACAGATCACACTAACCAACGGTGTTCAGCAACTACTCAATAGCACACAATCCAGCAACGCCAATGCTGCTGGCCAGATAGACAAAGTAGTTCAGTCATTAATGCTGTTATTTGGTGTCAAGCCTGGCGCTACAGAAGCCCGACATGCGATCAAACAAAATGTTAATTATGGTGGCCTATTCACGGAGAACAAGCTTGCCAACAACCAAGCACCACCTAAAGATATGAAGCAATTTTTAGGAAAAATGCAGGTACTAGCCGAACAGCTTCCTGATACGCAAAAACAGATTATACAAACCACTATTGAAAAAATGCTCGCACGTATCACCACTAATCAACTACATAGTCTGCAACACCGGCAAGACAGAACAGAAACAAATGAACGTTTTTTTCAGCTTGATCTACCCGTTCAGAACCATAACCAGCTTGAAAACGTTGAGATGCGTATTAGTCAACGAAGCCAGAAAAACAGCAGAGATGAAGCCGAGACCATATGGAAAATCAGGCTTCATTTTGATTTAGAAGAGACAGGTAGCATCGACGCAGAACTCAGCTTGAATCAAGAAAGAAATGAAATTTCCGCCTCTTTCACTTGTGCTAATAACGATACCGCCACCTTTGTTAGAAACCAACTAGACAGTTTCAAAACACAGTTAACAGCATTGGGGTTACAAGTCCCGGCACTGACCTGCAAGCAAGGCGCACAACGCCAGCAACATTCGCCCATACAAAAACAACTGATAGATATCAAAACATGAATCAAGAAGATGAAGTCGACTCAGTCGTCGCTTTAAAATACAACCATGGGTCTTCATCCGCTCCGAAGGTGATCGCCAAAGGAAAAGGAGACATAGCCAAACAAATACTCGCACTGGCAAAGGAGCACGAAATTCACATTCACCAGAGCCCCGAGTTATTAGAAGTGCTTATTCGACTAGAAGTAGGGGACGAAATCCCTGAGGTGCTATACCGGGCTATCGCCGAAGTAATTGCATTTGCATACAATATTAAAAATAAAAACTAACGCCTAACAAACTAACGCATGAAACCCGAAGAATCTTCACGACTGTTTATGTTCTATGTTTTGATGCGTGTGTAACTCTTTGTGCAATAAAGCCATTAACTCAGCTTCCGGACGTCCGATACCACAATCTTTAACAAGATCATCAACATCTGCTCCCATCTCCATTAAACGAGCGGCCTGATTATAGGCTAAATCACCCGGATCTCTATTCTCAAGTTCTAACTGCTTTTCAACCGTAATGTTAAGTTTCTGCTCGATATCAACCAAGCGCTTGCCCATTCCAATTGAACTACCGGTTATCGAGCGTATCTCATTACGCAACACAGTCACTAAGGCTTTATATTGCCGTTCGTGCTGTTTCTGACGGAGAAAAGTATAGATACTGAGTCCGGAAAACAGGATTACAAAAACACTTAGAAAAGAGATGACCCACACACTAGATTCTGTCAATACACCACCCTTTTATACATCTACAACAGGTTAAGGCCCACCACATCAGAGAACGAGGCGCGGTTCAAAGATCGTTTGACGCCTGTTCCAACTGCTTAGTCAACGCTTGCACATCAACAACAGCACAACGCTCTTCCATATAGGTGCCTAGCAACCAAGGTCGATTTTTCTTATCGGAGTTAAGATTAATCTTACTGTGCGGTATACGCACCGATTTTTCAAGATCATCGCACGCCAACGCCCAGTTTTTACCCTCTAGTACAAGTAGCTCTTCATAACGGGATTGCCCGGCATCATACCTACCTGACAATATCCAGCAGCCCGTATCGACGATACGGCTTTGAATAGAACCACGCGTAAAGCTGCCCAATCTCCATTCATAGGCATTATCCAGCTTCAATGTGACTGTACTCAAAGACAACGCCCCCTCTATGTTTTCGAAGGGTATCGCCAGCTTAAGCCCACAGACATTCACTAAAACACAGTTGAGCTCCCCACCCATAAGTAGCGGCTCTGGCTCTGGCTCTGGCTCTGGCTCTGGCTCTGGCTCTGGCTCTGGCTCTGGCTCTGGCTCTGGCTCTGGCTCTGGCTC
>JBLWXO010000004.1:0-17505 GCA_048267385.1 Neptunomonas sp. | reverse complement strand
TGGCTTCAGTGTTTGAGTTTCCCCATTAAGATCAAGCATTTCTTCAATGAAAACAATATTTTCATCTTCAATCTTTTCGGCCAACGACACACTTTCTTCAACATCGTCCTCGTCCATTAAGAGCGCTTCTAAGTACTCAAAAACAACCTGATGCTGGCGACCGGAAACTTTTTTATTTGCCATAACCGACTACCTCTGCTGCTCTATTAACGAACGCAACAAACGCGCATAAGCATGCACTCCACGGCTTCCGGCATCCAGTGAAGAAGGCACGACACCCTTCATACTAGCGTTTCTGAATTTGGTATCTATAGGTATCACCGCACTAGAAAGCTCATTTGGATAGCACTTATTGAGTTCACGTAAGCAACTCACAGATGCCTGAGTACGGCGATCGTAAAAAGTAGGGATAATGGTATAACTTAATTTCTTCTTGCGGGCCCGGTTAACCATACTGATCGTCCGGATCATCCGCTCCAGTCCTTTTAACGCAAGAAACTCAGTTTGCGTCGGTACTATCAGGTGACTGCATGCAGCAAGCGCATTGACCATCAGCACACCTAAGACAGGGGGGCTATCGATCAGCACATAATCATAACGCCCCTTCAGGTGACGTAACGCTTTTGCAACCTGCAGCCCCATCCCCTGATGTTCAATCGCACGTCGCTCAAGAGTAGCCATTGCCGTCGAAGCCGGCATCAGCTGGATTTTATCGACTGAGGTTTTACATAGCAACGAATCAACCTGCTTCGCCGTAACATCACTTTGGGTTACAAACAGATCATACACACTATGGTCTAATTCATCCGGATCAAAATGAAAATAACTGGTCAAGGAGCCATGTGGATCAAGATCGATCATCAAAACCCTGTAGCCAACTTCGGCCAATAGTCCCGCCAATGTAACAACAGTTGTTGTCTTTCCGACACCACCCTTTTGATTGGCAATTGCCCAAACCTGCATAGCGTATTCCCGTTATGACTGCGACTAGATTAACGAAAAAAATTAATGACTCGACTCTTGAGCGTCATTTTTCCAGATCCTCACCAAGCGCTTCATAGTTTTCCACGACTCATAAGCAGAGGACCAATATCTTTCAAATCTAAAATATCATCCGCTAGCCCGGCCTTTACTATAGCCTGAGGCATTCCATAGATAGTACAACTGGATTCGTTTTGCGCCCAAACTACTGCACCCGCCTGCTTAAGCAAGCGCGCGCCCTCTGCGCCATCAGCCCCCATACCCGTCAAAATAATCGCCAGCACTTTGTTAGCATATGCTTTTGCCACGGCACCATATGCCACATCCACACTAGGACGATACGTCATCCGCTCATCCCCTGGTAAAATTTTAACACGATCAGGCTGACGACTATCAATCATCACTTGATGGCCTCCTGGCACTAACAAAGCACGCCCCGGCTTTAGCTGATCTCCATCTTCAGCTTCTTTGACTTCAATACTACATTGTTGATTTAAACGAGCCGCAAAAACTGAAGTAAAGGTTTTAGGCATATGCTGTACAAGTAGCAAAGGATATGAAAATGAAGCCGGCAATCCTGTCAATATCGTCTGTAAAGCGGCAGGACCGCCTGTTGAAGAACCGATAACAACCAGCTTACAACCCTCGGGAAAATGAGCCTTTTTGCTTCCATATTTATTGGAAAGCGCATCGTTCGCCCCAGCACCTGCTTCAGGATTTTTAGAAATAGTTTTTCTTTGAGCTGGCATAAGGCTATTTTTTGTTTGCGGGACACGCTCTACTTTAGCTGATGCCAGCTGAAAAGAGTTAACCACTGAAGCCTGCCTCGACTTTAAAGGCTGAACTGCGAGTGCAGGCTGATGCTGCAGGCGCTTGCTTTCTCCAAGCGCTACAATTCGCTCAACTAAATCATTCTGCATCGAATCAGACTTATTAATCCAAGAACGAATATCTTTGGTCAGATAATCGGCGGCACCCACTTCAAGAGCCTGCAATGTAACCCGAGCCCCCTCATGGGTAAGCGATGAGAGCATCAGCACATTCGTGGGTGTATCACGCATGATAATACGAACAGCATCAATGCCGTTTAACTGCGGCATTTCCACGTCCATAGTAATGACATCTGGCTTTAATTGTTGAGTCATCTCTACAGCTTCACGACCATTAGTCGCGGTTCCGATCACTACCAAGCGCTTATCGCCTGACAGAAAGTCGGTAATTCGCTGCCGGAAAAAGCTGGAATCATCAACGACCAACACTTTTATCGGCATAATAACTCCTGCACAGGCAGAAACACACTAAGATGCGTAACGTTTGAGCAGGTTGGGAATATCAATAATAAGCGCAATGCGTCCATCTCCTGTAATCGTAGCGCCAGATAAACCCGGGGTACCATGCAAAATGGTACCCAATGGCTTAATAACCACCTCTTCCTGCCCCACCAATTGATCTACTACAAAACCAACTCGCAAAGTTCCTACCGTAAGAATTACTACATGACCCTGTTCGGGAAGATCGGCATTTTCCTGCCCCGCCACCAACCAACGCTTCATATGAAACAGAGGCAGTGCCTGATCCCTGACAATAATAACCTGCTGACCATCAACAATATTTGTTTTAGTCAGATCAAGATTAAAAATCTCATTCACGTTTACCAAAGGCAGTGCAAACGCTTGCCCCTCAAGTACAACCATCAAAGTTGGCATAATTGCCAAGGTTAATGGCACTTGGATAGCAATACGTGTCCCCTGCCCTAACACCGAATCAATATGTAATGTGCCATTCAATTGGGTAATCTTGGTTTTAACCACATCCATGCCCACACCACGACCTGAAACATCAGAAACTTCGGTCTTAGTCGAGAACCCTGCTTGGAAAATTAAGTTAAAACACTCTTGCTCCGAAAGACGGTTAGCAGCCTCCTGCTCGAGCATCCCCCTGCTCACTGCAAGGCTGCGCAGTTTTTCCGGATCCATTCCAGCGCCATCATCCTGTATTATCAACAGAATATGATCACCTTCCTGCTCAGCAGAGAGCAAAACCTGCCCCTCTCGGGATTTGCCTGTGGCTTCACGTATTTCAGGAGACTCAATACCATGATCTACTGAGTTTCGAACCAAATGGATAAGCGGATCAGCCAACGCTTCTACTAAATTTTTATCCAGATCTGTCTCTTCACCGCGCAACTCAAGTCGAATCTCTTTTTTTAAGTTTCGAGAAAGGTCTCGAATCAACCGAGGAAAACGACCAAAAACCTTTTTCACCGGCTGCATACGGGTTTTCATGACAGACATCTGTAAATCAGCGGTCACCATATCCAAGATACCCAGTGCTTTGGCCATCTCTTCATCTTCACGGGCACCACCCAAGCGAACCAGCCTGTTACGCACGAGTACCAGCTCACCTACCATATTCATAATTTTATCTAACAGACGAGTATCAACACGAACATTACTTTCAGCCACTACTGGTTTGTTTGACTGTATTGCTTGAGCAGTTGACGGTGCAGCGCTGGCTGGAGCTGCTTTTGTGATAACTTTTGTTTCTGCGGCCTGAGAAACAGCAGTCTCTACAGCAGGCGCAGGTGAGGCGGCAACAGAAGGAGCCATATGGCTGTCAATACTGGCGAAAGCCCCCTGACCATGCGACTGCAACTCATCCAAAAGATTCTCAAACTCATCTTCAGAAATCAGATCATTAGCAGAAGATGAGACACTATCTATTGCATCAGCTTTTACAGCAACACCTGGCGCACCGTGTTCTCCATGCAGATCATTCAGCAAGGCTTCAAATTCATCTTCCGTAATTAAATCATCACCGACTGGTAGCTCAGTATCAATTTCCGGCAACACATCATCCAGTAGCAAGTCAAATTCTTCGTTTGCGGAAACAGCAGCAGTGTTATTTTCTTCAGCTAATGGCGCTTCGAACAGATCGATATCTTCCAGATCTTCAAGTAGCTCAGCAGGTTCATTTTCCGATACAGCCTTAGCAGCACCCGTTTTCCCGGACGCAAGATCAGAGAGACTTTGCAATAAGGCAGGAGACGCAGGCTCGGGCGCTTTACCGGCACGCACATTAACAAACATGACATTAACAGCATCGAGTGACTGCAACACCACGTCCATAAGCTCAGGGGTAACTTTAACACTGCCGTTTCGCAGCAAATCAAACAAATTCTCAGCGTTATGACAACACTCTACCATTGGGTCTAACTGCAAAAAGCCAGCACCACCTTTAACGGTATGGAATCCGCGAAAAATTGAATTCAGAAGGTCTTTATCATCAGGGCACTTTTCCAAATCAACTAGCTGCTCAGATAGTTGTTCCAGTATTTCTCCTGCCTCAACAAGAAAATCTTCGAGAATCTCGTGATCAACATCCAAGCTCATTGGAAGCTCCTATTCAAAAACCCAGACTGGAAAGCAAATCATCTACATCATCTTGATCAGAGGCCACATCCGGGTTGTTTTTCCCGGCTAACTGCGGCCCTTCTGCTTCAATCGGATCTTTCTTAGCTTTCTGTTTATTATCAACTTGGGACTGTCCTGCATTCAATCCACTAATACGCTCAACCTTAGCGGCCATATCCATTAATTGAACCAAGCTACCTTCAACTTGCGTTACCAGCGTAATGACACGTCGGATAAGCTGCCCTGCAATATCCTGATAGCTCTGAGAAACCAGTATTTCGGTCAACTCATGCCTTAAATCTTTTACCGCTGCCTCGGACTCTTTAGAGAGCTGCGTCGTGCGGTCATATACACCATGCAAACCTTCAAATTCAGACTCAAGCTGGCCGACCAAAGACAACAAATCAACAAAACGCCCACTCTGCTCATCCAGCTTATCTACAAGGACTAGCGATTTATCGACCCGATCCATAGTCTCGTGAGAAGTTTTTTCAGTCAGCTCAATAACATAACTTAACCGTTGGGAAGCATCTGCCATACCAAGAATAGAAGCATCCTGCCCTTCGCCTGATTCACTATGAATTTTCACATCATCCGAAAAAGACTTGATGGCTTCATGTAATCCACGGGTTAAGTAACCAACTTCATTGTAAAAAGCCAGATGCTTGACCTGTTGAAGTTCATTAATAATACTCAAACCACTGTTGATATCACCGTCATTCAGGACAGATACCAGTTCATTAGCTTTAGCCTGTAATAACGCCTCCAAGCCATCCAACCCCTGAAAACAATCTGTTTCAGACATAATAATTCACTTCCTTACAACAGATTAGCTTCCGATACGCTGAAATATCTTATCTATCTTTTCTTTCAAAACAGCAGCAGTGAAGGGCTTGATAACATAACCATTAACTCCCGCTTGAGCGGCGGCAATAATTTGCTCTCGTTTTGCTTCAGCCGTCACCATCAAGATAGGCATACCTGCCATCTTAGGATCAGCACGAACAGCTCGCACCAAATCAATGCCGGTCATGCCTGGCATATTCCAATCGGTAACCAGAAACTGAATTCCACCTTGCTGTAAAATAGGCAGTGCTGTTTTACCGTCATCCGCTTCAATTACATTAGTAAAGCCAAGGTCACGAAGCAGATTCTTTATTATTCGTCTCATTGTTGAGAAATCATCAACCACAAGAATTTTGATGTCTTTTTTCAAGACAATATCCCCCGATTCAGAAACATTAAAGAAATGGATCTGATTTAACATTTAGCCTGATTAGAATTTAGACCATTTTTTGGAAAAATGGAGAATTTGAGAGATTTTATTGCCAATCTCTCAATCGACCACGAAGCCGATGTGCTGCCTGACTGTGAATTTGACTAACTCTTGACTCACTCACACCCAGAACTTCACCAATCTCTTTAAGATTTAATTCTTCATCATAGTAAAGTGCCAGCACGAGTTTCTCTCGCTCCGGCAGTGACTCGATCGCCGCCGCTAACGCAAGCTTAAAAGCATCTTTTTCTGCATGCGCTACCGGACTTGGTTCCTCTCCCGCCAACTGCTCTCCAGGTCGATCATCACTATCACTGGTCATCTCCTCAAAGCTAAAGAGTCGACTTTCAAGCGAGTCTTTGAGAAGCTCATGATAATCCGCCACACTGACATCCATTTCCGCTGCTATTTCACTATCGGTAGCATCTCGCCCCAGCGCAGCCTCAACGGTCTGAATAGCTTGTGTGATACGACGACCATTACGATGAACGGAACGCGGAGTCCAATCACCTCGGCGCACTTCATCAATGATCGAGCCGCGAATACGAATGCCCGCATAGGTTTCAAAACTGGCACCTTTAGACGCATCGTACTTCTTAGCCGCTTCAAGCAAACCGATCATGCCGGACTGTATAAGATCATCGACAACAACACTGGCAGGCAAGCGCCCCATCAAATGATAGGCAATACGCTTTACCAGTGGTGCATACTGTTCAATCAAATCGTGACTTGACGTAATATTTAGCGGGTTATACATGGAGCCCCTTTCCAGACCCGAAATTAAACACCCTGAACCAACCGCTCAACAAAGAACTCCAGATGCCCACGCGGCGCATCCTGAACTGGCCAGTCATCTACTTTTTTTGCAAGCTGCCGGTAAGCAAGTGCAGCTTTGCACTTAGAAAACGCTTTTAAAACAGGAATTTGGCGACGAACCGACTTACGCACATGCTCATCATAAGGGATTGAGCCAACGTATTGAAGCGTTACATCCAAAAAGCGATCAGTAACCGTCGACAGCTTATTAAACATATTTCTTCCTTCGCTATCTGTTTCAACCATATTCGCCAAGACTCTAAAGCGGGTCATACGATAATCCCGATTCAGTAGCTTTATTAGTGCGTATGCATCGGTAATAGAGGTAGGCTCATCACATACCACTACCAACACCTCTTGAGCAGCACGTACAAAACTAATAACCGATTCAGATATGCCTGCTGCCGTATCAATTACCAGAACATCAATCCCTTCAGCAACCTCATTAAAAGCATAGACCAATTCTGCATGCTCATGCGCACTTAATGATGTCATCTCCTGAGTGCCGGAGCAGGCAGGCACAATTCGTACATTCTCTGTCACATCCAGCATGACATCAGTCAGATCACACTCTCCCGAAAGCACATCACTGATATTCTTTTTAGGACGCAAACCCAGCATAACATCTACGTTTGCCAGCCCGAGATCGGCATCCATCAGCACAGTCCGATGCCCCATTTCGCCCAACGCTATCGATAGGTTGACCGACACATTGGTTTTTCCAACGCCGCCTTTACCTCCGGTAACTGCTATTACTTTAACTGAGTGATGCTTCTTCATTGTTTATGACCTGCGCCTTATCCAGCCGATGAAAGCGCAGATGATCCTCCTGTTGCCGACAACGCACGAGCACGCTCTCTTTCCAGTGTTTTTTGGGCAGTAATCACCGCTCGACTCACGAGATCGTTCCGTTGAGCAACTTCAATATCGTCAGGCACTTTCTGCCCGTCGGTAACATAAGCGATAGGCAAAGCCTTCTCTACCACCAAAGCCAATGCTTCGCCCAAACTCCCGGACTCGTCTAACTTACTGAGAACACAACCATTCAAGCCAATACTCTGATAATTTTCGTAGGCATCCTCAAGTACCTGCCGTTGACTTGAACACGAAAGCACCAGCAATTTTTTCAATCTTACCGACACATCGGTCAGCATCGCTTTTTGAGCTTCACTCGGCCCTTCATGCTGACTCATTCCGGCCGTATCTATCAGCACCAACCGCTTACCACGTAAAGATAACAAAACCTCATCCAGCGTATTATTTTCATCCACTACGCGAACCGGCACATCCAATATCCGCCCAAACGTTTTTAATTGCTCATGCGCAGCAATACGGTAAGTATCGGTCGTGACTAGCGCCAAGCCTGCACTACCATGCTGAAGAACGTAGCGCGCTGCCAACTTACCAATTGAAGTAGTCTTTCCTACACCGGTCGGCCCCACAAAAGCAATCATCCCTCCCCGGTCAATATAATCCTCACTCATCACCGGAACGGCATCGGTCAATTTCGACAAGGTAATACGCCATGCTTTTGCAATATCCAGATCACTTTCAAGCCCTCGTGTTAACTGAGCGATCAAAGTATCATTAAGCCCCATTCTTTCAAATCGCTTAATCAGCTTACCTTCAACACCCACAGGAGCAGCGGCCTTTCGCTGAGATGACTCCTCTACCCAAATTTTTCGTGAAGGGGTCTGCATCTGTTGCTCAAGCAAAGATTTCAGCTGCTGAATCTCCTGCTGCATACTCTCTATAGCAAAGTGATCCTGAGACGCTACAGCTTCTTTACTTTTCGGACTCTCTAAAGGCTCCTCATCATCAAAAAACTCAGCTTTTCTTGCTTCCTGACGGCTTTTTAATGATGCTAGTATTGATTGTAGATCATCTTCTTCATCCTGCTCGACTTGAAGGTTGCGCTTACCTTCAGCATGGTAAGGCACTTCTTTTTGAGCTTGTTCATTCGCTTCAGCGATACGCAATCTGGCTTGTTTTAACTCATCATCTAATGCCTGCCGGCTACGATCTTGTGTCAGGATGCGAACCTGATCGTCCTTTCGTTTTTTCTTCTCATATTCACGCTTAAACTCTGCCTGCGCCGCTTCAAATTCATGCTCATGAGCCGCCACTACTTCAACACCACCTGCCACCCTGTGATTTGAAACAATCACCGCATCAGGGCCAATTTCTTCCCGGGCCCGACGCATAGCCTGACGCATATCAGGGGCAAAGATACGTTTAACTTTCATAGATAACCCACCTATGATGAGCAATTAACATCGACAACTTATGCACTCTGACCACCTACCGTTGCCACGATGGTAATTTTTTTATTTTCAGGTATTTCCTGATAAGAAAGCACATGTATTAACTGCTCACTATAGCGCACAAATTTAGACATAAGCGGCCGGACAGGCGCGGCAACTAACAAAATCGAAGGCTGCCCCATCATCTCTTGCTTTTGCGCTGCGCTAACCAATGAGTTCTGCAAACGCTCAGCCATACCCGGTTCAAGCACCATACCGCTCTCCCCTGCTTGCTGACTCTGCTGCACTGAATTAAGCAGCAACTGCTCTAGCTGCGGATCCATCGTAATAACAGGAATTTCCGGATCAGAGCCGTTAATAGTCTGGACTATCAATCGAGATATTGCCACGCGTACCGCCGCTGTTAATGCGACAGGATCTTGCGTGCGACCAACGGCTTCAGACAAGGCTTCAGCAATGCTTCTAAAATCTTTCAACGGCACCTGCTCCATCAGCAGGTTTTGCATTACTTTAAGCAGACTGCTGATCGACAGTTTAGCAGGCACCAAATCTTCAACCAGTTTTGGGGAGCTTTTTGCCAGCATATCCAATAACTGCTGCACCTCTTCATGTCCCAGCAACTCATGCGAATGGCTCTGCAACATCTGATTCAAATGAGTCGCCACAACTGTGCTAGCATCCACTACCGTATAACCCAACGTCTGCGCCTGCTCACGCAAACTTAGCTCTATCCAAGTGGCATCAAGACCAAAGGCCGGATCTTTCACATCCACACCTTTAAGCGTACCAAAAACTTGTCCCGGGTTAATGGCTAAATCCCGGTCAGGATATATTTCAGCTTCACCCACAATAACCCCCATCAAAGTAATTCGATAAGCGCCGGGCATTAAATCAAGATTATCCCTTATATGAACAGACGGTACCAAAAAGCCTAAATCCTGAGACAGTTTTTTTCTCACGCCTTTGATTCTGTTTAGCAACTGCCCTCCTTGTAATTTATCAACCATCGGGATTAACCGATAGCCGACTTCCAGACCGATCATGTCAACAGGCATAACATCCGCCCAGTCCAGCTCTTTATGCTCTGCTGCCGTTTCAGCGTCAGAAGCAGGCCTGGATTGCCTTTCTTCTTCACTTGCTAGTGCATCTGCTTTTGCTTTGTTTTTAATAATCCACCAAGCACTCCCTGCCGCGATTGATGCAAGCGACAAAAAAGCAACATGCGGCATTCCCGGCACACTTCCCATAATCGCCAGAATAGCAGCAGCGACAATCAGCGCTTTAGGAGAGGCGAACAGCTGACTGATAATCTGCTTACCCATATCCTGAGCACTGTTCTGCCGTGTCACCATAATGGCGGCAGCAGTCGACAGCAGCAAAGACGGGATTTGAGCAACCAATCCATCTCCGATCGTCAATAACGCATAGTATTCAGCCGCCACTTCAAAAGAAAGATCATGCTGAATCATACCAATCATCAATCCGCCCAGAATATTGATCACCAAGATCAATATGCCAGCAACAGCGTCACCTCGTACAAATTTAGAAGCACCATCCATAGAACCATAAAAATCAGCTTCTTGAGTAACATCCTGACGCCGAATTTTAGCTTCATCCTGATTAATCAGGCCCGCATTTAAGTCGGCATCGATCGCCATCTGCTTACCAGGCATAGCATCCAGGGTAAAGCGTGCACTCACTTCTGAGATACGCCCCGCCCCTTTGGTAACCACAACAAAGTTTATAATCACCAATATCAGGAATACGATGATACCAACGACATAGTTACCGCCGATAACAACGGAACCGAACGCTTCAATGACCTTCCCTGCCGCATCTCCTCCCTCATGTCCATGAAGCAGAACAACACGTGTTGAAGCCACATTCAAAGCCAACCGCATCAGTGTCGCAACAAGTAAAATAGTAGGGAAAACAGCAAAATCCAGCGGACGCAAAGCATAAATACCGACTAACAGAACGACGATAGATAAAGCAATGTTAAAGGTAAAAAGCATATCAAGCAGAAAGGTAGGCACGGGCAATGTAACCATCGCCAAAATAATCAGCAACAAAAACGGCACGCCAAGATTCCCTTGGCTTAAACCTCGTGCATTACTAAGAAAGACAGCCTTATCCAATACAATCTCGCGTCAAAAAAACAGCACTGAGAAATTAACGTCATTTATTTGGCGAATTAACACCTTTTATCTCAATAAATGACATGCTTATCGTCTATATTTGCAATATTCGAGCCATTAGTTAGTCGTGCTGGTAATCTTCAGGGATATTAATATCACGATCACGTAAAGGAACCGGCTTTTCAGACTGCTTGGCCTTAAAACGTTTTAACTGAAAAACATAAGCCAGCACTTGAGCAACAGCTTTGTAAAGCCCGGAGGGCACTTCCTGATCAATTTCCGTACTGTAATACAACGCTCTGGCAAGCGGAGGGGTAGAGAGAACCGGAACATCATGTTCCTTGGCTATTTCACGAATTTTTAACGCCACAAAATCAGCACCTTTTGCGACAACGACAGGCGCATCCCGTTCGCCAGACATGTATTTCAACGCCACGGCAAAGTGAGTAGGATTCGTAATCACGACATCCGCTGTCGGCACCTCAGTCATCATTTGCCGTTGCGCTATCTCCCGCTGCATCTGCCGGATGCGTCCTTTAACTTCTGGCTTTCCTTCTGTGTTTTTCATTTCATCCTTCACCTCCTGCAACGTCATCTTCAATTTCTCAGAATAATCATGCAGCTGAAAAGGAATATCAACCATAGAGATAAGGATCAAGCTACTGCTAATAACCAGAAAAGACCAACCCACTAATTCAACAGAGTGCGCGATTGCCACCCGAACATCCTGCCCACCCAACGCAAAAAGCTCAGGCGTAAGGATAGTCAACACAATGATAGCAAACGCAGCAACTAACACAAATTTCGCAAATGCTTTCGCCAATTCAACCAACGCCTTTAATGAAAACATGCGCTTAATGCCCGCCAATGGATTAAGGCGGCTCATCTTGGGCTGTATAGCATCCGTACTAAAGTTCAGCCCACCCAGAGCCATAGGGCCAATGAGCGCAGCTAACGCCACCATTACCATAAAGCCCAATACTGCCCAGATCATCTCCTGAACAGAGACACCAAAATGAATCAACATCAAACGAGTATCAAATAAATCTTCTCTGCGAAGCTCAAAGCTAGCGGCCATCATGGCAGCTATCCGCTGCGCAGCACTGGTACCAAAAAGCAACATAGCCCCTGCGGCAGCCAGCAACAATGCAGTAGCATTAAGCTCTTTCGAACGAGGGATGTCACCCTTTTCACGGGCTTCGCGTAACCGTTTCGGGGTGGGGTCTTCTGTTTTCTCCTGACCAGTTTCTTCAGCCACCAGGCGCCTCTATCAGTTGCGCGATCATACCTAAAGCATGATCAGCAATTAACTCAAACTGCCCCAAAAAACCAGACAAACTAATCCAGGTAATCAACAAGCCCATCACCATAGTGAACGGAAAACCGATGGCAAAGATGTTAAGCTGAGGAGCCGCTTTTGTCATAATACCGAAAGACAAATTAATCACCAGCAGCGAGGTAACTGCCGGCAGTGCCATCAACAATGCTCCACTAAACATCCAGGTACCCGCCAACGCAATATCCATAAACCTCACTGTCGTAAAATCAAGCACGGTCACAGGGATAATATCAAAACTCTGAGTAACCACATTTAACATCACTAAATGGCCATTCATAGCAAGAAACAGCAACATAGTCAGCATGAGATAAAATTGCCCCAAGACAACAACTGATACCCCATTAACCGGATCCGTCATGGACGCAAAACCCAAACCCATTTGGTTTGCTATTAACTGCCCACCGACTGCAAAAATCTGAAACATAATATGCAATGCAAACCCCAGTGCCGCACCGATAAGGATCTGTTGGGCGATCAAGAGATAGGTCTGCAATGAAAAGCCATCAAGAACAGGAGGCGCAGGAAGTACCGGAACCAGAATCGCCGTCATAGCCAGCGCCAACCCCATCCTAACGCGGGCAGGGACAAGCTGCGTGCCAATCATTGGCATCGCCATTAAAAAGGAGGCTATACGAAAGAATGGAAATAAGAAAGCGGATACCCAATGCTCAATTTGCAGCAAGCCTATATCCAGCATAAGCTACCCGATCATGGCCGGAATACTTTCAAAAATTTTATTAAATTGATCGATAAGCTTGGTGACCATCCACGGCCCCATAAATAAAATAATCAGCAAAATGACCATTAAACGAGGCAAAAAGCTTAATGTTTGCTCATTTATCTGAGTAGCCGCCTGAAAAATAGCTATCAAAAGCCCCACCAGCAAACTGGGAACCACAATCACCAGCACTAATGTAATAACCAGCCATATAGCCTCGCCGAACACATCCAGTAATAATTGAGGTGTCATGAAAACTCCTAGATCCCGAAGCTGGCCGCCAGCGTGCCTATAATCATAGCCCAACCATCTACCAGAACAAAAAGCATAATTTTAAAAGGCAAAGATATAATAACCGGCGAGAGCATCATCATACCCATCGCCATCAACACACTCGCAACCACCAGATCAATCACCAAAAAAGGAATAAACAGCATAAAGCCTATCTGGAATGCCGTTTTCAACTCACTTGTAATGAATGCAGGTACCAAAACAGTAAAAGGTACATCTTCAGAAGATTCAACAGGCGGAGATTTAGAGATACGCAAAAATAAATTCAGATCATTTTCTCTGGTTTGATGCATCATAAAACGATGAAAAGGCAGCCCTGCAGCTTTCACGGCACTTAATGTATCCAACTCCTCGTTTATATAGGGCTGCACTGCGACTTGGTTAACCTCCTCAAGCACCGGCGTCATAATAAAAAATGTTAGGAATAGCGCCAAACCAACCATAACCTGATTCGAAGGCGTTTGCTGCAAACCCAGTGCCTGACGCAAGATTGCAAAAACTATGATAATTCGCGTAAACGACGTCATCATCATGATCATAGCCGGCAGGAATGTCAGCATGGTCATCAATGCAAGGATCTGAATTGTTACACTGTAAGTCTGTCCACCGGCATCATTGGTTGTTAAATTAAACGCAGGAATACCAACATCGGCTGCCATAACAACATTTGAAGAAAGAAATAAAACGAATAACAAGAGTGCTCTCATTCATGGCCTCTTGCATCAATACTCTCTTTTATACTGTCTTTAAATGTCTTTGAAAATTCACTCTTAGCGGGCGCAGTTATTACTTTTTCCGGGAAAGACTTCAACAACGAAACATTCCCGGAAGCCACTCCCAGCAACAATTGACGATCACCTATCTCGATCAATACAGCGCGCTCGCGGGTACCCAAAGACAAGGTGGATATCACTTTCATCTTCTGATGAGATTGATGCAAATTTGAGACTCTACGCAAAAGCCAAGCGAGAACTAAAATAACAACCACAACCAAAGCCAACCCAAGCAACATTTGCATGATTGCCTGAGATGTCAACACATCCTGATTCGCCGAAGCAGCCGACTCCTCGACTGCTTCAGCGGACCTGGTAAACAACACCCCACCCATAAGAACATAATAGTGATATAAGTAATTTTTCATTAGCGAAGATGCTTAATACGCTCTTGAGGACTAATAACATCCGTTAACCGAATACCATATCGGTCATTAACGACTACAACCTCTCCATGAGCAATCAAGGTACCATTAACCATCACATCCAATGGCTCTCCGGCAACCCGATCCAGCTCTACAACCGACCCTTGACTTAATTGCAGCAAACTTCTGATAGAAATGTCGGTATTTCCAACCTCCATCGACATAGTCACAGGAATATCCAGAATCACATCCAGTTTAGGATCTGATACCGGCGTGGAATCATCGCTTAACTCATCAAAATCAACAGAAGCAGCTTGCCCTGTTTGCTCTTCTAAAGCAGAAGCCCACTCATCAGCCATTGCCTGCTGATCTGCGCCTACTTCAGGATTGTCATTCTCATTGCTCATACAGATAACTCTGGCAGTTTATGCATTATTCATGCTTGTCGACTTGATCTACGATTTTAACAGCAAGGTTGCCACGCGATGTCCCCATTTTACAAGTATAGATGGGCACCGAATTGGCTTTTAATGTTAAATTTTCAGGTATTTCAATAGGGATTATATCCCCCTCTTTGAGCGCCATGATTTGACGCAGAGTAAGCTCCCGCTCTGCAACGCACAAGTTGATATTCAGAGGAGCGAGCACAATATCTCTTCTCAGAGCCTTCGTCCACCGGTCATCTTTTTCATTTTCTGACCGCTGAAAACCTGATATCAACAGATCGCGTATCGGCTCTAGCATTGCATAAGGCATTGTTATATGAAATTCCCCCGTACCTCCCTCAAGATCTACTTGAAAAGTACTAACAACGACGACCTCTGAAGGACTGACCGCATTCGCCATCGCCGGGTTCATTTCGTGACCAACCCGATGAAACGACAACTCCATAACAGGCTTCCACGCTTCCACTAAATCAGCAAAAAAGAGATCCAGTGTTTTATACACTAAACGAGTTTCGGTTGGCGTAAAGTCACGGCCTTCAATCTTAGCATGACGCCCATCACCACCAAAAAAATTATCAACCAGTTTGAATACAAGCTTTGCATCCATAATAAACAAAGCAGTGCCTCTCAAAGGAGACGCCTTAACTAAATTCATACTGGTTGGAACATACAATGTGTGGATGTAGTCACCATACTTCATGACCTGCACACCACCCACAGTAACATCTATTGTTTTTCTTAATAAATTAAACAAGCTAGTGCGCGTGAAACGCGCGAAGCGCTCATTGATCATCTCAAGCGTCGGCATCCTGCCACGAACAATGCGCTCATGGCTTGCCAGATCATATGGTCTGACATCACCACTATCGTAATCTTCAGGCTCCTCTGCCGTCTCAACGTCGCCATCATCAACGCCATGTAAGAGAGCGTCAATTTCTTCTTGAGATAAAAGATCTTTAACCGACATTAAGCTTCAGTCTCCCGACTCTACTGCATTACAAAATCAGTAAATAAAATTTTCTCGATTCCCGGTTTTCCAATTTTTTCTTGCAAAAGCTCCTGAACCAACTGAGTAGAATCCTGGCGTAATTTTTCTTTGCCTTGAATAGACTGCAACTCCTCAAAAGACTGGGAACTAAATAGCACATTAAGACGAGAAACAACGAGAGGCATATGCAGAGTTAAAGCATCAACAACATCTTGCTCCCTGCTTTTGGCCTCAACAAAAGCCCTAAGAAAATGTCGTTTTCCATCAGCAGATTTCAACGTGGCGACAAAAGAAGGCTTACCTCCTAATGTTCGCACCTTTGAGTAAATGGCTTCCTTACGCACGGGCGCGGCTTCAACCACAGGCGCATCAGCAGAAGATCCTAAGAAAAAATAAGCAGCGCCCGCACTTAGTGCGGCAACTAACAACGCGCCTATGACTACAAATATAATGAGTTTTTTCTTAGATTTTCCGCCTTCAACCGCTTCTTCAGCTGCTATCTCTTCTGCCATCATGCCCCCTGTTTATACTAGCCAGTGATCGATTAACTAAACTAACAGTATAAATATAACATATAGATAGCGCGACTATTGCTTATGCATAATAATCTACTAAAGATAATCCAACACGGCTTTTTTCTGGCAACTCTGTATTTTGCTCGGGCGCTGAGTCATACCCTTTATCAGCAAACATTTCTCGCTGCTTACGCCCCTGATCAGAAGACTGATCATTCACTAAAGACTCACCAAGATTCAAACCTTGCTCAGCCATCATCTCACGCAATCTGGGCATGCTCTGCTCAACAGCATCCCTGACATTCGCATGCGGAGACGTAAAGGTCACACTTACCTGATCCTGAAAAATATGTAGCTTAACCTGCAAAGAACCAAGCTCCGGCGGATCCAACTGAATCGTAGCCGATTGAACTTGCTGGTTTGCTGCCCACATCACTCGTTCCGACATCGCCTGCTGCCACCCCGGATGCACCGGCGGCATCCCTACCGGCATCTGCATCTGAATGCTAGCGGCTGGCTTTGCCAAAGTAGGCTGGTGCGCCGCCCCCAACAAATGGTTGTCATTTACGCGATCTCTTGTAGCAGAAACATCCTGTAATTCAGACAAGCCACTAGCGGAAACCAAACTCTCTTTCTTTTGCACCAACGGCACAGGCACTACAGCAGCTTGATACTCATTCGCACCACCAATAGCAGGAGGCACTTGCAAAGCTGCTGGCATATTTACCCCTCGATCCTGAACGACACCCGCCTTGAACCCCTCATCACGCACCATAGAGGATTCGACTCTGCTGCGCTCATCTTTACGCTGCGCCTCAACTACAGACTGACCAACAACCGATTGCGAGCTAACATTTTCAGCCTGAGCTCTAGGGCTCTGAGTCGGCGAGTTTGGCTGCAGTGACTGCAAAGCAACATCAACATCAGCCCCGGTCTGCACTGCCTCCGCTGTCTGAGTTGTCTGAGTTGTCTGAGTTGTCTGAGTTGTCTGAGTTGTCTGAGCCGTCTGAGCCGTCTGAGCCGTCTGAACTGTCTGAGCTGCCTGAGCGGTCTGAGCGGTCTGAGCGGTCTGAGCGGTCTGAGCGGTCTGAGCGGTCTGAGCGGTCTGAGCGGTCTGAGCGGTCTGAGCGGTCTGAGCGGTCTGAGCGGTCTGAGCGGTCTGAGCGGTCTGAGCGGTCTGAG
>JBLWXO010000003.1:0-279069 GCA_048267385.1 Neptunomonas sp. | reverse complement strand
GCATATGAGGCAGGATGTGGTTAAGTACATGAGATATTACAATCTGGAAAGGCTTCATACGGCGAACGGAAGTTTATCTCCGGTCAACTTTGAAAATTTACAAAAAAAGGTGTCCGGTTGGAGTTGACCAGTACACTTATAGTTGATGTTTTGAAATGGTTTATTAATTGTTTTGGCATCTCACTGGGATCAAGTATGTAATTGACTAATCCTGTGGCTATCGCATTACCTGGCATACCATCGTATTTGGCAGAGAGGATTGATTGCGCTATAGCGAGGCCTGATTCCGCGACTATCTCTTTGAGCCCTAAGGTTCCGTCTGTACCTGTACCTGATAGAATAATACAGGCTGCATTTTTTCCTTGGTCCTGCGCTAAGCTCTTGAAGAAAAAATCGATGGGAAGCTTGCTATGTCGGTCTGGACGTTCCACCAGCTCCAACACATTTTCGGTAATAATCAGATTTGTGTTGGGTGGAATAACATATATTTTATTCGCTTCTACGTGCTCTGAATTGCGAATTTTAACGACATTCATTTTAGTTTGCCTTTGCAGTAGTTCCGGCAAGAGGCTTACATGGGATGGGTCTAAATGCATGACTACGACAAAGGCTATGCCGCTGGTATCTGGCATATGTTTAAAGAAGGTTTCCAGTGCTTCAAGCCCACCTGCAGAAGCACCTATACCAACAATAGGACAATTTTCTTTCATGTTATCCGGCAGACGTTTGAGTAACAAATATTGAGTTGTAACATAATCTCCTTGACCATATTCTTTCCCATCTTTCTATCACTCAGTTTATTCATTAGAATTCAATAATACTCGAAGAGTGTCGCTAAAATCTATCACGAACTGTTGCTTGTTTGTTTTTTGAAGAAGGTATTTAGCTATACTAAAGTGTCGGTACATGGCGTGTGCCGACACTTTCAGGCTGATTATAGATAGGCAGTTAGCGGTTTTGGGTTATGAATGTTGTGCTTTTTTGGAACTCAAAATTTTTGCTACTGAAATGAATTTGTAGTGTTTTGTTCTGAGTAAGCAGTGTTGAAGCGCATATTCGGTAGGGTAGCCATTGGCCAAAATTGTCGGCGCCGATCTGTTCTGCCCCCTCTAGTTTGGCGTTGGTTGATCCATTTATCGTTACATGGAGTGTTTGAAGCGCTGGATTAAAGCTTTCTATCTTGAATAAATAACGGTTGCAGATAGTCGTTTCATTAAGCTGATGAAACAGCTGCCCACGGTCACGTCGGATCTCTACTAGCAATTCAGTTTTGTCGCTGAACCCATAGACGACTGCTGCACTTGTACAAAGCAATACCAGTGAATACGCGATGAGTCTGGGCCTCAATACAGGGCTGTTGCGTTTAGCGAGTTGATCTTCAGAGCAGAATCTTATCAGTCCTTTAGGGCGGTTAATTTTATCCATGACAGCATCGCAGGCATCGATACAGGCGCCGCAATCGATGCAGGCTGCCTGCAAGCCATTACGAATATCGATACCGGTTGGGCAAACTTGCACACAAAGGCCACAATCGACGCAGTCGCCACTACTTCCGTCCGCCATTCGTTTGTTGCTGCGCGGCTCTCCTCGGCTCTTATCGTAACTGACAGTGCGTGTTTGATCATCAAACATAACGCCTTGAAAGCGCGCATAAGGACAGGCGTGAAGGCATATTTTTTCGCGTACGAGTCCTGCGTTAAGATAGGTGAGTGCGGCCATGCAAACTAACCAGCCCAAGGTGCCTGCAGCGGCTTGCCAACTCCATAAATCAGCTACGAGTTCACGTATCGGGATGAAATAACCTGTAAAGGTTACGGCTGTAACAATGGAAAAACTAATCCAGAGTAGATGTTTACTGATGCGGCGTACGAATAAACCACCTCGCAAAGGCTGATTGTCATGACGGGCGCGGACATTGGCACGACCTTCTGTCCATTGTTCAATCCGAATAAACACCCATGTCCATATACTCTGCGGACATGCAAAGCCGCACCATACGCGCCCCCAGCCAACGGCCATAACAAACAGTAAACTAGTGCCGGCAATCATTACTCCTGCGAGTAATGGCAGGTCATGCCAGGAGAGCGATGTCCCAAAAAGTAAGATGCGTTGCTGGCTAAAATCGAATAATAACCACGGCTGCCCATCGACTTCTACCCAAACAAGAGCGAAGTACAACGCTAATAATGGCCAGCTGATGAAGCGGCGGCACTGTTGAAAGAAGCCTTCTGTTAATCGCACATGTATTTTACCGTCGACGAATGGTGAAGGATCAATGATCTGGACGGGTATTTTTTGCATAATTTATCACCAAAGTGCTTAACATAGTTTTTAGAAAAATAGTTTTTAGAAAAATAGTTTTTAGGAAAATAGTTTTTAGGGAAATAGTTTAAGGGAATCGCTTTTGGGCATAGGTTGTAGATACAGAGGATAAAAGAAGATCGATAATAGGATCAGGCATAAAAAAATAAAAATAATACGGTACAGATGATACAGTGAGTTGTATTTTGTTGCTTAAAGCTATCTCTTTATACTTCTAAAACGGGAACTACTATGGCTCGTGATTACCGATATCAGCAATTGGAAAACTGGCTGCGAGAAGGGATTGCCGGTCAGCGTTGGCGTGTTGGTGAGCGTCTGCCTTCAGTTCGTCAGATGTGTAAAGAGCGACAGCTCTCTAAAGCTACCGTGTTACACGCCTATCAGCGGCTGGAGGCGCAAGGTTTAGTCGAAGCTCGTCCCAAAGCCGGATATTTTGTTTTGCCTGCGGTGTTGCGCAGTGATCAAGCGTTGGTTGTGGGTGCTGATATCTCTGCTCCTGCGCCCGTGACAGTTAATGAAGTTGTGATGGACATCATGACCCGAGGTGCTGCTTTCGATATCTTGCCGCAAATCCCAACCGAGCATCATACTGGACTTAACAATAGTGTAGGTATTGTCGGGTTAAATCGCAGTATCGGGCGTGCTTTACGTGGCCAGTCATTTACAGCGCATCACTCTTATGATGAACCTGCAGGTGATGCAGGTTTAAGGGAGCAGCTGGCGCAGCGCTACCGACGTCAGGGGTGTGAGCGAGTTGCGGCCGATTTTTGTATTACGGCCGGGTGTCAGCAGTCACTCTTTCTCGCGTTAATGGCTTCTTGCCAGCGGGGCGATGTTGTTGCTGTCGAATCCCCTGGTTTTTATGGCGTTTTACAGCTTTTGGAGCAGTTGGGCTTACAGGTGGTAGAGATACCCGCTTCACCGTTAAGTGGGATAGATATCGAGGCGCTTGAACGCGCACTAGAGCAATGGAATATCAGTGCTTGTGTTGTGACTCCGGCTTTTGCGACGCCTACGGGGGCTACGTTGCAGGCGGGTGCCCGGCAAAAACTTCTGGTGCTGGCTGATCAATATGATCTGGCAGTGATTGAGGATGATATCTATGGAGATCTGGGTTTTTTTAACCGTCCGGAGCCGCTTAAAACGGAAGATAAGTCGAACCGAGTGATACTCTGTGGTTCTTTCTCGAAAAGTTTATCCCGTGACCTTAGAATAGGCTGGATTGACGCGGGACGTTGGAGCCCCCAGGTAAAACGCCTGAAGTTGGTTACACAGCTTGCCAGTAGTCGCTTTGTTCAGCAGGGGATTGCTGATTTTATCAAGGAGGGGGGATATGAATCGCACCTGCGCAGACAGAGAGAGCAATTGCGAAAGCAGCGTGACCAATGGGTGGGATTTTTAGATCAGCATTGGTCTGAAGAGATACGTTTTAATGTTCCTGAGGGGGGACTCGCTATCTGGCTACAACTTTCCGAAGATGTAGACACACTCAGCGCATACGGTCAGGCACTTCAGCAAGGCGTGGTCATTACACCCGGATCGCTTTTTTCGGTAACTGATAGCTATCGCCACTGTTTGCGCCTGAGCTTTTTGCATCCTCTGTCGGCTGCACGTCAAGTCGCACTGAAGACTATAGCGGGGCTACTTTCAAGCTGACGGGTAAAATGATTCTAAGCCACCTTATATATTCTGCATAAAAGTTAGCTTAGATGGTTTCGTTAATCGGTTATCGTGGCTAGTTCTACTAACCTCGACAGGTGGCCTACTTTAACCAGAATTAAACAACCCTCCTCACTAAAAGGTTGGTGCGTGCTGTCATGAGGAGAGCGCACCCAGGTACCTGTCGGGTATTGCCCATATTCATCCTGAAATGTTCCGTCAAGAACCAAGATCTCTTCTCCTCCCATATGCCGGTGTGGGCTAAAGTATGTGCCTGTTTGCCAGCGAACCAGAGCCGTATGTTCTGCAACATCTTCGGATACGAATTCGTGTAACGGCATCACCGTTAAGCCGTCGACTAAGCCGGGTAGCCAAACATCGTTATGCGTATTAATGACAAGCTGTTGTTGATCACCTTTATCAAACATATTGAGCTTAACAAGTAACTCGCAGCCGACTCTGCTGCCGGGCGTATGGCTGGAACCCGGAGGGTTACGTAAGTATGTCCCCGCTGGGTAGCTGCCATTTTCATCTTCAAAAACACCCTTCAATACAAAGATCTCTTCACCCAACGGGTGTGTGTGAGCTGGGAAAAAGGTGCCCGGATCGTAACGAACAATGCTGGTAACCTGCCCATGTTCAGCTGCTTCTCTTTCCAATGGTTTTCGCCACACACCTGTGGAGGGAGAGGGGAACCAATCATCGCTTGCTGTATCAATAACACAGCGTTGTTCCCGATCCATATTGATGGGTATGAAATTGTTAGTCGCTGGCATTTCAGGCTCCCGCTTATGGGGTGGATATTGTTAAATCACTACTCGTCTACTGTAGCAATCCGGCCTGTCAGAAGGGAAGCATTGAATTACGTAAGCGTTTGACTTAGCTCACAAGGAGCGTTGAAGGTTTTACACATGGTTTACTGAGACACGGCAAGTGATGAAGGCCTGCTTCATCACTTTTCGGGCTACTGCGTTAATCAATAATTATCAGTCAAGCATTTTTTCGAGTGGAGGCAGGCTTTGCAGACCCGCCGTTATGTGGTGAGACGTTAATGCTCTCTTGAATTTTCTCCTGAGCACCTTGCATGAATTTAGTTACTTCAGCTACTCCATAGATATCAGACATTTCAGAAAAGTTTTTTTCTACAACGTCCATCAATTGCTCTTTGGTTTCTGATAGCATGGCGACTTCTTTTTCAGCAATGTTAGCGAATTTAGCGTCTAACTCTTTGAAATATTTTATCTGTAGTTCGAATGCTTCTTTCGGCTCATGTACGCTACTCAGAGCTTTCATCTGGGCCAGTCCCGTGTTGAACAGGTCGGTCATATATTCAGTCTGAAGGGCTATTAGCTTTTCTGCGGCTGATTTGTTGATGTCAGAAATCATAGATACAGGCATCATTTTATCTTGGAAATCTTTCACTATATCCTGGCGCATCTCTTTATCCTCGGTTTGTTATTTTAAACGGCTGTATTAGACTAATTATTCGCATTGCACCTTTTAATACAATGTAATTGAGCAGCGCTGAATCAAATTTGAGATAGAGAGAATCGACTAAATGAATAATGAAAGTTACGCTTTGTTAAGCGTATCAAGATGATAGGTTCATGCGTACGCTAATAGATGGGAGCATTAATATAAGTATCAATAAAAAAATATAGTGTGGTGGTAATGCTCGCTACAATGACGAAGTTTCTTACATGCTTTTGCGGCAACTGGCGTGACAGATGTGCTGCACCATAGCCGCCGGCTAAGGTGCCGAACAGTACAATGGTACCTTCATACCAGGCAATCACATCATTATAAATAAAAAGCACAATGGCGATGAGTGAAACTGAGGATGACACGAGTAACTTTAAGCCATTCATGGCGTTGATATTGGTATAGCCTGCCAGTGCTAAATAGCTCAGGGTAATGATGCCTAATCCTGCATTAAAGAAGCCGCCGTATGTGGCTACCCCTAATAGCAAGAGTGATAACAATATCCCACCAATCGATGATGCGTGGCGATGACGAGAGGCTAGTTTTTTTAGCCCTGCGTTAATATTCCCACCAAAGATAAAAAGCACCGTCGCAAATAGCATCAGCCAGGGAATGGCTTCTTTAAAAACGGTTTCGGGTGTTTGTAACAGTAACCATGCACCCAGAATACCGCCCCCCAGGCTGATCAGCGTAATACGAAGCAGTTCATCCTTATGCTGGGCGATCTCTTTGCGAAATGCGTAAGTGCCACTCATATAGCCTGCACAGGAAGCAAAGGTGTTAGTTGCATTAGCCGTTATCGGTGGAATTCCCACAAAGATGAGTGCTGGAAATGTAATAAAACTTCCGCCGCCGGCAATCGAGTTAAGTACTCCACCAAAGAAGCCCGCAAGAAACAAAATGACTAATTCAAATGACATAGTTATAAACAAAGCCGTGAAGGTTAGCAAAGCGCAGAAGATAGCACATTCGCTGTAAACTCAAGTAGATACAGATTAGACAAAAATTTACCTACTCAGATATTTAACTTTATAGATGATTTTTTTCTGGCAAACTGGGCTGATATTGAAAAGCACCTGTGGGAATTGACTTGTTATGACCAATGCTAAGTTTGTGAATGATGCTGAAATCATCGAATTTGTACTTTCTAATACCCAGATTTTTAATACAGAGCAGTTTGCTGATACCTCCGCGCTACGCGTTGAAGAGATTGGCGACGGTAATATTAATTTTGTTTATCGTATAACTAACGGCCAACAAAGCGTCATTGTTAAACAAGCGCTGCCGTATGTTCGCATTATCGGTGAAGGCTGGCCGTTATCACTGGACCGTATTCGTATTGAAGCACAGTGCTTAAAAGAGGAGGGCAGGTGGGCCGCTGATTATGTACCGGCAGTCTACTATTTTGATCTCGCCCGTGCCGCGTTCATTATGCAAGATATTGGTGATCATGAGAACTTACGTCATGCGCTTATTGCACGCAGGTCTTTGCCTGAGCTGGGTCGTCATTTGGGTGAGTTTTTGGCAGAAACATTGTTTCATACTTCCGATTTCTATTTGGATACTTATCAGAAGAAAGCTGCAGTAGCCGACTATATTAATCCGGACCTGTGCAAGATAACCGAAGAGCTGTTTTTCTGGGATCCGTTCTGTGACCATGAACGCAACAGTGTTAATCCCCCTTTATTAGAAGCTGCTCAGGCGCTATGGAAGGATGATCTGCTTAAAATTGAAGCAGCTAAGCTCAAATATCATTTCATGAATGATGCACAGGCATTATTGCATGCGGATTTACATTCGGGATCGGTGTTTGTTAAAGCTGACAGTACACAGGTCATTGATCCTGAATTCGCTTTTTATGGACCGATGAGTTTCGATATTGGCTCTATTATCGGCAATCTGTTATTGAACTTTGCAGGGCAGCTAGGGCTTGAGGGTGATGCCGAAGAGAAGCAGGCCTATCGTGAGTATTTGTTAACAACGATTGATATGCTATGGATTAGCTTTCGTTCCCGTTTTCAAGCACTGGCTAGTGAACAGTGCAAAGATCCTGTGTTTGCCTCGGCTAGCTTTGTCGAGGCTTTTATTGCGAACACATGGCACGAGAGTATGGGTTATGCCGGCACTGAGTTGATTCGGCGTACTATCGGGCTGGCGCATGTGGCGGATCTGGATTCCATTGAAGATATTAATCTTCGGGCAGTGTCAGAGAAGTTTGCATTGGACTTAGGCAGTGCATTGATCAAACAGCGTCAGGATATTAAATCTCCACAGGTACTTAAAGCACTGATTCAAGCAATTTAAAACGATAGGCTTTAGGTAGCAATAACAGCCGTAGTAAAGGACGAGAAGAGTGACAAATAACCGCAGGCTGATTTTATCCTGGGCTGAACAGGGGCTCATTCAAGGGGATGTTGAAGAAGCATTAGCAGCAACCCAGTCGCGCCCTGCGAAAAAAGAGTGGTTTAGTTTTATCAGCCAATTCTTGATGTGGAGCGGGGCGGTTGCTATTGCGGTTGGCATGATCTTCTTTTTTGCCTTTAATTGGGATGCGATGGGGCGCTTTGCAAAATTCGGATTGCTTGAAGCGATTATGCTGGTGGCTGCGTTTATCTATTCGCGTCTTGATTGCCAGCGTACATCCTCTCAGGTATCGCTTATGGGGATGGCGCTGTTAACCGGAGCACTGTTAGCGTTAACCGGCCAAACCTATCAGACAGGCGCTGATTCTTGGCAGTTATTTGCAGTCTGGGCTGTATTGATTATACCTTGGGCGGCTGTTGGGCGATCGAGCACGTTATGGCTACTCTGGATCGGTTTAGTCAATCTCACGTTAATGCTATACCTCAGCACGTTCCGGGGGCTGTTTGGTTTTCTGTTCCGCGAGGAGGACTGGTTGTGGCTATTTCTTGCAGTGAATACGGCTTTTATCGTTTTCTTTGAAGTGTTGGCATGTCTGGGAATGCATCATAGCAGCTCAGAACAAACTGGCTTAGATAAACAGTTTAAAACCATAGGCTTATCCATTACTTTGGATAATCGACAAGCCGCTCAGGTGTCAGCACTCATTGCAGGTGTTACGGTGACCTGGCTCGCTATTATTGCCATTTTTGATAGCCATGATGAAGTTTGGGGTTTACCGGTTTACCTGACGTGGATGGCCGCTACCTTTTATATGTACCGTTACAAAGTTCTTGATCTGGTGTTGTTATCTGGTTGTGTATTAAGTGGCATCATGATCGTTACTTTTATTTTAGGTCGTATGTTTGAAGATCTGTTGGATGATGGCGCATTTTTACTGATCAGTATGGCCATTATTGGTTTATCGGCAGCGGGTGGTATTTGGTTGAAGAAGCTTTTTCATCAGCAAAGGGAACAGCAACAACAGGCTCATGAACAAACAGATCAGAAAAGTGAGGGGAGCTGATATGGATTCTTCAGCGAATGATTTGTGGGAAACGCTCAAGCGCCAGCAGCTAGTCTCAGGAGAGCTACCGGCTAGTGCTACGGATGCGGTTCATGACACTACCCCTTGGTACATTGTCCTTATGCAGGGCTTTGCCGGGTGGGTCGCCGCACTCTTTATGTTGGGCTTTGTCGGTTCTGTATTTGGCTTTTTATTTCGCTTTGATAATGAAGTAGCACTGATCGCATCCGGGCTGATTTGCTGTACGGTCGCTTACGTCTTATTTCGTACCCAGCCAAAAGGCATTTTTGTTGGTCAGTTAGGGTTGGTGTTTAGCTTAACCGGACAGATGATGGTGGCGTGGGGCTTATTGGACTGGGTCTCTTATAAGTCCTCTATTGGTTTTTTTCTGCTGGCTGGTTTTCAATTAGTGCTCACGCTGTTAATGCCACACTTTATACATCGCATCTTGAGTTGTTGGTTTGCCATGATTGCGCTCTTTTGGGGCCTTAATCAATTAGGGATCTATGGATTAGGCGCGGCGTGTTGTTGCGTGCTGTTTACACTGGTTTGGATGAATGAAAACCACTGGAAACGCTTTCAATCCCTATGGGAACCTGTTGGATTGGGGCTTGCTTTGGCATTGGTTCAGTTTAATGGACATATCCTCTTTAGTGATGATTTATTATCTTTTTATGGCAAGCAAAGCGCTAATGCTTGGTGGTCAATAGCCCCGTGGGTTACCTCAACATTAGTGGCGGTGTCATTCGCCTTAGTGATCAATAAAATTTTTGTACAATATCAACTCTCCTTATCATCCATGACGGGGCGGTTGGCGATTATTGGTGGTGTATTACTGGTGGCATCCGGGTTGATCGCTTTAGGCACCAGTAGCGCATTATTAATTTTACTCGTGGGCTTTGCCTATCAGCGCACGAGTCTTAAAGCGCTGGGTTTACTGGCGTTGCTCTCATTTGTCTCTTGGTATTATTACAACCTCAACTCCACGCTGCTGGTTAAGTCATTTATCTTGATAGGGACCGGTGTCGCCTTATTGCTGGGGCAGTTGGTGATGCGCGCGCTTCTGAAAAGCAGTTCAGATAAAAAAGAGGGTACACAAGAGAGTATTTTCTTACTGTCTCGCTTGTTAAAACGCTCAAGTATGAATCGCACTAAATGGATTTGCGTGGCCATGATCTTTGTCGTTTTAGGCGCTGTAAACTTTTCCATTGTTAAGAAAGAACAAGTATTAGCATCAGGCACGCTCGTTTTGTTGGAACTTGCACCGGTTGATCCGCGTTCGCTCATGCAGGGGGATTACATGCGGTTACGTTTTTCGCTAGAAAGAGAGGCGTTTAAAGATAAACCGGCAGTGAGTGAAGAGGGCTTTATCACCGTTCGTCTGGATGCAAATAATGTGGGGCAATACGTTGGCTTTTATCATGGGGAAACATTGGCGGACAACCAGGTGAAAATGCAGTATCGGGTGAGGGATGGCAGGGTTAAGTTTGCGACAAACGCATTTTTCTTTCAGGAAGGTACTGCACAGCTTTACGAAAATGCACGTTATGGAGCATTTCGGGTAGCCGGTAATGGCGAGCTACTATTGAATAATTTGCGTGATAAAGACTATCAGATTTTAGGATATAACCAGCCGTAACCTGAAAATATAAAGGCTAGAGATAAAGGGATAAGTAATGTCAAAGATAACAGGTTTAGCGCGCTTTTATTATGCTACAAGGTATTCGATTAAAGGGATAAAAGCTGCTTTTAAACATGAGCCGGCTTTTCAGTATGAGGTTTATGGGTTTCTATTGCTGTTTCCCGCTTCGTTTTGGGTGGCACAAACCGCTACACAGTGGGCGTTGTTGCTAAGTAGCTGTTTGCTAGTGCTGATTTTAGAGTTACTTAACTCGGCCATTGAAGCTGTAGTCGATCGGGCCGGAACTGAATTCAATGAGCTTGCAGGGCGGGCTAAAGACTTAGGGTCCGCGGCAGTGATGTTTGGGTTGATCATTATTGTTGCTACGTGGGGCGGAATTATCTGGGATAACAGCGGCCTGTATTAGGCCGCTTTCATCAGGCCAGAGAGAAGCGGTTTTTAGGTAGCCAAGCCTTATGATCGGCATTCAATTTCATTCGATTGGTTCTGGCTTGCGTGCTTTTCGATTTTTCTTAATAGTTATTCTTGGTGTGTTGTTTTCCACCGGTGTTATTCCTGTGGTCAGTTTTTGATGTGTATTTGATAAGCCAAACTCGAGACCTTCCCGCAGCAATTTCGCCTGCTCTATTGCACCAAACCCTTCGGCCTGCCTGATCTGAATTGAAGAAGGCTGAGAGAATGAACCCTCTTCTACAATCACCGTGAACCCGGATTCATGGATTACATAATTAGATTCTTTTTTCCATTCCAACATAAAAAGCCTTCATTAATTTGATGCATACATTATATGTTGCACGTGGGAGTTGAGTTGGCGGCAGATCAATATCTGCTTTTTGGCGCCACTTCAGTGTCCAGGTTCAACTCATTTAATATGGGATGAACTCATGCGTGTCTCATTTTCTTTTAGGTTAACGACTGATGTGTGCCTACCCTCAGTCACCCGGCAAGATACCGATATAAGAGGCGCTTTCGTCATATTTGTGCGCACTTTCGGTTCCTCAAAAAACAATAACTTCTTTTGAGGCATATTCTTGTGCATTCGCAACCTTACACGCAATGTAAATGAGCGACTCTTAAGTTTTTTTGAGGTTTTTTATATACAAGAAACAACATATTTTACTTATAAAACAGACATATATAATTATATTAAACATAGGGGGTTACTTATTAGTTTCATTATAAGGGGCTTACTTATGATCTTAAATCCCCAAAAGGTACTAAATTCTGGTGCTCGCTGGTTGGGTTTGACCCGTATAGGGAGAGTGCTTATTCTGGGTTTGTGATTAAGAAAAGCCAGTTCAAATCAAGGTAAGGATAGCGAATGAAACTGAACCAGAGATTCATGAGATACTTAAACAGCACGATGCCAGTTCGACGACTGTAACGACGGAATAACGTATGCCTTTTCATAGATCTGTTCTGATAGCTGATAATGCAGCCTGATTAGGCTGCATTACCTATTTATAGTAGCTGAATATAGTAGTTGAATGGCTAATAATCGATTTCAGAATTTGATACTGCATACTTTCGCTCAAACTGGTCGGCGCAAATAGGTTTGCAGAAATAGTATCCCTGTCCATAGTCGCATCCCCATTTTGTCAGTAACTCAAGCTGCTCTTTAGTTTCAATGCCCTCTGCGATCACTTTGATACCTAACTTATGAGCCATCGCGATAACGGATTCGCAGATGGCTGAATCATCATTGTCAGCGGTTAAGTTGCGGACAAAGGTTTGATCAATCTTAAGGTAGTCCACATCGTACTTCTTAATATAAGCAAGCGAGGAGTAGCCTGTTCCAAAGTCATCCAAGGCTATTTGCATCCCCATGTCACTCATGGAAAACAACTTATTCGCCACAATCGTACCTGAATCCATCAGTAGCCCTTCTGTTATTTCTACTACAATGGCCTCTCCAGAAAGATTGTGTCGGGCTAAGTAGTCAAACCAGCCGTAGAGATGCTCATCTTCACTTTTAAATTGGACCGGTGACTTGTTAATGCTGATTTGAAAGCCGGAATTAATCGTTTGGCGCCAGGTCTCGACTTGTTTAACCGCTTCCTGGAACACCCAATTACCTATATCAATAATCGCTCCCGTTGCTTCTGCAACGGGAATAAAGTCTGCCGGACTAATGATGTCCTGTTCAGGATGGTGCCAGCGAATCAGTGCTTCTGCTTTATGCACAGAGCCAGTTTTTAAATCAACTATCGGCTGGTAAAGCAGGTGAAATTGGTTGTCGGCCAAAGCCTTTCTTAAGTCTGTACTGACAGCATACTTATATTGTATGGATTGCTTCATACTCGGCACGTAATAGCTGCGCTGATTACGGCCTTTCTGTTTTGCGTGCTCCAACGCTAAGTTGGAACACTGAATTAATACTTCAGAGGTTGTCGCGTTAGTCGGGAAAGAGGCAATGCCGATACTACTGGTTACATAAACTTTATGGTTTTCTATTTTGAATGCAGTTGTCAGTATCGCTTGAATCTGTTTAACAATAGACTCTGCATTATCTTTAGTAGGCTCATTGGGTAGTACAACCGCAAACACATCTCCTGAAATACGTGCCACCAAATGGGACGCTTGTAAGCAGTTTTGTATTCTATCCGCTGATTGTTTTATAAGCTCATCACCCACTAAATAGCCGAGGCTATCATTAATTTCAGTTAGGCGATTCAAATCAATCAGTAGTAAATAGATTGGTTTTTTTTGAACGTTGGCAAGGTCTATTTCATGGACTAAATGACTAATAAACATGCGACGGTTAGGCAGACCGGTGAGATTATCAAAATTAGCGTGCTGCTTGATGAGTGCTTCAGACGCTTTATGTTGAGAAATATCACTAAAGAGAGAAATGCGTCGATAGGGCTGATGATTTTCATCATAAATGGTATTAACCGATAGCCACTCAGCATATATCTCGCCATTCTTACGCCGATTCCAGATCTCACCTTGCCATCGTCCTGTGGTATTAATGTCATGCCACATTTGTTGGTAGAAGGCTTTATCTTGTCTGCCTGACGCTAAAACATTATGTGTTTTGCCTACCACTTCACATTGAGAAAAGCCGGTAATTCTTGAAAAAGCAGAGTTGATACTCAATATAGTGCCTGACTCATCGGTGACACTCATTGCCTCCTGGCTATTTTCATAAACACAAGACGACAGTTTTAATGCCTCTTCTTTTTGTTTTCGATTAGTAATATCCAGAGTTGTAATCAGCACAATGTTCATCGAGTTCTCATAGCCGGGCATGATGGCATGGCGTACTTCAATCCAGCGCGGATTGCCCTTCAAATCAATAAAAATTGATTCACATTCATAGACTGTTGCACCCTGCGCAAATGCATCAACCACTTGTATAAATTGCTTTAAACTAGATTGATCAAAAAATTGAGTAATCCCTTTTGTTACCTGATCTTTTGATACGGCGCCAGAAACTCTCAGTGCTGCGTCATTTACATCCATTATTTTAATTGAGTTAACAAGATTCCAGGCTTTCTCTTGATGTTGAAGGAGGTGTTCGGATATAGACATGCTGCCAGAATCGCGTTGTATATCTTTAATAGCTGTCTTTACTTCTGACCAATTTTCTTCCCATATCGCTGCTGGAGCGTGGTAATAAAGCCCCTTCATACGCTCTTCGCTAAGTACCAGATCTGTGGATAAGCGTATTTGCTTTAAACGATTGATAAACAAAAAGCTAAGCACCATTGTCGCTAGTGGATACACAAGCAAAACAGGAATGAAAATAATTTGCAGTATTTGTAGTGCTTTATCTATGGGGAATAAAAATACTGAGGATAGGTAGACCAGATGGAGAATAAACCCAAAAACCCATAGCTCTTTCAGTGATAGATTGATTACGTTTTTTGGATGCCTGTATGAGCGCCATAGAAGCCCAATAATACCGGACGAAATAATAATCCCGACACCTGGAATCGTACCTTCTCCTCCCAGATAAATCCGGACGCTGATTGCCATTAGCAATGCTATTGACGTTGGTGTTGTTCCCAGACATAAGCCAGATACACCCAGTAGTACAGAACGAGTATCAAATATAATGCCTTCTTCATAGTGCCATGAAGTCAGCATAATAACAGTGACAATCAAGCCCACAATAATGCCTGTTGTAATGTCTTTAAGGAACTGGTTCCTGGTATTCCAATGGCGGGATATAAAGTCATAAATAAACAGCATAGCTATTAATAATGCTGCATTTTGAGATAAAACCAATAAATCTGAATGGTTCATACAACAGTCGTCCTTAAGAACCAATGCATTAACAGATGATCATTTCAATAAACTCTTTATTTTTTACTGTGCCAGCGGCGTATAGAAGCAGAATGTTTTTATCTTTCAAGCTATTATCAGTTGAGGAAATGAATAAAGATACAGCTAGTATGTATTAAACACACATATTTAACAAGGATATAGGGCGGGGCGCCGAAGCGGATGTCAGTTGTGGTTTAGCCATGAGCTAAACAGGTAGAAAGCAGAAAGCCTGGCTTTCGAAAGGGTTGGTATTAGTTGTTGGTATTGCAGCCTGTTCAGGCTGCATTATCTGTTTCAACGCCTGCTGTTACCGGTGCGCAGGCGTGTTTATTGGCCAGAGTTCGTAATTCGGGGATGCATGAGCCGCAATTAGTGCCGCACTTCAGTTTCTCTCCTAAGCACTCGACACTCTCTGCTTCGCCATTTTGTAATGCATTGATAATGGTTTGTTCGCCGACCTGATAACAGGCGCAAATCGTTTTACCTGTTTGTTGTGAGGGGTCAGCAGGGAGTCCCGAGAGTAAACGTAATCGGTCTTGCTCAGGGGAGAATTGAGTTCCCATCTGGTTGGCGAGCCAAGCTTTATCGTATTCAGGAAGCTCTGGTCCGCTAAGTAAAACGACCTGTAGCTGATTATGGGTAAAACCAGCAGCACTTAAGTATCGATGCTCAGAGTCTGCCAGATGTACCCATTGGTCTACTGTGGGGAATGCAACAGTTAGCCATGTGAATGACGGTGATTTCTCAAGATCAATCAGCTCCCAGAGTGTGCAGTTGGCTAAGGGGGTTTTAAACCACTCCATTCTTTTGTCCGGCGCAAAATCAGAGGAAGTGAATAACACTCCCTGCCAATGAGGTGTTAACGCTGTGACAGTCACCGGACTATGTTTAAATTCTGGCTGGCCGGAGAGTGCATCTTGAATCGGGCGTACCAGGCTGTTTGCACGCGCGTGGCTGGCATACGCATCGCTCCAGTGCATTGGTACAAAAAGCGAATCTTTACGTTGAGAATCACTGATGTTAGCGCGTGCAATATATTCGATATCCCGGTCTTTAAGAGAGACCAGAGCGTTATTTTTGATCGCCAACTTTACCGCTGTATCAGGATGGATTTCAATCTGAGGTGTTGCTATATGCTCCAATAAACGATGCGCTTTACCGGTACGTGTCATGGTGTGCCACTGATCTCTGATACGACCCGTATTGAGTATCAACTGATCACAGTTTGCTGCATAAGTCGGTAAACGTGGCGTAATGGCGATCAGGTTTGCTTTGTTAGATGCGGTATAAAAATGCCCATCCTCAAAGAAGCGTTTTCTGCCTTGTGGATAGGCATTATTAACGGGCCACTGTATTGGCTCAAGGTTTTGATATTCCTCATCGCTGATAGTAGCAAGCCCTGAAATATCAAAGTCACGTTCGCTGTTGCCGTTAGTTTTAACATTTTCAAAACCGGAGAGTGCTGCATGCTCACGAAACACATCCGCGCTGCAAGTGAAGTTGAAGGCATCCTCAAACCCCATACGTTTAGCGACTTCACTGATTATCTTCCAGTCATGTTGTGCTTCTCCGGGAGGAGATAGGAAGCCGCGTTGCCGAGAGATACAGCGTTCTGAGTTAGTGACCGTACCTTCTTTTTCTCCCCATGTGGTTGCAGGTAAACAGATGTCTGCAAACTTCAGTGTGTCGGTTGAATCACTTGAATCGGAGACAATTACCAGATCGCAACGGGCGAGTGCTTGTTTGATCTTATCAGCATCAGGCATAGATACGACTGGATTGGTGGCAATGATCCAGATGGCTTTTATTTGCCCGCTTTCGACAGCATTGAACATGTCGACAGCTTTTAATCCTTCCGTTTGTGTCAGGTTCGGAGCGTTCCAAAACCGTCTGACTTTATCCAGACTCTTGGGGTGCTTAAGTTCCATGTGGGCCGCAAGCTGATTAGCTAAACCGCCGACTTCCCGACCGCCCATAGCATTGGGCTGGCCTGTAATTGAAAATGGCGTCGCACCCGGCTTCCCGATTTTTCCACTAATCAGGTGGCAGTTGATAATGGCATTGCCTTTATCGACACCGCTGGAGGATTGATTGATCCCTTGTGAAAAGATGGTGACAGTGCGCTCATAGTTAGCAAACCATTGGAACAGTGTAGCGAGTGCCGCTTCCGATAGGTCACAGTCTCTGGCTGTTTGCTCCAGTGTCTGTTGCTGTACGCTCTCAGATAGGGCGTCAAATCCTTCACAATGCTGGTCAATAAATGGCTGGTTTAGTTTTTTGCTGGCGATAAGATGATGAGTTAATCCATTAAACAGAAAACCATCACTGCCGGGTTTTAACGGTAAATGCAGGTCAGCGATATCGCAGCTGGCGGTTTTACGTGGGTCAATGACAACAATTTTCATTTCAGGGCGTTCAGCTTTGGCTTTTACCAACCGCTGGTAAACAATCGGATGAGCCCACGCCAGATTGGAGCCGGTTAGAACGACCAGGTCAGCTAATTCAATATCCTCATAACACCCCGCAACAGTATCACTGCCAAAAGCACGTTTATGAGCCGCAACAGCAGAAGACATGCATAAGCGAGAGTTAGTATCGATATTAGCGGTGCCGATAAAGCCTTTCATCAGTTTATTGGCTACATAATAATCTTCTGTCAAAATCTGCCCGGACACATACATCGCAACAGCGTCGGGGCCATGTTTCTCGATAATACCGGATAGTTTGTTAGCGACATGCGCATAAGCAGTGTCCCAATCAACATACTGGCCTGCAATTTTGGGGCTAAGCATGCGTCCGTTATGATTAACGGTTTCATCGAGCGCTGAGCCTTTAACACAGAGATTTCCACGATTTGCCGGGTGCTCGGTTGAGCCGCTTACAGCAATCAAATTACCCTGCTTGATGTTGGCATCAACGCCACAGCCAACGCCACAGTACGGACAGGTGGTTTTTATTGTCTCTGATGTGCTCATATTTTTTTCCAAAAAAAGGCGCTATGCAGGAGTGATCCTGAAATAGCGCCATTGCCAAAACTTCTCAATACCGAGAACAAATTAGAGTACGGCATCTGCGTACTTCGTCTAACTACTTATTATCCGTATATTTAAAAGCATTATTTATGCCATTGTTTTATAATATTTAACTATATGATAAATATAGTGTTTTTTTGATAGTAAAGATCCATTTACAAATACTGTGCTTCGTTTAGTGCGTAAATAAGAGACTTGCACCGTTACGGCGCTTAACATGGCATCATGGATTACTGTTGTAGCAAGATGTAAACAGAGGGATTGTATGGATCGTTTTATGGATCAAATTATTTTTGTGACACCGTTGCTGGCAACAAGCGTGCTGGTTATTGCCTTCTTGCTTATGATGAATTGGTTATTATTGGGACGGCATCCTGAGCTGGGTAATGAAAAAAGATTACCCCGACAATTGACCCTGCTAGGGTTAAGCCTCTTCGGTATTGCGGTAATTCTCTTTATGTTGCCGGTTAGGGATACTGCCCGTAACCAAATTATTGCGCTGGTGGGTGTTCTTTTTTCAGGCATTTTTGCTTTCTCTTCAACTACCTTTGTTGCGAATTTTATGGCGGGGATCATGTTGCGGATAAACCGGCCTTTCAATACCGGTGATTTTATTAAGGTAGAAGGTCACTTTGGTCGTGTGTCTGAACGAGGCTTGTTTGATACTGAAATTCAAAGTGAGCACCGGGAACTAATCACTTTGCCAAATTTATACCTGATCACCCGCCCGGTAGAGGTAGTCAGTAAATCAGGTGCCATTATTTCCAGTACCTTAACGTTGGGGTATGACATTCACTACTCACGAATAGAGTCTCTTTTGATTTCTGCTGCGAAGGCGTGTGATCTGGATGATCCATTTGTTCAAGTTATTGAGCTGGGAAATGATGCGATTACCTATCGGGTTAGCGGGTTGTTAGTGGATGTGAAAAGTATGCTGACTACCCGCTCACACCTGCATCGAGCGATTTTAGACGCACTTCATAATGACGCAGTAGAGATCGTATCGCCGACATTTGTTAATCAAAGACGCTTGGCTGATAACGTTAAGATAGTACCGAGTAATGTTATGAGGCCGCCTGTAGAGTCTTCGTCCACTCCGGAAGATATTGTGTTCGATAAAGCTGAAAAAGCTGAGCAAACAGAAGTGACGGAAAATCATTTACAAACAGAACTTAAGGTTCTGGATGAACAACTGAGTAAGGCCAGCGGGGAAGAGGCCGCTAAAATAGAAACACGTATACAGCAACGACGAGAACAACTTAAGAATCTGAGTAAAGAAAAAAAGAAAAGTAAATGGCAGTATTGATCCGATCTTATGATGCGTGCCTTAAGCGTCGCAGATCATTGTTCACTATTTTCATCAATTAAATATAATCTTATTGATTGTGATTATCATTTGCATTAATATGATTTGGCTTAACAAGTTAATGCAGATCTCACCTCTGATTAGCTTTATTTTCTGTTGTTGGTGCAGGCCACAATAGAAGCACGGTTCTTGTCATTTACAGGGTAATCTTCGGGTTACCCTTTTTTTTAAATGCATTTTGGATGACGCTGGTCGTGCCTGAGTGAGGAAAGCAGAGGGTATGTAGCTTCTGGTATAGACAGAAATTAAAATAAAATGAATGGTTAATGGTCCGCTGTAGTTTATTTACATCAGATTTGATCCTTGAGCAGGCGACCACCCATCTACTATCGGGATAATAGACGGGCGGTATCTGTTTTAATCTTAATGCGTATGAATCATCACTCTGCCGTTAATGATCTGCGTTTTCCAAACGGGTAGGCTAACCGTCTCGTCTTCCAGACAGCGACCATCTTCCAGTAAGAAGTGTTGTTTATAAAGAGGCGAGGCAACAAAGAGCTTTCCCTGTTTTGAGCCGATGATACCCCGAGACATCACGTTGGCTTTACCGAAAGGGTCATATTGACCCAAGGCATAAACCTTCTGTTCAGCGGGCAAGTAGAAAAGGGCAACTTGCTGCTCTTTAAGCAGGGCGCAAACACCGCTGTTGTCGACGAGGTCGTTGGTGCTGCATAGGTCAAACCATTCAGTTTGTTTAGTCATGTTATTCTCCTCACACCATCATCTTGATTGGTTCAGCGGTTGTTTTCTCTTCTTCATTGGCAGGACGAATCTGGCCACGCTCCTGAATAAAGACGATGTTGTTGTCAGTTTTTTCGCTGTTGACGAACGTACGGAAGCGTTTTAGTGCGTCTTCATCTTCAATAGTGCGTTTCCATTCGCACTCATAGGTGGCCACGACATGCTCCATCTGGTTTTCGAGTACTTCATTCATATTCAAGTGATCATCTATCACCACTTTACGCAGGTAGTCTAATCCACCCTCGAGATTCTCCATCCAGACCGACGTGCGCTGCAGGCGTTTACCGGTTTTGATATAAAACATCAGGAAACGATCGATATATTTAACTAAGGTATCTTTGTCGAGGTCGGTAGCGAACAGGTCGCCATGACGTGGCTTCATGCCGCCGTTACCGCATAGATACAGATTCCAGCCTTTTTCTGTCGCGATAATGCCCACATCTTTACTCTGTGCTTCGGCACATTCGCGGGTACAACCTGAAACACCAAACTTGATCTTATGCGGAGCGCGTAGCCCTTTGTAGCGATTCTCCAGTTCAATGGCGAGTCCGGCGCTGTCATCTACACCGTAGCGGCACCAGGTGCTGCCCACACATGATTTTACCGTACGCAGTGATTTTCCATAGGCGTGTCCCGTTTCCATGCCGGCATCAATCAGCTCTTTCCAGATATCAGGTAGTTGTTCAAGCCGTGCTCCAAACAGATCGATCCGCTGGCCACCGGTTACCTTGGTGTAGAGACTGTATTTCTTGCCGACCTGGCCGATCGCAATCAGCTGGTCGGGAGTGATCTCTCCACCCGGTACGCGAGGGACGACTGAATAGGTGCCGTCTTTCTGCATGTTAGCCATGAAGGTATCGTTGGTATCCTGTAAACCTACGTGCGGTTTATCGAGGATATATTCATTCCAGCAGGAGGCGAGTAGCGAACCGACCAGCGGTTTACAGATTTCACAGCCATGACCATGACCATGCTTACTGAGTAAGCTATCAAAGGTTTTGATCTCTTCGATACGGATGATGTTGTAAAGATCTTCGCGGGTGTAAGCAAAGTGTTCGCAGATGTCTGTGCTTACTTGAACGCCACGTTTTTCAAGTTCGTAATTGACTAGGTCAGTTAACAGTTGGTTACAACCACCACATCCTGATGCGGCTTTCGTCGCTGCTTTTACATCACATACCGTTTGTGCGCCGGCTTCAATGGAGCAAAAAATGGCACCTTTGGTGACATCATGACATGAGCAGATATGCGCTGTATCGGGAAGTGAACTAACGCCCAAACCTGTTTCAGCATCGTCGCCACCAAAGTTTGGTACAATCAATGTCTCAGGATTTTTCGGCAGTTGAATGCCGTTAAGTGCATATTGCAATAAGGTGCCGTAATCGTTGGCTTCACCGACCAGAATTGCTCCCAGCAACTCGTTGCCTGTTTCAGAAACCACAATCTTCTTATAGATCTGGTTGACCTGATCATTATAGGTATAGCTGAGGGCCCCCTTGGTGTGGCCGTGGGCATCACCGATACTGGCAACGTCAATCCCCATCAGTTTTAACTTGGTGCTCATATCAGCCCCGAGGAACTGTTTATCGCCTCCGATCAGCTGATCGACTACCACTTTGGCCATGGTATATCCCGGCGCAACCAATCCGTAGATACGGCCATTCCACAAGGCGCACTCGCCAATCGAGTAGATGTTTTTGTCGGAAGTCTGACAATTGTTATCGACAACAATACCGCCGCGTTCACCCACTTCAAGGCCGCAGTCACGTGCCAGATTATCGCGTGGACGGATACCGGCAGAGAACAGAATCAGGTCGGTTTCCAGCACTTCACCGTCGGCAAATTCCATACGGTGATAAGCATCGTCGCCATCCACAATTTGTTGGGTATTTTTACCGGTGTGGACTTGCACACCGAGATCTTCAATTTTCTTACGCAGCAGGTTGCCGCCGCCTTCATCCAATTGAACTGCCATGAGTCGCGGAGCAAATTCTACCACGTGAGTTTCAAGCCCAAGGTCTTTGACCGCTTTAGCCGCTTCCAGCCCGAGTAAACCACCGCCGACAACGACACCGACTTTGGCGCCGGATGCCGAGGCTTTAATCGCTTCCAGATCTTCTATGGTACGGTATACCAGACAGTGTTCACGATTGTGCCCGGGCACCGGAGGAACAAACGGGTAGGATCCTGTCGCCAGTACCAGCTTGTCATAAACAAGTGTGGTGCCTTTATTGGTGTGTACTTGTTGGGTGTCACGATCAATCGAGGTGACGGCTTCACCAATAAGAACATTGAGTCCCCAGTTTTGGTAAACATCAATATGACCCATCGCCAGATCTTCAGCGGTTGCACCCGTAAAGTAACTGCTGAGGTATACACGGTCATAGGCTAAGCGGGGTTCTTCACAAAAAACAGTGACATTAAATTGATCCAGTTGGCCGCTATCTGCAAGGCTCTGTAGGAACTGATGTCCTACCATGCCGTTACCAACAACAACGAGGTTTTGCTTGTTCATAGGGAGGCTCCTGTCAGCGCGGTGTCCGGCTGATTCTCTTTCTCTGAAAATAAAGGGTCTGAAAATAAGTGATGATTTGATTTGTCTGTGTTTTGCAGGCCTGAGCAGTAGGCCTGCCCAAACAGTAAGGTGGGCAGCAGGTGATCAATCTTGATCTGCTGCTCTAAGAGTTCGTAATACCAGTTGCCATCTTGGACATCGCCAAACAACACGATGCCGATGAGGGTTTCGTTTCTGATAATCAGTTTGCGATAAGCTCGGCGAGCTTTATCCTGAAGTAGAAGAATACGATCATCCGGTTGGCCGTTAACTTCTCCGGCAGAGAAAAGATCGATACCGGATATTTTGAGTTTGGTTGGGGTGGCTTTAGTGGCATAGGCAGATGTCACACTGAAGACCAGACGGTCGGCGAGAATGCGTGCCTGATCCCAGATAGGTGCAACTAAGCCGAAGGTTTCACCACGATGCTCGATACATTCGCCAAGTGCGCTGATATGTTCGTCAGACGTGAATAGCTGATCATCGACCACGATGCCACGGTTCACTTCTAGTGAAGCTGTTTTGGCTAACAGCGTGTTTGGTGTGATCCCTGTGGCAATAATCACCAAGTCTGCATTAAGCAGGTCACCATTGTTAAGCGTCATACTATTAACCGTGGAGTCGCCATGAAAAGCATCAACTTCGGTATTGAGTAAGGTTTCTATGCCACGCTCTAGTAACGAAAGGCGCAACATCTCTGCGGCTTGTTTATCCAACTGCCGGTTTAATAAGTGGCCGGAGCGATGAATGACAGTTGTTTTGACGCCTTTGACTGCCAAACCGTAGGCTGCTTCAAGGCCGAGCAAGCCACCGCCAATCACCACGGCGTGATTGGCAACCTTGGCGGTATCTAAAATAGCATCAACATCGTCGAGTGTTCGAAAGTCAAAGATATTGCTGAGATGCTGGCCGCTGGCAGCAACTTTTGCAGGGCGTGATCCGGTCGCAAAAACCAGATGATCGTAGGTTAACTCTGTGCCTGTGTGGCTTCGCAGGCGTTTGCTGGTACGGTCAATATCAAGGATACGTTCGCCGGCAAACAAGGTGATATTGTGTTCTGCATACCACTCATGTGAATTAAGTACGATCTCATCTTTTGATACGTCACCTGCTAATAGCGGTGACAGCATAATGCGGTTGTAATTGGGGTGCTGCTCTTCACCGAATACAGAGATTTTAAAACGATTTGGCTGACGGCGGACAATTTCATCAAGAAGTCTGCCTCCTGCCATGCCGCTACCGATAATCACTAAATGTGGTTGTGTCATCGTTAATCTCCAGAATAAAAAAAGGCGTTCTGCTCTGGCATCATGAAGATGCTGAGGAGAACGCCATTGTTCAAAAAAAATCAAATTGTGGGTGTGTTAGGTGACGCACCTTGCTATTGCTAGCAAGTATTGCAATGCGATGTGTGCGATGTGTATTTTAAAGCGAAATCTATGCCATTTATTTAATTATCATTAAAAACATAATGTTAGTTTGTTTTTATAGGTATGAGGTGACATGTGCGCTGCACCATTAATAGTACGTTTTTCTTATCAGGCACATTAATGGTGCAGTTATAGGCCAGTGCTTATCGACGTAGAAAATGATGAAGAGCATGGTTAGCCAGGTGATAAAGTGAGCGCTTAACCGCGCTGCTTTTAAATGGCAACTTGTATCAGGTTGAGTATCAGCAGTAGTGCAGCGACACCTTGCCAGAAACGCACCGGGTGCTTTTCTAGCAAAGGCTGTTTCAGGATGCTGGCCTCCAGCTGCCGGTTTGGTACGCTCAAATCCTGCAAAAATTCTGAAAAGGCGCTATAGCGATGGACTGGATTGGGTTGCAGCGCTTTTTTCAGGCAAGCCTCTATCCAGATCGGGATCTCTTTTCGGTGGTGAGTGCTCGGGATGTAATTAAGTTCACAATAGTTATTGAGCGTGACTTTTTTAACATTAGGTTCTTTGTAGGGGAGTGTGCCGGTCAGCATTTCATAAATAATGACACTTAAAGAGTAGAGGTCAGATTTGAAGCTGGCTTTTTCTCCAACCAGAAACTCCGGTGCAATATAGTTCACGCTACCTTGTGGAACCGATTTATCCAGAGGAGAGTTGAGCTCTTCTGATCCTGCAATCAGTACAGTGCCAAAATCCAGAATCTTGATTTGGCCATCCTTATTGATCATGATGTTTTCGGGTTTCAGATCCTGATGGATCATATCCTTACGCTGAAATGCTCTTAATCCGCTGACGATCTGTTGTGCCCACTGGCGAACCTCATCTATAGAGGGCGCGGGGTTATCATGCATCCATTGGCGTAAATTGGTTCCTTCTATATATTCACCCAGATAATACATAAAGCGCTTGGGGCGGGCTGGACGATAAGTTTTCATCACGTGTTGATGGTCCAGTGTTAAACCTACCCACTCTTCCCGAATGAAACCATCCAGATATAACAGATCTTCTGCAAAGTTTTCGGAGGGGGCTTTTAAAATAAATCGTTCACCCGATTCCATATCTTTAACCAGATACATATGGCTGCGGGTGCCACTGAAAATAACCTGTAGTACTTCGTAGTCATCGATTTTATGACCGGGTTTAAGCACCGGTGGAATGGGAAGTTGAGTGAGGCGCTGGTGGGTTTCATCCAGTGTTTCTAAAGGGAGTTGTTTGATCTCAACAATCAATGCGGTGAGGTTATCATCGCTACCGTTATCGTAGGCTTCGTTAACTATTTTTTGGGCGATCGCCTCTAAATGGTCAACTTTGTCGCTTAATAGCTTTTTTATACGCGAAGGTGTTAAGTGTCCATGTACACCGTCTGTCGTTAATAAGAGCCTGTCATTGAGGTTTAATACGCGCTTAAAGAAGTCGACTTCTAAATGGGAATCTGCCCCCAGTGCTCGTGATAAGTATTCATGATTCTGGGTTGTCAGTACATGATCAGAGGTCAGTTGCTCTAGCTCTCCATCAGACAGGTGATAGATGCGCGAGTCGCCAACATGAAAGCAAAACAGCGTTGATGATTTAACCACGACAGCAGAGAAGGTGGTAAGCATGCTCTCGCGATGTCCCATCCTGCTTTGGTTTTCGTGGTAAAGCCAGCGGTTAAGGCCCGTCAGTACACGGGATGCGGAATGGCCGACACCCCAGCTGGGAGGTGTGCTGAGGTAGTCTTCAATAAAGCCTGTGACCGCTGTTTGACTGGCGATATGAGAGTCTTCACAACTACTAACGCCGTCAGCGATGGCGGCGGCGGCACCTTTATACTCTCGCTCGGTTCCTGATGGATGGGATGCCGCAAATGCATCCTGATTCAGCGCTTTTTTTCCTTTGGTTGAGTATCCACCAAAACGAACGTCCAGCTGCTTGCTCATGTGCGACTCCCATCTCTGTCGATTAACGGCTTGGCCGTTAATCTCGTTAGTTAATGGCTTTTATCGATCCGCCTGAATCAGTTCACTTGAATCAGAGCAACACTTCCATCTTCATTAATTTCCGCCATATGACCTTTAGGCTCTTTAAGAAACAGCAGGGTAACAAAGCCAAGTACGGCAGTGGCTGCAATCACTGTAAAGAAAGTCGAGTAATCTACCATTGATAAAACAGTCAGGTAGAATACGGCACCTACGTTACCATAAGCACCTGTCATTCCAGCGATCTGCCCGGTCAGGCGGCGTTTAATCAGCGGAACAACAGCAAATACCGCTCCTTCACCTGCCTGTACAAAGAAAGAACAGGCCATGGCTGCAATAACCGCCAACACTAAAGGCCAGCTGCTATCGATCATCGACATAGTCGCATAACCCGCGGCCAGCCCAGCGGTAAGAATCAGCAGGGTTTTCTTGCGACCAAAGCGGTCACTGATCCAGCCACCACCGGGGCGAGACATCAGGTTCATAAAAGCATAAGCCGATGCCAGCAACCCGGCATACACCATATCCAACTCAAACACATCAGAAAAGAAAAGTGGCAACATTGAAACCACGGCAAGTTCTGAGCCAAAGGTAGCAAAGTAAAGCACGTTCAGTACAGCGACTTGCTTGAACTCATAGCGCTGCATTTCCGGAACCGGTGTATGAAAGATCTCTTTATTGATGCTGTAGGCACTGTAGCAGTCGTAAATAAAAATCACGCCTAGAATTACGTAGATGCTGAGTGCTGCTGTCTCTGAGAGAATCGATACGCCCGCAGGAGATAGTTTCCATGTTAATAATGCCAAGGCAGCATATAAAGGGATTTTCATGAACAGCAGAAAGAAAAAGTCAGGCTTGCTGGTGACCTCTAAGCCACCAATACGTTTTGGCTTAAAGTAAGTTGAACCTTTAGGGGTGTCGCTAACATTTTTATACCAGATGAAACTAAAAATCAGGCTGAATAATCCGGAGAGAGCCACCGCATAGCGCCAGCCATCTTCGCCACCAAACAGCAGCGCCAATGTTGGCAGTGTCATGGCCGCAGCGGCAGAACCGAAGTTACCCCAGCCGCCATAAACACCTTCAGCCGTACCCAGCTCGTTTGCCGGAAACCATTCACTGACCATGCGTATGCCTATAACAAAACCGGCACCGATAAAGCCGAGTAAGAAACGGGAGATAGCCGCTTGTGCGAAGTCAGTAGATAAGGCAAAAGCAAAACAGGGAATGCTGGCCAAAAACAGCAATGCCGCATAGGTAATACGCGGGCCATATTTATCGGTCAGCATACCAATAATAATACGTGCCGGAATGGTGAGTGCTACGTTGAGGATCAGTAAGGTCTTGATTTCAGATTTCGTCAACCCGAGTGATTCGGCAATCATGCCGAGTAGTGGTGCGTGGTTAAACCACACGAAAAAGGTGATGAAAAACGCGATCCAGCTAAAGTGCAGAATTTTCATCTTTCCGCTGAAAGATAGCAGATTAAAAGATTTTTCCTGTGTCATGATTATTTCCCGCTTGATAAAAAAACGCCCGACAAAAAAACAGATCCTTTCAGATGAGTTCTTGTCGAGCGTCGTTGCTCTAAGGTGGTGCGCATTGGGTGTGTCTATTCTTTTTCTGCACTCATTATGTGCAGTTTATCTAGGCTGCTTCCGAGGCTTTATCTGCTACGGCAGCGGTTTCTGTTGTGGCTTTCGTTTCTACGTCTATTGTCTCTAGCACTAAGTGTGCCGATTTTGTTTTTGGTGGCGCACTTGCTTGATTATTATCTTCAGGCTTATGTTGTTTTTCATAGAGGAAGCTCAATACCTGGTGGCGGTAATGGTTGTATTGAGGGTCATCTGCCAGCGCGAGTCGATTACGCGGTCGGGGCAGTTCGATATTCAGAATTTCGCCTACGGTGGCCGCCGGGCCATTGGTCATCATGACGATTCGATCAGAGAGTAAAACCGCTTCGTCGACATCGTGAGTGATCATGATTACAGTATTGTTAAGGTCATTCTGGATCTCCATCAGCGAGTCCTGGAGGTGGGCGCGAGTCAGTGCATCCAGCGCACCAAAAGGCTCATCCATCAGCATTACGGTTGGCTCCATTGCCAGTGCGCGGGCAATACCTACACGCTGTTTCATCCCGCCGGAGATCTCATCCGGACGTTTATCCCGTGCGTGCATCATGTGCACTAGCTCAAGATTGTGTTCTATCCAGGCTTTCATTTCGGTCTTAGATTTTTTACCTTTAAAAACCTGCTTTACCGCCAGTTCTACATTTTGGTAGACGCTTAGCCAAGGCAGTAACGAGTGGTTCTGGAACACAACAGCGCGCTCAGGACCTGGTTCAGACACTTCTTTACCATCCAGTACGACACCGCCTCGGGTTGCCTGGTATAGGCCAGCAACAATGTTCAGCACTGTCGATTTGCCGCAACCTGAGTGGCCGATCAGCGAAATAAACTCGCCTTGCTTTATTTTTAAATTAACCCCGTCCAGCGCTTTGAATGGGCCGTTAGGGGTAGGGAACTCGATTGAAACATCAGAAATATCTAAATGAACCATGATCTTTCTCCTGATTAACGTAAGGCGGATGATTTATCCCATGACATTTTGCGCTGCAGCATCAGCATCAAACGGTCTAACAGGAAGCCAATAAAGCCGATCGCTAATACAGCCACCATAATGCGGCCCAGTGAGTTAGAGCTGCCGTTCTGAAACTCATCCCAGACAAACTTACCTAAGCCTGGATTCTGTGCCAGCATTTCAGCAGCGATCAGTACCATCCAGGCTATTCCCAGTGATAAACGCAAACCTGTGAATACCGCAGGGATAGAAGCCGGAATAACAATTTTTGTTACGTGTGTCAGAAAAGACAGACGCAGTACCTGGCTGACATTCTGTAAATCTTTGCTGATGCTGGAAACGCCTACTGCCGTATTTAGTAGGGTTGGCCATAGTGAGCAGAGTGATACGGTGATCAGTGATGTGATAAAGGACTTTGCAAACATCGGATCATCGCTGGTGTAGACCGCACTAACAATCATAGTGACCAGCGGTAGCCACGCTAACGGTGATACCGGCTTAAATAGCTGAATTATCGGATTAATAGCCGAATATAAGGTGGCGTTAAGGCCAATCATGATTCCCAGAGGAATCGCCACAATAGAAGCAAGTGCGAACCCGGTAAGTACGGTTACTAGGCTAGTGCCTATCTGATCAAAGAAAGTCGGTGTGCCTGTGTAGGGGCGAACTTTGATTTCGGCTTCAGGGTTTTTAGCCAGTTTTTTTTCATTTCTTACATCTTGGCGTTCATAGAAGGCGCGCTCCTTTTCGCGTTCTGCATTGTGGTCTGTAATTAGGTTGACTGATTGTTCATAAACTTGAGCAGGGCCAGGAAATGTGCCCAAGGACGTATTGATATTTTGAGCACCCACGTGCCAGACGAAAAGGAAGGCCACTAGCCCGAACATAGGGAGCACAATGGCACGCAGCATCAACATCAGCCGTTCAATCGGTCTGTCGCCTTGCGCTATTTTTACAAAAGGTTCCAGCCAGCTTAATTTTAATAACATAGCACTCATTATTTTGACTCCTTAAAAAGCCCCTTTACAGCGAGGGGCTGGGAATACACTTGCCGTACAATCTTAGATTTTGTCGTCGTTTTTCAAACCGATTTTGAACTTGTTAAGGTATTCATTCGGTGTGCGGCCATCGTAGGTGATGCCATCAATGAAATGTGTCTGAGGTGCACGGAAACCTTCTTCAGTTACAAAGTCAGGGAACTCACTTTTATTCATTAAACCTTCTTCAATCAATGCATTAGCTGCTTCTGCATAGATATCTGGGCGATAAACTTTCTTGGCGATATCCATGTACCAACTATCTGGTTTCTGATCGGCTATTTGTCCCCAGCGACGCATCTGTGTCAGGTACCAAATTGCATCTGAGTAGTAAGGGTAAGTGGCGTGATGGCGGAAGAACACGTTAAAGTCAGGCACATCGCGTTTATCACCTTTTTCATATTCAAATGTGCCTGTCATTGAGTTAGCGATAACGTCGTAGTCAGCACCCACATAGTTTGGTTGCGAGAGTATTTTTACTGCTTCAGGACGATTGGCGTTGTTGTTTTCATCGAGCCACTTGGCCGCACGAATCATGGCTTTAACAACACGTTTATGTGTGTTCGGGTATTTTTCTGCCCATTCATTAGAAACACCGAAGACTTTTTCAGGATTGTTTTTCCAGATTTCATAATCGGTAACGACGGGCACACCGATGCCTTTAAATACGGCCTGCTGGTTCCATGGTTCGCCCACGCAGTAACCGTTAATCGTGCCCGCTTCCATTGTGGCTGGCATCTGCGGAGGAGGGGTTACCGATAATAATGCATCGGCATCCAGTTTGCCTGAGGTGTCACCTTTATGTGGTGCATAAAACCCAGGCTTGATACCACCAGCGGCGAGCCAATAGCGTAACTCATAATTATGTGTGGAGACGGGGAAAACCATGCCCATGTTGAAGGGCTTGCCTTCGGCTTTGAATTTGTCGATAACCGGTTTCAGTGAGTCGGCTTTAATCGGATGGATCGGTTTGCCAGCAGCATCTTTGGGCACATGAGGTTTCATCTGCTCCCAAATATCGTTAGAAACCGTAATAGCGTTACCATTAAGGTCCATACTGAATGCCGTAATAATATGCGCCTGGGTACCAAAGCCGATGGTCGCGCCTATCGGTTGGCCTGCAAGCATATGAGCACCATCAAGCTGACCATCGATCACCCGATCCAGTAGTACTTTCCAGTTGGCTTGTGCTTCGATGGTGACGTATAAACCCTCATCTTCGAAGAAACCTTTTTCATAAGCAATCGCCAGCGGGGCCATATCAGTCAATTTAATAAAGCCGAACTTCAGATCTTCTTTTTCTGGTTCCCCAATGCTGGCGTTTGCCACAGATAGTGCCAATAGGCTGCCCGTTGCTACCGCTCCAAAGGTCATTATGGTTTTACGTAATAGATTACGACGGCCGATCATTGTTTTGAGTAGGTTGCTGGACATATGAGTCTCCCGAATATTAAAAAGAAAAGGCGCCAACAGACCGGAAGGGTGAGATCCCGGCTGAAGGCGCCTTTGCCTGAAAACGTAAATTTTAATAACTTATATATGGTAAAGCAGAAAATGTGCCAATCTTGGCTGTATCAGTGTTTACGGGGGGTGTGGCTGTATGTGTACTGATTTATATACGGCGGGCAGTTAAAAAAACCTACCCGCTTTGGTGCGCTGCACAAATGCAGTGCCTTATTGAATGCCGAGTATCCCGGCTGTTTGCTGGTAGGTAGTCGTTAGGTAAGTTTCTGCTAATGCCGTCTGGGTTATGAGTCTGTTTTCTGATGAGGGTTGTAAACCGCTTAACTCGCTAATATGGCGCATAAACCATTCTGCGCTGGATGGCGCCGGGAAGGTGGCTTCGTCCACAGAGAAGCGGTGGTGGCCAAAATCAAGATCGATACTGGAAAGGTCGGCATCCAGATAACCTTTATCTTTTAATAGCATGAACCCTGATATTTTATTGTCATTACTATCCAGCCATAAACAGGCTTTGAGCAGAGCGGCAATAAGTCGCTGGTGGGTAGCCGGGTAAGTGTCATGCCACTGACGGGTAACCGCGAGTACTTTATCGGGCGAGTTGTTCAAAATCTGGTGGCCTGATAACAAGGTATGGCCTGTGTGTTGTGCTTGCGCGAGGCTATTCCATGGCTCTCCTGCACAGAAGATATCAATAATGCCGCGCTGCATTGCATCAATCATATGCAGAGGCGGGACGACTAGTTGATTTATCTTGTTATCAGGATCAATGCTGTAATCGGTTAACCAATCACGCAACAGAAAGTGGTGGGTAGAGTAGGTATGTACGGACGCAACATTTAACGGCTTCTCTATCGTAGCGAGGTATGCTTTAAGCGCGTGTGCGGCAGACTCACTGGTGAAGGTTTCTCCATTGGGATTGAGTTGTTCCCAAAGTCTGCTCGATACAGTAATGGCGTTGCCGTTAAGGCCTAACCCCATGGCGGTAACCATGGGTTGCGTTGCACCCAGTTTAAGGGCACTGGCGAGTACAATGCCGGCCGGCATTGGGGCTGCATCTAATAAGCCAAATTGCACCTTATCTCGAATGCTGGCCCATGAAGATTCCTGTGAGAGTGTTACATCAAGGCCCATCTCCTCAAAAAATCCGAGATCTTTTGCCACAATGACAGGGGCACAGTCTAAAAGGGGAATAAAACCGATGGTTAACCTGGACTTTTCGGCTACCGGAAACGTAGCAGGAAGATGCATATCTAGTGGGTTGGTGACGGCGCTCATGGCATCAACTCCAATACAGTAATAATATTCCTGGCAATCTCATTAAGAGGCTTCTGCTGATCCATCGCCATCTTACGCATTGCTTTAAATGCCTTGTCTTCAGCGCAGTGGTTATGTTTCATGATCAACCCTTTAGCTTTTTCAATTAGTTTTCGGTCTGCTAACTCTGAACGTGCCTGATCCAGCTCGCCGTGTACCTGATGTAATTCACTGTGTACTTGAGAGAGCTCGTTACGCATTGCCTGAAATTCACGAAACCGTGCAGTAGCAACATCCAGAATAGCTTTCATCCGATGTTGCTCAAGCCCGTCAACCACATAAGCACTCACACCGGAACGGATCGCTTTTTCGATAGTGAGCTGGTCACCTTGTTCAGCAAACATCACGACAGGGCGAGGACAATGCTTGTTGAGGAGCGCCATATTTTCCAAGACATCTCTGTCAGGAGAATCCAGGTCGATAATGATAATATCGGGCTGTAGCTCAGCAACCTTATCTGCCAAATGGTCGGTCGAGTCCAGCCGTCCGAGTATCCGGTATTCCTGATCCCGCAACGCTTGCTCCAATAAAGCGGCTCGCCCTTTGTCTTCATCGATGACAAGTACCGTTAATCTCTTTTTCAAATGGATGCCCTGTGCTTTTTAATGTGTTAATTAAGAATGAGTAAGCAATTTTTGGGCCACTCTTTGTTTTAAATGCGAGAGACTCTCGTGGACATTGCATGGCACGCTGCGGCAGGCAACTGTATAATGCCGGTTTTATTTTAGTCATCTTTTGGCATTCACGTTAGCTTTGGCAGGAACATAATGACCGTACGTACTCGCGTTGCGCCTTCACCCACAGGCGATCCGCATGTAGGCACCGCCTATATTGCACTCTTTAATCTGGCGTTTGCCCGTCAATACGGTGGGCAGTTTATCTTACGTATCGAAGATACAGACCAGACGCGCAGTACCGGTGAATCGGAACAGAAGATTCTTGATTCACTTCGCTGGTTAGGTCTGGAATGGGATGAAGGTCCGGATGTTGGCGGCCCGCATGGCCCTTATCGTCAAAGTGAGCGCAAAGATATGTATGCGCAGTATGCGCATGATCTGGTCGAAAAAGGCCATGCGTTTCATTGCTACCGCACCTCTGAAGAGTTAGATGTTTTACGCGATGCACGCCGAGCGGCGGGTGGGCATACAGCGCTCAAGCAAAGCGACTTAGCCTTACCTGCTGAAGAAGTAGAAAAACGTAAAGCGGGCGGTGTGCCCTTTGTTATCCGTATGGTTGTTCCTGAAGGGGAAGGTGTTTGCGTGGTTGATGATCTGCTGCGTGGGCCCATCGAATTGGAATGGGGCATGGTCGATGCGCAGATCCTGCTCAAATCAGATGGCATGCCGACTTACCACTTAGCCAACGTGGTTGATGATCACCTGATGGAGATCACCCATGTTATCCGTGGTGAAGAGTGGATCAACTCAGCACCCAAGCACAAATTGTTGTACCAGTACTTTGGTTGGAAAATGCCGGTACTGTGTCATATGCCACTGCTGCGCAATCCGGATAAGTCCAAACTGTCTAAACGCAAGAACCCAACCAGTATTCTGTATTACCAGCGTATGGGTTATATGGCAGAAGCGCTACTCAATTATCTGGGTCGTATGGGCTGGTCTATGCCGGATGAGCGTGAAAAGTTCAGCCGCGATGAGATGTTCTCTAACTTTGATATCACCCGTGTTTCCCTGGGCGGCCCTGTGTTTGATCAGGAGAAACTCAGCTGGTTGAATGGTGTATGGTTGCGTGAAAACCTCTCGCATGCGGAGTTTTCCGCTAAGTTTCAGGAATGGGCGTTAAATCCAGAATACCTGATGCAGATCGTACCGCTGATTCAGCAACGTGTTGAAAAGTTCTCGGATGTCGCACCACTGGCCGGTTTCTTCCTGTCGGGCATGTTGCCGATCAAAGAGTCAGACTTTGAACATAAAAGCGTAACCTTGGACGACGCTAAACGTATTTTGCAGTTCAGTGTCTGGTTCTTGGATACCGAAAACAACTGGGATAAAGATCACCTGTTTGCACAACTTAAACAGCTGGCAGAGCAGATGGGTTACAAGTTGCGTGACTTCCTGTTCCCACTGTTTATCGCCATCGCAGGTACTAATCAGACAGTTTCTGTAATGGATTCAATGTCGATTCTCGGCCCGGATATGAGCCGTGCGCGTTTGCGTCATGCGGTAAACCTGCTGGGCGGCCCATCGAAGAAAGAAGCAAAACGTTGGGAAAAAGAGTTTCGCGACATTGCTGCCGGTATCGAGTAACTGTTTATAGATAAAGTAAATTATAGATAAGTAAGCTATCGATAAATTAAAGGCCTGCCATCGCAGGTCTTTTTTATCTCTTATTTACACGCGTGCTTTTCTGCTGCGTAAAAACAATTTTTGTATCTCGGCTGCCACTAACACCAGCGAGTGGAATCGCTGAGAAAGCGTTAGTACGGTAAAGATAATGGTTTTCCGGTATGCATCCCTTGGGCAATCATCAGGCTTGCTAGGCTATTGAGATACCGCCATTAATTTAAGGTGACATGCTTAGTCACCTGTAAATAAGAAGATAAGCAGAGAGGTTGTAATAGCGATCAACAGGGTTTGTAAGCCACTTGCTAACCAGGATGTACCAGCAATCCGACCAAGAAAAACACCCAGCAGGAAAACAATCATCAGGGCTAAAATAATGGCTAAAAGCAGCGGAGAAACCGGCAGCACAATGCCTGCGTGGGTTAGTAACAGAGGGCTGAGAATCACTAATGAAATCAACAAAGGAGCCGAACCGTTAACCAGTGCAATCATCATCGGCACCCAGCGGGCCGCTTCAGAGTGCGCAGACGCTTGCAGATCCTGCAGCATTGCCACTTCAAGCTTAACCAGGGCGCGCTTTCTTTCGGCCGCCTCACTGATATAGGCACTGCTGACACCGCTTACACCTAAAGCGATGGCGGCACCCAGGCAAGCGTTAATGGTCACGCTGAGTGGGGCAGAGGCACTGAACTGGAAGCCAAGAATCATCCCAAGCATAGTTAATGCACCGTCAAAACCATTCACAACAAAATATCGGCGAGCAATACCTTGCGAACGTGTGATCTGTAACAAAAACTCAGCTTTTCTGAGAATATTCATAAGCGTCAGGCGCTCGGCTCGTTCTTAACTTCGACCTCGTCAATGCTATGCAGCGCACCGCCCATTTTGTTAATCACCTCTTGCAGAAGCTCAAAATCAATCAGTGCTGCTTCAACGGATACTTCCAGAGACTCCGTTTTCTCGTCGACAGCAATAACCGTTACTCGAACCGTGCTACCGTCAACAGCAGCACTTAACGCTTGGCAAAACTCAAGCGCATTAGGGTGGTGAGGCTTTAAAACATCCAGAACTACTCTTTTAACAGCGATCATTACAGAGTCCTTTTGTTGGTGCTTTTTAGCGATTTACCATTTTATCTTGCCTAAATACAACCAAGAGGTCACGCTCTTACATCATAAATGGGTGATATAGGGGCGTTGACACTTAACTGAATGAACCAAAGCCAGCAAAATAAAAAGAGCAACAAGGTATAAAAGCTATCTCTGCAATAGATTGAATCGCTTAGATAAAGCTTAAAAATGTGTTTGACATTAATGTGAAATATGGGATGATACGCGTCGTTTCAAAGCACACTTATTTTACTCCCTCAAGTGTGTTTAAAGATGGGGCCTTAGCTCAGCTGGGAGAGCGGTTCGCTGGCAGCGAACAGGTCAGCGGTTCGATCCCGCTAGGCTCCACCAATTCAAGCTTAAACGCGCGTATCGCGCAGCTTTCAGAGCATTGATATTGAACCTTCCTCACTTTGTGCTACCAACCTTTGATATTGAGGTTGTTATGGGCGCAAAAACTCCAAACATATACCGCCATAAAAACGGAACTTACTACCTCTCTCCTAAGCGGCATTGCTGAGTGTTAATGCCATGGTTTATAACCTTACAATCTTGGTAGGGGCATTGAACTATCGGTCTTCCGGAAGAAGTGTTTACGAAATGGAGGGAAGCTACTGTTTAAGGCTTCTCGCATGATTTTGGTTTGGGTGATGAAAACTTTATTCAGTTTCTACACTTGAATTATCACGACGCTATTTTATTGATTTTCTATAAACAGATTCGTTAATTGCAGCCATTCTTAATGATAAGCGTGGCTGTTATGCTTTGTTTCGTTACCTCAGCGTTTAGCTTCATGAAAGCAAAACTAAGTGCATAGGTATAGATGGAAATGACCGATCAGCTTTAGCGTAAATAATTCTTTTAAAATTAGTAGCTTAGTTTGCCTTGCTGCTAGCGGAGTCTACGATGTTAATTCGCCCTGAGATTTCAGGTTTCCCGTCTATTAACCACGCCTACAATTCTATATTTCGCCAGGGGCAGTTGAGCTTGGGTCTGGTAGTGCCTTTAGAAAACTATGCCAATGTTGCGGTGCCGACGATGTTTCGGCATCTTGAACGAGTTCAAATGGCTGAAAGGCTGGGATTTTCTGCTGTATGGTTGCGAGATGTACCTTTTAATGTTCCATCTTTTGGTGATGCTGGACAGCTGTTTGATCCCTTTGTTTATTTGGGGTTTCTTGCGGCTCAGACAGAAAAGATAGCGCTTGGCGTTGCCAGTATAGTACTTCCACTGCGTCACCCGGCTCACGTAGCGAAGGCTGCGGCCAGTATCGATGTGCTTTCTGGAGGGCGCTTATTATTAGGGATTGCTTCCGGTGATCGTCCTGAAGAGTATCCAGCGATGAATCTGTCGTTCGATAACCGGGGTGAAAGATTTCGAGCCAGCTTTGATTATATTCGCAGAGTGGGGCAGGCTAATCCGGTGTTTGAAAATGATTACGGTAACCCGGGGGGTGGTATCGATATGTTGCCAAAGCCTGAATCGGGTAGTTTACCTTTACTGATTACCGGAGGTAGTCAGCAGTCTTCAGATTGGATAGCTCAGAATGGTGACGGGTGGATTTTGTATCCCCGTAGTACACCACTGCAGTCACAGATTATCAGTGCATGGCGGGAGCGCTTGAAAGCTGAAGCCCGGCCTGATCTGCCGGTGATGCAGCCTCTCTATATTGATCTTGAAGATGATCCGGATTCTCCAGCGCAATCGATTCATTTGGGCTTTAGGTTGGGTACTCATGCATTGCGGAAATATCTCAGATCGCAACAGGAGATTGGCGTAAATCATATCGCGCTGAATTTGCGTTTTAACCGAGCAAATACAGAAACCACTTTAGAGCGTCTGGCGAAAGAGGTTCTGCCAGCGTTCACTGATACGGGAGAGTAAACATGCGAAAAACTATTCTTATAACGGGCGCAACAGATGGTATTGGTTTAGCAACCGCAAAACTGTTAGTTTCTTTGGGCCATAATGTACTGCTGCATGGTCGGGACCCGGCAAAGTTGGATGGGATAAAAAAGCAGCTTTTAGTTCAGTCCGGGGGCGCTAGTATAGAAACCTATGTGGCAGACCTGTCTCGTATGGTTGATGTTGAAGCACTTGCCACTGCGATTTTACAAACGCATACCCATCTTGATGTACTGATTAATAATGCCGGCGTGTTCAGTGCTCCATCAACGTTTACAGTTGATGGTCTGGATCTGCGCTTTGCCGTAAATACGATAGCGCCTTATCTGTTAACGCAGCAATTGTTGCCGTTGTTTGACGCGGATAGCAGAGTCATAAACCTTTCATCTGCAGCGCAATCTCCAGTAAGTTTGCAGGCTTTGGCGGGGCTGGAAAAAATAACTGAGGATTTCACGGCCTATGCGCAGAGTAAGCTGGCTTTGACCATGTGGTCTTCCAGCATGGCTAAGAGTCTGGGAAAAAACGGTCCGATAGTCATCGCAGTGAATCCTGGTTCCATGTTGGGCAGTAAGATGGTTAAGAATGCATTTGGTGTAGAGGGAGGCGATCTGAGTAAGGGAGCAAAAATTCTTACCCGTGCGGCGTTGGATGCCGAGTTTTCTGAAGCATCAGGTAGGTATTTTGACAATGATTCGGGACAATTTGCTGAGCCGCATCCCGAGGGGTTGGATCAGCAAAAGTGTGCCGAGCTGGTCGATAGGATTGAGGCAGTTTTGGCAGAATTACAATAGCTACACAGAGTAGAGAGTAACTTCCTGTTACTCTCTATCATACTTTTTTATTCCAAGTCCTCTATACATCTTTTGGGAGGCCACATCATTAATCCTGAGCTGTTCAGAACACTGTCTGTCGACCTGCCTCAGCAGTACAATAAGATCCGGGTAGTTGATTATGCTGTGCTTCAAGCCGCTTAAAATAGTGTTGATATAGCTGCCAACTGATCAGTCCAGCACAGATGTTACCTGCCATAGCGCCAATAAACAGACCTGTTATGCCTCCCAGTTCAGCACCTGCCCATAAATGGCGATTCGCACCAATTGATCGATTTTTAAAAGCTCTTTGCGCCCTAGTAGCCTGCCTATCATTGGCGGCATCGCCATTGTGAGTGATAGCACAATAATAATAGCGAAGAATTCAATACGATTCCCTAGTCCCCAGGCAGCGACCGCTTCATTACCTGCGATTGCAACTAACGCAGTGGCAAAGAAAGCTGTAAAAGGGGGGATAAATTGACTCATCATTGCAGGGGCCGTGAATACAAGCAGGTTTCGAAGGCCTGTATAGGTGCTAGTCAGAGCAGTCGGCAAGCGAATTAGCCGGTGGTGAAAAATACGTGCATAGATGATGATACAGCCTGTCATAAAAGCACAGACAGTTGCCTAGGCAGCCCCGGCAAGACCTAGCTCCAGGGTAAAGATAAATAACGGATCCAACAGAATGTTGAGCAGACTTGATAGCAGTAGAACCGTTCCGGGAAAGCGGGTTTCACCCTGTGCCCGAAAGATACTGAACCCAAAGTAAAGCATCGCTCCAAGCCAGCAACTGATTAGCCAAGGAAACCAGTAAGTACTGACTAAAGGTGCTAGGTTTTGCTCCGCACCCAGCGTAAAGATGATAGGTTTCTGTACGCTCCATAACAGCAGACAAAGTAGCGTGATCAGAATCAATCCGGTGCTGAGCACCAGGCTGCCTAATTCTTGTGCATAACGTTTATTTTTGGCACCCAACGCAGTAGATATTAATGAAGTTGCTGCGATTCCCAGCCCTACCTGTATACCAATAATAAGTTGATATATTGGCATACTATAGCCAAGCACGGCTAGCGGCTGGGCACCCAGCTGACCGATAAAAGCACTATCGACCAGCTGACTACTACTGATAGCCAGCATCCCCATGAGCATTGGCCAGGTCATTCGGTATAACTGCTGGCTAAGGCTCATATGACTCTGCTGATAACTTTTCCTCATGGTACCAACTTACGTTTGTGAATCTGAAATTATGTGCAGAGACATCGGGGTTCAATGCCTTTGATTGCTGTCAGATCTCAACTACAATCTTGCCCATCGCCAGACCGCTGGATAGACGCTCATGAGCGGCACCGACTTCGGTGAGTGTAAAGCTCTGCTCGTCCAGAATTGGCTGTAAATGACCGGCTTCGGCGATTTTGGCGATTTTTTCAAGAATCTCACCATGGGCTGCACGACCCACGTTATGGATCATTGGAATCAACATAAAAACGACGTGTAGAGAAAGCCCTTTAAAGTGAGCCTGAGTCAGATCCAGTTCGACCATCGCAACAGTGGATGCAATCTGACCGTTAAGCGCTGCGGCTTCAAATGAGTTAGCCATATTGGCACCACCCACAGAATCAAATACCACATCAAAACCGCTACCAGAAGTATGTGCATTCACATAGTCAGCGACGGTTTCTGTTTTATAGTTTATGCCGGTAGCGCCGAGTTTCTCAATCAGGGCTAATTGTTTGTCGCCACCCCCTGTTGCATAGACATCAGCACCAAAGTAACGTGCCAGTTGTAGGGCAATATGGCCTACACCACCAGAACCTCCGTGCACTAAAACCTTCTGGCCCTGGGATATTCCTGCTCTTTGAAGGCCTTCGTAGGCAGTGATACCGACCAAGGGTAGTGCTGCTGCTTCAGTCATCGATAAATTCTTAGGCTTGTGTGCGATAAGACGGGCATCAGCAGGCATCAACTCTGCCAGTGTACCTTGCAGATCACACAGGCCACCAGCACAGTCATAGACTTCATCGCCAATGGTAAAGTTTGAAACATTGCTTTCATTAAAAACACCTTCCTTTAAGTTGTATTTAGCTACTATAGTTATTAATCTGATTGATGATAATTGGTGTTTTTAGATAATTAGTTTTAAGATTTGGTTGATAATAGAAGATGAATATTGAACACCTGAAACTCTTTATCCGGCTTTCAGCAACACACAATATCAGCCAGGCGGGACAGGAGTTGGGGTTGTCTCCGGCAGTCGCCAGCGCTCATATCAGCAAGCTGGAAGAAGGGTTGGGGGTACGGCTTGTCCACCGTACCACCCGTAAAGTTTCACTCACTGAAGAAGGCAAGGATTTTCTGCCTCATGCGGAGGAAGTGCTGGCCAGTGTAGAAGCTGCCCGAGCAGCCGTTGGCGCGGGTAAAGGGTTGCCTTCAGGCACCCTGCGAGTTTCCGCATCGGCATCGTTTGGGCGGATGCACCTGGTACCCGCATTACAAGGCTTTTTAGCGAGTTATCCCGATCTGAATGTTGATCTTCGATTGTCTGATTCTATTATCGATATGGTAGAGGGAGGTTTTGACATTGCGGTTCGTATTGCTGAATTGAAAGATTCTAGCCTGATTGCTCGTAAGTTGGCGCCTGATGATCGTATTCTGTGCGCTTCTCCAGCGTATCTTGCTCAGCATGGGACGCCTGAATCTCCCAACGATTTGAACGATCACAGTTGTCTTACTCTGATGGGGTTGGATCAATGGACTTTTGCTACATCCGAAGGAGAGCGTACGGTAAAAGCAAAAGGGAGCCTGCGTACCGATAATGGAGAAGCCATGCGAGATGCCAGTGTGGCCGGATTGGGAATATCAATTGGTTCAAAATGGAGCGTTTATCAGCACTTGCAAAGGGGTGAGCTGGTGCAGGTATTGGAGGATTATCCACTGGTATCAGATACCGCTATCTGGGCTGTTTATCCAAGCTCTCGCTTGTTAGCGCCTAAGGTGAGGGTCTTTATCGATTATTTTGCTGAGTGTTTCAGGGAGCCTCTTTACTGGGATAAGATTAGCTGAGACGGCTTTCAGAGTATTAGTACTGGACAATTATGTTGACTGAATGGAATGATGCGACTGCTTAAGGCTTCCCGTTTCACAGATGAGCCCAAGGGAGAGTGCTGATTGTGATTGCAACGATAGCTGGCGGGGAAGACGATCTTCTACCCGCGTTATAAGGTACCCCTATGATTAATCGATTACCTCAGGAAACTTCGCCAACCGTGGCGACGCTCGACGACCTTGCCAAGTTAGCAAACTACTCGCTCATGGATACGCTTAATCCCGATCCTGACGCGAAAGCAGATGGTGTTGACCACGCGCCGCGACAGGTTTTTTCGGGCCATTATGTTCCCGTCAATCCCACGCCAATCAAAGATCCCGAGTATGTCGCGCATAGTAAAGATTTTTTTCGCGAATTGGGTTTTGCTGACAGCATGGCAGAGTCGGACGATTTCGTGCGGATGTTCTCTGGCGACATTTCACAGCTTCCTGCGCCGATGCGTAAGGTCGGTTGGGCGACTGGGTATGCACTTTCGATCTACGGTACTGAATACTACCAGCAATGCCCGTTTAACACAGGTAACGGATACGGAGACGGTCGTGCAGTGTCCGTACTTGAAGCTGTCATCAAGGGGCAGCGCTGGGAGATGCAGCTCAAAGGTGGCGGCCGGACACCCTATTGTCGCGGTGCTGATGGTCGTGCCGTCTTGCGGTCAAGTGTTCGGGAGTTCTTAGCGCAGGAGCATATGCACGCGCTTGGTGTGCCAACCTCACGATCTCTGAGTTTGTACGTTTCTAAAACGGAAAAGGTGCAGCGGCCTTGGTACTCGGAGGGTTCTCGCTCGCAGGATCCCGACAGGTTTATATCTGAGGCCGTTGCTATCTCAACGCGCGTCGCTCCGTCGTTTATTCGGGTCGGGCAACTTGAGCTTTTTGGTCGCCGTGCCCGAAAGCAGGAGCACTCCAACGCGATGGAAGAGCTCGAGATGATTGTGCTGCACTTGATTGACCGTGAATATGCTGAGGTCATCGACACGCAATTAACTACCGCCGAAAAAGTGGTATTGCTTGCAGGTGAGTTCCGCAGCCGCCTTACCTCACTTGTTGCGAATTGGACCCGTGTCGGCTACTGCCAGGGTAACTTTAACGGCGATAACTGCGCGGCAGGTGGCTTCACGCTCGACTATGGCCCATTCGGGTTCTGTGAATTGTTCGACCCGCAATATCAGCCATGGACGGGTGGTGGACAACACTTTTCGTTTCTCAACCAGCCTGTGGCAGCGGCACGTAATTTCCATATGTTTTGCGTGGCACTGGCACCGTTGCTGGCGTTACATCCAAACTCTCTGCAACAGCTCGACGAGATTAGAGCCGGTTTTGCTGAGGTGATGCAAACAAAAATGGAAGCGATGTGGGCTTCCAAACTTGGATTGAATACTTTTGATCCGGCGTTATTTGCTGAACTGGCAACGCTCATGATGCAAACACAAGTTGATTACACCATCTTCTTCCGTGAGCTTTCGAATCTGCCTGACGATATAGTCCCATTGCAAAAAAGCTTCTATAAGAGTGCAGCTTATGAGGCAGATCCAGAAGGGATGGATAAACGCTGGTCGGTGTGGCTCGCGCAATGGAAATCACTTATCAACAATCAGCCAGGCTCCTGCGATGAACTCTCTAAACAGATGAAACTCGTCAACCCCAAATACCGTTGGCGGGAGTGGCTCGTTGTGCCTGCGTATCAGCAAGCGGCGGTGGGCAACTACGCTTTGGTTCGGGAGTTACAGGAGGTTATGACGCAGCCATTCGCTGAACAGTCGAAGGAGGTGGAGGAGAAATATTACAGGCTGAAGCCTTCTGAATTCAGTGGAGTCGGTGGCTTGTCGTATTACAGCTGCTCGTCGTAGAAATGGCTACTGAGGCAAGCGTCGTCTGCCAAAAGGACGGGGCTGTTATGTATCATCGATAAGCGCAATTTTACTGTGATCAAAAGGTCTTTGATTTCGGTAAATACTAAATAATGAAAAGTAACTGTGTTGATAGATTTTTATAACAACAGTGCAAATTATCTTATCGGTAGCATCGATGCTGATTTTATATTCTTAAGCTTTGTCATCACGATGATACTTTCAATTGTCTATTTGTAGTTTGCAGGGCAGCATCGACAAAACAGAGACGTAGATCATATATAGCGTGCCTGATAATTGTTACCGTTTTATGTAAGCAAAATGACAATGTCATTATTGGCTTATAGCAATCATTGAACAGGTAATGACTTTATGGATATAAACAATCTTAATCATTTAGAAGCTGCCTCTGCTCACGGGCGTAAAGAGCTTTTTCGTGTTGGTACGGCGTTACTTTTTATAGTGGGTATTATGCTGTTTACCAGCCGGATAGGGTTGGAAAGTTCAGAGCATGTGATGCTGGTGGTGGCCGCTATGATCGGTGGCTACATGGCGATGAATATTGGTGCCAATGATGTGGCTAACAATGTCGGGCCAGCGGTAGGGTCAAAGGCACTAACGATGACCGGTGCCATTATTATTGCGATTATATTTGAAGCCAGTGGTGCTTTAATTGCCGGTGGCGAAGTGGTGAGTACCATCAAGAAAGGAATCATTGATCCCTCTCTGATACCGAGCAGCCAAACGTTTATCTGGTTGATGATGGCTGCATTGTTAGCGGGTGCTATTTGGTTAAATTTAGCAACGGTTGCAGGTGCTCCGGTGTCAACCACTCACTCTATTGTGGGTGGTATTTTGGGAGCGGGTATTGCTGCGGGCGGCTGGAACATTGCTAATTGGCCCCAGCTTGGCAGTATTGCCGCAAGCTGGGTTATCTCCCCTGTTCTTGGCGGCGTTATTGCGGCGTTATTTCTCATTTTAATAAAGCGTACGATTACCTATCAAGACAATATGATTTTGGCTGCCAAGCGCATGGTTCCATTATTGGTTCTGTTTATGACCTGGGCATTTGGCACTTATTTGATGATGAAGGGCTTTAAAAAAATCTGGAAAGTCGACTTGGGTAGCGCTTTGATGATAGCAGCGGCTGTGTCGACGGTGGTTTATTTCTTGGTGCGACCGATGATTCATCGAGCTGCAGACTCTCTTCAAAATGATAAAGATAGCGTAAACAGCTTGTTTACTGTGCCTTTGATCTTTGCGGCGGCTCTTCTTAGTTTCGCGCATGGTGCCAACGATGTTGCTAACGCAGTCGGCCCATTAGCCGCTATTAATGATGCAGTTATGAGTGGCGGGCAGACGACGAAAGCGTCTATTCCTCTGTGGGTTATGTTGATTGGTGCCGTCGGTATTGCGATTGGGTTGGCGTTATATGGGCCAAAACTGATTCGGACGGTAGGAAGTGAAATCACTGAACTGGACAAAATGCGTGCGTTTTGTATTGCTATGGCTGCCGCTATCACGGTGATTATTGCTTCTCAACTTGGTTTACCTGTTAGTTCTACTCATATTGCTGTGGGCGGTGTCTTTGGTGTTGGCTTTCTGCGTGAGTTTTTAAAAGCCAGCTATACTGAAATGACGCTCGAAATTATGCATCATCATGAAAATGATAACCCGGTCGAAGTGGAAGCTTATCTGGCTGAATTTGGAAAAGCATCTATTAAGAAAAAGGGGGAGATGTTGGCTCAGCTTAAGAAAAGCTCCAATAAAGAGCATTTATCTAAGAAAGAGCGAAAAGAGCTACGTAAGGTGTATAAACATGAATTAGTAAAGCGCTCTGCACTGTTGAAAATTGCAGCCGCTTGGGTCATAACCGTGCCAGCATCCGCTCTGATGGCCGCTGTTATTTACTTTACTATCAGGGGGATGATGCTGCCATAGGGGGCATTTTCACGCTTTTAGTAACACGTCACACGCAAGAGTAATGACGTTTTGATGGTGCTCATCAGAGCGTCATCTGGCTTTGTTCATAGGTTTTAAAACCGAGAGTGTACCCCGGTTGTAGTTCAGTTACCTGATAGGTTTATATGATAAGAAAAATATTTTTACCTACCATTTTTTTGTTATTAACCTACGGATTTTGGGTTAGCCCAGACTTTAAAGTTATTACTGCGGGCGTCGCCATTTTTCTGTTTGGTATGTTGGCGCTTGAGCAGGGTTTCAATGCTTTCACAGGTGGAGCCCTTGAAAGGCTGCTGCGTAAAAGTACGAACAAAATGTGGAAAAGCCTGACGTTTGGCTTTACCGCTGCAACCGTGATGCAGTCCAGTTCATTGGTATCTGTGATTACTATCTCTTTTCTGAGTGCCGGGCTTATCGGACTGATCGAAGGGATGGGGATTATTTTTGGTGCTAATGTGGGGAGCACCACGGGTGCTTGGTTGATTGCAGGTTTTGGTCTGAAGGTGAAAATCTCTGCTTATGCCATGCCGATGCTGGTGTTCGGTGTTATTTTTATCTTCCAGAAATCCAAATTACTGAAAGGATTTGGTTACATACTTGCCGGACTGGGTTTTCTTTTCCTTGGCATTCACTATATGAAAGAGGGTTTTGAGACCTTCCAGAATCAGATTAACCTGACAGACTATGCCATGGAGGGTTTTGCCGGGGTGCTAGTCTTCACCCTGATAGGAATTCTGGCTACCATTATTATGCAGTCTAGCCACGCCACTCTGGTTCTGGTTATTACCGCACTGTCAGTTCAGCAGGTAACCTATGGCAACGCACTTGCGTTGGTTATCGGTGCTAATGTCGGTACGACCATTACTGCGGTGTTAGGATCGTTAACTTCTAATACTGACGGGAAACGGCTCGCGTTATCTGATGTGCTTTTCAAGGTAACGGCGGGTATTGTTTTTATGCTGGCGATGAATCCGGTTATCGGTTTTGTGGATATGGTTTCCAGTTCAATAGGGATAGCTGACGATGACCACACACTCAAACTTGCTGTGTTTCACACGATATTTAATGTGACCGGTGTCATCATAATGGTCCCGTTTACCGGACGGTTGGTTTCTTTTCTTGAACGTCTAATGCCCACGCAGGCTCCTCAGGTTGAAAAAGCGCGCTATCTCTCTTCTGCATCAGCAGAGGTTCCTGCCGCAGCCATAGAAGCGGTTAGAAAAGAAACTGTTCGGCTTTATGACTTGTCAGTCGATACTATCGTTCGTGGTTTAAGCTTGAACAGAAGTGTGTTTGCCCCCGATAGTAACCTTGAAAATATCATTAATCATTCAAGCAAAGTTATTTTGCAGCAAGATATTGACGATATATATGAAAGACGTATTAAGTCTATTTATTCAGATATTATCGAGTTTATCAGCTATTCACGCAGTTCTATGGGGGCTCCCGGCCATCTGGATAAACTTCTACTGCTGAGAGAGGTCGGCCTCGATTTGGTCGAAACCATTAAAGGTATCAAGCATCTGCAAAAAAACCTGAACATCTATATTGTTTCGGCTAACACGGATATCCGGCAGGAATATAACAAGATGCGTATACAAATATGTCGTGTTTTGCAGGAGTTGGAAGTTATACGCAGCGGAGAAGATGAGTCTGCAACAATTCTGTCACTTGATCGTCTTAAAGTAGAAATTAATGAGAAAGACATTATTAAAACGGGCAGGCTCGATCGTCTGATTCGTGAGCATCGTATCAGTGCCGCTATGGCGATCTCTCTTATGAATGACAGTGCCTATCATCAGGATATCTGCCGGAATCTTATTCATATGGGTGGGATTTTATTTATCTCTTCAGATGAAAGTGATGAGGCGGCAGAAAATAGTGTCGCTCTCGATGACGTAGAAATTAAAGAAGTTGTAGATACTTATGTCGAGGACGCAACTAAATGAAGGCGAATGATCTCTTAAAGGCAGTAAAGAATTTTGTTGACTCGAATAGACGGGAGCGGATGGCAAAGTATGATTCGCTCAAGCGTCTGATGAAGAAACTGAAGGTAAAACAAAACTTGCTGAAAGAAAAAATTAGTGATGAGAGTGATGACAAGATTAAAACAAGGCTGGAAGAGGAGTTAAAAGTCCTGAAAGCGCAGCGAAAAAAAGGTTTGAGATTACTTAAAGAGCTCAAAAGTGAGCTATAAACTACGGTTAAGTTTATTAGGTGACAGGAAGAAAACGTGACAGATAAGCAACTGAAGAAAGGGCAGAGCAAAGCCGCTCAAGGTTACGATTTTACGAAAAAGTACAAGGTATCCGTATGGGCGTCGCAACATCCTTATGCTGATGTACCTGATGATTATTTTGAAGAGACATTCAGTAAAAATAATAGTCGGGCCGTTAATCAGTGGTCACAAAATTTTAACCTGAACTACTTCAGGCCTGAAAATTTAGAAACCAATGGTACTGAAGAGGGGTTGGTGAGTATTGAAGTAGCAGCGGGTGAGTGTTCGTTTTCAAGCTCTTATATCCAGCCGCTGTTGAATAAAGCCAAAAAGAAACAGCTGGAAGAGGTCAGTTGGATCGTTTTGCTGTTTGAGGTTGAGTACAGCCTTAAAATTTCAGGGATCGGGAAAGACCAGTATATGACTTTTTTAGGCGCATTTGATTACGACGATGAGGCTGAAAATGTTTATGACGTTGAAGACCCTGATCTTGAAGAGGGTAATGCAGATTCTGTTGCAACAGATAAGTCCGGCGAATAGCCAATCCGGCTTTAGGGCGCCGTGTTCCGCATCTACTCGTTGAGTCGGTGCGGTTCTAACTCTATCTGAGTGATGCGTAGTCCCAGCATGACCACTTTTCCGATGTAACGATCTTCCCCGGTTGATGAAAACTCAAACAAGTAACGACGCCACAGCCTGAGTTGGCCGTTATCGTCACGCTTTAGCCATAGTGCTCGTAACCCGACACTTTCATCCAGTAATTGCAGCGACATCTCTTTACAGCTTTTGCGTGCAGCCGTGAGCGCAATCTCTTTTATTTTTTGTGCAGACCACCAATACCACAGGCAGAGGCAAATCAGGGTGAACCAGAGCAGGTCTGAAAATTCAATAAACATCGATAAGGCACTTTGATAGGTTTTTTATCAGTTTGCGGTAAAAACCTTTGAAAATAAAGACTCAGAACGATTAGCTGTATTTTTCTAAGCGTTATCACGACGGTTGCTGGTGTAATTCAATAATGCGAATAGTTGAGTAAAATGGTATGGTATGCCTCAGTCATAGTTTGGGGTACTCAAGGTGAGCAGGTTAAAAGCATTCAATCAGTTGACGTTGGAAAATAGTTATCTGGATTTTCCTGAGCACTTTTATCATCGGGTTAATCCTCGAGGATTAAAAAATGCACACCTGATCAGCTTTAACCCGGATGTCGCTACCCTGCTGGACCTTGATCCATGCTCGGTGCAGCCTTCTGATCTGGCCCGTTTTTTTGGCGGTGGTGATACTTTGCCTGGTAGTGAGCCACTGGCAATGAAGTATGGAGGCCATCAGTTTGGCCAATATAATCCGGATCTTGGTGATGGACGTGGATTGCTGCTGGGCGAGATTGTAAACCACAAGGGCGAGCGTTGGGATCTGCACCTGAAAGGCTCAGGAAAAACAGCCTATTCACGTTTTGGAGATGGCCGTGCGGTGTTACGTTCTAGTATTCGTGAGTATCTGATCAGTGCAGCCATGCAGGGGTTGGGCATTCCCACCACACAGGCGCTTAGCCTGGTGGGGAGTGAAGAGTACACGATGCGTGAGGGAATGGAGTTATGTGCCAAGGTGCTCAGGGTGACTCAGTGTCACATACGCTTTGGCCATTTTGAACACCTGTATTACACCCGGCAGCATGATGCACTTAAAACACTGACTGATTATTGCCTGACACGCTATTTCCCTGAGTGCAAAGCTGCACATCAAGATTCCGCAGAGCAGGCCTACCTTGCCATGTTTAAACAGATTCGTGACCTTTCTATCGAGATGGTTGTTAAATGGCAGGCGTATGGGTTTGTTCATGGTGTGATGAATACCGATAACATGTCGATTCTGGGCGAAACCTTCGATTATGGACCCTATGTTTTCATGGATAGGTATCAACCGGATTTTATCAGTAACCATACCGACCATGAGGGCCGCTATGCCTTCAAGCGCCAGCCGGATATCATGCTGTGGAATCTCTCCTGTTTAGCACAGGCGTTATTACCTCTGATTGAGCGCGAAGCATTGGTGGCAGCGCTGGATGAATATAAAGACAGGTATCAACAGGCGTATTATCAGCAGATGAAAACACGCCTGGGGTGGATGACGGATCAGGAAGGGGATAACCTGTTGGTTGACCAGTTAATCCAGCTGGCAACACAACAGCGTATCGATTTGAACCGTTTTTTACGCGATTTGTGCAAGCTGCAACCAGATAAAGATAGCAGCTTACACCAATGTCTGAGTCACTTTACTGATCCGGTTGCCGCAACAGATTGGCTGGTGGCTTATACACAGCGAACTGAGCGGGAAGCATCCAGTTTCCCTATTCGGCAACAGCAGATGCGTAGTGTTAATCCGTGCTACCTGCTACGCAGCTATATGTTAGAAGAAGCCATTCTGGAGGCGAATAACGGTGATTATCGTTTGGTGAATACGCTATTGAGCGTGGTTCGACGCCCCTTTGAGGATAAAGCCGAATTTGCCCGCTATGCCGGGGAGCCACCAGAATGGGCTGGAGGTATTAGTTTGAGTTGCTCATCGTAGAGTATGTAATAGCGATAAACAGGGTGTTTCATTCGGTTACAGCCGATTTGCTTGATTTCTAGTTGATTAAAGGTTCACTCCATTGGGATAATTACCTCATTGATAGTGACTAATTGCGTTTAAAGAGGAAAGTCCATGCCATTGTTAGACAGTTTTACCGTTGACCATACTCGTATGCATGCTCCTGCTGTTCGTGTGGCAAAAACGATGCAAACCCCCAGTGGCGATACTATTACCGTATTTGATCTGCGCTTTTGTTTGCCCAATAAAGAGATTTTGAGCGAACGGGGCATCCATACATTAGAGCATCTGTTTGCGGGCTTTATGCGTGACCACCTGAATGGCAAGCATGTAGAAATTATTGATATCTCTCCAATGGGATGCCGAACCGGTTTCTACATGAGCTTGATCGGCCAGCCAACCGAAACACAGGTAGGTGATGCGTGGTTAGCGGCGATGAATGATGTTGAAAAAGTTCAGGCCCAGAGCGATATTCCAGAGCTGAATGAATACCAGTGCGGAACTGAGCAGATGCATTCACTGGATGAAGCGAAACTGATTGCGGCTAATGTTAAAGCGCGTGGTATTTCGGTTAACAGTAATGATGAACTGAAATTAGATCCTGAGTTTCTTAAAAATCACTCTTGATTAACGCGTGAGACAATACGCTCGCCTTGCTATAAGGCGAGTGCTTAATTCTCTTTATTAATCAAGGCGGCACGTCTTTCAGCTTTTGCTCCGAGTATTACAGATCCAATTCCTCCACCAATCACTAATATCACACCCGCAAAAGAGAGCCAATCAGGTAACTGATTCCAGAAGAGCCACCCCCAGAACCCGGTAAACACCACGCCGCAATAACTCAATGGAGAGATAATCGATGCTTTTGCGTACAGGTAAGCTTGCGTGTATAGCCACATAGTTAGCCACATAGTTAGCCAGATCGATAAGCCGATCATTAGTATGGGTAATAATGCCTGAACAGGGACTGGTTGCCAGTTCATTATCGCTAATGGGATGCTGGCGACCGCAGAGAACCCGAAATAATAAAACAAGACGCGATTGGTCGGCTCCGAGCGGGTCAGTATACGTGTGCTGATAATCGAGCCCGCCAAGGTAATAGCTGACCCAAAACCGACCAAGTGCCAAATATTTAAGCTGCTTCCGTCAGGCTTTAAAATTAATCCGATACCCATAAATCCAATGGCGATTGGAATCCAACGAGTCCAGCTGATATGGATTTTATGTATCCACAGAATCAGAAAAGGTACGCATAAAGGAGCTGCATTTCGTAATAATGCAGCATCAACCAGCGGGATGTGGGCGATCGCCAGATAATAGGTATAAAAGCAGGCCCAGCCACATAAAGCACGGATTATATGTATATTGAGATGCTCTGTTTTTAAGCCGTTAAAGCCTTTTCGCAGCAGCCAGGGGAGCATAAAAGTCACGCAGATAATATATTGTGCGGCCACAATGATCTCAATGCTGACCATTGAGGAGGCGTATTTAATCAGTGCGGCGGCTATGCTCATTACCAAGGCCGTTGATACCGAGTAGAAGGCACCGAGGCCTATATTTTCAGTTGGAGACGAGATCAATTGAGAATCCTGTTACTTCATTTACAATGAGTTCTTAAATAATCGCTGGACGACGTTAATGGATGATATTTCGACAATTTTAGCGCAAAACTGGTTGAATCTGATCGCACTGGTTTGGTTCCTGATCTGCTTCCGCGGATATATCTCTTATGTCAAACGGAAGAGTTTTACAACGCCGTGTCTTGTCAGCGTCATGCATATGTACCGTCAGGAATGGATGCTGCGTGTGATGGATCGCGAAAATCGTATTGCCGATACATCCGCCATTGCTAATCTGGAGCGTAGTGTATCCTTTTTTGCTTCAACTACCATGTTGATTTTAGCCGGTTTAATGACTGTGCTGGGTTCAACAGATAAGGCCATAGATCTGGTTGCCGATATTCCCTTTGCGGTGATGGCAACCCGGCAAGAGTGGGAGCTTAAAATCCTGCTGTTAATTGTATTGTTTATCTATGCTTTCTTTAAATTTACCTGGAGCTTACGCCAATACGGTTTTGCTTCGGTCATGATTGGTGGGGCACCGGCACCTGAGGAGCAAGTATCCCAGCAGGTAAAGCAAGTAACCGCCGATAGAATCGCAAAAATGACATCTAAGGCAGCCAATAATTTTAATACCGGTTTGCGGACATTTTACTTTAGTCAGGCTGTTCTGGGTTGGTTTATCAACCCGATACTCTTTATGATCTTGGCAACTTTCATTGTGTACATCCTGTATCGTCGGGAATTTAACTCCTCCACTTTACATATTTTAATGATGTCGTCTGAGCCTGAGAAAAAACTATGAGCGAGCAGATACTTGAAAAATGCCGGCGTTTTATCGGTGCGCTAGCGCATATGCGTAAGCTGCAGATGCAGGTGATAAAGGCCGACGAAAAAAGTGTCACAGTGGTTTTGCCGGTACAGGATCAACTGGTGAGCGCAGCGTTTGATACCTATATGCATGGGGGAGTGCTGACAACGCTGATGGATACTGCGTCCAGCTTATCTACCATTCCTGCGCTGAAAGAGTATGAATTATGTCCGACGCTGGATCTGCGCATTGATCATATGTCGACCCCTGTTGCCAGCCAGCCTTTGTATGCGCATGCCGAGTGCTATCGGGTCACCAGAAATGTGTTGTTTACACGGGCTACGGTGTATCAGGAAAACCCCGGTAAACCGGTCGCTTATGCCATTTCTACCTTTATGCGTCCGGGCGCTGGCAATACTGACCCCGCTTTCAAAATGATAGTCGATGGTGTTGATACAGCCTCTGAACTTATACAGGAAAATCAATAATGGATCTGTTGCAAGAGCGCGTTAATCAAGCGCATGCGTCGGGTAATTACCAGCCTGTTATCGACCTGATCCCTTATGCAAGTGTGCTCGGTGTGCAATGTGAGCGATTTGGTGAAGAGATGACTTTTCGGTTACCCCGTAACCCGGACAATATTGGCAATCCGACTATTCCCGCTATTCATGGCGGTGTGATTGCATCTTTCATGGAGCTAACGGCGGCTTTTCAGCTGACACTGCAGCTCGAGCAACCAGCATTGGCGAAAATTATCGATTTTTCGGTGGATTATATGCTGGCAGGCTTGGATCGGGACACCTTTGCGATGTGCACGGTCGAACGACAGGGGCGTCGGGTAGCCAATTGTTCGATCATTGCCTGGCAGGAAAGAAAAAGCCAACCGATAGCATCGGCACGCGGGCACTTCCTGCTCGATTCATTCTCGTCGCTGACATAGTCTGAAAAAAAGACCCTTGAAAAGTGAAATAGTGCCCCCATCTCTCAGGAAGTGAAAAAATCATTTTTCTAAGAGAATAAGGTACTGTATCTATGAGCACAGAAACGCAGAAAGAAACGCTTGGTTTTCAGACTGAAGTAAAGCAACTCCTTAATCTGATGATCCATTCTTTGTATTCTAACAAAGAGATCTTCCTGCGCGAGCTGATCTCCAATGCATCAGACGCGGCTGAAAAATTACGCTTTAAAGCACTTTCAAATGGTGCGCTTTATGAAAATGACGGTGATCTGAAAGTCACCGTTAGTTTTGATCCGGAAGCCAAAACAGTCACTATTGAAGATAACGGCGTGGGTATGAGCCGTGATGACGTTATTGAACACCTGGGTACGATTGCTAAATCTGGCACTGCTAACTTTTTAGGACAGCTGACAGGTGATCAGGCACAGGATAGCCAACTGATTGGTCAGTTTGGTGTAGGTTTCTACTCCGCATTTATTGTTGCCGAAAAAGTCGATGTATTTTCCCGTGCAGCCGGTACACCGGTATCAGAAGGTGTTCACTGGAGCTCTGCCGGTGAAGGTGAGTTCAGTATTGCGACAATCGATAAAGAGTCACGTGGTACGCAAATTGTTCTGCACTTGAAAGAAGGCGAAGAAGAGTTTGCTGATGGTAACCGTTTGCGTACTCTGGTGCGTAAATATTCGGACCATATCGCCATGCCAGTCATGATGCTGAAAGAAGCACCGCTGGGTATGGAAGAAGAGGAAGAAACGGCTGAAGGTGAAGAAGCTAAAGCACCTAAAGAAGAAGCTGTTCCAGAGCTGGAAACCGTTAACAGTGCTACCGCTTTGTGGACGCTGAACAAAGGCGATATTTCTGAAGAGGAATATAACGAATTCTATAAGCATATTTCGCATGACTTCGGAAACCCGCTAACCGTAGGTCATAACCGGGTTGAAGGTAATCTGGAATACACGAGCTTGTTGTATGTGCCGGAAACGGCTCCATACGACCTGTGGAACCGTGATGCACCGCGTGGCTTGAAGCTTTATATCCAGCGTGTCTTTGTCATGGATCAGGCGGATCAGTTCCTGCCATTATATTTGCGTTTTATTAAAGGTGTGGTTGATTCAAATAACCTGTCACTGAACGTTTCTCGTGAAATTCTGCAGAAAGATCCGAACGTTGACAAACTACGCACTGCATTGACTAAACGTGTGCTGGATATGCTGACCAAGCTGGCGAAAAATGAGCCGGAAAAATATGTTACCTTCTGGAAATCCTTTGGTAGCGTAATGAAAGAAGGCCCGGCTGAAGATTACACCAACCGTGAAAAGATCATGAAGCTGTTGCGCTTTGCATCCACTAACAAGGATAGCAACGAGCCAACAACGTCTCTGGATGATTACATCAGCCGTATGAAAGAAGGTCAGACAAAGATCTATTATGTGGTTGCTGAGAACTACAATACGGCTAAGAACAGCCCTCACTTAGAGATCTTCCGTAAGAAAGGTATCGAAGTACTGCTGATGACAGAGCGTGTTGATGAGTGGATGATGAGTCATCTGTTCGACTACGACGGAAAGACACTGCAAAATGTCACCAAAGGTGAGCTGGAGTTAGGCGAGACAGAAACAGAGGAAGATAAAAAAGCACAGGAAGATGCTGCTAAACAGGCGGAAGGTCTGGTAGAGCGTTTGAAAGAGCGTCTTAAAGAGAAAGTCTCTGATGTACGTGTGACGCACCGTCTGACCGAGTCTCCGGCATGTTTGGTATTGAATGCTTATGATATGGGCGCTCAGATGCGTCAGATCATGGAAGCGGCGGGTCAGGCTGTTCCTGATTCTAAGCCTGTTTTTGAGATTAACTCAGAACATCCGTTGATTCAGAAGCTGGATCAGGAACCGGATGAAGACCGTTTTGGCGAACTGGCGTTGATCATCTTTGATCAGGCTGATCTGGCTGCGGGTGGGCATTTGGCAGATCCGGCAGCGTACGTTACGCGCCTGAACAAACTCTTACTTGAGTTAAGTCAGTAATTTTTGAATAGTTACTAAAAGCGGACATTTGTCCGCTTTTTTTATGCTCGAAAATCAGTGGTTTGTTTTTTTAAGCCGTTAAGCATTCAAAAAAGGAGCATTCGCAATGGAGCCGGTGTGCGGAATTATCGCGCAAAGTCCCCTATTTGAAGAGGCCGCTGAATCCGGCGGCTTTTTTATCGCCGGTAAATATGCTTCAATCATTCGCTTCAATTCATGTTTACTTTTATTGCATCGCTGCTCTGTCGGCGCAGATGCACAGACGTAACGCCAACTGGTGACGCTAAAATGAAAAAAAGGATGATGTGTGCGGTTTTATTTTTGCTGCCGGTATTAAGTAATGCGCAAGAGCAGCGCTCTGATGATTATGTTGAATATCGCCAGGCAGCTTTCAATGCGATGGGGTGGCACTTTAAAAAAATGGGTGCCATGATTCAGGGCAGAACCCCCTACGATGCTGTGGAGTTTAAGCAACGTGCGGAAGCGGTGGCCGCTTTATCGCAACTACCTGCAGAAGGGTTTGTGGCAGAAACGCAAGATACAGAACTACCAACGCGCTTAAAGCCTGAAATGTGGTACCAAAAAGAGCGTTTTGATGGGTATATGCAAGACCTGACCAAAGCCACAGCCGAACTGGCTGCGCAGGCAGGTGCAGAAGATAAGGATGATCTGAGATCCGCTTATGGTGGTGCTGCGCAACAATGTAAAAACTGCCATGACCGCTTTCGTGAAACTAACTAAGTTTTTTTATAGGTTTATTTACGGCAGGGCTGTTTATAGGCGCTAAAAGTGCGTTTTAAGATATAACTCTTCAACCTTGGTGCGCGCCCAAGGGGTTTTACGGAGAAATTTCAAACTTGATTTAATACTCGGGTCGCTCTGAAAACAGCGGATGTTGATCAGTTGCCCGAGCGCTTCCCACCCATAATGTGCTTCCAAAGCCGTGACTATTTGCTCAAGAGAAAGTCCGTGAAGCGGGTTGTTTTTTTGTTGTGCATTGATTGGCTGATCACTCATTAAAAATCGGTGTCCTGTAACAGCTTGCTGTATAGCGCTGCGAATTTAAAGAAGTTGCAGCCGATTATACGCAACTGAGCTTACGTTTGCCTTTTATCTTTCATCGCGACTCCCACTAAGTTTTCTTGCGGGCATTCCTGACGTTGTACTTCTGTTTAATTTCACCCTGTTGTTTGCATCGTTGACACTTTTCTGTGTCGTAAATGGACACTCTCAGGGCGTAGCGGGACATGGTGTGTGTCTGTGTGCCAGCTATTATCGCTGTACTGGGGATTGTCCTGAATGTTTTCGAAGCGGCATATTGACTCCCGCGTTTGCTGGAACCGGTAACGGGCAGGAAACAATAATTATAAAACTCAATTTGTGACTCGGCTGTTTGGCTTAGTAGGAGATATCGATGTTTAGTAAAGGTGACCAGGCTCAAGGGTATGATGATGTATTGTGGGCAGCAGTCGAGCATGAGGCACAGCGTCAGGAAGAGCATATTGAGTTAATTGCTTCCGAAAACTATACCAGCCCGCGTGTCATGCAGATGCAAGGTTCTGTACTCACCAATAAATACGCTGAAGGTTACCCTGAAAAGCGCTATTACGGTGGCTGTGAATACGTTGATGTGGTTGAGCAGCTGGCGATTGATCGTGCTAATGCATTGTTTGGTTCAACGTACGCTAACGTTCAGCCGCATTCGGGTTCTCAGGCTAACGCCGCTGTTTACATGGCACTGTGCGCGCCAGGCGATACTGTTCTGGGCATGAGTCTGGCTCACGGTGGTCACCTGACTCATGGTTCTCATGTGAATTTTTCCGGCAAAATGTATAACGCTGTTCAGTATGGTTTGAATGAAGCGACAGGTGAGATCGATTACAACGAAGTTGAACGTCTGGCTGTAGAGCATAAGCCAAAGATGATTGTTGCGGGTTTCTCTGCTTATTCGCGTGTTGTTGATTGGGCGCGTTTTCGCGAGATCGCTGATAAAGTCGGTGCTTACCTGTTTGTTGATATGGCGCATGTTGCGGGTCTGGTGGCCGCAGGTCTGTATCCTAACCCTGTTCCTTTCGCTGACGTTGTCACAACGACGACTCACAAGACATTGCGTGGCCCACGCGGCGGTTTGATTATTTCCCGCGATAATGAGCTTGAGAAAAAGCTCAACTCTGCCGTATTTCCGGGTGGTCAGGGTGGTCCTCTGATGCATGTGATTGCTGCGAAAGCGGTTGCATTCAAAGAAGCCCAAGAGCCTGCTTTCAAGGAATATCAGGCACAGGTCGTTAAAAACGCTAATGCGATGGCTGAAGTGTTGATTGAGCGCGGCTTTGAAATTGTTTCCGGCGGTACGGAAAACCATCTGTTTCTGCTGAGCCTGATCAAGCAGGGTCTGACCGGTAAAGCAGCCGATGCCGCTTTGGGTCGCGCCAATATCACGGTGAACAAGAATGCTGTACCTGGCGATCCTCAATCTCCGTTTGTAACATCCGGTTTGCGTATCGGTTCTCCGGTAATCACTACTCGTGGCTTCAAAGAAGAACATTGCCGTACACTGGCTGGATGGATTGCTGACCTGTTGGACGTGCTGGATCAGCCTGAAGCACTGGAAGTAAAAATAGCAGAAGTTAAAACGCAAGTTAAAGCATTATGCGTGGATTATCCCGTGTACCGCTAAGCACTTACACCCTGTATACCAGCGGCGCAGCTTGCTGGTTTAGTCATCGTTACGTGGCCGGAAAGTCATAAACATATCCGGTCATGATCAAAATGGGAGCTGATTATATGCAGCGTTATTCAGGTTTTGGACTGCTCAAGCACAGTCTGACGCATCATGAAAACTGGCAGCGAGCCTGGCGTAACCCTACGCCAAAGAAAGAATACGATGTGATTATTATCGGAGGGGGTGGTCATGGTTTGGCAACGGCCTACTACCTGGCGAAAGAGCATGGTATTACCAACGTAGCAGTGATTGAAAAAGGCTATCTGGGAGGCGGTAACACCGCTCGTAATACGACGATCGTGCGTTCTAACTACTTATGGGATGAGTCTGCTCACCTGTATGAACACGCCATGAAATTGTGGGAAGGCCTGTCTCAGGATCTGAACTACAACGTCATGTTTTCTCAGCGTGGTGTGTTGAACCTCGGGCATACGTTGCAGGATATGCGCGATATCCAACGTCGCGTTAATGCTAACCGCCTCAATGGTATTGATGGCGAAGTGCTGGATCCACAGCAGATTAAAGAGATCGTGCCGCATATGGACTGCTCTGAGAACTCCCGTTATCCGATTATGGGGGCTTCCTGGCAACCGCGCGGTGGTGTGGCGCGTCATGATGCGGTTGCCTGGGGGTTTGCACGCGGTGCTGATGCGTTTGGCGTTGATATGCTGCAACAAACCGAAGTGGTTGATCTGGTAATTGAAGATGGCGCGGTTGTTGGCGTTAAAACTAATAAGTATGGCGTGATTAAAGCGGGTCGTGTTGGCAGCGTCGTTGCCGGTAATTCAGGTGTGATTGCGAAGATGGCCGGCTTTGATCTGCCGATTGAATCACATCCATTGCAAGCGATGGTATCTGAGCCTATCAAGCCGATTCTGGATACGGTCGTGATGTCTAACCATGTGCATGGGTACGTCAGTCAGTCGGATAAAGGCGATCTGGTTATCGGTGCGGGTATTGATGGTTGGAACGGCTACGGTCAGCGTGGTTCTTTCCCTACGATTGAACATACCATGCAGGCGATTGTTGAGCTGTTTCCGGTCTTCAGCCGGGTACGTCTGAACCGTCAATGGGGCGGTATTGTCGATACCTGCCCGGATGCCTGTCCGATTATCAGTAAGACACCGGTTGAGAACCTGTTTTTTAACTGTGGTTGGGGAACGGGTGGCTTTAAAGCAACCCCGGGCTCTGGTCATGTTTTTGCTGCTTCTTTGGCAGCCGGCGAAATGCATCCAATGGCGAAACCATTCTCAATGTTTCGTTTTCATGATGGTGCTTTGATTGATGAGCATGGCGCTGCTGGCGTAGCTCACTAAAGGGAGATGGACAGATGTTTTATATCTATTGCCCGCATTGTGGCGAGCATCGTGAAGAAGAAGAGTTTCATGCGAAAGGGCAGGCGCATATTGTGCGCCCGTTAGATCCTGAAGCGTTGGATGATAAAGCGTGGGGGGAGTATCTGTTTTTCCGTAAAAACCCTCGTGGTCTGCATCATGAACTATGGATACATGCGGCTGGCTGTCGTAAATTTTTTAATATGACACGCGACACAGTCAGCTACGAAATTAAAGAAATCTACAAGATTGGCGAACAGCCATCGGTGGTTGCCGGTAACAAGCTTGCTGGTAATAAATGAGGAGCGGAACCATGTCACAGAAAAACCGCCTCGGTACTGGGGGCCGCATTGACCGCACCAAGCCGTTGACGTTTATCTACAATGGCAAGTCATACACAGGATTTCAGGGTGATACTCTGGCATCCGCTATCTTAGCAAATGGTATTGACGTTATTGGCCGTAGTTTTAAATATAGCCGTCCACGTGGGATTGTTGCCGCCGGAGCTGAAGAGCCCAATGCCGTATTGCAGTTAGGTGCAACGGAAGCGACACAAGTACCCAACGTGCGTGCTACTCAGCAAGAGATGTTTAACGGACTGACGAGCCAGGCAGTAAATGGCTGGCCGAACGTTGATACGGATCTGATGAGTTGGGTGGGTAAAGTGGGTGGTAAAATGATGCCCCCAGGCTTTTACTACAAAACCTTTATGTATCCTAAATCGCTTTGGGATACCTATGAGTCGATGATCCGAAAAGCCGCAGGTCTTGGGCGCTCACCATTAGAGAATGACCCGGATACCTACGATAAAGTGAATCAGCACTGTGATGTGCTGGTTGTCGGTGCGGGGCCTGCAGGTTTAGCTGCAGCGTTGACGGCCGCTCGTAGTGGTGCTCGTGTCATTCTGGCGGATGAGCAGAGTGAGATGGGTGGCTGCTTATTGAGCAGTAAAGAGTTGCTGGATGGCAAGCCTGCAACTGATTGGGTAAAAAATGCTGTGGATGAATTGAGTGGCTATGATGGTGTCCTGCTATTACCACGTGCCACAGTTAATGGTTATCACGATCATAACTTTCTGACGATTCATGAGCGCTTGACTGATCATCTGGCAGATAAAGCTCCTGCCGGTATGGTACGCCAGCGTCTGCATCGCGTTCGTGCCAAGTGGGTTGTATTGGCAACCGGTGCGCACGAGCGTCCTTTGGTTTTTTCTAACAATGATGTGCCGGGATGCATGATCTCGAATGCAGTGTCTACCTACATCAACCGTTACGGGGTAGTGCCCGGTAACGAGTTAGTATTAATGACGACAAATGATTATGGCTATCAGGCTGCACTGGACTGGCATGATGCTAAGCGTAAAGTCGTTGCTATTGTTGATACACGCCGTAACCCTAATGGTGGTCGTGTTGCTGAGGCGCGTAAGCGAGGCTTGAATATTATTACCGGGTCGGCTGTTATCGAAGTTCAGGGTAGCAAACGAGTCAGTGGTGTGTCGGTTGCAGCGATTGATACCGTTAGTGATAAAGTGACTGGCCCTGTGCAGCGTTTGAAGGCAGACACAGTGGCAAGCTCCGGAGGTTGGAGCCCTGTTATTCACTTGTCATCTCATACCGGTAGCCGTCCGATTTGGGATGAGAAAGTGGTTGGTTTCTTGCCCGGTCCTACTGTTCAAAAACAACTGACAGCAGGCGGTATCAATGGTAAATACAGCATTAATGAAGCCTTATCTGAAGGTGTGTTGGCGGGCTTGAAAGCCCTGTCTGAGATAGGTTTACCTGCCACAGAGGTTGTTCTGCCTTTAGCCGCAGACATTGCTGAAGAAGCAACCATGACCTTGTTCCATATTCCGCATTTGCAACCGACATCAAAAGCACCAAAGCAATTTGTTGACTATCAGACGGATGTGACAGCGGCGGGTATCGAACTGGCTTGTCGTGAAGGCTTTGAGTCGATAGAACATGTTAAACGCTATACCGCTATGGGATTTGGAACCGATCAGGGCAAGCTGGGTAACATTGCTGGTATGGCCGTGGCCGCCAAGGCACTGAACAAAAGCATTCCTGAAACCGGCACAACCATTTTTCGCCCTAACTATACGCCGGTCACGTTTGGTGCAATGGTGGGGCGTGATTGTGGCGAGCTGTTTGACCCTAAACGCTATACCGCGATGCATAAATGGCATGTAGAACACGGTGCTAAATTTGAAGATGTTGGTCAATGGAAACGTGGCTGGTACTACCCGCAAGCGGGTGAGACGATGCAAGAATGTCTTGATCGTGAATGCAAAGCGACCCGCGAAAGTGTCGGGATTCTGGATGCATCAACGCTGGGTAAAATTGATATTCAGGGGGCAGATGCACGTGAGTTCCTTGGCCGTATCTACACGAACGCTTGGGCTAAGCTGCCGGTAGGTAAGTGTCGTTATGGATTGATGTGTGGTGAAGACGGCATGGTCTTTGATGACGGGGTAACCTCTTGTCTGGGCGATAACCATTTTCTCATGACGACCACAACAGGTGGTGCGGCACGCGTACTTGAATGGCTGGAGTTATGGCATCAGACTGAATGGCCGGAGCTGGAAGTGTATTTCAACACGGTAACGGATCATTGGTCGACGATGACCATTTCAGGGCCAAACAGTCGTAAACTGTTGGCAGAGCTGACAGATTTTGATCTGTCGAACGAAAACTTCTCCTTTATGGATTGGCATCAGTGCACCGTAGCAGGCGTACCCGCACGTGTGTTCCGAATCTCCTTTACCGGTGAGCTATCCTACGAGATCAACGTACAGGCAAACTACGGGATGCATGTATGGGAGAAGTTGTTTGAGCATGGTAAGCAGTTTAATCTGACACCGTATGGTACGGAAACCATGCACGTATTGCGTGCAGAAAAAGGATTTATCATCGCAGGGCAAGATACCGATGGATCTGTTCATCCGCATGATCTGGGTATGAGCTGGTGCGTATCGGATCAGAAACCGTTTAGTTATATCGGCAAGCGGGGGATGGCCCGTCAGGACTGTGTTCGTGAAAACCGTAAACAATTAGTGGGTCTGAAAACGAAAGAGCCAAAGGTTGTTATTCCGGAAGGCTCGCAAGCGGTATTTGATCCAACTGAGTCGATTCCCATGACAATGGTCGGCCATGTTACCTCTAGTTACTACAGTGCCAACTTGGGCCACAGTATTGCGATGGGTGTGATTAAAGGGGGGTTGAAGCGGATGGGCGAAACGGTTTATTACCCGCAAGCGGATGGCAGTGTGATTGAAGCTGTGATCTGCAGCCCGATCTTCCTTGATCCAAAAGGAGAGCGTCAAAATGTCTGATTTAACAGAAGCAAAGGTGGACGTCGTGGCAAAAGCGGCGGTGATGAACCAGATAGCAGCAGCGGATATTCGTGCAGAGTCACCTCTGTATCACGCCGAACTGGAGGTGCTTGCTAAGCAAGGAGCAAAGCAGGGTGGGGTCCACCTACGTGAAAATAAACTGCGTGGTCACTTAACGTTACGCTGCAATCAGAATAACCCTGAGCAACTGGCAGCAGTTGAAACCGTGCTGGGTCTGGCGTTGCCGACACAAGCGTTAACCTTCGTAGCTAAAGGTGAAACCTCGATTCGCTGGATCTCGCCGGATGAATGGTTGATTGTTGTACCAGGCCTTGAAGCATTCGATATTGAGAGCCGTTTTCGTGATGTGATGACGGGACACTACTCCTTGGTAAATGGTAGCGGTGGTCAAACTATCATTGAACTATGGGGGGCGGATGTGGTTAGTTTATTGAAGAAAAGCACGCCGATTGACTTTCATCCGGCGCAGTTCCCGGTGGGTAAGGTGGTTTCCTCGGTGTTTGCTAAAAGCACAGCTGTCATTAGCCGTACCGGTGAAGATCGTTTTGAATTAGTGATTCGCCGTAGTTTTTCTGACTATCTGTGGCTATGGTTGCAGGATGCCAGTCGTGAGTATGGTCTGGTGATTGAGGTTTAAAGCCTGAAGCCTGCAAACTTAAGAAGTCCGGGTCGTAAAGGCCCGGACAGTTCAACTGTATGATATTTTTTATACCGGTTATTTAAGTAAAGGTATTATTATGAGCAGCAAACCAAAACCGTGGATATTTACCGCCAGTTGCCCCAGTATTGTCGGTACTGTTGATGCCGTTACCCGATATATGGCAGATGCTAAAAACTATATCGATGAAATCCATTCGTTTGATGACCGGGAGTCACAACGTTTTTTTATCCGGGTAGAATTTCAGCCGGGTGATAGTGATTTTACTGAAGCGAAATTTGAAGCGGACTTTGCCTCGCGTGCAGCTGAGTTCAATATGCAGTGGCAGCTGACCCGCCCGGAGCATCGTCAGCGTGTCGCTATTTTAGTATCAAAATATGATCACTGTTTGAATGATCTGTTGTATCGCTATCGTACCGGACAGCTGAATATAGAAATTCCGGTGATTATCTCCAATCATCCGGATCTTAAACCGCTGGCTGAGTGGCACGGCATTCCTTATCATCACTTACCGATCAGTCCTGAAACTAAGCTCGAACAGGAAGCCGAGATCGTTACCTTATTATCAAAATATGATATCGAACTGGTCGTGCTGGCTCGTTATATGCAGGTGCTTTCTCCCAAAATGTGTGAGCACTTGGATGGCTGGGCTATCAATATTCACCACTCTTTATTACCTGGCTTTAAGGGGGCTCGTCCTTATCATCAGGCCTGGGAGAAGGGCGTAAAAATGGTGGGTGCTACGGCGCATTATGTGAATAATGATCTGGATGAAGGGCCGATTATTGCGCAAGGTATTCAGACGGTCGGGCATGCTCAATATCCTGAAGATTTAATATCAAAAGGGCAGGACATTGAACGTGTAACCCTCTTTAATGCGGTGCGTTACCATATTGAAAAGCGTGTATTTATCAATGGCTGTCGAACTGTTGTATTTAGTAACTAGAGCTTAGTAACGAGAGCTTAGTAATGAGAGTTTAGTAACTAATGTAAGGCAAGGTTGTTATAAGCGTTGTTCAATTGGAGTTGTTTACCTTTTACCAGAAGCCTGCGCGGTTTTTCATCTGAGATGATGTATTCAGATAACCTCACCCAGGGATTTATAGGCTTCTGGTTTTTTTACGCTGATCGTTTCTCACGGGCCAACGTGGGCGACACGCCAAAATAATCTTTGTAACAATTACTGAAGTGGCTGCTACTGACAAAACCGCTGGCGAGTGCAATGTTGGTAATTGAGTCATTTGTCTGTAATAACAAACGGCGAGCATGTGTGATTCTTAATTCCAGGTAATAACGGCTCGGTGAGGTTTCCAGGTTGTGCTGAAATAATCGCTCCGTTTGACGTCTTGATATTCCTACCAGCTCACTCAGCTCATCGGCACTGATAGGCTCTTCAATATTTGCAGCCATTAATGACATCAAATCACGTAGCTTTTCTGGCAGACAGGGGTCGTCAATCATTTGGTTGAGACGTGTGTCACTGCTCTCAGATACTTGGTCGCAGCTTAGAATCTCCCGAATCGCTCTGATAATGGGTTTTCCGTGTATTTGGCCAATCAGATAAAGCATCATCTCCAAAGCACTAATCGGGCCTGCGCAACTAAGGCGATTGTTGTCGTTAACAAATACCTGATTAGAGGTTGTAACGTTCGGGAAGCGTTCCCGCATAAATGCATGGTTATCTGGATGTAGGGCGCAGCTTTGCTTGTCTAGTAGCCCAGCATGGGCTAATGGAATAGCTCCATTCCATATTCCACCCATGATAACGCCTTGTTTAGCGGCTTCTTTAAGAAGCGAGCTAAGGGCAGGGTGTGCGTCGGTTGAGCAGCGAAAGCCGCCACAAATGATAAGAATTTTGGGAAAGCTTTTACGAGATGTTGTTTCGTTTATAACCGAGTCGGCAGAAATTTCAATACCAAGATCGCTCAGAATAGGCGAGCTATCAATGGCCAGTGTTTCATAGCTATAAAGAGGGCTGGTATTAACCAGATTAGCTGTCACGATGGCATCAACAGCTGCAGTGAAAGCCATCATTGAGAAGTGTTTTTGGAGAATAAAACCGACATGGATAGGTTCGGACTGCTGGCTTTCAGAAGGTAAGAAAGCACTATTGGCCTCTCGCATTTTTGCACTAAAGTTACGTTTCTCTTTGCTGTCCGTCATAAATCATACCTGTTCGTTATGCTCTTTCGTATACAGGCGGTTACACATTAAGCGACTGCGCTTTAGTTAACGTCACTAATATTGAAAGTTTTTTGGACCAGTATAAAGGAGAGCCTGACACAGGGGTAGGCCGGTGTTGTATTTGGTAACAGGGTAATTGAGTTGAACGACTACGCTTGTTAGCTTACTGGTGAAGCGATGGCATTTCATTAGTGGTATATCTAAAAAATCTTATTTCATGACTCTTTTAACGCTTTAAGAAACGTACAGGTCGCAAATTGGCAAACGCCATTTCTGAGTGAGAAGATAATCTCTTATCTATCAGAATAATAATTGACGCACTTAGTGCGGAGGCATCATGTCTATCAGCGTTTTCGATCTCTTTAAAGTAGGTGTTGGTCCATCCAGTTCACATACTGTGGGCCCTATGTTGGCGGCTGCAGAATTTGCATATTATCTGCAACAGCACTGCATAGCCGAAAAGGTACATAATATTCGTGTTGACCTGTTCGGTTCACTTAGTGCAACGGGGATTGGCCATGGTACTGATAACTCGGTTATTGTTGGGCTGATGGGGGAGCGTCCGGCTACTATCAATCCCGCGATTATCGATCCTGTTGTGGCGGCGGTGAAACAGGACAGTAAATTGAGTCTGTTGGGTCAGTATGACGTTGAATTTATCTGGTCCAGAGATATGCGGCTCCTTGAAGAGAATCTTCCTTATCATCCTAATGCGATGCGTCTTTGTGCGACTGCTGAAGATGGCTCACTGCTGTATGAAAACACCTATTACTCTATTGGTGGTGGTTTTGTTATTGATGAAAGCGAAGCAACCGCTAATGCGCATCTGGTCCCGCAAGTTGCATTGCCTTATGAGTTTAATAACGCCGTACAGCTGCTGGCGTTGTGTAAGCAGCATAAGCTGAGTATCAGCCAGTTGATGATGGAGAATGAAAAGGTCTGGCGCTCGGAGGCTGAAACACGTGCTGGGTTGAAAGTCATTTGGCAGGCAATGAAGGATTGTGTCCAGAGCGGCTTGGTTAACGAAGGTGTACTGCCGGGCGGTTTACATGTCAGGCGTCGTGCGGCGAGTTTACATAAATCTTTGCAACGGGCGGCTCAGCCTAATGTTATCAGTAGTACATTAGGTGCTATGGACTGGATAAACCTGTATGCGCTGGCGGTAAATGAAGAAAACGCAGCCGGTGGGCGTATGGTGACAGCGCCAACCAACGGTGCGGCGGGGATTATTCCGGCAGTATTGATGTATTACATGGAGTTTACCAAAGAGCCAAGTGAAGAGTCTGTGGTCGATTTTTTGCTGGCCGCTGCTGCTATCGGTGCCTTGTGTAAGAAAAATGCTTCTATTTCCGGGGCTGAAGTCGGTTGTCAGGGTGAAGTCGGTTCTGCTTGTGCGATGGCGGCAGCCGGTTTGTGCGAAGTATTAGGAGGGACGCCCGAACAGGTGGAAAATGCGGCTGAAATTGGTTTAGAGCACAATCTGGGATTGACCTGTGATCCTGTTGGCGGCTTGGTGCAAGTGCCTTGTATAGAGCGAAATGCGATTGGTGCCATGAAAGCTATTAATGCAACACAAATGGCATTACGCGGTGATGGAGAGCATTTTATCTCTTTGGATAAGGTGATCAGAACCATGCGGGATACCGGCCGTGACATGCAGGATAAGTATAAGGAAACCTCCCGCGGTGGGTTGGCCGTCAACGCAATTGAGTGTTGATTTTTGTAATGCAGGTGTGTGCTAAGTCGTCATTTTGACGGTGAGGCTTGGATTTGTTGATGAATGAATCGAATACGAATAACCAGAACGGTAGCGCGTTCGTAACAAGAAAAATCGGGTTTTTGTTACTCCATAATTTCACGATGATATCGTTAGCATCTGCAGTAGAGCCTTTGCGCATGGCCAATCAACTGAGCGGGGAGGCGCTTTATGCGTGGTATACCCTCACCGAAGATGGGCTGGCGGTGAGTGCCAGCGACGGTATTAAGATCACTCCGGATTCCAGTATGCTGAATGCAGCCTCGCTGGATATTGTGATTGTGGCCGGAGGGCTTAATGTCACGCGCGCTTACAGCAAAGCGCAGCTGAGTTGGCTTAAATCGCAGGCCCGCAAAGGTTGCACCTTAGGTGCCATTTGTACCGGCGCTTATGTGCTTGCTGAGGCGGGCTTGCTGGATGGTTATGATTGCAGCACACACTGGGAGTATATTGCAGGGTTGCAGGAGGCTTTTCCCAAAGTTAGTTGTTCTAATCGTCTTTTCAGCTTTGACCGGGATCGGATGACCTCCTCGGGAGGAACGGCACCGCTGGATATGATGTTGCACCTGATCAAGCAGGAGCATGATGCGATATTGTCTGCGGCGATTTCAGAGATGTTTATCTGTGACCGAGTTCGCAGTGAAACAGATCAGCAAAAAGTCCCGCTGCAATATGTTTCAGGGACGGCACAGCCTAAGTTGGCTGAAGTGGTCAGTTTGATGGCCGCTAATATTGAGGAACCAATTGATATGGATGAATTGGCGCATTATGCGGGTCTCTCGCGGCGTCAGTTAGAGCGCTTATTTTTAAAATATCTGCAATGCTCCCCTTCTAAATATTATTTGAAGCTACGTCTGCTGCGGGCACGCCAGCTATTAAAACAAAGTGACTTGGCGATTATTGAAATATCAACGGCGTGTGGATTTGTTTCTACGCCACATTTTAGCAAATGTTATCGAGAGCAGATGGGTGTGCCTCCCAGTGAGGAACGATCTGGCAATAGTCGTAAAAACGCACAGGAAGATTTGCTGCCTGCCCTGTTGTCACTTAAGGACTTACCTGTCGGTAAAAAGCTGTCGGCTCGAGGAAGTGCGCTGTCCGAACCGAACGCTGGTGCGGAGAAAGAATCGAGTATGGTCGAAAAACGGGATTCAATTGCTAATGATGCACTACTTGAAGCCCGCTCAGAATCTACCTTTGGTAGTGTCCGCATTAAAAAATAATCTCTCCTTTTACGTTGTCGCTTATCCCTTGCATTCATTGATGTGATTGAGCCATCTAAGTAGGTTTTGCTTCGCAGTTATTTTCATTTATCTCTCCCGCTTCTTTATAAGTGACGCTTTTGGTAACAAGGAAGTCGCTTCCAGCGTCTTGACGAGCCTCTTGAAATTTTACACTGGCCTGAACGTTGGGGAGATTAAGCAGGTTAACTCTCCCTCGCTCCGACAGGCTATTCGTTGGGGTGTTATTAATCAGGGGTTGCGTAATAAGCGATCCGGCCGGGATTACCCGGGATAGAAAGGATAATAAAAATGAATGCCGCTGAACTGCATAAAGACGCCATTATCATTGATGGCCTGATCTGCGCGAAATGGAATCGTGAGCTTTTTGAAGATATGTCAAAAGGGGGGCTGACTGCGGCCAATTGTACCGTTTCTTTCTGGGAGAATTTTCAGAATACGGTTAACAATGTTGTCGAGATGAACCAACTGATTGAGGCCAGCAGTGATCTGCTTATAAAAGTCCATACAACGGCGGATATTCAGCGGGCTAAGCAGGAAGGCAAAACCGGCGTCATGATGGGTTTTCAGAACGCTAATGCGTATGAAGACCAAATTGGGTATGTGCAGGTGTTTAAAGATCTGGGCGTTGGTATCGTACAGATGTGTTACAACACCCAGAATCTTGTAGGTACCGGCTGCTATGAGCGTGACGGTGGCTTATCGGGCTTTGGTCGTGAAATCGTAGCTGAAATGAATCGTGTGGGTGTGTTGTGTGATCTGTCTCATGTGGGCGCTAAAACCTCAGAAGAAGTCATTCTTGAATCCAAACAGCGCGTCGCATACTCCCACTGCCTGCCAAGCGGTTTAAAAGATCACCCGCGTAACAAATCGGATACTGAGCTGAAATTTATTGCGGATCACGGCGGGTTTGTTGGCGTCACCATGTTTGCTCCTTTCCTTAAAAACGGTATTGACTCAACCATTGAAGATTACGTTGAGGCAATCGAGTACATCTACAACATCGTCGGTGAAGACAGCATCGGTATCGGTACCGACTTTACGCAAGGTCAGGATCAGGACTTTTTTGAATACCTTACACACGATAAAGGCTATGCCCGCCGTTTGACGCGTTTTGGCAAGATTATCAACCCTGAAGGGATTCGTACGGTTGGCGAGTTTCCTAATCTGACTGAAGCCCTACTGCGACGTGGATTTTCGGAAACACAGGTTCGCAAGATTATGGGCGAGAACTGGGTGACCTTGCTGAAAGATGTTTGGGGCGCCTGATTTTAAGGCAAGCCGGACTGCTGAATTTTATGCTGTGCTGTAAATAAACAGAAATAAACAAAGAATTTTGAGGGTAGAGATAATGAGTGTTCACGCACCAGAAATGCCGATTGTAGTCGATGATGAAACCGGAGTATGGACCACCGATGCGCTGCCTATGTTGTATGTGCCGCGTCATTTTTTCGTCAACAATCACATGGGTATTGAGGAAGAGATAGGTGCTGAGAAGTACGCGGAGATCCTCTATAAAGCAGGTTATAAATCGGCGCATTACTGGTGTGAGAAAGAAGCGGCCGAACACGGTATCTCAGGTGCGGATGTATTTGAGCATTACATGAAACGCTTATCTCAACGGGGTTGGGGGTTCTTTATTACCGAAGCGCTGGATCTTGAAAAGGGCACCGCCAGAATCCGACTGGAAAACTCCGCCTTCGTTTATCAATACGGCAAGATTAATCGCAAAGTAGATTACATGTTCACCGGTTGGTTTGCCGGTGCAATGGATCAGATTGCTGAAAGCCTGGGTTATGCGGTACGCACTAAAGCAGTTCAGACCCAGTGTGCAGCAGAAGATGGCTGTGATGTGGGGTACTTTGAAGTAGCGCCTATTGTGAAGTAGCGCCTGTTTTGCCGTAGTGTCGTTATAAAAGAGTGAACGCAGCTAAGCACCGCCTGCGCCAATAATAAAATCGAAACCGCTTGTCGTGCTGACTCAACAGCATTGGATGACCGGTTAATAATGTAAAGGTGGGGTCCGATCATGTCCCAGTTTGATATCTTGTTTGAACCGCTCAAAATTAATAACCTGACTATCCGTAACCGTATTGTCAGTACCGCTCATGCTGAGGTTTATGCAACTGACGGTGGTATGACGACTGAGCGCTATGTTAAGTACTACGAAGAGAAAGCCAAAGGCGGTTGCGGCCTGTCAATCTGTGGCGGTTCCAGCGTGGTATCTATCGATAGTCCGCAGAGCTGGTGGAGTTCGGTCAACCTGTCAACTGATCGAATTATTCCTCATTTTCAGAATCTTGCAGATGCGGTACATAAGCACGGCGGTAAGATTATGATTCAGATTACCCATATGGGACGCCGTTCCCGGTGGGATGGTGGTGACTGGCCTAATCTGATGTCGCCATCCGGTATTCGTGAGCCGGTGCATCGTGCGACCTGTAAGACGATAGAAGAGGAAGATATCTGGCGCATCATCGGCGATTTTGCACAGGCGGCGCGCCGTGCTAAAGAGGGTGGTCTGGACGGTGTTGAATTGTCGGCTGTGCACCAGCATATGATCGATCAGTTTTGGTCTCCGCGTGTTAACAAACGTACCGATCAATGGGGCGGAAGCTTAGAAAATCGTATGCGCTTTGGACTGGAAGTACTTAAAGCGGTACGTGCTGAAGTGGGCCGCGATTTTGTCGTGGGCATGCGTATGTGTGGTGACGAGTTTCACCCGGACGGCCTCAGTCATGAAGATCTTAAACAGATTGCTAAATACTATAACGATACCGGTTTGCTGGATTTCTTCGGTGTAGTCGGTTCTGGTTGCGATACGCACAATACACTGGCTAACGTTATCCCGAATATGAGTTACCCACCTGAGCCATTCCTGCATCTTGCTGCCGGTATTAAAGAAGTGGTGGATGTGCCGGTTATTCATGCGCAGAACATTAAAGACCCTAATCAGGCGAAACGCATTCTTGAAGCTGGCTATGTTGATTTTGTGGGGATGACGCGTGCACATATTGCAGATCCGCATATTATTTCCAAGATCAAAAATGATCAGGTGGATCAGATTCGTCAGTGTGTCGGTGCAAACTATTGTATCGACCGTCAATATATGGGGTTGGATGTACTCTGTATTCAGAATGCTGCGACTTCTCGCGAGCATAGGGGGATGCCACATATTATTGAAAAAACGACAGGTGTTAAACGCAAAGTCGTGGTTGTCGGTGGTGGCCCGGGTGGTTTAGAAGCGGCACGTGTCGCTGCAGAGCGCGGCCATGATGTGACGCTTATCGAAAAAGAAGAAGAGCTGGGTGGTCAGATTGTGATTGCTGCTAAAGCACCACAGCGTGACCAGATGGCAGGTATCACTCGCTGGTTAGCGATGGAAGTGGAGCGCTTGGGTGTTGATGTTCGACTAGGCACCAGTGCCAATACAGATCTGATTCATGAGCTTAAGCCGGATGTTTGTATTTTGGCGACGGGTGGTCGTCCGTTTATCGATCAGGAAGCGGCATGGGGCGCGGCTGAAGGCCTGTGTGTGTCGACTTGGGATATTTTAATGGGCAAGGTTGAGCCTGGCAAAAATGTGCTGATCTACGACACTATTTGTGAATTTTCCGGTATGTCTGCTGCCGACTATCTGGCGTCTAAAGGCTCGTTGGTTGAGCTGGTGACAGATGATATTAAGCCCGGTGTTGGTATCGGCGGTACAACCTTCCCGACTTATTACCGTAACTTGTATGAAAAAGAGGTGATCATGACCTCCGACATGCTGCTGGTAAATGTTTACCGTGAAGGTGACAACCTGGTGGCGGTATTGGAGAACGAATATACCGGGCAGAAAGAGGAGCGCGTCGTAGATCAGATTGTTATTGAAAACGGCATACGTCCAAATGAAGAGCTGTATTACGCCCTCAAGCAGGAATCGTGTAATAAGGGGCAGATCGAGAATGATGCATTATTTGACGCGACACCACAGTCCTTCCTGTCTCTCTCTGCAGAAGAAAGAGGTGGAAGCATGATCCTTTGGCGATTGGGTGATTGTGTCTCGCAGCGGAATACGCATGCGGCGATTTATGATGCATTACGCCTGTGCAAGGATCTCTGATCAGTGCCGGATAAAAATAACAGGGCAGATTCAACTGCCCATCCACCTGTTTGATGTAGGTGTATTATGACTTTTGAGTGGTTGCACCCCTTTCTTATCGCGACAGCGTTATTGCTAGCGGCAATAGGTGCTGTACGCCGGGTTAATTTATGGCGCGCTGGTCAGCCTGAATCCGTGGATTTTGTGGCGGGCTTAATGGCGATGCCGGGTCGTTATCTGCATGACCTGCACGACATAGTCGAGCGTGACAAGTATATGTCGAAAACACATGCGGCTACCGGTGGTGGCTTTGTGTTATCACTGATCATGATAGTGTTGGTGCATCTGCTGGGTCTGCAGAATCAGATTCTCGGTTGGGCATTACTTGCTTCTCTGGCGTTGATGTTTGTTGGTGCCGTGTTTGTTTTCAAGCGCCGATTGAATCCACCGAGCCGCTTATCTAAAGGGCCATGGATGCGTTTGCCAAAAAGTTTACTGGCATTCTCGGGAGCATTTTTTATTCTTACTCTGCCGGTAGCGGGTGTTTTACCCGAGGGTACCGGTGGCTGGATTCTGACAAGCGTACTGACGGTGTTTATCCTGATGGGGTTGTCAGAGATGCTGTTTGGCATGACCTGGGGCGGGCCGATGAAGCATGCCTTTGCGGGTGCGCTGCATCTGGCGTTTCATCGTCGGCCGGAACGCTTTGGCGGTGGCCGTTCAACCGGGCTGAAACCAGTGGCGCTTGATCAACGCGTATTGGGTGTACAAAAACCGGAAGATTTCAAATGGAATCAGCTACTTGGATTTGATGCGTGCGTTCAGTGTGGCAAGTGCGAAGCCGTGTGTCCTGCGTTTGCTGCCGGGCAGCCGTTAAATCCTAAAAAGTTAATTCAGGATATGGTTGTAGGTATGGCGGGTGGGAGTGATGCGCACTATGCGGGTAGTCCTTATCCGGGTAAAGAGGTAGGCAAAGCGAATGGCGGCCCTCTGTTGACGATTACAGAGGGATTAATTGACCCTGATACGCTGTGGTCTTGTACCACGTGCCGCGCGTGTGTGGAAGAGTGCCCGATGATGATCGAGCACGTTGATGCGATTGTTGATATGCGGCGCTTCCTGACCATGGAAAAGGGTAATACTCCAAATAAGGGCGCTGAAATACTGGACAACCTGATCGCTACCGATAATCCGAATGGTCATGCACCAACCAGCCGCATGAACTGGGCAGCTGACCAAAATTTACCGTTACTGCGTGATGTCAAAGAAACGGATGTTGTGTTCTGGGTATCGGATGGTGCCTTTGATATGCGTAGTCAGCGTATTTTACGTGCCTTTGTAAAGTTGCTGAAAACGGCTAATGTTGATTTCGCGGTACTGGGTGATGAAGAGCTGGATAGTGGTGATGTAGCACGTCGTTTAGGTGATGATGCAACCTTCCAAAGCTTGGCTCAACGTAATATTGCCACCCTCAGAAAGTATAAATTTAAGCGTATAGTCACCACGGATCCACATGCGTATCACTGTTTACGTAATGAGTACGCCGATTTTGCCGGGGGTCTATTTGATAGTGTTGAGGTCTTGCATCACACCACTTATCTGAATCAGTTGGTGCAAGCCGGTAAGCTTAAATTAAATAGCTTCAAGGGCGGTACAGTGACATATCACGACCCTTGTTACTTAGGGCGCTACAACGGCGAATATGAAGCACCACGTGAATTATTGCGATCACTGGGGATTGAAATTGCCGAGATGGAGCGTTCTGGCTTTCGCTCACGTTGTTGCGGTGGCGGTGGCGGCGCTCCGATTACCGATATTCCGGGAGAGCGTCGGATTGCCGATATGCGCATGGAAGATGTGCACACAACCGGAGCTGAGTTGATAGCGGTAGGGTGTCAGCAGTGCACCGCGATGCTTGAAGGTGTTGTTGAGCCGCGGCCTCAGGTGAAAGATATTGCTGAAATTCTGCTTGAATCGCTTGTTGAGCCTCTTGCTGAGGAGCAGTTCTGATGTCAAACACTCATAATTCAGACATTCTTCGTCGTGACCCGCGAACAGAGAGGATAGCGCGTAACCGCCTACATCCGTTGCATGACACCGTTAGCAATGACAGGCAGATGGTTGAGGTACGTGGCCCTTCGGGTTTGCTGCGTAAAAATCCTCACGGGCTTGGTTTTATCGGGCCTAATGGTATTAAGCGTATCGACCGGCTTAAAGGGAATGCCGTTGCCACTCATGGGCGCCGTGGTACAGCCAGCACTCAGGACGTATTGTTACCTTTGCATCAGGTTGCTGAACCTGCTTTCACGCTTGTTGTTGTGCCGGATATGGTAGGAGGCCGATTGACGGCACATGATAAGGATGTGCTGGGACAGGCGCATCAACTTGCGCGGGCCATTGAAGCAGATTCCAATACTTCCGGTGTGGGCGCAGTGATGGTCGTTGCGTTTGGTGTTTGCAAAGAAGAAAGTTTTGATAAAGCAGGAGTCGATCGTTTGTTATTGCTGGATAGTGCCGAATATCAGGGCTACTGTCCGGAGCAGCAGATGGCAGCATTGGTGCAGGTTGAGGCACGATTTACACCGCAATACTGGTTGTTTCCTGATAGCGTGCATAGAGGGACTGATCTGGGTTCCCGTTTAGCGGCACGTTTGGGTATACGTCCTGCCAGACAGGCCTGGCAAGTCGATCCTGATACCACCACTTGCCGGGGAGCGGGAGGTTCAATCGATATTACACGGGCAACCCCGCGTTTGCTGATGCTATCTGAAGAGTGTGCCAACCCTATTGATGAAAGCCGTCATGAAGTGCTGCCGGTGGTGTTGAAATCTACTCCGATCGTTTCGTTGTTACTTGAAGATAAAGGGCAAGTATCCGTTGATCCCAATGCGATTCCATTGGCAGAAGCAGAGTTTATCTTATCGGCAGGCAACGGTATTAAAAACTGGGATCAGTTCCATAAAACGGCTGTGGCACTTGGTGCCACTGAAGGTGCAAGCCGAGTAGTGGTTGATGATGGCTATATGCCACGTTTTCGCCAAGTCGGTGCTTCCGGTACCTGGGTAACGGCACGCGTTTATTTGGCGGTAGGTATCTCTGGTGCGATTCAGCATATGCAGGGTATTGGCCAATGCGACAAAGTTATCACCATCAATACTGATGCCGGTTGCGATATGGTGAAACGCGCTGATCTGAGTGTAATAGGTGACAGCGAGGCGGTGTTGCAGGAGTTGCTGACGCTGGTCGAGGCATTTCGCCAGCCATCCCGCCAAGAGCAGAGTAGTGATAACACTGGCGTAAAAAATATTGAGAAAAACGGAGCTAAAAATGCAGCCTGATTCAAGTAGTGCTTTGGATTTAAAAGGCCTCGATTTAAAAGAAGTAGATCTGAAAATAGTCTCTTTAGTTTCCATCGGTAAGCATCCCACCTCGGGGCGTGCCCGGCGAGCTGAACAGGATGGCCGGGCTGTTGAGTTAGGGATGATGCTTGCCGAAGCCAGTGGCGATAAGCAGAATCTGACCGTTATACATGCTGGCGATTCTCAGCAAGCAGCCCAGCAAGCGGCACTTCGTAGCTACGCGGGCATGGGATTAAGCTCTGTGCGGATACTACAAATGTGTGAGAGCGCTGATGCGGTAAGTCCGTTGAGCGATTATCTGTATAAACATTCGCCGGATATTATATTGACCGGTGTACAGGCGGAAAGTGGTGAATCCTCTGGCATGGTGCCCTATTTGTTGGGCGAGGCGCTGGGTTGGCCGGTTGTACCTCGTATCGCCAATATCGTATCGATTGAAAATGGTGTGGCCGAGATATTACAGGCATTGCCGCGAGGCCAGCGCCGGGCGCTGGCAGTGCGTTTACCCTTTATTGCCAGTGTCGATAATGCAGCAGCAGAGCCGCGTCAGAGTGCATATGGTCCTGCTAGCCGGTCAATTATGGAGCAGCATTCATCCTCTGGTGGTCTGGATGCTGCGCGAAGCGCATGGAGTGAAGCCCCCGCCCGTAAGCGGCCAAAGCGCTTGAAAGTGGTTAAGGCAAAAACGGCCGCAGACCGCTTTAAGGCTGCTACGGCTAAGCCTCAGGGAGTAGGGGGTAAAATCTTAAAAGATCATTCAGCGACTGAGCAGGCGCAGGCTATCTTTGATCTATTACTGGAGGAGGGCGTTTTGCGTTAACAATCTTTTCACTTCCATTAGCGACCTTGCGCTGGTCGCTAATGTCTTCTCTTCTTTTTTCGTGCTCATATTCCGTTGTCAGTTTCCCCATATCCTTTACGAATTTATTTTTTGGTTTTGTCAGAAAGCGTCAATTCAATGATGTGATTTGTCGCAAATTGCAACACTCAATATCAGAACTCTTCGTAAGATAATAGTGGACTCAACTCAACTAACAGTCATCAATGCATGACACATAATAAAAAAAAGCGGGGTAGTACTATGAACGAAAGCGCACGAAGTGCAACGGCGTACGTGGACACGAGGGCGGCATACACCTCTGATTACAAAGCAGGGCAAGATAATGTAAAAGTGATGGGTATGGATATCCATAATCCGGTATTTGGTACCAGTGCATTTATTATCCTGCTTTTTATTGTTCTCGCCTTAGTTTTTCCGGCTGATGCAAAAGAGATGTTGGTTGGGGCTCGTACCTGGTCAATTGAAACGTTTGACTGGCTGTTTATGATTGGCGGCAATGTCTTCGTCTTATTTTGTCTGGCTTTGATCGTATTGCCTATTGGCAAGATCAGACTGGGTGGAAAAACAGCAACACCGGATTTTAACCGGATCTCTTGGTTCTCTATGCTGTTTGCAGCGGGGATGGGGATCGGGTTGATGTTCTGGAGTGTGGCCGAACCTGTCGCTTACTATACCAACTGGTACGGTACGCCATTAAATGCAGCACCTAATACTCCAGAAGGCGCATCTGTTGCACTGGGGGCTACCATGTTCCACTGGGGGCTTCATCCTTGGGCTATCTACGGTGTTGTTGCTTTAGCACTGGCATTTTTTACATACAATAAAGGGTTACCATTAACTATTCGCTCGGCATTCTATCCGCTGTTAGGCGAAAGAGTATGGGGACCGGTTGGTCATGTGATTGATATTGTTGCGGTGCTGGCCACTATTTTTGGATTGGCAACATCACTTGGCTTGGGTGCCTCTCAGGCTGCAGGGGGCTTAAGTTTTCTGTTTGGCGTAGAAAATGACATTACAACACAGATAGTGATTATTGTAGTGGTCTCGGCAATTGCGATCTTTTCAGTGGTGCGTGGGCTTGATGGAGGCGTTAAAATTCTCAGTAATATTAATATGATGATTGCTGCGTGTCTTATGTTCTTCGTTATCTTTGTCGGCTCAATCACTGGATTTTTGGCTAATTTTTTCGGTATTTTAACGAGTTATGCAGAAAATATACTGCCGCTGAGCAACTGGGTAGGACGTGAAGATGAAACTTGGTACCACGGTTGGACCGTGTTTTATTGGGCGTGGTGGATCTCCTGGTCTCCATTTGTGGGTATGTTTATTGCGCGTATTTCTAAAGGTCGGACAGTTCGTGAATTCCTCACGGCAGTGCTGCTGATACCAACATTGGTTTCCGCTGTATGGATGGCTGCTTTTGGGGGGAGTGCGTTAGATCAGATCCAGAATAATGTAGGGGAATTAACAAAAGGTGTGGGTGATGTTTCTTTGGCGATGTTCCATATGCTGGAAAACCTGCCATTGGCTGAAATCTCCTCATTCCTGGCCATTATTCTCGTGCTGGTCTTTTTTATCACATCATCGGATTCCGGCTCGTTAGTTATCGATTCTATCACTGCCGGTGGTAAGGTGGACTCTCCGGTACCGCAACGTGTCTTTTGGGCGGTTCTTCAGGGGTTGATCGCGGCGGTGCTACTCTATGGTGGCGGTGCAGAAGCCCTCACTGCTTTGCAGGCAGGTGCTATTACCGTTGGCTTACCCTTCACGGTTATATTACTGTTTATGTGTGTGAGTCTGTATAAAGGTTTGAAAAGCGAAATGTAGTGAGGTTATATAGCTGATCTCATACGTAAAGCCGGCTTTAAAGCCGGCTTTTTGCATATACCCGCATAACTTTTAAAGATAAAAAAGGAGAGAGTCTTATGATGATTGCTGATCTGGTTGATCAAGATGACTTTTGTCGATTGCTACAGTCAGTTGGCATTCCTGTTGAAAGTGGCTGGACACCACAACAGTGTGCACAGGCGACTATAGATTGGCGTTGTACTCACGATAGTACTGATGCTGCAGTTGAGCTAAGCCGGATTATCGATGAACTTAAACAGAAAGAGAGCCTGTTGTTGCCAGAAGTGAAGGCGGCGTTGTCTTTACTTTGCATTGCAAAATAACAGTACGCTTTTACATCTGGAGTAGAGGGACTGCGCGTAAAATTACTATTAATAAAGGCGGTAAGGCTGGAGGGGGAGTAGGTAAATTTTGTGGTTCGGATATTAAACTTGATCTAACACGACGTGCCAGATCAAGTTTGGGTTTTGTCTTTTTTACAGTGTTAGTTTAGCGGCTCGTTTTTAAGTTTTTTCTGACGGTCTCGCTGTACCATTCCATAAAGTTGATTAACGCAAACTCATACGTTTCTGAATACGGGCCAGGTTGGTAGCCGATAGAGTTTATGCCTCGTTGATTCTCTTCTCCAAGAACACGATCCTGATCATTGGTGGCATCCCACACATGACGTAGTTTTTCAATATCGTAGTCCACACCTTCAACGGCATCTTTATGAACGAACCATTTGGTTGTTACCATTGTCTCCTGTGCAGAGATCGGCAATACGCGAAACACGATAAAGTGGTCGCTTTGCATATGATTCCAAGAGTTGGGCAGGTGCAAGATACGCATGGAGCCCAGTTGGGGGTTTTTGATGCGCCCCAGGAGCTTTTTGCATCCTGCCGAACCATCCATCGTCATCGCTTGAGTGCCTTTTTTTAGCGGCATCCGGACGATACGATTGCGTTTTCCGGGGCCAAAGCTGCGATGCTCGTGTGGAATACCTTCTGCATCCCACTCTGCCGCTTGTGTATTGTAATGATCGACAAAGTCTTGTGGTGCGCGAGGATCATTGGTGTCATCCCATTCGAGTAAGCTGTTCAGCAGTTCGGGATGGTTAGCGGCACAATGGTAGCATTCGCGGTTGTTTTCAATCACAAGCTTCCAGTTGGCTTTTTCATACATGTTAGACTCCACCGCTAGCTTGGTGTTTTCTACATCGTACGGCTCCATGTACTCATCCAGCGTAGCGAGAAACTCATCAAAATCGCCTTGAGGCTCCTCTTTAGCCAGGCTGATAAAAATGAATCCGCCTGCTGTTTTACAGAAGGCTTTCTTTAAGCCGTTCTGCTTCATGTCGAAGCTTTCGCCCATTTCTGAACCGGCAAAAAGCAAGTTGCCTTTTAAGTCGTAGGTCCATGTGTGGTAAGGGCAAACCAAGTTAGCCACTTTGCCCCGATGTGCAGTGCAGATACGAGAACCCCGGTGGCGGCAGGTATTGTGGAATGCATTGACGTTTCCTTCTGCATCTCGCACGATCAGCACCGGGTTCTGGCCGATTTCTACTGTGAAATAGTCGCCTTTTGAAGGCACTTCGCTGGTCATGCCTACAAATAGCCACTCTTTCTGGAAAACTTCTTCCATATCTGCGCGGAACATCTGTGGATCATTATACAGCGGTTGTGGAAGCGAGTAGTTAGGTTTGCGTGCCTCCAGCAGTTGTTCCATCTCCTGCCGTGCATCAGCGTAAGTGGCGCTGGTGATATTAAGCAGATCGTTCTGGTTCATTTTTTTTTATCCTCGTTAGCACCAGAGTGTGCGTAAGTGTTTAGCTCGTTTGGCGCAGTACCCCTACCATTCGTAGCAGCATTGGTGATTGGCTAATCGTCTTATAATGACGGGCGCATAGTTTGACCATTTGCGACACGAATGCACCTATAAATCGACCTATTGACCTAGTGAATTTTTATAAGTGTCGCTATAAGCAAGTTTTTGTCGCTATTGGCTAAATGAGTATTGGAAGGAGGGATGAAAATGCATGCATTAGAGTTCCATTCACGCGAAGAATAATAGAGAGAACAGCCATGGCAAATCCAGCAGCGGTAGCGGTGAACACCGATGCATTCATACCGGTTAATACACAGACATGGGTGAATGGTCGTCATAATGTACGTTGTGTAAAGGTAATTGATGAAACCTGGGATGTCAGAACGTTTTGTTTTATGGCAGAACAGCCGGTTATGTTCTTTTTCAAACCGGGGCAATTCGTCACGCTTGAACTGGAAATTGAAGGCCGTCAGGTGATGCGCTCTTATACGATCTCAAGTGCGCCATCAGTACCCTATAGTTTTTCTATCAGTGTCAAACGTGCACCAGGTGGACTGGTCTCGAACTGGTTACATGACAAGCTAGAAGAAGGGCATGAGTTAGCGGTGCATGGGCCTGTTGGACAATTTAACTGCATCGACTTCCCCGCAAATAAAGTGTTGTTTTTGTCGGGCGGCGTAGGCATTACACCGGTTATGTCGATGGCGCGTTGGTACTTTGATACCAACGCCGATGTGGATATGGCATTTGTTCACAGCGCGCGTACATCAAAAGACATTGTCTATCAGCGTGAACTTGAACATATGTCTTCACGTATCACTAATTTTACCTTACATATTATTTGCGAAAAGGTGGTACGTGGCCAGTCGTGGTTTGGCTATCGTGGTTATCTCGATCAGGCAAAACTCACAATGATAGCCCCGGATTTTATGGAACGTGAAGTTTTTTGCTGCGGGCCAACCCCTTATATGAAAGCAGTTAAAGCATTGCTGGAGAGTAATGGTTTTGATATGAGCCGCTATCATGAAGAGTCGTTCGGGGCGACCCCCGTTGACGTTAAAGAGGATGCCATAGAGCAGGCTGAAATTGCACAAGAAGAAATAGAAGCGCTTGTGCAGGCGGATATGGTGCGCGTTGAGTTCGCCTCTACGGGTAAAAGTATTCAAATTGCCCCGGGTGAAACAGTGCATGCAGCAGCGGCTAAACTGGATCTGCATATTCCAAAAGCCTGTGGTATGGGGATTTGTGGTACCTGTAAAGTTTTAGTCAAAGCGGGTGAAGTAACAATGGAACATAATGGCGGAATTACCGATGAGGATGTTGTTGCCGGTTATGTCTTGTCTTGTTGTAGTGTGCCTAAAGGGGATGTGGTTGTGGATTTTTAGCCTTATCTGATCGTTCATCGTGTGGTGATGATTGCTAGGTAATCATAGATATTCTTTACTCATTATGGGTGCATATAGAGCAGATAATGGAAGCAGAACACAGAGAAATTGCTGACTTTCTTAAACAGTTTCAGCCCTTTAGTGGCTTGCCGGATGAGAGGGTTAATAGCGTTGCCCAGCAGGTTGAAATTGCTTACTACCGGGCCGATCAGAACATTTTTCATTTTGGCGATGAAGTTCATGACTTGTGCATGATCCGTAGCGGTTCTGTTGAGATCTATCGGCGTAATGGTGATCTCTATAACCGGCTCAGCGTTGGCGGGCTTTTCGGACAGATGGGGTTGTTGATGAATAACCTTATCCGCTTGCCAGTCAAGGCGCTGGAAGATTCTCTGATCTATTTCATTCCTGAGTCGGTATTCATTTCGCTATGTGATGAATTTGAAGCATTTGCATATTTTGTGGAAATGGATGATCACTCTAACTTACAACATGCTGTTTCAGGTAAAAGCACAAATAGTCTAATGGTTTCCAAGGCGACTATGTTGGTCTCCCGTGAACCGATCAGTATTTCGAATACCGCCACGATTCGACAAGCGGCAGAGAAGATGACGGAAGAGGGGGTATCCTCTTTGTTGATTGTTGACGCGGTTTCTTCTGCGCGTCATGAAGGTGAGTTTGAGCCTGAACAGCAGATGGTGGGGATTATTACCGATAGAGATTTGCGAACGCGGGTGGTATCAACAGGCTATCCGTTAGACGCAACTATCGACCAGGTAATGTCAACCGATCTGGTAACACTTGATGTAGATGCTTATGCGTTTGAGGCGATGCTGAGTATGCTTCGTTATAATTTGCATCACCTTCCGATTCTGGATAGGGGGCGTCCGGTGGGAGTGATTGCGATCTCGGATATTGTGCGTTATGAGTCGCAAAGTAGCTTATATATGGTGGGTACGGTATTTCGTCAGAATAGTGTAGAAGAGCTTAAACTTATCTCTCAGGAGATCTCCTCCTGTTTTGTGCGCCTGGTTAATGAAGATGCTAATTCGCATATGATTGGTAGTGCTATGTCAGTGATAGGGCGTAGCTTTAAACAGCGCTTACTAGAATTGGCAGAAGAGTATTTAGGCCCGCCTCCTTTACCTTACTGTTTTCTTGCGCTTGGTTCTATGGCACGAGATGAGCAGTTGATCATCACTGATCAGGACAATGCTCTGATTCTGGATAATCAGTATGATCCGCAGTTACATGGCGAATATTTTGAAGCGTTAGCGCATTTTGTTTGTGATGGCTTGGCTGCCTGCGGTTTTAGTTACTGTAACGGCGGGATTATGGCAACGAACCCCAGCTGGCGAAAAACCCGGAAGGAATGGGAGGTGTGTTTTGCCGATTGGATTGATAATCCGGTGCCGGAAGCGTTGTTAAACTGTTCGATCTTTTTTGATTTAGAGGGCGTTTGGGGGCAAATACACTGGGCTGAGCAACTGAATTTTTTTGTGGCTCAAAAAGCTTCTCGTGAGCCACGTTTCCTGGCCAGTTTGGCGCGCAATGCACTGAGTCGAACACCTCCTTTAGGCTTCTTTAAAAATTTCGTGATGGAACAGGACGGCCAGCACCGCAACTCAATTAATTTAAAACGCCGTGGTACGGCGCCAATAGCCGATCTTATCCGGGTACATGCGTTGGCAGTAGGTTCCAGAGCTAAGAACTCTTTTGAAAGGCTGGACGATATTATTAAAGGCAAAATTATTCCGCAAGGGCGCATTTCAGATTTGAAAGATGCGCTTGAATTTATTTCTATGGTGCGAATTCGTCATCAGGCGATTGATATCGAAGCGGGCCGCAAGGCGGATAATAATATTGAACCGGAACATTTGTCGGAGTTTGAACGTAGAAACCTAAAAGATGCTTTCCAGGTGCTGAGCAATAGTCAGCGCTTTCTCAAATTTCGTTACCCCTATTGAGGTGGTTGAGAATGTCGCAGGTTAAAAGCAAAGGAAAACATCATATCGACTGGTCACAGAGGATTAGTGAGCAAGCTGCAACGGCTAAAGACAGACGTATTCGGGCGTTTTATGAGCGGGGAGCCGTGACTCCCTGTACGCCCTTAAAAGATGTTTCTTTTGTTGCATTGGACTTTGAAACCACAGGGCTGAATGCAAAAAAAGACGATATTGTCAGTATTGGTTTAGTGCCGTTCACGCTACAGCGGATTTACTGTAAAGAGGCTAAACAATGGCTTTTGAATCCGCGGCAGCAGTTGGCAGAAGAGTCGGTCATTATTCATGGTATTACGCATACAGATATTAATAATGCTCCGGATTTGATGCGTATTCTGGAGCCGCTTTTGGCCGCCCTTGCCGGGCGTGTAGTGGTCGTACATTATCGCTATATAGAACGGGAGTTTCTTCATGCTGCGTTAAAAGCCAGATTGGGAGAGGGTATCTGCTTTCCTGTTGTGGATACAATGGATTTGGAAGCCCGTGTGCATCGGGATGGTATTATGGCATTTCTTTCTCGTTTATTCGGGAGTAAGCCGTTATCTATTCGTCTTTCTGATAGTCGTGCCCGATACAATTTGCCCTTTTATAAGCAACACGAGGCGTTAACCGATGCCGTTGCTACAGCCGAGTTGCTGCAGGCGCAGGTAGCGCATCGGTATTCGCCGGATACCCCCATTTCTGAGTTGTGGCGCTAGTTTATAAAGCAAAAAAATGCATCCATTCCGATGCGTTTTGTTATTGTGATTTAGAATTTTTCAGTCGTTAATATGGTCTTGGTTTTACCCTTAGCCGTATTATGCTTTAACGCTGTTATGTGGATCGATAACGTACTTCTTAGCGGCTCCCCCATCAAAGTCAGCATAGCCTTCTGGTGCTTGATCCAGCGTAATCATCTGAACGTTAACGGCATCAGCAATTTTGACTTTGTCGAAAAGAATAGCCTGCATTAACGGGCGGTGGTATTTCATAACCGGACACTGGCCAGTATGGAAGGAGTGGGACTTAGCCCAACCCAAACCAAAGCGCATGCTCAGTGCACCTATTTTTGCAGCATCATCCATTGCGCCTGGATCTTCTGTTACATAAAGCCCAGGAATACCGATTTGCCCACCTGCACGGGTAATCTGCATGGCTGAGTTGAGAACGGTTGCGGGTGCTTCCTGACCGTGATTACAGCCACATGCGTGTGCTTCAAAACCGACGCAGTCTACAAATGCATCGACCTCGCGCTCACCCAGAATCACTTCCAGCTTATCGGCCATATCGCCTTCTTCACGCAGATCGATTGTTTCGCAGCCAAAACTTGCTGCTTGCTTGAGACGGTCTGTTACCATGTCGCCAACAATGACGCAGGCGGCTCCTAAAAGATGTGCAGCCGCAGCCGCAGCAAGACCTACAGGCCCCGCACCTGCAATGTATACGGTTGACCCTGGGCCAACACCGGCGGTAACACAACCGTGGAACCCTGTTGGAAAGATATCAGACAGCAATGTCAGATCTTTGATCTTTTCCATGGCTTGCTCACGATCAGGAAACTTGAGCAGATTGAAATCCGCATAAGGCACCATGACATATTCTGCCTGACCACCGACCCAGCCCCCCATATCGACATAGCCATACGCAGCACCGGGGCGTGCAGGGTTAACGTTAAGACAGATGCCCGTGTTGCCTTCTTTGCAGTTACGGCATCGGCCGCAGGCGATATTAAAGGGAACAGAAACGACATCACCCGGATGAAGGAATTCGACATCCGAGCCGCATTCAATAATTTGTCCGGTGATTTCATGCCCCAGTACTAATCCAGCTTCGGCTGTTGTTCTGCCGCGCACCATATGTTGGTCTGAACCACAGATGTTGGTTGTTAACACACGTAAAATAACGCCGTGGTTACATTTTCTTTTACCAATGGCGAGCTCTGGAAATGCGATCGATTCTACGGCAACTTCGCCGGGGCCTTTATAAACAACCCCTCGGTTATCAAAATGGCTTGTCATGTATACTCTCCTGTTATTTTTATGGCTGAGTAACGCCTTACTCTCCCACTCTAAGCTGCCAGGGGGGTTGTTACATGACTCTAATAACCAGATACGTATCTATTTAAGACATGGGTATGAAATATCTTTGGCAGAGATAACAGATGAAAAAAACAGATCATTCAGCTGGAAAATTTGATATACATCATTAAATAAAAATAATACGTCGTTTTTAGATAATTAATGGCGGTTTTTCGTCGCTTATGGATGTGTTGGATTCTGTTTGAGATATATGATTGGCAATATCTACTGCGCGGGATCTGTTCAGAAGTAGGGCGTAATAAGGAAATACATATTTGTTTTTCTCAGCTATATACTTCAGAGCGTTGTCTGTGCCGCTGCTGGTTAAAAATTGAACTGACAGTTCTTCGATAATAATTATAAATAAGAATCAAACTCTTTCTGTATATCAGAAGAATTTGATGAGGACTCTACAATGACTTCAGGTATTACATCCACTCAAGTTGATTCAGCGATCAAAAACAAAACCCTGACACGCGTTGGATTTTTGTTGCTCGATAACTTTACGATGATCGCGTTGGCGTCTGCCATTGAGACCCTGAGAATGGCAAATCAGCTATCGGGTGAGGAGCTATTTAGCTGGCAGTTGATTTCAGAAGATGGCAGCTTGGTTAAGGCCAGTGATGGCTTATCGTTTACGCCCGATTTTTCGATTTTGAATGCACCGGTTTTGGATATGGTTATTGTAGTTGGTGGCGTTGATATTACCCGCAGTTTCAGCCAACGTCAGGTGGGCTGGCTACGTGCTCTGGGGCGCAAAAATTATACGCTGGGTGGTATCTGTACCGGTGCTTATGTGTTGGCGCATGCAGGTTTGCTGGATAATTTTGAGAGCAGTATTCACTGGGAATGTCTGGCGTCTTTGCAGGAGCGCTACCCAAAAGTACGTTGTAATAATCGTTTGTATAGTATCGATAAAAACCGCATGACATCGTCAGGCGGGACAACCGCGATGGATATGTTTCTTCACTATATTTCATTAAAGTATGGTGGGAAGTTATCCGGTGCGGTGTCTGATATGTTTATTTGTGACCGCGTACGGGGTGAGTTTGATCAGCAACGAGTGTCATTACGTCAGATGCATACTCATGGCCAGCCGGTGCAAAAGCTGGTCGATATTATTGAATTAATGGAAGCCAACCTGGAAGAGCCGATTGAGCTGGATGAGTTGGCAAGCTTTGTCTCGGTATCTCGTCGTCAGCTTGAAAGGATGTTTTTAAAACATCTGGACTGCTCACCATCACGTTATTATTTAAAGCTGCGTCTAGACCGTGCCAGACAGTTGTTGAAACAGTCTAACTTGTCGATTGTTGAGATTTCCGCGGCCTGTGGCTTTGTGTCTACGCCGCATTTTAGCCGTTGCTATCGAAAGCATATTGGCATTTCACCACGAGATGAGCGTAAAGATATCTGGGCAGGTACGGCGCGTACTCATCATCTGTTGAGTGAACCTCTTGTCGATCACGAAGTTGTTAGGCCTGTTATCCGCTCGACCACCGCTCTATTTCAAGCGCAGACAGAGCCTAGCTACGGCTCTGTTGCTCTGCAATAACTATTGTTGATAGCACAAGCATTGAACGCACAGAGAAGGCGAACAATGCTTGTGATAGTTGCGGGTTTAGCCTTTTAGTACGTTACTTAGCGATTGTGCCACATAAGCAATATTCTGAGAGGATAAACCGGCAATATTGATGCGGCTGGAATCAACCATATAAATGGCATGCTCATCACGCAGGCGAGCCACCTGATCTTTGTTGATACCCAAGAAAGAGAACATCCCTTTTTGCTGAGGTATAAAGCTGAAGTCTTGCGAGCAGCCCGTTGCAGCTATTTCTTTAGCCAGTTGGTGGCGCAATTGTAGGATCCGGGTGCGCATCTCTGTGAGCTCATCATCCCAGCTTTTGGCCAGCGCTGGATTGCCTAAAATAGTTTCAACAATGGCCGCTCCGTGTGCCGGTGGCATTGAGTAGTGACCACGAATGATGCTGAACAGATTACTCGCGGTTACGCTGGCCTGCTGTTGGTTAGGTGAAACAATGATGACTGAACCGGTTCTTTCACGATACAGGCCAAAGTTTTTAGAGCATGAGCTGGCAATCAGCATCTCAGGGGCTTTATCTGCTAAAAGGCGTACACCATAAGCGTCTTCAGCCAAGCCATCTCCCAAGCCCTGATAAGCAATATCAACAAATGGAATCAGGTTTTTGCGGGTCAGTAGCTCGGCGATTACATCCCATTGCGCGTTTGAAAGGTCTGCACCGCTTGGGTTATGGCAGCAGCCATGCAGTAAGACGACATCACCCGCTTTGGCGGTTTCCAGCGTGCTGAACATGGCATCAAATCGGATCCCTTTTGTTGCTCCATCGTAATAAGGGTATTCCGTGATATTTAAGCGGGCACCTTTTAGCAAGGGGATATGGTTTGCCCATGTCGGGTCACTGACCCACACGGTTGTATCCGGGGCGCATTTGGCGGTGAACTCAGCGGCCATACGCAATGCACCACAGCCGCCTGGTGTTTGTGCAACAGTGATGCGCTGATCTTTGATGGCGCTATGATCATTGCCTAGCAGTAAACGGCTGATATGATAATTAAAACCGTCTGCACCGGCAGGGCCGATGTAAGTTTTGGTGGTTTCTGTTGCCAGTAGGTGTGTTTCCGCTGCAGTAACCGCTTGCATAATCGCTGTATGGCCTTGTTCGTCTTTATAGACACCCACGCCTAAGTCAACCTTTAGCGGATTGTTATCCTGACGGTACTGAACCATCAGGTTGAGGATGGGGTCTGCGGGTAACGCGTGCAGATGTTCGAACATGGCTATTCTCCTGCGCCTTCAGTGGCTTGTTGGTACTGTGCCATTAAAACAGAGTGCTGCTGTGTTGCTTTCTCTGCTGCTATTTCCCGAACGGGGCCGTAGCCACGCACCTCTTTTGGAAGGTTGGCAAGCTGCAGTGCCAGCTCATAGTTGTGTTGTGTTGTGTGACTTTGCAACATCGCTATGAGGTGTTTGTAATCGGCTAGCAGTTGCCTATCCAGTTTTCGATCAGCAGAAAAACGGAAAGGATCCAGCATTGTATGACGTATACCGCGCATTTTGGCGAGCATTCGCAAGGATTTCAACATCCACGGGCCAAATTGTCGCTTAACAGGTCGCCCATTCATAACTTTGCCACCTAAAAAGGGCGGAGCGAAGTTAAAGTGGACTTTATAGTCACCTTCAAAGGTGTCTTCTACCTCTTTCAGAAAGTCGGTATCGGTGTACAAACGTGCCACTTCATACTCATCTTTGGTGGCCATCAAACGGTAAAGCTGGGTGGCGACAATCTCGGTCAGTTGTTCCTTATCGCTATTGTTTTTCTGTTGTTGGCCAAACTGTTTATCCAATTGGCGGATACTATTGATCTGTTGCAGATACTGATCCGCCAGTTTTTGGCTTTGGTATCCTTTAAGTGTGCCAGCCAGGCGTGCAATTTTCTGATCGAGTGTTTCAGTCGTCAGGCTCTGTTTTGGCTGTGCAGCTTGTTCGACATAGTCTGGCATGGTGGCCGCTAAGCGTCCCCAGCTAAATGCGGCTTTATTTTTGTCGACTGCAACTGCATTAAGTTCGATCGCTCGAGTCAGTGCCGTTTCAGAGATTGGAATCAAACCTTTCTGCCAGGCGTAACCGAGCATCATGACGTTTGAGAATACCGTGTCGCCCAGTAAATGAAGTGCAAGTGTATTGGCATCCAGCGTTGAGAACTGGCTGTCACCGACGGCGTCGGCTAATAAGTTTACTCGCTTGCTACTTTCGATATCGGCATCCCGATAAAGAACGTGATCAGCGGTCGCCATTTCAGCAAGGTTTACAACCGCTTTCGTGTGATTGTGACGGAGTACGTCTAACGCTTTAGCCGAAGAGGCCACCACCATGTCGCAGGCAATTAATGCGTCAGCACGGCCATGGTCGGTACGTACCTGATGGATATCTTGCGGTGAAGGTGCGATGCGGACATAGCTAAGCACCGCTCCTCCTTTTTGCGCAAAGCCCATAAAGTCGAGTACGCTGGAGCCTTTTCCTTCAAGGTGTGCTGCCATGGTGATTAAAGCACCGACCGTGACGACCCCCGTACCACCGACACCACTGACTAGCAGGTCATAGGTTGTGCTGAGTGGTGGAATTAACGGGCTGGGAATCCGGGCAAGCATGCCGGTGACTGCATCCGCACTGATCCCTTTGGGTTTGCGTAGCTGGCCACCTTCGATGGTCACGAAACTAGGGCAGAAGCCGTTGACACAACTGAAGTCCTTGTTGCACGAAGACTGATCAATCTGCCGTTTAATGCCCATTTCAGTCGCTCTAGGCACAATCGATAAGCAATTAGACTGTGCAGAACAGTCGCCACAACTTTCGCATACATGATGATTGATCATCACTCGCTTGGCAGGATCCGGAAATTGACCGCGCTTACGGCGACGGCGTTTTTCTGCTGCGCAGGTTTGGTCATAGATGAGAACCGTCACGCCTTTTATTTCACGTAGCTCACGCTGCACTGTATCTAGCTCATCACGGTGGTAGAAACGGGTGCCTTTGGGGAACTCACTTTCATGGCCGTGATACTTCCCGGGCTCATCGCTAAGGACAACAACCCGCTTGGCGCCTTCAGAAAACACTTGCTGTGCTATTGCCGGCACCGTGATTTGTCCATCAACGGGCTGGCCGCCTGTCATGGCGACCGCATCGTTAAAAAGAATTTTGTAGGTGATGTTAGAGCCAGCAGCAATCGACTGACGAATGGCCATCGAGCCTGAGTGAAAGTAGGTGCCTTCTCCCAGGTTCTGGAATATATGCCCATTGCCGGTAAAGCGGGATTTACTGGCCCAGTTAACCCCTTCGCCACCCATCTGGATCAGTGACTCTGTTTTACGTCCCATCCAGGAGGCCATAAAGTGACAACCGATGCCGGCGAGTGCTTTGCTGCCTTCTGGTACATGGGTTGAGCGATTGTGGGGGCAGCCCGAACAAAAGTAGGGCATGCGCCGCACGCCGCCCGGGTCTTTAACCGTAACGCCGGATTCATTAATCTGTTGTAATTCATCAGTAAAGCTAAGATCAAAAAGGCGATGTAAGCGAGCGGCCAGAAAAGAGGCCAGTAAGGAGGGGCTGAGCTCGCCGACGTAAGGGATTAGCGGTTGGCCGTTTTCATCTTGCTTGCCGGTGATCAGAACTTCACCGGGGCGGTCGGGTTCCGACATCGCTTCTTTAATCTGACTTTCTATAATGCCGCGTTTTTCTTCGATAACAAGAATCTCTTGTTTACCATGAACAAAATCGAGGATCCCTTTGCGCTCTAGCGGCCATACCAGACCTATTTTGTAAATTTCTATGCCGAGTGCTTGTAATCTTTCTTCTGGTAAACCGAGTAACGCAAGCGCTTCCATTAAGTCCAGATGTGCCTTGCCGGTGCTGACAATGCCCAGTTTAGCGTGTGCAGATGTGACGATTTTTCTATCAATTGGGTTTGCTCGGGCAAACGCCTGCACGGCAGCAAGTTTATGCTCAATTCGAGTTTCAAGCTGAGGTCCCGGGAGGTCGGGCCAACGATAATGCAAACCTTCAGCGGGCGCGGTGAAGTCGTCAGGTATCTTGAATGTTGGTAATGGTTTGAGCTCTACACTACAGGCACTTTCTACTGTTTCCGAGATTGCTTTAAAGCCTACCCACATTCCGGAAAAGCGAGAGAGTGCATATCCCCATAATCCGAACGTTTCATATTCTGCAATACTTGCCGGATTAATGGTTGGCATGAACCAAGCCATAAAAGCTACGTCGGACTGATGTGGCATAGAGGAGGAGACACAGCCGTGATCATCCCCGGCAACGACTAATACGCCACCCTGCGGTGAGCTGCCGTAGGTATTGCCATGTTTTAGCGCATCGCCGGCTCTGTCAACGCCGGGGCCTTTTCCGTACCAGATGGAAAACACGCCATCGACGGTTTTATCAGGATCAGTCTCGACTTGCTGAGAGCCCAGTACCAGAGTAGCCGCCAGATCTTCATTAATGGCTGGAATAAATTCGACATTATGTTGTTTTAATAATGCTTTAGCGCTCCATAGCGCCTGATCATAGCCCCCCAGAGGTGATCCTCGATAGCCACTGATAAAACCACCGGTATTCAGGCCATTCTTTTTGTCTAACTGGGCTTGTACTAGCGGAATGCGTACCAGTGCTTGTGTACCGGTTAAAAAGACCCGCCCCTGCGTACGTGTGTAACGATCGTTGAGCGCATAATCATCCAGTGCAGGCGGAGTATTGATTGGTGTCTCTGTTGGGTGTGCTGGCTTAGTCATAAGGAGGCTGCTTTATTGTTTATTATTCATCCAGTTTAGGTGTTTTTATGAGAAAGGTGCTTTCTATTTAGTGTGTAAAAATAGAATAAAATGGAATATCCTTTCGTTCATTAGTTAATTAGTGATAATAAATACGAATAATGGAATAAAACAATGGATGATTTTGATCGACATATATTACGTATCCTTCAGCATGATGGGCGAATGAGTAATCAGCAATTGGCTGATGAGGTGGGTTTATCCGCCGCTGCTTGCTGGCGGCGGGTCAATGCACTGGAAAATAAAAAGGTGATTCGTAAGTATGCGGCGCTTGTCGACTCTGATGCTGTGGAACAGGGGTTGTGTGTATTAGTGATGGTGTCATTATTGCGGCATTCAGTGGATGAAACTAAAGCATTTGAAAACGCAATGATGGTCTGTGAAGAGGTGCTGCAGTGTTATGCCGTGACCGGTAATGCGGATTTTGTTTTACGGGTGATGGTGTCTGATATTAAAGCGTATGACCGTTTTCTTAATGACAAGGTGTTTCCTCTGGAAGGGATCTCCCAAGTGCATTCAAACTTCGCCTTACGTGAGATTAAGTGTGAAACGGCGTTGAAAGTGTGAAAACTCTCCGATTGATCTTATGGATATAACCTTGATTCGATAAACAGGTATTTTCTAACTATCTGCTAAACTGTAATGAGGCCGGTCAAGTTACGACTACAAATTACGACTACAAATTACGACTACAAATTACGACTACAAATGGATATTGGTATTGTTTCTTAAATCCTGAGAGCTACATCAGCCCTTAGAAAGAGGTGCGATAGGTATGATCATTGGTTAAGCATATTTATGGTGTAGCGATGGCTACAGCCTTACTATTTTCCTCTGATTTTTCATTGGCTGGCGATGGCATCCGCAAAATAATCAGAGCAGACGGGGTGGTCGAGTACACCAATGTGAGTCCGGCGTCACAAGGTGAGACCGTTCGGTTTTCTGGCAAACAGAGTAAAACGGAATCTATTTATAAATACCGGGAAGCTAACGGCGTACTGACTTTTTCAGATCAGAAACCGCGTAAAGGTATTGAATTTTCGACGCTGAAATTTGCCTGTTTTGCCTGTAACCCAAAGTCGAAGGTTAACTGGCATAACACCCCGCTAAATCTTTCATCCTATGAAGATTATGTCAGCCAAAGCGCGAAGCAACATGCGGTGGATCCTGCTTTGATTCGTGCGGTAATGCATGCCGAATCAGCGTTTAATGCCAAAGCAGTGTCAAGCCAGGGTGCGCAGGGATTGATGCAGCTAATGCCTGCTACAGCCAAAGAGTTGGGGGTTGATGATGCGTTGGATGCGGCTAAAAACATAAAAGGCGGTGCTAAGTATCTGGCTGAACTCTTGGTCTTGTATCGCGGTGATATTACACGCGCAACGGCTGCTTATAACGCGGGCCCGGGGGCGGTAAAAAAATACAATGGTGTCCCACCCTATGCAGAAACAAAAGCGTATGTAGAAAGAGTGGGTATTTTACTTAAGCGTTATCAAAGAGCGATTCGCTAGCGTTACATTCATGTGATTAAGCATATGTATGGATATTATTCATTCATGGACAGAAAAAGCTCTTTAAATGCCTGGTAAGATACGGGCTTAGAGTAAAAATATCCTTGTGCCTCACTGCAGCCCAGTTTGATCAACTCTTCCTGCTGTTCATAGGTCTCCACGCCTTCCGCAATCACTTTTAGATTCAGCAGCTCTCCGATACTGATCATGAAAGCAGTAATGGTCCTGTCCTGATCACTATGCGTTATTTTACTGATAAATGACTGATCAATTTTAAGGCGATCAATGGGGAGTTGTTGCAGGTAACTAAGAGATGAGTAGCCTGTGCCAAAATCATCCATCGCTACTTGAATCCCCCGGCTTCTGAGCGCTTTTAATATCGTATGCAGGGCGTTATTGTCCTCCATCATCATGGATTCTGTAATTTCCATTTCCAATGAAGCCGGATTAATACAGGTTTTTTCTAAAATTAAGTCTACACGTTGTAAAAACTGTGGATCTTTCAGTTGTCGAATGGATACGTTTACCGCAATTACTATCTCATGGCCGAGTTCTGCTATCCATTGCGTTTGTTGACGACATGCTTCTTCAAGAATCCAGTATCCCATCGGGACGATATAACCCGATGATTCGGCCGTTGAGATAAAGTCGTTTGGAGGGATGATTTTGCCTTTATGGGTCCAGCGAACCAGCGCTTCGGCACCCAGTATTTTTTTTGTTTCAAGACAGATTTGCGCCTGGTACATCAAATGCAGCTCGTTTCGTTCTACGCAGTGCCTTAGTTCGGCTGCAATGTGTAATCGCTGTTGCAATTCTTGTTCAAATTCATGGCCGAACTCAGAATAACCCGCACGATGTTTCTTTTTAGCATATTTGAGTGCGATGCTAGCATTTTGCAATAGGATGGTTGCATCCTGACCATGCAGTGGAAAAAGAGCCATCCCAATGGTGAGACTTAAAGGTATCTCGTAGCCATCTATCGAGAAGCTTTGCTCAAGTGAGGCTTCGAGTTCTGCTAGCTTTTGTGACGTGACAGATTTATCGGTACTCGGAATTGCAATGCAAAAAGTATCGGCAGATATCCGGCCAATTAAACAGGAAGGCCCGAACATCTTTCTCAGGTGCTGAGCCATCGCCGCTAATGTCATGTCACCTATTCGGTAGCCTAAGCCATCATTAACGGTCTGGAATGTGTCTATATCCGCGAGTAAAAGGGTAAAGTCATTTTTCTCGGCTATCTGTTGTGATAACTGGTATATCAGGCCGGTTCTGTTAGGTAACTTTGTCAGCGAATCGATATACGCTAGCTCTTCCATTTTCTCAAATAGCCGGGCGTTATCAAAGCCTACCGAGATACTGACAGAGAATAACTTCAATAAATGCAAATCTACTTCGTTTAGCAGTCGTGATGTTTCAACCCTGACAACGAGTGTGTCTGAGTGAGGTGACTGCAGATAAAGCATGACATGGTGAGTGCTGAATAGGTGTTGCTTGGTTTTTAGCACATGCAGTATTTCTTTATTCAGAGCCTCGTGACTATCTGTATTCAGTGTTTTACCGTTTAAATTCGAGTAACGGCCATAGGCGGCGAGCACTTTAATCGTGTGCGTATCACTCTCTTCGTGGCAGCATAAAAAGCCGTTATTATCTATCTGGAGTAAACTACACAGTTGCAGGAGCACTCCTTTTGCAAATGAGCCGACGGCCCTTTCGCGGAATAGGTTGGGTGCGCCATCAATAATCATCGCCAAGCCTGCTTTATTCGCTTTGATCGTTTTAATCTGCTGAAAAGAGCGAATTGAAGAGGTTAGGGCGGTTATGAGGTGGTTTCGGGTTAATTCATCTTTGGATTTATAATCATTAATGTCATATTTTTCAATGACATCTATTTCAGGGGCGTAACCGGGCTGGCCTGTTCTGAGTATAATGCGTGAAGTTTCTTCTTTAAGGGTGTCGCGGATAAATCCGACCAGCAGAAGGCCAGCATCCGGCGTTTCCATAACAACATCGAGCAGAATACAGGCATATTGATCATTATTCTTTAGGCATTCTTGTGCTTCTTTGGCGGTATATGCGCTTGTAATATCCAGTGGCTTACCAAGGATCAGTTGGTTTTTTAAGGCAAAACGTGTGGCGTCGTGAACTTCTGGTTCGTCATCAACAATCAGAATACGCCAGGGTGTGTTCGCGTTTATTGGATCGGTGGTTGAAGGCCCCTTAAAAGTCGCGTCATTAGCAAAGGTTACCAGGTCATTATCTCGCGCAGTCATACCAACATCTTACCTTTATTATTGTCTATACAGGGTGCATTAATTGGAAACTTGAAGCTCAGTGTTACACCGATACCTATAGAACTTTTAATGTCGACAGTTCCGCCCAAAATTTTAGTTGTTAAATTATAGACCAGATTTAGCCCTAAGCCAGACCCTCCCTTTCCCAGCTTGGTAGTATAAAAGGGGTCAAAGGCTTTTTCACTCTCAGCTTTTGTCATCCCTCTGCCATTATCGGCTATTTCAAGAGATAACCAACTGTCATTAATAAGGCGGGCTGTAATGCTGATCAAGCCCGTTTTTCTCGATTCAAAGCCGTGTAATAACGCATTATTAAAACAGTTAGTAATAATTTGTCCCAGCGGTCCTGGATAGCTATCCATGCTGATGTCATCAGGTACTGATACCTCGATGCTGAAAGGGGTGTGCTTGATGAGAGGGTTCAGGATATAAATATTTTCGTTGATGACCTGTTTAACATTAAAGATGCGCCTTTTTTCGCTGGTTTGGTCAACCGCTACGTTTTTAAAATTACGAATTTGTTGAGCAGCCGTATGTAAATTACGTTCCAGAATCGTAGATGCTTCTGTGATCGACTCAACAAATTCATTTAATGCGCTTTGGGTTAGCTTCCCACTTTCAATGTCGGCTTTAATTTTGTGGGTAATTGCAGACACTGTGGTAGCGACTGTCAGGCTGTTGCCTAATGGGGTATTAATCTCATGTGCAATACCCGCCACAAGACTGCCGAGGGAAGCCATTTTTTCAGAATGAATCAGGCTTCTATGTGCTTCTTTGAGGTCTATCAGGGCCTTTTCCGTTTTTTTGTGTGCATCTTTAAGTGCGGTTTCTGTTTCATTTTGTCTGATTAAACTGCGGTTGTATTCTTGGATTAATTGTCCTAGTTCGTCTGAGGTATTCCAGTTCACCGCTACACGCTGGCCTGTTTTTCGATAAAACTTTAAAGATTGGGACACCTCAATCAATGGCGCAATGATGGTGCTGCGAAAAGCGGTAATTGTGATAACAATTAATGTGATAAATAAAATAAAAGAAAGGGCGGCTAATGCTTGTAGTTGTTTGGTGATGCTGTTCCATCTGTAAATGTTTTCGGTATAGATGAAAACAGCGCCGAGGTTTCTGGTGACTCGTGTATCAGAATAAATAATGCTGCTAGTAAAGCTTATTGTTTTTTCTGGGAGAGGGTCACATTGCCCCCGCAGTATCAGCGGAGTGATATCTGAATCTTGCTCAAGCCGGATACAAATTATATCGGTATCCTCCATGCTGGCTTGGATAATGTTCTCAGACAATTTAGTTGAAAGTTGCCACACAGGCTCTGTCAGTAGCAACGCTAGGTTATTAGTCTTTTCCTGTATTGACTGTTGATATGCTTTTTTCGCATCTATCAGCTCGAAATAGGAGAGAACACCCAAAAAAATCAGCGAAATAAGAAAAAAAGCAGGCAGTGTTTTTAGTATGAATTGGTAACTAATTGAGCTTTTTATTATGGGGTTTTGCTCATCGCTCATTGTTTATTTCTCATTGCTTTGCTTCTTATAAATGGCTTTTTACAATTTTTTAATAAATAGTTTTTTATTGTGTAGTCTCAAAGAAAAATAACTATTGAGCTTTACTCTCCCATAATTCATGGGCGCGCTTCAAGAAAGTCTCGGTTCGTTGTTCTTGAGTAAACTTCTTTAAAGCTTTTGTGATTTTAGATCTCAGCGCTGTCGAGTTGCATGAAGATTGTTTGGACATTGTCAGGTATAGCTTTTGGCGGGTAATCTCTAAAGGCAGCGTCTGTAAGTTATTGATGTTGAGTTTTTTTGCGTAAGCTTTTCCCGGGTTCTCTTCATAGATGAGATAATCAACCCGTTTTGCACTGAGCATACGTAGCCCTTGCTCAAGGCTGCCGACCTCTTCAATGGTTAGCTGTTTCTTTGCGTATTCATCGAACTCCTGTCCAAAGCTATTATTGATAACAGTCACGCCTCGGTAGGCTTTGAGATCTTCCCATTGCGTATATTGAAATGTGTTTTTGTTGTTTGTCCAAACAGCCGTTTTTGTTAACAGCATGGGAGGGTAGAGGTAGTCCATATAATGTGTTCTGGGCAAGGTAAAAAAGGCACCGGCGATCATATCAATACGCCCGCTGGCGACATCTTCCTGCACCCGCCCCCAAGGTCCGCTGTACACTAATTCTATTTTTGTATCTATCTCTACGGCTAATTCTTCGAGGAGCAAAGAGATAGCTCCGGACAGCTTGGTCGAGCTCTCTGAGCGCCAAAGATAGGGAGGGTATTCCGCATTGCCGCTTGCTCTGATCAGCTGACAGGATTCGCTATTGTTAACATCAGTTTGCGAAGCATTAGCAACAGAGAGTGTTAAAACACTCAACATTGTCATAAGCACTGGAATTAATTTCAATTTAGCCGCTCCTCTACCATTTAAGCTTATTCAGCTAAGTCTAGTCTAAATGTGTAAAGGTGCGGATTATTAAAAACAAGTTCGGGCTAAAAAGTGCGCTATTTGGAGGGAATAAATCAGTGCTGGTTAGACTCGAGGATGGCGATTCCCTGTCGATAACCAATGCCGCCGTTACCGTGTACTAATCCGTATTGATGGGGAGTGGAGATAAGTTGGTGATACATCTCAATTAAACCATTCAGTGCCGGGTTGTTCCAGGGCGCTCGTGCCAGATTCATACCGCCGGTAATTGTCAATAAATGGCTCTCTAAAAATGCTGGAATCTCATCAAGAGAAGTGACTAATCCGCTACTGATCAGGAAGGCGAGTGGGACAACAGGGTAACAGGTATAAATCTCCATTAAGACTTTGTTGTCAGTGATCAACGGATTTAATGCTAGATTGGCTTGATGGCATGCCGTCTGATAAGCCTGCGCTAAATGATCATATCGTGCAATCAACGGCAGTTGCTTAACTTCATCAATATCGAGTAGCCCTAAACCAATGCCGGTAACATTGACAGTACTGTCATCACTACAGTTAATTTTTTTCGATAACGCTTCGCTACACAATAATAAGCGACCTGAAAAATCTACTAAAGGATTGGCGCAATCCACCCCGCGAAAGAGTGGAGTTACATGGGCAAACCACTGTGCTCCGGGGGCAGAGAAATGAGCACGCCCCTCTTGCTCAGCAATCTTGTGACTACGGCTATGGTTAGTAAATAGAGCGTCTGCAAGTGCTAAAAATTGATCTCTATTACTCTGGTTGTCGATAATAAACTGGTTAGCCAAATCGTCATATAACTGAGCGATTGAATAATCATCCGCGTAAACAGACATCAGTTGGTGGCGTTCTTCACGGCCATAGCCACTTTTTACAGGGTCGTCGCCACTGATAATAACGGCATCATGGCCTTGCTCTATTAAATGCTGTGCTTGTTGAAGCGCCATGATAGGTGCACAGCCACTGCGAAAGTGATTAGGTTGTCGATCGCTATGCCAATCAGTAGATAAAGGATCAATCGTTAATAGCGTAGGTGTTATCTTTAGTTGATGGATAGCGTCTAAACGAGTTTGATATTGTGCGCGCTGTTGGTGGAATAAAACACCATCGTCCTGATCAATCTGCGCATAGCCTGCAATTATTTTTATAGGCGAAGTCGTCATGGTGATAATCCTTGGAATAAGCTGAGAAAAACCGAATATATGTAATAGATGATCGTTAGCGAAGGTGAAGTAGCTTAATTAAGGGGACTCCTTTGCGTAACGACAAAGCTAGTTTAGTTTTTTTGGCTTTATATATCTTCCTTTATTACATATAAACCCTACGTTTTATTGAAGCAGAAGCCGTTTTCTTTGGGCCGAAAAGTACTAAAAAATCATCACGGATCCGCTGCTATAAACATGACTGCGATCCGAAAATATTCAGTTATTACAAATTATTACTGATCTTCTAAGCGCAGCTTAGTAATATCATGGTTAACAGCCTGATAATTAAGCAACTCAGTTGTGCTTCGAGGGAACGATGGCTTTGATTACACCTGAAATACCACAGAGTAACTTTGCCTTTCTGGCTGAGTATGATCCGATTTTTCAACAGTTGGCGAATGCAGCAGAAAGGTCTTTTTCCAGTGACCCCAACACCACGCTTATCAAGCTACGCCAACTGGGCGAAGCATTTGCTCAGGATTTAGCGGCCCGATGTGGTCTGGAATTCGATGAACGTACCGCTCAATCTGATCTGCTTTACCGACTTAACCGTGAATTGGGTCTGGATCGAGTCGTGCTTAACCTATTCCATACGCTTCGGATTGAAGGTAATAAGGCTACCCACCAGTTTCGTACCCGCCATAAAGAGGCTTTGGATTGTCTGAAACTAGGGCGTGAATTGGCTGTTTGGTTTCATCGTTCCTTTGGCAGTAAAGCATCAGGATTCAAAGCCGGTGCTTTTATTCCACCACAAGATCCCAGTTATCACCTGCGTGATCTGCAAACAGAGATTGAACAGTTAAAAGTTCAGCTTTCAGAAACTAATCAGCAGCTAGACTCAAGCCAACACTTATCAGAACTACTGGAACGGGAGAAGGAAGAGTATGCCGTTCTGGCTGAACAGATGGATGCTGAAGCCCGACAACTCTCAGATCAATCAAATACGAATGAGGTTGCTTTCGCTCAACAGTTGAGTGAGTTTGAACAACGGATAAAAGAACTGCAGGAAGAGTTAGCCAAAAAAGATGCGCAGCAACTTGCCGTGCAGAAGAAAGTGATTGAAAAAAGCACCTGTAAAGCGACTCAGAAGATTACCCTGAACGAAGAGCTTACCCGGGTACTGATTGACCAACAATTGCAAGACGCCGGGTGGCAAGCTGATACGCAGGAGCTGATCTACAATAAAGGTATTCGTCCTGAAAAAGGGACTAACAGAGCGATTGCCGAATGGCCAACCCAATTTCAGGGGAAAGACGGGCGTGCCGATTATGTGCTGTTTTGCGGTTTGGTGCCGGTTGCAGTGGTTGAAGCTAAGAAAGAAAACACGGATGTTGCGGGAAAGATACCGCAGGCAGAACGTTATTCTAAAGGTTTTGGTGTTGATCAAAGTTTGATTGGGGCCTGGATGATTGCTGGTCAAACCGTTGTCTGGCCGGACGATCAGGATGCCCACTACCATGTGCCATTTGTCTATTCCTGTAATGGTAGGCCCTTTATCAAACAGTTAGCAGAGAAGTCCGGTACATGGTTCCGGGATGTCCGTGATAACAGTAATACCGCCAGAGCGTTGCAGCAGTTTCACAGCCCTGATGGGCTTTTGGATCTGCTTAAACGCAGTAAAACTGACGCGCAGAAGTTGCTACAACAGGAAAGCTTTGGTTATCTTAAATTGCGTGATTACCAGCAGAAAGCAATTCAAGCCGTTGAGACTGCTCTGGAAAATAACCAGCAACGCTGTTTGCTGGCGATGGCAACCGGTACCGGTAAGACGCGTACCATTATTGGCTTAATGTACCGTTTCCTCAAAGCGGAACGCTTTAAACGCATACTCTTTCTTGTCGACCGAAGTGCGCTGGGGCAGCAAGCACTGGATGCCTTTAATGAAGCACCTTTAGAGCAGAGTCAGACCCTGTCAAAAATCTACAATGTTGCTGAACTAGGCGATATGGTGGCTGAGGCTGAAACGCGCATACAGGTGGCCACCGTTCAGGCAATGGTGAAACGGATCTTTATGTCGGATGCGTCGCCGCTGGTAGATCAATTCGATTGTATTATCGTAGATGAAGCCCACCGGGGTTACGCCTTAGATCAGGAGATGACCGAAGGGGAGTTGGCGACACGAGATGCCAGTCAGTATCTGTCCAGTTATCGTCGGGTCCTGGATTATTTTGATGCGTTCAAAATCGGTTTAACCGCAACACCCGCAAAACACACCAGTGATATCTTCGGTAAACCGGTTTACACCTATACCTACCGGGAAGCAGTCGCGGATGACTGGTTGATCGACCATGAGCCACCTATTCGCTACCAGACACTGCTGACTAAACATGGCATTAAGTTTGAGAAGGGCAGTCAGGTATCCGCGATCAATCTGCAAACCGGAGAGGTGGAAACCGCAGAGCTGGAAGATGAAGTAAAGTTTGAGACTGAAGCCTTTAATCGTCGGGTGATCAACGAGAACTTCAATCAAGTCATTTGTCAGCAGCTGGCTCAGGAGATCGATCCGTTCAGTGATGAGAAAACACTGGTTTTCTGCGCCACTGATCTGCATGCTGACATGGTAAAACGCTTGCTGGATGAAGCGTTCAAAGAGCTATACAACGGTGATTACAATCAGGCGGCGGTGGCTAAAATTACCGGCCAGAGTGATAAGGTTGAGCAGCTGATTCGTCAGTATAAGAACGAGCGTTATCCGAATATTGCGATCACTGTTGATCTGCTTACAACCGGGATAGATGTCCCTAAAATTTGCCATATCGTGTTCCTTCGCAGAGTGAAGTCCCGAATTTTATATGAACAGATGATTGGGCGGGCAACCCGCCGCTGTGATGAGATCGGCAAAACCGTATTCCGTATCTATGACCCTGTCGATATCTACGCGGCATTGGAGTCAGTCTCAACCATGAAACCGCTGGTGAAAGACCCGAACATTACGCTGGAACAGTTAGTTGAAGAGTTAACCGATCCCGAACAACGGCAGAAAGCCTTTGATGCCCCCGGCGAAACCGAAAATGAGTCCCATGCGGATGTGGTGCTCAGTCAACTTAGCCAGAAGCTGATGCGCGTACTGCGTAAAGCGGAAAAAACCGCCGAGCGTAAACCTCAGTTGAAACAAAAACTGGAAGAATTGGAGCGGCTCTGGGGTGTTGAGCCTAAACAGCTTCATCAGCATCTGCGCTCAATGGGGCCGACGCAGGCAGCCGCCTTTATGCAACAGCATCAGGGAATACTGAATCAGTTGGATGAAGTGCGTCAGTTACTCGGCAGCGAAAATTATCCGCTGCTGTCCGATCACAAAGATGTGCTTGAGGTCCGGGAGCAAAGCTATGGTCAGTATGAGAAACCGGCAGATTATCTGGACAGCTTCGCGCAGTTTGTAAAAGAACAGGTCAACCTGTCTGCCGCACTCAAAGTAGTCGTCAGCAGACCGCGGGATTTGACCCGTCAACAGCTCAGAGAGATTCGCATCATGCTCGATGGAGCCGGTTATAGTGAAGCTACATTACAGTCGGCATGGCGCAACACCACCAATCAGGATATTGCAGCTAGCATCATTGGTCATATCCGCCAGGCGGCACTGGGTGAAGCCTTGCTGCCGTTCGAGCAGCGGGTGCAGAACGGGATGCAGCAGATCTACAGCCAACATTCCTGGACACCCGCCCAGCGAAACTGGCTGGACCGCTTATCAAAGCAGCTCACCCATGAAGTAATCATCGATAGGGAAACCATCAGCGCTGTACCGGCCTTTTCGGGCGGTGCTAAACAGTTGGATAAAGCCCTGGGGCAGAAGCTGGATATAGTGTTAGATGGCTTAAACGACAGCCTTTGGCTTTCGGCCTGATGATAGGTATAGAAAAACCAGAAAAATACACATATCCGGCTGACGTGTCGAAAAAGATTGATAATATCGACATGTGGTGTTTACATGTCGATCTCATCGACATAAGCTTAGCATGTGTCGATAAAAGTGGATTTTATAAGTATGAATTGGCAATCAGACAGTCCCTATAACGATTTACCGAAGCTGCCGCCAGGCAGCGACTTTGAGACAAAGCCAGTGCTTAAAGCATGCATCGCCGCGCGTGCTGCTTTGGCTGAGCTAAAGCAAGCCGGTGAGCTATTGCCAAATCAGGGTATGCTGATAAACCTACTGCCACTGTTGGAAGCGAAAGACAGTTCTGAGATTGAGAACATTGTTACCACTACGGATAAACTGTTCCAGTTTGCCCAGGAAGATAGTCAGGCCGATGCCATGACCCGCGAAGCGCTGCGCTATCGCACCGCGCTGTATCAGGGGTTCAGACATCTCGAAAGCAAGCCCCTCTGCGTGACCACCGCATTAGAGGTCTGTAGCACCATCAAATCGATGGAGATGGATGTGCGCAAGGTGCCGGGCACCAATCTGACTAACCGGGCAACCGGTGAAGTGATTTACACCCCTCCGGTAGGCGAGCAGGTTATCCGTGAGCTGCTGGGAAACTGGGAAAGCTTTCTTAATGCAGAAGACGATATAGACCCGCTGATTAAGATGGCCATCGCGCATTACCAGTTTGAAGCGATACACCCCTTTATCGACGGTAATGGCCGTACCGGGCGTGTGCTGAACATCCTCTATCTGATTGACCAGCAGCTATTAAGCCTCCCAATTCTCTATCTCAGTCGTCATATTGTTGAATTCAAACAGGACTACTACCGACTGTTACTGGATGTGACCCGTGAGCAGCAGTGGGAAGCCTGGATTATCTTCATATTACAAGCGGTGGAACATACTGCCCGTTGGACCACAGAGAAGATAGCGACCATCAGAACGCTGATTGAGCACACCTCTGAATTTGTTCGAGAACAGCTGCCTAAAATTTACAGCTATGAACTGATTCAACTGATATTCGAGCAGCCCTACTGTCGTATCGGCAATCTGGTTGAGAGTGGTATTGCCAAGCGACAAACGGCATCGGTCTACCTTAAACAACTATGTGAAATAGGTGTGTTACAGGAGATGCAGGCTGGCAAAGAGAAGCTCTTTGTACACCCGAAATTAATGACACTGATGACGCAGGACGGAAGTCAGTACCCCCTTTATTCAATGGATAAACCTGAATGACCAACAACGATATCGTACAAAAACTCTGGAACCTCTGTGATGTACTGCGGGATGACGGCATCAACTACAGCGATTACGTCACAGAGCTGGTGTTGCTGCTGTTTATCAAGATGGTGCACGAGAATACCGAGAACGGCACGCTGCAACAGCATACCCTGCCGGAAGGTTGTCGCTGGAGCGATCTCAACGGTAAGTCAGGTCTCAATCTGCTGAATGATTACAAACGTATCCTGCTGTCACTCTCCACCGGCAGAGATGCGGAAGATAGCCTGGTTCATGATGATCCCTTGATCAGCGCTATTTATGCCGATGCTCAGACCCGTCTGCGTGAACCCCGTCACTTGGAACAGATGGTGAAAACGCTGGATCAGATCGACTGGTTCAGCGCGCAGAAAGATGGCCTGGGTGATCTCTACGAAGGGCTGTTAGAGAAGAACGCTAACGAAACCAAATCCGGTGCAGGGCAGTACTTCACCCCGCGGGCGTTGATCAACTCCATGGTTAACTGTACTAAGCCACAACCGGGTGAGAAAATTCAGGACCCGGCAGCAGGTACCGCAGGCTTCCTGATCGCCGCTGATGCCTATATTAAATCACAAACCGATGAGCTGTTTGATCTGACACCGCAACAGCAGGTGTTTCAGAAAAACAAAGCCTATATCGGCGTCGAGCTGGTGCCGGGCACCCGCCGTTTAGCCCTAATGAACTGTCTGTTACATGGCATGGAGGGTGGCGATGAGGGAACGGTTCATCTGGGTAATGCCTTAGGGCAGGTGGGCGCAAGGCTGGAAAAGGCCGACATCATTCTCGCCAACCCGCCCTTTGGCACCAGCAAAGGCGGGGAAGCCAGCATAACCCGTGATGACCTCACCTACGACACCAGCAACAAACAGCTGGCGTTTCTGCAGCATATCTACCGTAACCTCAAGCCCGGCGGCCGTGCCGCCGTAGTGCTACCCGACAACGTACTGTTTGAAGCAGGTAAAGGTACCGATATCCGCCGCGACCTGATGCACAAGTGCAACCTGCATACTATTCTGCGTCTGCCGACCGGCATCTTCTACGCCCAGGGGGTGAAAACCAATGTGCTGTTCTTCAGCAAAGGCAGTGCCACCGATGACTTTCAGGAGGAGAACTGCACCGAGAATGTGTGGGTCTATGACCTGCGCACCAATATGCCCAGCTTTGGTAAACGCACCCCCTTTAATGAAACCCACTTGAAGCCCTTTGAAGCGCTTTACGGTGATAACGTCAAAGGCAACAGCGAACGTACCGAAGGTGACTGGAGCTTTACCGCCAAGGATGGCGGGTATGTCGGAAATGCAGGAGCAATTTCCGACGATACGGCTGCAGAGACTGAGCAAACTGAAGAAAGCAGCCGCTGGCGGCAATTCAGCCGTGACTATATTCGTGAACAGAAAGGCGACTCACTGGATATCAGCTGGCTGAAAGACAGCGACAGTGTCGATGCCGCCGACCTGCCAGAACCAGAGCTGCTGGCTGCCGAAGCGATGGGTGAACTCACCGAAGCACTGCGGGAGCTGGATGGCCTGATGCTGGCGCTGGCGCTGGGGGCTGGGGATCAGACGGTAGCGCAGAAGCAATTGCTTGTGGATCTGTTGGATATGGATGCTGAGGTGAAACAGTGAGTGGCATAGCTTTACCGGATGCTTGGTGTCTAGCTCATATAGATGATATTGCTGAAGTAAAGGGAGGGAAACGACTACCAAAAGGTGAATCGTTCAGTGATCATAAGACTGACCATCCTTACCTAAGAGTCACCGACTTTACTGCAGGTGGTATTGATCAATCTAAACTCAAATACATTAGTGACATCACGCATGCGAAGATCAGTTTATATACTATTAGCAAAGATGACTTATATATAAGTATTGCAGGCACAATCGGACAAGTAGGCGTTATTCCGCAGGATCTGGATGGTGCAAACCTTACTGAAAATGCAGCGAAAATTTGTAGTATTTATTACTTAGATAAAGGCTATTTAGCGAAGTTACTTAATTCTGAGTATTCCAAACAGCAGTTTATTGATAATACGGTTTCTAGTGGGCAGCCTAAACTGGCTTTGTTTAGAATAAAAGAATGTTCACTTCCTATAGCCCCCCTAGCCGAACAAAAAGAGATAGCAGCCCGACTGGATAATCTATTGGCACAGGTCGATAGCATCAAAACCCGCCTCGACAGCATCCCCACCATCCTCAAACGCTTCCGCCAATCCGTCCTCGCCGCCGCGGTGAGCGGGAAGTTGACGAAAGAGTGGCGGTCAGAGCATGCCCACGAATGGGCAACTACAACCTTAGGCTCGATAATAAAAGAAGGTCCCCAAAACGGGATCTACAAGCCTTCCACGCTTTACGGTAGTGGCACAAAGATCATCCGGATTGACGGCTTTTATGATGGAGAAATAACTGCATGGGAAGGCATCAAACGCGTACAACTAGAGGATCAGGAAATTGCCAAATGGCAGTTAAATGTTTCCGATATTCTCATCAACCGAGTGAACAGCATTGAGTATCTAGGGAAGTGTGGGCTAGTCAGAGAGCTGCCTGAAACCGCCGTTTTTGAAAGTAACATCATGCGCGTAACTCTGGATGCTGACAGTGCTTTACCCGAGTACGTTACTCTCTTCCTGACTAGCTTGATTGGTTTGGAACGCTTACGGGAGAATGCAAAGCTCGCAGTAAACCAAGCAAGTATCAACCAAGGTGATGTTAAGGGCTGCGTGATCGAGCTACCGAAGCTCGACGAACAAACCGAAATCGTCCGCCGCGTCGAGCAACTCTTCACCTTTGCCGACCAGATCGAACAACGGGTTAAAGAGGCTCAGTCACGGGTGAATAACCTTACCCAGTCGATTCTTGCCAAAGCTTTCCGCGGCGAACTCACCGCCGACTGGCGCGAACAGAACCCCGATCTTATTAGTGGCGAAAACACCGCCGAAGCTTTATTGGAAAAAATAAAATCTGAGCGAGAAGTGCTAGAATCGACTAAAAAGGTATTTAAGCGTAAGAAGGCAAAGGTATGAAGCCCGTTAACGACAGTGACCAGCTCAGCGAGATAGTGATCGAAGGCTATAAATCCATTGAGCATTGCAAGATTGAGATGGGGTGTTTAAATGTTTTGATTGGTGCCAATGGCGCGGGTAAATCAAACTTTATCAGCTTCTTCCGTTTGATCGCGACACTTCTTGATCATCGCTTACAGTCTTTGGTGGGTAAAGCCGGAGGCCCCGACGCTGTACTGCATTTTGGCCGTAAAAAAACTGAGGTTCTTAATGCTGAACTCTATTTCGGGAATAACGGTTATAAGTTTGGCTTAGAGCCGACAAATGATAACAGGATGATGTTTCAGCGTGAGGCCCTGTGGTGGAATATGAGTGGTGATAAAGGTGTTTGCTCAGGACATTTTGAGTCCCAAGCAGACCAGCACCGCTCAGGAATAAAACAGTATACATTGCCGATCATGCGGCGTTGGCGTGTTTATCATTTTCATGACACAAGCGACAGTGCCAAGGTGAAACAAGCACATCGTATCAACGACAATGAATACTTGCGTGAGGATGGTGGGAATCTTGCGGCTTTTCTGTACCGTTTGAAGAAGAACCATGCTAGTCATTACAAGCGGATAGTGAAAACTATTCAGATGGTGGCTCCTTTCTTTGGTGACTTTTATCTGCGTCCAAGTCCCGATAATGAAGACTATATCCAGCTGGAGTGGACAGAGAAAGAGCAGGATGTCCCGTTTAAAACCAGTGAACTGTCGGATGGTACGTTGCGCTTTATCTTACTGGCAACCGTTATGCTTCAGCCTGAAGAGTTTATGCCCAGTGCCATTATTGTTGATGAGCCGGAACTGGGGCTTCATCCTTATGCTATTAATGTGTTGGCTGAACTCATTAAAAGCGCCAGTGATCAACATCAGCTTATTATATCGACGCAATCGGTAGAGCTGGTAAATCAGTTTGATGCTGAAGATCTGATTGTTGTCGATAAGCAAAAGGGAACTTCTACTTTCAAACGTTTAGATACAGGCGCTTTAAGCGAATGGCTTGAAGATTACAGCCTTGGTGAGCTCTGGAAGAAGAATCTATTAGGGGGTAGACCCCGGCGATGATAAGAGTGAACGTTTTTGTTGAAGGTCAAACGGAAGAAACCTTCGTTCGTGACGTGCTCGCTCCTTATTTTGCACGACAGAATATTTGGCTGAATGCCATATTAGCTGAGACAAGCCCAGGCAATAAGGGTGGGATTGTTAGCTACGGCAAGGTTAAACACCAAGTTACGAGGTTGTGTAGGAGCGATACAGGGGCTTATGTCACTACCTTGATTGATTATTATGGTTTGCCGACTGACTTTCCATCATTGGCTGTAGCACAAGGCAACGGGATACAAAAAGTTCAGCTGCTTGAGCAAGCATTTGCACAGGATGTTGGTGAGAGAAACTTTATACCCTATTTGGCTTTGCATGAGTTTGAGACTTTACTGTTTTGTGATCCTGCACAATTTCATGACTGGTTTGATGATGAACAAGCTGTCGCTGTTTTAGAGGCGGTGAAAGCGTCTTATGGCAACCCTGAAGAGATAAGTAATAGCCCTCAAACCGCCCCGTCGAAGCGAATTCTCGCGGCCATTCCAGCCTATAAAAAAACACTACATGGCCCTATGATAGCTGAAGAAATAGGTATTGATGCTATGCGTAACCAGTGTCCGCATTTTAATGAGTGGATTAAGTCTATCAAGCTGCTTGCGTAAGTGATTTTTTTGATGACATAACCATGGATAGGTAATTATGGCTGATCAACCCCCCCAGTATTTTACGGATGAGTTTTCCCCCGCCAATGAGAAGCGCAGAGAGCCTGCGGAAGGCTCGTTTCCTGAGGTGAGTCGTCTACCGCATAACTACGGCCGTTACACGGTCGATGAAGTACTGAGTATTGATCTTAAATATGAAAAAGAACCCTTCATCGTTACGGGCTATACGTCTTTACTTCGTGTTGTAACGCTCATAGCAGGCCTTACCGAAAAGCAGGATCTGCGACTGCTTATTGGCAATGAGCCGTTTCCAATAGCGAATGCGCCTATGTCACTTGTCCCTGTGACATTCCCTGAAGAGGTTAAGGAATACTGGTTAAAGAAACGCATCTCATTGCTGCAATACCCCGACGTGTTTATCGCACTTGAGAAGATTCGAATGGGACAGGTGGACGCTGCCTTTCTGCAGATTCCCGGCCGGATGATGCATGCGAAGATGGTGATAACTCAAGATATCGCCATGCTTGGATCATCCAACTTTTCTAATGCTGGCTTAAGACGAAATATTGAGGCCAATGTTCGCTTTAAGCGCGAAGAGGAGAAGGAGCGATATACAGAAGTGGCTGAATACGCAGAGGCTCTGTTCAGTCTGGCTGATGATTATCGGGATCATCTTAAGCAGCTGCTGGAGTCGCTGCTTCAACCCTCAAGCTGGAAGGATTGTATTTCAAGAGCCTGTTCGGAACTACTGGAAGGCCATTGGGCCAAGAAGTATATGTCATACGCAAGCCCCAGTAATCCAGAGATGGCTTTATGGCCTTCTCAGCAGCAGGGTATTGCTCAGGCGCTATGGATTATTGAGAATCTTGGGAGTGTTCTGGTTGCGGATGCAACAGGTAGTGGAAAGACCCGATTAGGAACCGCTTTGCAACGAGCTGTATTTGAGCGGATGGTGCAGACCGGAAACTTTCGCGGTGGAGGGATGGCATTGATAAGCCCTCCCGGGGTCGCAACAGGTTGGCATAAAGAGCTCTTAAGTTATGGCTTAAGTCATCAGCCCCTTTCGCAGGCGGCCTTAAGTTTTGCCGATAGAGAACGGATTAACAGCCTGGTGGCACAGTCTATTAAGCAGGCACAGATTCTCACAGTAGACGAGGCGCATAACTATTTGAACGCTGGTGCAAAACGGGCACAAGTTCTGTTGCGTAATCTAGCGGATCACGTGTTGCTGTTTACTGCAACGCCCATTAACAAAAGTGCATCTGATCTGCTCTGTTTAGTGAATATTCTTGGGGCGGATAATTTTGATCCAGAGGTCATTAAACAGTTCAATAGCTGGCTACGGCTTGATGTGAAGAGTATGAGACAAGCCCGGGAAGATCAGTTGGAAGCCCTGAAAAGGGAGATCGGAAGGTTTACTGTGCGACGCACTAAGAGTGAGTTGAATCGATTAATTGATTTGCAGCCGGAGGCTTATCGCAATAAACATGACAGGTTATGTCGATATCCAGAGCATAAGCCTATCTCCTATGCTACGGGAGAGACCTCTACTGCACTGGCTATTGGCCAGCAGATTAAATGCTTGTCCAATCAGCTTCAGGGTGTGGCTTACATTACACAGGTAATCGACCAAGCTGCGTTTCAGACACAGGAAGGGGAGTTGATCGACCCTGAGACAGTATTTAAACGACGATTGGGTATGGCAAAACGCAGTGCGGTATACCAGATTATGTCCCACCTGCGTTCTTCAAAAGCCTCTGCCTATGCACATATAGCGGGTGTTGAATCGGCGGCTGAGTTCTTTGGCTTTATCACTAAGAATGATACAGGGCATAAAGGCATGATTACCAAACTCGAGGGGCTGGAATCACCTCCGGGAGTGAATCTACCCGATGGAGTTAGTGGTCAATATGATCCGCCTGAATGGCTGGTTGATCAAAACGCATTTGAAAAAGCTTGCACGCGTGAACTGGCAATTTATCGAGAGATACTGGAGCAGCTGCAAGGGTTGGATGATTCGCGAGAGCTGGCCAAGTTAGGGCTGCTGAATAATCTGTTTAATGCTTGTGAGCGGCTTGGTGTAATCGCTTTCGATCGTCACCCCATAACCTTAGTTTACCTGACTTACTTGGCGGAAAAACATAACTTACTCAAGGGTGTAACAATGCTGCGGGCGTCTGGTGACTCTACTAAGACTGAGCGCAGGCAGGTAGATCTAAACCTGAATAATGAGAACCTGCTTAAAACGAATGTTCTGGCGCTTTGCTCTGATGCAATGTCTGAAGGGTATAATTTACAGAATGCTTCGATTGTTGTTCACCTTGATATGCCTTCAGTGGTTCGTTTGGTGGAGCAACGAATAGGGCGGGTGGATCGCATGGATAGTATCCATGAGTGCATAGAAGTTTACTGGCCGCTGGATCATGAGGTTTTTGCGCTTCATGCAGATGATCTTCTGATTGAGCGCTTTGAAACCAATGAGATGCTTCTGGGGTCAAACTTTTATCTGCCTGAAGAGATGGGTGATACGCGAATTAATTACAGCGAGATTATTGATAAGGCGGAGAAACAGAGTGTTAAATGGGATGGGATTCAGGATGCGTTTGAACCTATTCGATCCTTGATTGGTGATGATCGTTTGGTTTCTACAGAGCACTATCAAAGTATGGCCTCGATAGAAGAGACCTGCACCAGAATCAGTGCTGTCGCTTCAGATCATGATTGGGGTTTTTTCTGCATATCGGGCACAGAATTTGGTGCACCTAAATGGGTGCTGCTGACTTGCTTAAAAGCCGAACCTGTTTTGGATCTTGTGGAAATATCTCAGTTCCTCAGCTCTCAATTAGGTAGTGCATCTGAAAGTGTTGATTTGCAGACAGAGCCTTGCATCAATAATGTGAAAGGGTACCTTGATAAATTACCAACTATTGAACGCAGGCTTTTACCCCGACGCAAGCAAGTTGCGCTTAATGAGATGGAGCATATTCTGCGTAAGTGGTCTTTGCATGCAAATGAAGAGCAAGTGAAATTTTACAGCAGCTTACTAGACGTCCTGACGCAACGTGTTGAAACACAGCGTGCTGTAAACTGGCCTTTGCTGGCGGATCACTGGTTAGAGTTAGTGCGCCCCGTGTGGTATGAAACACTCAGTACGGCGAGAGGGCGTAAAGCAATTTTGCTGTCAGACCTAAGGAATACGCTGCTCAACGAGCCTATTCCTTTTGATGAGGTCTATGAACGCTTCGTGATACTGCCTGACTCTACGACGCATGTTAGTGAACGAATCGCGGCATGTATCCTGGGTATCGGTCGAAAGACGACAGTATGATTTCTATTAAGTGGGGATCATTAAGCTGATGTAGCGCGCGCGAATAGGCAGAAACATCTTGTACAGCGCTAGAAAGGATTAGATCTATTATCAAACAGTAATTGATAGATTAGACCTAATCCTTATATTTTCTTTAGCGTTTACAAACCCAGCTTCTCACTGACGTAATCGGCGTCTTTATCGCCTCGCCCGGATAAGTTAACCAGGATGGTTTGATCAGGCGACAGGGTTGCTGCTTTACGGATAGCCCAGGCAACAGCGTGAGCGCTTTCCAATGCAGGAATGATCCCTTCAACCCGCGATAACATCATAAAGGCGTTGAGACATTCTTCATCACTGGCGACATCATATTCGACACGCTTTAAGTCTTTCAGGTGGCAGTGCTGCGGGCCAACACCCGGATAATCAAGGCCGGATGCGATGGAGTGGACGGGTAAAGGTTCACCGTTATCGTCTTGCAACACGTAGCATTTGAAACCATGTATTTCACCCGGTGTGCCTTTAGTCATGGTGGCTGAGTGATGCGGTGTGTTCAATCCTTTTCCTGAGGGTTCCACACCCACGATGGTGACGCTTTCATCATTCAGGAACTCGGTAAACAGCCCCATGGCATTTGAACCACCGCCGACGCAGGCGGTGATGTAATCGGGTAGTTTGTTTTCTTTATCCATAAACTGCTGGCGGGCTTCACGGCCGATAACGCTTTGAAAATCACGTACCATTTTAGGGAAGGGGTGTGGGCCAACGACTGATCCGATCGCATAGATGTAGTTAACAGGGTCTTTAAGATATTCTTCAAAGGCGCTGTCTACCGCATCTTTTAGTGTGGCGGTTCCGCGTGTAACCGGTATCAGGGTACAACCCAGAATTTTCATCTTGGTGACATTGGGGTGTTCTTTCTCAATATCAACTTGCCCCATATGAATTTCACAAGGGATGCCGACTAACGCGCAGGCGGTTGCTAACGCAACGCCGTGCTGACCTGCGCCGGTTTCAGCGATGACTTTGGTTTTGCCCATAAATTTAGCCAGTAGGGCTTCACCTAGACAGTGATTTATTTTATGTGCACCAGTATGGTTAAGGTCTTCTCTTTTAAGAAAAATTCGGGCACCGCCAATTTTGTCTGATAGGCGGCGAGCAAAATAGAGGGGGCTAGGGCGACCAACAAAATCGGTTAGCAGCATCTGAAGCTCTTGTTGGAAATCGGGCATCTGACGGATCTCTTCATATGCCGTGTCGATCTCGTCCATAATGGTTTTGAGTTCAGGTGGAATTATCTGGCCGCCATATTGTCCAAAAAAGCCTTCTTTATCAGGCATCGGGCCAAAATCAAAACTGCTCATATTACATCTCTCTTAGAAAATTCCGGATTTGTGTATCATATGGAAAGACTATAAAAGAGAGTGAGTCAGGAATCTACGGTATGAATCAATAATCCCTGCAAAAAAGGAGGTAAACCGCAAAGTTAGCGACCAGCGTTTAATCGAATTGAAAGCCGAGCTGAGTTTCGGTAACCCCTGAAGTTTTATAGCCCTGCTGGCGATGCTGTTTGTTGAGTAAAAGCACTAAACGTCGGGCTTCATCGTATGAGGAAAAAAGGGTTTGGGTGTACTCTTGCCGATCAGCTGTCTGTAAGCGCCCTCGACATTGAGAAACGATCCAGTCGCCTACCAGATCCTGGTAGAGTCGTATCACCATATATTCTTTATTTTTACGCCAGTGTACGATCAACGGTGAAATACCATTCAATGAATTGTATGGGGGAATTATAATGGCGCGAATTGAGCCTTAATATGATGCATTTGTAAAGCATGGGAGCGTAACTTGTTAAAGAACCCTTTGAAAATAGTGGCAGATGAAAATATTCCTGCACTGGAGTCCATGTTTGCAAAGGAGTCGGGTGGCCTTATTCAGATACAGCGCGTTGCCGGTAGAGAGATGACAGCCGCTCAACTCGTGGATGCTGATGTTCTGCTGGTACGTTCGATTACTCAGGTTAATCAGGCTCTTTTAGAGAATGCGCAGCGACTAAAAATGGTGGGAACAGCAACGATTGGTACCGATCATATAGATCAGAACTATTTGCATAAGAGAGGAATCCCTTTCTTTAACGCGCCGGGGTGCAACGCTGATGCGGTGGTTGAGTATGTGCTGACGGTGATCCATAACATTTTATATGACAGAGATGTTGTGTTGAATGACTTAACCGTAGGCATTATTGGGGTTGGTAATGTAGGCGGTCGCCTTTATGAACGGCTTCGCCTGCTTGGTATCAATGTGCTTATTAACGACCCGCCTCGTCAACAACGTGAAGCTCAGTCTGAAGAGGGAGAAGTGTTCGTTGATCTTCAGACGGTATTGCAACAGTCAGATATTATTTGTATGCATACCCCCTTGGTTAAAAAGGGGATCTGGCCGACCCAACATCTTGTGGCAACAGAGGAGTTGACGCTTCTTAAATCTGGCGCCATATTGATTAATGCGGGTCGTGGCCCCGTAATTGATAATGTGGCATTGCTGGCTTGTCTTAAACAACGCGATGATCTGACCGTGGTGCTTGATGTTTGGGAAAATGAGCCTTTACTGGAACCGGCTTTAGTCAAAAGGGTGCTGGTCGCGACGCCGCATATTGCTGGTTATAGTTATGACGGAAAGTTGCGTGGAACACATATGTTACGCAGCCGGTTTGGAGAGGTTTTTGGCCTCGCTCCGCCAAAGCCGCTGCCTGAGTATCTTCCGCAAGCTTCTATTCATCGGATCGAGGTCAGTAATGAAGTCGCCATCCATGATCTGATGAATCTGGTGTATGACCCATTTCGGGATGACAGGGCATTACGTAAAACAGTGGGTTCTCAGAACCAGCCGCAACAGTTTGACCTGTTGAGAAAAAACTACCCGATAAGGCGGGAGTTTGCATCGCTGACTGTCTCAGGAATTAGTGATTTTACTAAGGCTAATATCTTGAAAAACCTCGGATTTACAGTTGAATTAGCGTAAGCTGAGCTGCAAATGTAATGAGGTTTTAATGATTAAAAAGTTAAGTGCCCGGCAAAATGAAAAGTCACTTAAAGCACTAATGCCAGCGGTAGGTGAAACGGTGTCTATTCAGTTTCAGATACCCCGAAAGCGTTTTACACTTAAATTACTTGGCATTAAAGAGAATGGCAGTGTCATTGTTTCTGCGCCCAAAGGTAGCGTGAATACTCTGAATCTTGAAGGTGCGAGATTAACGGCAACTTTAATGGCTGGAAACCGACGCTGTGCTTTTGTAAGCCGCCTGCTTAAAGCGAATCCATCGCCTTACCCTCATTGGCATTTGGCGTATCCCGACACAGTTGAATATCATCGTGTCAGGTCACATCCACGTATTCCCGTTAATCTTGCGGTTTCGATAGATCATCAGGATGAGGTTCAAGCTTCCAAATTGGGGATGCCGAGGATATTACATACACAGGATATTAGCTTAAACGGTATCTCTGTAGAGGCCTCGTCTGCTCTCGGGCAGATTGATGACAAATATTTTTTGACGTTACGTTTTCGCATTAATGCGATGGATCAGGTGATTTTATTGCCAGCGGTACTGCGTACAATTGAGAGTATTGAGCCGGGCGTTATATTGCATGGTTTGGAATTTGAGTCTTTAGAGGAAGAGACTCAATTGTTAATCACAGCTTTTGTTTATCAGCAATATTTATTTGAACTGGGTTATCTGGACGATGAATGAACCACGTGTTTTTAAGTTGGGGTTGCTGATCAACCCGTTGGCTGGTTTAGGTGGCAGTGTTGCATTAAAAGGGAGTGATGGCGCTGATACTGCCGCTAAAGCGCTGGCTTTAGGCGCAGAGCCTAAAGCTCAGATTCGCACATTGAGCGCCTTGTCTGTTCTTCAGGGTTTGGCTGTTGATATTGTGACGTATCCAGCTGAAATGGGTGAAGATACAGCGCGCATGGCGGGTTTTAATCCAACTGTACTAGGCAGTATTCTTACAGGAAAAACAACGGCAGAAGACACAGAAAGAGCGGCGCAGGCGCTTTGCAAGGCGGGCGTTGATCTGATTCTGTTTGCCGGAGGCGATGGTACTGCACGTAATATTTGCCATGCGCTACCGGACCAGTTTCCCGTTCTAGGTATTCCGGCGGGCGTTAAAATTCATTCGGGTGTTTATGCTGTAACGCCTAAGGCTGCTGGTGAGATAGTGGCCATGCTGATTCGGGGTGAGCTGGTGACGCTTGCTGAACAAGAGGTGCGTGATATCGATGAAGACGCATTTCGTCAGGGGCGCGTGCGAGCTAAGTATTATGGTGAACTGCTGGTTCCACAAGAACATCGTTACCTGCAGAACGTGAAAAGTGGCGGCAAGGAAGTTGAGGAACTGGTGTTGGCAGATATAGCAGCAGATCTGATTGAGCGAATGGAGCCTGCAACACGCTACATTATGGGATCGGGTTCCACGGTTAAAGCGGTTATGGATGAGCTTGGTCTGCCTGACACCCTATTAGGGGTAGACTTAATAGAAGATCATTTGTTAATAGCGAATGATTGCACCGCGTCAGAGCTGTTGGAGAAAACCGCAGGGCGAGCCACTAAACTGGTGATTACTATTATCGGTGGGCAGGGACATATTCTCGGGCGTGGCAATCAGCAATTAAGCCCTGAACTGATTAAACAGATTGGCAAAGAAAACATTATAGTCATAGCGACAAAAACAAAACTAGCGTCTTTGCAGGGGCGTCCGTTGATAGTTGATTCTGGTGATGCTGAGTTGGATCGGGCGTTAGCGGGCGTGATAGCCGTCATTACCGGTTACCATGATTCTGTGTTATACCGGATAGCCGAGATATAAAGGCAGGAGCCGTATCTTTATTCAAAAAAGGCTTAGTTGATAGCTAAGCCTGATTGATAGAGTTTTTTAAGGAGGCTTCAGGCTGCAATCTGAACCTGATTCCGACCACTTTCTTTTGCAAAGTACAGGGCTTTGTCAGCTCGCTCTATCATCTGTTCAGCTGTTTCAGTGAGAACCCACTGACTAATACCAAATGAGGCCGTAATTGAACTGATCACTTTGCCGGATTTTTTCTGTTTAATGCGAATTGCTTGTATTTTTTGACGTAAGCTTTCAGCCAGTGCAGCGGCTTCTTCTTTATCTTTTCCGATTAATAGAATGGCAAACTCTTCCCCGCCAAAACGTACCGGAAGAATAGGTTCCTGACATTCGGTTTTAAGCAGTTTTCCGAAATATTGCAGTACTTTATCACCCATTAAATGGCCATATTCATCATTAAACTTTTTGAAATGATCAATGTCGATCATGACCAGCGTGGCTTTTGTTTGATGCTTGGCGCCCGTTACCTGTTCCAGCTCGGTATCAAAGACACGACGGTTGAAAAGGCCTGTCAACGGATCTATACGTGCATCTAACTTGGTTTTTTGGAGTTCTTCTTTTAGCGCTATAATTTCCGCTTGAGCTTCTTTGATCTGTTGCTGAAAACGGTTTGTGGACTCACTGATAGAAGCGGTATTTTCAGCTAAGCGGTTAATGATGCTGGAAAGTTGCGGGTTGCCTTCTGACTTATTTAAAGCGGCAAGACTGTCTTCAAGCACTGACCCGTAATCGGAAGTGTGCTTAGCCGCATGATCAGCATGCTCATTAAGCGTATTGGTTAAATTTAGTATTTGTTTTTTTGCATCTTCTGAGTCAGAGATCTCATCGCTGATTACATGCTCACGAAACAACTGTTCACCCAGTAGCGAAGGGCAGGTACCGTAAGTATCCAGTGTCTGATCAATTTTATGGTTTAGATTGGGTACTTTTTTTGATACATAGGTGTACCAGAGGGCATAATTCAATGGGTTTGGTGGAATATTATACTTAACCATCAGCGGTATAGCTTGGCGTAAATACTCAGCCGATTGTGTCGTATTGTCAGCAAATTTCATACTTCCCCTTTGCTCATCTGAATTTCTCTGGTATTGGACCGTAAGTATGCGTTCGTGCAATTTATTTTTAAAGTCCGCTATCTTAACGGGCTTTAAGTAAATATCAAACAATTGTTTAAGTTGCTGCTTTTTTATTTATAACCAATAAGTTACTCGGCCACAGATGGATAAACTTTAATATAATGCATCTGAGTATAGTTCATTTTAAAAAATGGAAAGTAGCCTGACTTCTATTTTATTCCGAATGGTGTAAAGGGTGCATCTCTACTAAAAGATACTTGACGGTTCGCTATAATTCAGAAGAATCTTGAGTCCATTTTTGCATGGAATAATCAAGATGCAGTGGTTTTATGGGTTGCACATCAATAACCTGAAAGGGGATCTTTTTGGAGGATTGACCGCAGCGATTGTGGCGCTACCTCTTGCTTTAGCCTTTGGGGTTTCTTCAGGGGCGGGGCCGGTTGCCGGCATGTACGGTGCTATTTTTGTCGGTTTATTTGCCGCTTTATTCGGGGGGACGCCTGCACAAGTGTCGGGGCCAACCGGGCCTATGACTGTTGTGATGGCGGGGGTTTTTACTCATTTTGTTGCACTTGACCCTGTTACCGGGCCGACGATGGCTTTTACGGTTGTGATGCTCGGCGGCGCATTTCAGATCTTATTTGGCGTTTTCCGTTTAGGGCAATTCATCACCTTGATGCCTTTTCCCGTTATTTCAGGGTTTATGACGGGAATAGGCACCATCATTATTTTGTTACAATTAGCTCCGTTACTGGGAGCGGCTAGTGTGCCCACTGTATTAGCAGTGGTTGAGCACCTGCCTGATATGATTCAGTCGGTTAATCCTCAGGCGTTGACATTAGGTTTAATTACTTTGGTCATTGTTTTTTTCTGCCCTAAATTTCTAGCTCAATACGCTCCACCAGCGCTGTTAGCCATGCTGGTGGGAACTGTTCTCTCTTTTTCATTTACCAGTGTTGATCTGATTGGCGAAATACCTAGCGGGCTCCCTTCGGTTCATTGGCCTGAGTTTGATCTTAGTTTGATGAAAGATATGGTTATTTCATCCTTGATGCTCGCTACATTGGGTTCAATTGATTCACTATTGACCTCTTTAGTGGCTGATAATATGACAAAAAAACAGCACAAGTCGGATCGTGAGTTGATCGGGCAGGGGATGGGTAACATGGTTGCTGGCTTTTTTGGTGGGCTTCCGGGTGCGGGCGCAACGATGCGTACGGTGGTTAATATACGGGCGGGTGGCCAAACGCCGATCTCAGGCATGATCCATGCGGTTATTTTGCTAATGATCGTATTGGGGGCAGGCTCGTTTGCAGCGCATATCCCACTGGCGGTTCTGGCAGGGATTCTTATCAAAGTAGGTATCGATATTATCGATTGGCGCTTTTTACAGCGGGTCCATAATGCTCCGCGCTTTGTTCTGTTTTTGATGGTTGCGGTGTGGCTGCTAACGGTGTTCGTTGATTTGATTACAGCGGTGGCCGTGGGGGTGTTTCTCGCTAATATATATACAGTGCGACGTTTAACAGAAACGCAGCTGGATTCTGCACGTATCGTGCGGGATGATAAAAAGGATCATTACTTTCTGAGCGAGCATGAAAGTGAAATTCTGATCGCTGCAGCGGGCCGCATTTTGTTGTATCAATTAAATGGGCCTCTCAGCTATGCCGCCGCAAAAGGGATCTCTAATAAATTAATGGCCTGTACTAACCATGAAACGTTACTGCTGGATTTTAGTAATGTTCCGCATATCGATGTGTCTACGGCAATGGCGTTAGAGGAGATTATTCTTGATTCACATCTGGCAACACAGAATGTGCTGATTGTGGGGGCTAAGTTTGAGGTAGAAAAGATCTTACATGGAATGCGAGTAGCGACGTTAATACCTGACAACTATCATTTTCCGGATAGAACGGCAGCTCTTGAGGCCGCCGCTCAGTTATTATCGGCACCAGATAGTGAGCTTTGAAAACCAAGGGAGAGGCTGCATTGATTCATTTAGCTGTTCACTTAAAGCTGATGCAGAATACTGTCCCAGAGACTCGATGTTCTTAGGATCAAATTTAAGCTCAATCTCAATCAGGTCATGCAGATAGTGCAAGGTGACATGGTAATCTTTGATATCTGGCGCATAGAGGTGCAGATGCTCTGTGATGGCATCTTCAATCTCTTCTCTTAAAGGCAGTACACGACAGTAGCTCTCTTCTGCGTCATCATAGGTATCGATATGGAAAATGACATGGCCTATGTCATCGAAACGCTGCAGTAACTTAATCACAGCGGCATCACCAATCCAGTGCCCTTCCGATGCGCTGCAGTATGGCGCTACCTGAATGTGCATTTCAAGCAGGCTTTTGCTGCCCATATTCCGGCTTTTAAAATGATGTACATTGATAATGCCGTCTACTTCTTCAACGGTTTCGCGAAGCTCATTCACTCGTTCTTCCGGTAGTGCTGTATCGACTAATTCTTTGATGCTGTTCCATGTCAGATCCCAACCGATTTTACCGACAAAGGCGGCGACAATAATGGCGGCTAATATATCTAACCAGGCGTAACCTGCCATTGCACCCAGTATACCGAACAGAACCACTATAGAAGAAAAGGCATCGGTTCTGCTATGCCATGCGTTGGCGATCAACAGATCAGATTTAAGCTTTTTCCCTGCCGCCAGTGTGTAACGGAAAATCCATTCTTTGCTGAGTATTGAAAGCAGAGCGACCACTAGCGCGGGCCATCCCGGAGTAGGGATAGTTGTCGAGGTCCAAAATTCACGAATACTCTCAAATGCCATCGCACCCGCAACGGCAATAAGTACGCAACCTAAAAAGACGGTGCCAATAGTTTCGAAGCGAGCATGTCCCCAAGGGTGTTCCTCATCCGGCTCATCGTGCGAGAAGTGGAAGATGATGACCACCATAAAGTCGGTCAGAAGGTCGGAAAAAGAGTGTATTCCGTCAGCAATCAGGGCGTTTGAATTTGATGCCACACCGATAATGATTTTTGCAAAACCTAACAGCGTATCGAGGATAGCGCCAATGATTGTGACTTTTTGAGCTTCTTTGTTTCTGTTTGAAGAAATAGACATGTTATGAGCCGATCATTTAAAACCACCGGCATGGTAACCTTATGTAAGGAAACGAGCCAGTTAAAAGGACTGAAAAAAGTTATTTTTTTCATCATTATTGGCTTGACATAAAAAAATATTCACTACTTTGAGATATATAGAGTGATTAATGATCAATATTGCTTTTGTCTCGAAATGATTATTTAACTCATTGAAATATATAAATAAATACAGGTGGTTAAAAAATGATCAATGTGAGTAGGGGCTTGTTAAATGGGCTCTGTAAGACGTTTTTCTTACAGGATCCACAGGGTTATCCACAGGATGTGTGTGTACCTTGCTCCAGCCCATATACGGCGTAGGGTTAGCTATAAAATTTTGGTGGTTGTTTGCTGTAAAAGAAAAACCTAGACTTCTTTTTTATATGCTGGAAAAGAGATATTTTTATGGAAAATACCGGGCTGATTCAGATCATTCTACCACTCGCTTTGTTTCTTATTATGTTGGGGATTGGCTTGTCTTTATCCCTGAATGACTTCTTGGCGTTAAAGGCACAACCTCGTGCTGTTGTGGTAGGCAGTTTGATGCAGTTAGTTGGCTTGCCGTTATTGGGATATGCCGTAGTAACCTTGATGAATTTACCGCCGGTGTTTGCTGTCGGTATTATGATTCTGACATTTGCTCCGGGCGGGGCGACCTCTAATATGATTAGTTTCCTTTGTAGAGCGGATACGGCCTTATCGGTAAGCTTAACGGTTATCGCCAGTATCCTCACACCTTTTACCTTGCCTTTGCTGTCTTATTGGGCTGTTACTCACTGGCTCGCTGTTGAATCATCTATTCCGTTCCCTATTGTGCAAACCATGCTTAAATTACTGACGATTGCTCTTGTTCCTGTTTTGCTGGGTATGTGGGTACGCAAAAAAATGCCAGTCTTGGCTACCAGGTTACAACCTCTGATTAAGTGGTGTTCGTTGCTTTTTATGGTGGTCGTTGTTATCGGTATTGTGGTCGCTAATAAAGATAAATTAGCACCGATGTTGATACAGGTTGGCCCCGCTGTCCTCTTGCTGTCGATAACGGCAATGGTGGCTGGTGAATGGGTGGGTAGACTAAGTCGTTTATCATCACAACAGAGTCTGACTCTGGCTATTGAAACCGGTATACAAAATGCGGGGCTGGCATTGGTTATTACGGGGACAGTTTTACATAACACTGAGATGTCGGGTGTAGTGCTCTTATACGGCGTTCTTATGCAGATACCGGCGTTACTGTTAATAGCCTACCGGCACTGGTCCCGGAAAGCCGGAGCCGTTGTATTAGAAAGCTAATCAATACCGATTATCTTATGCGTCTGTAGGCTGAGTTTCCATTGTGGGTGGCGCATACAATAGGCAATCGCTTCTTGCGTATTGTTTTTTTGCTTCGGTTTATCGATGAGGTCATCCATCGGTTGTAAGTAAAAATGCTCAAAATCTAATGCGCTGAATTTTTCAGGCATGGCATCGATTTGTGGGTAAACCAGTTTTAGCTCGTTGCCTTGTTGAATAATAACCTCTGCCGTAGATTTTGGGCTAACGCAGATCCAATCAATATTTGGCGGTAAAGATTTAGTGCCATTGGTTTCTATCGCTATCTCAAAACCGACAGCATGCATGGCTGTAACTAATGGCTCGTCGAGTTGCAGGGCCGGTTCACCACCGGTAAACACAACATAGGGGGTCCCTTCAGGGGTTGTCCAGAAGCTTTTTATTCTGTTGGCCAATGCTTCAGCGGTAGCAAATTTCCCGCCATTTTGACCATTTGTACCTATAAAATCAGTGTCACAAAAGTTACAAATAGCGTTCGCTCTGTCTTGTTCCCGTCCCGACCACAAATTACAGCCGGTAAAACGACAGAATACGGCAGGCCGTCCTGCATGAGCACCTTCCCCCTGCAGTGTGTAGAACATCTCTTTTACGCTATACATATTTTCCACTCAACATATTGGCATGCTTTTGATAATGGCGGCATATTTTTACAAGGGCCAAAGTCTACAGAGGCTAGAGATCTAATCAAGCGATTATCGATCATATTGTTCGCCCTAAGTCGTATGAATTGTTTCTGGAAGATCAAAGTTGACTGGTGTATAAATTAACATATCCTAAATTAAAGAATTCTTATAATAAAAAAGCAGGTTAAATATGGTTATTAAAACGATTTCATCGGTTGTGTTTGCCGGTTTACTAATGACTGCCCCTTTTGTAATGGCAGATGATAAACCTAAAGTTATGATTGCCCCTGATCTGTTCTCTTTTGAAGTGCTGCATGACGGGGAACAAGTCGAAGTGATGCGTAACCAAGATCCGGAAAATCGTATTACGGATCTTTACGCCACAACATTTCGTGGTATGCCGCAACCCATGCACCCATTTGAGCCTTATGATGTAGAAACGCTCGGTGAACGTGAGTTTGTGCAATATATGATCAAAGCACAAACCGATAAAAATATTATGATTGTTGATACGCGCACCATTGGTTGGCATCAACGCTTAACCATTCCGGGAGCCGTCAGTTACCCTTACACCATGATGGATGTTCCTGAAGATAGAGATTGGGCACTGGACGATTTTGGTGTTATTAAGCAGTCTGATGGTGTTTACGACTTCAGCAATGCTAAGACCTTGGCTATGTTCTGTAATGGATATTGGTGTGGTCAGACACCCGCTATGGTGAGAGCCATGTTAGACATAGGGTATCCGGCAGAGAAGATCAAATACTACCGCGGTGGTATGCAGGCGTGGACTAGCTTGGGATTAACCGTTGTAGGTGAAGCGGCGACAGTTGAGTAACGGACGGCTTAATTAAGCTGTTTATCTAAGCGACTATAAAAAAGAGGGCTTTCTGTTGAATAAGCCCTCTTTTTGTAATGCTTGCCGTTCGTTTTTTCTCAGCGTTGTATCTGGCCGCCAAAAGCTTCCAGTAGTTGCGGGTAGAGCCGCTGACACTCTAAAGCGAGACGAGACATGTCACTGTCCAATCTTACCAGTGGGTCTTCTGAAGCCTCTTCATTTAATGTTTGTGTCAATTCATCGGATGCTTTAACACGCTTGATCGATAGATCGTCTTGTAGAATAAAGCTGAGTGTTTCATCCCACTGTAACGCTAACTTTGTGACTTTCTTACCGGTTTCTAAATGAGCAACGACTTCGCTGCTATGCAAGTCATGGCCTTTAATACGGATAACGCCAGCTTCTTCTGTCTGATCTTTTAGTTCACATTCATCTAAACAGGTAAAGGCAGGAAAAGAACTGCTTTGCTGTAGCCATTCAGACATGACAACACCCGGCGACTGAACTGTTTCGGGTAGCGCGACGGGTAATGTAGTCAGGCTGTTACGTAACAGGTTGAGTAGTTCTTCTGCGCGTTTATGGCTGGAGCTGTCCACAACAATAATACCCGCACGAGGCAAAAGCAGAGCACTGGTCTGTTGAAAGCGACTGAAAGCCCGGGGCAGCAGATCAAGAATAATCTCATCCTTCATTTGCAGCTGTTCTTTGCGGTAGACTTTGCGCCCCTGATCTTGCTCGATCTGGGCAACTTTTTCGTTCAGGTTTCTCTTAATCACGGTGGCAGGTAATAATTTTTCTTCTTTTTGCGCAGTGATTAAATACGCACCGGAAGAGGCGAATACAGTCTGCTGATCCAATGCCGAATGAGGAGCAACCCATCCGAAGCGACTGAGTTCCTGGCTGCGGCACGGTTCAAACAGGTGTTCAGAAAAGGCGGTTTCTAACTGTTCCTGGGTGTAATCTCGTTGTTCTGTAAACCGATAAAAGATTAAATTTTTGAACCACATAACGCTTCCACTTTTAGAAAATTAAAATCGCAGCTAGCTTAGTGCGAAACGCATGCTAGTGACAGCACAAATCAAAGTTAACCTCTGATTAAAATTGAAATTTCTTAATTTTGCTTTCACACCCACCTCCTTTTTACCCGCCATTTTGTGCGTCAGGTTTAATGAAGTTCAAGATTATTGATCCGTTCAAATAGTTATTCCGTATCTAGTTACATAGTGAAAGTGACAATCTTGAGGTGGCTATCTTGTTTAGCGTGTCATGGAAAATCTGGATTAATTTTATTGGCTTTAATCTAATCTGGGTTTTAACTATTTTTTACGGTAATGCTTCAGTTATATGGGTGTTGTTGCTTTTACTGCTGCATTTTCTGTGGGTGGCGAAACCTTTGGTAGAGGTGCCAATTGTGTTGGTAACTGCCACGCTAGGGTATAGCGTCGACTGCGTTTTAACACTGCTGGGTGTGTTTGTGTTTGAGCAGGTCCAAGGCATTACACCTGTCTGGTTGATCCTCTTGTGGGTCGGTTTTTGTTCTACTCTCAGACATAGCCTTAGCTTCTTTTCAGAAAAGTATCTGATTGCATCCTTAACGGGAGCCGTTGCAGGTACCTTGACCTATTTTTCCGCTGCTCATTTTGGTGCCGTTGCTTTGCCTCTTTCGCCTGTTGTTAGTGCTGCTGTTCTGGCCAGCGTGTGGGCTCTGTTGTTCCCGTCACTATTATGGATTTCGGCTATGGTGAGCAAACTGTCACAAATCTGGTTTTCTGACAAGAGTAGCTATCCCAGTTTGGCCAAGCAGCTGCGCAGGAGTGTTAAGTAATGAAGTTTCTAGCAAAGGTGGCTCTTATGGTTTCTATTCCTTTTATATCGGCGTGTGCCGTCAACATTGATGAGTACAGTGAGGTCAAACCCGAGCTGGATCTTAGTGAGTTTTTCAATGGCCATCTTGAAGCCTATGGCATTGTTCAGGATTTTAAAGGCAAGGTGAGTCGGCGTTTCACAGCGGATATTCTTGGCCAATGGGACGGCGATAACGGAGTACTTGATGAGCAGTTTATTTTTGACGATGGCGAAGCGCAGCATCGCTGCTGGCGTCTTAACAAGTCAGGTGATAAGTACACAGGTACAGCCGGTGATGTGGTGGGTGAAGCGAAAGGAAAAGTAGCGGGTAATGCGTTGAATTGGTCGTACGTATTATCGATTCCGGTTGAGGGTAAAAACTGGCAGATAAGCTTGAATGATTGGATGTATTTGGTGGATGAAAATAATCTGATTAATCGGGCGAAAATGAGTAAGTTCGGCTTGGAAGTCGGGCAAATCACTCTGTATATCCGTAAAGTTTCATCACAAGCTCATCGGCCACTCACTCACAACTGTAGCGCCCAGGATGGAGGTGGCGTATGAGTATTACTAAGCATCTACCTTGGCGTAGTGTATGGATTACAGGGGCAGGCCGAGGCATTGGTGAAGCGCTCGCTATTTTATTCGCACAGCAAGGCTTAACTGTTTATGCATCCGCACGAACCGCTTCAGATCTTGAGCGGTTAAAGAATCGCTGCCAACACTATTCCGGTACGATCGTGCCTGTGTGTTTGGATATAACTGATCCGCAACAGATTCAGGAATTGATGAAAACGTGGGACAAACAAAATGGCTTGCCTGAGCTGGTGGTTTTAAATGCAGGTACGCATGATCCTTTTCCGGCTCAGGAGTTTAGCGCGCAGCGATGCCAGCGGGTATTTGATATCAACCTTCAGGGGACGATTAATTGTCTCGACCCCGTGCTAAAGTGCATGCTGAAAAGGAACTCAGGGCAGGTTGCCGTGATGGCTTCCGTTGCGGGATATCGCGGTCTGCCGACAGCAGCAGCGTACGGGGCGAGTAAAGCGGCGTTGATTCACCTTTGTGAAGCGCTTCGGCTTGATCTGAAAAGCAGCAATGTAACAGTACAAGTGGTTAATCCCGGGTTTGTCCGTACGCCGCTGACTGATAAAAATGACTTTAAAATGCCTGCGCTACAAGAACCCGAACAAGCTGCTTTAAGTATTCTTAAAGGCCTGTTGAGCAAACGTTTTGAAATCGCGTTTCCGGGGCGGTTTGTTTATTTTTTAAAATTTCTGCGTATGCTGCCTTATCCTTGGTATTTTGCGCTGATAGGAAAAGCCGTCAAAATATAATCTCCAGACAAATCTTGATTCAAACCGAGCAGCAATAGGGTGCAATGATATGGATAATTGGTTAGCCGATTATGTTGAGATACTCGAAAACCTTAGCAGTGAAAACCTGGATAGCCTACGTAATATAACCACAGAGGCTTTTAGCTTTAGGGATCCGTTTAATCACACCCATACGCAAGCAGACTTCATCGCTATTATGGACGATATGTTCCAGCGCCTTTTCATGGTTCGCTTTCAGGTACACCGCTCAGTACAGCAGGATCAAAACGCTTTCATCTATTGGACTTTTTACGGTAATAGCCGCTTCACGGGTGAGTTCAACTTTGAGGGCGTGAGTAGGATTGAAGCGAATGAAATCGGCAAGGTAGTGTTACATCATGATTTTTGGGATGCTTCCGAACTCATGGAAAAAGTACCTTTGTTGGGGGCAGCTATCCGTAAAGTGCGTAAAAAATTATCACATGATTAATAGGTTTCAGCACACCCAGTAGTAACTTCAACTATAAGTCTCGGCTAGAAAAATGTCGCTCGGTTTGGTTGTCGGCTAAGTGGTGTAATCGAGCACTAAATGCTATCAGATTGAATAATCAATCGGCAGGCTCGAGTTGCTTTTAATTTCTTTCACTGAGATGTGCGATTGAATAGCATTTACACCAGGTATTCGCCTGATTTGCGTGATTCGGTCTGAAAATTCATCCATATCGCGGGCTACCAGTTTCAGTAAATAATCATTACTGCCTGTGACACAGTGACACATTTGCACCCAGGCGAACTCATTAACGAGTTGCTCAAATCGATCTGTTAACTCCAAATCATGGCTGGAAAATGATACCTGAGTGAACACAACGACTCCGAACCCCAGTTTTTTCCTATTTAAGACCGTACGGTACTCCTCGATATAGCCCTCGCTTTCAAGCTTTTTCCATCGACGCCAACAAGGTGTTTCACTCAGGTTGACATGTTGGGATAGCGCACTGTTACTTATTCTGGCGTCAGACTGGAGCTGATTTAATAATAGGTAATCAACGTTGTCGAGCAAGTCTGTAGAGGATTCTTTCTTTTTTAGGCTCATATTTAGAGGAATCTTGTATTGTGGTGGTTGATCATAGCCTAAATAGCAATGAAATTTCTAGCTATCAATTTAAAATATGACAATGGTTAGTGAGTTACAAAGTATTGGGTGAAGGGTTTACTTCACCGATAGAACTAAGCGGGAATATATCAGGAGTCGCTTCATGTTGAGCCTTTACATAAACTTTTGTTTGTTTGCATTCATTGCCTCAATAACCCCCGGACCGACCAATGTGATCATCGTTGATGATTGGTACAAAGCAAGGTGCTTTAACGGCACTACCATTCATTCTAGGGGCATCAATAAGTATGGCGTTGATCCTGTGGCTATCGGGTATAGGGCTGTCTTCTATAATTGTCAGTTACCCGCTTCTTAAACTAACAATGAGTTTAGGTGGAGGGCTTTGGATGAGTGTCTTGGCTTGGAAGTTATTTTTTTCCTTTTCTAGCCAAACTAGCCCACGCTGTTTTGAACCAATAGGGTGGTTACAGGGGGGCCTGTTACAATTAGTTAACCCAAAAACCTGGATTATGGCGTTGTCTAGTGTTGCTATTTTTACTCATCCGGATTCGGAAAGTTTGCAGCATACTTCATGGCTTGCTTTTATCTTCTTTATGGTTGCCGTTCCTTGTCAGCTTTGCTGGAGCTGGTTAGGACAATCTACTAAGCGGATGAAGAGCTTTCCTAAATGGGAAGTTTGGATTAATAGATTGCTCGCGTTGTCATTGTTGGCTACAGTTTGGAGTTCTTTGTTGATGATATAACTACATTAAAAAAACACTCCCTCTTTGAGTCGCCACCTTCTTGATACTGCTTTTTGTGCTCCTGATTGTAGTTAGCCTAACGCATCTTATCTCTGCTGAGTCTCATCCGCGTGGCAGAGTACATATAAGCCCACATCAATGGAGCCGTGTTCAAAGCCTCCCTCGCAATAGGCGAGGTAGTAACGCCATAAGCGATAAAAGGTTTCATCAAAGCCCTGATGACGGATATCTTCCCAGCTGTGTTCAAAGTCTCTGTACCATTCGCGCAGGGTGCGTGCGTAGTCTTTACCGAATAGCTGGTGTTTTTTCAGAACAAAACCGTGTTCACTGATTTTATCTTTCAGTACGGCAACGCTAGGTAGCATGCCGCCAGGAAAGACATGTCTTTGTATAAAGTCAGCTTGCTTACGGTAGGTATTAAAACGCTCATCTTCAATGGTGATCACTTGTAATACGGCATTTCCACCGGGTTTGAGGGTGCGTTTAAGGGTTTGGAAATAGGTATCCCAGTGCGCTTCGCCTACCGCCTCGAACATCTCGATAGAGACAACCGCATCGTATTGCTGATCAAGGTCCCGGTAGTCGGTCAGGCTGAGTTTTACCTGTTTGTTGAGCCCTTCTTTTGTGATGCGTTTATCAGCCCATTTTAATTGTTCTTGCGATAAGGTGATGCCATGAACGTTAAGCTTGTGATCGCGGCTTGCCTGCAGAGCAAAGCCTCCCCAGCCGCAGCCTATTTCGACAACATGCTGGCCTGCTTTTGCATCTAAGAGTTCTAGAATGCGGGCATATTTGTTGTGCTGCGCCTGCTGCAATGAGTCATCGGGGTGATGATATAAAGCAGAGGAGTAGGTCATGCTCTGATCCAGCCAGTGCTTGTAGAAATCATTTCCCAGATCATAGTGGGCGGCAATATTCTTGCGGCTGCCTTTACGGCTGTTGTCTCTTTGCCAGTGATAAATATTGTGAAGTATTTGCGTAAAGAAGCTTGCTTTGGATAATCCTGTCAGCGCATCTTCATAGGCTAATGCCCATTTAACCAGTGTTGTTAAATCAATACTGTCCCATTCTCCGGCTAAGTAACTCTCGGACCAGCCGTTAGTCCCGCCAAAATAGAGGCGTAGCAGCGGGCGAAAGTTATTCAAACGGATATGCGCTTCTGGGTGATTGCTACCGAGCTTGCAGGTAAAGCCACTGGGAAGTGTCAGGTGCAATGTGCCACAGTTCAGATTCAACTGGCTTTGTAGCTTGTTGACTAACTTTTTTTCGAACCACGTAGGCTCAGCATGATGGGTATTCAGGTAGCTCGTTGATGGCTCATAAACTTTCATAATGTGAGACTCCACTCTTATCCTGCCAGCTAATGCTATGGCTTTTGCCTGTATCACGGGGCTGAACTGTTAATTTTTTGCGCCATAGTTTCAGTGCTTCCCAATGGATTCCAACCATGACTTTTAGTGTCATTAGCGGGTATTTAAAAAACACGCCGAGTAATGATTGATCATTCAGCGCACAGTGTTCTCCGGTAAAGGTGGCATGCAGAATCGGTTGTGTTTCTGATGTTTCGCTTGCTTGCTCTGTTTGGCGAATACATACCGCGATGCGTTTAGAAGGCGGCTGGATGCGAAAACTATAGGCGGTTTGCATCGGCATAAAAGGGCTGACATACATCAGTTTTTCACAACGATGGCGTACTTGGTCAGTGCTCAGCGGCGTTTCCAGTAAATAGGTGTGACGCGAACCAAAGGTGTTGCTGACCTCGTAAAGTATGATTTCCAGCTCTGCATTACTGTTGTAGCAGAAGTAGGTACTTAACGGGTTGAAGGTATAGCCCAGAATACGCGGGTAACAGAGCAGGCGTATATTATGGGTGGCACTGGCGAAGCCCCGGTCAGTAAGTAACGATCTGATATTTTCAGCCAGCTGGCCTGTTCCTGAGCCGTGATCTTTTTCATGAAAGGAAAAGAGATTAAATCCATTGACGGAAAAAAAACGGAGCTTGTTTACCTGGGTTAGTTCATCCAGATCCAGACATGCACTAAAAACCCGATAGATAAATCGGTTTTTGGTGGGTCGAAAGCGATGGTGCATCACTACACCCTTATAAAGACAAGAGTTGAGTTCAGCCATGTGCTTTCTCCACCTTCTCCCCGGCGCTCCTAAAAGTGACATTAGTTGTTGAGCGAGGCGGGAGCTTCGTAACAAAAATACGGCTGTTTTTATCCTCAAGCTGCCAAGGGCGGGGTACACCGCCTAGTTGTTCTGCAACAGCAAGGCCTGATTGCAGGCCATCTTCGTGAAACCCATATCCGAAGTAAGCGCCGCAGAACCAGGTGTTTTGTTTGCCCTGTAGTGTCCATAGTTGTTTTTGGGATTGTAAAGCATCACGACCAAACTCCGGGTGATCGTAAAAGAAACTACGGATAATGCTGCCATCTTTTGGCTCACGCAGTGGGTTGAGTGAAACAAAAACAGGTGTTTCGGTATTCAGGGGCTGTAGCTGGTTCATCCAATAGGTCACCGACACCTCTTGCGATTGGTCGCGCTTGCCTTCAGACAGGTAGTTCCAGCTTGACCAGACAGCTTTGCGTTTTGGCATTAACGAGTCGTCTAAGTGAAGATAGGCTTTGTTGCGTTGATAAGGGAAGTTCCCCAGCAGCCGTTTTTCATCGTCTGTGGGTTTATCCAGTAACGACATGGCTTGATCTGAATGACAGGCCAGTACCACGTCATCATAATATTCACGCTTACCGTGATGGTCTTCTATGATGACCTGATCATTATGACGGATGATCTTATGGATGCGGCTATTAAGACGTATCTTTCCTTCTAGTTCTGCGGCAATTTTATTAACGTATTGTTTGCTACCGCCAATCACAGTGCTCCATTGCGGGCGATCATTGAGCTGCACCAACCCGTGGTTACGACAAAAGCGGAGAAAACTGCTGGCCGGGTAGTGCAGCATCTTATCAACCGGCGTTGACCAGATGGCGGCTCCCATGGGTAAAAGGTGGTTATAGATAAAGGCTTTGCCATAACCCTGTTGCTGTAACAGTTCACCTAATGTTATCTGATCAAGGTCCTGTTGCTGCATCATCTGTTCAGATTCACGGTAAAAACGCATCAATTCCTGAACCATTCTCCAGAACGAAGGACGCACCAGGTTACGCTTTTGCGCCAATAAACCGGCTAAGCCCGTACCTGAATACTCAAGCTGACCTTGGTTTATCGATATCGCAAATGACATATCCGTTTCACAGGTATCGACATCTAGTGTTTCAAATAATTTAACCAAATTAGGGTAGTTCACGGGATTAAAAACAATAAAACCTGTATCAACATCAATATCATTATTTTCCAGATCGAAAGAGACGGTATTGGAGTGCCCGCCTAAGCGATCGTCTTTTTCATACAGGGTTACCTGATGAGTTTTGTTGAGTAACCAGGCGCAGCTCAGGCCGGAAATTCCAGAGCCAACGACAGCGATTTTTTTGGGACGGATAGCCGCGATATTCATCAGTTCATCCATAATGATTAGCAATGTATTTGCAGCTTATTACGTAGCAAGACAAAAAAAAGATCACATTTTTCGCCCTGAATTTTATTTTTCCCTTTATATTAAAAAGTAATCGGGTTTTTAGTGATCCATTAAGGGTGATGCAGCGTAAGGGATATTATGGAAAATAAACCACCAGGTGATGATGTGGATAATGTTGTGGCTATACAGCAGCCAGAGGCTCCTCAGGTTTGGAGTGAGATGCTGGCAGAGCTGGCTGTAAAAAAAGACAAAGCTTTGTATATACAGCTTTTCAGGCACTTTGCACCCAAAGTAAAAGCCTACATTATTCGTTTAGGCTTGGTTGAAACAACGGCAGAAGAGTTGATGCAAGAAACCATGCTGTCTGTATGGCGTAAAGCCCATCTTTACAATGGCGCTAAAGCGGCAGCAAGCACCTGGATTTTTACCTTGGCAAGAAATCAAAGCATTGACTGGATGCGTAAACAAAAATATCCGGAATATGCACTAGAGGCATGGCATGAAGAGCCAGATGAAGAGCACGATGTGTGTGAACAGGTTGTGACATCAGATCGTATGGCCAGAGTAATCTCGCAACTGCCGGAAGATCAGGCGCAGGTGATCTATATGTCTTTTTATGAAGGGCGTTCTCACTCTGAAATATCAGAGCGACTCAGCGTCCCTCTGGGTAGTGTGAAATCAAGAATTCGTTTGGCATCGGAGAAAATTAAAATGATGTGGAGGGATGATGTATGAACATTAAACATCACCTGGATGAAGCCACGTTGGTGAGCTATGCCGCGGGTTCTATGTCCCAGGCAATGGCGCTGGTGGTTGCCAGCCATATCTCAATGTGCCCGGCGTGTCGTGCGAGGGTTAATGATTCCGAAGCGATTGGTGGAATGCTGCTGGATAGTCTTGATGCCGCTCAAATCAGAGATGATGCGTTGGCACAAGTACTGGCTTGTTTGGATGATGAGCCTGAGTCTGATAAGGCCGTTGTCGTCAGGTCTATTGATAAAAACAAACAGTTAAAACCCGAAGGTAGTGAAATTCCAAGGCCGCTGGATGACTATATTGGTACTTCATTGGATGACATTGAGTGGAGAAGGATAGCACCTGGCGTTCATTATCACGATCTTCCTTGTAAAACTGAACGGGGAGGTGCATCACGTTTATTGCGTATCGCACCGGGTAAAGCGATGTTGCCGCATTCTCACGACGGTAATGAACTCACGTTAATTTTACGAGGTTCATTTACGGATGAAGTCGGGCGTTTTACGGTAGGTGATATTGCAGATCTGGATAGCGAAATACAGCATCAGCCGTTGGTGGACAGTTCTGAAGCCTGTATCTGTCTGATAGCTACCGATGCACCGCTTAAGTTCAGTACTTTACTGGGCAAAATTGTTCAACCAATGACTGGTTTTTAACGATACTAATGGATCGTGATGGAGAGTGTTTATATGAGTACTAGTCTAGCTAAACCTTCGATTCCTGTCGGTATCAGTGCGTGTTTATTAGGTCAGAAAGTTCGATATGACGGTGGGCACAAGCGATCAAAATATTGCTTAGATGTGCTGAGTGAGTGTTTTCAGTACACGCCGCTCTGCCCTGAAGTTGCTGTTGGATTAAGTATTCCACGTGAGCCTATTCGTTTGGTGGGCAGTGCTGAAGACCCACGCGTGGTCGGTGTCAAAGACCCCACATTGGATGTGACCGATAAGCTCAAAGAATATGCCGATGAGATGAGTCGCACTCATACTGGCCTTTGCGGTTATATTTTGATGAAAGGCTCACCTAGCTGCGGCATGGAAAGGGTGAAGATTTATCATAAGAACGGTATGCCAAATGTCTCTGGCAGCGGCGTGTATGCTGCTCGATTTATGAAGAATAACCCTGCGTTACCGGTTGAAGAGGAAGCTCGTTTGAACGATCCGGTATTGCGTGAAAATTTTATCATTCGGGTGTTTGCCTATTACAACTGGCGTCAAGAGGTGATGACAGCGCCGACTCTGCATAAGGTGATACAGTTTCATAGCCGTCACAAATATCAATTGATGGCGCATAGTTATGAAGGTTACAAACAGTTAGGTAAGTATCTGGCCGGGGAGGCTTCAAAGCAGCCACTGGAAGCCGTACTTGATAAATACATTCTGGATCTGATGACCTATTTAACCCAGCGCGCTAACCGTAAAAGTCATACCAACGTGCTGATGCATATTATGGGCTATTTAAAGCAGGACATTGATGCAGAAACAAAGAGGGATCTTGTGGAAGCGATTGAAGATTACCGTACCAATAAAGTGAATCTCGTGACGCCATTGACCTTGCTCAAACATTACCTGAAACGCCATGGTTCTGAATATATTCAGTCGCAGGTATATCTGGATCCCTACCCGCATGAACTTGGTTTAAGAAATTATATATAAGACTCAAACGGAGCGTATTTCTGAATGCAGCCTCATCATCTTGTCTGGTTTCGTAATGATTTGCGTACAGAAGACAATCATGCCCTTTTTCATGCCTGCCAGAATAGTTCTGAGGAGGGAGTTGTGGCTGTTGCTGCGATTACGCCGGAACAATGGCTGATGCAGGATGAGGCGCATTGTAAAATACAGTTTTGGCTCGCTAACCTTGAAAAGATAAAAGAGGATCTGGCGGCACTCAATATTCCGCTTAAAGTGATACGGATTCCTTCAAATCGTGAGTTGCCGGAAGCACTCTTAAATCTTGCACAGCAATTGAATGTTCGTCACCTTTATTTTAATGACGAGTATCCTGAGTACGAGCAAAAGCGTGATCAGCAAGTAGAGTCGCTCTTTATGCAGCAAGGCATTCGCTGTCACACGTACGATAGCGATGTGGTATTACCTCCCGGTTCCGTTCTGAACCAGCAAGGCTTAGCCTATAAAGTGTTTACTCCTTTCAGCAAAGCCTGGCGGCAGCGGTATATACAACAACCCTCTTCACCCTTGCCATCTCCTGTTGCACGGCCTAAGAGCCACGATAAGTTAGTGATTGAGAGTGGTGGTGGCTGTGGCAGTGACAGCTACAGTGATAAAGTCCCTGTTGATATTGGTTATAAAAATCAGATGGGCGCGCGCTGGAATAGCACCTTGTGGTCAGCAGGAGCTGATGAAGCGCATCGCCTTTTGCGACAATTTGTGGATGAACGATCAGATCATTACAAGCAATCACGAGACTTTCCGGCGCAAGCGGCAACATCGTCGTTGTCGCCATATTTGACTGCGGGCGTATTAACCACGCGTCAGTGCATTGCTGCGATGCAGGCTTACTCAGAAGATCCTGATTGGTTTTATAGTCAATGGATTACTGAACTGATCTGGCGTGAGTTCTATCGCCATCTGCTGGTTGCGTTTCCAGAGATGAATCGTTGGCAGCCATTCAAACCGGAGGTAGAAGCAAAAATCAGCTGGCAATATGATGAAAAGCTCTTTCGGGCTTGGTGTGACGGTGAAACCGGTTTTGATATTGTTGACGCCGGAATGAAGCAGCTGCACGAGACGGGCTGGATGCATAATCGGGTGCGAATGATCAGTGCTTCTTTTTTGACAAAACTCCTGCGTCAGGACTGGCGATTAGGTGCTCGCTTTTTTATGCAGCACCTGATTGATGGAGACTTTGCTTCTAATTTGGGGGGGTGGCAATGGAGTGCTTCTGTGGGAGCAGATGCAGCACCGTACTTTCGGATTTTTAGTCCGATGCGCCAAACTGATCGATTTGATCCCAGGGCCGAATATATTGCGCGATGGTTGCCTTCCTCTGATGGAATAGCTGAATCACATCAGAACTCTTTATTTTCTCAAAATACTCGTCCTGCTCCTGTGATCGATTACCCAGTAGAGCGTAACCGTAGCATTGATGAGTATAAAAACAGTGGGAAGCAAAGATGACTCATTTAACTCAGATAAACGCGTTTAATGTAAATAAACTATTGCTCTCTAAATGGACGGCTGTAGTACCACGGCATAAACAGAAACACTTTCTTGTTATTGAGCTGATAAGAGATGAAGTAGAGCAAAACGTTGTTGCTTGTGTATTAGAAGCGGTTATCAATAAAGAAATTTTTCAGATTGACTGGCGAGAGCTTAAAGACGCCGAACAATGGATACAAGGATGGAAATAAAGGCCTTCTTTAAAAGAAAGCCTTATCTATTAACGATATATTATTCCAGAATAATTTTAATCAATTAGTGTTAAAAGCCTTCTAAGACAATTTTTCCGATAGTTTTTCCGCTTTCAAGATCAGCATGAGCACGTTTAAGATTGTCAGCACTAATCACACCGTAATGCTGCCCCATGGTGGTTTTGATCTCACCGGCATCAATTAAGTCAGCGACCTTGTTGAGAAGTTCGCCTTGTTTACCCATATCGGCAGTACCGAACATAGAACGGGTATACATAAATTCCCAATGCAGCGAGACCGATTTCATTTTCAACAAAGAGATATCTAACGGAGTACTTGGGTCGTCAATCAATGCAAACTTACCTTGAGGTGCAATGACTTTGGCAATTTCTGCAAAGTGCTGCTCAGTAGCATTTAGGCCAATAACATGTGTAACGCTGGAAATACCGATTCGCGCTAACTCTTCGCTTAACGGCTGGCGATGATCAATCACATGATCGGCACCTAGCTCCGTTACCCATTGTTGGCTTTCTGGGCGGGATGCCGTACCAATAATCAGTGCGTTGGTTAGCTTAGATGCAAGCTGGACTAAAATAGAACCTACACCACCGGCTGCGCCAATCACCAGTATTTGCTGCTTATGACGTGTATCTGAAGATCTGTTTTGCTCAATCTGTAAGCGGTCAAATAACAGTTCCCATGCAGTGATCGCTGTGAGCGGAAACGCCGCTGCTTCTGCATTAGTCACTGATTGCGGTTTGCGTCCAACAATGCGCTCGTCTACCAGATGATATTCAGCGTTAGTGCCCGGACGGGTGAGGTCTCCGGCGTACCATACTTTGTCACCTTTTTTATAGATAGAAACGGCATCGCCCACTTCTACCACTTCGCCTACTGCATCCCAACCAAGAATTTTGTGCTCACTATTTTCAGGTGCCACTCGCATTCTGATTTTTGTGTCCACCGGATTAACGGAGATCGCTTCAATCTTTACCAACAGGTCACGGCCTGTTGGAGTGGGTACCGGTTGTTCAAAATCTACCAGTGAGTCAGCTTCAGTGATTGCTAGTGAGTTTAGGTAGCCAATTGCTTTCATCGTGTATCTCCAAGAATGTTATGGAGCGATTATGTGGCTATTTAGATAAAATAAAAACAGGGTGGTTGTTTAATTACTTTCAAAAAAAAATTGATAATAAGATGATGAAATTTGATGAGTATTTAATGTCGCTGATGTTCAAACGTACTTTTATGAGGGCGGTATATTGCAACTTTCACCACATTGATCTGTACAGCGGCGCTTGAATCTCCATTTGGCAAAACGCTGATAAATAAGTGCTAGTGGCTTTTCTAGCATCAATAATCGAATTATTCTCGATAAATAATGGTAGTAGCCTAGGTTATCCCAGATTAATAAAAAAGCGGCTACGCCTGTGACTGTTTCACCGCTGGCGTCAATGCCATGGAGACGTTCCATAGCGGTTTGATATTTGATGTTATATGTCTGTAACCGATCCGTGTGCTGGGTGAGATCCAGCCATTCTACTTTTTGTTTATCGTCGATACGGCGGTAATGATTAATCTCCTTCCTGCACAGTGGACAGCTGCCATCATAAAAGATGATCGGTCTTACAGGCGGGGTCGGAGTCATGGTCGGCTATCTGCTTTATTAGTTGAGGAATTCGGCACGAGTATGCTCGTTACTTTTAAAAATGCCGCCCAATGCCGTTGTCTCTGTTTGAGAATTAACATCCATCACGCCACGCGATTTAACACAGTAGTGGGTCGCATTAATAGAGATAGCCACGTTGTTAGTTTCAAGTAGTGTTTGAAGGGCGATAAGAATTTGTTGAGTGAGTCGTTCTTGCACTTGGGGGCGTTGACTAAAGAAGCGCACTAAGCGATTAATCTTAGATAATCCAATGATCTTTTTATTAGGGATATAAGCGACTTTTGCCGTGCCATCGATAGTAACGAAATGGTGTTCGCAAGAACTCAGTACACTGATGTCACGCACTTTTATCATCTCTTCTACCCCCATTTTATTGTCAATCATGGCAATATCAGGGAAATTTTCGTAATCCAGTCCGGAAAACACTTCATAAACGTACATCTTCGCAATCCGGTGCGGTGTTTCTTGCAAGCTATCGTCTTCTAAGTTTAGTCCCAGGGTGCTGAGTACTTCAGTCATTAACCCTTTAATCCGCTCGTAGCGTTGTTCCTGAGACATTCTATTATCAATCGTGGGTGTCTCCAGGCCTTTCTCGATGAGTTGATCACGAACTGCGGTTGCTTCAGGAGAGATCATTTTTTGTCCTCTTCGACCGGTAAATATTCAGTTTTATGTCAATCTTTATCTGTGTTACGTGATTAATGCGCGTTCAGATGACTCGCACGTTTTTCTAAAAGCGAATTAAATTGAGGTGCTACTAAGTACCGAGTTGAGAAATGACGTGATCAGCGAGTCTGCTTGCGCTTAGCCATGCGCCCTCAAGATCGCCGGATTCAAGCCAGTCTCCACATGCACCTATTTGGGTGTCGGCGTCCCATAGATAGGCTGTGGTAGCTCTCAGGCTGCTTATTCGCCCGGCATTAAGCGTTGTATTCAGCTGCTGATCAAGAGTTAGATCATTGTGGCGCGAGTACAACCAACGATGGACTCTCTCATCCAGAATTACGGGTTGGCTATTAAATGTGTGGCTGACTAAGGCAATAAAGGCTGATCTGAGTTGTTTTGTGACTTCATCCGGATGGCTGTCACGATTCATCTCACTCCACTCTGCTGTCGCTTCCAATACCCATATATCACTATTGGTATTGTTGCCTCGACCGGGTTTAGCGCTGTTTTTAATGCAGCGTAAGAATAATGGGTGCTGGCCTTCGAATAGCTCTGTCATGATAGGCGTAGTGGTATTGATGTGTAACACAAGCACCCAACTCATTGTGGGTGTTGCGGTCGCTGCGCGCCGTGCAAAACGAGGCACTGCTTCTAATAATGAGGTAGCTTGTTTTGCTGGCGTGGTGACTATTGCAGCATCGTAACAGTTGAGACGTTTGCCGTTTGGGTCGCGCAGTAATACTTGGCGCTGTTCGGGCCAGAGAAAACCAACCCGGGTAGAGGTGTGAATATTGGCGCCTTGGATGAGCTCTCTGGTTAGGGCGCTTTGGCGAGGAGAAACTAACAAACGTGGCTTGCCGGGACGGGGCGCGCCATTAAAATCACAGCTCGTTGGAGCCCACTCACAGAGCGCTGTATGTTGTACTAACCACTGACGAAACTCATCAGAAGCAGGGTCAATAAATGGCGCTCCTAAGTCTGCACTGTTGTTCCCAAAGCGGCAACTGGCGATGCGCCCGCCAGTGCCTCTGCTTTTTTCGTAAATAGTTACATCCAAGCCAGCGCTCAATAATTTGTTTGCCAGAGTAGCGCCTGATAGCCCTGCGCCAATAATCGCGATCTGTTTTTTATTCGTATTCATTGGAGCCTGTTATAAAAAATTTACAGTTCAGGTCTATAGTTACGTCAAGGAGCTGGTATCAGATCACTTTTATTTCTGTTACAACTAATAGCTTTTATAGGGCAGGAATTTTCCCGATAAAACCACGTTGACCCGATCGCCGTTTGGGTCTTCTTCTCGTTGGATATCCATTGAAAAATCAATGGCGCTCATAATTCCGTCGCCAAACTCTTCATGAATTAACTCTTTAATTGAGCTGCCATACACATTGACCACTTCATACCAGCGATAAATTAAAGGGTCCGTAGGTATTGCTGTGGGTAATGAGCCTTTATAGGGTGCTACTTGTAACCAGGCAATCGCTTCATCTGATAAGCCAAATAGTTCTCCGATCGTTTCGGCTTGTGATTTGTTAAATGTCATCTGTCCAAGGCAAGCGGCGGTTGTCCACTCTTTAGACAGGTTTATCGCCTGTGCTGCTTCGCTCCATTTGATATTCCTGAGTACCTTGGCAGATAAAATCATGCGAGTTACTTCTTCACGGCTGCTTATCATATCGGCTTCCTTTTTTAGGGGTGATATCACGTTCACACTTATTACATGTAAGTGCTACGGGAAGAGTTAAAAATTCAGTTTTATTTAATCAATAAAAACACAACGATGATGCTCAGAATCAGGGATGTACTTTGCCAAAATGCAACCGGACTTCGTTCTATTAACGGTTGCCGGGTTTTTGATAAAAAGACTTTATTGGGGTGGCGCAGGTCATATAAAAACTCTGACAATTCTTCATAGCGCTTATAAGGGTTTGGATGCAGGGCTTTTTTAAGTGTGTCGTCGATCCAGGCGGGTGTTTCCCGCTCGTCATCCAGCACTGATTGATAGCTTAAGCGTCGTTGTGCAGCGGCGGTTCTGGCCCTTGCTACCTGCGTTCCGTAAGGAAATTCACGAGAAATCATGTGGTAGGTGATGACGGCTAATGAGTAAAGGTCTGAGCGCTGTGATCCGCCTTCACCCAAAAAATACTCCGGTGCTGTGTATAATGCGGTGCCGAGTATATCGTTGTGTATTCCGTTTCCACTGGCTTCCACAATGCCCGCCACCCTGGCTGATCCAAAATCTATGATTTTTACGGTTCCGGTATTATCGATCATGATGTTATCGGGCTTTAGATCCTGATGGAGTATCTCCATACGGTGCATTGCCCGAAGGCCTTTTGCTATTTGTTCAATAATTCCGCGTATGGTTTCAAGGTCGGGTTGCGGGTTATCAATTAACCATTGGGCGAGGGTTTGCCCTTCAATGAACTCGGTGACAGTGTAAAGGAAGTTACGTTTGCGGGTTTGTAAACCTGCTTTTAGTACATGGGCGTTGTTGATGCGCCGGGCAATCCATTCTTCCATCAGGAAGCGCTCCAGGTACTTTGGATCATTACGCAGGTCGATAGAGGGGGTTTTAATGATGACATGTGCGAGTGTTTCTGCGTCTTCAGCAAGGTATACATGGCTGCGACTGGTAGCATGAACTTCGCGTAGAATTTTATAACCGTCAAACTGTTCTCTTGCTTCTAAAATATGCGGGAACGGTAGCTCATCTATTTGCTGATGTAATTCATTCGAATTGAGGTGGGGTAAACTATCAACACGAATAATCTGAATGGTGAGGTTGTCCGGGCTACCTTTATCCAAGGCTGTTGCGACAATGGATTTTGCTGCATCATTAAGATTATTTTTGTTTTGCTCGACAGCGTTAATAATAGATTCTGCATCTGCATATTCATACACGCCATCGGTTGCCAGAATAAACACATCATTACAATTGAGTGGTACCAACTCATAGTCGAGTTCAAGCTCTGTACCTGTGCCTAAAGCACGACTTAGATAGCTTTTATCCTGTGATATCCATAGCCGATGATCTTTGGTTAATTGTTCTAAAGCGTTGTTTTGTAGACGGTAAATACGGGTATCACCGACATGAAATATGTGTGCGGTTGTTGATTTAAAGATCATCGCACTGATAGTGCATACATAACCTTTGTCTTTATCAAAGCGAAATTGGCTGTTTCTGGATTGCGTGTGCAGCCAAGAATTGGTTGCTGCTAAGACGCGATGTGCTGAGTGTCTGACTGACCAGGCATCTGACGTACAGAAGTAGTCGTCCAGAAAGCATTTAACGGCAGTTTCGCTGGCAATTTGGCTAACGTCGCTGCTGCTAATGCCGTCAGCCACCGCAAAAGCGATCCCTTTTAAGCTGAGCTGAGGTTCTGGTGGCTTATAAAAACCGTAAAAATCCTGATTGATTGTTTTACGGCCTTTATCTGAGTACTGGCCAACGGAGACTTTTAATGGCTGTGACATATCTTCTGCCTAAAGCTTCAGCCAATTCACATGGCTGAAGCGTTGATAGAAAAAATTAAGCAAGACGTGAATTAAGTTCATGTGCGCTGGCACGTTTTTTTGCTGTCTTAATGTGTGTTGTGTATAGAGTCAGCCCTGTAAATGCTAAACCACCTACCAGGTTACCCAGTGCTGTTGGGATTTCATTCCAGATGAAGTAGTCCATTACGGAGAAGTCCCCACCCATAATAATGCCGGATGGAAAGAGGAACATGTTGACCACAGAGTGTTCAAATCCCATAAAGAAGAAGAGCATAATGGGCATCCACATCGCGATAACTTTTCCACTCACGGAGGTCGATATCATCGCACCGACAACGCCCATAGACACCATCCAGTTACACAGCATGCCGCGCAGGAAAATAGTGAACCAGCCTGCGAGACCGTACTCTGCATAACCCAGTGTGCGCGCTTCACCGACACTGGCAATTTTCTGCCCGACAGCGCCTGGTTCGATATTAAAACCGTAGGTGAAAACAAATGCCATCATGACGGCAACGGTTAATGCCCCGGCAAAGTTACCGACAAACACTAACCCCCAGTTTCTTAATATTCCCTGGATAGTGACACCAGGGCGCTTATCCAGCCATGCCAGTGGGGTGAGTACGAATACGCCGGTAAGCAGATCAAACCCCATCAGATACAACATGCAAAAGCCTACGGGGAACAGAATCGCACCAATGAGAAAGACACCGGTTTGAACGGCAACTGTGATTGCAAAAACGGCTGCAAGTGCCAAAATTGCGCCGGCCATATAGGCCCTGATTAAGGTATCTTGGGTAGACATGTGGACTTTGGATTCGCCGGCGTCCACCATTTTTGTTACAAATTCGGACGGAACTAGGTAAGCCATAATACTTCCTCTCTTAATAGATATTACGCAATTGCTCATTACTGCATTGAAAAACATCATTCAGGGATGTTTTTCTAACGTACTCAACATTCTGCATGAAATATTCCAATAGTTAATATTATTTTTTAACTTATTGAAAAATATAAAATAATTTAATTGTTTATAAATTTCATATTAAAAATTAAGTAATCATAAAGCCCTTGAATAGTGCACTTGCTCTGAAATGTTGCATAGCAGCATTGGCGATGGGATCTCGATAAATGGTGATATAAGCGCTGTTAGAAAGGCGATTCAAATGCTAATTTTCAAAGGGTTAACCGTCAGCGGTGCATTAAAGACTGAGCTCTGGTTTTTATCGCTTGATGGGCAAGATGGCGCTGTGAAATTATTGTTGAAAAAGCAGAGAGGTAAGATGCTGTGGATATGGACTTAAGCCTGAAACAAACGAGAGTCATTGGCTGTTTAATTGAAAAAGAGATTACGACCCCTGATCAATACCCGCTGTCTCTAAACTCTCTGATGAATGCCTGTAATCAAAAAAGCAACCGGGATCCGGTCCTGACCTTGAGTGAAGTAGAAGTGCAGGAAGTATTGGACGAGCTGGCTAAAAAACGTCTGATAAAGGAAGAGGTAGGTTTTGGTAGCCGTGTGGTGAAATATAAGCATCGCTTTTGTAATACTGAGTTTAGTGAGCTTCAACTCAGTGAGCAGGCGTTAGGTATTATCTGCACGCTATTGTTGCGCGGGCCACAAACCCCCGGTGAGCTGCGTAGCCGGACCAATAGGCTGTGTACGTTTTGTGATGTCCATGAAGTGGAAACTCTACTACAAAAATTAAGTGAGCCTGATAATGGTCCATATGTCATTCGTTTGCCGCGTGAGCCTGGTAAACGAGAGTCTCGTTATGCTCACCTGTTTAGTGGTGATGTTGATATGACTGACTATGCAGCGGATATCGCTTCTTCTCAAAGCGTAGGAAATCAAGGAGGCTCCCGAATTGAGGTGTTGGAGCAGCGTGTATCAGAATTAGAAAATCAACTGTCTGCTTTAAAAGCGCAGGTTGAAGAATTGTTTTCTTAGACGTTAGGAGTAGTAGGCTGTATTGATGTATGAAAAGAAGCCGTTTGAACAACGTATTTTAAAAAATGTACTAAGCTTTTTTATATTAAATAATCTCTAAGTATTAATTACACGAATATCATAGGCTTATGCTTGGTTATTAGTTTAGCTGGATGGGCTTTAACGTACCGTTTATGTACCTTTTAAGCGTTTCAAAATGATCGAGTTGTAGTTAATGCTTCCGGGATTAAACGATTGAGTAGGTAGTGGATGTTTTTATGAAGAGTCTATGCATCTCAGCAGTGTGTATTTCCGCATTATGTGGCAATCTTGTTCAGGCAGAAGAGAGCCAGGAACTTGATAGCTTTGAACTCAGTTTGCAAGAGTTGCTGGATGTTGAGGTGACCTCTGTATCAAAACAACCACAGTCCTTGTCAAAAGCACCGGCTGCTATTTATGTGATCAGTAGTGATGACATAAAGCGTTCTGGTGCGACATCAATACCACAGGCTTTGCGTGACGTCCCGGGTTTGCATGTAGCACAGCTCGACTCCCAAAAATGGGCTATCGGCAGCCGAGGCTTTAACGGACGATATAATAATAAGCTGCTGGTTATGATGGATGGCCGTACACTTTACTCGCCGGAGTTTTCCGGTGTGTATTGGGAAGTGCAAGACACCGTCATGGCTGATATTGAACGTATAGAGGTCATTCGAGGGCCCGGCGCCGCCATGTGGGGTGCAAACGCAGTGAACGGTGTAATAAACATCATCACTAAACATAGTGCTGATACTCAGGGCGGCTATGCTGAAATGGGTGCAGGTGATTATGAAAAAGGGTTTGCCAGTGTACGCTTTGGTGGAAAACTGGCAGAGGGAGCGACTGCTCGCGGGTATATTAAAGGCTTTAAAAGAGACTCCCTAACGTTTAATAGCCAAGATATGGAATATCCTCAAAACTTGGTAATGAATGGTGTGAGTTCTGATAATGACTGGCAAAATGTACAGGGAGGAGGGCGCTTAGACATGCAGTTGGGCACGGCCTCTTCACTCACTATCAGTGCTGATGTGTATCACAGCAAACTCCAGCAAACCTTATTTACGCCGACAGAAAACGCACCGTTTTATGGGCAGTACACCAGCGATAAATTTGATGCTAGCGGTTGGAACCTGTTAGCAAAATATACAGAAGCGTTATCAGCGAACTCTGAATACAGCCTTCAGGCCTATTATGATCATGCTAAACGGGAAGAGAGTTTATTCGGGTTTATTACCGACACTTTCGATGTAGATTTTCAGCACCAGTTTAAAATAGGTGAGAAGCACAATCTGGTCTGGGGTTTAGGCTATCGATATATTGAGGATGATATTGATGCTGACCCTATCATTACTCCGGCATCAGCTAATAGTACATCTACCACTTTGTGGAGTGCTTTTGCGCGTGATGAAATTACCTTGTCAGAGGATAAGCTCTGGTTAACATTGGCGACACGAGTCGAACACAACAGCTATACAGATATCGAGGTTCAGCCTAATGCTCGTATTATGTACAAAGTAGATGATCAGCATAAAGTGTGGTCATCAGTGGCTTACTCCGTAAGAACGCCCTCCCGGGCAGAAAGAAATTTATCGATTAATGCTGTTAATATACCACCGAATACAAGCTTTGATTCTTCGTTTCCAGCCTCACCGTTTTTGACTAAAATAGTAGTAATGGGCAATGATGAATTTGAATCTGAAGAGTTGATGACGTATGAAATAGGCCATCGCTATACGCCATCAGATAACTTTTCGTTAGATACCGCATTGTTTTATAATGATTACAAGAAGCTTAGATCGACTACCGCAAGTATGACAGATTTGAGTACTATTTCTGCTGGCTATATCACGCAAATAAATAACTTTACAAATAACAATGCGGGTAATAGTTACGGTGCTGAATTATCAGCACAGTGGTTGCTGAATAAAAACCTTAAATTCAAATTTAACTATAGTTATTTTCAGGGTGATTTTTCCAGAAACCTGACTCAAAACACTTACGCTCCTGATCATATAGCATCTCTAAATGCAGACTGGTCCATTAATCGGGATGTTGATGTGAATGTAACGTGGCGTTATACCAGTGAAGCAACGGCTCTTTCTCCATTTAGTTTTAGAAACAATACTATTGATAGCCATCAAGGGCTTGATCTGGGTGTGAACTGGCGCCCTATAAACAATATGACCTTGTCTTTATTTGGTAAGAATTTATTAAATGGTGCTCATGTAGAGTATGAAGCTGAACAGTTCCATATACCTTATCGGGTTGAGCCTTCATTATACGGCAAAATATCAGTTTTATTTTGATTGATTTAGCTGATGATTCCTAAAATGAAGATTCATATTGTCGGTAAAGTATTAAGGTTACTGATTATACTTATTATCGCTCCTTTTGTTTCAGGGGCGCAGGAAGATAATGTCTATTCTTTAAAGTCTGCACTTATTTATAACTTTGCAAAATTCGCACAGTGGCCAGAAAACTCTGTCAGTACCGAGATTGAAATTTGTTACTTTAATGATCTGTATAAGTCTGGTTTATCACTGGTTTCCGGTAAGAAAATAGCGGATCGGTCTATTAAAATTCGACAAGTAGATACAATAAATGATCTTGATACATGCCAGCTTATTTATATTGATAAATCCAAACGCGATATCCTGAATCGATTATTCCTTAAAGTTAAAGGAAAACCTATATTAACAGTATCAGATATCGCGGGTTTTCACGATGAAGGTGGAATGATAGAAATTACTGTTAGTGATAATAGGTTGAGATTTTTGATAAACCTTGACCCCGTTAATCAATCAAAGATAGTGCTGAGTTCTCAAATGTTAAAATTAGCCATTGCTGTCAGGCGCTGAGGGTGAATATGTTCAGGTCGCTTAAGTTTCGACTTTTATTTTCAATGCTATCACTCGTTGTTATTGTGGTTACCATCATGTTATGGATGATTATCAGCAGTCAAACAGAAGTAGCCAGGAAACAGGCCGAGAGTGAACTTATCTCAATTAGTGAGATGGTAGCGGCGAACACGATAGCAGCCGTGTTATTTTCCGATCCTGTCGCGGCCAAAAATACGTTGAACTCACTAAAAGCCAAACCCGATATATACAAAGCGAATATTTATGATGCTAAGGGTAATATTTTTGCTCAGTATGGTTCTATGGAAAATGATTCAGAGGCTATAAAAAAAGAGATACAAACAGTTTTTAGTCAAAATTCGAGTGTGATTCGTAGAGGTTCCGATGGATTATGTTCATTTATCCCAATTATTAGTGAAAATGAAACGATAGGTGTTATCTCGATATTTGATAATATGCAAACATTTAAAAAGCGTTTAAATGACCTTTATTACTGGGTCTTTTTTACGAGCGCTCTGGCTTTGTTGATCAGCTCATTAATTATGCTGTGGTTACAAGGCTTTTTTACAAAGCCTTTAAACGAGCTTCTCTATACTATTCAGAATATTGCGGATAAAAAAGACTACACAAAGCGAGCGCCATCCAGCACCACCACTGAATTTGAAGTGCTGGGTAAAAATTTTAATAATATGCTGGATGAAATTTACGGAAGAGATAAGCAATTAGCGACTATGAATGCTGAGCTTGAGGTTCGGGTTGAATCACGCACCAAAGAGCTGGAGTCAGCCTTACATTTTGCTAATGAAGGCAATCGTGCAAAATCTGATTTTTTGGCAATAATGAGCCATGAGGTCAGAACGCCTCTGAATGGCATTATCGGGTTTTCTGAATTATTAGGCACCTATACCTTTAAAAAAGAGATTGCCGAGACTATTCATTATTTGAATACCTCTGCGCAATCTCTCATGGCCTTATTGAATGAGATACTGGATTTTTCAAAATTAGATGCAAATAAAGTAGAAATTGAATATAAAGAATTTGATCTTACCTCGTTGGCCAACTCGATTGTTGAGGCAATAACACCTTTAGCGGCTAAAAAAGGGGTCATCGTTACTCTTGAGATTGAAAAAGAGGCTCAAGGTATCTATTTGGGTGACGCTATGCGTATCCGCCAAGTGCTGGGGAATATGGTCAGCAATGCCGTAAAATTCACAGAAAAAGGTCAAGTGTCCATCGGTATAAAAAGATTAATTGTGCACTCAGATACAATGCTGCGGTTTTCTATTAACGATACCGGTATTGGTATTAACCCCGAGCATCTTAAAAATATATTTACACCTTTTATTCAGGCTGATAGTAGCATCACACGCCGATATGGTGGTACCGGACTAGGTTTGGCTATCTGTAAGCAGTTGATTGAACTGATGCAAGGCCAATATGGTGTTAATAGTGTGGTTGATGAAGGGAGTTGCTTTTGGTTTTCAATTCCATTAACAAAAGTGGATGTTGATTATCCTAAGAGTATTGAGATCCCCGTTGAAAAAAATAGATTTTCCAAAGTTGGTAATATTCTTATTGCGGAAGATAACCCGATTAACAAAATGGTTGTCGAACAATATTTGAGATCTTTAGGCCATAGTTATCATTTGGCTTCAAATGGGTGCGAAGCAGTAGCAAAAGCAACGGTCGTTAAATATGATCTGATTTTTATGGATTATCACATGCCGGAAATGGATGGAGTGGAGGCAACTCAGCGTATCAGAGAACTTGGTCCGGATTCTGTCAATTCCACCACCCCTATAGTAGCGCTTACCGCTGATATACAACCCAAAGTGAGTAAAATATTCCGGCGTGCGGGTGCGAACGATATTTTACTTAAGCCTTTTACCTTGGTAAAAATGGAAGCGTGCTTGAACAAGTGGCTTGGAAAAGAGTTGGATTTTGCTCAGGGTTTGACTCAAATGGAAGAAAGTAGTGTCGAAAGCGGAGTGATTCTGAACCCCCTCTCTTTAACCGAAATCGCTTCGCTCGTACCAGATCAGGGCGCGATTATTATTAACGAAACGATTACGCTCTTCCTAAGCCACACGCCTGGTATTATTGAGACTATTACCCAAGCAATAGAGAGTGGTGATCATAAGTCACTCTTTATGTCGGCGCACTCGCTAAAGTCCAGTGCGGCTAATTTAGGTGCAGAGGTGTTGTCAGGTATTGCTAAAGAGCTGGAACACTGCGGCCGTGATGGTAAGTTGGATCAAGCTGCCACGATAGTCTTGTCACTTGATCCCTGTTATCAAGAAACAACAGCTGCGTTGAATAAATTTGTGGAGAATTATTCGTGAAGGATGAGTCAGGCATACCTTATACGGTACTGATTGTTGATGATGATCCGGGTGTTCGCTTATTAATGAAATATGCGCTGCAGAATAATGATGTCAAAATCTATGAGGCAGACAGTGGGGAGCAGGCGTTAATCCTGTTTAATGAGACCTCCCCCGATATTATTTTGCTTGATGTTTCCATGCCCGGAATGAGTGGTTTTGAGTGTTGCAAGCAACTGCGAAGTACGGATAAAGGTTTGCAATGCGCCATTGTAATGGTGACTGCTTTAGATAAGCCTCAAGATATAGAAACGGCGTTCGAAGCGGGGGCCACTGACTTTATGACAAAGCCTCTGAAGTGGCCGCTGTTTAGTCATAGAGTCAGATACATTCTGAAAGCGAATAAGACATTACTTGCATTAAGCCGGAACCAGTCCAGGTTGTCCAAGGCTCAGTCGATTGCCAATTTGGGGTATTGGGAATGGGATTTTAACTCGCCATATCTTGATTTCTCCAAAGAGCTTTTCTCAATGTTAGGTTTGAGTGATGTCGATTCAAAGGTCAATTTCAGATCTGCACTAAAGCATGTTCACCCTGAGGATCGTGGGTTACTGATACAGTCATTACGACAGGCGTTGGCTGAAAATAAATCCTACGATATTGAGTATCGTATTATTCGTGCTGATGGTGAAATACTTGTTTTTCATGACCGTACCGACAGTATTCAAGAGTATGGATACCGTAGGATTATCGGCACCCTACATGATGTTACAGCGCAGAAGAGATCTGAAAAAGAGATCTCATATTATGCCTACTATGATACCTTGACCAAGCTTCCTAACAGGCGCCTGTTTTTGAATCAGTTCGAGTCTTCTTTGGCGGTGGCTAAACGTAGGTCTGAAAAGGTTTGCCTTCTGTTTATTGATTTGGACCACTTTAAAAATATCAACGATAGTTTTGGTCACCACTCCGGCGATCTGGTTTTAAGTGAGGCCGCGGCTAGAATAAAAAATGCAGTCAGAGTGTCTGATATCGTTTCTGCCGGGGAAGTGATTAATAAAGTGGCCCGGCTCGCCGGTGATGAGTTTACTGTTTTATTGTGCGAAGTTAGCGCAGTAGAAAATGCAGTGGTTATTGCGCAGCGTATAATTGATGCTTTTTCAAAACCTTTTTTATTAGATCATGATTCGGTTTATGTAACGGTGAGTATTGGTATTGCATCCTATCCTGATGACAGTGATAGCGTTCAGGAGCTATTGCAAAATGCTGATGTTGCTATGTATCACGCCAAAGAAAGTGGACGTAATAATTATAAATTTTTCTCTGAAGACCTGAATGTTTATTTAAAAAATAGAATAGCGATTGAGAATGACCTGCGTACCGCATTAAAAAATGATGAACTGGTGCTTTATTACCAGCCGCAGTTTTGCAATGATAAATCCAGCATTATAGGTTTCGAGGCGCTATTGCGCTGGCAGCACCCGACAAGAGGGCTTCTCTCTCCCGATGCCTTTATTGAGATCGCGGAAGCGTCAGGGTTAATCGTTCCTATGGGTAAGTGGGTTTTAGTTGAAGCCTGTAAACAGGCAGCTATATGGGCGGAAAAATCAGAAAAAAAATACCGCATGGCTGTTAATCTGTCCGCATTACAGTTCAATCATCAACAACTTTCGGAGCAGGTTTTAGAAGCGCTAGAGGTTTCAGGTCTTGATCCTTGTTTGCTGGAGCTGGAGATAACAGAGTCTGCCATCATTCAAAATGTTACCGATACGCTGGCAGTATTGGTATCTCTTAAAGCATTAGGTATTAATTTGGCGATTGATGATTTCGGAACGGGATATTCCTCACTTAATTATCTGAAAAGCTTTCCTATCGACACGTTAAAAGTTGATAAATCATTTATTGATCAAATTGTGACCAATCAAAAAGATGCCGCCATTGCACAAACGATACTTCAACTGGCTGATAATCTGGGGTTACTCAGTATCGCGGAAGGCGTTGAAACGGTCGAGCAACTTGACGGTTTGAAAACGATGGGCTGTACGCAGTTTCAAGGGTTTTATTTCAGCAAGCCCTTGCCTGTAGATCAGGTTGAAGCACTGATTTTTATACATCAAATATGAGCTGCCACACTCAGCTCTGTTTTGATGCTGAACGAATGGAGCGGTGTGTATTTATCTATACCTGTAGGGCGGACTCAGTAGATTTCTACAAAGATTGTGTTTATTCTTCGATTTTACACAGCGTCAATGATTAGTTAGTCGCTATCAAAATACGCTTTTTATTTTGACTCATCTTTTTGCCTTACCTGGCTATTGATAATCTTGGAGAACTGTTTTGAATCAGACTCATCAACCTGATTGGGATCTGGAACAATCGTCCGATCTATACGGCCTTGAACGTTGGGGAAATGGATATTTTGGACTGTCTGCTGACGGAAAAGTGACGGCTAAAACACAGGCTAATTCTGTAGCACTCATGGATATCGTGGAAGGCATGAGCGAGCGTGATCTCAAAATGCCAGCACTTGTGCGTATTGAAAATATTCTTGATGCGCAGATTCACCGACTCAACACGGCTTTTTCTGAAGCGATTGAAAAAGTGGGTTATCAGGGCCGGTATCGCGGTGTATATCCTATCAAGGTTAACCAGCAAGCACAGGTTGTTGAGGAAATTGCCAGTTTTGGGGCGCGTTTTCAACATGGTCTTGAGGTCGGTAGTAAGCCAGAAATTATTGCTGCGTTAGCGATGCTGGAAGAACCCGGCAGCCTGATTATTTGTAATGGATACAAAGATCAGGAGTTTGTCGATCTTGGTTTACAAGCAGTCAAAATGGGTTTCGAGTGTTATTTTGTTATCGAAACCACCACTGAGTTACCTATCATTATAGAACGTAGCCGTGAGCTGGGTATTAAGCCTCTTATTGGCGTACGCGCTAAAATGAATACTCAGGTGAGTGGTCATTGGAACACGACCAGCGGTGATCGCAGTGTCTTTGGCCTGACGGCAACACAACTTATTGAGGTCGTTGATCTCCTCAAGCAAGAGACGATGTTAGATTGCTTAAAGTTACTGCATTGTCATCTGGGGTCGCAGATTCCCAGTATTCAAGAGATTCGCAGTGGTGTGATAGAAGCGTGTCGTTACTACACCGATCTGATGAAAGAGGGCGCCGCGCTGACGCATATCGATTTGGGTGGTGGTTTGGCGGTGGATTATACCGGAGCGCGTTGCGCCGGAGAGCAAAGCCGAAACTATACGCTGGCTGAGTACTGCGAAGATGTCGTCGAAACACTCAAGCAGACTTTGGATGAGCAAGACATAGCGCATCCGACAATTGTTACCGAGTCGGGGCGAGCCACCGTCGCTTACTCTTCCATTTTGCTTTTTAATATTCTTGATACAACGCATTTTGAGCCTATTAATGTCGGTACGGTCGGGATAAATGAGCCGAATCAATTAACCCAATTACGCGGTATCATTGATTATTTACAGCCTAGCCGTGTGCAGGAATGCTATAACGATGCGCACTTCTATCGTCACGAGATACGTGAGCTGTTTAAACGTGGCTCGGTTGACCTGCGTACACGTTCTGTTGCAGAAAACCTGTTTCTTGATATTCTGCACCGCATTCTTGCGCTGGTAGAAACCATGGAGCGCGTTCCGGCTGAGTTAGCTAACCTGAAGGAATCATTAGCAGACATCTACTATGGTAACTTCAGTTTGTTCCAGTCGTTGCCGGATATTTGGGCGATCAACCAGATGTTCCCGATTATGCCGATTCATCGTCTTGATGAACGCCCGACCCGACAGGCGGTTATTGCGGATATTACTTGTGACTGCGACGGTAAGATTGACCGCTTCATCGGTGATCCTGAACCCACCAGTACTTTGCCTCTGCATAAGTTAAATGAGGGAGAAGAGTATTATCTGGGTGTGTTTTTGGTAGGCGCGTATCAGGAAACGCTGGGTGACCTGCATAACCTTTTTGGTGACACTAACGTTGTCAGCGTCAGGCTGGATAATGAAGGGGGATTTGAGTTTGTTAAAGAGATCCACGGCGACACTATTGCTGATGTCTTAAGTTATGTGGAGTTTAGCCCCAAAGATATTCAGTTACGCTACCGAAATAATGCAGAACGAGCCGTACGCGAAGGACGGATTACTGCCCGTGAGCGCCAGCAAATGATTAATACTTTTAATACGAGCCTGCAAGGCTATACCTATTACGAAAAAGAGAGTTAACCTTAGTTGCCGGGCTTGCTTGTCTCTATCAAGCAGGCCCGGTTATTTTAATTGCATCTATCAATTCCTGCCGTGTTAATCTCCGCTACATCTTTCTTATTTATAGTGTTGTGTAAATAAGTACTCATTTAAAACTTTTATAAGGAGTCGTCATGTCAAATCTTACTTTTAAATACCTTGATAAAGCATTATCTCAGGTGCGTGACTTAGGGCTGATGCCGGAAAAAGTTGATGAGGCTCCTGTGGTTGCTCTGATCGAGAGGTTATCAGATATTGATGAATCCAAAACATTAGCGATTGCCCGGACGTTAACGCAAGCTTCTGTTTTTAATGAAATTGTTCGTGAACAGGTATCTCAGATGAAAATCGGCGAACGCTACGCCGAGATCACCGAAGCCTTTAATAGTATTCGTGATGATGCGAAAAAGATGGTTGAGCAGGTAGAGGATGGCAAAGTTGATACCTTTGAGCGCGCCAGCAATGTATGGATGAAAGTAACACGTGGTGACATCGCCAGCCGTTTTGACAAAATAAAAGATACTTATCTGGAAGTGGCGCGTGATTCAAAAGATCAGATCGAGCGAGAGCAGGTAATATTGAACGCATATCAGGATTTTCGTGGTGCGATCAAAGAGTCCGAAATTTATGCACTCGATCTGCTAAAGCAAACAGAAGCACTTTGGAATACAGCAAAAGAGGCGCTTAAGCAGGCGGGTGATGCCGTCGAGCAGTTTGTGGGCGATGATCTGGCAGCACGTGCGTCATTAGAGTTAGCACGTGATGAAAGCATGCGCAGTCTGCAGTTCGCTGAAGACCGATATCAGGTGGCTAAAGATTTGTCAGATAATCTGACGGTTAGTTACAACACCTCTGAAGTGATTATGATGCGCTTGATGCAAACCAACAGTGCTAAAGATCGTGTGTATAAGCAATCGATTACTTTCTTCGGTACTAATGAGTCCGTATTTACCGCGCTAACCGCTTCTTATACGGGTATGTTTGGTTTGCACGAAAGTACTGAAACGCTTAACGCGATGAAAGATGGTGTCTCTAAAAGTCTGGAGGACTTGGCTTCTATCGGTGGGAAAGTCCAGGAAGCGGCTATCAAAGCAGGTTACGGCCCTACGATTCGTGCAGAATCAGTCAAAAAACTGGTTGAGTCCGTCGTGAATTTTCAGGAGCGTTCACGTGAGATTATCGAAGAGATGCGCGTTCTCTCGACTAAAAATGCAGAAGAAATTCGTGACTCCGTTGAAGAGGGAAAGCAGCGTTTAGCCAAAGTTATCCAGCGTGGCGGATCATTACCTTTGCCTGATTTATCACGCCCTCAGTAAAAATGGCGAACCTGATCACGCTGCACTGATTGAATGCCTCAGCAGCAGCGTGTAAGACGAGTGTGAAAAGTAGCGAGTTATAAAATGGAAAAGACTGATTCGGCTGGCGTATCCAAAACTGAGCAGCCAAGAACCAAGCTTGAAGATATCATGGTGGCAATGGATGTTGTCGATACACTGCGGCATCGTGAAGGCATGGTGAAGCGGGAGCTGGATGCAGACGGCAGACGTGACCGCCTGTTAGAACGCTTACGTGATATGTATGCGGAACAAGGCTTGGACGTTCCGGATCATATCCTGGATGAGGGCATTAAAGCGCTGGATGAAGACCGTTTTAAGTATTATCCAACGAAAAAAAGCTTTTCTACCCTATTGGCGGGTCTGTATGTCAGCCGAAAAAAATGGGGCATTCCACTGGCGGTTTTACTATTAGTGGTGTCAGTCTTTTATGGCGGGAACTACTTTTTAAACGAGAGACCGCAGCAGCAGGCGATTCAAGCACTACCGGCAAGCTTGCAACAAACCTATGCGGAAATTGCATCGCTGGCTAAGCAGCCACTTTTATCAGAACAAGCCAAAGAGTTGCAAAACTCAGCTGCAGCGGCGTTAAAGAATAATAAACCTGAAGTGGCTCAATCCTTGTTAGGCGAGATGGAGGAGATGCTGGCTCAGCTCAGGATCAGTTATAAAATCCGTATCGTATCTCGTCCAAACGAGCAGTCCGGTGTTTGGCGTGTTCCGGATGTTAATACCAATGCCCGCAATTATTATCTGATCGTAGAAGCGATAGATAAGGGTAATAAGGTGCTCACATTACCGGTCACGAATGAAGAGTCTGGTCAACGCAGTCATGTTGATAAGTGGGGTGTCCGCGTTGATGCCCGAACTTTCAATGCTGTTGCTGCGGATAAGCGTGATGATGGCATTATCCAGAAAAATATAGTGGGAGAGAAACCGACGGGCTATCTGTTGCCTCGCTATAACATTTCTATCACCGATGGCGCTACCATCACGCAATGGTAAATAGGGTCTGTGGTAAATAGGGCCTGTGGTAAAGAGTGCTTGTGGTAGATCAGAACCGGTAATGTTCGGAACTTATTAAAAGAAGGATGTAGATGATGTGGAGTGGTTCAACAGCCTTAAGCAGTATCGACAGTGCCTTGAAAACGGTACGGGATGATATTGATCGTCTTGATCAGGATTTAACGCGACTGACCGAAAATCTGACGAATAACCTTCGTCAGCAGGGACGAGTGATTAATGAAATTGCCCGGGTTCGCTTGCAAGAGATAGACACAGGGCAGTTGCGAGATACTTTGACGGCTGCTGATAGCGAAGCGAAAAATATTTTAAGGGAAAGAGCAGAGCATCTGCAGAAAATTGAAGAAGAGATCTCTGGCTTGAAGCAGCAGCTCGAGTCATGTGAAAAAGAACGCGAAACCTTATTACGTAACGCTAATGAAATCTCCCAAGAGCTGGCCGAGAATGAAACTATCATTCAAGCCGATCTGAGTCAAAATGCGGCTTATCTTGCGCAGTTTGAACGAGCTAGTAAAGCTGAATCCGTAGCGGCAGAAGCGTTGCAGAAAAGTCAGCGTGCCCAGGCCGATATGGATATTAAAGATGAGCCTTATCAGAAAGATAAACTATTCATGTATCTGTGGAACCGCCAGTATGGAACTCCCGATTATACAGGTGGTTTGTTGACTCGCTCTCTGGATAAATGGGTAGCCGGTTTAATTCAGTATGAGCGTAATCGGAGTAATTACTGGAACCTGCAGGAGATTCCTAAGCGCTTAATGGCACATGCAGAAAGAGTACAGATAGAAGCCGAGGCTGAGTTTGTTAAGTTACAAGCCCTGGAGAAGCAGGCGCTCTCTGATGCCGGCGTTCCTGCAATTGAAAAGCGGCTGGATGACGCACGGAATACATTGGATGAGCACGATGACAAGATTGAGGCGATAGAAAATACCCTGAACCTTGCCATTGAGAAGCGAGCGTTGTTTGCTGCCGGTGCTGATGAGTATATGAAGCGCAGTATCCAATGCCTGAGTGATGCGATGGCGCATAAAGATCTGTTTCAGATAGAACGCTTTGCCCGGGCAACATTGTCACCTGTTGATGACGAGTTAGTGAGGGAGCTGAAGCAATTTCAGGATAACTACGAAGATAATGAAGATGATCTCACGGATCTGCGTAGGGCTCATTCTGCAAAAATTGCCAAGCTCAAAGAGTTAGAAAGTGTCAGGCATAACTTTAAGAATAACCGCTTTGATGATGTGCGTTCCGGGTTTGGCAATGAAGACTTGATCAAATCGGTCTTGGTTCAGTTCATTCAGGGTGCAGTGGCAGGCAGTGATGTGTGGCGGGTGCTCAAGCGTAATCAGCGTTATGATGCAGGCGGGGCGCAACCTGATTTTGGCAGTGGTGGTATCAGCGGCAGGTCGCCGGGAAGAAATCCGTCCAATAGTAACAGCACTTTTCGTTGGCCGAGTACACGCAGTGGCAGCGGCGGTTTCCGTATCCCGGGTAGCGGACGAAGTAGTAAGCGCAGTGGTGGTGGAGGCTTCAGTACGGGGGGCGGTTTCTAAATATCACTGTTAAAAAGCACTCCGGTTATCCATAGATAGTAATAGTGTCGATAACCGGAGTGAAAGTCGCTATTTTGGTTAGCGCCTACCAGAGATCTGTTGAGCAATTACAATTGATCTATCAGTTTTGAGCGGTGTTCGTTTGTGCGCTTTCAGGTACATAGCTTCGGGCGATCTCGCGTAGCTCTTTAAGTGCTTTTGCTGCATCAACGCCACGATCGGCCACTCGTTCAAGATAATCGTCATCCATGCCAACAATCATAGCTTGAAACTCTTTGTCGATTGAATCACCTTTTTTAACTTCCAGAATGGACACGCCAGCTTCTTTTGCTTCAGCCAGTCCTTCTACATCACCACCATCCCATGCCCGACCTGCTAAAGCAGAGAGTCTTTCACCAGAAACAGCCATAATCGCGTCTCGATCTTCTTTGCTTAAGTTCTCTAGAAATACGGGGTTCATGAATATTGAAAAGCTGGTTACGTAGATGCCGCCTGGCAACTTCACTACGTGATTTACTACGTCTTTCAGACGTTGGTACTTATGTTCACTCATTGGAAGAAAGACACCATCAATAACGCCCTGTTGCATCATTTCATATACTTTTGTAGCCGGTGCGCCAACAGCGGTAACTCCCATACGTTCCCCGACTTCTAATTGAATGCCGCCGCCTAAACGAATTTTACGATTTTTCATATCAGCCAGTGATTCAATGGGTTTGGCTAAATGAATCTGGCCGGGTCCGTGAGTAAATAACGCCGCTAGGACAAGGCCCTCATGTTCATTGGCTTGTTTATAATATTTATCGTTGACTCTCCATAGCGCGACGGAAGCGGCTTCTGCGTTAGCCCCCAGATTAGGCAGTTCAGCAGATTCTGTCAGTTTAAAACGTCCTGGGATATAACCGTGAACACTCCAGCTCGCATCAACAACATGATCTTCAACCAGATTGAACATGGTTTTGGGGTGTCCCATACCGTATTCAATTTCCATTGTGACGCGACCTTGCGTCGCTTCTTCAATCCATTTCCCCCAGGTTGTCAGAACGACGGCATTTTGTGGGTGAGTTGGTGGCAGCCAGCTAGACACTCGCATGACGGTATCCGCGAGTACATTGCTGGATAACATGAGGCCGAGAGAAAGTCCCGCGGTTGATTTAATCAGTGTTTTTAGTTTCATAAGGGTTACCTTTTTTATTTTTTGCCTTTTTATAAGAGGCAGTGGTTTATATAAATGTAGACATGTGATTTGTTAGGCCATAGCGGCATCAATAATCTGAATCCAGTGTTTTACTGGTCGTGTTGATTTTCCAGCAAGATGCACCATGCAGCCGATGTTGGCAGTTGCGATAAAGTCGGGATTTGTTTTCTCCAGTGCTTTGGTTTTGTTATTCCCAAGCTCTGTCGCCAGTTCGGGCTGGAAGATGGAGTAGGTACCAGCAGATCCACAGCAAAGATGGCTATCTTCAACGGGGTTGATCGTGAAGCCCAAGCGAAGCAGTACCGATTCGACAGCTCCCGTTAAGCCTTGGGCATGCTGTAAAGAGCAGGGGCATTGAAAAGCAATTTTGTCTGTTGAGGATATTGTGAGTTTTTCAAGTGGCTGTTGGCTGAGCACTTCTACCAAGTCTTTGGTAAGCGCAGAGATCTGAATAGCTTTTTCAGCATAAAGAGGATCGTCTTTCAGCAGTTTTCCATATTCTTTAACCGTTGCACCGCAACCACTGGCGGTCATGACAATGGCTTCACAGCCTTCTTCTATATAGGGCCACCATGCGTCTATATTGCGCCGCATGAAGTCCAGCCCTTCTTGCTGCTTATTAAGGTGATAGCTGATAGCGCCACAGCACCCCGCCTGTTTGGCTTCAATCAAGGAGATATCGAACTGGTTTAATACACGCGCTGTTGCTGCATTGATATCAGGAGCGATACCTGGTTGTACGCAACCCGCCAATACCAGCATGCGGCGTTGATGTGACGATTCGGGCCATTGCTGAGCGGTCTCTTTTTTTGGGATCTTCGCTTTGATTGCTTTAGGCAGAATCGGGCGAAGGCTCTGTGCCGTTCGCAACAACGGCGTAAATCTGTAAGGGTAAGGAAGTAGTGTGAGTATCGCGCTACGTAACATTCTTTGTGAAAAGGCGCGAGGCACTTGTTGCTCTACTAGCTGTGTGCCGATATCCAGTAAGCGGTGATAATCTACATTGGCAGGGCAGGTGGTCTCACAGGCACGGCAGTTCAGACATTTATCAAGATGAGATTGTGTAATGGCAGTAGCAGGATTTCCTTCCATTACCTGTTTGATCAGATAGATGCGCCCGCGTGGACTATCCAGTTCATCACCTAACAGGTTGTAGGTTGGGCAGGTAGCGAGACAGAAGCCGCAATGCACACACTTACGCAGGATGGCATCGGCTTCTTTTCCATGAGGAGTATTCTTGATCGCGTCTGCTAAATTTGTTTGCACTGTTTATATCACCCTGACGATTCTGTTTCTTATTAGGCTTTGCTATTTGATGTTAAGAATTGACTACAAGCCTGCATAAAGGCGGTTTGGGTTAAGAATATGCGCCGGATCGAAACTGCCTTTAATGCGTTTGCTGAGTGATAAAAGCGCAGGGCTTAGTGGGCTAAAAACAGCTTCAGTTGGGCGGTGGGTGGTAAACGGATCACGGCTGGTATCGCGGAAACAACTGGCGTGGCCACCGTTCTCAATCGCCCATTGTTGTAGTGCACTATCGTTGCGGCTATAAACCCAGCGTTGCGCGCCCCCCCATTCGATAAAGGATTCCTTCTCTGCAAGATCTTCGGGTATGGCGACCAAAGCGGGAGGCAAAGAGAGACGCCACAAAGGACGTGCTTGTTGAAAGAAGGGTTGCTGCTGCTCTTTTAGTTGCAGCCAGAATTGAGTCGCCTCCGACAGTGTATCTCCGCCTATCATCTCTGCTGCTGCCCGAACACCGGCTTTTGCGCCGGATAGGCGAATAAAGAGTAAGTTGTTATGCAGTAGCGTTGCCGATACCGGTACGGGTTTACGACCTATATCACTCAGCAGTGTGTTCATCTGCGAGTGGTTATAGGGGAGGACTCGTGTTTCTTCATAAGCGGGTTTAGGAATGACTTTGAGGGATATCTCCAAAAGCACACCGAGCGTACCCAAAGCGCCGCTCATTAAGCGGGATACATCATAACCCGCCACATTTTTCATCACCTGGCCGCCGAACTTAAGAATCTCGCCTTTGCCATTGATCATAGTAACACCGAGGACAAAGTCTCTGACTGCACCGGCATAGGGGCGGCGAGGGCCGGAGATTCCGCAAGCAATTGTTCCGCCGAGAGTGGCGGTACCGGCAAAGGAGGGTGGTTCAAATCCAAGCATCTGCCCGTGAGCATCCAGCAGCTTTTCTATCTCCCGTAACGGTGTGCCAGCGCGCGCGGTAATCACCAGTTCGGAGGGTTCGTAATTGATCACGCCGCTGTAAGCCGCTACAGACAAGGGAGCGGCGCTGATTTTGCGGCCGTAAAATGATTTGCTGCCGCCGCCTGTAATTTGTATAGGTGACTGATTATCGTGGGCGATTTTTACTTGTTCGGCCAATGATTCAGCTGTTACTTTTATCAAGGCAGTCATCAAGTCAGCCATTAAAATCGCTCCAGATGAGGAAAAGGCATTTCGCCTCTGTGGATATGCATGGCATTGAACTCTGCACAGCGGGCAAGTGTTGGGATCTGTTTGCCGGGATTGAGTAGCATTTTTGCGTCGAATGCTTGCTTAAGTGCGTGAAACTGGCTGATCTCGGCGGCTGTAAACTGCAGGCACATCTGGTTTATCTTTTCTAATCCAATACCGTGTTCGCCGGAAATAGTGCCGCCAACTTGTATGCATAGCTCCAGAATGCGCGTGCCGAGTTCGTTGGCGCGCCGGTGCTGATCTTTATCTGATGAGTCAAACAGGATGGATGGATGCATGTTGCCATCTCCTGCATGAAAGACATTAACCACCAGAAGCTGGTATTCATCAGCGAGTTGATTGATCTGAGTCCACACCTCAGCCAGAGCCCGGCGTGGAATAGTGCCGTCCATCACATAGTTATCGGGCGCAAGACAAGCCAGTGCAGGGAAAGCTGCTTTGCGGGCTGCCCAGATCCGTTTGCTTTCTGCTTCGTTGGTTGAAACCTGAATGTCCGAGGCGTGTAAGCTGTTGAGGATCTCAATAACACGACTGAGCTCATCTTCAACCTCTTCAACGCTGCCGTCTAATTCGCAAATAATCACAGCGGCAGCATGAACCGGATAACCGGCTTGCATCAGCGCTTCGATTGCCTGAATCCCTTTTTGATCGATCATCTCCAGTCCGGCGGGGATGATTCCGGCACCAATGATCTTGGTAATTGCGTTTCCTGCATCGTCGATGGTTGAAAATGCGGCGAGTAATACACGTGCGCTGGCGGGTTTTGTCAGTAGTTTCACACGAATGCCAACAACAATGCCGAGTAGCCCTTCAGAGCCGGTCATGAGGGCCATTAAATCGTAACCGGCGGCATCAAGAGCAGAGCCGCCGATTGTCATGCGCTCTCCTTCGACGCTGACCACATCCAGTTCAAGAATATTATGCACAGTTAATCCGTATTTCAGGCAGTGCACACCGCCAGCGTTTTCAGCAACATTGCCACCGACGGAGCAGGCAAGCTGCGATGAGGGGTCGGGGGCGAAATAAAGATTGTAGGGTGCCACTGCATCAGAAACGGCTTGGTTGCGAACGCCGGGGTCGATCCATGCGGTGCGGTTGTGCAGATCAATGTCGTGGATTTTATTAAATTTACTCATCCCCAGTAACACGCCATTCTCAACCGGCATCGAGCCTGCCGTTAATCCGGTGCCTGCACCGCGGGCGACTACCGGGATGTTGAGCGCATGGCAGCAGCGCATCACGTGTTGTACCTGCTCAATGCTATCGGGCAAAACAGTCAGCAGCGGCATCTGGCGCATGGTCGTGAAAGCATCGCATTCGTAAGCCTTGAGTTGCTCTGGTGCGGTTAAAATCGCATTCGCAGGGATCACCTCGCTAAGCATCGGGCAGAGGCTGGCCAGACGTTGTGTGCGGATGCTATCGGCAGCGGTTTCAGTCATTCGGTGATCCTGGTGCTCAGACGCTCGTTGAAGAGGAGGAACCGGATCAACTTTAGAGATGAACTCCCAGTAAAAAAAATACATAATTACTATCGATAGCCATACATTTTTTATATGGAAGCGCGGTGTTATGAAATTTAATCAGCTCAAGTATTTTCTGAAGATCGCAGAACTCGGAAGTGTCTCTGCCGCGGCGCGTGAATTGTTTATCGCCCAACCGGCACTGAGCCACCAAATATCGGCGTTAGAATCAGAGCTGGGTGTGGCCTTGTTTTTGCGCAGTGTCAAAGGCGTACAGCTCACCCCGGCAGGTGAAAAACTGGTGCATCATGCCCAGTTGATCCTGCGCCAAGCAGAGATAGCCAAGGCGGATGTTATCTCCGATGAGTTCTCGCCATGCGGCGAGGTAAGCGTAGTGATCGATGCTTCCAAGGCCTACACGCTTATTCCCTTGCTGGTAACCGAATGCGCCCGTCGTTTCCCTGAAGTCCAGTTGAAAATCTACGATGCGATGAGCCTGAATGCCGCGCAAAATATCGCCGATGGTAAGGTCGATATCGGGTTGATACCGAATGCCGCAGACCTGAGCGGTGTGCATGTGATTTCGGTGTATCGGGAACCGTTGCATCTGGTCGGCAAAGGGATTGCAGCGAAGCATCCGGCGGGCACAATACTTTTCGAGGAGTTATCCGGTTACCCTCTGGTTGCGCCGTCACGGCCACACAATATTCGGTTGCATATCGAGCAAAAAGCACTGGAAGCAAAATGGCCTTTGGATATCCAGTACGAGCAGGATACGGGTTTGACACTGCGCTGCCTGATGAACAATGGCATCGCCAATGCCATCATTCCTTACGACGTGATGACTCCGGAACTTGAGCATGGTGATCTGGATGCATTGAAAATTATCAACCCGTCGATTGACCGGATTCACGCTATCGTTCGTTTAGAAAACAGACCTTTTACATCAGCTTGCAGGGCTATTGAACTTCTCCTCATTGAGCTGATTCAGCAACTTTGCAAACAGAAAATTTTAGATGGTGAAGCGCTGATCTAAGCCTCATAAAGCCCATAAAATAATTGTTGTTATATCTTTGCTTTTATGTTTATTCTAAAAAAAGAGCGAAACGCGAAGAAAATTAATTCCGCTAAATGATGTTAAAATTCATTAAATATGATTTAAATATCGTTAAATTCTTTAAAGTTGTTGTTTTTAGGGTTGAGCGAAATGTGTTGGTTTGGATGGGGTTGATTTTTAACCTTTGCGGGATCGGATCAAAAAATAACAATCTGATGTTTATAGGAATAGATGATGAGCGTCATTCATAAAGAAAAAATTACAGGTCCATCGGCGTGGAAAGGAAAGGATTTAAAAGATGACGATTCATGGATTTATCATTGGTCCGATGAGTCGATTGGCGTTCTTGAAAAGGCCCTGGAAAATGTTAAACAAAAAGGTTTGAAAGTACCCGACTTTACTAAAGCAGATTTTCCGATTACGGCGCTTTCTGAAGAAATAGCTTACTTCAATGACGAGTTAGAAGATGGCAGGGGGTTTATCGTTATTCGCGGCTTGCCAATCGAACGCTATAGCGATGATGAAGCCGCCATTATTTACTACGGTCTTGGCCTTCACATGGGGACACCGGTTCCGCAAAATTTAAAAGGCGATATGCTGGGGCATGTCCGGAATATCGGGGCAATAGATCCGAAAAGTGTTCGTGTGTATGAAACAAATGAATACCTTCCTTACCACGCCGATCTATCGGATGTTGTTGGCTTGCTTTCTCTGCGTAAAGCAAAATCAGGAGGTATGAGTAGTCTTTCAAGTGCGATGACGCTTTATAACGAAATACTGGAAAAAAATCCTGAGTATATAGGGCTTCTTCATCGTTTGTTCCAGTTAGAGCACCTTGATGACGGAGATCCCGGCTTTACACCTATCTTTAGTTATTATAAGGGTAAGTTAAGCGCCCGATATTTGCGTCAATACATAGAAATTGCACAAAACAATGCAGGCGCACCCTTATCGAATGTAGAAGTTGAAGCCTTGGACCTTATTGATTCAACGTTAAATAACCCGGATATTCGATTAGATATGATGATGGAGCCCGGTGATATTCAGTTTGCAAACAACTATACAATTTTTCATTCACGCACCAGCTTCGAAGATTACGACGACGTAGAGCGTAGGCGGCATTTGTATAGATTGTGGCTGAAGATGCCTAATGCCAGAGAGTTGGCGCCTGATTTTCCCGGACGCAATGGTATTACGAAACGCGAAGCGTAATCCGATGCTCAATTGTTTATAAGTATCGACAAGCTAGTGATAGTATGGCTTTTTTATAAAAGCGGGTGGTATTTGCCACCTGCTTTATCAGTTCATGTGTTGATTTTTGTCACGCAAAGGGCGGGTGCATTGGGATGTAAACGGGTGTTTTTTTGCGCTTGATGTACTAGAATATGGTCGCGTTCAGAGTAATGGATTATAACGGGAGTCGCCCTACACGATTAAAGGTGCGACCAAGAGTGCGATTAAGAGTGCGAACCATGAAATCAAATAAGGCGTTTAACGTCGTTCGAATTACCGCTGTTGTATTTGCTGCTATGGTTGCTACCGCGTGTGCTCCGCTTCAACAGCAGCAGGCTTCATCCTTTTTACCTGATCAATTAATCTCAGCTGACATTGCAGATTTTCTCAATCACTCCTCCGCAAATAGTTATTCCTCATTTGTGAAAAGTCCTTGGGGTGAAAATATTACCCTTGTTGCTAAAACGCCTTATTTTTCTGCCAGCGGTGCAAAGTGCCGCCAACTTATGGTCGAAAGCCTGCTTGGAAAACGCGCTGAGCTTGCATGTACGCAAGACGATATGGCTTGGTACCAAGCCCGTGCGTTGGTAGTTGGTAATACACAGTAATCAGATCTGTTTAGATCAGATTTTATGTCATCAGAAAAGTGAAAATCTATGTATTCGACGGCTCAGTTTATCAATATATCTACGTCACGTTTTGTTAAAAAGCAGAACGTAAAAAAGAGTTTAAAGAAGAATTCATTGCTCGGGCTTTTAGGGGTACTGCTTGTCTCCTCGCTTCCTTTTGAATCTGCGCAGGCCATCTCTATTAACACCGGCACCGGTGGGCTGGATACACAGGAGCAAGTAACCCCGCTTCCTGAAGCCGCCATAGATATGCCAAATACAAACTGGAAAACCGGCACATATGGCCCACAGACTAAAATCAAGACGGTCACAGGAATAATGCCCTATGGAGAGCACCTTTTTTCAGGTGGCTTTCGGGGTGTGCGTGCAGATGGGTTGAATCCGGATTATAAAATAGCGCCAGGCGACTTAATTACACTGCGTTTGTGGGGGGCTGTTGAAATCGAGCGTGTATTACCCGTAGATGCCCAAGGCTTTATCTTTATCCCATCGGTTGGCCCTGTCAAAGTACAAGGCGCTTCTCAAAAAAACCTGAATGCGCGTGTCAAATCGGCGATACAATCGATCTACCCTGAAAACGTTAATGTTTATACCAACCTGCAGGGTGTGCAGCCAGTCGCTGTATTTGTCACCGGAGAAGTGAAAAATCCGGGCCGTTATGCGGGAACACCCAATGACTCGGTTTTATATTTTCTTGATCAGGCGGGTGGCATCGATCCTCAGTTAGGCAGCTTCCGATCAATCCGTGTCATTCGTAACAATAAAACCCTCGATAACGCAGATCTGTATCGTTTCCTAAAAGAGGGGCAGTTACCTGCTCTGCAGTTCCGTGATGGCGATACCGTTGTTGTAGAGCGGCGCCAGTCAGCAGTTACCGTGGCCGGTGATGTAGAACGTGAATTGCAATATGAGCTAACCGGCACAGAGAGCACCGGTAAAAGTCTGCTTCAATACGCCAGAGTAAAGCCGGGTATAACGCATGTGCTGGTACGTGGTATCCGTGATGCAGGGCCATTGGCAAAATATTACACACTATCTGCTTTTGAAAAAGCCCACCTAAAAAACGGTGACGAAGTACTCTTCAGTGCAGACCAGCAAGAGGACACCATTGTGGTACAGGTCGAAGGCAGCTACTACGGCCCTTCCCGGTACGCACTGCCAAACGATGCAACACTGACCGAACTATTAAATAATATTGAAGTACCGCAGGCATTAACGGATACCGGCAACGTTTCTCTCAGGCGTCTGAGTGTGGCTGATCGACAGAAAACATCGCTACAAGAAAGCCTGCGCCGCCTTGAAACGACTTACCTTGGCGCGCCCTCATCAACACCCGACGAAGCACTTATTCGTGTAAAAGAGGCAGAGCTGATATCAAACTTCGTAAAACGCGCTGCCCTGATTCAGCCTAACGGCCGTATGGTCGTTGCCAATAACGGCAAGGTAGCTGATATTCGTTTGCAGGATGGCGATATCATCACCATACCGGAAACCTCTGATTCACTGCTCATCAGTGGCGAAGTACTGGTGCCGCAAGCCACTGTTTATCAAAGTAGTAATGATGTCATGGATTATATCGAACGCTCGGGTGGCTTTACTCAGCATGCTGATGAAAAGAACATTCTCGTTGTACGCTTAAATGGCGAAGTACGAAAGGCGACAGACGTCGATCTGCAGCCAGGTGATGAGATCTTAGTGTTACCAGAAGTGCCCACCAAAAACCTGCAACTGGCAACCAGCTTAACGCAGATTATTTATCAGCTAGCGATTGCAGCCAAAGTTGCGATAGATTTGTAGATGAGCACGTTTGAACATACGCCGCGTAGTTCGCTGCAGGTTACACTCAGTGTTTTGAAGGCGCTTTTTATCAGGGATGCCTTGCAGCGGACAATGGCTGAGCGTTTTTCGTGGTTTTGGGTTCTAGTAGAGCCCATTTCGCATATCTTGGTTTTCGTTGGCATCCGTGGAGTATTGGGTAGTTCGGGGCTAATCTCGGGAGCTGAGTTTATACCATGGTTGGTAGTTGGTTTAATGACATTCTTTGTTTTTAGGGAGGGCTTTGTTAGATCAATAGGGGCAATTAATGCAAATAAGGCTTTATATTCTTATCGTCAGGTTAAACCTGTTGACACAGTGATAGCACGCGCATTAGTTGAAGGGCTTTTGAAAAGTTTGATTTTTATTTTATTAATTATTGGTTTTCAGTTGATAGGCGTTAATTTACTACCTGCAGATCCACTAATGGCTATTTTTTTGTGGCTAGTGGCTTGGATGTTGGGGCTTGCTGCGGGATTGTTTTTTTCAGTTGCCAATGCTTTGGTACTCGAAGTTGGTATTGTTGTAAATGTTATGACGTTGCCTCTTTATTTTTTGTCTGGAGTTATGATACCACTGAATTTTCTTCCTCATGACTTGCTGCAATATTTAATGCTCAACCCTTTAATACATCTAATAGAGCTGATGCGTTCCTCATTTTTTGATGGCTATAGGCCGATCAATAATCTGGATTTAACCTATGTAATGTGGTGGGTGCTTATTGTTATGGCATTAGGGTTGGTGATGCACTTGAGGTATGAGTATAGAGTCAAAGCATCATGATTAGAGCCAGGGGGGTTTATAAAAGATATCGTCATCACAGCACGCGTGATTGGGTATTAAAAGATATGGATTTTGATATACCGACGGGTGTGAGTGTTGGATTGGTAGGCCCCAACGGAGCAGGGAAATCTACTCTTCTACGTTTAATTGGCGGAATGGATACACCAGATAGAGGTGAAATACATAGAGACTGCCGTGTGTCTTGGCCGATAGGTTTAGGTGGTGGCTTTCAGGGCTCGTTGACAGGGCGTCAGAATGTTAGTTTTGTTGCTCGTATTCATGGTAATGAGCATGAAATGGACCAAATTATCCAGTATGTTCAAGAATTTGCTGAGATAGGCAAAGCCTTTGATCAGCCGGTAAAAACCTACTCCAGTGGAATGCGGGCGCGTTTAGCATTTGGTTTATCCCTCGCATTTGATTTTGATGTGTATTTGTCTGATGAAGCAACCGCTGTGGGTGATGCGGTCTTTAAAGAAAAAGCAAAAAAAGCATTTAAAGACAAAGTAGGGCAGTCGAGTTTGATCATGGTGTCTCACTCAGAAGGTATTTTAAAGGATTTATGTCAGGCAGGGATCTGGTTGAGAAAAGGCCAGGCTATCTGGTATGACGATATTAACGATGCATTAGCAGAATACCGTAAAGGGTAAAGAATAGATGAAGCTTTGGTTAAAAAATCATCCATATTGGTTGTTGTGTTTAAGTACGATTGTTGTTGTAGTTTTATATTGGGGATTTGTTGCGACAGACAGGTACGTTTCTGAAACCAATGTGGTTTTAGAGAGCCCTGAAATAGCACCAGTGTCATTAAGTTTCTCGTCTATCTTAAGTGGCGGAGGTGGCTCTAAAGATTTGCTGCTGTTGCGAGACCATTTGCTCTCTGTTGATATGTTAAAAAAAGTGGATGCTCAGCTTAATCTGAAAGAGCATTACTCAGATAGCAAAATAGATTTTATCTCCCGGCTCGATATTGATTCGCCCATCGAGGATTTTCACGAATATTACCAAAAACGCATCCATGTAACTATGGATGATTATGCACAGGTGCTAAGAATACAGGTGCATGCATTTGATCCCGATATGGCAAAAGCAATTGCTTCGCTTTTATTAGAGGCGGGCGAAGCGCATATGAATAATATGGGACAGCGATTAGCGGCCGAACAGGTGAAATTTATTGAGCTGCAAGTGGCTGCTCTGGGCGAGCGTTTAGCGACAGCACGCGATGCTTTGCTCGTTTATCAGAACCAGCATGGACTGATATCACCGACAAGTACGGTTGAAAGCTTAAGCTCAGTGGTTGCGGCGCTGGATGCGGAACTTTCGGGTAAAAATACGCAAAGAAGCGTCCTGTTGAATTTCCAGAGCGCAAAGTCTCCCGACATTATTCGTTTAAACAATGAGATAAAAGCCTTAACCGATCAAATAGAGCAAGAAAAATCCAGAATGGCGGCGGGTAAGGGTGGCGCACTTAATACCATTACAGCGGAATACGAAACGCTTGAGTTGCAGGCGAGATTTGCATTGGATCTCTATTCTAATGCTTTAGCGGCACTGGAAAATACCCGTGTGGAGTCTGTGCGTAAGCTAAAGCAGATCTCAGTTTTACAAGCCCCCACTCAACCAGAGTATGCAGTAGAGCCGCGGCGGCTATATAATATTATTACCTTTATTCTGATGGCGCTTTTAATCACATTAATTATTCAGTTATTAGATACGGTTATTCGTGAACATAAAGATTAATTATTTCATTTGTTTAAGAAAATAATATAGAGAATGAAGTAGAGCAGGGTGTCAATATGGATGCAAAACAACGAAAAGGGATTATTTTGGCAGGCGGTTCAGGTACACGTTTGCATCCCTTAACAATGGGCGTTAGTAAGCAGTTAATGCCTATCTATGATAAACCCATGATCTATTATCCTTTGTGCACGCTTATGCTGGCGGGTATCAGAGAGATACTGGTTATTACAACGCCGGAAGATCAAATCGCCTTTCAACGCTCATTGGGTGATGGATCCCAATGGGGTATTGATCTTCATTATGCGGTGCAGCCTTCGCCTGATGGGTTAGCACAGGCGTTTATTATCGGCAAAGACTTTTTAGATGGCTCCCCTAGTGCTTTAGTGCTCGGCGATAACATATTCTATGGTCACGATTTTAACGGCTTGTTACAACAATCAGGACAACGCACTTCCGGAGCAACCGTTTTTGGGTACCATGTTGATAATCCACAGGATTATGGCGTAGCCGAATTTGATGACCATTGGCAGGTCATCAGTATAGAAGAAAAACCGGCTGCACCTAAATCTAACTATGCGGTTACCGGGCTCTATTTTTATGATGACCAGGTATGCGATATAGCAGCAGAGATTAAGCCCTCCGCCCGTGGCGAGTTAGAGATCACTGATATCAACAATGTTTATTTGCAACAAAACCAACTGCATATGGCAATGATGGGGCGTGGTTTTGCATGGCTGGATACAGGTACGCATGATAATTTGTTGGCGGCTTCGCAGTTTGTCCAGACACTGGAAAAACGCCAAGGCTTAAAAGTATGTTGTCCGGAAGAGATTGCTTACCGCAAGGGTTATATCAGTGCAGCTGAGTTGGAATGCAGAGCCGCAGCACTGCAGAAAAGTGGTTATGGTGAGTATCTGTATAAAATTCTTAATGAAAAGCGAAGAGGCATTTGATGCAATACCAGCCTTTAGCAATACCGGATGTTGTTCTGATTACGCCGAAAGTCTTTGGTGATGATCGCGGCTTTTTCATGGAAACATTTCGTGATGATGAGTTCAGGTTGCATTGCGGTAATTATGGCTTTGTGCAGGATAACCACTCTGCATCACATCAGGGCATTTTGCGTGGTATGCATTATCAGGTGCAGCAACCACAAGGAAAGCTGTTACGTGTCATCCGTGGCACTGTGTATGATGTTGCGGTGGATATGCGCCGCGGCTCCAAAACGTTTGGGCAATGGGTGGGGGTCTATTTATCAGCCGAAAGTAAACAGATGTTGTGGGTGCCCCCGGGTTTTGCGCATGGCTTTTATGTTGAATCTGAAACCGCTGAGTTTGTCTATAAATGTACAGACTATTACGCGCCCGAATTTGAAGAACACTTGCGTTGGGATGATCCGACAGTCGCTATTAAATGGCCGCTGATTAATGGTGAAGCGCCGCAGCTTTCGCCGAAAGATGCCCAGGGCGTTACATTTACAGAAGCCGCTGCATATGAGTAAACGCATACTGCTATTGGGTGGCGATGGCCAGTTAGGTTCGGAGATACAGAGGCTGTGTTCTGCTGATCTGGTATTAAAAGTGTGCAACAGATCCGCATTGGATATTACTGATGCAGAGCGTGTTGCTGAGGTTGTTAGTGAATTTCAGCCCAATGCAATTATCAATGCAGCAGCATATACCGCAGTAGATAAGGCAGAAAGTGAAGCAGATCAGGCGTTTGCTGTAAACACGCAAGGTGCGATAAATCTGGCGCTGGCGGCATCTAACTGTGGAGCACGTCTGGTGCAGATAAGTACGGACTATGTGTTTGACGGTAAGACTAATCTGCCATATTCACCCACAGCCGTTAAAACCCCTCAGGGTTGTTATGGAAAAAGCAAAGCCGATGCTGAAGATGCCATCGTATCGGTTTTTGACCACGTAGTGATTATTCGTACAAGCTGGTTATATTCCTCACATGGCAATAATTTTGTTAAAACCATGTTACGGCTTATCAATGAAAGAGAAGAATTAAAGGTTGTGGCAGATCAGTTAGGGGCACCAACCTGGGCCGCCGGTTTGGCGCGAGTCGCACTACAGGCGGCCCGCAGTGATACAGACGTTAAATACCCGGCTATCTATCACTGGTCTGATCTGGGAGTGGCCTCCTGGTATGACTTTGCGAAAGCGATACAGGAGATAGGTGAGGCGCAAGGTTTGGTCGCAGGAGGATGTAAGATAGTGCCTATATCCACAGCAGAGTATCCCACCCCGGCTAAACGGCCTGCTTATAGTGTACTGGATAAAACCTCAACGCTGGTCGCGCTGGGTCTTGAAGGGCAATACTGGCGTGATGCGTTGGCCGAGATGCTGCTACAGCTGTCACAAATAACAGCCAGTGAGCAATCTGAGCTTGAACCAGAACATGACTCTGAAACTGAGCGTGAACTTGAACCTGTAAAGAGGATGGCAAGTATGAAACCTCGTTCTATTCTGGTGACCGGCGGCGCGGGGTTTATTGGTGCTAATTTTGTGCACTACTGGTTAAAGAATAACCCAAACGATCGAATTGTTGTGCTGGACGCACTGACGTATGCAGGCAATACGGAAAATCTTGCAGCAGTGCAAGAGTATCCGCAATTTGAGTTTGTGCATGGTGATATCTGTGATACGCCATTAGTAGAAGAGCTACTAAGTTCAAAAAATATTAATACGATCGTGCATTTTGCCGCTGAATCGCACGTCGACAGATCGATTACCGGCCCCGATGCTTTTATCGAAACAAATATTGTCGGAACTCATTCGTTATTAAAAGCAACGAAAAAAATATGGATTGATGAACCGAAAAATAACGGTAAAAACATCCCGAATCATCGTTTCCATCATGTATCGACCGATGAAGTCTACGGAACATTATCGCCACAAGATCCTGCCTTTTCTGAAACAACGGCCTATGCACCGAACTCTCCTTACGCTGCCAGTAAAGCAGCGGCTGATCATCTGGTTCGGGCCTATCATCATACATACGGCTTAGCAGTAACCACCTCTAACTGCTCGAATAACTACGGCCCTTATCATTTTCCTGAAAAGCTGATTCCGCTGATTATAACTAACATCCTGTTGAACAAGCCTCTGCCAGTGTATGGCGATGGTAAGCAGATACGTGATTGGTTGTATGTAGAAGATCATGTGCGCGGTATAGAGCTGGTAATCAATCAAGGCCGGATCGGGGAAAGTTACAATATTGGTGGGCAAAACGAATGGCAAAATATAGATATCGTCAATCTTGTGTGTGAGTTACTGAACGATACGTTTAAACAAAATATTACGCTTAAAGCCCGTTTCCCACAGGCTGCCTATGCAATTGAAGGGAATGCCCAGGCATTAATTACCACGGTAGAGGATCGTGCCGGGCATGATCGCCGCTATGCCATTGATGCGACTAAAACCACGCATGGACTCGGCTACAAGCCCAAAGAATCATTTGAAACAGGTATCCGTAAAACAGTTGAGTGGTATCTGGATAATGAGTCATGGTGGCAGGCGTGCAAAGGGAATACTGAGCATGACTAACGCGCATAATGAGGAACCGGTTAAGATGAAAGTTGCGTTAACAGTTGCGAGCACTCCGCATTGGGAGAGCGTAGCAGAACACATTGAAGGCTATAAAACTACACACCTTGAGAATACGCCTCAGGAAAGTGACACATTAGTGCTTACGGATGCTTGCACTGTTGATCAGTTAGCAGAAGCGATAAACAACACTGCCATCAGTACTATGGTCGTTTTTTACCAACAAGCGGAACATTACCTCGCAGAAGCGGTTAGCCAAGGCGCATCATTTGAAAACGCTGCAGAGCAGTGGCAACGCACGACGAACCATTTATTACAAATTCAAAGAAAGAACCGCGCACGTCTAAAACTAATTAACATTGAACAGGCGATGGCCGCACCGCAAGCTTTTAGTGAACAGTTAGCATCACTGAAAGTTATTACTGCTAAGGAGTCCGCAGGCAGTGCACAGCCGGATGTAACCCTGTTAGCCGCCTGCCAATATGTGGCTCAGGAAACGGAGCTCTTACAAATAAATAATTTGTTGCAAGCCTCCAGCTTGTTATTGAAACCAGATAATAAAATTGCACTTGATATAGAAAGTATAGTCGGCGAGTATGATTCAGTGGCATCGCGATTAGCACAACTTGCTTGTGAAATAAAAGGAATTACTTCGCAAAATAATCGACTTCAATGTGCGATCGCTGCTTGCGAAGTTAATCTAAAAAACGCCACTGAAGAAAAGAACTTTTTATTCAATCAGTTGCATCAGGTACAAGAAGAGCTAGAGAAAACAGCTATAGAAAGAGCGTCAAATGAAGCTGCAAAGAAGGCTCAGCATCTAAAATTACAAGAGTCGCTTGAACAGACACAAGTTGCACATGAATTAGAAAATAATAGACTATTGTTCGATTTAGACGCTAGGACTAAGGAGCGTGATGTTTTACATGATAAACAAGAGCTTCTGGTTGCACAGTTAAGCGAGAGTGTAGAAGAAAACTCCCTGCTTCATACTCAGTTGCATCATGTACAAGAAGAGCTGAAAAATAGCATTTTCGAAAAAGAATCTCTGGAAGAATCAAGTAAAGCTGAGCGAGTGAAGTCTCAGCAGTTGTTGGAAAAGATAGCGGCCATTAATAATGCAGAAAAATTAGACAATAATAAGGTATTAGCTGATCTGAGTGTGAAAATCAGTGAGCAAGGTACGCAGAAAGAAAAGTATCAACAACTAGCTAATCAGCTAAAAGAATCTAATGAAGAAAATGCATTATTACTAACTCAGTTGCATCTTGTTCAAGAAGAGTTAGAGCGAATTTTTTTATCAAAAAAAGAAACAGTTCAGCAAAAACAGCTAAAACGAGAAATAATAAAGCTCGAACATAAATTAAGAAATACAACAGCAGATTTGGCATCCAAAAATTATAGATTGAGTCTTGTTTTGCAGGAAGTGGCTGATATGAAGGCTTCTATTTTTTGGAAAACTGGAGCACCTATACGTGCAGTATCACAAGCGCTAAATAAATCAAAAAATCAACGTAAGAAAATAGAAAATGATATTGAATTGATTTTATCATCTGAGTTTTTTGATGCTGAGTGGTATTTAGCTCAATACCCAGATGTAGCTGAATCTACCATCAGCCCTGCTGAACATTATTTAAGCTTTGGAGCCGCAGAGCAGAGATTTCCTGGTCCTTTATTTAGTGGTGCTTGGTATACATACACTTATTCGGATGTGGCAGATTCCGGTATTAATCCATTATTGCACTATATTAAATTTGGTAAAGCGGAAGGTCGAACCGCGTCATTAAAATTATTGCAAGATCAGTCTAAAAGTGTGGGAGAGGTATGAACTACATAAATAAACAAGTACAGCCGCCTCATTTTGTTTGGGTTGGTCCTGGTGAAGCTGCCGATCCTCGATTAATGGATCAGTTTACCGAAAAAAACCCTACGGGGCAGGTTGTATTTATAGAGGCTAGGAAAAGTGCAGTTGAGAAATTACTGAAAAAATATGAAGATCAAGATCAATATACAATACTATGTAAGTACCTAGATGATGTATCCAAGTCAGCAACTTTTCACACCTTAACTTTTCCTGAGTTCAGTGGATTAAGTGAACCAACCGGGCTGATTGATTTGTTCCCCGGAATAGCTATAGATAAAAGTGATCGAGTCGAAACGCAAGCTATAGGCACCTGTATACAGAAGCTGAAATTTGTTACAAATAAATCCAGTCATTTATATATAGATACGCCTAGTTTAGCTGGAAAGTTTATTAGAAATCTTATACAAAATAATATGTTATATCTGTTTTCTATCGTTCATGTGTCTGTCGGAGTGAATTCCCTATATAAGGACAGTGAGATAGCTAAGAGCATTATAGTATTATTAAGAGAGAATGGATTTTTTGTATTTTATAAAGATAATACAGATCCCGATATACCTGTAATAAGTTTTCATCTTAATCCTTTATGGAAAGAGCTTAGTGATGTAAAACAACAATTAAATGACACAGTAATTAGTAATAATACTTTAGAAAATCAGTTTGAATCGAAATTAAAAGAGACTATTCAGCTGCAAGAGAAAATTATTGCGTTGGCGATAACCGTTGAAGAGAAAGAGTCGTTTCTATTTGACGCAATACATAAGAAAGATGTTCTTGAAGTTGAGTTAACTGAGAAAAATACTGCGGTTACAGCGTTACAAGTGGAGCTTAAAGAGAATAAGTCTCTCCTGCTTGATGCAATACATAAGAAAGAGGCTGTTGACGTTGAGTTAACTGAGAAAAATTCTGTAGTTACAGCGTTACAAATAGAGCTTCAAGAGAAGCAAAAAAGTTTAACAGAGATTGAAAAGTGGAGTTCAGGGCTGAAAATTGAGCAAGCTACCTTGGTAGGAGAGATTCAGGAAAAAGATGATGAGTTAGAAAAGATGCTTAATGATAAAACTGCCAATATGAATAAATTGCAGGCCAAAGAGCAGGCTTATCAAGAGCAGTTATATCGTAATCAAAATATGGAACAAGAAGTCATCAAACTAGAAGCCCAATTAGAGTTAATTAAGGATGTTATTTTACGAGACAAGGCTTTTTAGTTATGGTTAAAAAAAGGAAGAAAAAATCACTAGTGTCAGGAAGCCCGTTGAGCTCTTTTGATATTGTTTCGGGTGCATCTGATCAGCTCTTGATAGAAGCAAAATCATTCTGGTTTTTCGGTGATTGGCAGGCTCTAATAAATATACCTGAAGATAAAATTGAGTCTCATGCAGAAAGAGCGAATATAATTTTATTGGTAGCAAGTGGATATCAGCAGTTAGGTGATTTTTTACAGGCTGAGCGTTACTGTCGGACTGCATTAGAGTGGGGCTGTGATAATAAATCGGTGGCTAAAGTGTGTATTGCGGGCGCGTATAATATCATTGGTCGTATCGCTGCGCTACAAGGCGATGAAACAAAACTAAAGGTAGCGTTTTTAGCCGCTGTAGATGTAGGCTCAAAAAAAGATACGGAGCTTGTTGCCCATTCAAGAGCGGTTCGTGAAATGGCTAGTTTAGGGCTGTTGCCGCAGGCCGCAGGCCTTGTTGATAATCGGATTAAACAATTAGCAGGACGGCCTTCAGAAATAAGCAATGTAGCTTCCAGTATTAGAGTCTTGCAGACCGAGTTGGAACTGCTTACGCATGAGTTGAGTCTGGGGCAGCAGCGTTTGCAGATTTATAGCAATGCTAAGGAAAACAAAATAAGCACATTCAAAGCGGGTACTGATAGTCATGTTGAGTATTTGAAAAAAAAATCTGTGTCGCAGTTAGGTCAAGACTTGTGGGTGTTAGAGAAGACAAACTACAAACGTGACGGCTTTTTTGTCGAGTTCGGTGCGACAGATGGTGTACTTCTCAGCAATTCATATCTATTAGAAAAAGAGTTTGGTTGGAATGGGGTTTGTGCAGAACCCAATAAAAAATTTTTCAATAAGTTAAAACATAATAGAAAGTGTGCTGTTTCTGATAAGTGTATTGGCGGTATATCAGGGCAGAAAGTAAGTTTTGTTTTTGCCGATGCATATGGTGGAATGGTTAAGCATGCAAATGATGATAACCATAACAAGAAAAGGAATTCATATATGGTGTCTGGTTGTATAGAAGAATTAGTAACTATTTCATTAGACGATTTTCTTGAATTATATAATGCTCCTCGTACCATTGATTATATGAGCGTAGATACAGAGGGTAGTGAGTATGAAATTCTTTCTGCTTTAGATTTTTCTAAATGGAATGTGAAGTTACTTACGGTTGAACATAATTATACTAATAATCAAATATTGATAGAAAAACTTCTTTTTTCTAAAGGGTATAAAAAGATAAGTGCTCAATGGGATGATTGGTATTATTTAGAGGAGGAAAAAAGTGAACTATCCTAAAATATCGGTAGTGATTGGAAGTTATAATCGGTATAAACTATTAGCTATATGTATTGATGCAGTAAGGAATGAATTAGATGGACAGAATTATGAGATTATAGTAGTTGATGGTGGGTCGAATGATGGTACGATCGAATGGCTGGTAAAGCAAAAAGATATTATCTCAATAATACAGCATAATCGTGGCGAATGGTTAGGCAAAAATATAGAAAGAAAACCCTGGGCTTATTTTATGAATTTGGCTTTTAAAGCCGCTTCTGGTAAGTATGTCTGTATGTTAAGTGACGATAGCTTAATCATCCCTGGAGCTATTAATAATGGTGTTTACTTGTTTGATGAAATGTTGAATCAAAACGTAAATATTGGAGCTGTATCATTTTATTTTAGGGACTATCCTGTAAGAAAACGATATGCAGTTGCTATTAATGTAGGTAATCTTTATGTTAATCACGGATTATATTTAAACTCAGCATTGGAAGAGGTTGGTTACATAGATGAGAGTTATCATTTTTACTTTGCGGATACAGATCTAATATTGAAAATGAAGCAGGGCGGGTATAAATGCATACCATCCAAAACTTCGTTTGTAGAACATTATTTTGAAGCGACCCCTGAAATAAGGGCAAGTAATAATGATACTAAGAAAGATGATGACAGGAATAGATTGATTAATAAGTGGCGAGGTATTGCTTATCCGGAAGAAGATTTTGAAAAGTATAAAAAAATTGTAGGTTATTGGGAATACCATGAAGTAGATTATTTTGATGGGTTTAATACTATAGATAAATTGGTTAAAGCTCATGATTGATTTAGATTCCTTAAAAAAACTTGCAACCTTTGATGTGTATTTGCATAAAAATAAAACTTCGGATGAATTAATTACCTTGAGAAAAGTGAGGTTTAAAGAGCTTTTTTTTAGCAAGTACAGTTTTAATCATGAGAGTAAAGATTATGATGTTATTTTTTTTCGTAGCTTGAATAGAGAGGATTACAAAAAATACTTTGATGAAATATACAATAGTTTGCCTCCTTGCAGTAAATTAAATGTATCCGATTATGATATTAAATCCGATGTTTTTAATATTGATGCTCTATATTATTTTTTTGAATACCGGCTTTTAATAAGTAAAGGGTTAGGGCTTTCTAACAATGCGCTAAGTGACTGTATTCTCTTCAGGCTCATAAAATATTTTTATATAGCAAGTGAAGTTGTCAAAATTAGATTTAAATCGATAGTTTTTTTTTCGGACCATCAGCCTGTAGAGTTTCTTATATCAACCCTGTGTAGGATGAAAGGAAGGAAAACTGCTACCTTGCAGCATGGTTTGTATGTTGAATATATGGGTGTTGATACTGTAAATAAAATAAACTACGAGCTTCATCCTTCAGAATATTTTCTAGCTTGGGGTGAAAATACTAAATGCTTAATAGAAAAGCATCACCCAGAGTCAAATGTTGTATTGTGTGGTAAACCAGAAATCTCAATTAACTCAGATTTAAATCATTCAGATGAAGAGTATTTGACTTTGATTTTCGATCAGCCAATGTTTGATTCTGAAAATACTGAATTGCTTAATATTGCTCACGATTTTTGTAAACTGAAAGGTTTATCCCTGAATTTACGGTGCCATCCTGGCAAAGATTTTACTAAGTATGACTTAAATAAAATAAATGGAGTGAAAATTTTAAATGATTATAATATTTTCGACTCGAAAGTTGTAATAGGGCATACTTCTAGCCTGTTATATGAGGTTTTATCGTCAGGTATTCCAGCGTTGAGATATACTACTAAAGCGCCTAGTTTAGAGTTGCCTAAACAAATAGAGTTTTCTGATTTGGCTGGCTTAATAGAAATTTACGAATTGATTTCGCTCATGAGAATGGATGATTTTGTCTTAATATCGAGGCCGTTCTTTGATTGTTTCGGTGATGATAGCCGGTCTCGCTATAAAGGATTTTTCATCAACCTTTTATCAGATATAGGGGCGCATGATGTTAGTGTGTTTAGTGATTTAGTTAAAAAATCGACTAATGATGTTGCGGTTATAAAACATAATTGGCTTGTTTCAAATATAATTTTGGGGTACGGCCTTAAACCTGTTGTGGTGGTTGTTGGTAGTAGATTATGCTCAGAATTGGTTAAGAAACAAACAAATAAATCAAGCTTCGTAAGAGTTTATTTGAATTCGAATGCTGATTTTATTAAAGATTTTGAGCTTTCAAAAGTTAATAGTTTGAATGACTATTTGTATTTTATGTTTAGTGCTGCTGACTATATATTACATGATGGTTGTTGTGACCAATACTTAGATAAAATTACTTGTGGATATAAGGTGTTAACCCAATCTCATGCACTAAAGAATCGAAAGGTCCTTGTTGAGTTGGTAGATTTGGGTTTTGATGTTCTGGAGTGTAATTAATGTATATTTTAGATTGTACACTGCGTGATGGTGGTTATTACAATAATTGGGATTTTTCATTAGATATCACAAATAAATATCTGGAAGCGATGCACGCTTCCGGTGTTGATGTTGTAGAGTTGGGATTGCGCTCTTTAATCAATAAAGGTTTTAAAGGTGCTAGTGCCTATACCACTGATAGTTATATACGTACCTTATCTATTCCGAAAAATTTAAAAGTTGCGGTAATGGTGAATGCGGCTGAGTTGGTTGGTCGTGCAAAATTAGCCGCCGTGCTTGAGGCATTGTTTCCACTAACTGCTAACGATTCACAAGTAGATATAGTCCGCATAGCCTGTCATGTGCATGAGTTTGCTCAAGCTTTGTCCGCTTGCAACTGGTTAAAAGAGCGTGGCTATATAGTCGGCTTTAATTTAATGCAAGTAACCGATCGCTCGCAACAAGAAGTAGAAGATTTATCCCTTCTTGCGAGCAAATACCCAATTGATGTACTTTATTTTGCGGATAGTATGGGTAGTATGGACCCCAAAAGAACAACAACTATTATCAGTTGGCTACGCACGCACTGGAGTGGTGCGTTAGGTATCCACACTCACGATAATATGGGGCTGGCATTGCAAAACACCTTGCAAGCTAATAGTGATGGGGTAACGTGGCTAGATGCTACGGTGACAGGCATGGGGAGAGGCCCCGGTAATGCGCGTACTGAAGAATTAGCAATAGAAACTGCTGATATCAGACAAAAAATGATAAATTTAGTGCCGTTAATGAGCTTAATTCGTCATTACTTTCAACCGCTTAAAAATAAATGTGGTTGGGGCTCTAATCCTTATTATTACCTTTCAGGTAAATATGGAATACATCCTACTTATATTCAGGAAATGCAAGGAGACTCTCGTTACAGTGAAGAGGATATTCTGGCTGCCATTAATCACTTGAAAATAGAAGGTGGCAAGAAATTTAGTTTTAATACTTTAGATGCCGCACGTCATTTTTATCAAGGTGATGCGAAAGGCTCATGGAAGCCTGTAGACTTGATCGCAGATCGAGAAGTTTTAATATTAGGTGCTGGTTCCGGTGTTGCCGATCACAAGGTCGCTATTGAAAATTATATATCTACAAAAAAACCTGTTGTAATTGCTTTGAATACACAGTCAGCTATTAGTCAGCAGTTGATTAATGTTCGTTTAGCTTGCCATCCAGTAAGACTGTTGGCCGACTGTGAAGCGCATGTGGATTTACCTCAACCGCTTATAACCCCTGCATCAATGTTACCCAGTGATATTTTAACGTCTTTGCAAGGCAAAAAATTACTTGATTTTGGTTTAAGTGTAAAAGCAAATACTTTTAGTTTTTCGGCAACCAGTGCTGTGTTACCGAACTCTTTAGTTATTAGTTATGCTTTGGCTATTGCAACAAGTGGGAAAGCAACAAGGGTATTGCTGGCCGGTTTCGATGGTTATGGTGCTGACGACCCGAGGACTAAAGAAATGCAAAAATTATTAGTAAATTATAAAGAAGCCGCTGATCTTGATGTTATATCAATAACACCTACCAATTATAGTTTACCCACATTATCTATTTATGCGATGCAGGGGGAATAATGCGAACTGTTATATTAATTCCTGCACGATTTGCTTCCAGCCGGTATCCTGGTAAACCATTAGTACCGCTGTTGGGTAAAGCTATGATCTTATGGGTAGCAGAGCTTTCGGCCAAAGCAGTGGGTAATGACCATGTTTACGTTGCAACTGAAGATAGCCGTATTGCTGATGTGGTCACGGCAGCTGGATACCATGCACTGATGACATCAGATAACTGCCTTACAGGTACAGATCGGCTAGCAGAAGCGGTGCAACAAATTGATGCTGATATATTCATTAATGTGCAAGGTGATGAGCCTCTAGTAAATCCAAGTGATATTTTAAAAGTTATAGAGGCAAAGAAGGTTTCAATTGGTAGTGTTATCAATGGTTACAGCTGGATTACTGAACATGAAGATCCACATAGTGTGAATATCCCAAAAGTTATCACGACTGAAGATAATAAACTTATTTATATGTCACGACAGGCTATCCCTGGCTATAAAGATTCTAAATGTGCACCTAAACGCTATAAGAAGCAGGTATGCATTTATGCTTTTACATCTGATGAGCTAATCGCGTTTAAAGATTTTGGTCGAAAAAGCGAGTTAGAGTTTAGTGAAGATATTGAGATTTTACGGTTCTTAGAGCTGGGTAAGGTTATACAGATGGTTGAAACTGAGCCGGGAAGTATAGCAGTGGATATTCCTGCAGATGTTGAGGCAGTTGAAGTGGCGCTTAAACGGCTACATAAATTATGAAAATAACAGAATATAAAACGTTAGTGTTTGACTGTGATGGAGTCATACTTAATTCAAATAAGGTTAAAAAAGATGCCTTTTATAAAGCTGCACTTCCTTATGGTGACAAAGCAGCTCAGGCTTTAGTTGAGTACCATGTGGCACGTGGTGGAATATCCCGTTATAAAAAGTTTGAATGGTTTTTACAGCAAGAATTTGCACAATCACCAGGGCCGGATATGTCACAGCTATTGAGAGCCTATGCCGATGAGGTAAGAATAGGTTTGCTCACTTGTGAGGTAGTGGATGGCCTACATGACCTGCGTGAGCAAACAAGTGACGCTAATTGGCTGATCGTGTCAGGTGGTGACCAGAAAGAGCTACAAGAAGTCTTTTCTGAAAGGGGTTTGGCCTGTTTGTTTGATGGGGGGATTTTTGGAAGCCCTGACACAAAAGATGAGATACTAGCTAGTGGTTTGGGTTGCGGGCTAATTGAAAAACCCGCATTGTTTTTTGGGGATAGCAAATATGACCATATTGCAGCTAGTGCTGCTGATTTGGATTTTGTATTTTTAAGCTATTGGACTGAATTTTCTGGTTGGGAAAGTTATTGTCAGCAAAATAATATAATTTCGAGAAATTCATTATTGTAATTGTAGAAAACTAAAAGACTGAGATGTATATGAAAAAAGCTTTAATTACCGGTGTGACCGGCCAGGACGGCTCTTATTTAGCGGAGTTTCTTTTAAAAAAAGGATATGAAGTTCACGGCATTAAGCGTCGCGCTTCGTCTTTTAATACACAACGTGTGGATCATATTTATCAAGACCCACATGTGGATAATAAACATTTTATTTTACATTATGGTGATTTGACCGATTCCTCTAATTTAACGCGTATATTACAAGAAATTCAGCCAGATGAGGTTTATAATTTGGCTGCACAATCGCATGTGGCAGTGAGTTTTGAGTCTCCAGAATATACAGCTGATGTTGATGGTATGGGGACTTTACGTATTCTTGAGGCAATTCGGTTACTCGGGCTTGAAAAGAAAACGCGCTTTTATCAAGCTTCTACTTCTGAATTGTATGGTTTGGTACAAGAAACCCCTCAGAAAGAAACCACGCCATTTTATCCCCGTTCACCTTATGCTGTGGCTAAAATGTATGCTTACTGGATTACGGTTAATTACCGTGAATCGTATGGGATGTACGCGTGTAATGGCATTCTTTTCAACCATGAGTCACCTCGTCGCGGTGAGACTTTTGTTACCCGTAAAATTACACGCGGTTTAGCGAATATTGCACAAGGTTTAGAGCAGTGCCTGTATATGGGTAATATGGATGCTTTACGTGATTGGGGGCATGCTAAAGATTACGTTCGTATGCAGTGGATGATGTTACAGCAAGATTCGCCCGATGATTTTGTGATAGCAACCGGTGTTCAATATTCAGTACGTGAATTTATTACATGGTCTGCAAATGAGCTTGGTCTTTCTTTGAGCTTTGAAGGCGAAGGTGTTGAAGAGGTCGCCGTTATTCAATCAATTACAGGAGATAAAGCTCCTGCTTTAAAAGTAGGTGATATTATTTTACGGGTGGATCCACGTTACTTCCGCCCTGCAGAAGTTGAAACACTATTAGGTGATCCGACTAAAGCAAAAGAAAAATTAGGTTGGGTGCCAGAGATTACAGCTCAAGAGATGTGTGCAGAAATGGTGGCTGCAGACCTTGAGTTTGCTCAGCGTCACGCGCTGTTAAAAATGCATGGTTATGATATCCCCGTATCTGTAGAGTAAATTGTGTTATTGAAACGACCAGTACCTGTGCTGGTCGTTTTTTATTTATGAGGATTATATGAAAAGAGTATTCGTTGCCGGGCATAACGGCATGGTGGGATCAGCTATTTTACGTAAATTGAATGATGTTGCTGATCTGGAAGTGATTACTTGTAGCCGCCAGGAATTGGATTTAACTAATCAGCTAGCGGTGCAAGAGTTTTTTTCCGAGCAATCAATCGATCAAGTTTACTTAGCCGCCGCAAAAGTGGGCGGTATTATTGCTAATAATACTTACCCTGCTGATTTTATTTACCAAAATTTAATGATAGAAGCGAATATTATCCATGCAGCTCATGTTAATAATATTCAGAAGTTGTTGTTTTTAGGTTCTAGTTGTATTTATCCCAAGCTGGCAGTGCAGCCAATGTCAGAGACTGCTTTGTTGACAGGGTTACTTGAGCCTACTAATGAGCCTTATGCTATTGCCAAGATTGCAGGTATTAAGCTTTGTGAAAGTTATAATCGCCAATATGGTAGAGATTACCGCAGCGTTATGCCGACTAATTTATATGGCCCAAATGATAATTTTCATCCGGAAAATAGCCATGTTATCCCTGCCTTATTGCGACGCTTCCATGAGGCGAAGCTCAATGGTGCATCAGAGGTTGTCGCTTGGGGTAGTGGTTCTCCAATGCGCGAGTTCCTGCATGTTGATGATATGGCAGCAGCCAGTATTTTTGTTATGGAGCTTGATGAGAGCGCCTATACGATGAATACTCAGCCGATGCTCAGTCATATTAATGTAGGCACCGGGATTGATTGCACAATTAAAGAGCTGACAGAAACTGTTGCCAAGGTAGTTGGTTTTAATGGCGATATTGTTTGGGATACTAATAAGCCTGACGGTGCGCCTCGTAAGCTCATGGAAGTTGATCGGTTAAAAAGATTAGGATGGGAGGCTGCTATAGATCTTGAAGGTGGATTAGCTAGTGCTTATCAGTGGTTTTTAGATAACCAAAATAACGTTAGGAAATAATATATGGGTGCATTTTTCAATAGATATCAATTTGAAATTCTGCTTTAAAGTGTATAACGAACTAGTATCGATAGAGGATGCTGCAAATTACTAACTATGATTCTATATGATACGCAGTATTGGGGTGATGCACTCCTCGAACAACAGGCGTTTGAAAAACTCGATGCTGTTCAGTTAAATCCTTCCGCTACGAGAGCTTATCTAGCGTTCCCCTGGAGTGAGCTCATTACTGCATTGGAAAGCAATGATAGTCTGAAAGAGGAGCTACTCGTTTCTTTGGGACATTTACAGCGTAAAGCTGAAAAATTTCCACAAGTCGCAAGTGTATGTCAGCATCCCCACGCGCTACGTTATTCGTCATTGTTTACGCGCGTTGGTGTTACCCATCTTTTCAGTACTGAGTTACAAAGTATATTTCACGAGAGTACATATGCTTTTAGCGTGTTGCCTTTTCCAAAATACTTTTTTTCACAAGCTTTGCAAGAACGCCACAATGATCTTGAACAATTAGCTGCTAGTCCCGCCTCAAAAATGATTATTGAGACTCTTGACGCGTTTCATCAAGAAGTTGGTTGTAAGATATTTTCTCCTTGTGGATGGGATGTTGGTTTATCTTTTGAAAATTTTTGGGAGGTATTGGCAGATGGGTTTATACCTGTAATTCCCAAAGTACAGTTATCGTTACCTGGGCACCCTAACCTCTGGAGCACTGCATTATTCACGATTGATCTTGATATTTTTGATGCAGAATTGTTGTTATTACAACTGAGGGAGTTAGTTAATGAAAAACAAGAATTGGATCGCAAAAGACAGGCAATGCAGCAATTAATGTTTTTGTATGGTCCAGAAGCTCTCATTACTGATTTACTTTGTTTTTTTGTTGAACCGCAAGATCTTATGTGTTCTTCATTGTATTTTACCCACCAATTAATTTATTTGGTTGAAGAACAAGTATCAGATGAATTTTTCTTATTAAGCTTTTTTTCCCGATTATTGGTTAATTACGATAAGACTTATAATGAGGTTCAACATAATGCTGAGCTAAGTGGTTATATCTGTAAGCGTTTGGAACAGTATCGCTCGAGTAGTTTGGTGCGGAAAATCGTTAACCTAACAGAGTCAAAAGGTTGGTATCTTAGTTGAACATCTTCTTAATGGGGCGTCGTTCAAATAAAACCCCATTCTATTACCCCGTATATAAAAATCTGCTTACTCGCTTCTTTAATTTCTGTAACAAGCCCGAACATGCTGACGTACTTGTTTTTGGAACTTCTGCTGATTTTTTAGTCTGTGCATCTACTATTTTGCGCTGCAAATCTCTAAATCCTAAGTTACATATAGTTGTTGTCAGCGAGGAGCCTTACTGGGACACATTATGGGGAGGTGACTTTTCGGAGCGGTATCAACAAATAGAGCTTGAGGGTGAGACAATAAAATATACTTACTTGAATCATAGTACTTCACTTCTGTTCGCTTTCAACAAGATTCCGTATTTTATTACCACTGAGAATTATTTTTTTACACGTTATGCTCTGTTGTTTTCTAGAAATGCTTCGTTAGATGTAAGCGATATTCAAAAACGCTGGGCGTGTTATCAGTATGCTTATGCTGCCATGGCTCAGTATCGAAAGTCAGAAGCACATAATGAGGCTTGGGATAAAGTAGGCGTATACGGTTTATCTGATATACGAACACAACTGACGGAGGCCATGTTATCAAATAAGAGCTTTGTTATGGGTAAAGGCTGGCCTGATTCACAAGTTCGTCAAAGTTTGGCTGATTGGCATTTAGATAAGCTTACGTGTTTAGATCAACAAAGTCGTTTTGTTTCTGCATTAGAGAATACTCATCAAATTAATTATATATCTGAAAAAATATTTGATGCTTATGCCTTGTTAGCTATTCCTGTTTATTTTGCCAATGAATTGCATCGTGTAAATGAGTTGGTGCCTTCGTCGTCTTTTATCAACTTGTTTGAAGAAGACCTGGAAAGCTCAATTCTGAAAATCAAAACCTTCCAGTTGCAGCGGGATTTTCTGAAACAGTATCAACAAGCTCAAGTAGTTTTAAAAGAGCTGTTTAGTGATGTTCGGCATCTGGATGATGAGAGAGAAAGGATGTGCAGTGTATTGATTCATGAGTTTGGTAGCCTGTCATGTTGATAGTGGTAAGGAGCGAATAGATATGCACATTCAGGATATCAAATATTTTTTTGATGAAGAGTGGTACTTAAGTGCTTATCCAGATGTGGCCTTAGCGGGATTAGATGCGTGGCAGCACTACGAAACGTATGGGCGTTTTGAAGGGCGTTATCCCTGCAAGTTAGATGTGATATGTTTGGAAAATGAATTATGGTCTAGTTTTTCACCAGCTGAAAATTTAGATGCGCTTCTATCTATGGCAGGTAATGGTTCAAACACACTGGATGCCACTTTGGCTAACTGGGCGCTTGCCCGCTGGTATGCTAGCTTTGGTGAATGGCAGCGGGTAAAAGAGTATCTCCCTCACTTTTTCTCTGAACCATGTGCACGGTTAATTGTGTCCCATCAGGGGCCTTGGTTGCTGCTTTTTGCTACCTATTATCGATTAGGTGATTTGCAGCAGGCAGCAGAAGTATTGTTAAGCTCGGAGTGGCCAGATAGCTATGATAAGCAGTTAGCTGGTTCTATGTTGCAGCAAGGTAGTGCCAAGTTAGATGTTTTGAATGCGGTTTGGCATAGCGCGAGTATCTCGATCTTACCTTTTTCTCCATTGGTGAAAGGCGTTATTTCGCTGGATGCGCTGGTTTCTATGCGTAGCGCTCAATCTTCTTCTTTGTTACATAAGCTACCGCGCTTACGACAGCTTAAAAAAGTCACCGTTATTATTCCTTGCTTTAACGCGGCCGGTACGATTAGTACTGCGCTTTCTGGTCTATTGACCCAAACGTGGCAGAACCTTGAAATTCTGGTTGTCGATGATTGCTCGACTGATGACTCAGCTGCAGTGATAGAAGGGTGGGCTAAACAGGATAAGCGCATTCGGTTGTTACGACATACCGTAAATCAAGGTGCTTATGCCGCACGTAATACCGCATTACGGCAGGCAAAAGGGCATTTTATTACGGTTCACGATAGTGATGATTGGTCGCATCCGGATAAACTGAAGTGCCAGGTTAAAGCCCTTTTAACCAACTCTGGATTACAGGCAAGTGTCTCTCATTGGGTGCGTTGTGATGATCAGCTTAATTTCCAGCGCTGGCGTATGGAAGAAGGCTGGATTTATCGGAATATATCTTCATTAATGTTCCGCGCTGGTGTCGTTAAAAAGATCGGTTTTTGGGATCGCGTTTCTGTTAATGCGGATACCGAATATTATTATCGTATTCAGCGTGTATTTGGTGAGTCGTCCATTGGCGAAGTATTGCCGGGTATCCCGCTTTCTTTTGGACGGGTTGATCCCGCTTCTTTAACGCAGCAGTCTGCGACACATCTGCGCACGCAGTTTTTTGGTGTGCGGCGGGATTATCACGAGGCTGCGATGGCATGGCAGCAATCAACACAACCTGATCAGTTGTTTCTTGCTGCATCGCCGACTAAGCGGCCATTTCCTGTTCCGTCTCTGATCTGTAGAGGTGACACAGAACAAAAAGCCGATAATGATCAGCTGTTGTTGGCAGCTAATCCACTATTTGACTCTGCATGGTATCTTGAGAGGTATCCTGATGTGCAAGGTGATGCTGCTGAAGCACTTCGGCATTACTGCTTACATGGGGCGGAGGAAGGGCGTGATCCAAGTGCGTTGTTTAGCACCAGTGGCTATCGTTATGCACATGGCGTAGATATTACTCAAAATCCTTTAGTGTGTTGGCAGGAGAAGGGGGCAGATATATCAGAGGCTCTGCCTCATTTAAGCGGTTATCAGGATTGGATTGTTGATGCCCCTTGTCTGTTAGCCTGTGGCCATTTAGTGAGCCTACAATGGTTTGGTGCAGAGCGTAGTTTTTTAGATGTGTTAACTGTGTTGTCGACCCGTAAAGTGAATCTGGTCGTGGTGCTGCCTTCGGCTTTATCCGGCGCTTACATTGAGGCGGTTCGGGCTGTAGCCCAGCAGGTTATCATTATGCCTTATGCTTGGTGGCATAAGCAGCGTCTGCCTGACAGTGCTGTGGTTGAATCATTCAAGCGCGTTATGCAGCGTTATAATATCGGGCAGCTTTATGTGAATACCTTAGTTTTATCGGAACCGCTGATTGCTGCGGGTGAGCTGTCTATTGAACGCTTGGTGCATGTGCGGGAATTGCCGCCTGCCGATAAGGCATTATGTGAAGTGTTAGGCGCATCTTCTGATGAAATCCGGCAACACCTGCTTGCGAATGCTGATCAATTTATTGCGAACTCGGATACAGTTGCTTCGTATATCAAGGATAGTCGCTGTTATATACTACCCAATATGATTCGTTGTGCTGAGTATGCTATTAACTCAATACCGGCGGCAGTGCGATTGTCTGTTGGGATGTTAAGCAGCAATTTGCCTAAAAAGGGTTTGTTGGATTTTGTCGCTTTGGCTCAGTGGTGCGACGCTAATCAGGTTCCTGCTGATTTTAGCTTATACGGCCCTGAAAATGAGCATATAAAGCAGCTACAAGAGGACGGCCTGTTTCAGGGTAACCTGTTTTATCAGGGATATGTTGAAGTGGCAGCCACGGCGTTATCTGAGTTGGATATTGTAGTTAATTTGTCTCACTTTCAGGAGTCTTTCGGACGCAGTATGTTGGAGGCTATGGCGGCTAAACGCTGTGTGATTGCTTATCGCTGGGGAGCGCTTGCTGAATTAATTAAACCTGAGTGCGGTTTTTTAGTGCCTTTTGGTGAGATAGAGTCGGTAGGCCGGCAAATTGCTTGTTTAGCAGAAGATCGTGATTTGTTACATAAAACTGCTGAGAGAGCAGCCTTTATGGTGGCAGAAACATACGGCGAAGATGCTTTTAGTACGAAGATTTTTTCTAATGAGTCGCCTTTTTCATCTTTGTTAAAATAAGCTTTCTTATATTAAGAGAGTGCTTAAGATGGGTTTCTTATTTTAAGTGCGAACAACAGACATTTATTGAGATGTCGGTCTGTTGTTAAATAAACGGAATATACGCTTGAAAATTGCTATTGCTGCTATCGTCAAAAATGAAGCGCCTTATTTGCTTGAATGGATTGCCTATCATCGTGTTATTGGTGTGTCCCATTTTTTAATCGCGAATAATGACAGCACGGATGAAACGTCCGTATTGCTTCAACAATTACAATCGCTGGGTTTGCTTACAACGATAGATTTCCCAACAACCGGTGACACTAAGCCCCAGTTGCCCGCCTATCAAAAGCTTACGTCGCTTTGCCCGCAATCAATTGATCTGATTGCTTTTATTGATGCGGATGAGTACTTAACCTTGATGGATGAGACCCATACAACGCTCAACCCTGTTGTTAATCAATTATTTGCAGACCCGTCTACGTCTGCCATTGCAATGAACTGGGCGTGTTTTGGTTCTGCCGGGCATCTTTTTCGTGATGAGGGGATGGTGATTGAGCGCTTTCATCGGCAGTCTGCTCAAAAATTTACTGCTAACTTAAATTACAAAACAATCGTTCGCCGCCAGAGTATTATTAATTTCCGTAATCCCCATCATGTGAATATAAGCGGTGGGGATTATCTTAATAGTGCAGGTGAGGCACTGCTTTTTGATACGAATAAACCTGGCATTTCGAAGGCGCTTGTTTGGGATAACATTCGTGTTAATCACTATGTGACTAAATCTTTAGAGGAATTTGTTGTTGGTAAGTCGCGCAATGGCAGTGCAGCTACAAAAGGCCGTTTAAAGCATAAGCAGTATTTTTTGAACCACGACAGGAACGAAGTCGAATGGCAACATTCTGCTTGTTTGATAAGTGCGGTAAACGAGGGTGTTGAGCGTTTAAAGCAACAGCTTGGATCTATTGCGGTACCTTCTCGATCCCTTTCTTTTTATGAGCGCACACGTGATATTGCAAGCTCTGTTAATGCATGCGCTGTTAATAAAAAAGACTGGTTATTAGCGACACCGGCAACCGGCAAAGAGATTCGCAAGGCGGGCATTTATAAATGGCATCTGGATTCACCCGCATATGATGCCAATCCTCAAACGAATGACCGAGGCTGGCTTGTACGTGGCTGGTTATTAACTGAGTCGCTCGAACTGGATGTGAAAATAGTGGTGAGCGCCGGTAATGGGTGGGAATGGCAGTTGCCGTTGGCGACCGATAGGCCTGATGTAACTGAAGAATTAAAACGGCCGGTATCCCAGAGCGGTTGTGGATTTAGTATGGTGTTGCCTCGTCGATTTAATTCAGCCGATGTATTTGCCCTTGTGGATTCAAAACGGATTCTTTTACGCAAAATTACTTTAGGTAAGCATCCTTTAGCAGATGAGAAATCTCAGGTATCGGTTATTAAGGGCGATGAAGATTATCTTTTTCTTGATAACGATTCTAACTGTAGTGTTGATCAGGCGCGTGGTTTGATTCAGCTGAGTCCGGCTACATTTTTTGGCTGGAAAACCTTTTTTCATGACGTTAAATCATTAAGCCAGCGGCTTAATTTTCGCTATGCTTATTTGTGGGTTCCGGGCAAAGAGGTCGTCTGTGCTGAGCAATATCCATATAAGCCAGCAGATAACTATTTTATTAACCGGCTGATAGCGGAATTACCAGTGAGCGAATCCGTTGTTTATCCGTTAGCGCAACTCAGGGCATTGGCCAATGCCTATTTAAAAACGGATACGCATTGGACGCATCATGGCGCATTGGAAGGTTTACTCTGTACTTGTGCAAAACTGGGTTTAGATCGGCAGATGATTGGGTCTGCATTTGCAGAAGATCAATATCTGGTAAGGACTCACACCGGTGATTTAGGTAATAAGACAGATCCCTTTACCACCTGCGAAGCGTCTTTTTTTAGTGGTAAGGGTTACCGGCCGTTTCGGGTTTTTGATAACGGTATGCCGAATACGGGCCGTATGATAGTGATAGAAAATCGGGCGGCATTGTACAGTGCTACCTGTCTCATTTTTGGTGCTTCTTCGAGTTATTCATTTTTAAATTATGCGTATCGTATTTTTGAAAAAGTAGTTTTTATTCATAACTCCGGCAGTATCGATCCTGACTGGTTACATTACCTGCAACCTGAATATGTGATCAGCCAAACCAACGCTAGATTTGTGGTTAAACATCCGACGCTAAAGTTTTCACATGTGAAATCAGTAAAAGATAAGTGGGAGAAGTTGTCACCGGCGGTTCAGCAGAGCGTAAAAGAGAACATAATTATTGCTGACGATCTGCTTACTCAATTTCCTTTTTATACGCAATTTTTACCCTGCGAGCTAAGGAAATAATTTATGTCTGTATTAGATATATCTATTAGTGTTGATACTCAGGAAAAAAATAGATCTGGTATTGGCGAAATAAGCAGTCATGAATGGTGTAAGGTGACAAGTGATAGCTCTGCTGCTTACACGATTACCTACCGTGATGGTCAACCATTTCCAGCCGGTTGGTTGTTGCTCAGAGCCAGACTGGAGCGAGAGGGCGAGCAATTAGAGGCGACACTTCGTTATTCGCTGGCCAACGGCGAAATTGTTGAATTGGATCTGCCGATAAGCCTTAAGGGAACCTTATTAGAGTTGGTTAATATTCCGCCTGATGTAAGGCAGTTAATATTGAAGCCTATGTGTGGTGCAGGGCGATTTCGTATGATGCATACGAATATTAAATCTGTTGGTTTATTCGAACGTGTATATCGTATGTGTACCCGGGTTGCTTCGATGTTTGAGCACCACCCTTATGATCGTTTATATAAGTCAGGCCTGCGTTGGCATACGCCGCTGTTTAGTTTGAAAAAAGCCTATGAGTTATCGGCTGGTTTTCGTGCCTATAGTCCGGTGATTCCTTATGAAAAGTGGATTGCTCGTTTTGATGATCTGGATGACAGAGATATCAGGAAGATCAAAAGATCGATTAAGCGCTGGGTAAACCCTCCTGTTATTGACATATTGCCATTGAGTGCAGCACACCATTCCAATGAGAATGGCTTTGAGTCACAGCTTTATCCTTTTTTTAATAAAGTTTCTTTTAATACAGCTTCTTTCAATACAACTTCTTTCAGTAAAGTATCGCCGGATCAATTGCAAAACGATTGGGTATTGTGCGTGCAGTCTGGGGTGGTTCTCAGGCCTCATGCCTTGTACTGGTTTGCTGCCGCTATTGCTGAGAATCCCGAAGCTGTCGCTTTTTATAGCGATCATGATCTGTTATCAAACCACGGTGTTCGTTGCCACCCTTGCTTTAAACCGGATAGCTCGCCAGAGTTATTGTTATCTGATCCTTATTTTGGGCCGCTGATACTGATAAAAAAAGAGCTGCTGATTCAACAAATGAATAAACATCAGGATCAAACTCGTGATTGCCTGTTAAGTTGCTATCAGTTAGCGTTGGCATCGCTTGCTGCCACACGTGTTAGCGGTAAAGCGGACCAGCTCATGCATATTCCCGCCGTGCTTTATCATTGGAAAGAAGACGCCGAACAGGTGGATAGGGCCAATCATGCGGTGCGATTAAATGATGTTCGGCAGTTTCTGCAAGCGACAAATACAAGCGCCCAGGTTAGTTCTTTGGAAGGTCGCTATCATCAGATTGTTTACTCGCCGGTAGCAACGCCGCTGATCTCGATTATCATCCCTACCCGCGATACGTTGCATCATCTGGAGCGTAGTGTGATGAGCGTTTTAGAGCAGTCGACCTATCGGAATTTTGAGATAGTGATCGCCGATAATCAGAGCTGTGAGCCGGCAACACATGCTTTTTTTGAGCGTGTATCTCAATTTGGGAATGTATCTGTTATCCCTTATGATTATCCGTTTAATTATTCCTCGATCAATAATTTTGCAGTGAAACATTCAACCGGTGATGTCATTTTGCTATTGAATAATGATACTGAGGTTATCTCGGATAATTGGATGGAAGTAATGCTCGGGCAGTTGCAGCAGCCAAATGTTGGTGCTGTTGGCGTGAAGTTACTATTTGGTGATCGGCGCGTGCAGCATGCGGGTGATGCTGTAGGACCAGGAGGGTGTGCGGACCATTTTCATTCCCGTTTAGCAGAAGATGCGCCGGGTTATGCCGGCCGGGCTATTCTGGCTCAGGATTTATCGGCAGTAACGGCGGCCTGTTTGATGGTTACGCGTGCATTATGGGAGCAACTGGGTGGTTTGGATGAAAAGAATCTGGCCGTGGCCTTCAATGATGTTGATTTTTGTTTACGTGTTCGCGAGGCGGGTTATCGTGTGGTGTATACGCCTTACGCTAAACTTTATCACCATGAGTCTGTATCTCGTGGTAAAGATGATAGCCCTGAAAAAGCAGCCCGGGCTAAAAAGGAGGCAGATTACATGCGTAGCCGCTGGAAGCATGTTATGAAGCATGATCCGTTTTATAACCCTAATCTTAATTACTCGCGCCCCGATTTTAGGCTGAGTCATGCGCCAATGGTCGATAAACCGTGGCTGAAGTAATGAAAAAAATGCCGGCTTCAGAAAAATTTTTTGTTGTTGAAGAGCGACCTAACCCTACCACTGACCTGTATTTAGTGCCTAAATTACTGGCTAAAGGGGTAGAGATGGTGAAGTTATCGTTTGATGATTTACCGTCGGCTAAACAGTTACAGGGCGCTACGATTATTTTTGTGCGTTATGTACCGAAAAAATGGAAGTTGTTTATTACTGAACACCGTGATGAGATCCGTGAAGTGGTATTTTTCATGGACGATGATCTGTTTGATTTACGCGCAACAAAAGGCACGCCGGTTAAGTACCGCTTTAAACTGGCTCGTTTAAGTACTTCACGCCAACCTTGGTTGAAAAGCATGGGAGCTAAGTTGTGGTTATCGACGCCGCATCTGATGCAAAAATATGCAGACTGGAATCCTGTTCATGTTTATCCGCGTGCGATGGTTAGACGGCGTGAAATTGTTCAGGTGTTTTACCATGGATCGTCAAGTCATCAACGAGAAATACACTGGCTTTATGATGTGATGAAAGCAGTGTTAGCCGAAGATGAGAATATTGCTTTCGAGATTATTGGTGGGCGGGATGTGAATAAGCAGTATAAGTCTTTGCCGCGAACTACGGTTTTACACCCGATGAGCTGGTTAACTTATAAATCCTTATTATGTCAGTCTGGCCGTACGATAGGGTTAGCTCCTTTGCTGGATGAACCGTTTAATCATGCACGTTCTTATACCAAGTTTTTTGATATTACTCAGGCGGGTGCTGTCGGGGTGTTTGCGAAAGAGTCGCAGTATGCCGAAGTGGTGCAGGATCAGCAGAATGGCCGATTGGTGGCAATGGATAAGTCTGCGTGGGTTGCCGCGATTCTTGAGTTAGCCCGATCACCTGAAAAGCGTACGGCGATGTATCAGAATGCTCTGAACGAAGTCGACCATCTGGCAGAGCATGAAATCTAAGTGTTAGTGACATTTTCGCGGGGCATCGATCAGATTACTGGTTTGAGTGTTTTTGTAGGTGCGCCTGTTAGGTATCGCCATTCTTTTTCTATACGCAGAAATTACAAGGGTGTTGTTGGTTGGGGTTTTAAGCGGACATCGGTGAAAGCTCAGGAGTATGCTAAAAATCGTAATCTGCCCTATATCGCGCTAGAAGATGGTTTTCTTCGCTCTGTCGGTTTAGGAGTGGAGGGTGCCGTTACGCACAGTATGGTGGTGGATGAAACCGGAATTTATTACGATGCTACTAAGCCCAGTGATCTTGAGTCTCTGATTATTAATGCGAATTATTCATCTGAGCAGTTAGACCGGGCCGCTGCTGTTATTGCTTCGATAAAAACCCAGCGGTTATCAAAATATAATCATGCACCTGATCGGTGCCCTGATTCAATCAGGGTTTTAACGGGGGAGAAGCTTAAAAGTGAGCGAGTCTTGGTTGTTGATCAAACCTATGGCGATGCCTCCATTGAGCTTGGGTGCGCGGATGCACGAAGCTTTGAGCGTATGTTATTAATGGCTATTAAGGATAATCCGGATGCTCAGATTGTAGTGAAAACTCATCCGGATGTAGTTGCGGGGAAAAAACAGGGCCACTTAAGCCAATTGGCTTTAGAGTTAGGCTGTACTCTTTTATCCGATAATGTGAATCCGTGGGCGATATTAGATAAGGTTGATAAAGTATATGTGGTTACAAGCCAATTAGGCTTTGAAGCACTGATGGCAGGAAAAGAGGTGCATTGTTTTGGGATGCCTTTTTATGCTGGCTGGGGACTGACAATCGATCGGTTAGTTTCTGAAAGACGAGGGCATCATCGCACTTTGGCAGAGGTTTTTTACGCTGCTTATATTGAGTATTGTCGTTACCTTGATGTACAGCATCTCACGTTAAGTAATATTGAAAAAACGATAACTGCACTCGTTGCAGAAAGAGGCGTTAATGTTGACTCTTGATAGCCAGATCATGACAAGCGTGCTTTTATTGGCCCGTAAAGCGGGAGTTGAAATACTCTCTTTTTATGAAAATGATTATCAGGTGAATTATAAAGGGGACGCCAGCCCCTTAACCGAAGCAGACTTGGCTGCTCATCATATTATTATCGATGGGCTTGGTGTTTTGACGCCTGATATCCCTGTTTTGTCCGAGGAGTCTGATGTTGAGACTCAATCACAGCGCTCAGGTTGGTCTGAATACTGGCTGGTTGATCCGTTAGATGGCACTAAAGAGTTCATTAAGAAAAATGGTGAATTTACGGTTAATATAGCCTTGATTCGTCAGGGTGCTCCGGTCTTTGGTGTGGTTTATGTTCCTGCCACTGATGTCACCTATTGGGGGGAAGTGGGCGTGGGTGCGATGAAACAAATAGCTTCTGCCCCACCTGTTGCTATCCGGGTTGCACCGTTACCCGTATCAGAAAAAGGCTGGCGTGTTGTCGGTAGCCGGTCACATCAGTCCGAACGTTTTTTAGCGTTTATGCAATGTCTGCCAGAGGCTGAGATTGTACCCGTTGGTAGTTCGCTTAAGTTATGTTTACTCGCAGAAGGTAGAGCTGATCTTTATCCTCGTTTTTCGCCCACCAGTGAGTGGGATATTGCGGCTGGGCAGGCTGTTTTAGTGGCAGCCGGAGGAGAGGTGTTAGCATTGCCATTTTTAAAAGAGCTTAAGTATAATTCCCGCCCAGATACATTGATTAATCCAGATTTTATTGCGTGTGCACAAGTGAGCCATCACTGGCAAAGCGAGATTCTTAACTCAACGGATGGTAAAGGTTCTTTTGGAAAATAAATGCGGGTTGGAAGAAAAGTATAATAGCTGGATCGCTATTGGATTTTCTTCGTGGAAAAAGAAGTTTGTTTCAGATTTTTTAGGTGATGATTCTCAGATAGCGTTTATGTCTGTAAAACGCTTGTTTGCTGCCAGAAAACGCTTATCTGCAAAAAATGTCATTGTTTGGTCCAGCCGCCTGTCTCCTGAGATTGAAGATTTTTGCGCAGAGCTTAATTTGCCATTGTGGCGTATGGAGGATGGTTTTGTGCGTTCGGTAGGCTTGGGTGTCGATTTAGTTCGCCCCATATCCTTGGTGCTTGATGCTTCTGGGATCTATTATGATGCTTCCAAGCCATCTGATCTGGAGGCAATACTAAATACGCATGAGTTTGACTCGGTCTTGATTCAAAGAGCGCAAGCAGTCATGCAGCTGTTAATTGCAGGAAAGATTTCGAAATATAATGTTGGTAATGCACCTGCTTTAGATTTGCCAGCGGATAAACGTATCATACTCGTACCCGGACAAATTGAGACGGATGCCTCTATTTTGAAGGGATCTCCTGAGATCCAAACTAATGCGGCTTTGTTGGCAGTTGTACGGCAGAATAACCCCGATGCTTTTATTATTTACAAACCGCATCCTGATATTGTCGCCGGTGGGCGCGATGATTCTACGCACGATACATCACAGCCTTTATATGATCTTGAGGTTATTGGTTCGTCTATTGCCAGTCTATTCGATCAGATAGATGAGCTGCATACCATGACATCACTGGCAGGTTTTGAAGCGCTATTGAGAGGGGTAGATGTTGTTACGTACGGGCTGCCTTTTTATGCGGGCTGGGGGCTGACAAAGGATCATATCATATGTGGTCGGCGTACCCGCGAGTTGAGCGTTGAGGGGTTAGTTGCGGGCACCTTATTGCTTTATCCAAGGTATATTGATCCGTTAACAAGAAAACCTATTTGCTGTGAAGAGGCGATTGATTGGATCTCTACTCATATGGATCAGCCCGTTGGCCCCAGTTGGTTAACCCAATCAGGCCGTTTTATTAAACGGGCATTACGAATGAAACAAGGCTAGATAGAATGAAACGTGTTGGTGCTTTTTCTATCGGTATTGCCAGTATTATGCATCTTGAAAAAGTTCTTGATGCGGAGTTAGTTTATTTGCCGCCTGCACTACGTAAGCGTGTGAAGTGCGATGCGATAGCAGGGTGGGGGATGAAGCCATCTGCGGCATCCGCCCGGCAGTTTGCTAAGATCCATGATTTGCCTTATATCGCGCTTGAAGATGGTTTTTTACGTTCATTGGGGTTGGGCGTACATGGGCATCTTGAACAGAGTTTTATTGCGGATGCTGTGGGTATTTATTATGACGCTTCGCGGCCTTCTGACTTAGAAAATTTAATACTGGCCTCGTCTCAGCTTGAGCCTGTTGCCTTACAGCGATCACGACAGGCAATTGAGTGTTTATGTCATCATCGACTCAGTAAATATAATGCCGCCCCGGATTACCGCGTGTCTCGTTTACGCTCTGGGGCTGCGGTTCTGGTGGTTGATCAAACCTACGGCGATATCTCGGTGCAACTTGGCCAGGGTTCGGCTGATGTGTTTGTGGCGATGTTGGAAGCAGCGGTTAATAACCATCCGGATGCAGAGATATTGGTTAAAATTCACCCCGATGTGTTAGCCGGAAAGAAGAAAGGTTATTTGCTGGAGGCTGCACAGCGTATGAATTGCACGCTTATTGCTGAAGATGCTAGCCCCTGGGCGTTTTTTGATTTGGTTTCTGATGTGTATGTCGTGACGAGCCATTTGGGGTTTGAAGCCTTGGTGGCAGGCAAAAAGGTACATTGTTTCGGAATGCCTTATTATGCCGGTTGGGGATTAACACAGGATTATCAACAATGTGAACGGCGCACTCAGACATGCTCATTAGAGCAACTGTTTTATGCTGTTTATATTCAGTATTGCCGTTACTTAAATCCTTATACGGGCGAGCGTTGTCAGTTGGAAGATACGATTGCTCTTTTAGCCCTACAAAAGCGCCATTTGGAAAAGTATCGGGGGCATTGGGTTACTCCGCATGTGAGGAGGCGGGAGCGTAAATGGCTGAGAAATACGTTAGGTTTTGGTGCGACGATTGCGTTTAGTCAACCCATTAAAAACGTATCCTGCAGCGCTTCAGCAGAAAGTCAGCCCGGGTGGGGCGTTACTCTTAAAGGTACTGAACCTGTATACGCCGGACGTGATCAAACAGCAGGACTAAAAAGAGAGCTGACGTTGAAACAAGGCTCGCTACAATTTAAAGGGCTGGGTAGCGGCTGGTTATATCCATTATCAATTGAGACCAATGAGCGCGGCTCTGACCGGGATTCTGATCCAGGTTCTGACCTCTTGAATGTTGATTTAATTTATATAGATCCGGAAAGTGGCGATATTGTTGATGCTGAAACAGCGGCCCGATTGCATGCAAGGTTACATGATAAATGGTTAGGTTACTTCGCGGCTGCCCGTCTGTGGTCGCGCTGTAAGCGCCTTACCCGCTATATTTATCTCACTGTTTGAGGCGCTAATAGAATGAAAATTGTAATCACCGGTGCAACCGGCGCAATAGGTGGTGCGTTGGCTCGTTCTTATGCAGCGGATGGCCATTTATTGATTCTACAGGGCCGTAACGCTAATCAACTGGCTGCGCTCAGCGTCGAGTGCACTGAGCTGGGTGGTACGGTGTCGCTGGTTAGCTTTGACTTGACTGATCTTGAACAGACACGCCGTTGGTGTGATGAGCTGCTGCTGGACGGTGTGCCTGATCTGGTGTTTGCGAATGCGGGAATGAATAGTAATACGGGGGCTGATCAATCTGGCGAGCAATGGAAGCAGATGGATGCGCTGTTGGATTTGAATGTTAAATCGACTTTAATGCTGGTTCATCATATGGCGCTGGCGATGAAACAAAGAGGCGCAGGGCAGTTGGTGTTAATCAGTTCACTGGCTGCTTATTATGGCTTGCCGGTAACACCCACCTACAGTGCCAGTAAGGCTGCGCTTAAAGCCTATGGGGAAGGGATTCGGGGTTGGTTAGCGCCGCATAACGTTGGCGTGACGGTGGTGATGCCGGGTTATGTGTCTTCTGATATGTGTCACGAGATGCCGGGGCCTAAGCCGTTTGTCTGGCCAGCGGAGAAGGCTGCGCGGGTTATTAAACAGGGCGCGGCTCAAAACCGTGCGCGTATCAGCTTCCCTTTTCCTCTTAATTTCGGCTGTTGGTGGCTGGCGGTTTTACCGGCGGTGGTCTCGCAACGGATTGTTAAATGGCTGAACTATGCCGGTTGAAAGCATGCCGGTTGAGTTATTCTCTCTATTGCTTTGGCCTATATTGATAGGGCTGTTGGTATCGTTTGCGATGGAGTTTCTTTTGAAACCGGCAGTCGTTTGTTTTTGGCGGCGCCCGTTTACTAGCTTCTGTTTGCATCTGGGGAGTTTTCTTTTTCTCTATTGTGTCGCACTTTTGTTGTGTTGGCGTTCTTGGTTTGCATTGGCGATTGTGTTGTCGTTTCAGCTGTTATTAGTGCTGGTTAATAATGCTAAATACCATTCGATGCGAGAGCCGTTTCTGATTTATGATTTTGAGTATTTCACGGATGCGATTAAGCACCCGCGTTTATACCTGCCTTTTTTTGGTATCTATAAAGCTATTCTGGCGGCAATCGGCTTTGTTGCCGTGGTCGTGTTGGCGATGGTTATTGAGCCTTCTTTATTGGATACAGGCGGTGCGTTCCATTGGCTCGCTATTATGACTGGCGTAGTGTTTTTTTCCGTTGCATTGCTCTGGTTTGGTGTTCGCCAGAACAAAACACCGATGACATTGGAGCCTGAAGAGGATTTTGTAAAGGTCGGGCTTGTTGCGTTTTTATGGCTGTACGGAATGGCACATATTCGTCATCAGACCGTGAGTCGGCCAGTTAGCTGGAAAGAGGGTTTTAGTGCGCAAGTCGAGTCACATCAATTACCAAACCTTGTGGCTGTCCAGAGTGAGTCTTTTTTTGATCTGCGTAAGGACTACGATCTGCTGAACTCTGATCTGCTCGCACAGTATGATGATATTTGTGCTGAGTCTGCGCAATTTGGCCGTTTGTCGGTGCCTGCCTGGGGAGCCAATACCATCAGAACCGAAAGTGCGTTTTTAACCGGCCTTGCAGCCAGCCACTTTGGTGTGCATCAGTTTAGCCCGTACCGCTATTTCATGAAAAATCAACAGTACACACTGGCGCATCTGCTTAAGGAAAAGGGTTATCGTACCGTGTGTATTCATCCCTATCAGGCAAGTTTTTATATGCGGGATCTGCTGTACCCGCAATTAGGCTTTGATCATTTTATTGATATTAGTGCTTTCTCTGATTCGCAGAAACAGGGCCAGTATATCGGCGATATCGCGGTGGCAAAAAAGGTGGGCGAACTACTGGAAGAGACCGAACAGCCCTTGTTTGTTTTTGTGATTACGATGGAGAATCACGGCCCGTTGCATCTGGAAAGGCCAGATCGTGCTGAACCACCGTTATTTTATAAAGATAAACATCAGCCAGAGGGTTGTGATGACCTGACGGTGTATGCGCGACACCTCAGTAATGCAGATCAGATGGCGGCGATGTTGCGTCAGCAATTGCAGGGTGACTCAAGAGAAGGGGTGCTTTGTTGGTACGGAGATCATGTGCCTATTATGGCGGATGTTTATCGTCATTTAGGTGAACCGAGTGGCCTGACCGATTATTTTGTGTGGACGACTTCGCCAGAGCATCCACACGGATCTGTTGCAGAGAGTGTCGGTATGGATGTGTCAGGTTTAGTGCCCTTGATTACGCAGCAGCTAAACCGTTTGGCTTCTTTGTAAGGGTGGGTGTTGTTCCAATAGTTTTTTCAGTGGGCAGACAGGCATTTTCAAGCGCTTAACTGTTTCATTTACGCCTATTTCTATACCTGCCGCGCTGTAAAATCCACCATTGATTTGCGTGGTATGAATCACGGTATTGCGAAAGAGCCTGAATAGTTTACCGTCGGGCTTTTCTGTATCCTGCCAAAATTGATCGAGTGTGCATTGTGCGGTTAAACCCGGAAGGTTAAAGATGGGGTCAGATAGTGTCAGGGTTCTGCAGCTGTGTATGAGCGCAGAGTTACCGACGGTGCTGTTGACAGTGACCAGCCCTTCGCAATGATTCAGTAAGGTGGGCAGATGCCCGCTTTCTAAATAGACACATCTTCCCTGAATGCCCAGCTGTTGTTCTAAGCGGGTGATGATCTTACTGAAGTGGGTAAAGCCGGTATCCAGTGGATGATTTTTGATCAGTAGTATTGAGTCTTCAGGTGCTGAGTTCGCAAATGAGCGCATCACCTCTTCTATGACGCTTGTCATATTGCTGTAACGTGAATGTCGTTGTATCTGACTGTCGCTGTCCAGCTGCAAGGGAAGAATAAAGAATGGCTTTTTGCTCGAAAGGAGATTATCGATCTGCTTTTTATCTCTGTGCTCGTAGTATGGCATCTTAACAAACCGGTATCCCCAGCCTGCCAGTTCAACACCGGATATATGTGGCCGATGAGTACGGTAGCCCGAATAAAAAACAGGGTTAAGTAGGTTGGGCAGATGGTAACCGATCTCATGGGCGGCCAGCATCAGAGTTGGGTTATTAACACTGAGACCATCTTGATACGAGGGGATGTTTGGTCCTACCTCTTTATACCAGTTGGGATCTTTCGGTAGGCGTGAGTGGCCATTGATGCCATCTTCTTCCATGGTCAGCCAGTTGGGCCGAAAGTAACCCTCTTCAAAGATATGCAGGCGGATAGCATATTTTTTCGAGAGCGCAACCGCCGGTGAATTTACCGGGCGGGTATCGCCCACCATAATAATATCGGTAATGGCATGAGTGCTGAGTTTATCTTCCAGATATTCCGGGAAGTGTGACGCATCAGCACGAAAGTTCCATGCGGGTTTATTTCTCCAGTAAACAGAATCACCTGCATTAAAATTGATGCGGTGAACCGTGCCATTTAGCGATATTATCTTATCGGCCAGCCGCGAAAAGAAGGGGCTTGTCGGGCCTTGAAGAAAGAGGAACGTCCGTTGTTTCAATGTGGAATTCAGCCTGGTCAAAAGTATTAGAGAAGTGCTTTGAGTGTGTTGAGTGTTAATTGGATCTGTTCTTCTGTATGTTCCGAAGAGAGAAAAAAGCGTAGTCTGGCGCTTCTTTCAGGCACAGCCGGGTACAAGATAGGCTGCACATTGATCCCTTTTTCCAGTAAGGCGGCAGAGGCATTGGCAGCTTTTACTGAGCTACCCAGAATGACCGGAATAATCGCTATGCCGATACTTTCACCGGTATTAAACCCCATTGCCTGTGCTTGTTGTATAAAGCTTTGAGAGATGCCTTTAAGCCTCTGAATTCTTTCTGGTTCTTTATGGATTATCTGTAATGATGCCAGCGCGGCAGCCGCTGTAGGTGCAGGTAAGCCAACGCTATAGAGAAACCCCGGAGACAGGTAACGCAGGTTTTCAATGAGTGCGGAACTGCCTGCAATATATCCGCCGCAACCTGATAATGTTTTGCTTAAGGTGCCCATCCAGATGTCGACGTCTTGTCCGGCAACATGGCACTCTTCGCGAAGGCCTTTGCCGGTTGCCCCGAGAACACCAAATGAGTGTGCTTCATCGACCATCAGGAATGCATGATGGCGTTGTTTAATTTCGACTAACCGAGATAGATCAGGAGAGTCTCCATCCATGCTGTAGAGGCCTTCAACAACGATCAGTACTTGTTCAAATTGATCTCTGTTTTCTGTGAGTATTTTTTCCAGCGCATCGAGGTTGTTATGTGCAAAGGGTATCCGTTTTGCACCGGACAATTGAGAGCCGACAATTGAGCTATTGTGAATGTATTCGTCGTGAATGATCAGGTCTTTAGCGCCGAACAGGTAGCCAATAGTTGACACATTAGTTGCGTGTCCGCTCACGTAAACCAACGCGTCTTCGACCTCGTAGGTAGCTGCAATGGCCGCTTCTAACGCCTGATGAATAGGACGCTCTCCCGACACAATTCGACTCGCCGAGACAGAAGTGCCGTATTTGTGTATTGCATCAATAGAGGCTTGATTAACCTCAGGATGGCCGGACAGATTCAGATAGTTATAGCTGGCAAAATTGATCACTTCCTGCCCATCAATCTGGCTGGTGGCTCCGGCAACGCCTTCGTGGACCTTAAAGAAAGGGCTGGGGACACCTAATGCCTTTGCGCCGTTTTTAATAATCTGCAACTGTTGATAGCCGGGATGCTGCTCAAATTGGCAGTGTTTTTTATGCGCACTGCCGGATTTTTTGGGGAGTGTGGGTTTCCATCCTGCAGACTCAGCTTTTTTTAGCTTTTTATCCAGTGTTTGCTGAATAAGCTTTTGCTTAAGGCTTTTGGCTAAATCTAATGATGTCATGCAGGTTGCTCTTCTTTTGCCGTATGTTGGCTGGTGACATGTTTGACCATATCATCGCTCTCCTGATGCTCTCCCCGCAGTTGTGCAACGATTCGCGCACTTAACTTAGTCAACGTAGGCGTTTCACTGAGCGCCATGACAGAGATGGTGACACCTAAAAGAGACTCGATCGCAGACATCAGTTCGACACCCATCAGTGAGTCTAACCCCATATCGTACATCGAGCGGTTAATATCCAGCTTCTCTTCCGAGATCATCAATATCTGGCTGAGTTTAGATCGTAGCAGATCTAAAATAGTCTCCGTTAGCTCGTCATCACTCATGGCCAGCAATTCGCTTATCTCTAATCGGTTGTCATCTTCGTGGTCGCTATCATGACTGCTTAAGGCGATTTCACGGAATTTTTCCTGTCCTGAGGAGGGCAGGAAGCGATTCAGTGAGCTCCAGTCAAATTCAAGCACACCCATATTGCCGATATCATTGACGATCATCTGCTCTAAGGCATCCAGAGCAATATCGGAAGCAAGTGCATGTCCGCCGATCCGGCTCTGCAAAGCGTCTTTTATTTTTTCATTGCGGGCAAGAAAGCCAACATCGTCAATAGCACCCCAACGAGGGCAGGTAGCTACTTTGCCACGCTTGCGACGGTTTGCGGTGAGTGCTTCAAGCCAGTGGTTGGCGGCTACATAGCTGCTTTGTCCGGGGTTGCCTAATAATGTAGTGGCTGAAGAGTAGAGTACAAAGAACTCCAGATCGAGATCGTCGGTAAGTTCGTCCAGCCATTTGGCGCCGGCAATTTTCGGTGTAAGGACGCGATCAATCTGTTCAGCGCTTAGGTTTGCAGCAAGACTATCTTCTATCACAGCAGCGGCATGTACCAGGCCTTTAATAGAAGGCATCTGTTGCTTGGCGTTTGTCAGTAATGCGGATAGGGCATTACGATCACTGACATCACATGCTTCGGCCATGACCGTGATGCCTTTGGCGTGAAATTCAGCGAGTGCCTGTTTTGCTTCATCTGAAACCGGGCCGCTGCGGCTGATTAATATCAGGTGTTCAGCACCATGAGATACTAACCATTGTGCTGTTTTTAAGCCAAACCCGCCGAGTCCGCCGGTGACTAAGTAGCTTGCATCTGGAGAGAGTTTAAGCTGTTGCTTTTGCTGAACGCTTGTTTTTAGTGTTTTTGTGATCACCTCTTGTTCATACGATACGACGATCTTGCCAATTTGTTTGGCTTGTTGCATAAAGCGAAATGCATCAACAATCTGGTTAGCATCAAAGCGGGTATAAGGCAGTGGAAACAGGGTTCCATCCTTAAAGAGCTGCATCATCTCCTGAAAGAGGCGGTGGGTAAGTACTGGTTTTTCCTGCATCAGTTGGTCCGCATCAATTCCGTAGTAGCTGATGTTGTTGCGGAAAGGGCGCAGGCCTATATGGGTATTTTCATAAAAATCACGTTTGCCCAGTTCGAGGAAACGCCCGAAAGGCTTCAGAACCCGGAAGTTCTGATTGATCGCTTCACCTGCCAGCGAGTTAAGCACCACATCAACGCCGCGCTCTTCAGTTGCCAACAGAATCTCTTCAGCAAAAGTCAGGGAGCGTGAGTCGTAGATATGTTTAACACCCATCATACGTAGGAAATCGCGCTTGCTGTCAGAGCCAACGGTGGCATAGATCTCGGCGCCGATCCATTGAGCAATCTGGATCGCGGCGATACCAACACCACCGGCCGCGCCGTGAATCAGTACTTTTTCGCCTGGCTCAAGACGTGCCAGATAGTGCATGGCGTAATAAACAGTAAAAAAGGTGCTGGGAATCGTCGCCGCAGCTTCAAAACTGATCCCTTCCGGGATGTGAGCAATCGCACTACTTTGAGTAATAACCGAATTGCTGAAGCTGGCGGGGCCAAAACCGACCACCAGATCACCCATGTTATAGTCGTCTACACTGCTACCCACTTCAGTTACTCTACCGGCAAACTCAAAGCCTAGTGTTGGCCCTGCGAAACCATTTTCAATCGCTTCGTCAGAGAGTAATCCAAGGGTATACATGATATCCCGGAAGTTAAGGCCAGTGGCTTTAACATCGACGCGAATCTCCTGGTTGGACAACGGTTGTGTTGGTTTGGTAAACCAATGTAGATTCTTTAATTGCCCTGGTAGTTCAAAGCCCAAGTAAAAATCTTGTTTATGTGACGTGGATACGCTATTTGTTGCGTCTCGCTCCAGATTGTTTTTTCTCAGACGCGGTGCGTATCGACAGCCATGCAGGTCGATGAACAGTTCCGCTTCACAGCTTGGGCTCAGAAGCTCTGCTTGTAGACTATCGAGAATCGCCTTTGATGCAGGTAGTGCCGCCACATCAATCAGGCGGACCTGTGTTTGAGTCGCTTCATTCATCAGGGTGCGGGCAAAGCCCCAAAGGGCAGCGTCGTCGGCTGTTTGGTTTTCTGTCAATGGCGCTTCGTTAAAGTGAGCGCTCGGATCATCACACAAATAGGTGTTGGCGACGCCGTGAGTGATTATCCAGAGTGTGATTGGTTTTTCGTGTCCTTCTGCGGCGTTGAACAACACATTCAGCGCTTTGCAGCGGGCGGTGAGTGATTCGATGTTGCTCTGCTGTTGGGTTGTTGATAAAAGCCCTGATAAGAAGAGTACGTTGTTAACGTGATTTTCAGCCCATGCTCCCTTCAGTTCGGCAAAACTTGCGCCAGCTAGCGTGCTACAGGATATTAGTTGTTGCTGTGGCGCACTGTTTTTGTGGGTTAACCCCTGTTGCACGCCATTTAACAGGTTAGCTGCAACAGAAGCGGAAGTATCGGCGCTGATATCATGCATTAACAGCCATGATTGCTCTGGCGGCTGTGCAACGGCTGTTTCTTTACAGGGGGCTTGAGCTGAGATGATATTGACAGAACTATCGTTATAGCTCTCAACAATCTGCAGGTTTTGTAAGCCGAGTTTAGCAAAGATCTCGATCCACTCTGCAGCGCTGTGTTGCTGGCTGTTTTGTTCAGTCCACCACTGTGCATTGCCCGACATCAGAAGGTCAATCCAGTCTGCCGGTGTAGGAACCACCAGTAAGACAAAGGCGTTACTTGCCATTAACATCTCCAGGTGTCGCATAAAGACGCCTAAGTTGTGTTGGCATGCCCCATTCAGATTGATAATAACGATGTGGTGATCAAGACAGGTATCGGCATCAACGTCCAGCAATAGTTGAGCGCGTAGTAGCGGGTAATCTTCCTGCAGGTGTTCTGCTTTATCAATGGCATCTTGGCTCAGACTGCAAAAGCTATAGTCGCTTTGCGTGAAGTCCAGTGTACTGCAGATGTGACGCGCGAACTCAGGTGAGTCGATACCTGCTTCAAGAATGCGGATGCGCTGTCCGGGCTGCTGGTCTTTAATCTGTTCGACCTGAGCGGACAAGCATTGGCTAATATCGTGTGTGATCAGTGTGTTATGGCGCGCTTTTATTAACTCGGCATAAATTTCAAGACCAAGCCCTTGCTGCTCAGTTGTTTGTTGAGCGTGTAACAGCGCTTCAAGGTGCTGGCCGAAACGCCCCAGTGTCTGAGTGATCTGAAAATAGTCCGGATAGTCACGGGCCAGCATCTGCCAGATTACATCTGAACCTATGGTGTTATCGGCACTTTCGGCGACCAGTTCCCACCCCGAATCTGTGGGTGTGAGCATTTCTCGCTCAAGCGCGTAATGGACGATGTAGGCGAAAAGTTGTGCTGTTTCAGGGTGAGCCAGGTTGAGTTCTTCCTGATACGAGAGGGTCAGGTGATTACTTCGATAAAGTTTTACCAGCGCTTCATAGACAAACGCATTGCCCAGTGCTTCAAACAGAGGCTCTATCTCTTGGGTGTATTGTTGCGATTTTGTCAGAGAAGCCGTCGTTAATGTGCCGTTGATAAGGTTGCTCATCTCCGGCACGATGAAAGTGTTCGAATCCGTCGTTGGTACTGCTGTCAGGTGGTAATCAAGAAAATCGACGCGCTGAGCAGCGGATTTATTAACACGGACGGCCCGGAAGCGTGCTTCATGAAGAGCGGCGATCTGTACGCCGTTTTTATCAAACAGTGAAAATGAAGCAGTAATCGAATGAGGTGAGCGTTTTAGTAAAGATGCTTTTGCTGTGTGTAATTGAAACGCACCGGTGCGCAGATGTATCCGACCAATTCTTGTCGGGACATAGGCAATCCCCTGATGTGTTGCCAGTTGATCTTTGAGGAAATGAATAATTAACTGGAAAGCACAGTCAAGCTGTCCCGGGTGTAGTGTAAACTCGGAACTTTGTTGCGGAGCAAAAACACCGAGTATTTCGTAAGGGCTGACCCAGCCATGGCTGATTGTTTGAAAAGCGGGGCCGTAATTCAGGCCAGCAGTCCGGTTAAGTTCAAGGTGGCTATCCAGCGTAAAGTCGGGATCAGACGTAGGCAAAGTCGGTGCTTTGTCAGATAGGTGTAAACCTGTCGGATCTTTGAGACGGCGTCCGCTTGCGTTGAGTGTCCATGTTTCGCCGGTGACATATTCGCGGCTGCTGATAGATATCTGTCCGCTATCCGGATGAAATGAGGTGCGAGTTTTTTTGATGCTGCCATCATCCAGTAAGAGTGGCGTTTTTATTTCAAACTCTTCTAGTTCAATAACAGGCTCTTTAAGGACTGTATTTGCAGAATCTGCTGATGTAGCTGTCTGCTGAATAACAGCAAACATGATCTCTGCGAAACCAGCACCCGGGAATACAATATTATCTCCGACAGCATGGTCTGCCAGCCAGGGGTATGCGCCAGTATCAAGCGTATTCTCCCATGTGTGGTTGATCTGCTTTACGGGGTATCCGAGTAGTGTGTGCTGCTTTTCACGCGTGAGCATACCGCTGGCTTCTGCGGTCGTTTTATGCCAGAAATGCTCTCGCTGCCATGGATAAGCGGGTAATGTTAACGGCGTTCCGATGGTTGGGAATAGTGTTGCGACCTTACTGCGCTGTTCTGGTGTCGCCGCCATGACAATATTGGATATTGTGCGCTCAATATTACTGAGCGAATCATTACCTTTGGTTATAGTGGCTAGAATTAAGCCGTCATGGTTCGCACTTTTGAGTTCGTCATTTAGGTAGCTTTTAAGAACCGGATGGGCACCGATCTCTACAAATGTAGTGATCCCTTGTGTGATGAGTGCTTCTATTGCCGGTTGAAATTGTACAGGTTTTCTTATGTTATCCCACCAGTAGTTAGCACCGAGTTCTGTACCAGAAAGCTCTGCTCCGGTTACTGTTGAGTAGAAGGGAAGGGAGCTATGATGAGCCTGAATATTGGCGAGGCTTTCTACTACCGGTAGTTTAATGCTGTCCATCGCTGCGCTGTGAAAGGCATAGTTCAGAGGAAGTCGGCGATAAAAAATGTTATCAGCCTCAAGAACGGCTTCTAATAAGGAAAGTTGTTCAGGGTTGCCTGCTAAGGTGATGCCTCGAAAGCTATTCAGGCCCGCTATCTCAATGTTTTCAAGCTGATGTTGTTTTATCAGGTGGGCAGCAGCCGTTGCATCCAAACCTGCAGCTGTCATTTGTCCGCGTCCGGCGGTGAGCCCCTGATATTTACTGCGATAGTAAATAACATGGATCGCGTCTTCTAATGTGAGTGCGCCACTGGCCCAGGCAGCAGCTACTTCACCAACGCTGTGTCCTGTGACTACTTTGGGTGAAATATGGTGTGATCTGAACAGTTCAGTCAAACCTACCTGAAGAGCAAAGAGTGCCGGTTGTGCGATTTCAGTTTGCGCAAATCGGTCTGTTCCGTTTTTACCGGCGAGCTCGTCTTTTAGTGAAAAGCCAGCTAGCGGTTCAAAAATGGAATCAATGTTGTCAATTGTCTTTTGGAAAACTGCTGATGAATTCAGAAGAGAGCGCCCCATGGTTTCCCACTGACAGCCATTTCCTGAGTAAACAAATGCAATATCTGAGCTGGGTTTGTCTAGATGAATCGGTGGCGTTTCTTCGGTTAGCAATAAACGTAATTTTTGCAGTGCTGTTTCTTTGCTATCTGCCCAGATAGCGTGTGCAATTGGGTGGTGTTCTTTCCGGAAAAAGTATTGGTAGGCAAGGTCGTAAAATGAAGTATCCGCTGCCTCTAAAAGCTTAATGGTTTGCTGTAGTGTGGCTTCTAGTGCGTGAGTATCCCGGGCGCTGATCATTAGTGGTAGTGAAGGCGTATTTTCGACTAGAGATGTGTGTGTAATTAGCGGTGATTGTGGCGGTGTCTGTAAAATGACATGTGCGTTCGCGCCACCAAAACCAAAGGAGTTAACGCCAATAGTCAGCGTGCCGGTTGGTGGTAATGGCATGTTCTGTGTAACCACCCGGATATTCCACTCATCAAAATGGATATTAGGGTTGGGTTTTTTCATGCTGATAGTCGCAGGAACCAGACGGTGCTGTAATGCATAAAGTGCTTTGGCCAGGCCAGCTACCCCTGATGCTGTTTCCATGTGGCCCACATTGCTTTTTACAGAGCCGATAGGTAGCGCAGATGTGCGGTTTTTTCCTAAAGCCAAACTAATGGCACGGGTCTCAATCGGGTCTCCGACTGCTGTGCCTGTGCCATGAGCTTCCAGATAATCGATCTGGTCTGCTGAGATTCCTGCTTTTTCATAAGTGGTCGACATCAAGCGGGCTTGTGCATCAGGGTTTGGCAATGTCAGGCCTGATTTGTAGCCATCAGTATTAACGGCTGAGCCTGCAACGATAGCCAGAACCGTGTCGCCATCGCGGATAGCGGCGTCATAATCTTTGATAAAGAAAAGTCCACCGCCTTCCGAGCGAACATAGCCATCACCTGCTTCATCAAACACCTGGCATCGGCCAGCGGGAGAGAGCATAGTCGCTTTTGCAAAGGCGACAAAACCGTATGGATGAAGATGCAGGCAGATACCGCCGGTCAGTGCTTGTTCTATTTCGCCTGTGCGAATAGCCTGACACGCCTGATGAAAAGCAACCATTGATGAAGAGCAGGCGGTATCAATCGCTAAGCTTGGGCCATGCAGGTCAAACTGATAGGAGATACGGTTGGCAGCGATACTTGAGGTGTTACCGGTAGAAATAGAGGAATCACCAATGGTCAGGTCTTCTGCAAAGCGGTAGGCGTAGTCAGAACCTGAAATGCCGATAAAAACGCCGCAATCACTCCCTCTGATGCTTGAGGGCGCCTTTCCTGAGCTTTCTATGGCTTCCCAGGCAAGTTCCAGCAAGATTCTTTGCTGAGGGTCGATAAGTGATGCTTCACGTGGCGAGATTCCAAAAAAGCTGGCATCAAAACCAGAAACATCACCAATTGATCCTGCTGCAAACGTGTAACTGGTGCCGGGGTGCTTTTTATCAGGGTGCTGGTAGGCATCGAAAGACCATCGGCCGTTTTCTACATGAGTAACCAGATCCTTATTGCTGATAAGGTTATCCCAAAGAGAGTTGTCGGGAGATCCGGGAAAGCGAAATGATGTTCCGATAATAGCAATACGTTTTTCCATAAACCTCAACCAATGCACTAATAAAAAAATCTGGCCATATTCTACGCAAAATCGTATGGTTTTTCAGTCGTTTTTCAATATGGGTTGTGAGTTTTTTAAGGTTATGCTGGCCTAAGGCATTGTGTTTCCGCCTATTCTGTCCTTAACTGGTAATATCAGGAATTACTTATGCGCTTTTGCTCTAAGGGTTGTAGCCTTGTAAAACGACTCCCTGTAGGATTGGCGCTAATAAGTTTTTCTCCGAGTATTCGATTGAAAATGGAATAGAACGTAGTGCAGTCATCTTTTAAAACGAGTCTTATCTTGTTCAGCGCGCTGATGGCATGCGCCAGTAATTTATCAACTGCATCTTATCAAACCAAACCATTGAGCTGTCGTGCTGATAAGAGCATGAAAATTGTCACTTCTGTTGGTTCGGTTGCGAGTATGCGTTTGGGCCAAAATTATGAGCTTGGTGAAGGCGTTAGTCAGGATAATAACCAGGCTTTTGATTGGTATTGTAACGCCGCCATGCAGAATAGTGCGGATGCGCAACTTAAAATTGCTTTGTTTTTATTTGAAGGTAAAGGAAACCAAAAGGATGTATCAACCGGTTTGGAGTGGTTGAATCGTGCGGCAAATAATGGAAGTCATGATGCTGAGTTAGCTTTGGGTATTTTGCTGGTGGATACGGATGCTATTCGCAGTGCTGTACTTTTTAAACGAGCTGCCGCTGGTGGAAATCTTTATGCAAATCATCGTCTTGCCGAGCTATATTACTATGGTATGGGTGTCCCTCAGAATTATCATAAAGCTCAGGAGTTATCGGAGTTAGGTGTTGCTGCCGGATTTGAGAAAAGCAAGGAGCTGCTGACACGGATACAGATTAAGCAAGCTTCAGGGGTGTTTCAATCAGATCAAGCGGTAGCAGACATCGAGCCCGTGGTAAAAGCCGAGTCCGTAATAAAAGTCGAGCACGTAGTAAAAGCTGAGTCTGTAGTAAAAGTCGAAGAGCAGCCTCAGTTACCCAAAGAGCCACGGATAGCATTAGTAAACGAGGAACAGAAACAACCGCAAAATAATAGCCTTTTACAGCGGTTTTTATCCATTTTACCCTCATTACCTAATGCCGTAGGGAATGGTGCCGCACCTTCTGAAGTGAGTGTTACTACGTCGCGTGCAGTCGACATTAAACAGCCTGAAGCACAACTACCTTCTGCTGTTGTATCCCCTCCTGCGCATATTCAAGAAGTTATTACTCATCCAGTTAATGTTAAACCGGTCGTTTCTGTATCTAAAGTTTCTGTATCTAAAGCTTCTGTATCTAAAGCTTCTGTGTCTGAAATCGCACAGGCAGATGCTGAGAATAACTTGCCGGTAATGGATAAAAAAACGCTTCAGGATCAATTAGTCGCTGCGGCTAATCGTGATATTGAAGAGGAAAGTGTACAAGGAAATGAACAAGAAACAGTACGGGTAAGGCCTGCAATCTCTGAAAAAACGGAATTGGCCTTGGTCGATAAAAATGCAGGTTCGAATGATCATGCGCGAAATGCAGACTGGATTAATAAGCAGCCTGATATGCGTTATGCCATACAGTTAGTTCAGGCTACACATCTGGACGGAATCTTTAAATTTATAAAGATGCATGACCTTGATGAGAATGCTTACTACATCCATGCACAGCAGGATGGAGAGTATCGCTATATCTTGCTGTATGGAAATTACCCTAATAACCGGACAAGTAAAAAGGTTGCCAAAACGTTACCTGACGCAGTACAAAAAGCGGGTTATTGGATTCGGACATTTGGTGATTTACGCCGCAGTTATGTAATCAGTCCCTGATTTTTCGGGAGTCAGTATGAGCGTTCGCATCGTACACTCAATGAAAAATATACCTGTTATTCTGGTCGCTGTGCTTCTGGGGTTTTTTGCTGTGCTTCTTTATGAAGGAGTAGAAGCAGATAAACGTTCAGTTGTATTAAAAGAGCGAGATTTGCGCCTTGAAAGTCTTGCAAAAGATTTGCAATTATCCCTTATTCAGATTCAGCAAAACTCCACTGATTTTCGATCGGTTACTAACCCCCGGGAGTGGGATGCAAGGCTTGATCGTCTGGCCGATCTGGCACTCGATTTTCGTATAAAAACGCAGAAAATCAAGATGTTGGATAGTGAAAATCTATCTGAATATAACGCACTCTTGCTTATTTTTAATGAGTTTTATGCTGTAGGCTTGCGGATGGCGCGTGCTTACAGGGTCGCTGGCCCGAGTGTGGGCCTTCTTTTTGAAGGCCAATTTGATGTAACTGTTAACGCGATGAATAGTCGTGTAGAGGCGATTACTCAGCGACTTGGCCGGCAAGTTAGTCAGCGTATTTCTGATACAAGGCTCCGTGCCCAGATTAATTTTTGGTTGCTGGTTGCCGCCAGTGCTGTTTTTCTGCTGCTGATCTATATTCTGCTGCAGCGTTTTGTGCGCCCTGTGCAATATTTACAACATTCTTTGGCATCACGCGTCAAAAATTTAGGGAATGACTTCCCAGTACAACCTATAGCTAAACCGCCTGAATTGGCTGGAAACCCAATCGTAAAAGCAAGCTATGAAGCGTTCGATAAGCTCATCGAGCATTATGAGGGAAAATTAAGCATATCTGAAAAAGAGTTGGCAGCGGCTCAGCCTATTCGACAGATACTCGATAACTGTCACTTGAGCGTGATGCTGACGGATGATAATTTCGTCATTGCTTATGTCAATCCATCGCTTAACAATCTATATCAACAGCAGAAAAAATCATTTAAGAATGAATTCGGGGGCTTTTCCAGTGACGATTTGGTGGGAGAGAGCATTAATCTTTTTCAGCGCAATCCTGCAAAGCGTGAAGCGACTTTAGAGCGCTTGTGCCGGCGTATGCGTACTCGCTTACGAGTCTCAGATCGAACTATGCAGCTTATCGTGACGCCTTTGAGTGAGGTTTCGGGGACACCTGGCTTTTTAATTGAGTGGAAGGATGTTACTGATGAGCAAACTGCTGAGTTGCAAGTGCGGTCCTTAGTGTTGAGCGCCTTGCAGGGTGATTTTACGAAGCGGATACCGTTGGATCCAATAAATGCTTTGTCAACAACGCCTTTTCTACGTTACCTGAGTGATGACCTCAATAGCTTAATGGATGTGACAGCACGCAGGTCAGAGGTTGAGGTATCAGCCGCTGCCGTGGGGGAGTCTCATGGTTTGCTTATGGGTCGGTTGGAAAAGGCTTGTGATATCTCCTCTTCGGGGGCGAAAGGCATGTTTGCTTCATCCGATAAAATAAAGAAAAGCTCAAGTCAGTTGGGTATTGGATTGGACTCGGTGGTGAGTGGTATTGAGCAGGTCTCAGGTTCGACAAGAAAGGTGTCAGCGATTCACGAGCAGCTTAAGATTGGGCTGGATAGTGCTGAATTGAAAGCGCAGCAGGCAAAAGAGTCGATAAGAGAAGCTGTTGGTACGTTACATAAGATGCACGCATCAAATGAAAGAATCACTGATGTGATAGATATGATTGAGCAGGTCGCTTTTCAGGCTAATTTATTGGCATTAAATGCGGCTGTAGAGGCTGCCAGAGCGGGGGAGCAGGGAAAAAGTTTTGCAGTGGTCGCTGCTGAGGTTAGAACTCAGGCAGTACGGGCTGCAAAAGCGGCCACGGAAATAAAAAGTTATGTGAGTGATAACCACCATCGGGTTGAAATGAGTATTGAGCAATCGGCACTATCCGAGGTAAGTGTTGCGCAATTAATGGCAGCAATGCTTAGTATCCGGGATGAGATCGAGAGTGCCTCTGTTATCGCTCAGCAGCAACTAGCTGACGCTCAGCTAGCCACGCGAACGCTGCATTCCATAAAGTCATCCAGTCAGCAGAACTTCTCGTTAGCTGAATCACTGACGGTGCTTGCTGAGTCTATGGAGTTTGAAATTGATCAGTTGAAAAAACCTGAAGAGATGGCGTAATGTTTTTTATTTCAGAGGCAGAAAATCAAGGAGCCGTTGCGGCTCCTTTTTTTACGCTTTGGCTCTGTGAGTCTGCAGGTCGGCGAGCGACTTACAGTAAATTATTGATGAATACGACCAAAACAGCAGCGGGTGTAATGAATCGTAGCACGAACATAAAGAAGTTGAAGGCAGTGTCGTTGTTCAGATCTAGCTGGTTTTCAACTGCTTGTTTGTTCATAAACCATCCCACGAAAATTGCGATCAGTAGGCCGCCTAAGGGCATCATCAAATTGGCAGTTACATAATCCAGCAGATCAAAGAAGGTTTTGCTCTCAAAAGCAGGAATAAAAGAAAGAGGGAAAACGTTTGACCATTGGTTGAAAGAGAGAATTGTTAGTAAGCCCAGCAACCAGATGGAGATGCCGCCCATTAAGGTGCCTGATAAACGGCTGATCCCTTTTTGTTCTTCAAGCCATTCCACGACAGGTTCCAGCAAAGAGATAGCCGATGTAACAGCGGCAATAACTAATAACCCGAAAAACAGAGACCCAAACAGCACTCCGCCTGTCATTTGGCCGAAAGCCATAGGCAGCGTTTGGAAAATAAGCCCGGGACCTGAGCCTGGTTCAAGACCATTCGCAAAAACCAGAGGGAATATTGCCAGCCCTGCCAGTAAAGCAACAAGCGTATCTACAATAGAAACGGCGGCAACTGTTTTAACAATGGATACATTTTTCGGGAGGTATGAGCCGTAAGCCATCATGACTCCCATGCCTAAACTGAGTGTGAAAAATGCATGGCCTAAAGCGGTTAGGACTCCGGCAGTTGTTAGCTTTGAAAAATCAGGCTGAAAGAGAAAAGCAAATCCCTGTGAAAACTCACCACTATTCATTGCATAGCCGACCATTACCAGAAGTAACAGAAAAAGCAGAGGCATCAGGATGTTAATTGCTTTTTCCATGCCTGAGCGAACGCCCCCGGCCACAATAACAATGACCAGCACCATGAAAACAGAGTGCCAAAGCAGTAGAGTCCAAGGGTCAGCGAGAAGCCCGCCAAACAGTGCGCCTATACTGTCGGCATTACTGCCGGAAAAGGCCCCGCTGACAGACTGGCCAACGTAAGCCAAAGCCCAGCCACCAATAACCGAGTAAAATGAGAGGATCAGAAAGGAGGCGGTGATACCCATCCAGCCAATCCAGGTCCAGCGTGATGACAACCCATCCCGGTGGGTTAACATTCTCAGAGAATTAATCGGGCTGCGGCCACCGCGACGGCCGATCATTACTTCTGCAATCATGATCGGTATGCCGATCAAGGCAATACATAATAGGTAAACGAGTACAAAGGCACCGCCACCATTTTCGCCGGTTATATAGGGGAATTTCCATATATTGCCTAAACCGACTGCTGATCCACTGGCTGCCAGAATAAAGGCAAGGCGAGAAGACCACATCGGGTTATCTTGACGTGCTTCTGCAACAGAAGCATCTTCCATGTATGTTTGACTGGTTTGAGTCACAAGTATTTCTCCGTTTATTTTTATTCTGTTTTTATTAATCAGAAAGATTTTGTCTTTTTTATACCGTTATCTTCTTTAGAAACCGCTCTTCGGCCAAGGTATTGGCGATCATGCCGCATGGGGTGTCCGTTGCGTCACTTCGGCGAAAGATCTCTTCGAGTGTTGCAGCGATGGTTTCGATATGCCGAGATACTCTGTCTGGAGAGTGACCCACCCGATCATAGAAAATATCGATAATGCCCCCTGCGTTAATGGCAAAATCGGGTGCATACAAAATCCCGCGTTCTTTCAGCATCATGTCGTGTCTGGTGCTGGCAAGTTGGTTATTAGCAGCGCCAGCAATGACAGTGGCTTTTATTGCAGGAATGCTGTTGTCGTTCAGGATTGCACCCAGTGCGCAGGGGGCGAGAACATCAACATCCAGTGCCAGAATTTCATCTGCACTAACGGCTGTTGCACCTAATAAATGGACTGCTTTATCTACCTGATCTTGATGAATGTCTGTTACATAAAGTTTTGCACCTGCTGCGCTCAAATGTTCTGCTAACCGATACCCAACATTGCCAACGCCTTGTATGGCGACCGACAAACCGTTCAGGTCTTCTCGTCCCAAACGATGTTTTACGGCGGCTTTCAGGCCGATGAAAGTGCCGTAAGCGGTTGCGGGTGAAGGATCGCCATTGGATAGTTGCCCGTCGATGCCTGTGCGTTCGGTGATACCTGCAACATACTGTGTATGTCGTCCCATCACTTTAAGATCTGCAACACTGGTGCCGGAATCTTCGGCAGCAATATAGCGACCACTCAGGCTTTCCAGGCAACGGCCCATCATTTCGAGTAGCGCCTCGGTTTTATGCTGGCGAGGATCGCCGATAATAACGGATTTGCCACCGCCCAGATCCAGGTTTGCTAATGCTGATTTGTAGGTCATGCCTTTGGAAAGGCGTAACGCATCGGTAAGTGCATCTTCATCGCTGGCATAATTCCACATACGGCAGCCGCCTAATGCCGGGCCGCGATTAGCGTTATGGATGGCAACAATGGCTTTCAGGCCGCTGGCTTCATCATGAAAAAAGTTAACCTGCTCGTGCAGATCAAACTCAGGGTGACTAAAAACTGACATATTAACCTCGTATTTCTTAATTATCTGCTCAATTACGCTTGGCTGGCTGTTAACTCTCTGGCTGCTATTTCAGTAGCCTGTAATTGGGAACGTAACTGCTGGCGAATCTCTTGGGCTTTGTGGTAATTGGCTTCTTTTACAGGACCGTAACCACGAATTATGCCGGGGATTTCTGCAAGTTGTTGTGCTGCGCTATAGCGCTGACTTGAGTTGTTTTCAGATTTTAATGCCTGCTCAATAAAGGATATATCAGCTTCATAGTCGCGGATTATTTGCTTTTCTAGCTTACGGTCTTCACTCCAGCCGAAGATGTCGAGTGCTGTTCCACGTAATGTTTTCATTTTTGCCAGCAAGCGGAATACGGGCAGAATTTTCTGGTTAAATATGCGCTTGCGTGGACGGCCTGTATGCTTATCTTTGCGAGCGATCAGTGGTGGCGCAAGATTGAACTCAAGCTCGAAGTCGCCTTCAAACTGTTGTGACAGCTGTTGGCGGAATGTTTCAGAGGTCAGCTGGCGAGCCACTTCATATTCATCTTTATAGGCAAGTACTTTGCTGTAGTTTTCAGCAATTGCCCGGCTGATATGGGATTTCTTGGTGTTTTCTTTTTCTATACCGCGGAATTGCTCAATTCGCTGCTGATAGCGCTGCGCTAGTGCAGTGTTTTGGTATTCACTGAGATGCTGCATTTCAAGTGCAATCTGCTCATCAAGTGAAGGCAGCATACGAACGGTTTGAACAGAAGGTTCTGGGCGGACTGTCTGAATAACTTGTTCCATATTATGTGCCGCGCAACGGCCCCATAAGAAAGCTTTGAGGTTGGTGTCGACAGAAGCACCGTTGAGTCTGATCGCCTGTTCGATGGATGCTCGGCTCAGTGGAAGTAAGCCTTTCTGGCAGGCATAACCTACGGTGAATAGGTTAACAGCCATGCCGTCACCCATCAGGTCTGTTGCCAGCTGCGTGGCATCAAAGCAGAAAGTCCCGTCTTTTCTTGCGGTCGCTTCAATAATCGACTGCATCTCTTCGTTAGGAACCTGTAGATCCGGATTACGGGTAAAGGCGGCGGGCATCGTGTCATGATTGTTAATGATGGCGAAGCTGCGTTTCCCATCAAGTTTGCCAAGGGCTTCCTCACTGGCGCCGACCATCAGATCGAAGCCGATTAGCAGATCGGTTTCGCCTGCAGGAATACGCACTGTATGTAACTGTTCTTGTGTTGGCGCGATTCGGATATGACTCATTACGGCACCAAATTTCTGAGCCAGGCCGATTTGGTCAAGTACACCTACACCTTTCTCCTCCAGGTGGCCTGCCATGCCGAGCAATGCGCTAACAGTCACCACCCCTGTTCCGCCCACGCCGGTGAGCAGGATATTGTACGGTGTGCTGATAGCCGCAACTACAGGTTCAGGTAGCCCGTCTGAAGGAGGCGTTGCGTGCAGACCTGCTGCTTTTCGTAGGGTGCCACCTTTAACGGTAACAAAGCTTGGGCAAAAGCCACGAATACAACTGAAGTCCTTATTACAAGATGATTGGTCAATTTGGCGCTTACGGCCACGTTCGGTTGCTTTAGGTAATACTGATAAGCAGTTGGATTGCACGCCGCAGTCGCCACAGCCTTCACAGACTTCACTGTTAATAACGACACGCTTTTCAGGGTCGGGCATTTGACCGCGTTTACGACGGCGGCGCTTTTCGGCAGCACAAGTCTGATCATAGATCAATGCAGTACAGCCTTTAGTATCGCGCAGTTCACGCTGTACAGCGTCCAGATCATCACGGTGGTGGAAGGTTACACCATCGGCGAAATCAGCGCGGCTTGGGTATTTGTAAGGCTCATCACTGACAATAGCCAGTCGACGTACGCCTTCACCAAATAGCTGATGGGTAATTTGTTGAACCGTTAATGTACCGTCAACGGGTTGACCGCCGGTCATGGCGACTGCGTCGTTGTAGAGAATTTTGTAGGTGATATTGACACCTGAAGCAACGGCGGCGCGAATCGCTAATAAGCCTGAATGGAAATAGGTTCCGTCTCCTAAATTTTGAAATACATGCTTATTGTTCGTAAAAGGAGCCTGGCCTATCCAGGTCGCCCCTTCGCCTCCCATCTGAGTGAAGGTTTCAGTACCACGATCCATCCAGGTTGCCATGTAGTGACAGCCGATACCCCCGAGCGCTTTACTGCCTTCAGGTACAACTGTGGAAGTATTGTGTGGGCAGCCTGAGCAAAAGTGCGGTGTGCGTTCAACCAGTGAGCGGGGTTGTGCCAGTTCGGCTTCTTTGGCGCATAAAAAAGCCAGTCGAGCGGCCACTTCTTCACTCTGGTAGAAGGGGGTGATACGAGCAGCAATTGCCCGGGCAATCATTGCGGGTGTTAGCTCTCCTAATGTCGTGAGTAATTCATTGCCATTTTCATCGTGTTTGCCGACAATGCGCGGGCGGGCGCTGTCCTGCCAGCTGTACAGGTAATCTTTTATCTGATCTTCAATAATGCCGCGTTTTTCTTCGACCAAGAGCAGCTCGGGGGTGTCTTTGGCGAATTCACGAATACCAACGGGCTCCAGCGGCCAGACCATGCCGACTTTATATAGCTTGATACCCAGTTCACTCGCCATGTCGTGCGTGATGCCTAAGTCATCCAGCGCTTGCAGTACATCCATATAAGACTTACCGGTGGTTACAATCCCAAGGCGTGCTTTAGGGCTGTCAATAACGGTTTTGTCGAGCTTATTAGCACGGCAGAAGGCTTCGGCTGCTTTTAACTTGTAAGTGTGCAGGCGGGCTTCTTGCTGCATGGGTTTATCGGGCCAGCGCGCATTGATTCCATCAGAAGGTAGTTCAAAATCTGTAGGGGTTTCAATTTTGATTCGTTCCAGATTCAGATCCGCAGAAATGGAAGAGTCGAGTAGCTCTGCGAGTGTTTTAAAGCCCACCCAGCAGCCGCTGTAGCGGGACATCGCCCATCCATAAATGCCGAAATCGAGCATTTCCTGAATACCGGATGGGTAGAGCACCGGTATCATTGCATCCACAAAGGCATAATCGCTTTGATGAGGAAGGGTAGATGACTTACACGCATGGTCATCTCCCGCTACCGCCAGCACGCCACCAAACTTAGACGTACCAAATGCATTAGCGTGCTTTAATACATCGCCGGTACGATCAACTCCCGGTCCTTTTCCGTACCAGAGGCCGAAAACGCCATCAAATTTTGCGCCTTCAAAGACATTTACTTGCTGCGAGCCCCAAACAGAAGTGGCACCTAAGTCTTCATTGATACCGGGCTGAAAGAAAATATTGTGGGTTGCCAGATACTTTTTGGCTTGCCATAAGGTTTTGTCAAAGCCGCCTAATGGGGAGCCGCGATAGCCTGAAATAAAACCTGCGGTGTTTAAGTTCTGCTGCTTATCGCGCTGTGCCTGTAGCATAGGTAATCGTGCTAACGCTTGGCTGCCGGTCAGGTACACGCGTCCTGAATCCAATTCCCACTTATCATTAAGTGATACATCTTTCATGGGGCTACTCCGTAGTGTTCAAGAGAAACACCGCGTCAATTCTGATTGGTTCCACTGGCCTAGGGATTGCCTGATGAATGGCAAGCCATCTAATAGTGGTTAACATCTGTATCGACAGGTGATGTTTCCTGATCCTTGTTAAAGGTCAAAATTAAATTAAGAAACGATCAAAAACTGTGAATATCAGGCGTTAAGACAGCCGAATTTTGTTTGAGCTTGTTCGAAAATGTGGCGTAAGCATCGGTGTTCGAAGTAGCAGAGATGTTTGCTTGAGCCGGTTCGAAAGCGATGGAGATACTGGTGTTAATTCAAAGCAAAGAGAATCGCTGGGGATTTGAAGCGGTTGGGATGTCATGGGGCTTACCTCAAACAAATACTGGATCTCAGTAATGTTTCGCGTTTGTTATTTTTATCCGGCCTGTAGGCAGGTTGATTATGATTGCTCTTGTGGAGCATAGATTGCAAAGATAGGTGATCTTTTGACCAAGGTCAATAGTCATGAAAGCCAGAGAGCTTGAAAGCTAAAACAGTTGAACTGCTGGGACACTCTTTATATTTATTGTGTGGCTGTCTTGACGCATTAAAATTTCTTAGTAGTGGCTTGTTGTGAATGATAAGGGAGCAAGTTTTTTTACTGATTAATATGATTCGGTGAGTTTAATAATAAATAGATTTGGATAATAACGTCGCTTTTTTGGATGAAGATTAAAATATTTAAGTAAATTAAAATTATATTAAAAAAGTTTAAGTGTGTTTGTTTGTTAACGTGCTTGATCTCAGCTTGTTTTGCGTGTTATTAATTTATTTTAGAGGCTGCGTGTTTTTAATATTGATCGTTTTGTAAAGTGAAACGGTTTTGTATTATCAGGTATTTTTTTAATAAAGGATGAGAGGAATGATTCAATGGAAAATAGTGATTCATTCGTACAAGATTTTGAAAAATACTTTGAGGTACGTTTGGCAAATACTGAAGCCTTAAAAAGAATCGTATATAAGATTAGGTATGATGTTTATTGTGTGGAATTAGGGTGGGAAAAAAATTGCCCTGTTGATGTAGAAAAGGACATCTATGATGAGCATTCTATATATTGTTTGCTCGAACATAAGCGTACCCAAACATTTGCTGGATGTATTCGTTTAGTAACTGCATCGAAAAAACATAAACTACCATTTGAAGTTAACTGTAAAGCAGCTATTGATTCTGATCTAATATCCCTTTCGACGCTAGATAGGCTAAAAATTGGAGAAGTTTCTCGATTAGCTGTACCTGCTGAATATCGAAAACGTAAAAATGATGGAATTGATTCGTTCTCGAATCATAATGAGGTATTAAGGCAAGATTCTACATATACACAAGAGGAGCGCCGTCACTTTCCAAGTATTGCGATTGGTTTGTATTTGTCATCCCTTGCCTATGCAGATTTATTAGGATTGGAATATGTTTTCGTGATTTTAGAGCCTCGCTTAAGACGTAATCTTCGCCGCTATGGAATTGTTGGCGAAAAAGGAGGAAAGCAAATAGATTACCACGGATTAAGAGGATTATTTTTTCTACGTATGGAGAATCTGACGAAACACTTCAGTGGCGAGATTCTGGAATTCTACCAACTGGTTCGCACAAAAGTGCAGCAGCAAATGTGATATACCTACTGAGCCAATGAACTGGCGGGTCTTGCATGCCTTCCGTGGCTGTTGCCCCTATTGAGTAGTATTCGAGCGCTTAAACATTAGGCGACCATTTTTGAAGGTTCAAAGAATGTGGTTTCTTTTCTGAGACTTCGGTTGGATTTTGATATTTGCAGTGAGTTTTCTTGCAGAATAGCGATAGAAAGCAAGTGCTCAAGATCATTAAAGCCTGGCTCGGCTGGGATCTTTATATGGTTGCAAATTTTATATCTCATTCCGCCTGATGCAGCGAGTCGACGGTACAGTCTGGCGCGGGCCGAACCTGTAACGTTAAAGGCGTATTTGAATCCCAAGTCTGTGCTCACCCTTGTCAGGGATAGACAAAGTGCTTTTACGGCGTCCATTGTTCGGTATTCAGGCAGTAGGGCTAGACGCGTCCACTGGCAATAAGAGTGATCTTCAAGTGCTAAATCAGGAAATAAATCTTTTACGATAAAGTTATCATTTTCTATGGGAAGGCGTGTAGATGTCTTGGGGCTGTTTCCATTAATTCTAGCGCCTCCAATACAGTGGTTTCCAACTCTGGCTATTAAAATATGTCCCTCTTTGTCATATTTGTCTTCTGAGCCGTTAAAGTTGCTTAGTAATAAATCTTTGCGAAAACAAGTTTCTCGAATCTTATAATAACTGCTCAGATGGTCTGGGTTTTTTGTGAGTTCAAAATGAATGTTAAACATAATATGCCCTTGATGATTTTTCCTGAAATATGTAAGCCTTCTGTACTGAGTTTTTGTGTTATGGTTTGGTCTGGTAAGTGTATCCAATAGTATTTAAGAATAGTATTTAATAAGTTTTATAAAGCATATGTTATGCCATCCTGTTAATTGTTCTTCTAAATCATTGGTTTAGGTTTATTTTATGGTTGTGTTTGTAGGGTTTGAACGCTGCTCAGGCTAATAGTGTCGCAAATAAGAGATATATGATTTGTTTTGAAACTAAATTCATTTAAATTCAATGACTTATCCTGTCTATTTTTAACGACGATTGTTTGAGGTGAATATTCTATTAAAATAGTCTGCTTTTTTGTTCATGTTGTTACTGTATTTAATATGAAAAATCTAATTTATTATTAAAGATTTTACTCAAAATATTAATATTTTTTCATATTGTATTTTATATTCTTAATATTTTAACTTTAATATATTTATATATTTTTTGAGTGTAAATTGACTTGATAATAATAGTTTTATATCGGGTGTTTATAATTGTGTGTCAGTTATTTTTACATTTTATTATTATTTGTTTTTGGGTTTTTTAATAACTGCTTGTAAAATATTCATATTGTTTTCTTGGTATGATGGGTGCATTTAAATAAGTGTTGGTAAGTGTTTATTCAACAGTGATGTTAACTGCATTTATAAATATTAATTTTGATAATTAATGGAGAGATTATTATGAAAATCTTACTCAAAAAAACTTTAGTGGCGGCTGTTGCTGCTGCAGCTATGACTGTCGGTATGGTAGATACGGCAAGTGCTGGTGCTAAGGCATTCGCGCACCTGCAGATTAGTGACTTTAGAATCTTTAAAAGTGATGGGGTGAATAACTTCGATCAGTACGATGCAAGTGATTTTGATGTTTTGCGTATCAATAATAACGCGAGCACTTTTGCGGATACTACTTTGCATGGGACACAATCAAACACCATACTTGATGATGCTGCTGGTGCTAATCCTTTGGCCGTCCCCCCGAAAGATAACCTTTCTTGTGTTGGTGTGGGCTGCCCTGGTGAAGATGTTTATATTCAACAAGCACCGCCTGCACCCGGTGATAGTTTCGCGCGAGGCGATAGCCAGTTACTCGGAGCGCTGATCACCGGGTTGGATGGTGTTCCATTTAGCCCAAGCTCAGTCACTGCTGATTCGCTGTCTGAGGGGCAAACAAATATTACTGACAAAGGGGAGGGTAACTCTTCAGTAGGAACCATTACAGACATTAGTTTTTCCACGAACGCTGATAGCTTTGTAGGTTTTAGTTTTATAGCTGACGGGCTTCTTGAGGCTTTATTGCATCAGGATGAGGTGGCCACTTTCGCTTCGATGAACTTCTCAATCACGGTTACGGATATCACTGATGGCGTCAGCATTCCCGTGTTTAATTTTGCTCCCCTTGCAATTAATACCAGTGTAGGGCAGTTAATCGAGGGTCAGAGTAGTTACGCTACAGGTCCTTTAGGAGTGTCAGGAACAACTGGCCTGCTTTTGGCGGATAATGAGTATAGGCTAACTATTGATCACCGTACTCGCGCTACCTTTGATGCAGTCAAGGATGTACCAGAACCAGCAACTTTGGCTTTGTTTGGCTTAGGGCTGCTTGGCGTAGGTGCAGCGCGTATGAGCAGAAAAACAAAAAGCTAGTTTTAGAGACTTTCTGTGCTGAAGGAGTAATCTTAAGCGTGGTTTTCTCACTTGGATTAGGCTGTTCATTATATGAATGGCCTTTTTTTCAGTTGAAATTATTTGCTTCTATTGGATGGTTACTTATTACAAATACGTTTTTTTGAATATGTTTGAGGCTAATATCTTGGCATCCAGTGAATTGCAATGCCGCTCCGTTTAAGTGAGCAGCATTGTGGTATCTTGCATGGGGGTTATTTTTGATTCTTTATTTTACCAAGTAATTGTTGGGCTTTTTCTCGATCAGGAAACGTGGTGGTAGTCTGTTGGTTGAGGATCTTCGTTAATGTTTCTTCTGCTTTTAATGGCTTTCCGTTTTCACTGTGGGCTTGAGCTAAATGGAACTGTATATTGAGATCTTGTGGTAATAATGCAGCAGCATCAGTCAGTAGCAATTCTGCTTTATGGGCATCACCTTTTTTAAGTAATGCGATGCCGAAGGTGTCCATTATCTGTGGGTCATTGGGTTGCAGATCGTTAGCTTTTTGTGCATGAGTATGAGCCGCATCGGTATTATCACCTTGTAATAGCAACCACGCTAGGTTGTTGTGAGCTTCGGCATTGTTCGGCGATAGCTTAATAACTCGGGTAAATGCTGTAATCGCATTGTCAAACTGCTTATCGATCAGGTAAAAGCCGGCTAATGTACTTATGCTGAGAATGTCCTCTGGGTAGCGCTTCAGCCATTGAGTGAGTGTTGATAGTGCTTGTGTTTCTTTTTTGCTTTGCCAAAGTGCTGAAGCTAGCTTAATGTTGATTAAATTGGTTTCGCGCTTTGTGAGTACTTCCCGGTATAACTCAGCAGCTTTGTCTGGTTGCGCATTAGCCTGCGCTATTTGAGCCTGTAATTCTAAGACGAAAGAGTTGTCCGGGGTTGCTTGCTGTAATTGATCGGCAATTCTATTGGCACGGCTGATATCCCCTGATTTGAGAGCAATCCGCCCTTGGGTGAGTAGTGCGCCTAAGTGCGTGGGGTTTAAGTGGAGTGTCTTTTTGATAGCGTTTTCGGCAAGCGTTAATTGGTTAGTTTCTTCATATAGCTGCCCTAATTTATAGTGTGATGTTACATTCTCCGGAGCAAGCTCACTGGCTTTTTTGAAGTCGGCGATGGCGAGAGCTCGTTGGCCGCTCATCTGTTTGGCGCTGCCGGTTAAGATTAATAGATCCGGGTTGTCCGGGTTTGCCTTCAGTGCCTGCTCACTGATGGAGAGTGACTGTGTTGGTTTGTTCTGTCTTAAATAGAGTGCCGATAAAATAAGGCGTGGGCGAAGGGTATCAGGGTTGGTCTTAACTGCATGCTCAAGCTGCTGCGCTGCATTGTTATATTTACCCATCTGTAAGTTTATTATTGCTAGTTCAGTCAGGGAGGTTGGGTTATAAGGGTGATGTTTTATAACACCTTCATGAATGTTACGGATTTTTTGCGGATCATCGCTCTGTTTGGCGATTAAAACCGCCAGATTATGGCTCGCATTGGGGTTGCCGGGCTCAATGGATAGTCCTTTGTTAAAAGCGGTTTCGGCGCTTTTAAAGTCCTTCAGTACGACATGGCTCAAGCCTTCCAGAGTCGCTCCATCAGCGTTTTTGGGGTGATTTAACGTAAACTGCTGGGCGTATTTGAGGGCTAGATTGGGTTGCTTATTTTGAAGATAGGTTAATATAAGGAGTATTTCGGCTTGTTGTGAATCTACAGACTTATCTATCGCCTTAAGCAGCTCGGTAATCGCCGCGTTCGTGTTGCCTTCTTTGGCTGCAATGGATGCCTGGCCTATATTTACTCGTGGATCGCTGCTATTAAGATCAGAAGCTTGTTTGAGTAATCGTTTGCCTAGATCAAGATTTTTATCTTGTAATGAAACGAGCCCCGCAGCCACTAGCAGTTCGCTATCACTCTGTTTAAATGCTTCACTGTTAATCTGAGATAAGGTGGTGGTGGCTTCTTCCGTTAGCCCTAGTTTGAGAGCCGTGGCTGCTTTGAGCTTTAATGCTTCTACTTGGTTTGGGATGCGTTGTAGTACTTTTTTTGTCTGATTGTAAGCTGCCTCATAGCGCTCATTGGCATAGTAGGATGCCGCTGTTATATAGAGGCTTTCAAGATTATTTCCTGAATATGCTAAGTTTGCTTCGGCATGCTGAGCGGCTTTCGCATAATGTTTACGTGAAAACTCTATCTTTGCCTGGAGAGCATTGGCTTCCGGTTCTTGCGGTAATATGTCCAGCACTTTCTTCAGTTGTTGCTCCGCTTCTTCTGGTTTATTCATGGCGATGAGAGCCCTCGCCAGTTTTATGTTAGCTCTTCCTATTTCTGTTTGTGTGTCCGTTATTTTTTTGAAGGCCTGAATTGCCGATGCATACTCTTGGCTTGCCATTGCCAGGTCACCTTGTAGAAGTAAGCCTTGGGTGTGATTTGGCTCTTTTGAAAAAAGTTGCTCTAAATAATGATTTGCTTGTTCAGGTTGGCTGAGCTGGGCTTGCAGTAAAGCTTTAGTAAATAATACTACAGGTTTGTTCGGGTTAAGTTGTGTTGCTTGCGTTATCATTTTATTTGCATGCGGTATATCTCCATAGTAAATGGAGGCTTGTGCCTGGATCGTATAGGCCTCGATTATGAATTCAGGAGACCAGCCTTCTGTGTCAGATAGAAGGGTTTTAAGCTCTTTGAATTTACGGCTTTGTAATAGCGTTTCGGCAAGGATAATACTTGTTTCTTGATTTTCCGGATTTAAACGATGGGCTTCATTGATCTCTTTTTCAGCGCCAGAAAGGTTGCCTTGTATTAAATATATCTTACCTAAAGCGAGTCTGGCGTTGCTATCTTCCGGATTGTTTTGGAGAGCGTTTTTGAGAATAATTACCGCGCTTTTATTTTCTCCTTGTTGTAAATAGATATTTACCTCTTGCATGTAAGCGAAATCGGTATTTGCTAATACAATCGGAGGTGTCGTAATTGATAGGAAGCTGCTTAGTGTAAATGCAGTTATAATTTTTTTATTATATTGGGACATCAGTGCCTCCTAGACCTCTTCTGTTTTTAGGCAGTATTCCATCGCATAGGTTCTTTGGGTAGTTCATATGATGTTTTAAAGGTGATTTTGAGTGGGAAGTTTAATCGTGGAGGCGTGTACTAACCGGAGTGCAGTGGTATTTCAGCGTAGCTAATCAGTTTATTAGATAAGTGCGTTTTGCTTTATATATGTGTGCATTTTATATGATGATCAGGAGTTTCTTGTCGATCCCGGATGGGGGGCATGCCTGTTTTAGTAAGCAAATGTTGGCTCTCTTTAGGTTATGCCTATAGTCAGTCTAAACCCGTAACCGATTATCTTGAGTGTCCTTTTTCCAGCCTGTTGCTATGTTATCTGCGTTAATTAAAAAACCGGCGGTACCGGTTTTTTAATTAGTGATGGTTTTATTTTCTGCCGGTTGTCGGATTGTGGCCTCGGGCACTGTCTCCTGAGCGCACTCCGTCTCTGTGGCCCGGTTTTGGTTTCTTCGGACGTTTCGGGTGTGCCGGGCGTTGCAGGCGTGATTCAGGCAGGCTGTTTACGGGTTGAAAGCCAGCTATGTTTTTACGATCCAGAAGCTTACCTGTCAGGCGTTCTATGGCAACCAAAAGTTTCAATTCGTCTGCGCATACTAATGAGATCGCCTGGCCAGTCGAGCCTGCTCTGCCTGTCCGTCCAATCCGGTGCACGTAGTCTTCTGCTACATTGGGCAGGTCGAAGTTAACCACCTGAGGTAGCTGTTCAATATCTAATCCACGTGCTGCAATATCGGTGGCGACTAATACCTGTATCGAGTAGCTTTTGAAGTCAGCCAGTGCTTTAGTCCGTGCCCCCTGGCTCTTATTGCCGTGAATGGCCGCGGCTTTAATGCCCGCCGCTTCTAAGTTCTTTGTTAGTTTGTTGGCGCCGTGTTTGGTTTTTGTGAAAACCAGAACCTGACTCCATTGGTGTTCTTTGATTAATTGGATTAGCAGGGCTGGTTTTCTGTTTTTATCTACAGGTGAGAGCCATTGCTCTACGGTAGGTGCAGCGGCATTACGTGGAGTAACAGAGATTTCTACAGGATTATTAACCAAGCCTTTTGCAAGCTTGCGGATGTCGTCAGAAAAGGTTGCAGAAAACATCAGGTTCTGGCGTTGTTTTGGAAGTAACGCCAGGATTTTTTTAATGTCATTGATGAAACCCATATCCAGCATGCGGTCGGCTTCATCAAGTATCAGCACTTCCAGTTGATCAAACCGGATGGCTCTTTGATTGTATAGATCAAGCAATCGGCCCGGCGTGGCAACAAGAATATCTACCCCTTTGCGCAACCTCATCATCTGTGGGTTGATCTTCACGCCGCCGAATACAACAGTGGAGTGTAATGATAGATTTTTGCCATAGGTTTCAACACTTTCGCTGACTTGTGCTGCGAGTTCCCGGGTTGGGGTGAGTACCAGTGCACGTACTTGGTTAGCTCTTGGGCGATTGCCTCTGGATAATAGTTCAAGCAAGGGCAGAGTAAATCCCGCTGTTTTTCCTGTGCCTGTTTGTGCAGCCGCCATAACATCCTTACCTTCAAGTACTGCAGGAATAGCCTGGGCTTGAATAGGAGAGGGAGTGGTGTAGCCTTTTTCAGTAATGGCGTCGAGGATAGGTGCGGACAGGCCCAGGGAGGCAAAGCTCATAGAATATCTCTTGTTGATGTGTATGACAGGGTGGTTCGCCTTTTCTGGCGGTCGTGCAGCTTACAGGATATGCTGCTTAAGTGCTATGGCTTAAGCAGCGGTTCGCTTTTTGATCTCTATGGCAGTCACTCAGGTGGTCTATACATCGAGTCCTAAGTGTTTTTGCGCCGCTTTGAGGACATTCGGGTTGATGGAGGGTGGAGACAGGTCAATCCCTTGCTCCATCGTTTTGACAATATGTTTGAGTACTTCGAGGCGGGCATACCATTTATGATCGGCGGCTATAGGGTGCCAGGGAGACGTTTTGGTTGAGGTATACATAAACATTTGGTTGATAGCTTGTTCGTACTCGGGCCAGCGTTGTCGGTTGCGGATATCCTCTTCGGTCAATTTCCAGCGCTTAATCGGGTTGGCCAGTCGTTCTGAAAAGCGTTTTAGCTGCTCTTCTGGGGTAATGTGAAGGAATATCTTGATGATTCTTGCATTATCGTCCGTTAGCATCCTCTCGAATTCATTTATCTCCTGGTAGGCTCTTTGCCACTCGGGCTCATCTGCAAATCCTTCAATCCTTTCCACCAGCACGCGCCCATACCAGGATCTGTCAAATATTGCGATTTTTCCCGGGGCCGGTAGGCGCATCTGGAAGCGATAGAGATAATGTTTTCCTTGCTCTTCTTGGCTAGGTGCGCCTATGGGGTGTACTTGAAATCCACGTGGGTCGAGTCGTTCTGTAACGCGCCTGATGGCGCCGCCTTTACCGCTGGCATCCCATCCTTCAAAAACAATGATGGCGCGTCTATTTTGATGGTAGTAAGCCTGCTGGACATCTAATAGTCTGCGTTGCCATTTCTTTAGTTTTTTTTCATAGGTTTTCTTTTTGGCGATGCTGGCTTTTTTAAAGCACAGTGCTGTAATAGTGTTGGTTTTATATTGTAAAAGAATGTCTGATGGCTGTTGCATGGGGGCGGCTCACTCAGCTGGGTTGAGTTGAGTGTAAACATTGTCGATTGTCATCTCAACGGACTGTAGCTGAATAATTAAAAAAGAGATGGGTAGGGGAGAATGCTTTGAATGGTGCCGGCACCAAGAGTCGAACTCGGGACCTACTGATTACAAGTCAGTTGCTCTACCAGCTGAGCTATACCGGCGCTGTGTGAAGTGGGCGTATAATAATGAGATGCACTGCTTTGATCAAGCCCTAAAACGATTTAATTTCAAATAAATATGAAGGGGAAGCGGATTGTATAAAAAGCATACAATCCGCTGCTTTATGGGTTATTCGCCCAAGGGGATGCGGATTTTTTGGCCAGGGTAGATCAAATCAGGATCTTTAATAACTTCTTTATTTGCTTCAAAAATTTTGTTGTAGTCATTGCCGTTGCCCAGATGCTTCTGCGCAATAGCCCATAAAGAGTCACCTGCTTGAATGGTGTAGTACTCTACGTTAAGTGCTGTATTGTCTTCTAGCTGTAGGGTGTCTGCTTTCACTTCCTTTATGCCTTGGACATTACCCGCCATCAGAATCGCTTTTTCGTAAGCGGCCTGATCTTTGGCTGATCCCGATACAGTCGCTATACCGTCCTCAACGCTGACAGTCAGCCCATCTATACCCGGGTTGTCTGATTCAATATGTTTTTGAATTTCTTCAGCAGGATCTTCATCTGAACCGAAGAGTTTCTTTCCGAGATTTGAGGCAAAATCAAACAGGCCCATAATGTATTCCTTTTAAATTAATCGGATGTCGGATAATAAGTGAGTCATCATTCCATATTTAATCTGAATATTAGCTGGCTAAAAGATAGTAAATAAGAAGCTTGTATTGTTTTTAAGAAAAAAAACCCCTGTAAACAGGGGCAAAAAAAGACAACTCAGATAGTAAGAGTTGAAGTAGGGATGTGATAGATACGTGGTTTCGTGAAAACAATCACACGAATGCCTCTATCGATTAACACTATCGATTTTTATTGTGCACCGCACAATTATACTTTAGTATAATGTTATTAGTGTTTTGATTTATATGATATTTATATCAATAATATTTTTATATGTATTTGTGCGCTGCGTTTTTATGCAATTCACAAAAAATTATTTCATGCTATTTAAAGCGGAATGGGTGAGCAGGGTAAGTGCCAATGATGCGTACTTCCTTGGCAAAAAAGTCGAGTTCCTGAAGTGCGTATTGCATCGCTTTTTGATCAGGGTGGCCCTCAACATCCAGGTGGAAACTGGCGGCTTGCATTGTATCGGATGACATATAGCTTTCCAGCTTAACCATGTTGACGCCATTAGTGGCAAAACCTCCAAGGCCTTTGTACAAAGCAGCGGGAATGTTCCTAACAGTGAACATGATGGTTGTTATGAATGTAGTGTTGGTGTCCAGTTTAGGCATGTGGCTATCTTTAGCTAAGATAACAAAGCGCGTCGTATTGCCTGTTTTATCCTGAAAGTTTTCTCTGAGAATCTCAAGACCATAAAGCTCAGCAGCAAGACTGGAAGCGATGGCTGCATGTCCGGGTTCTTCGATGGTCAGCAATGCTTCTGCTGCACCTGCTGTATCAAGGCTGGCGATCGGTGTCAGTCCGAGGCCTTTGGTGTTGATGTCACATTGTGCAAGCGCTTGGGGGTGCGAAGATACTTTGCGAAGGTCTTCAATGCGCGTGCCTTTTTTGGCTAATAAACAATGGTTAACGGGTTCAAAATGTTCACTGATGATATGTAGTTGGGTTTTAGGCATCAAGCGGTAGATCTCTTCTACACGCCCTGCCGTTGAGTTTTCCAGTGGAATCATCGCGAGTTGAGCTTCCCCTCGCTCAACCATAAACATGGCATCGACAAAGCTTGCACAGGCGAACGCATCCATTTCCGGATGAACGTGGTGGCATGATAAGTGAGAGTAAGCGCCTTTGTGTCCCTGATAAGCAATGATATTTGTGCTCATGATATAGTGATTTCCATCAGTCAGAAGTGAGTCGATTAATCAGTTATTATGTCATAGGGATGTATACAGATTAAAACTATATCAACAATAATCTGATCAGAACTTTACACGACGTTCCACAAAATAAAGGAGATGCTTTGCGAATTAAACGAGCAATATCATTGTCGGTAGTTGCGCTGCTTTGTACGCTGATTTTATCTTGGCAGTCATATGACTATACCCGGGATCAAGGATTGGTTGACATTCAGCAGCAAGCGTCGGTTCGTTTGTTGGATACCATCAGTGCATTGCGCAGTGCGATTGATCAGTACCGGTATTTGCCTTTTTTATTGTCACAAAATCGTGATGTTAAAGACCTGTTAGTAAAGCCTAATCCGGATAAAATTATTCGTGTCAGTCGTTATTTGGAGCAAACCAATCTGGTTGCGGGTTCTGCTGCTCTGATAGTTCTTGACTTGAGTGGGCAGGTGGTCGCTTACAGTAATTGGCGAGAACAGGATGTAAAGAGTGTCCGTTTTTATCAGAATGCCCCGTTTTTTAAACAAGCTATGTCTGGCGAACAGGGGCGGCATTTTGAACTGGATGGGCAACCGGCCAGACCCTCTTATTATCTTTCTGCTCCGATTTATCATCGACAAACTTTGATTGGCGTATCTGTGATGCGACTGGATATTTCTAAGGTTAAAGACCAGCTTTCTGCGGATTATTTGTTTTATGTCTCCGGTGAAGGGGGGCAACTGCTGTTTGCCAGTCAACTTTTGTCAAAAGGCGGTATGAATTTTTGGCCATTGACGCCTTTATATCCGGAAAGATTGAATGACGGGCGGGATATACAGCTATGGGAAAGTACGGATGGCGTTAAATTAAATATGGCTGTCAAACTAGATGATCTTGGATGGAGTGTTGGCACACTGAATCCGGTTGAAACGGCTGAACAGCGGGCTTTATATGTTGGTTTTATCGTGGCGGGAGGCTGTTTCGCGTTAGCATTGTTGGTACTTTATTTACGGGAATTCAGGTTGAAGCGCCGTTCACAGTTAGCGGTTATTCGTGCTCAGAGAGATAGCGAACAGCGTCAGCGTTACATTATTAATACGGCACAAGTAGGTTTAATTACGGTAGATAAACAAGGTTTGATTGTTTTTATAAACCCGATGGTTATGCAGCAATTTGGGGTTTCGCTGGTACTCATTATCGGGCAGCCATTACATATTTTATTTACGGATATTGAGCAGTTTATACCGCTGAAGCGGTGGTTGGATGCATTAACTTTCGGGGATTTTACACCGGTTACGGGTTATGAGGTGGTTGGAAAGCGTTCGGATGGATCAATGTTTCCATTATTGTTTTCTATAAAAATGATGACCGCTACGCCTGAACCCAGTTATCTGGTGACCGTAATTGACATAACACGTCGCAAGCGTTTGGAGCATGCACTTCGCGAGGCTAATGAATCTCTTGAGCATAAGGTAGTCGAGCGTACAAAGGCATTGCAAACGGCGCAAAGTGAGTTGGTTCAGGTTGAAAAATTAGCTGCATTAGGGCGAATGTCGACGGCGATTGTTCATGAATTAAATCAGCCATTAACGGCTATGCGTAATTACCTTGCTATTATTCGCCGCATAAAAGAGCAGCCTGAATTGCTCAATGAAAACCTTGATCTGCTAAACAGTTTGGTTGATCGTATGGCTTTGATTACGGGGCAGCTCAAATCTTTTGCCTATAAAAACCCTGACAAACGAGGTACAGCGGAGTTGGTCGTCTCGATGAATCGGGTATTGAAACAGTTTGAGCTTTTCTTTTCAGAGCAAAATATTAACTGTTATTTTGAATGTGATATTGATGCGTGTTTGGTACAGGTCGATGAGGTTCGTCTTGAACAAGTACTGATTAATTTGATTAAAAATGCTTCTGATGCAATATCTTTCTCAGCAGGGCCCGGAGAAATTTTGTTACGCCTCAGGTGCGCTGCAAACAATGCCATACTTGAGGTTCAGGATAGTGGTGAAGGGGCAACTGACGAGCAGTTGCTGCATATGTTTGAGCCGTTCTATACCTCTAAAAAAATGGGCGATGGTTTAGGCTTAGGGTTATCCATAGTAGACGGTATTATCCGTGATGTCGGGGGGAGGATTCAGGTTAGACGAAATTCTGTTCAAGGCTTGTGTTTCACGGTTTCGTTTCCATTAGCGATTAACAAAAAAGAGGATTATTGATTGGAAAACTGTGGCCATGTTCTATTGATTGATGATGAAGCTGTTGTGCGGCAATCGACCGAGCAATGGTTGAAAATCTGTGGCTTTAAGGTGGATAGTTTTTCCTGTGCTCAACAAGCTTTGACAGTGATCGATGGTGCATTTTCAGGTGTTGTTATCACCGATGTGCGCATGCCGGGTATGGATGGACTACAACTAATGAGTGCCGCATTAGAGAAAGTGCCCGGATTGCCTGTAATACTGCTGACTGCACATGGTGATGTCGATATGGCTATCAGTTCGATGCGTGATGGCGCTTATGATTTTATTGAAAAACCATTTGTTCCTGACCGCCTGGTGGAAACAGTTCATAGAGCTTGTGAAAAGCGCCAGCTGGTATTGGAAAATCAAAAGTTACAGTCTACCTTGGCGTCGCAGTCGGGTATTGATGCAAAAATTATCGGTATTTCACCCGCAATTCAGCGCCTAAAACGTGAGATTCTGAAACTGGCAGAGCAAGATACTAATGTAATCGTTTACGGTGAGACAGGCACAGGAAAGGAGCTTGTTGCTCAGTGTTTACATGAATACAGCCACCGCAAAGCGCATAACTTTGTGCCGATAAACTGCGGCGCTATTCCTGAATCGTTAATTGAAAGCGAACTGTTTGGTCATGAGGCTGGAGCCTTTACTAGCGCCGCGAAGAAACGGATCGGAAAATTTGAATACTCTGATAAAGGCACATTGTTTCTGGATGAAATCGAGAGTATGCCTCAGAACCTGCAAATTAAATTACTGCGGGCTTTTCAGGAAAGTGTTATTGAGCGGTTAGGCTCAAACAACCCCATTAGTGTTGATCTTCGTGTGATTGCAGCGGCAAAAGTTGATTTAAGAGAGGATGCTAACTTCAGAGAGGATCTGTTTTATCGTTTGAATATTTCGCAGCTGCATATTCCGCCTTTGCGTGAGCGTCTCGAAGATGTTCCGTTGTTATTTAATCATTACTTGAAAGTATTGGCCGTGGATCATGATAAGCAACCACGTACCTTATCTTCGAATGACCTTGCGACATTAACAAGCTACCACTGGCCTGGGAATGTAAGGGAGTTAAAAAACTTTGCGATTCGATACTCTTTAGATACAGAGTTATCTGTTGCAGATATCCTGTTATCTGCTGAGGGAATGGCTGCGACCGAAGTGCGGCCATTTCAGCATGTCTCATTAGCTATTCAAGTAGCCAATTTTGAAGCTCAAGTGATCCGGGAATCCTTAAGCCAGCATCAGGGAAGTATCAAAGATACGATGGAGCAGCTTGATCTACCACGGCGAACGCTGAATCAAAAAATGATTCGTTATGGGATCAGTCGTACTGATTTTAAAGAATAGGCAATAAATAGCCTATCTAAAGCCTCCCTTAGATCTTTACGTTCTGTTTTTGTCACCAGAGCGCCTGTATAACAAGGATATGAGGCTATTTTGTCTATAAGCCATTTTTAGCTTACCCATATTTTCATTATAAGCAATAAATGGCTTATTTTTTAATTGTTTGTAAATATTATTTAAATTACTCCATATAAAACAAGTGGTTGTGATTCTTGGCCCGATATCCGCTATAGACTTATCTGATTTCTATTAAACCATTCGTAAATACATTTGTTAAAACAACAATAATTAGATAATTAAGGTGGCAGAATGAAAATTAGTAAACGCTCATTGATTAAAACACTCTCACTAGCTGTTGCACTGAGTACGGCTGCAGGTGTTAGCGGGTTAGCGCAGGCTGAAGAGAAGCGCTCATATATTCTGGCTACCGCTTCAACAGGTGGTACTTATTATCCGGTGGGAGTGGCATTAGCTACATTAGCAAAAGTGAAGCTTGAGCCAACTCATAAAATATCGATGTCGGCAATTAACTCAGCTGGCTCCGGTGAAAACCTGAAACTAATGGGCGAAAATGAAGCGCAGTTCGCTATTTTGCAAGGTTTGTACGGTGCCTGGGCGTGGTCAGGCGAAGGTCAGTTAGCAAACTCTGGTCCTCAGAAAAACCTACGTTCCGTTTCTATGTTGTGGCAAAACGTTGAGCAATTTGTCGTTAAAAGTCAGTTTGCAAAAACAGGAACTATCGATGATCTGGCGGCATTGTCAGGCGAAAAGTTTTCTATCGGTAAGAAAAACTCGGGTACAGAAGGTTCTGGGTTGGCTATTTTAAATAATCTTGGAATTGCTACAGACTCTCTGAATATGGCACATATGGGATATGGCTCATCAGCTGATGCTCTGCAAAACGGCACAATTGAAGGGATGAATATCCCATCGGGTGTACCGACATCGGCGATTACCCGCGCATATGCTTCTATGGGAAGTGATATTACTGTCCTTGATTTTACTGATGCTCAGATTGAAAAAGCTAACGGTAATTATAAGCTCTGGACGCGCTTTAACATCCCCGCTAACACCTACCCTGGACAGACAAAAGAGATCAACACTATGGCTCAGCCTAACTTCTTGGCTGTACGTGATGATGTCTCTGAAAACGATGTTTATTTGCTGACAAAAACATTTTATGAAAACCTTCCGTTCTTGAATGGTATTCATAAAGCCACTAAAGCGATGGCGCTGGAAAAAGCGATTATAGGATTGCCACTGCCATTGCACCCAGGTGCTGCACGTTATTATAAAGAGATGGGGCTGAGTATTCCTGCTCATCTGGTAGCAGAGTAACCTGTTCAACCCGGTGCGGCCCTTTGCTGGCTGCACCGGCTATCTCTTTGTTATTGCGATTCAAAGTTCCATATCACGGGTGAGCGATTATGACTCAAGCACCAAATGCTGCTGAGCAGAATACTGCGGAAAAATTAAAAAATCTGGAGCTGGCTCAGCGAAATGATGCTGGCCTTGTGGGTCGGTTTATCTATTGGGCCGGCGTCATTTTTGCTATTGCACATATCTATTTTAATACCTTGGGGACCTTATCTGAGCTGTGGGTTTCAGCTATGCATTATGGTGGTTTTGCGTTGCTGTGCTCTTTGATGTTTCCAATGTTCAAAGGTCAGGCGGGTGCAAAAGGATCCATTCTTTTGCTGGATGTTCTACTGGGCTTGGCGGCTATTTCCTGTGCTATCTATCTGATGGGGTTCGAGGATGCTCTGTATGAGCGAGGGGTAAAATTTTCTACCTGGGATTGGGTGTTTTCCACGATGGCTATCGCTATAGCGTTGGAGCTGACACGCCGGACTACTGGCTGGTTTATCCCAACGATGATCCTTTTTGCCTTAACCTATGTGTTCTGGTGGGGGCCTTATATCGACGGCATGTTTGGTTTTGCGGGCCTGAGCTTGGAAACCGTGATGTACCGTAGTTATTTCTCGTCTGAGGGGATGTTTGGGCAGATTGCTCGCATCTCGTGGACGTATGTCTTTATGTTTATATTGTTCGGTGCTTTTCTGGTCAAATCAGGTGCTGGAGAGTTTATTATCGAGTTGTCCCGCTGTGCGGCAGGCCGTTTTGTTGGTGGTCCGGGATTTGTTGCGGTACTTGGGTCGGGTTTGATGGGGTCTGTATCGGGCTCATCTGTTGCGAATACAGTGTCTACAGGTGTGATCACTATCCCGTTGATGCGTAAAGCCGGCTTCCCCGCAAAATTTGCAGCAGGTGTTGAGGCAGCTGCATCAACCGGAGGACAGTTGATGCCACCAGTGATGGGGGCGGGAGCCTTTATCATGGCTTCTTACACTCAGATTCCTTATGTCGATATTATTGCCATTGCTGCGTTGCCTGCGCTTTTATATTTTATGTCAGTAGGTTTTTACGTGCGCGTTGAGGCGAAACGCAGCCATGCACATGCGGTTGAATTAGACAGCCGCCCAGCAAAAGAGGTGCTGAAAGAGGGCTGGCATTTTCTTCTGCCATTGGGTGTGCTGGTTGGGCTGCTTATTTATGGCTTCACGCCTACCTATGCTGCGGGTATCTCCATTTTGTCTGTGATTGTGTCCTCTTGGCTGTCGAAGAACCCGATGGGCGTAAAAGATATTCTGGATGCCTTGGCACAAGGCTCAAAAAATATGGCAACGACGGCGATATTGCTGATCGCTGTAGGCCTTGTGGTGAATGTCGTTGCGATGACAGGTATCGGTAATACCTTTTCGTTAATGGTAACGGAATGGGCAGGCGGTAGTCTGTTGATCACATTGGTACTTGTCGCATTGGCGTCTCTGGTGCTTGGTATGGGCTTGCCCGTAACAGCGGCCTACATTGTATTAGCGACCCTGTCTGCCCCTGCTTTATACAACTTGATGGCAGAGATGCAGTTAGTGCAGTTGATTGTAGATGGCACCTTACCAGAAGTCGCAAAGTCATTCTTTATGCTTGTAGATATGGATAAAGCGGCGCTGCTGGCAGCCCCCATGTCTGAAGTTGATGCGCTTGGATTGGTGGATATGATTCCTGCTGACTTAAAAGGTCAGTTATTACAACAGGCGATAGACCCTGTCTCATTATCGATGCTGTTGTTGTCTGCTCATATGATTATCTTTTGGTTATCTCAGGACTCCAATGTAACCCCGCCGGTGTGCCTGACCGCTTTTGCGGCGGCTGCAATTGCTAACACACCTCCAATGGCAACAGGTGTTATGGCATGGAAGATAGCTAAAGGTCTTTATGTGGTGCCTGTGTTGTTTGCTTATACTAATTTCATTGGCGGCTCGGCTATTGACGTATTAACGATTTTCATTTTCGCTCTGTTTGGCATGTACGCCTTAGTTGGGTTTATGGAAGGTCATTTAGAGGGGCACTTACCTCTGATACCTCGGTTGGTTTCTGGAGCTGCGGGTCTTGGTTTGTTGTGGCCTCACCATATGATAGTTATCAATCTGATTTCACTGGCTGTGTTCGTGGCTGTGTTTATGTATAGCCGCCGGGGTTCAGCTGCAGAAAAAGTAGTCGGGAGTGCGGTGTAACTAGGCTCATGGATTGTGGTAATCGGCAGGTTGTCACAATCCAGGCACCGGAGCCAGAATTGGTTTGGGTTGCTACTATCCGGGTTGCTCGGATAAGCATGTCGGCGGGTTAGTTGGATTGCATCAGTAACTTGTAATCATATGCCATCAGTTTCCAGCGATGTAGATCGCGTGCGTGGCCTATTCTTTCCAGATAAACTTGTGAAAGCTGGCTGTTCATTTTAGCTGTTTTGTGATGCCAGGCTGGTGGTATTAGCGCATCGGCAACATGCACTGCGGTTAATGGTTGAAAACTTTGATCTTCTGATAAGTGAGGGATCGGGTGGAAGAGTATCGCTTCAACCGTGAGCGGAGGAATATTCCAAAGTGTCATTAATGCGGCACCCACTTCGCCATGATAAACACCGGCAATCTTTTTTTCAGATGAATGTAATGATTTTTCTTCTTTAACAGCACACTGAAGTACTTTCAGATAAGTGGCTGGATCCTGGGAAGCCATGATCAGAATGCCAATGTCATGTAATAGTCCTGCTAAAAAAGCTTGTTCAGTGATTCCTTTGTCGACACCTGCATCGATACAAATTTCACGTGCCAGCCTGGCGACCAGCAGTGATCGCTGGTTGACTTTTTCAAATGAGAAGTACTTCCAGTTTTTGTGAGGTGGATACGTACTGGTTGTTTGACTTGAGAGGGTTAGGCCACGCAGCATGCGTATTCCAATGATAGAAACTGCTTCAGATATATGACTGATTTGACGAGGCAATCCGAAATAAGAGGAGTTGACCAGTTGAATGATCTTGGCGCTCAGTGCCGGGTCTTGTTCAACTATTTCAGCAATTTTTCTGGCATCGGTTGTATCTGAGTTAAGTGCTTGCGTCAGTTGATTAAAAATAGAGGGTGCAGCAGGAAGGATATTCTGTTGGCTAATGAAACGCTTTAGTGTGGGCCGACGAATAAGCCTTGTCACCTTTATTAAGTACTCGATTGTTTTTGTTATCTCGCATACATCCGCAGGTTTAGGAAAGATGCGATGAGTTAACTCCAGCTTTTGAGTTAATTCTTTTGGCGTTTCAAGCTTGCAGCCTAGCTGAAAGCGTAAGATGTTAGGGTGAGTTTCCTGAATTCTTCGTAATGCGTTGATTTCAACATAGTCTTTGGTGGCGCTGCTGATTAAAACAACATCGCAATCTGAGATATCTAAACGAGAAATTAAGGCCTCTGCATCATCAAAACAAAAAACTTCCCAATGGCAACCGGTTTGTTTAAGCGCCTTTGACCAGTTCAGGTATTCTCCGTGCGGATCCAGAAGCATTATTGTGATATTGGATTCTGCATTCATTTGATTCGATGGCATCGCGTGATTCTCGGCTTTAATAGGGTTTCTATAGCAGCATTATTGAGGTATGCCGTAAACAAATAACCCTTCTAAGCATATAGTCTAATACTAATATAGACTATATGCTTACATTTTAAGCCTTTTATTACGTTGTTTATTCTGGATTATCGGGCTTGTGCTTTTCTGTTTTTGTTTCTTCTCGCATGATGCAGTAAATGCGAAAGCCGAAAACAGTAATTAATGCGCCTAATAAATCAACAATGGCAACAATGGGGAGTTCAACTAGTAGGTTGCGATCTTCCATGGTCGATAACGTATGAGCAATGGGCATCTCAATGAGTTGGATCCCGGTAAAAAGAATGGCCAGTCCTGGTAACAGTGTCCAGAAATAATCGGCACTCTCTTTCCAACTCTGTTTTAGGCTGTTGACAGCAGTTTGTTTCTCAAGAACACAGATATAATCTGCAAAAGCCAGGCGGACACCGATATATATACCCGGAATGATCAAAAGCAGTAAGCCACCAAATACCGCAAATGAGGTAAGAATAAAAGTGAATAGCAGGCTGCGCCAGAAGGATAGGCTGGCAATAATGGCCTGAGAGGCGGTGAGCGCCGAGTTACTCAACTTAGACTGCATGTACAAGATGGTAGCGCCCCAGTAAATGGGAAGAAACGATAGGCTTAAAATTGAGATATAAGCGGTTTGTTGTCTGAAGTCATCTGTATCTGCGGCGTTCATATCCATAGATAATGCTAAGCCGTTCAGAATGATCAGGAAGGGCAATTGTATTTTTGCAATCGTGATAAAGTTTTGTTTAAAAAAGAAAAAGCTTTGCCTTAGGTATTCAAAAGTATTCATAAGTTATGTAGTTGTCTGCGATGATTTATAGATTGCGGTTGTGAAGGAAACGGTTAACCGTATCAACAATGGCTTGAGTCTGAGGGTCTACTTCGAGATTGATTTTATCACCGATATTTGCTTTCCCGAAGGTCGTTATGGCGAGTGTTTCTGGGATGAGATGGATGCTGAAAGAAACCCCCTTAACTTCCCCAATGGTCAGGCTGCAGCCATTAAGGGCGACAAAGCCTTTGGGCAAGATATATTGGATAAGTTCGGCAGGTGCTGTTAGCCAGAGGGTGCAGTTGTCGGGAGATCGATCTATCTGGCTAAGAGTGGCCGTAGCGGAAATATGCCCGGATAGCTGATGTCCGCCAATTTCATCACCGTAGCGCGCTGCCCGTTCAAAATTAACACGATGCCCCGTTTCAAGTTTTCCAAGGTTGGTGACCTGAAGGGTTTCTTCTATCACATCAAATTGCACCTCATTGTGAGAGAACTCGGTAATAGTCAGGCAGGTGCCGTTGATAGCAATACTTGCACCTGTTTGCAGGTTTTTAGTGTGGCTTTCGGGTAAACGAATGCGTAATTGCATAAATTGGTCACGTCTGTTCAGTGCGATAACTTCTGCCAGTCCCTGCACAATACCTGTAAACATCTTTACCTTTCCTGTGTGTTGCGATTAATCTGAAAGGTAGAGGATAGCGTATATAGACTAAAAATACCTGCACTTAGGAGGTTCACATGCATTATCTGATCAGCGGTGGAACGGGTTTTATCGGCGCTGCTTTGGTCAAGTCTTTATTGGCTGATGGACACAAAATTACGGTTATTACCCGATCACCAGAAAAAGCGATTCTGCAGTTTGGTGGTGCTGTCTTTACAATTGGATTAGAGAAAGTCAGCCAAATAGTTGAGGGTATCGATGGTGTTATAAATTTAGCAGGAGCGCCTATTGTCGATAAGCGCTGGACTGATGAACGCAAACAGCTGCTACGCGATAGTCGGATTGATTTCACCCGTACGTTAATAGAGCAATTACAACAGGCATCTGCTCGTCCGGAATTTTTCATTAGCGGCTCTGCCATCGGTTATTACGGTTCACATCAAGGAGGCGTTCCTTTACATGAAAAAAGCCCTGTGGAGCGAGGCTTTACACATAGTTTGTGTCGTGATTGGGAAGAGGTGGCTCTTGCTGCAGAAAAGCAACTTGATAGTCGTGTATGCCTGATCAGAACCGGTGTTGTGCTTGGAGAAGGTGGAGCACTGACAAAAATGATTCCGCCGTTTAAGTTCGGGATGGGTGGGCCGATTGGTGATGGCCAGCAGTGGATGTCGTGGGTGCATTTGGCTGATGAAGTGGCTATTATCCGTTTTCTGATGGAGCACAAAACTTTATTCGGTGTATTCAACGCGACTTCGCCGAATGCAGTTGATAATGAAATGTTTAGTCAGGTTTTAGGTGCTGTATTGAGTAAGCCTGCCAGAATACGGATGCCAGGCTTTATGATGAAAATTCTGCTGGGCGAAGCCAGTGAACTATTGCTGGAAGGGCAAAGGGTGTACCCGGCGCGCTTGCTGGACGCAGGGTTTGAGTTTACTTATCCAGATCTTGAGCGGGCGTTGAGGTCGGTGATTCAAAAAGCTCAGCCGTAGTGTTTTCTACGGCTTTTGGGGCCTCTGTTACAAGGGGCTGGGTGGGCTTTGGATCTGTTGAGTGTGCTAAGTGTGATAGTGTTTGTTCCAGTTGCATTTCGATACGTTCAAGCTGGCTTTCTATTCGGGCGATGCGTCGAATATTGTCATCTTCACGCGCTATCATCTCTTTTTCATCCTGTTCGATGAAGAAGACAGAAAAGCTTGCGGTTAACATTGAAAAGAGCGCAATGCCCATCAGAATTAAAAAAGCGCCAAACAAGCGACCAGTGGTTGTGCTTGGCACCAAATCACCATAACCAACCGTAGTAATAGTTACCCAAGCCCACCAGATACCATCGAGTGGTGATTCAAAAGCAGGATCAATCCCTGAAATGATGAAACCAGAAAACAGCATCATGAGAAAGCTGATAAATAGCGTAAGCCCTAGGTTATGTCGTGACAGTATTGAACGTACATCGGTGGATATGCGCAGGAAAATGCCGAACATGATCAGCAGTCGTAAGCTTCTCAAGACCCCTGCATAGAAGGTTTCCACGCCCCAGATAATCGGTAAACCTCCCAGAATAATCAGGACATTCATCCAGTTGTTGAGCAAGTATTGTTTTTTATCGTCAACCAGTGTGAATAAAATAGTGGTTTCGACAATAAAGCAGAGCCAGATAAACCAGTCGGTAAAAAAGGTAATTGATGGTGCCGATAAACCTTTTTCGCGTAGATACCAGTCGACAATAATCCACAGAGCAACCAGTATCATGGGGCCTTCGAGGCGTCTGGACCAGAGCTGAGCTTTTATGTTTTCCTGATCGCTGACACCCCCGAAACCTAATTTGCCAAGAAAAGCCTGATGTCGTTCAAATGCCATTTTTAGCTCCTTACCGTCACGCTTTGCCTTTCAGGCGGCGTTTGCGAATGGTTTCGATGGCTTGCAGTAAAAGGTCTCCTTGCCATAAGGATTTTTCATGGGAGTGCAGGTGTTGTTCTAAATCGATAATAAGAAAGTCGAGTGTTTGGTTACGAGCTAGCTTGCTTATATCTTCTGCATTTTCAATAAAATTTTCTGGCCAAAAGTGCTGAGCCCACTCGATTAAACGTAGGCGGCTAATGTCGACACTGTTTTGTTGGCATGCCATCGCTAATGCCTGAAAAGTATTTTTTTCCGCCAAAGAGAGGGTATGTTTTTTCTTATTTTGCTGACGCTCAAGACTGGCTTCTCGTTTTTTGAGTGTATTTAATTTGAGCTTGCGAAGGTGCTGGTAACTGTAAAGCCAGCCTAACGACGAAATAATACTAACGCAGGCCAAAAACACGATCAAAGGGATCTGTGAGATGGTAGCTGTTGTAGCTGTTGTAGCTGACGGAGTAACAATAGGAAGCGTCTCGTCCGCTACTAATGGCGATTTGGTTTTCGGAAGGCTGTCGCTAATGGGGGGCTGGGGCTTCAGTGGTAGTGGTGTGGATGATGGGCTGACCTTTAGAATAACAGGGGGTAAAGAGGCTATTTTGCTGCGGTCTTCGTAAGTATCCCACCAGTGAATATCAATAGGCGGTAAGGTGACTTCGCCTCTCTCTTTTACCGTTATCTTGATCGTCTCGGTGCGTTTGCTGACCAGCCCTTGATCATCAAAGCTCTCGTCCAATTCTGTTTTGAGTAGTTCCAGATCTGCTAACTCATTTTTGAGTACTGATAATGAAGGCAATCTGGCGGCAGGAAGGCCGTGAGCTGTTAGTGTCACGGTTCGGATCAGAGAGTCACCTGGCTCAAGTGGTATGCTTTTATCCAGAGACTCCTCGAGTTGCAGTGTTTCCAATGGAAGCCAATAGCCTTGCGAGTTGGTGTTGGCCTTTGGCAAGATGGCTATTTCAATTTCACTTCCTTGAGATTCAAAGTACTGGTCGTTGAGGGAGGCCCCTGAAAAGAGAGGAGGCTCGATAAGGTGTGTGCCCGGTTCGTCAGGAAAAATAACATAACGCCTTTCTTCCAGATAATAACGCTGCCCTTTAACGAGCGTTTCGCTACGTTTAACATCATCTGCGGGAATAATAAGTGCCTGATTTATAAAAGGGTCTGACAATGCGGCATTCGGGCTTAATGGTTCTTGATGAAAGAGTTTTACCGTATAGATTAACTGGCTGCCTTCATAGGCTTCTGTATGATCAACCGTGGTCTCAATAAAGACAGGTGCTCGTGATACAGGGGTGGCTGGTGAGCTGGCTGTTGTTGGCGTATTGGTTTGTCCTGACACTAATAGTACCATCGGGGCACTGAGCTTTCCGTTGATAGAAAATGCGGGAATTTGCAGTTGGCCGGCTTTATTGGGCCGTAGTAGTACTTGCCAGCGAGTGGTTGCCTGTCGGGTGTTACCCTGAAAGCTGGATATGGTGATTTTTTTATTACCGAGCAGGGTGAAATCTTGATTCAGTATTGAAAGGTCGGGTCTTTGCGGCTGCCCTTGTTGAGTCGATTCAATCGTTAAGCGAACGGTATCATGGATGGAAATGCTGTATTTGTTGAGATAAGTGTTTACGTCAGCATGTGCAGCGGGCGTAATAAGCATTAAAATATATAAGAGTGTTCGCATTCCGTGATTGTGATCCAGGCTAAGAGTCGATTGTTGAATATTCATTATTCATTAAGCTGCCTGTTATATCAATGACTTGATAGGCGCCGTACTGAAGGAGTGGAGTGAGAATTCTCTCTGGCCAGGATTTGTTTTCTCGCAAAATTGTTTGTGTCGAACCTTTTTATCAAAATGCCTGATCAAACCAAAAATCATGAATGAAATAATCGTTGATATACGTATCTCGCCTGATGAGTACGTCAAACAGTACCGAAACCCGGGTTGTATGGTCAGCACACGTGCAAGAGACGGGCGTACTGTGCGTTTTCCTGCCGATATCCTGCAATCATTTTTGTTACATAACGGCATCAGCGGAAGCTTTAAAATAGTCTTTGATATGGCCGGAAAGTTCAAAAGAATTGAGCGAATTGGATAGGCGGGATGTAAAACGTACGATGCGCCGCTATAATGCCGCATTATTTATAAAAAAACGGGTTGGTTATGCTTTATACCTTGGCAAAATCTCTTATGTTCAGTATGGATGCGGAGCGTTCACATGAGATAGCTTTGAGTGCTATGAATGTGTCTGCGGCCATCGGATTACCGGCATTGATGGGTGCCGAAAAGCTTGAGCTTCCAACTGAAGTTATGGGTATTCGATTCCCTAATTCTGTTGGCTTAGCAGCTGGACTGGATAAAAACGGCTCAGCCATTGATGGTTTGGCTGCTATGGGGTTTGGTTTTATTGAGGTGGGTACCGTTACACCACGTCCTCAGCCAGGTAACCCTAAGCCGAGGTTGTTTCGTATACCTGAGCACCAGGCGATTATTAACCGTATGGGCTTTAATAACCACGGGGTTGATGCCTTACTGGCTAATATTGACCGGGCACGCTATCAGGGCGTACTGGGTATCAACATTGGTAAAAATAAAGATACAGCTAATGAACAGGCGAATGCTGATTACCTCTACTGCTTGAGAAAAGTATATTCCCGTGCTTCTTATGTGGCGGTTAACATCTCTTCTCCTAACACTCCCGGGTTGCGAACGCTACAATTTGGTGATTCATTGAACACTCTATTGGAAGCGCTCAAAAATGAGCAGGCGAAACAAGCTAACCTTCATGATCGATATGTCCCTATCGCTGTAAAAATTGCACCGGATATGACCGATGAAGAGATAGAGATGGTGGCTGAATCGTTAAAAACCTATGAAATGGATGGTGTGATAGCAACCAACACGACTCTTTCAAGAGAAGGGGTTGAGGATTCTGTCATACAGCGAGAGGCCGGTGGGTTAAGTGGTGCGCCGGTACGTAATAGATCGACCAAAGTGATTCGCTCATTATCGAAAGCGCTTGATGGTGCTTTGCCCATTATTGGTGTTGGGGGGATTACAGAAGGGTTTGATGCAGCTGAAAAAATAGAAGCAGGCGCCAGCCTTGTTCAGGTGTACTCAGGATTTATTTATAAAGGCCCGACACTTATCAGTGATTCGGTTAGAGCAATTCAAGCATTACCCCAACAATAGTTCTCAGGGTAATAAAAAAAGCTCCTCAGCTTAGAGGAGCTTAATTGCTATTAAGGTGACAGTATTAATGTAGTGCCGGATGAGCCTGAATGGCTGAGACGCCCGTCATTCCATTCCAGTGAGCTTCCCGGCCCTCACGCCAGCCACTCAACCAGTGGGTGCGTAATTCAATGACTTTGACAGGGCAATCATCGCGTGATTTTCCACTAAGGCCGGCTTGGAAGCCTCGATTAAAAAGAGTTGAAGTCTTATCTCGTTTCTGTCTCTTCATGTAAAAGTGCCTCTGTAACGTTATTAGAGAATGAGATTATCTGAAGTTAAATGTTCTCCATAGTTGTGATTCGTTCCGTCGTTGGCTCATCACAGTCCTCTATAGATAACGAAATTTATAAGCTTTTGCGATTGGAAATAGCTATGGAATTGGTTGTTTCGATAGTAAGCGCCTGCAAAAAAGTTGTTCTATCAGCAGTTTAGACAGGATCTTTACTGTGAAACAATCGTATGAAAAAAAATCACTTAATCGTGATAATTATTGAATTAAACTGTAACTGATTGATCTTGTGGTTTTTACAGACACTACTAATAAATTGGAAGAATGATGAAATTTTTTGCCACGTGCCCTAAAGGGCTCGAAATGCTACTGGTAGCAGAGTTGACCGAACTGGGTGCAACGGATGTTAAACAAACCGCTACGGGTGCCGAATTTTATGGCGAGCTTGAGCACGCATATCGCGCTTGTTTATGGTCCCGTTTGGCAAATCGCATTCTTTTGCCGTTAGTCGAAGAAAATGTAGAAACAGCAGAGCAGCTTTATGAGGCGGTTCAGTCAGTTGACTGGTTACAGCATATGGCCGAAGAGGGGACGTTATTGGTTGCCTTTACCGGTAAAACCGATGCGATTAATCATACTCATTTTGGTGCATTAAAAGTAAAAGATGCGATTGTTGATCAAATCAGAGATAAAACGGGAATGCGTCCCGGTGTTGATCGTGAAAACCCCGGTCTGCGGGTTCATGCTCATATCTATCGTGGCAAGTTAAGCTTGTCGCTGGATCTGTCCGGCGGGAGCTTGCATCGTCGTGGTTATCGTACCCGCGCAGGGGCTGCTCCTTTAAAAGAGAACTTGGCCGCGGCTATTTTACGCAGAGCGCATTGGCCTGAGCTTGCTGTTGATCGTCCTGTACTGTTTGATCCGATGTGTGGTTCCGGTACCTTGGTGATTGAGGGGGCGATGATGGCGGCCGATATTGCGCCAGGGCTTCTTCGTGAACAATTTGGTTTTGAGCGCTGGAAGCAGCATCAGGCGTCGTTATGGCAGTTGTTGCTCAATGAAGCAGCAGAGCGCAAAACTGCTGGACTTGCGGCGGCTACCAGCCGTTTTTATGGATCTGATCAGGACTCATCGGTCTTAGCGCTGGCTAACGATAACGCTGAGAGAGCGGGTGTTGCCCAACTGATTAGTTTCAAGAAGGGGGCGGTTGAGCAGATGGTCGTGCCTGAAAATGCAGCGGGCCTGATGGTGACTAACCCTCCTTACGGTGAGCGTATGGGTGATGGATCGGAACTGATGTTCCTTTATCGTCATATCGGTGATGCGTTGAAACAGGATTTCGCGGGTTGGCAGGCTGCTATCTTTACTGGTAATCCAGAGTTGTGTCAGGTGGTCGGATTAAAAGCTGATAAAACCTACAGTCTGAATAATGGGCCGATCGATGGGCGTTTATTTCTATATACCTTATATGCGGATCGTGCAGAGACTCACAAAGGTGAGCAAAGCGATGGGCAGGAAGTGGTGGCTGCCAATGTTTTAAGTGATACGGCGCAGATGTTTGCTAACCGCCTGAAGAAGAATCTTAAGTCGCTTAAAAAATGGCAGAAACAGCAAAATATCGACTGTTACCGCCTCTATGATGCGGATATGCCAGAATACGCAGTCGCGGTCGATCTGTATAACGATTGGGTGCATGTACAAGAATATGCCGCCCCCGCTTCAATTGATAAAGTAAAAGCGTTTGAGCGTTTAAAAGATGTCTTGGCCGCTATTCCTGAAGCATTAGGGGTAAATCCACGTAAAGTTGTATTAAAGCAACGAAAACGCCAAAGCGGCAGTGACCAGTATGGAAAGCAAGCGAGCGTTGGTCGCTTCTTTGAAGTGCAGGAGCATGGTTGCCGTTTACGTGTAAATTTACATGATTATCTGGATACCGGGCTGTTTCTGGATCATCGACCCGTGCGTCATCAGATCCAACAGCAGTCTGTCGGCAAAGACTTCTTAAATCTCTTTTGCTACACCGCATCAGCCAGTGTACATGCGGCTGTAGGTGGCGCTAAGTCAACTACCAGTGTAGATATGTCAGCAACGTATTTGCAATGGGCAATGAAGAATATGGCGCTGAACGGGTTCAATAGCAAACAGCACCACTTTATTGAAGCCGACTGCCTGAGCTGGTTAAAGAAGCAGCGCAAGCCGGAATATGATCTGATCTTTCTGGATCCGCCGACGTTTTCCAATTCGAAGAAAATGCTCGATGTGTTAGATGTTCAGCGAGACCATGTTGACTTAATCAAGTTGACCATGAGGCTATTACGTAAAGATGGCGTACTTATTTTCTCGAATAATTATCGTCGTTTTAAAATGGATTATGAACTACTTACTGGTTTTGACATCCGTGAAATTACTCCGCAAACCATTGATCCTGACTTTAAGCGAAATACGCGTATTCATAGCTGCTTTGAAATACGCTGGCCTTAAGCCGCGAAATTAAGCCCGTGCGTCAAATAGGTGCATTGGGCTTTTTGGCATAATTCATGCTTTGTTTTAGTGCGTAGCAAGACTTGCGTGTCGGGTCTTGCTCCGTTAGTCGGACTTAACTTTCTTATATTTTATTATGAATCAAAGTGTTACCAAGCTTTAAAGAGCGTGTGTGCACACACAGATAATAGATGCGACAAGTTAAATGCACCGGTTTGGACTGAATTATAATAAAGCGCACCAAAATTGTGCATTGTTGAAATGTGCGCAAGCATGAACTCAGGAGATAGTCGTGGATAATGTAAATAGTGCCGTAGAAACCTTGGTACAAAGCTCAAATACCCTGTTTATTCTGATGGGGGCCATCATGGTATTCGCCATGCATGCCGGTTTTGCCTTCCTTGAGGTGGGTACTGTGCGTCATAAAAACCAAGTTAATGCCTTGGTAAAAATTATGACAGATTTTGGTTTTTCTGCCGTCGCATACTTTTTTATCGGCTATTGGATAGCCTACGACGTTACCTTTTTCCAGGATGCAGAAACACTGGCGGCAGGTAATGGCTACGAGCTGGTTAAATTCTTCTTTCTGATGACGTTTGCCGCCGCTATTCCCGCGATAGTGTCCGGTGGTATTGCTGAGCGTGCCAAATTCTGGCCTGTTCTGTTTGCATCAACCCTAACGGTTGCTTTTGTTTATCCGTTTTTTGAAGGCATTATCTGGAACGGAAACTATGGCTTTCAGGCATGGTTAGAATCTTCATTTGGTGCCGGTTTTCATGACTTTGCTGGCTCTGTCGTTGTACATGGTGTCGGTGGCTGGATTGCGCTGGTGGCTGTTTTATTCCTCGGAATTCGTAAAGGACGCTACCGTAGTGGGCGTCTGGTCGCCTTTCCGCCTTCGAATATCCCTTTTCTTGCATTGGGAGCGTGGATTCTGTCGATCGGTTGGTTCGGGTTTAATGTTATGTCTGCACAAACTCTGGATGGCGTATCGGGGCTGGTTGCGGTTAACTCGTTAATGGCGATGGTCGGCGGAATTATCGCTGCATTGGTGGTCGGTAAAAATGACCCGGGTTTTATTCATAACGGACCGTTAGCCGGATTGGTGGCTGTGTGTGCCGGTTCTGATGTGATGCACCCTATTGGTGCGTTGGTGGTTGGTGCAATCGCAGGCGTGGTCTTTGTTTGGATGTTTACCTTGCTGCAGAACAAATGGAAAATTGATGATGTGCTGGGTGTATGGCCTTTGCATGGTCTGTGCGGTGTGTGGGGCGGTATTGCTGCGGGTATTTTTGGTAGCGAAGCATTAGGTGGTCTGGGCGGTGTCAGCCTGATGTCGCAGTTGATTGGTACGGTGGCGGGTGTTCTGGTTGCTGTGGTAGGCGCTATGATCGTTTATGGCGGTATCAAGGCCACACTTGGCATACGTCTTAGTGATGAAGAAGAGTTTAATGGTGCCGATCTCAGTATTCATAAAATTGAATCGACCACGAATGACTAAGTCAGTGTCAGCGTAAACGGCTGATTAGATCCGCTAAAGTGCGCTGTTATCATCAGAACCCCGGTCTGTCTTATCGATAGTGCCGGGGTTTTTGTTTTTGAGGAGTGGAATCACCACTCCTTTAATTCACATCTCTGGATTTGTCATGTCTAGCTAGGCTAAAATCCAATGCTAACTTTCATTAATGCAAAAGTGCTGCTGGCTGGATAAGTAGCGTACTTCATATTGGATGCTGAATGCTTTTTAACAAGCTCCCTGATGATCTGTTCTTACCCTTGTCCGGTAAGAACCGGCATATTTATCAAGCCGTGTTACTACAATTGGCCGACCTTTTTTTTGATGAGGATCTGATCGATCCTTTTATTCCCAAGGATATGGTGCGTTCCACCATAGAAGATGCGGTAGTGCGTTTAGGTGTGCGTCGCTGGGAACCCGAAGAAGAGGATATTGATGATACTGAGCTGCCTCGCTCAACTGCAGAGTATACAAACCGTATCTACCGCCGCCTCGTGCAAACAGGCTGGATAGAGGAAGAGCAGCGCATTTACCGTACGTTTGTTTTAATGTCGCCCTCTATCAGTTTTCTGCTGCGCTCGCTGGTGTCCATTTCCAATCTGGAAAAGCGCTCCTATGGCGGTGCTGTTCTTAACGTGCTCAGCTCGCTGGAATCGGCAGCCAATGATCCGGCAGGGCGTGGGATTACCCTTTCTGAAGCGGCGCAAACAGCAGCGGAATTCAGCGCGCATCTGACCGATATGATGCTGGGTTTGCGTGAGCTGAAAATCAGCTTGTCAAACGCAGAAAGCCCACAAGACGTGGTGCGTGGTTTCTTTGATCGCTTTGTTGAGAGGATTCTGGTTTCTGACTATAAAACACTGAAAACAAAGAATAATCCGTTCAGGTTCAGGCGCCAGATTTTGTCGCTTTTACGTGATCTGCAGTTTGATCCGATTAAGTTGGATAAATTGACACGACACTATCAAGAGCAATTTGAATCCGAATATGACGATGCAGAAGCGATGGTGCATCTGCATATCAACCGCATTATCAGAATTTTTGAATCAGTCGATAAGCGCTTGGATAGTATCGACGATTTCCGTTATCGCCTGGAAAAGCGCGTGGCTGATACTGTCCGTTATATGGATAAAACCACACCGGGCATGGCATCGCGCTTGTCCCGATTGATTACCGAAGTGGCTAAAGATGACTCGCTTCCTCTGATTGATACGCTGGAAGAGGTTGGTTTTATCTCGCCTGCCAGTGTGCGTTCGCCGTTCAGACGGCGTATTCAGGCAGAGCCGCGCGTAATACGCCAGCAAATTATCGATCCCAAAGCCCTTGAACTACGCCAGTTGTTTAAAGAGTTTAAAGAACGCCGGGAAGTAAGGATTGATCGCATCGATGCTTATCTTGAACGGCATCTCAGTAAAAGCGACAGCATTCGCGCTGATGAGTTTGAGATTGACAGTATCGAGGATTATATCTGCTTCAGTTATATCCGCCATCTGGCTTCGCTGGGCAAAAAAGCCAAGAAAACCGCAGATCAGTTCAATATTCAGTTTAATGATCAATACACTCAAGTGGCCGGAATGGTCGAGTGTCGTGATTTTGTTATTTATAGGAAACGCTAATGCTTGGTGATCTACAAAAAATAATCAGCCGAAGCGATCAGTATGAAGCTGCCGATTTTTCTCATGCGGCAAACTTGTTACTGACCAGCCAGTTTTTACACGCTGATCGTTCGTCGCACCGGGATAGTTACTTCCTGATCTCTTCTCATATCGATTATTTTACGAATCTGTTCGCAGCGATAGGCTGGTCTTTTATCTATCAGCCGGATGAAGCCTATCTGGGAATACTACCGCAGGATGATGAACGCAACCTCAAATTGCGTTTAGATGAATCGTTATTATTGCTATGTATGCGTCAGCAATATGAAGAGAAGCTGGAAAAGTTCGAAGTTGAAAGTGGTAAAGCGTATACCAATATTAATGAACTGTTGTCTCTGTTTGAGAATCTGACCGGCAAAGAGATACCCAACGAAACACGCATGAAGGAGATTCTGTCGTTGTTTTCGCGTCATGGCATTATTGAACGTGGTAAGCCTAATGAGACTGAGCCTAAAAACGTTCCGTTTTGCATTCAGCCGACTATTCGTCAGGTTGTCGTTGAAGACTTCATCGGTCAATTAGAAGCGCTGTGTGATACGGATACCCGTGATGCCATGACAGAAGCAGAGGAGGCCGCCGCTGATGAAACAGCTTAATCGTATCGTACTGGTAAACTGGTATGTGTTGGGTGCTGTTGAAGTACCGATTAAAGGTAATGTAGCGATTGTTGGCCCCAATGGGTCGGGTAAATCTGCGTTGCTGGACGCTATCCAGACCGTCTTGATGGGGGGGCACAAACGCCACCTCAGCTTTAACGCCTCCGCAGGCCAGAAAAGTGAGCGTTCGTTGCGCACTTATTGTCTGGGTTATCTGGATGATGGTAGTAAAAAAGCGATGGCCAGAGAGGACTCGCTAACTTATATGGCGTTGAGCTTTTTTGATACGGACACCGCAAAAGAGACCTGCATTGGTATTGCTATCAGTGCGTCAACGGCTTCGCCTGAAGAGGAGATTCTGGGGCGTTTTATTCTGCCGGATTTTTCAGTCGGGCTGGATGATTTTTCGGTTATCGAAGGTGATGGCCGTTTGCCTAAACCCTGGACGCAAGTGCGCGAGCAGTTACTCAGGCAATGCCCTGAGATGGTTCTTGAAAAGCGTGCAAGCAAGTTTATTCGTGAAGTCACCACGGCGCTGAGCCATGATGCGCAAATGCCGAATGATGATGAAAAATTCATCAAAAACTTTAAAAACGCGCTACGTTTTGTCCCTATCGACAGCCCTACGCGATTTGTCCGGGAGTTTGTGCTGGATGAAAATATTGTGCATGTCGGTGCGTTTAGGAAATCGCTGGATGAATACCGTGCGATGGAACAAAAGACCCGCGAGGTTTTTAATCGTATCGCTGAGCTGGAAAAAGTTCAGGAGCAGTGCAAAGGCATCCAACGCAACATTAAAAATGCGGCGGAGTATGAGTGGGTTGTGCATGAGGCTCGCTTTGAAAATGCCGATCTGAAGAAAGAAGAATCGCAGGAGCGGCTCGACGCAAATCAGGAGAAAGAGGCTGCTGTTCAGAAAGAGCTTGAAGATCACACAGCAGAGGTGAGTAGTGTGATGCAGCGTTTGGCAGATGCGCGTGCACAGCTGAATAACTCGAATGCCGCTCATCAGATCAAAGCACTGGAAAACTCGATTACAGCACGTTTGCATGAAGAGGGTGTTGTTAAAGATAAGATTCAAAATGTTTACAGCCTGTTCAGAACCACGGTTGGCTTCTCCAATTATGAGCAGCTATTGCCTGATGCTTTTTTACCACTGGTTAAACGCTCGGTAGATCTGTGGCGCTCGGGTGAAGATATGATGGCGGATGTTTGGCCGCCAGAGCCTGTAGAAGTTGATAATACGATAGAACAACTTAAACAAAGTGTTGATTCAGTCAGACGTGATATCGGTCGTAAATTTGAAGAATCAGTTATTCGTATTAATGAGTTACGCACGAATATTCAGAATCAAAAAGGCGCTGTAGAACAGCTGAAGCAAGGCCGTGCACCGGTACGACACAATACCCGCGACCTGATGGAGCTGTTGGCAGAATACGGTATTGAGTCGACGCCGATATGTGAGTTGGTAGATATCAATGACGATAAATGGCGTATCGCTATCGAATCGTTTTTAGGTGCGCGTCGTGAAGCCTTGGTGGTTGATCCGGATCATGTCAGAGAGGCGATTACTTTATATCGTCGCAAAGGCCGCCATCTGAAAGGTTGCCGTATTATCAACACAACCAAAACGCACGAGTGGTTACATCGCAATAAGCCACAGTCGTTGGCGCATTTTGTTGATACTGATAACGAACATGCACAGGCGTATATGAACCGTGCTTTGGGTGGCGTGATAGCCGTTGAAACCGAAGCAGAATTGCTGCGTCAGGAACGCGCACTCACCTATGACTGCATGTTGCAGACCGAAGGCTCCACCACATCGATTAACGAGATGTCTCCTATCATGGGAATTCGTCGTCGTGGTGACCAGCTGGCGACTAAAGGCAAGCAGGTTGATGAGATGCTGGTGGAGTTCACCGCGCTCGGCAAACGTCACGAGTCCTTAGAAAAACTCCGTGATAGCTTGATCAACCTGACAACCAGTTTGGCAGGTGCCGGTGAGAAAGTATTTGATCTGGTCCATCAGCGCGAGCAGCTGGGTTCTGAAATCAAAGGCTATCGTCAGGAGATTACGGATATGCGTAATCATGATGATACCGGTATTCAGCAACGTATCGCCGATTTAGCAGAAGCGCAGAAAACAGCTGAAGAGAAAAGTAAGCTGCTGATGGATAAGTTGCAGCGTATCCGTACACATATGATTAAAGACTCGGCTGCGCTTGAAGTCCTGACGCAGGAATTAACGGAGCATGCAGAAGCCCGTAATGTGTGTGAAGCCAAAGTAGACTTCGATGCTCAGTCTGCCCAGGAAAAACGTGACTATCTGGATGAAAGTTGTGGTGGGGAGCTCGAACGTATTATTTTTGAAGCGGCCAAAAAAGCACAGTCTGAACTGACATTACATGAGAAGAAAAAATACTCAGTTCGTGATGCGATAGCCAACTACAAAGCGAAGTTTCATGGTGGCGGCATGAGCCATCAGGGATTGGATAAAATCGGCCCAGATTCCACGCATGAGGAGCTGGAACAATATGTCGATGAAACCGTGCAAGCACTCAGAGACTCTGAGCTGGCGCTTTATATGCAAAAAGCAGAGCGGGCCCGACTGGAAGCAGAAACCTCTTTCCGTTCGGACTTTGTGGCTCATCTGAACGACCAGATTAACAACATTAAAGATCTGATTCGTGAGCTGAATAATCATCTGAAAAACCGTCCATTTCATAAAGAGATGTATAGTTTCGAGATGATGCCAAACCCCGAGCTTAAAGATATTCTGGAGTTGGTTGAAGCATACACGCGTCTGGATCAGGCGAATGTGGGCTCACTGTTTGATCTCAAATTTGACGAAGATAAACCCCATCAGGATGCGTTATCCAAGATCCATGACGTCTTAAAAGATGAGGGCGAAAGTAGTCTGCTGCAGGACTACCGTAACTTCTACAACTTCGAGCTAGTGGTTAAAGATCTTAACGGGCATCGTAAAACAACTCTTACACAGCGTATTAAAACGGGGTCAGGTGGTGAGCATCAGGTACCTTTTTATGTGGCAATGGCAGCCGCGATGGGGGCCGCTTATCGCTTGAAAGAGGGGCCGGATGGTAAAGCGGTTGGTGGAATGAGCTTGTCTGTTTTCGATGAGGCGTTTAACAAGCTGGATTCAGAAAACACCATTACCTCTCTTGGCTTTATGACTGACTTGGGACTGCAAACGATTATTGCAGCACCCGATGAGAAGTACTCGCTACTCTCTTCCTGCATGGAAACCATTATCAATGTGTGCCGTGATGGCCGTGTTGTTGATATTGACGTGGAGTTTCCAACGACGAAAGGGAAGGCGCTATTAAACTCGGATAACCCACGTAAATTGATGGAAGAAGCGGCTTTAGCTGAAGAGATGATGGAAACCGTCTGATGAATTAACCGGTTTCTTGTAAGCGAGGAGCCGGTTTTTTAAAGTCAGGTTGAATCTTGACCAGTGATTTGTTCAGGTAACTAAGCGATATTTCAGACCCGTTTTTTGTGACTGCCCACCCGGAAGGTGAGTCCATTATTTTAAGTAGAATGCTTCTCAATGGAGCGGGCTTTGACGGATTAGGCAAAAACTCACTGCGGTTGTACTGTTGATGGCTAAGTAACCGGCAAACATCTTTTATATTCCAGTGCTCAGGTTCCTTTGTCAGCGGTTCCAGTGAGCCGATAAGCGTAGGCGCGAGCAATTGTTTATCTTTGGCAAAAAATTTGCGTACAGTCAGGTCCCTGTGTAGGTCTGGAAATGCGTTATCTCTGGCGTTACTGTTAAATTGAAGCGATACCAGACCGTCAATGATGGTCGATAACTGCCAGTTACAGGCTTTTATCATTTTCCAGATCGGCTCAATGCTGCTTTTTGAGCCCAGACTGTATTTTGTGGCTTGGCGTCCATCCAGCATATCTTCTTTTAACAGCGTTATTTGCAGGTAGGTTGTTTGAAGGTCGACAAGACACATAGGGGTAGTGATATAGGCGTATGATCGCTCCCTTCTAAAGAAGGAGATCCATTCAGTACGGGTTTCTAATTGATTTAGAACAGGAATATGCATCATTATAGATCGAGTTTTGTTTCCCCGAGTATAAAGAGAATAGGTAAGTAACGCATCATGAAACTATTGAACAGATCGGCTATTACTTTGTTGGCTCGGGCACCTTTTGCGCAGTGGATAGCTTCGTTGCCGCTGGATGAAGAGTTAAAGAGCACCGTTGTTTCTCTTGATGAACTCCGTAAAGAGGGTAATGTGTACCTGATAGACGAGGTAGACGAAGAAGCTGATTTTAGCGGGTTTTTACAAAATGCATGGGAAAAGATTTTCAAAAATGAGCTGGCCGCATGGGATGAGTTTGGCGATCACTGGCCCGAAAATTTATCCTATGACCTTTTTATGCAGTGGTTTGAATACGGCCATCAGATAATGACTTTTGATGTGTCCGAAGAGGTGTTGTTAGTCGCACCGTTAGATAATCTGGCAGAATGAGCGATAACCTTATGAGCAATCGCCTTCATAACAGAGACGTCGAAAATGATGCTTTTGAGGATGCTAATATAAAAAACCATGCCTCAGTGAAAAGTGAAGTTGCGCAGAACAAGCCTAACGGGATGATTTTTCATCCACTACGCGAAGGCTTGTATGAAGAGATGCATTCTCGCCCGTTTCAGGTTATTCCCAGCCCTGCGCGGGTAACACATTTAGCTGTTTTTTGTGATGATGCGCAGCGTGAGGCGCAGTTCGAACACCTTAAAATCCTTTTTAAAGCGTTCGATGTTACACCGCCAGAACTCGACGAAGTCTGTATCCAATATGATTTGGGTGGCCTGAGGATACGTCGGGAAAAGCATCTTGAGTTTACCGCTTACACATTCGTCAACTTTGATATCCCCGCAGGTGCGGACCCTTTTGATGTCACAGGCGTAGCGCCTTTACCTGCTGGCTGGTTGGAGACGATACCCGGCGAAGCGGTCACTGCTTTTCATCTGTCGATTGAAGAGTCGACTGAAGACGATGAAGTGATGTTACCTCGGGTGAAAAGCTTTTTCGAAGGGATGCGTTTGGTCGGCAGTAGCCCGCAACAAGGTGATGCCCGAGTCTGGACAACATTACGTTTACACAGCGATGGCTTCGGGCGGTTCCTTATCTGCAATAAACGCATGAGTGATAGCCAGCTTGGCCGTCTGGCGCAACGTATTATGGAGATAGAAACTTACCGTTTAATGACGCTAATAGCACTGCCATTAGCGCGGGAGTGTGCGCCGCACTTAGGCTCGATGGATCGGCAGTTAGCCCACCTGACTCATCGCCTGTCAGAAAATACCGAGATTAACGAGCAAGAGGTGCTGTCAGAGTTAACTTATATGGCTGCTCGTGTTGAAGATTATCGGGCCAAAACCACCTTCCGCTTTACCGCAACTCAGGCTTACCATGCTCTGGTGCTACAGCGGTTGGTCGAACTGCGCGAAGATGAGGTATCAGGGCACTTAACAGTAACAGAGTTTTTAACCCGCCGTTTAACACCCGCTGTGCGTACCTGTCAATCGGTAGGCGAGCGCCTGGAAGATATGTCAAAACGTATCGATCGGGTGTCTGATATGATGCGAACCCGGGTAGAGTTGTCGATACAGGCACAGAACCAGCAGTTGCTGGCCTCCATGGATAGACGCTCAAAAATTCAATTGATGATGCAGCACACTGTTGAAGGTTTATCGGTGGCCGCTATTAGTTATTACTCGGTTGGTTTAGTTAAAATATTAATGGACGCCGCCTATGACAGTGGCGTGGACTTTAATAAAAGCATGGCCTTAGGTATAGCCGTACCTGTTGTTATTGGTAGTGTTTGGTTAGCGACACGTAAAATCCACAAGCATTTTCTGGCATTGGCAAAAGAGCAGAGAGATGCCGATCTGGCCGATGAAAAAGTACGTAAAAAGGTGAAAAAATAAGATGAGTATTGCGATCGTTGTAGAAGAAAAATTGCGTACCGATATTAACGTTAATGAAATACAAATCCTGAATGAAAGCCATATGCACTCGGGGCCGGCAACCGACAGCCACTTTAAGCTGGTACTGGTATCGGATGATTTTACCGGTAAACGCTTAGTGCAGCGCCACCAGATGATCTACAAGATTCTTGCTCAAGAGCTGCAGAGTCCGATTCATGCGCTGGCTATGCATCTGTACACCCAAGAAGAATGGGCCAGGAAAAACGGTGAAGTCATGCCCTCGCCAACCTGCAAAGGTGGCTCTAAAAGCTGATTCTGTTCGATGCTTATCGTCATTAGGAGGCGGTAAGCGCGCAGATAGCTGGCTTGAAATTAATCCACTTTCGTTGTTGCCTTGACCTTTATCTATCGGGTTTAAAATATAGAGTAGAAGCCAATATAGGTTTGGGATACAAATACTTGTATTGCAACTGAGGCTGAGTTAAAAGTAGAAGTAAATCAGACGGCTGGATTTCTGCTTAGGGACAAGCACTCAGATGAAAATATTTCCGATTAAATATTCCCGGCTTCCGCTAGCTGCTTTATTACAGATCAGCGTTTCTGCGGCTGTCAGCACTGTTTTTCTACAGCCTCGTTATTCATCATGATTAAGCATTCTCAATATAGAAAAGTTTGCCTCGGTCGAGACTATCTGACCAAACACTACGCTGGTTATTTTGACTTAGGCGAAGTGGCAAATTATTCATGTATGTCTAAATATCATTTTTGCCGCATTTTTTCAGAGGTGTTTGGGGAGTCACCCTATCAATACATTTCAAAAATGAGGATTGAGCAGGCAAAGAGGCTCTTGATAACGAGCAAACTCAGCATTAATGACATTTGTGAAATGGTTGGGTACACGAGCATCGGTAGTTTTTCTTTCTTATTTCGCAAGAAAACGGGTCTGTCTCCTACACAGTATCGCTCAAAATTATGGGCGTTAACCAAAGACCCGCTCACTTATCCCGTGCAATCAATTCCTTTGTGCTATGCACATCATTTGTTCGGAGCAAAGTTTGAAAAGAGCAATATTGAATAAGGCGCAACGGTTTACTTTGGGTAAAATCGACTGCATCCCTCATAACTGGAGATTCAAATGATTCAATCAATAGCTCATGTTACGGTTTATGTTCTTAACCAAGATGAAGCACTCGAGTTCTATCAGAAGAAGCTGGGCTTCGAAGTAGGATCAGATTTTACAGTAGACGGAGGCTTCAGATGGCTAACAGTATTCGCAAAAGCCCAACCTGATCTCGAACTAGTCTTGGCTGAACCAAAAGAAGGACCAATGTTTAGTAAAGACGCTGCTGAAAAGATACGAGCTTTAGTAGCGGATGGGGCTTTTGGCGCAGGCGTTTTTGAAACAAATAATTGCCAAAAAACCTACGAGGAGCTTGTCGCTAAAGGAGTTGAGTTTACACAACCTCCTACAACACAGTTTTACGGTGTTGAAGCTTTAGGTATAGACAATTCGGGAAATTGGTTTAGTTTAACTGAGCGAGCAAAGTAAAATATCAAGTTGCTCACATGGGCGCATTACGGCCGGTCATTGTTTTTGCAAAAGAGAATGCCGCAAAAACAATGCCGTCTTGCGTGTCGGTTAGTAAGACGTCAGAAATTAATAGAGATTGAGTCATGCTCATAGACAAGACAATGGGAAATACTATCAGGTTGCCGCTCTCACAACACCACTGGAAGAGCTTATCGATGAGTACAGTGTTATCGACACTGCAATCATCCCGTATGCAAACCAACTTGTGTGTGACGGACTTGTTCTTCGTCAAGGTGTGAGCATTGGGAAAAACCTGGCAAAGGAAATAAGAGACGGTTATTGGTTGGCCAAGCGATCTGGAGAATTAATTAGTTAAATGAATGATAAAACGATAGTCACTCACAGCGGTAATTTTCATGCCGATGATGTGTTTAGTATTGCTGCACTGAAATGCATTTTCCCTTCTTTTAAGCTCATACGTACACGTGATACCGCAGTTATCGGCACGGCTGATATTGTTGTTGATGTCGGAGGGGAGTATGACCCGGAAGCCGGCCGTTTTGATCATCATCAACGTGGCGGAGCCGGTGAGCGCGATAATGGTGTTCCTTACTCCTCATTTGGGTTGATCTGGCAGAAATATGGCTTAACTATTTGTCAGGGTAGCCAGGAGGTAGCTGATGCTGTTGATGCTAATTTGGTATCAACAATTGATGCAATTGATTGTGGTCATGTTGAAGGGGTTTATAACGGTGTTAGTCTTAGCCACACCATTTCGATGTTTAACCCTACGTGGCAAGAGGGGAGTGACTTTGATGGCTGTTTTGATGAGGCGGTTGATTTTGCAGCGCGTGTTTTAATTCGCTTTATTGCGTCTGCTAACGGCGGTATTAGTGCCAGATCAATGGTGGCGAATGCAATTGCTAATGCAGAAGATCCGCGCGTGATTGTATTAGCCCAATATATTCCGTGGAAAACAGCGGTACACGCCTTATCGAAAGAGGCGTTGTATATGGTTTATCCATCTGAGTCTGGTCAGTGGAGAATCCAAGCCGTGCCTGTTGAGTTAGGTTCATTTGAAGATAAGAAACCATTGCCGCAACGCTGGGCGGGCTTATCCGGCCAAGCGCTTAAGGATGTGACGGGTATTGAGGATGCTATGTTTTGTCATAACGGGCTATTCATTGCGGGTGCGGAATCCTTCGAGAGTACGATGAAAATGGCGTCCATCGCACTTGAAGAATAAAAGAGAAATAAAACATATCAAACCAAGGGCGTCTATACTGGAGATATTACCTTCGTTTTGATGGTGAGGGTTGAAGCAGCTATTTGCTTATATACAACTCTCTGTTTTTACTTTATGTTTTGACCCTGTTTTGCCTTCTGACCATTTAAGTTAACCAAGAAGTTCAGATGTGATTTGTTTGTGGTATTCGCTGAAGAGCTGGTTATCAACACGAAATGGTAAGTGTCGGCAATAGGAAAGAGGCAATGGAGTTTTACCGATAAGCGGATAAATATTGTTTTTTACTGGAAAATATGTGTGCAGAAAATTATTAAAAAACTAAACAGCTTTAGTGGTTTTAGATACAAGGAAGACCGCTGGCCTGTCTTTATCGTTTTGGCACTGACCATTGTTGATTTTGTTTTATACTTTACTATCAATGATATAGCTATTTTTTTTGGTTATTACCTGCTGATGCTTCTTCCCAAAGGGGTGATTTGTGCATGGAATCACCACCATCAGCATCTGTTCACATTCAGACAAGCTTTTCTTAATCGCGGTTTAGAGTTGGCTTATGCCTTACACACTGGCGTAACAACGCATCTTTGGCGTCTGCATCATGTGCTGGGCCATCATTTGAACTTTCTTGATCAAGAGCAGGATGAGAGTCGCTGGAAACGTAAAGACGGAACCCGGATGGGGATGCTTGAGTACACATTTAATGTTGCCCTGACCTCTTACACGCGGGGATACAAAGTCGGCAAAAAACATCCCAAACAGTTATCGACTTTTCTTATTTATACGGCCATCACTTTTATTATCGTTGCCGCTCTTGTTTGGTATAAGCCTGTAGCTGGATTAATGGTATTTGTGTTACCGATGATTACTAGCCTTTTGTTTACTGCTTATGTGACCTACGAGCATCATTCAGGCCTTGATACCGATAACGAATTTGAAGCCTCCTATAACAACTTAGACCCGCTTTTTAATCGTTTAACCGGCAATCTCGGATACCATACTGCACACCACCATAAACAAGGTGTTCACTGGTCAAAACTACCGGCACTGCATGCGCAAATTGAAGAGAAAATTCCTGTGCATCTTTATCAAAAATCTATTTTCACCCGAATGATTGGTATCAGTTAACGTTTCTTGATACAGGCTTTTTTAAAGATAATCAGGTTTGTAACTGAATAAATTTAATGAAGGTCTCTGTCAATTTATTCTTGTGTTCAGGCTGAGCCACTAGCGAGAAACACCGGGTTAACTCCAGAGGTGTGCTAAGCACCACTAAACTGCCTGACTTTACCTCTTCAACGATAGCGAGTTGTGACAAACAGCCCACGCCGAGTCCTGCTTTTACTGATTGTTTGATTGCTTCTTGTCGGTTCAGCGCAAAAGCGACCTGGGGCTGAATATTTACCGCCTGCATGGCGCTATCAAAAATCCGACGGGTTCCTGAACCCTCTTCACGTAATATCCAGCGTTGCTGCTCTATCAGCTCGGGAGCTAGTTGCCCGGTTTTTGCTTGAGGGTGGCTTGCGTTGCAAAACACCTCCAGTTTGTCTTTGTGCCAAGGCGTGATCTGTAGTTGGCGGTGTTGTGCGGGGCCTTCGATTAAACCTATATGTGCTTGTCCCTTTTCTAATGTGGCGATTACTTGCTGCGTATTTTCTATTCTTACGTCGGGTATTACGCCGGGGTGTTGTTGGATAAATTCGGCTAATAGGCGGGGGAGCAAGTAACTGGCAATGGTGACACTGGCCGCAATACGTAAAGGGCCGCTTATTGCACCATCACCCGGTGTACTGAGGCTGTCTATCAAGTGCAGGATTTGATTCACCTTGGCGAGTATATCTCGGCCAGCTTCGGTGATCATCAACTCGCGGCCTACGCGTTGAAAGAGAGGGTAGTTAAGTGTGGATTCAAGCTCTCTGAGTGATTGGCTGGCGGCAGATTGGCTCATTGCCTGTTCATCAGCGGCAGCCGTTAATCTGCCGAGCCTGGCGGTTGCTTCAAAGACTTTTAGCTGTTTAACCGATGCGCTCATCATTGTTATACCCGTGAAAAATAGGTTGATCTGTTTTAGTTTTCAATAAACGTTCGGTTTATCTAATGTGTGCTATTAGATAATCCCATTTTACTTAATATTTGTATAGAAGGATCATTAGCACAACAGATCTTTTGACGGGCTCTTTAACATGTCTCAATTACTAGCGTTACCCCTGATTGCTATTGTGGCTATTCTGCTTTCGAAAGTGCCTGCTATTGCACAAGTCGGTTTAAGTGCTCTGCCGTTGGCTATCGTATTGGGCGTTGTTGTCGGCCATTTGAATACCCGTAAGGCAGTGGATAAGGAGGTTGTATTCACACGCTTTTGCCAGCAAAAGCTACTGCGCGCAGGGATCATTCTATTTGGGTTTAGCTTGAGCTTTCAGCAGATTATCGCTGTTGGCTGGCAAGCACTGGTGTTAGATCTTCTGGTGATTACCAGTATATTTTGCGTAGGCACTTATGTCGGTATTCGTTTTTTTAAATTAGATAGAGAGTTGGCAATTCTTACGTCAGTCGGGAGTGCTATTTGTGGTGCGGCGGCTATTCTGGCTACTGAGTCGGTATTAAAGCCGCGTCAGCAGAGTGTTACTGTTGCTGTTGCTACGGTAGTTTTTTTTGGCACGCTGGCGATGTTCAGCTACCCGTTTATTTTTCAGTTCTCAGGCATGAGTGAGCAGGCCTTTGGTATTTATATTGGCAGTACGGTACATGAGGTGGCCCAGGCTGTTGCTGCAGGTGAGGCGGTTGGTGGGGAAGCGTTGCAAAACGCTGTGGTTGTTAAATTAATCCGTGTGATGATGCTGGCACCGTTTATTCTTATCTTAAGTGCATATCTGACGCGCGATTCTGCTAGCGCCTCTGGAGGAAAAATTGCTATTCCATGGTTTGTCTTTGGCTTTATTGCGGCATCGGGTATCAATAGTATGCTGTTGTTGCCGGAGGCATTGTTAAGTGCGTTGCAGTTGGTCAGCCAGTTTTCTTTAGCGATAGCCATGGCTGCTTTAGGTGTGCAAACGCGCTGGAGTACTATTCGTCAGGCGGGCGCTAAGCCAATGCTGTTGTCCTTGATGCTGTTTGTGATGCTGATGTTAGGTGGCTTCTATCTGAACCAGTGGTTGATCGTTGTTTAGCCGTATTGCTAACGTTAGGAGAGGAATATATTGCAAGTCGGCTTGAGATGGATTTGAGCGGGATAAGCAATAGGGGGGCTGTTAAAGCGTGTCAGTCATGATGGCTGACACGCTTTTTAGCGTTTATTGGCAGATGCTTTTAAACAGATCGAAGTATTCAGGGAAGGTTTTGCGTGTACATCCCGGGTCATTGATAGTTACGGGCGTGTCACTTAATGCAACTAATGAAAAGCACATCGCCATACGGTGGTCGTCATACGTATCAATCGCCGCATGTTTGATCTGTTCAGGCGGAGTCACTTCAATAAAGTCATCACCTTCAACAACCGTCGCTCCTACTTTACGTAGTTCGGTGGCCATTGCTGCCAGCCGGTCGGTTTCCTTCACGCGCCAGTTATAAATATTGCGGATGGCGGTAGTGCCTTTGGCAAAGAGTGCTGTCGTGGCAATCGTCATCGCAGCATCGGGGATATGATTCAAGTCCATATCTATGGCGGTCAGGTCTGCCCCCTTGGTGACTTCTATATAGGTGGGCCCATAAGTGACCTTGGCTCCCATCGCTTCGAGTACTTCGGCAAAACGTTTGTCGCCTTGTACGCTATCTGCACCTACGCCATAAACCCGTACTGTGCCGCCAGCAATCGCAGCGGCGGCCAGAAAGTAGGATGCAGAGGATGCATCACCCTCGACCATGATTTCACCGGGGGAGCGGTATTGCTGACCAGAACGAATAACAAAAGACTGATAATCATTGTTAATTACTTCGACACCAAACAGCGCCATCGTGTGTAGGGTGATGTCTATATAAGGCTTGGAAACCAATTCCCCGTCTACACGGATAGTGAGGTCGCCATTGGCCATCGGTGCGGCCATTAGCAATGCAGTCAGGAACTGGCTGGAGATATTCCCTTTAATGCTCACTTCGCCGCCTTGCAGACCGTTGGCTTGGATGCGAAGGGGTGGATAGCCTTCTGTACCGAGATAATCGATCTCAGCACCCAGAGTACGCAGCGCAGTGACCAAGTCACCGATAGGGCGTTCGTACATACGGGGCTCGCCGGTTAGCTCAAAAGTACCCTTGCTCAGACAGAGCGCGGCACACAGAGGTCGCATGGCGGTGCCGGCATTTCCCAGAAAGAGAGCAGTGCTGGTGTTATCCAGCGTATCGCCGCGGCCGTTAATAGTGCACTGGCGGCGGTCGTCCGACAGTTCGTATTGAACACCTAGTGCTGTTAACGCTGTAAGCATGTGGCGCACATCATCACTGTCGAGAAGGTTGGTTATTGTGGTTTGGCCCTTTGCTAATGCGGCCAGCAGTAGAATTCGGTTGGACAGGCTTTTTGAGCCTGGGATCTGTACCTCACCGGCAACAGAAGAGATGGGCTGAAGTGTCAGACTTTCCATGAAATGCAGGGCTCTATAGTGGACTATTATCAGGGTGTATAACCTACCTTGTGTTGCGTTGAAGGTCGAGCAGAAAAAGTAAAAAAATGCAGATATGTGCGGTGGTTTTATGCTTTGATTTTCCTGACTTATAGCATTCAGGAGGCAATGTTGATGAGTATCAATGAAGCTTAATTTTTTTTCAGGGATACTGGCCTTAAAGTTAAAACAACAACGTAACCCCCACAAGGAAGCATGCTATGAGCATTGATCATCACGATTTAGTACACGAACTACCTGAGTATCGCGAACAGATTCACACTCTTAAAATGAAGGATGCGCATTTTTCCAGATTGTTCAATGAGTATCATGATGTAACCAAGCAGGTTGAGCGTATGGAGGCAGAAGTAGAGCCTGTAGCAACGCACACAGAGGAAGAGCTGAAAATCAAGCGCCTTCATTTAAAAGATCAGTTGTTTGCTATGTTGCGTGCCACCGTATAAAAAGTCATATCGACACTTGTCTGGCGTTTTATTTCGTAGGAGATGAACGCTAAGCCTAAAATCACCCGCCAAAGCGGGTGTTTTTGTATCTGGCGCGATGATAGGTATGGGGCTATGTGGTATAAAGACTGCTCTTTTTGTGTTTAATAATATGGAGTCGTATGCAGCCTTTTCGTTTTAGCTGGGACTATATATTAAAGATTACTCTGTCACATAAGCGTGAGCTTATTTTAGCGAACTTGGTTGCTATCCTGGCGACCATTGCGTCGGTCCCTTTACCTCTGCTGATGCCTTTGCTGGTCGATGAAGTTTTGCTTGAGAAGCCCGGCTTGCTCATCAATACATTGAGCCCTCTGTTTCCAGCTCAGTGGTATGGGCCGGTGCTCTATATTTTATTGATACTCCTGATCACGATTGTGCTGCGTGCCATCTCGCTGGTACTTAATGTTTGGCAGGGGCGTCAATTTACTATTATTTCAAAAGACATCATTTTTCGAATGAGAAAAAAGATGTTACGTCGCTTAGGTTGTATCTCAATGGCAGAGTACGAAACCTTGGGAAGCGGTGCGGTGAGTTCTCATTTTGTGACGGATCTGGATACGGTTGATCGGTTTATTGGTAGTTCGGTAAGCCGGTTGTTAATCGCGTCTCTTTCTATTATCGGAACAGCCATTATTCTTCTCTGGATGCACTGGTTGCTGGCGTTGTTTATTATGTTTCTCAACCCCGTGGTTATCTACTTTACAACGGTGATAGGGAAGCGCGTAAAGGAGCTTAAAACACGGGAAAACAGGTCATATGAGGTATTTCAAGGGGCGTTAACCGAGACGTTGGATGCTATTCAGCAGATTCGTGCGAGTAATAGAGAGCGTCATTATCTGACTCAGCTCGTTGATACGGCAAGAAATGTACGGGATGAATCGAGTACGTATGAATGGAAAAGTGAAGCGGCGGGTCGATTTAGTTTTTTGATATTCATGATTGGCTTTGATCTGTTCAGAGCTATCTCTATGTTAATGGTGGTTTTTTCAGATTTATCTATTGGCCAGATGATGGCTGTCTTTGGGTATTTGTGGTTTATGATGGGTCCGGTTCAGGAAGTGTTAGGTATTCAGTATGCATATTATGGGGCGAAGGCAGCGCTGACACGATTAAATCGGATATTGGAATTAGAGCAGGAGCCTCAGTATCCGCGTGTTAAAAATCCGTTTGAGTCTTCAGAAAGTATCAGTATAGAAATTGACGATGTTCATTTTTCTTATCGTGATGGTACTGAGGTGTTAAAAGGCTTGTCTCTTAACATACAGAAAGGGCAGAAAATTGCCTTGGTGGGCGCGAGCGGCGGCGGAAAGTCAACCTTTGTTCAGGTGCTGCTGGGGCTCTATATCCCTCAAGCAGGGCGGGTAAGCTTTAATGGTGTTCCTGTTGAAGAGATTGGACTGGATGTTGTTAGAGATAATGTAGCAACTGTATTACAGCATCCTGCTTTGTTTAACGGTACGATACGCAGCAATCTATGCATGGGAAAAGCGTTTAGCGATGAGGCAGTCTGGGGTGCATTAAAAATTGCCCAGTTGGACCTGTTTATTAACGAGCTGGAAAATGGCTTGGATACATTGGTCGGGCGGCAGGGGGTGCGCTTATCTGGAGGCCAGAGGCAGCGGCTCGCTGTAGCGCGTATGGTCTTAGCAAACCCTAAAGTGGTTATTCTTGATGAGGCCACATCAGCATTGGATACTGAAACAGAGCGCCACCTGCATGTCGCATTACAGGGCTTTTTGATGCATAGAACAACGTTAATTATTGCGCATCGTCTGAGTGCTGTTAAACAGGCTGATCATGTGTATGTTTTCGAGGATGGTCAGGTTGCTGAAGAGGGAGGGCATCATCAATTGATTGAACAGGATGGATTATATGCGCGGCTTTACGGGCAGCACTTGTAGAGATGAGAACAGAAAAAAGCAGACGAATTTTTTTGACTTCCCATTGTCTGAAGGGATAGTGACAAGATAATCGTAACCTATAAATTTAGTTTGAAATAAGTGAGGCGATGAAATGACTTTATTGAAAATAAACAAGAGTGGTGCGCTTATGGGCGCTATCGCGGTCTCAATGGCGCTCGTTTTGTCGGGTTGCGCGTCGCCTGGTTTAACCGGCAAAACTTACACTCAGAGTGAGGCGCGTCAGGTACAAACAGTGCGCTATGCAACAGTTTTGTCGGTAACGCCTGTTGTTATTGAAGGGCGTAAAGACGGTATTGTTGGTACCGGCGCGGGTGCAATCGTTGGTGGGCTTGCAGGAAGTACTCTGGGTGGAGGCAAAGGGAGTAGTATTGCGGCGGTATTGGGTGCGGTTGCTGGTGGTGTAGCGGGGCAGGCTATCGAAGGCAATGTTACGCGTAAACAGGGACAGGAGATAACAGTTCGCTTATCCGATAATGAGATAATATCTGTTGTACAAGAAGTTGAAAATCAAACTTTCTTTAGAGCGGGTGAGCAAGTCCGATTGCTAAAAAGAAGCGGTGTGATGCGTGTGGTTTACTAAGCTTTTAGCACTAAGTATTGGGTGCTGAGGGATGCGTTATAGATGCTTTAGTTGCTAAAGGTTGGATATAAAAAAGGCGGACTATTTTAAGTAGTCCGCCTTTTTTCATGACTAAAACTTAATCTTTTTTAGCGCGAGGCTTGCGAGGTGCAGAAGAAGGCTTTGAGCCTCTGCTGCTTCGTGAAGGAGTACCCGCGCCATCTACGGCTTTAAGGTTAAGCCGTTGTCCGCAAACAACAATCTTCTGCAGTACCGACAGTGTTTCTTTAGGCAGGCCTGCTGGCAGATCCACAAAAGTAGCTTTGTCTTTTATTTCAATCTGTCCAATATAACGGCTTTCAATATCGGCTTCATTTGCAATCGCCCCGACAATATTGCCTGGCTTGACGCCATGCTCTTGCCCTACAGATAAGCAGTAGCGTTGCATATCCATATCAGAGTTTACACCACGAGGTTTGCGAGGTTTACGTTCGCCGCGTTCGCTTCTGGTTTCACGGCCTCTGTCGCCTCTATCATCAAAACCTTTAGGGCCGCGTAGCTCTTTTTCGCTAATCAGAAGAGGTGTTTGGCCTTGCAGTAATGACGCGAGAGCTGCTGCAATATTCATTGGATCGGTGTCATGCTCATGCTGATATTCAGTCAGCAGATCAATATATTGCGAAAGATCCTGGCTATCCATCGTATCGCTTATCTGTTGCTTGAAGCGATCCAGGCGTTTCACGTTAATATCTGCAGCCGAAGGAAGTTCCATTGGCTCGATTTTCTGGCGAGTAGCTTGTTCAATCATGCGTAGCATGCGTTGTTCGCGTGGTGCAACAAACAAGATGGCTTCGCCGGAGCGGCCGGCACGGCCTGTACGGCCAATACGGTGGACGTAAGATTCAGTATCGTAAGGGATGTCGTAGTTGAGTACGTGGCTGATGCGTTCAACATCAAGGCCGCGTGCAACAACGTCTGTTGCGATCAGAATATCTAACTTGCCATTTTTGAGGCGTTCGACGGTACGTTCGCGAACCTGCTGCGAGATGTCACCGTTGAGTGCTTCGCAGGCATAACCGCGGGCAGATAATTTTTCGGCCAGTTCGGTGGTAGCTGATTTTGTGCGAACAAAAACCAGCATGGCGTCAAACTGTTGCATTTCCAGAATGCGGGTCAATGCATCGAGTTTATGGACACCGCTGACGCGCCAGTAGTGCTGCTTGATCGTTGTGGCAGTTGATGTTTTGCTGGCGATTTTGATTTCGACAGGGTTTTTAAGGTGCTGCAGGGCCAGTTTGCGAATCGCTTGTGGCATCGTTGCAGAAAACAGTGCAATCTGGCGCGTAGATGGCGTATGACTTAAGATCCAGTCAACATCATCAATAAAGCCCATACGTAGCATTTCATCGGCTTCGTCGAGTACCAGTGCTTTTAAATTGTCGAGCACTAAAGAGCCGCGACGGATATGATCCATTACGCGCCCTGGAGTACCGACAACTACCTGAACACCACGGCGAAGTTGTCGTAACTGAACATCGTATGCCTGACCGCCGTAAATAGGCAGAACGTGGAAGTTAGGCATGTGCCGAGCGTAAGTCTGGAAGGCTTCAGCTACCTGGATAGCGAGCTCTCTTGTAGGGGCCAGAACCAATAACTGTGGCGTGTTAGCCTTAATATCGATACGGGACATAATAGGCAAAGCGAAGGCTGCTGTTTTACCAGTACCTGTTTGTGCCTGTCCGAGTAGATCCTTTCCTTCGAGAAGGTGAGGAATACTGGCTGCTTGAATAGGCGAAGGTGTTTCGTAACCGATCTCTTGAAGCACTTGCAACAAAGGAGCGGCCAAGCCCAGTTCTGAAAAGGCGGGCTGGTCGTCTAATGACATCTAATTGAACCTGTTATAAATCTAGGTCGATTAGATCGACCGGAATGGAATGTTAATAAAGCATTATAGGATGTTTGCCGCATTTAGTACAGGCCGCAGTGCTAAAGGATTGGATAACTGTAGAATTGTTTACCTGCTGGAGGCGGTACGGTTTTTTTATAAAAGTGGCTTAAAGCACCTGTAAGTCAGGATCTGTTTTGTATCTGAGTGATCCATAGATCAGTGTTAGGTGCTGAGATCTCTTTTAATAAAACCGATTCGGCTAGCATGACTAAAAACTGATGATCCAGTAAGGATTGTTCGGTCAGTTCTTTGCAAAGGTAGCAGGATGTATTGAGATGATTTTTATATTCTATATAGAGAAATAAAGTTGTGTTTATCTTGCCCCGACGGTTTTTTTGCTTTCCGTGGCTGCTCCAGGTGCGTACGAAGCATTCATGTGTTTTATTATAGATGACAGTATCAATGATCTGCTGATCGATAGGCAGTGCTGTTTTCTGGTGGCAATCGCTGTCAGGTGATAAATCGGCTGTGGGTTGGTGTGCTTCAAACATAAGGGCTCCTGATTTTTTGTCGATAGACCACATCACCGTTATTGGTATCCACCTTGCTCAGGTTGGCAGGTTGGCGAGGACGACAGTCCTTCTCTTGATGTTGCCAGCAATTTAGCATTAAGTATTTTATACGGCAAGAGAAGGGTGCTAGGTTTTTATCATTTCTTGGTTATGCGGTTACCCACAGTATGATGGCGTCATCCTCGCTGGTTGAGATGACGGCGTGCCCCATTTCGCAATCGTAATAAGCGCTGTCGCCTTCATTCATAGAAACCGGCTCATAAAATTCGGTGTAAAAAATAATATTCCCGCTAATAACATAAAGCAATTCCTCGCCTTCGTGGCGTACCCAGTCACCAAATTCGTCGAATGATCTGGCTCTTATGGTGGTGCGGTAAGGGAGCATTTTTTTACTGGTCAGTTGACTGGCCAATAATTCGTGCTCGTAGGTCGGTGTCGGGTGAGGTTTGCCTTCTCCCGCGCGCGTTATGTCTCTTCTGCCTCCGGCTCCTGCAGAGCGGGATGGTTGGGAAAATAGTTGAGGGATATCTATTCCGAGACCTTTGACGAGTTTAGAGACAGCGCTAAAAGTGGGAGATATTTGTTCGTTCTCTATTTTTGAAAGCGTTGAGCGAGCAAGGCCGGTTAATTTGCTGGCTTCTTCAAGTGTCAGGTTTTGGCTTAGTCTTATTTCACGCACCCGCTTGCCTAACTGTAAAGGCTCCACCATAGCTTCGCTCGAAGAGTTGCGGGTGACATTAAATGCGGGGTTTTCGCTTGGCTGAGGAAGCAGTTGATCAGACATGGGTGTCTCCATTTTATTGTAAGTATATGGATGGAGCTGCTGAGGTGGCGGCTGTCGTTGTTGGGTGGCTACCTGGTGGTTGCATATCGTTAAGCTATTTTTGCAGATTATAGTGGATCTGCATACAAAAGTTTCTTATACGAAAGATTTACGATTGTGTTTGCTGCTGGTTTTAGTGTTCTGGCTGAATGGTGCGGCTATTCCGATGCCTGATTTGCCATTGTTTTTAACATAATACATAGCGTTATCCGCCCGGGTTAAGAACTGATCAAACGTTTCCAGGTGATTCTTGTAGATGGCGATGCCTATGCTGGCGCTCATTCGGCTGTTGGCGTTTTTGAACTTCATTGGGGTTTCTAAATTATTAAGAATTTTATGTGCCAGGTGGTGTGAGCCTTCCCGGGTGCTGTTTTCCAGCAAGATGAGGAATTCGTCGCCACCTAAACGGCCAAAGATATCGCTCTCTCTTAGTAGAGACTGGGTCTTTTTCGCAAAGCGAATGAGTGCCTGATCTCCGGCGCTGTGGCCGTATGTATCGTTTATCTCTTTAAAACCATCCAGGTCGATATAGAGGATAACGGGCGTAAGGTTATATCTTCTGGCGAGTTTAACAAACATGTCTAAATGGGATGTTAGTGCGGATCGATTTGCCAGGCCTGTTAGCGAGTCGTGTGTGGCTAGGTGTTTGAGTTGCTGTTCTGCCGCTCGGCGTGTCGAAACTTCGCGTTTAAGTTTTAAAGTCAGAGACCAAAGGTAAAAGCTTATACAAGCTAATATGATCATGAGGCCTGCGGCCATATAAATTACGGGTTTCCAAAAATCCCAGTCAATACTGCTTTTATGCTTGTAGAGAAATCCATCAAGGCTGTGTTTCGTTCGTATAATATTGGCGTCTGCCAGCATGTCGACCATATGTTGCCAGCGTTTCGGGTTCATATGGCCGATCTCGATGAATTCGGGCATGATGAGTTCGTGTGCCATATTTAATTCGAAGCGTAAATGGCCCATGTTTTTTTTCGTCGGATATTCCTCTTTGAAAAGAGTAATGGCTTCTTCCGGGTGGCTGAGTGCATATTGCCAGCCTTTTAAGCTGGCAGAAATAAATTGATCGGTGCGTGTCTGTTTGTTAGTAACTGTGTTTCTGCTGGTGATTAATATATCGCTATAAAAATCAATACCGTAGTCTGAGGGTTTGATTAAATAATAGGGAATGTTTAGCTGCTCTAGCGCATAGGGTTCGTTTGAAACATAAGCATTGAATGCATCAATTTCATCATTTATAAGGTCGTTTAGGTCAGTGCTGGTAGCAATAAGGTCGAGGTCGTATTTGGTTAGGCCTTGTTGCTGTAGAAGCAGCATTAGCTCTGGATCTTGCCCGCCGGGAAAAATCATTACTCGCTTTCTTGCAAGATCCTTGGGGTGCTGTATACCTGAAGACTGTTTGGTTAGGAAAGCGCTGGGTGAATGCTGGTATATAGCAGCAAGAGCTGTTATCGGTTCGCCATACATAAAGGCGGTCAGAGCGTTGCTGTTTTCAACGGCATAATCAGCGCGGCCGTTTAGCACTTCCTGCCAGGGGACAATGCCTGGACCTCCGGCTTTGATGAATACATCAAGGCCTACCTCGTCATAAAAACCTTTGGATTTGGCAATATAGTAGCCAATGAACTGTGCTTGATGGTGCCAGCGTAGCTGCAGGGTAATCTTTTCCGTAGAAAAGGCCTGCTGAGATAAGCCAAAGATTAAAAGTAATGTTAATAAGAGTGATGCTCGCACCAACCATGTCCTATGAAATATGAGCTGAGCGTTATTTAAGAGCATGTAGGATGATGATGCAAATAAAATAGTCTAATGCGGATAAGAGTTAATTGAAGAATCAGCTGAAAAAACGTGAGAACAGAAGTGATAGGTAGATGGTCGGAGCAGCAGGATTCGAACCTGCGACCCTCTGGTCCCAAACCAGATGCGCTACCAGGCTGCGCTATGCTCCGACGTATGAACTTTATAAAACTATAAGGTTCTTTG
>JBLWXO010000002.1:331481-363652 GCA_048267385.1 Neptunomonas sp. | reverse complement strand
AACCAGAACCAGCCATTGCTCGGGGGTTCGGCGGGGGGAATAGTTCATGAGCAGCCTCCTGAATAAATAAGGAGGCCAGCTTACCCCGCGTAAAAGAGATTGGGCAGAACGTCTTAGAATGAACGGTTACAACCATAGAACGATTACAGAATGGTACTCGCTCAGCAGTCGCGGCAATGATAAAAAGCCGAGAAGAAGCCGAACAAGCCGGTAATAAAGCGTCTGAGGTCAACAAAGCATTTGAAGACATCACCCAATCTGTCGCTGCTATAAATCAGATGAATACACATATAGCGTCAGCTAGCGAAGAGCAAACCAGTGTGTGTGAAGAGATTAACCGCTCTTTAATCTCAATTAATGATTCTGCCCAAATATCTTCTGAGGGCGCATCCCAAATAGCTACAGCCAGCCTGGAACTGGCATCGCTTGCAGCAGAACTCAACCAACAGGTTGCGAAATTTAAAATCTAACACACAAACCCTTCTCAAATCTTTTAATAAAAGCTTTGTCACCAACACAAAGCTTTTTTACTTTTAGAGGCATACTTTATTTTGTATTTATATAAAAGAAGCTATCTATGTAAATAGCTTTGAATAAAGAACCAGTTTCCACTCGCTAATTTTAGCCACTCTAAATATGCCCTTTGATATATACAGGTATAAATATGTCTCAGATTAACAACACAGCAAGCAGCAAAATTTGCTTTGATACTTAAACTAGAGAACATACAAGCTCACAAAACATGCATTGTCAGTTTTTTTTACATGAAATTAGTTAAAATCGCTACAAAAACAATAACTTAGAGTCTCTTATTTCAGACACTTCAGTAATTTTCAAGTCTAAATAGTAGCATCTAAGAAGAATATGTTTTCTACAGAAAACAAGTGACCATAATATAATCAGGCATGTCATATTTTTTTACAATTTTCACCGCACAAAAAAACCACTTTTAAAAAACATTAAATAAACTTTAAAAGTTATTTGCTTATTAATAATTCATTAAGGCTATTATTTTTACCGTATCAATTAAGAGTCATTTATTTGAAGAACAATAAACCTTCCTTCAATAATACTAATTATTTTTAATTTATTGACATTCTGGCTCGTATTTTGCTTATAAGGAAAACAGCTTTCACTTACAACTGAAAGTGGCCTTAATTTATAAATAACGGAGATATCGAATGTCAGCTTTCACCAAACTTGTAGCAGCAACGGCTCTTACGCTTGCAGCTACCTCTGCATCTGCAGCTCTTATTACTCAAACAGGGTCTTTTGGTACGCAAGGTAGCTCAACAAACGTTGCTATGGGCGCATTAAATGAGAAAATCACTATTGCTGGCTTTGATGCCACTTTGGGTAACCTAACAAATGTAAGCGTAACTGTTTTTGGTCAACTAGATAGCGCCGGTGCATCCCAAAATACTAGTGCTGCAAATGGACGTGCTGATGTTGCTATCAATATTTTTCAAGACTGGAAAGTGTCAACTACGGCAGCTAACGATCACATTTTTCAAAGCTTCACGCTTTCTTATTTGACTGATCAAAGCTCTGCTGCCGGTAATTTTGATCTTGCAACAAATGATACTTTCTCATATGGCATTTCAAGTGGTGAACTAAGCTCTTCACTTTCAGGTGTCAACTTATCTGATTTTCTTGCGGGTCCAGTAGAGTTTGATTTTACAGGTTTCGCTCAAACCAATATTAATAACTCTGTAGACTCAGGTACCGGCGCATTTATTAACTCATTCGCTACTGGCTCATGGGGCAAGGTTGATGTAGCCTATACTTATGATGCCTCTACTCCTCCAAGCTCTGTTCCCGCTCCAGGCACTCTTGCCCTGCTAGGTCTGGGTTTATTGGCCATGCGTGCTCGTAAAAGCGCATAAGCTTGATCAAGCATTAAAAAAAAAGCCTCACTGCAAAGTAAGGCTTTTTTGATGGCATATTCTTATTGCACATAAACAAGGTGCTCTAAAGCACCTTGTTTATTAGTTAATAACGTAATCTTACACCAAACCCCTCTGCTTAAGGATCTCCTCTATTTCCGGCAATATCGTTTCATCGTCAATTGTCGAAGGCATTTTGTATTGCTCGTTGGCTGCAATCTTACGCAGTATTGCACGCAAGATCTTACCTGAACGCGTTTTGGGTAACCGCTCAACAACGACCGCCTTACGGAAACAAGCCAACGCACCGACTTCGTTACGCACACGCTCAATCAATTCTTTTTCTAATTGAGCCTCATCGATCTCTTCACCGGCCTTCAAAACGATAAGACCGACCGGCACCTGCCCTTTAAGTGAGTCATTCGCACCAATAACTGCGCACTCAGCAACAGCAGGATGCGCAGAAACCACCTCCTCCATTTCACCGGTCGATAGACGGTGGCCTGATACGTTAATCACATCATCGGTACGACCCGTGATATAGATATAGCCATCATCATCTTTAAAACCGCCGTCGCCTGTATGATAGTAACCTGGAAAGGCCGTCAGATATGAGTCTATATATCGCTGTGGCTGATTCCAAATGCTCCATGCAACACCTGGAGGAAGCGGTAATTTAACACAGATATTACCTGTTTCATTGGCCTCCATTTCTCCACCATCCCCATCCAATACGCGAATATCGTATCCTGGAATTGGCTTATTCGTAGAGCCAAGGCGTGCTTTTGAAGGGCTATCCCAACCCATCATTGGCGATGTCATCGGCCAGCCTGTTTCTGTTTGCCACCAGTGATCAATTACAGGTACCTGTAATAACTCATTCAGCCACTCATACGTTGAAGAGTCTAATTTTTCACCGGCAACGAACACCCAACGCAAGCTGCTCAGATCATAATCTTTTGAAAGAGCGCCTGTCGGATCTTCTTTGCGAATAGCACGATAGGCAGTTGGCGCACAAAACATAGAATTAACTTTGTACTCTTCAATTACCCGCCAGAAAGCGCCTGCATCAGGTGAGCGAATGGGTTTTCCTTCATAAAAGATGGCCGAGCCGCCTCCCATTAATGGGCCATAAACAATGAAGGAGTGACCAACTACCCAGCCGATATCGGAAGCACCCCACCACACATCCCCTGCTTTCATGCCGTAGACATTATTAAAAGCATAGCGAAGTGCAACAGCATGCCCGCCATTATCCCGCACAATGCCTTTTGGCTGTCCTGTCGTACCCGATGTATAAAGCACGTAAAGCGGATCTGAGCCTTTCACGGCAACACAATCCGCTGGCGTCGCATCTTTTTGAAACGCGTGCCAATCCAGGTCGCGTACAGGGTCCATGTCGGCCGTTAAAAGCGACCGCTGACAAACCACGGTATGAGATGGTTTATGGGTCGCCAACTCAACAGCTTTGTCTACCAAAGGCTTGTAGGCTATTTTTTTATCAAACTCAATACCGCATGAAGCAGTAAGAATCAGCTTAGGTGTCGCATCATCAATGCGAATAGCTAACTCTGTTGCTGCAAAACCACCAAACACAACAGAATGCACGGCTCCCAATCGAGCACAGGCCAGCATAGCAACAGCAGCTTCAGGGATCATCGGCATATAGATAACGACACGATCGCCCTTTTCAACACCCAAGCCTTTCATGGCTCCCGCGAACCGGCTAACTCGCTGTTGTAAATCGTTATAAGTAATAGCTTCCTTGGTTTGCGTTGATGGAGAATCGTAATACAGCGCGACCTGTTCACCACGCCCTTCTTCAACTTGTTTATCAACCGCAAGATAACAGCTATTCAATTCACCATCCGGATACCAGCAATAAGTCCCGAGCTCTGTTTTCTGTAGAATGGTTTGCGGATCTTTATACCAGCTTATTGCTTTGGCTTGCTCTGCCCAATATGACTCTGGATTTTCAAGCGCGTGACGATATTCTTCTGTGTAAGCCATCGTAGGACCTCATGCTTTTTTTTATTAAAGGCGTTCTTATTAAAGGCTATGAAGCAGGCGCCCAGCAAAAATTCGGGCGCCATCATTGGAAATGATTAAACGATCAGTGATTATTGATCTTGATATAACTTCAGTACGCTAGAGAAATCCAAGCTACCATTGCCATTAACCTTATGCAGATTAAACAGTGCGCGGGCTTGCGATCCCATCGGTGTTGGTGATGCACTTAATTGGCTCATCTCCATCGCCAAGCCCAGATCCTTGAACATCAGATCAACCTGAAAACCACCTTGATAATTATTTGAAGAAGGCACACCTTCCATCACACCCGGGAACGGGTTATAAACCTGCAAGGCCCAGTTATTACCAGAACTTTGCTTCATAATTTCAGACAGCACGGCTGGATCCAAACCATTTTTAACACCCATGTTCAGAGCTTCACTGGTACCTGTCATCAATACGGCCAACAACATGTTATTACAGGCTTTTGCTACTTGTCCTGCACCGTGAGAGCCAGCATGGAAAATATTTTTACCCATGCAGTCTAAAATCGGCTTAGCTTTCGCAAACTGTTCATCAGTAGCGCCTACCATGAAAGCCAGTGTTCCTGCTTTGGCTCCACCTACACCACCAGAAACTGGAGCATCGATAAAGCCAATACCCCGCGCCTCTGCTGCTGCTGCAACATTTTGTACGGTAGCCGCATCAATCGTAGAAGAATCAATAATCAATACATCTTGCTTAACATGCTCAAACAACGGGTCATCACCACTAACAAATAAGCCCTGAACATGCTTACCAGCAGGTAACATCGATACCACAAAATCAGCATCTGTTACGGCATCTTTTGCAGATTGAGCAGACACACCGCCTTCGGATACAACGTTTGCTACCGCTTCATTCGACAAGTCAAATGCTTTAACCGTGTGTCCGGCCTTAACGAGGTTAATCGCCATTGGGCCGCCCATATTTCCTAAACCAATAAATCCTATCGTAGCCATTTTATAATCCTTATTCTTATCATTATTCTTAGTAATAAAATTCTTTATTGCGAACGCTTAACAAAGAAAGCAAGCTCACATCACATCTTAGCCAACGGGTTAGTTTCCCAAGGAGAGATAAATAACTCATTCAGAAAAGCGGGGTCTACATCACTGACCGCGCTGAAAGTCCAGTTAGGCTTACCGTCTTTATCAACTAATAAAGCACGAACACCTTCAGGAAACTCTCGATGACGGCAGCACTGAACGGATAGTATCAACTCAGATTCAAACACCTCTTTCAGTGACATATGCAAGGTATTCTGGAACTGCTTGTAAATCATATGGATCGCAAGAGGGCTACCGTGACTGATCGCTTTTTGCGCACGCTGCATCCACTTATCATCCGTTTCAACCGCCAACAGCGTCTCGATAACCTCTTCAACAGTATCTTGGTCTGTTATATCCTGAATCAGATCAAAGTGTGTTCTGACTGGAGATTCCATGCTCTGGCGAACATCCCAGGCATCATCTTCCAAATCACGTAATACACGACTCACCACTGCATTCAGATCGCCGTCCCACGCTTCTTGAGTTAACCGATCTAACACATCGCTGCGCTGAGAGGTCTTTAAGAAGCGATCAGCCAAATTGAGAAACAGCGCATCCGTTGCATTCATCCGGTTTCCGGTCAGCCCTAAAAACAGACCTGTGCGACCCGGCGTGCGATGCAAAAACCAAGTACCACCGACATCTGGGTACAACCCGATCGTCACTTCTGGCATTGCCATATGTGTTGTTTCTGTGACAATTCGGTGACTGCAGCCGCTCAGCAACCCCATGCCGCCGCCCATCACAATACCGCTACCCCAGCAAATAATCGGCTTAGGATAGGTATGTATGGTGTAGTCCAGCAGATATTCACGGGTGAAGAACTCTTCAGGGAAACCTGGTTCACCACCACCTGTCATAGATTTATATAAACTGACAACATCACCGCCTGCGCAAAAAGATTTTTCGCCTGCACCATCCAGTAAAATAGCGACAACTGAATCATCCGTTTTACATGCGTCTAGCTTTGGCTGAATTAAATTAATCATATCCAGCGTTAACGCATTAAGCGATTTCTCCGCATTAAGACAGATTTCAATAATTTTTTTACCATCTTGCGTCAGGTGTTCTGTAAAAAGTACACAGTTCATCCGTTACTCTCCTTTATCGACCTGTTGCTTAACAGTTTTTCCATTCAGCTTTGCGTTTACCCAAAAAGGCGTTGACGCCCTCTTTCTGATCTTCTGAGTGAAACAGATCAACAAACAGTTCACGTTCAAGAATATAGCCCTGATCCCATGCACGGGTACGATTTGACTGAATCAACTGCTTACAGGCGGCAACCGCCATTGGGCTTTGCTCTGCCACTTGTTCAGCCATCTCCATTGCACGTTTAACCGACTCACCCGTTGCAACCACCTCTTCAACTAAACCAATTTCTAATGCCTTCGCCGCTTTAACACGCTCACCACAAAGGATCATTTTTTTAGTCCAGCCTTCACCTACCAACATAGTGAGATTTTGCGTTCCACCAGCACAAGGCAACAAACCCACTTTCGCTTCAGGTAATGCCATCTGAACCTGCTCTTCTGCGATACGAATGTCGCAGGCCAGCGCTACTTCTAAACCACCACCCATTGCCCAGCCATTCATCGCTGCAATAGAAACACCACGGAATTGAGAAAGTGTTTCAAATGCTTCACCAAAATAACGCGCCATATCCCTGGCAACTGAACGGTCGCTGTCTGCAAAGAGATTCAAATCAGCACCCGCAGAGAAAAACTTCTCACTGCTGCTTTTCAGCACTAAGCTGAAAATCTGCATATCAGCATTTAATTCTTTAACGATGGAGGTCAGCTCTTTCAGGCTAGCTTCTGTCCATGTATTTGCTGGCGGATTATTCATCGTAATAACCGCAATATGGCCCTGTTTTTCTACTATCAGTTTATCGCTCATCTTGTTCGTTGCTCCCTTCATGTTTCTTAGCTGCACCTTTAGTGACAGCGGATCTATTCTTCAGTCTATGTTGTTACAGAAAGCCTCAGGATATATTCACTGATAAAGCACTTCACAACACACAAGCAGATTACAAAATATCTGCAGCATCTTTTAAGAGTAACCGACGCGCAACAATGACATTCATTATTTCATTGGTACCCTCAAGAATACGATGTACACGACTGTCTCGCACATAACGCTCCATCGGATACTCTTTGATATAACCATACCCACCAAAAATCTGAAGGGCTTCGTCGCAAACATTAAAGCCAACATCTGTCGCAAAACGTTTAGCCATAGCGCAATAGGTAGAACGGTCTGGATGCTTATTATCCAGCTTGCTCGCAGCAAGACGCACCATCTGCCGAGCAGCCACCAGCTCAGTATTCATCGTGGCGATTTTGAACTGTAAGGCCTGGAAGTTTTCTAGCGTACGGCCAAACTGCTTACGTTCGCCCATATACTGGATAGCGTGATTAAGTGCAGCCTGCGCGGTACCGATTGAGCACGTTGCAATATTAATGCGTCCACCATCCAACCCCATCATGGCAATTTTAAAGCCATCACCTTCTTTTCCCATCAAACATGACGCAGGAATTCTGGCATCTTCAAAAGTAATCAATCGTGTCGGTTGGCTATTCCAGCCCATTTTTTCTTCTTTACGGCCATAAGTAATCCCGGCCGCTTTAGCATCTACTGCAAAAGCTGAAATGCCTTTGGGCCCCTCTTCACCGGTACGCGCCATTACCACGAGTACATCTGTTGCACCTGCACCGGAAATAAAAATCTTGCTGCCATTAAGAACGTACTCATCGCCGTCTTTACGCGCCGTCGTTTTTAGGGAGGCTGCATCTGAACCTGCATTAGGCTCTGTTAAGCAATAGGAAGCTAACTTCTGGCCTGCCGTTAAATCAGGACACCAGAATTGACGTGTTTCTTCATTGCCGAAATCGGCAATCATCCACGTCGCCATATTATGAATAGTGATAAAAGCGGTTGTAGAGGTACACCCCATTGCAAGCTGTTCAAAAATAATGCTGGAATCAAGACGTCCTAAACCTAAACCGCCCACATCTTCAGGAGAATACAAACCACAAAAACCTAACTCGCCAGCTTTTTGTAATACATCAACAGGAAAAATCTGCTTTTCATCCCATTCAGCCGCATGCGGTTCCATCTCGTTCTGAGCAAATGCTCGCGCCATGTCGGAAAATGCGATTTGATCTTCATTTAGTTCAAAATCCATTGGCCTCTCCCTTTCTTAGCAAAGCCATTAGCAAAGCCCGCTAGCTTTAAAATTTTATTATTATACAAAACAAGGCCTTGAAGAGTATTGTTAATACAATACTCCTCAAGACCTTCGGTCAACTCAATAGCTTATTTGAGGTTAATACTGGTATTCACGCCGGTGTCGATATCATCTTCAAACCAACGCGCTGTAACCGTTTTTGTTTCTGTGTAGAAACGTACAGCCTGCTTACCATACGCATGCTGATCACCGTAGAAAGACTTTCTCCAACCGGTGAATGAGAACATAGGTAGTGGCACAGGAACCGGAACGTTAATCCCTACCTGACCAACTTTAATCTCATGCTGATATTTACGAGCAGCAGCCCCGGAAGAAGTGAACATTGACGTACCGTTACCGTACGGATTGTCATTAATCAGTGCGATAGCTTCATCAAGCGTATCGACTTCTAAAGCAATCAAAACAGGTCCGAAGATCTCTTCCTGGTAGATCGACATATTGGTGGATACATTGCGGAACATGGTTGGACCTACCCAGTTACCATCAGGATAGCCTTCAACCACGCATTGTGAGCCATCCAATATACAGTCAGCACCGGCATCTTTACCTTCCTGAATGAAACGTAAAACACGCTCTTTAGCTTGAGGGTTGATCAATGGACCATAGCCTGCACCTTCATCATCCCATGCACCTGGACGCACTTTAGCTAATGCATCACGTACTTCTGGAATCCACTCACGCGCACTACCCACGAATACAGCAACAGAAATAGCCATGCAACGCTGACCACCTGCACCTACAGATGCACCCGCTATGCTGTTAACGACCTGATTTTTAGCCGCATCCGGCATGATAACCATGTGGTTTTTAGCACCGGCAAATGCCTGAACACGTTTCATTTTGTCAGTACCTGTGCGGTAGATATGCTCACCTACAGCAACCGAACCCACAAACGAAATAGCCGGTGTATCTTTATGCGTCAATAACTGATTAACCGCATCCTTAGTACCATGAACAACCTGCAGCAAGCCAGCTGGAGCACCTGCATCCTGGAACAGTTTAGCCAGAAACATCGGTGTTAGTGGATCTTGCTCTGAAGGCTTAAGTACAAAAGTATTACCGCATGCGATGGCCATCGGGAACATCCACAAAGGTATCATCGCAGGGAAATTAAACGGCGTAATACCAACACACACACCTAAAGGCTGAGTAATGCTGTAGCAATCAATTTTACGTGCTACGTTTTCAACGGTCTCGCCCATGCTTAATGATGCGATATTGCACGCGTGTTCAACCACTTCGATGCCGCGCCAAACATCACCTTTCGCATCTTCAAAGGTCTTACCTGTTTCCAACGCTAACAGCTTAGCAATCTCATCGTGGTTGTCTTTCAGAAGCGCCTGGTAACGCAGCATTAAGCGCGCACGCTCACCGACCGGCGTTTCTTTCCAGGTTTCAAATGCCGCTTTTGCTGCTGCAACTGCCTGCTCTACTTCTTCAGCGGTTGCACAAGGAACCTGTGCAATAACTTCCTGCGTTGCAGGGTTAGTGACCGGAATCCAGTTATCAGATTTACTACTTACCAGTTCGCCGTTAATCAGGAGCTGTACTTGTTGAGTCATGATTAATACCTTGTCTCTTGTTTTATTGTAGTTATAAAAGTTTGCTTGAGGTCTTACGAGCAGTAGCCAAATCAGTCTGCTCAGCGTTTACGTTGGTGATAATTTAAGCACATGTCATGTGCGCCAGGGATTGATAATCTTGTCAGATTAATGGACTATATTGCGAAATAATAGTGGTTTTCCCTAGTCTAAAGGTCTAACGATATGAGCCAACCCTCTGAATGGCCACTGCCACCTGAAAGCACCCGATTCGTTGTGCCTCGCAAAATAGTGGCTCAATTAAGCAGGCACTCGTTAGCTCGCGGGATATACCCCATAGGCCTTGGCTACTATAAACAAGCGTTTAACCATACTATGTTGCGGCGCACACATGATGACTATCTGATGATCTATTGCCTCGACGGACAAGGTGAGTTGACACTGGACCATCAATCTTACGAGGTAAAGGCAGGCGATATTATTTTCCTGCCAAGGGGGGTTGCTCACGCCTACAAAGCATCCGATATCGCACCGTGGACTATTTACTGGATACATTTCTCAGGCGATCAAAGTGAAGAGTTTATTGACTATCTTGCTGTTCGGGAGAACAATTTTGTTTTGCCACTGGGTATTCACTCACGACTCACCAGTGACTTTGAGTCATTACTTGAGTGCCGCCAATCCAGCTACAATTTAAGTGCTTTTGTGCATGCAGCCAATCTACTTCGCCAAATATTGACGCATATTGCCCAGTTACAACCGCTCGCCAAACAACAGCAAGCCGCTTACAATTTTAATTTAGAGTTGATACACAGCCTGATGCAGGCGCGTGCTCACGAGCAGTTGGATCTCAATACTCTGGCAAAAACAGCCAATCTCTCTAAGTTCCACTTTATTAAGAAATATAAAGAATTAACCGGCACAACACCCATTAATCATTTTATACACTTGAAAATTGAACGCGCCTGCCATCTACTTGATATAACGACCAAGTCGATTAATGAAATCAGCTTTGCCGTCGGCTATGAAGATGCCTACTACTTTTCACGAATCTTTAAAAAGATCATGGGAATTTCACCCAGCCAGTACCGACGCATGCGCATGGGGACCTATCCGTACCCCTCTTCAAACTGATCGATACCAGACACAAGCTTATTACTTATCGGGCCAATACCAGGGCGGTTCATCAAACATCCCCATGCCCTTTACTTCTGTTTGTCCTAATACTTTTTCTAATTCAATAGCATGACAACTTGAGTCCTGATTCAGCGCTGCAATGAGCCGACTCGAATGAGACACAACCCATACTTGTGTCACTTTTGATATACGAATAATTAAGCGCGCAAGTGCTGGTAACAGATCTGGATGAAGGCTGGTTTCCGGTTCATTCAAGACCATTAATGAGGGTGGCCTGGGTGTCAGCAATGCCGCTATGAGCAATAAATAGCGCAACGTTCCATCAGACAGTTCTGCACCAGACAGCGGCCGCAATAATCCATGCTGATAAAATTCAATTGAAAAACGCCCATCATCATGCCCCAGCACTGATACGCGCGCACCGGGAAATGCATCCGATATAGCACTACCCAATGCTTCTGGGTCGCCAATCTCACGAATGGTTTGCAAGGCCGCAGCCAGATCCCTGCCATCATGATGCAACACCGGAGTACGAGTTCCCAGTTGCGGCTTACGGGCAGGTGCATCAGCATCTGTTCTGAAATGATCATAAAAACGCCAGCGCCTTATCAATTCGCGTACATGTAACACTTCAGGGGCAGTACTCGGATCAGCTATTTGGTCAAATAAACTATCAAAGCTATTCAGGTGCTGCGTAACAACATTCCAGCGCCTTTCACTCCGCAGTTTAACGGCTGGTCCCTGTCTATCAACTAACGAGGAGGCTGGCCGGTAAAAACCACCCGCCCAGATCACCTCCCGCTTAATTTCAGGATCTAAACTGAATTGCGAGCGAGAGGGCGTAGGCAAGCCAAGCGAAATAGAATACCCATATTCTTCTGTGGCAAAGCCTAAACGTAAACGCTTCACTTCTTGTAATGGCCCACCCTGAACAGGCACGGTACCCTCTCGCATCCGCTTTGAGACTTTTTCAGGCCCTGCCCAGTATGTTGAGCTTAATCCCCCTTCGCGGGCCAACGAGTTAACCACGCCTCCTTGAGCGGTATCCGCTAATAAACGCAATGCTCTATAAAGATTGGATTTACCGGTGCCATTAGCGCCTGTAATTACATTCAGAGGCCCCAGCGGGATCACCAGATTTAAAATTGAACGGTAATTATTGATGGATAACGCAGTGAGCATGGCACGCCCTCTAATAATCGACTAACAACTCTCAAGCACTTAATCCTTTCACGTCTAACACTTAAAAGCGAAGTAAGCTTTTAATCAGTAAATAGGAGGCTTGCGGAGTTTCCTGCATAAAACAGTGACCACCCTCTACTTCAGTTAATCTAATATGAGGATTCGCTTTTTCTGCTCGTCTTACTGCTGGCGGCACAAAGGGATAAGTCCGGGTACTATGCAGAATATGAGTATATTCAGGAAGCCTGGCAATTGCTGGCCAAAGCCGCTTTGGATATCCTGAGAAAATACGTGCTTCTAGCCAAGGCGGGCAGCGTAACTGCCACTCACCTTGCTCGTTCGCGACCATTGCGTGATCGATATAACTACCCAGCGACTCCGGTGTCCAGCTTTTAAATACCCCTCTTCCATAAAGGCTCTTATTAACCTCATCTCGATTAGGCCAGGTATGACGTCGGTTTTTTGCTTGTTTCACATGTGGCAAATGCCCTGCCATACCGATCAAATGTAAAAAACGCATCAATGCGATCATCGATTTCGGATAGATCACGGGGTCTAGCAAGATATACTGATCAAATAAGCGGCGCTGTTGATGCAGCATTAGTGTTGTAGCGATAGCACCAAAACTATGTGCTAATGCAATAACGGGTTGTTTGGCATCCCAGTCTTGACTGAGATCTTCATAACAGGTCAATGCTCGCCTGGTGAGTGCTTGCCAGTCTGAGTATTGATCCCGCGGTGTATGATCACTCTCACCATGCCCTTCGAAAGAGCCGAGAAACAGATCATACTCTCCATGAAAGAACTCAAGAAAAGGCCAGTAGGTCAAACCCGACAGCCCTGTACCGTGGAGAAAGTGGATAATCGGACGGCCATTGTTACCACAATGAGGAGACATCCAGCCTCGCAGTATCAATGTACCGTCATCATGCTCCCACGGAATTAACGACGCTTGCACTAAACTCATCAGACCTGTTATCAGTCGTGATGGTGTCCGCCAGCACCATGAGCGTGTCCATGCTGAACCTCTTCAGCGGTTGCTTCACGAACACCTTTGATTTCAATATCGAAGGTTAAGACTTTACCGGCAAGCGGGTGATTAGCATCAACGGTCGCCATAAATTTACCCATTTTTACAATAGTAACCTGACGACTGCCCTGATCTGTTTGCACTGTCGCCGACATACCGGCCTTCCACTTTTTTCCGCCTTGCAAATGCTTTACCGGTACTCGCTGTATTGAGTCTTCAACCCGATCACCATAAGCATCGGCTGGCTGCAAAGTTTCGGACACTTTATCTCCGACACTTTTGCCTTCCATTACCTGCTCAAGCCCTGGAATCATATTGTTATGGCCATGCAAATAAGCAACAGGCGAACCTTCATCTGTTGCTTCAACAATATCGCCGCTTTCATCTTTCAGTGTATAGGAGAATTGCACTACTGAATTTTTACCAATTTGCATCGAAAAGTCCTAAAGCCATAGAAAAAACATAATTTTAGCAGCAAACCAAGGCTAACTGACAGTACAAAATTAAGAAGGGAAGCAACACAAAAAAGGAAAAATTAAGAGATCAATTCATTAAAAAGATGACGGATTGATGACTTAGCCCGCTGCTAACCAAATACCCACACCTATCATCAAACTGCCGGCAATGCGGTTCATTAAGCGCACGTTTCCGCTTTTTTGTAGAAAAGCTCTCATCGTTCTACCACCACTGGCATACCCTAACAAACAGACGAATTCGACCAGCAGAATAATTATAATCAAAATAGACAGTTGTGGTGCCAATGGCGCATCCGGATTGATAAAAGGAGGCAATAAAGAGATAAAAAACGCCCACCCTTTTGGGTTAGCCACCGCGGTCACAAATCCTTGTATAGCGAGCGCCTTACGGCTTACTGAAGCTCGAACAGAGTTTTCATCGGTCACCGCCATTTTCCCACGTGATTGCCACATCTGAGTCCCAAGATAGACCAGATAAGCGCCTCCTATATATTTAAACACAGTAAATATATCAGGGTAGTTCAGCATGATGGTCGCAACGCCCACCACGGCCAGAAAGGCGACAAGCCCCACCCCTAATAACTCACCTGCCATCATCCACAATGTACGACGCACACCAATGGTCATTCCCATTGTCATAGACAATGTCATACACATGCCCGGCGTTGCCGATACAAAAAAGAACGTTGGCAAGAAGACAGCTAATAGAGAAAGCTCTAACATTGAGTAACCAGCCTTTTTAAGAGATAAATATCCAAAGAATAAATATTAACTCATCACCTGTTAAAATTTGCCTAAAACCAACTGATTTTTTAGTCAGTTAACTCTAGTGACGATCTAATAATTTGTCGAAGGGCCTGCACACCTGCTGGCATTTTTTCAATCGGTGTACCCGCATAGCCCAGAATAAGCCCCGATCTTATTGCTCTACTTCCAATTCGACGCTGATACGCAGATAGCGACCTCACTCCCAACCCATTTACATTAGCTTTTTCACAAATCTTTTGGTCGTTATAACGCGCATTGAGAAGGTAAACACTGTGCATCCCACCGTCACTCGGCACAAGTAAGAAATCAGAAAATGATTGTTGCATTAGTTGATCTAATACTTCCTTCCTTGCTTTGTAGAGCTTTCTCATTCTCCGTAAATGCCGGTTATAACCCCCCTCTTTGATAAAAAGCCCCATCGCTATCTGCTGTGGACCAGACAAGCCCCCATCCAAAAAACGTTTGTACTTTTTGAAGAGACCGACTAGCGATTCGGGCAACACCATATAACCAAGGCGCATACCCGGAAACATAGAGCGGCTAAATGTACCGGTATAAATAACTCTACCACCTGAATCCAAACCCTGTAGTGCAGAAATACTATGACCGTTAAAGACAAACTCGCTGTCATAATCATCCTCGATAATCCAGCCTTGCGTTTCGTAGGCCCATTCAAGAATAGCTAAGCGTCTTTTCAGAGACAGCGTCTGGCCTAACGGAAAACTACGTGAGGGTGTTAACACTAACGTTTTAGCCTGTTGTGCAATAGCGTACTCAGGATCGAAGCAGATGCCATGTTCATCCGCAGGTAGTGCTGTTAGTTTTGCACCAATGCTTGTAAGCACCCCATCAATCCCTTGATAACCGGTATCTTCAAGAAGAACAGTATCATACTGAGTAACCAATAAATTGAGCGCGATAGCCAATGCTTGTTGCGAACCCGTTGTAACCATGACCTGATCAGCACAACATTTCACGCCCCTTGTGATGAGAAGATGTTCACTGATCTGCTGCCTAAGGATGGTGGTCCCCATAACAGGCTGCTCTGAAAAAGCAGCCACATTTCTGAGACTTCTGGCGGTGACGGCGCTCCATTCTTTATAAGGAAAATCGGCGAGTGCGGGCTGCGCCGGTAAAAATAGCAATTGTGCTTCTGCCAGATCATCAGGTTTTTTTGAACTTTGATTGTGAACCGTCTGGATGCGTTGGGCCAACTCAGAAATATTAATATCAGCGTGTGATAAATGATCCCTATTGCGCTCTCCCAACAACGGTTTTAATTCGATAATATCGGCAACAAACGTACCCGCACCTTGACGGCTCTCAACAAACCCCTCTTCGATTAATAAATCAAACGCAGCAATCACAGAGTTTCGTGAAATGCCCATCTGTTTACTTAAATGACGACTAGAGGGCAACTTGTCGTTCCTTTTAAGCCGTCCGTTGCAGATCGCCTCCTTAATATGCTCATAAAGCACTTCATATTTCGGCTGATTATTAGCACGGAGATGTGTATCTAGAGGGATAAATAGATCATGTGCAGGTTGATTATTCACACGTGGCTCTTTTATAAGATAGAAATTTATCAGTAAATTAAACCAATATTAATGATTTCTACCCAGATTAAAACAATAATGAGCCGTCACAAAAGTATTAAGATTAAAGTGACAGAAAAGAAAAGCTAATGGCAGATAGCAAAAAACCTACTGAATAGTAGGTTTTTAAGGCACTTACTTAAAAAGTATTTTTTTTCGTTGCCGCCTGTGGCAGAAACAAAGAGGCAATCGCATCAAAATACCAATGTGATGCACTGAACCACTCTTCTATTGTTTCAGACTCAAATACCCTTTCTATATAACTATCAAGCAGAGCTTCCTGTTGCTCTACCCACTCTTCCGGATTCCGAATTTTAGGGTACATAACGTGACCTCCATCGAGGCTAAGCTTAAAATTAAACCCGGCTAAACAGCCGAATCCTATTACTTGAGTATATTACAAGGTTTAATTGTGCATCGCAACAATTTTATACTTTAGTCTCATCATAATAGCCCCTGTATTTATAGTCCTATTTTTTAAAATATTGTATTTTATAAGCTACACTTAGCATTCAAACTCCATATCAGACGTGACATCGATGCCATCAGATATACAAACTTTAGATCTAGGCTTTTTTTATAACCTCTTTGACCATGTCAGTGATGCGATATATATCATTGATCCGGCCACTTCTCTGATCATTGAAGCAAATCAAGAGGGATGTGACTCTTTAGGGATGTCCAGAGAGGAGTTACTTAATCAGAGTGTTCTATCACTGAATAAAGATGTTATTGGGATATCCCAATGGGCAGAAATTTCTGATGCCATCAAAACAGCGGGGAATTTCACCTTCGTCGGGCGCCATAAGCGTAAAGATGAGAGTGACTACCCCGTTGAGATAAGAACAAGCTATTTTACGTATAACGGCATGCCTTATTTTGTCTCGATTGCACGGGATATATCATTACGAGCACAACATGAATATGAATTTCATAATGATGATGCCATTCGTGCATTTGCTTTAAATGAAGCCAGTGATGGTCTTTGGGATTGGGACATTATTGATCATTCATTATTTCTGAGCCCCCAGTGGTATCGGATGATGGGTTATGGACCACATGAAATCAACTCGCCAACGCTCGATACATGGACTTCAGCCGTACACCCAGATGATGTAGAACAGGTTTTTGCCTTATTACAAGCACACCTGAAATCCAGAAGCTCCCGATATGAAGCGAAGTATCGTCTAAAAAACAGGAATGGCGATTACATATGGGTGCATGATCGCGGTCTTGTAAAAAGGGATCATGAAAACAATCCATTAAGAATGATTGGCCTTGTATTAGATATTACCCAATCACAACTACTCGCAGAGAAACTATTTCACCATTCTCAACGCGATGATCTGACCGGCCTGTACAATCGAAAAACAGGGTATGAGCTATTTGGTCAGCACCTCAACATTTGCATTCAACAAAATACTCACTTACAAATTGTCATGCTTGATATAGATAATTTCAAATCGCTTAATGAAAACTATGGCCACTTAAATGGTGATAAGGCGATCCAGCATTTCGCAACAGTAGTGCCTAAATTATTACGCAAATCTGACCTGCTTTTTCGTTGGGGGGGCGAAGAGTTTTTATTACTCTGTCCGAATACTGCTCAGGATGTAGCGTTGAAATTAATTAAACGCTTATTAAAACAACTCTCTCGATATCCTTTTCTTAGTGAAGATCATACGAAAATCTATATGACAGCCAGTGCAGGTATCAGCGGATACCCGCACCACGGCTCAACGATAACCGAGCTTGTAAAAAAAGCTGACACTGCTATGTATCAGGCCAAAGCAGCAGGAAAAGACAGCGTCTGTATTTTCCCTGACTAGCATAATTATCCTTTTATTTTTGATTCACATAGGTTCCGGGCGCTGCGCATAATGACTCTCCGATAGGCTGAATATCGATTTTTTCACCTGAATTGTCCTCTAGCCATTGATGCCAGGCGGGCCACCATGAACCTTCAATCGCACTATTATTTTGAACCCAACTCTCTGGATCAATATAACAATCTTGTCGAGTTTCAGTAGCTATACGGTAATGTCGATGCTTATGTCCGGGTTCACTCACAATCCCCGCATTATGACCACCACTTGTCAGTACAAATGTAATGTCTTCACTATCCGACTGTAAATGAAGTTTATATACCGATCGCCACGGAGCAACATGATCCTGCTCCGTGCCTACGGAAAAGATAGGAACATGAATATCACGGATAGCGATAGGTTTATCATTAACAAGATAGCGTCCTGATGCTAGATCATTATCAAGAAATAACTCTCTTAAATATTGAGAATGCATCTTATAAGGCATCCGGGTCAGATCAAGATTCCATGCCATCAAATCATTAATACTCTCTTTTTCACCAAGAATATAATGATGAACAATCCGGGACCAAATCAAATCATTAGATCGCAGGATTTGAAAAGCGCCCGCCATCTGAGATCCATCCAAAACCCCCTGATCCCACATCATTTTTTCCAGGTAAGAGACTTCACTCTCATTGGTGAATATCATTAATTCACCGGCCTCACTAAAATCGACCTGCGCAGCAAAATGCGTCATCGACTTAAGGCGCTTATCGCCCTCTCTGGCCATCGTGGCTGCCGCTATCGTTAATAACGTCCCCCCTAAACAATAACCAGTTGCATGCACCTGCTGTTTAGGAAAAATTCCACTAATAGCATCTAATGCTGCCATAACACCTTGCTCACGATAGCTATTCATATCCAGATCACGGTCTGCCGTGGTGGGGTTAAACCATGAGATCATAAAAACAGTGTGGCCTTGTTCAACCAAATATTTTACTAATGAATTTTCAGGAGAAAGGTCGAGTATGTAGTACTTCATAATCCATGCAGGAACGATGAGAACAGGTTCAGGATAAACTTGATCAGTCATCGGAGAGTACTGTATCAACTCCATTATATGATTTCTAAAAACTACTCTTCCGGGAGTAATTGCAACCGTTTGGCCTGGAATAAACTCATCAGATCCCTCTGGGGATCTCCCTGCAATATGCTGATCCAAATCAGTAAGAAAATTTTGCAAACCTGAGATCCAATTAGCTCCTCCCTGCTCTATAGTGGCCTGCATCACTTCAGGGTTGAGTATTGGATTATTGCTTGGAGAGTATCTATCTAGAATCTGACGAGCAATAAATGAAATACTTCTCTCATCTGCTTCTGATAAACCATCAATATCTGTCGTCGCATTGTGCCACCACTGCTGAGTAAACAAAAAATTCTGATAGATATAGTTATATGGCCATTGCTGCCACCCAGGATGTGAAAATCGTTTATCCTGAGGCAAAGGGGTAATGCAAGGCTGGCTTTCTTTTTGTAATAACGCAGGGCTAACCCGGTGCATTTTTATTATTTTGCGCAACATTTTCTCAACCAACCGCACCTGCTTTCCAGGTGACATAGCAAGATGAGCAGCCCAGGTAAAATACAGGCTGATTAAACCCGCAGGAGAAATCCCTCCCGTCACATGCGCCATATTTGCTTTAAAGACGTTATCTAAAGCAGTTACAGAAAAATACCCGGAATCCAAATCCTTGGAATCAAACTCAGATATCGCATTCATACCACGCTTTCTAACAGCCATTGGGCACCCCTAAAGTCTAATAACGATTCAACAACCTGCTTGCATTATCATCCTTAATGCACCCAAATGTATTGACCCTCATCACTTCAGGGGAGCAATTGTCATTAGTTGCAGATGAGTAAATTAATCATAACCGCACACTATACAAGGTCTTGCTTTCAATATTTATAACGCCGAAATCTCAATAGATTAGCGTGGTATAGATAAAAGCTTATTCCTCCTCATCTGATACATCAGCATGAGAAAAAGCCTCAAACTCATCGACTTGTTCAAAACTCTCAAACCAAAAAGATGAGCTGACCAGGCTAAACTGTCGAGTTAATCCGTTTTCAGCCAGCTGCTTTAATTGCCAAACAATACCCGGGGCTTGAGGAAACTCATTCCCTTTAATTTGATCCTCATAGAGCCGGTGTAATAGTGCATTATCATTCATCCCATTCGCCAATAAACGCACCATAGAAGAAGCTGCTGATTCATCAAAAATTGCCAGATCTTCACTATTTTGTGCTGTAACATTAACCACAAACTCAACACCCGTAGGCTTTGCAAAAATACCATTAAATGCTTCTCGCAATAGCGCATAAGCACTAAAAAAGCGCTCGTGATATAGACAATCTGAGTACTCTTCCCATAAACGATCATCCGATATATCATGGCTTAATTGCTCGATTTTTCCTTCTGATAACTCCCCTTTTTCTAACTCATCAGCAAACAGGTGCGTTAAAACCACATTCGCCGCTTCATGCGTTTCCAGGTCGTTCAGAGACATCATGCACATCTCTCTAAGCTCAGAGGCATCCATACCCTCTAAACCATCATCAAGCCCCATAATTTCCATAAGGACACGATAGTCCTGATCAGACCAAGCATTTTGAATCTTATTAATCTTTCGGAATGAATCAATTTGAACAGTAAATTGTGCTTGCATTTGATACTCCTTATTTATTGCTTAAGCCTAGGCAATACAGGAGAAAAGTAACCTCTATTTACGCATTTCGCAATGCCGTGTAAAAATTAAATACTTTTGATTTAAAGCCGGGTAAACGCAGTAATACTGGGTGTTTTCCGATATTAAAGAGCACAAACGTGCCCAAATCATTTCAATAAAAATATCTGGGTCCACCACTGTCATAACTTAGTTTCCATCCACTTATTAGTACCATAAGAGATCTCTTATTCTTTGCGTTGGCAAGTGCTAGAATTGCGCCATTTTTTGTAACTCAGATCAGTTATCTCTATGCCGAACTCTATATCGAACAGTAATCAAACCTCTCCTGTGACCCCACAAAAACATAAAGTTAGCCCTTTACGTTTTATCCCTTTTCGCAAAACTGACGTCATTGAGATGTGTCTCTCCAGTGGCCAACTTGATCAACATCAACGCCAGCAGTTTAGAGAAGTAACCTCTCAGATCCAGAAGCTGTTTCATATCACCTTTCAGGCTCGCCTCGAATCCCTGAAGGACAGCTTTTCAAACATCAACCCTGACTCAGATACAATAAAGGTAGACCTTCCATCTACCATGCATAATGATGAACCCTCTTTTGTTAAACAGTTAGAAGCACTGTTAGAAAAAGCAAATTACGAAAAAATCCAAGAAGAAACCGTAAAACAAGCTTTGAATCACGACTCCCTGATGAAAGTTCGTTTGGATGTTGATTTCAACGACTTTTCTGAGACCCTTCTTTTTGCTCGCGGCGAGCATGAAAAACAAGAAACTATCGTTAATTTATGGGGGTTGCGAAAAACAAAAATTCGCTTCATAAACTATGACAGAGTCATCGTTTTCATCCGATTTCATGAGCAAATAGACCTTAAACGGCAGCAAGCATTTAATTTACAACCCGGGGGTGTCATTCTAAAGCTATTTAAGAATGTCCCTAAAGCCGATCTGGAGATGCTATTCCCCAACACCGAAGTAAAGATGCGTCTCATAGACAAAGTATTGATCGGTGTTCCAGCCGTCATAAGTGGCGGTATTGTCATAACAACCAAATTAGGCGGCTCTCTACTAATACTGGCTTCGTTATTTGGCTTCTGGTTAGGCGTGAAAAGTGAGCCTGTAGAATTAGATAAAGCAGCATTAATTGTCTTACTCGCCGGCTTGGGAGCCGTTGGCAGCTATCTATGGAAACAGTTTTCCAACTTCAAAAACCGTAAGCTACAGTTTGTTCAGACACTGACAAAACATCTGTATTTTAAGAACCTTGATAACAACGCCGGGGTTTTTCATCGTCTTATCGATGATGCCGAAGAGGAAGAGTGCAAAGAAGCTATTATTGCCTACTATTTTTTACTGCTTTCCCCCACACCGATCACTAAACAACATCTAGACTTAACCATAGAGTCCTGGCTATCTGAAAAGTGGGGTTGTCAAATCAACTTTGAAATTGCGGATGCTTTGGACAAACTACACAGTCTTGGCCTGATAACAGTTCATGATGGCCAGCAGTTATCGGCTGTAAAATTAACGATGGCTTCGCAAATATTGGAGAAGAAGTGGCTTGCTTTAGGAAAAAACAGCACTAGCAACGCTGATATTTCGCCGTTTTTGCATAAAAACTAAGCAACATCATCATTTTTTTAATAAAAGCCTAGATATTGAGCAAACACTCAAGTTAAATATTACCATTAGCTTATAAAGAATTATTTTTTATGCTTACTGGATAAAGGATTTTTGTGAACCCTTTACATATTGTCTTAGCATTATTGATATCAGTACAGGCTCTGAATTGCCCTGCTCAAGGTGTTCAACCCGTTTCATTGCAACTTCTCTGGAAAAACCAGTTTCAATTTGCCGGTTATTATATTGCCAAAGAAAAAGGTTTTTATGCACAAGAGATGCTAGAAGTCGATATACGTGAGTACACGCAAGATACAGACGTGGTCGGCTCAATTACCAACCATGAGGCAGATTTTGCTGTAGGGCGCTCATCTATTCTTATCAGTAAGGGTAACGGTGCTCCGATTACAGCCCTGTTTGCAACTTTTCAAAAATCCCCTCTTATGCTGCTTACACGGGGTGATATTAAAACACCCGCCGACCTTAGCGACAAACGAGTAATGTTAACAAGCGACGCCCGGGAGATGGCAGAAATACAAGCAATGCTGATTAAGGCAGGCATTTCAGAAAACGACTACATTCATCAAGCACACTCCTTTGACATCTCCGATCTGATCAATAATAAAACAGATGCGATGGGCGCTTACACCTCAAATGAGCCGTATCAAATGCTGCTTAAACAACAGCCTTATGCCACTATTCATCCAGCAGATTATGGGTTTGATATGTACAATGACATATTATTCACCCATAACGACACTATTATTAAGAAACCATTATTAACCAGCCAGTTTTATTCAGCTTCCATCAAAGGATGGCTATATGCTTTTGAAAATATTGAAGAAACAGCAAAAATAATATTTGAAAAATACAATACGCAGAATAGAACACTGGATGCCTTGATCTATGAAGGAAAAGCATTAAAAAAACTAGCTCTTATTGATGGCATTCCTTTTGGGGAGATCATTCAAGAACGCTTCAACACAATGGAGAGCATTTATCTTATTAGCGGCCACCTTACCCCCCCTTACGATGTTTCAAACTTCATCTATCCAGGTAACTCTTCCCGTACTTCAATTGCAATAATGGAAAATTTTCCTGTTTGGCAAACGGTAATTATCATGTTGGTGGTTATTAGTTATCTGATTTATCGAAATAACCTTGCCACCCTGCGTAATACCGAATTAATTATCATTGCCGAACACGACCAGTTAACCGGACTCTATAACCGCCATAAGATCATCGAAAGTATCTCGGAATATATACACTTATCCACTCGTTATAAATGGAAGCTATCGTGCATTTTTATAGATATTGATAACTTCAAAGTTATCAACGACACCTTCGGCCATAATGCCGGTGATCAGGTACTCAAAACTATTTCGAAACTCTTGGTAAGCAAGGTTCGCCGCACAGATCTTGTCGGACGCTGGGGTGGAGAAGAATTCATTATTATCTTACCGGAAACGGATCTACTGATGGCCGAAGAGCTTGCTGCTAAACTGCGCATAGCCGTTTTCGACGCCAAATTCAGTATCGATCATTCTATCTCCTGCAGCTTAGGTGTTACCCAATACAAGAACGATGAAACCGTAGAAGAATTTATCGGACGCGCCGATGATGCGCTTTATATTGCCAAGCATGAAGGCAAAAACCGCACAGCAATTTTGTAAAAGATTGAGTAACGAAGCCACTCATGTGACTCCGTTACTCTCGGCTCTTTAGTTTTAGTCCATGGACAAAAAGCTAAAACCGTATTATTTCTGGGCTTTAGCCCATGAGTCACGCAAGGTTACGGTTCTATTGACGACCAGCTTTTCGGTATTACTGTCTACATCAATACAAAAATAGCCCATACGTTCAAACTGGTAGCGCATTTCAGGGGCAGCCTCTTTAACACTGCTCTCGATTCTTGCATCTTTCAAAACGACGAGTGATTCCGGATTCAGAAACTCCATAAAACTGCGTTCTTTGTCTCCATCCGGGTTGGCTTCAGTAAACAAGCGATCATACATACGCACTTCGCAAGGAACAGACAACTCATCAGAAACCCAATGAATAACACCGTTAGGTTTATAACCTTCAGGGTTCGCACCTTTCGTCGCCGGATCATAGGTACATAATAACTCTATTACTTCACCTTCAGCGTTTTTAATCACTTCATTACAGGTAATAACATAAGCCCCGCGCAATCGGACAGCATCGCCTGTTGCCAAACGCTTCCACTTATCGTGTTTATTTTTAGCTACTGGCTTTTCTTCTATAAAGTCTTCCTGCTCAATCAGCAAGTTACGCGTCAAGCCTACTCGACGTATTCCCATAGAGTCATCTTTGGGATGTGCAGGTAGCTCAAACCACTCCTCAACGCCCTCATCCATGTTAGTCAACGTCACTTTAAGTGGACGTGTCACACACATAGCACGGGGGGCTGATGAATCCAGATCTTCACGAATTGCAGACTCAAGCATGCCCATATCAACAATACCATTCGAGCGGGTCACACCAATCATATCGCAAAAATGACGTAACGATTTTGGTGTATAACCACGACGACGTAAACCTGAGATAGTAGGCATACGCGGATCGTTCCACGCTGTGACTATCTGATCGTCTACTAACTGTTTCAGCTTACGTTTGCTGGTAATAGTGTAATTGAGCTCCAGACGTGAAAATTCATATTGCTTCGGCTTCGCGGGTACGGGTAAATTTTCTATAAACCAATCATATAAAGGGCGATGATCTTCAAACTCCAGAGTGCATAACGAATGTGTAATACCTTCCAGCGCATCAGACTGCCCGTGAGCAAAGTCATAAATAGGATAAATGCACCATTTATTCCCGGTCTGATGATGGCTGGTATGTAAAATGCGATAGATCATCGGATCACGCAAATTCATATTAGGCGCACTCATATCTATTTTTGCACGCAGAGAGCAAGCTCCCTCTTTAAACTCAGCGTTCCTCATCCGCTCAAACAACGCCAAATTTTCTTCTACAGAGCGATTACGGTATGGACTATCAGTACCAGGTTGAGTAAAGCTTCCTCGATACTCACGCGCTTCCTCAGAACTCAAATCACAAACATAGGCGTTGCCTTCCTTAATCAGATGCACAGCCCAGTCATATAATTGATCAAAGTAGGAGGAGGTGTAACGAATATCACCGTCCCATTGGTAGCCCAACCACGTGATGTCATTGAGAATTGAATCAATATACTCCTGACTCTCTTTTTCCGGGTTAGTATCATCAAAACGTAAATTGCACACACCCTGATATTTTTCAGCAGTACCAAAATTCAGGCAGATCGCTTTGGCATGCCCGATATGAAGGTAACCATTTGGCTCGGGTGGAAAGCGGGTCACAACCTTCCCTTCATGTACGTTATTCTTAATATCATCTTCAATAATTTGATGAATGAAATTTGTAGGCTTTGGGTTCGATTCGTTTTTAGACATGTTATCTGCGTATATCCGAAACTGTTAACCGGATCTGATGAGACCCTAATATGAAGCTGCATTATAAACACTTAGTGGTTTAACTGCACACCGACAGCTCAGAGAATTACATGCAAAGATTTTGTGGTTTAGTCCGTGCAGAGATTTAAGACTTGCGTATAATGGCCGGACAACGACTGAGAAGATAAAAGGAATCATTCATGATTATTCTCCATACTAACCACGGCGACATCAGTATTGAACTCAACCATGATAAAGCGCCTGCTACAGCCGCTAATTTTGAGCAATATGTGCGCGATGGTTTCTATGACGGGGTCATTTTCCATCGAGTTATTGATGGTTTCATGATTCAGGGTGGTGGGTTTGAGCCTGGCATGGTATCAAAAGAAACACGCGCTACCATCGACAACGAAGCAGATAATGGTCTATCTAACCAAGCCGGAACATTAGCAATGGCTCGCACGATGGATCCTCACTCAGCTTCAGCACAGTTTTTTATCAACGTATCCGATAACACTTTTCTTGATCACACAGCTAAAACAACAGAAGGCTGGGGTTATGCTGTATTCGCTAAGATAGTGGATGGAATGGATGTCGTTAATAAAATTAAAGGAGTAAAGACCACCATGAGTGCAGGTCATCAAGACGTTCCTGCAGATGATGTAGTGATTGAGTCCGCTGAAGTGATTGAAGAGTAAACGCATTACGTTATGAAACTACTGTTTATTTCAGATCTCCACCTGAAAGCAGAACGCCCGGATATTACCCGGGCGTTTTTGCACTTTATTACTGAAACAGCCACAGACGCTGATGCACTTTATCTGCTGGGCGACATCTTTGAAGCCTGGATAGGCGATGATCTCCCCATTCCTGAATTTGAACCCATTCTTAACGCATTAAAATCATTAAGCGATCAAGGTTGCCAGCTTTATTTCCAACACGGTAATCGTGATTTTTTAGTCGGTAGCACCTTCCTGCAAAAAATCGGAGCGTCCCTGCTTGAGGAAAAGCAACAGGTGATACTCCCTATTGGACCTGCATTGCTCATGCATGGCGATCAGCTTTGCACCGACGATAAAGAGTACCAAGAATTCAGAAGCACAGTAAGGGATCCTGAATGGCAAAAAGCCTTTCTCGCCAAGCCCATAAAAGAGCGAATTGCTATTGCCAAGCAATTAAGAGCCACAAGCCAGCAACGTGCCATTGAGAAATCTGATGACATCATGGATGTTAACCCTAGTGCCGTTTGTACAGCATTAAAGGAATCTAACATTGAACTCTTAATTCACGGCCATACGCATAGGCCCGCTATTCATTACAACCAGACAAGCGCATCAACCGGGATCCGCGTTGTACTCGGTGACTGGGATACAGAACGTTGGTACCTATTATGCGATGAAGACGGTTTAACCTTAGTTGATGAACCTATTTAAGTCAGAACCTCTAGAACAATCAACTCAACAACCACTTTCTTAAAACGCTCACCAGATTTGTAGTAACAGTTAAAGCCGCTGAATCACCAACGGCTTTCTATTTATTGTCATTTCAGGCGACTGGTGGAACTCCACTATGAAAACGAAATACCCCGTCTTCAGATTGAATCAACTGGCATTCAACTTCTCGAAACAGAGCAATACGGTCTTCAATAGGCTCACCGGCATACTCTTCTGCTAAACCAAGGTAATCCTGATAATGCCGGCTTTCTGATTTCAGAAGCGATCGATAGAACTTAGCCAAAACCTCATCAAGGTGAGGGGCCAGTTTTGCGAAGCGTTCACATGAACGCGCTTCAATAAACGCCCCCACAATCATTGTATCAATTAAACGTGCCGGCTCATGGTTCCTGATATGCTTACGCATGCCACCAGCGTAACCAGAAGAGGATAAATGGCAATACTCTACTCCCCTGGCCTGTAAGAGTTCCAACACTTGCTCGAAATGAATAAGCTCCTCACGTGCCAATCGTGACATTTTATTAAGAAGATCCGTTCTATCAACATAGCGGAACATCAATGTCATTGCAGTCGATGCTGCCTTCTTCTCACAATGCGCATGATCTATTAAAAGAATATCCTGGTTCTCCAGTGCATATTCAATCCAACTTAGCGGGGTCTCACAAGCCAGAAAATCATGTATTTCATTAAGCGCGTCCATGGGTACCTACCTGAATAATTTGGACAATAGTATACACTGCCAGAAAAGCGTTTTTACATTCTGGCGAATTCACTTACAATTAATCAAGGATTAACTGAAAATTAACAGGATGACATGTTTGTGGTGGACGAAAGTAATTTCTCTAATGAGCATCCATTAGAACAGCAAGAAAGCCTGCTTGAAGCTGTTTTTAATAGAATCACCCTCCCCACCTTCGTTTTAGATAACCACCACAAAATAATATTTTGGAACAAAGCGCTAGAGCAGCTCAGTAATACCAACAGAAGTGAAATGATAGGCACTCGAAATCAGTGGGTTGCTTTTTATGCAACAGAACGCCCCACTCTGGCAGATTTAATAATTGAAGGAGGTAAAGACGAAGCCGTCTCCAAGTTTTATGACAATAAATATAAGAGATCTCCTTTAATAGAAGATGCTTATGAAGCTGAAGATTTTTTCCCGGATATTGGGGAAAAAGGCGAATGGCTATCATTCACTGCAGCCAGCATCACTAATGCGCAAGGGGAAATTATTGGTGCTATTGAAACACTCACAAACATCAGTAAAGAAAAGCGCAGCCAAATGGCGCTACAAGAAAGCGAAGAACGCTATAAACGATTAAGCATTACCGATAACCTGACGGGGCTGTATAACAGGAGACTGTTCACTGAAAATTTGATGATAGAGCTTGAGCGCACCCAGCGATATCACCAATATTTTTCACTCTGCATTATTGACCTTGATAACTTCAAACTCATGAATGATGCCTACGGTCATTTATTCGGCGACCAAATTCTGAAAAAATTTGGCCACATCATTCAAAATAACCTGCGAAAAACAGATACAGCCTATCGCTACGGGGGGGAGGAGTTCGCCATCATTTTCCCTGGAACATCACTTGAAGGGGCTGAAAAAGTAGCCAGCAGAATAAGGGTTGAACTATCCGTTTTTGCCTTTGCTAACGAAAGCAGCAATAAACGAATCAGAGTCACTGCAAGCTTAGGGATTACATCCTCAAGCACATCTGATGAACAGATTGAGCACGTCATTAAGCGAGCTGATAAAGCACTCTATAAAGCTAAAAAAACCGGAAAGAACAAAATAGAAATTTCACGGGAAATGGAGCTGATGTCGATTCTAAACCGATAAATCACTCATCAATTAATGTGTCTATTAAATCGATCATAAACTCAGTGTCCTCTTGCCCCATTTTCATCCAGCCCGTCATCTGCATGCTTTCAAGAACGGATTGACCCTTGATATCCTGCTGCATCGTTAACAAGTTATCCAATAAGGGAGTGATCAGATGCTTAACATTTGGGCCAGCCAATAAAGTATGATGAATAACATCAATCTGACTCTCAACCAACACTCTCATCTGATTACGCGTCAAATCAGCCAAATCAAAAAATGCATCTTTTAAAAAGAAACCAATATCGGCCTGCCCGCTGAGAAGATGTTTGGCCACCACCACATAGCTATGCACCGAATTAAAGGTCACATTGGAGCGATCAAGATCAGCGGGTTCAATCATGATCATCCCCATCATATTGACATCGGGGTCATGCGTGGCTGCCACTCTGATCCCGGCACTTAAATCATCAACACTGTGATATGAAGATGTAACGGGGGTCGCGATAATCGCCTCATCATACCGATTGATAGGACGCGCGACGGCTTTAAAGCCTTTTTCTCGTACGAGCATAGCCGCGTCATAAGGATTGGCATAAATAAGGTCTATTTTATCCAAATGAATATCTTTTCGCTGGGACTCAAATTCATCATAAAGTTCGAGATGAAACGAGGTCTCAAGCGTTTTTTGCAACCAGGTATTAAAAATAAACCAACCCGATAAATGCTCAGGAGCAAAATCAGGGCTCACTGATAATGTATAGCTGCTCATTTGATTAACAATCCATATTCATCTTTAAGTACAAGGCCGTACATGCTTCGACTTTACTACGAGACGGTTTTCTCCTGACAGACGTATACCCCATCAATTCGCCATTTCGAATGTTGGGTATCACCGTAGCTTTTACCCAATAATATGCACCGTCCTTTCTCAGGTTTTTGACATAACCATGCCACTTTTTTCCTGACTGAATAGTAATCCAGAGATCTTCAAATGCCTTCGCAGGCATATCAGGATGACGTAAAATACAGTGGTTTATACCAATTAACTCGTTTAACGGATACCCGGACATTTCAATAAATGCTTGGTTAGCGTGGGTTATAACTCCCGCCGGATCTGTTCGTGACACGATTAGTTTACCGTCAGGATAAGGGACTTCCCGATCAATTATTGTCACCTCTTTAGTCGAGCCATCATGGTACGTAATAAGCATGAAAAAAATTGCCTCTCTCTACAGCAACTTACCTATTGCTTCAGCTGCACGCTTAACATCAAGAAAAATAAGTCCTAAACGAGCATTAGGTTTCGCCACAACCGTGAGAACAGAGTCACTATTGGCATGTGTCATTAAGATATAACCGTTTACGCCTTTAACCAACACTTGTTCAAGCTCACCACGTGCAAGTTCCTGCGCGGTTCTTTCTCCAAGAGAGAGCATGGCAGCACTCATAGCGCCCACTCTATCTTCATCCATACTGGCTGGAAGTAAAGCCTCTATCATCAACCCATCCGTTGAGATGACAGCCGAGGCTTCAATCTCAGCAGACGTTCCATTCAGGTCGCTTAGAATAGACCTCATCATTTCAGAACGCATAACAGCTTATCTCCATAATTATATTAATTGTCAAATCTACGCTCACTGATCAAGATAGCGACTCGCAAGAGCGCTTATTAATTCAACAAACTGATGCTGGTTTAAGTTAGGCTGTCCTTGAATAATAACCGCAAATAACTGCGACCCTATATGGATTATCCATGTGCCCAACATGCTATTCCCGACGGGATCCAGCAACCCCCAGGATTCACCCATTAGCTGTAACTCTTTATTTAACAATGAATGATGTCGCTGATGAAGTGAAATAAGATCCGCCGCTAACGCAGCCACTCCATCTGCGTGATCTCTATCAAATCCTGCAGATCCCAAACAAAAACCCTGATCATCACCCAACACGACTTTACCTGTTGCAGAAAGCGTGACTAGAATATCTGACAATGTGGCTTCCAGACTCTCCCGTCTTGGCTCTATAGGTGTCTGTACCAGCGCCAAAAACCTGCGGGCAATCAGGCGATTAAATAACACAGCAGCGCGATCTTTATCTAAATCCGCCAGTTCTGCAAATATGTCCATCGAGTGCTCAATCGGTATATCACTGCTCATTAACTGCAACAATAACGCACGAGCATCATCCGGCTGAGAGTTCACCGTGGCATAATAAGCACCGCTTGGCGTGACTTGTAAGTAACGTTTTTTAACACTTGGTGTCGCCACACTATCTCCCTCAATCGGTTAATAATAAAAACGTATACACTTAAAACTCAAATTGCATCGCTGTCGTCGCCGCCGCCATGACACCAAATACATAGCGCTGTGGAATATTAAGCTCACTAATAACCTCAAACGCACTCATGGAACGGCTTTGCCATAAATCAATCACAGCATGGACTTCCGGTACCGTAATATCTTTCAGGCAGTCAGGTTCATTTTTCAAACGGCGTGGACGAGTGGGATCGTCTCCAGGCAAAATACGCCCCTGTACGGTCCATAGCCCGGCTAACCAAAGAAGATCTTCCGCTGTCATTATACGTTCTGAAAAGCCCAAACCATCTTGCAAATCATCCTCAACGACATCTCCGTTCTTTATAGACAGTTCTCCGAGCCCAAAACGGCTGGTCATGACTGTATAAAGCACCTCTTCGGATAAATTGGTCACAAAACAATCGGTCCATGGCAGATACTCCAGACGTAAATGCAAGCCGTCAATTGAGAACGACATATCTTGCTTTCTGCCTTGCTCAACCGTTTTCGTGATCCAGGGTAATAACATGCCATCAGGGTTTATCTGCAGGCGACGCCGGTCAGCTTCAATCGTCCAATCCAACTCGGGCAGATGACCAAAAACGGTCGTCATCATCAAGGCTTTTGGTGAGGAGCCCTGCTTTACTCGGTTTTTTTTAGCTTCAGCATTAAGCAGCTTTTTTTTCTTTTCGATTATGGGTGTCAACGCAGCCGCGCGAGTTGCCACATTTTTGGCAGTGACCGAATGCAGCACATCAAGATCCGGTGCCAACTCTGCTTCAGCGTTGTATTGTGAGCGGTTATTCTTTGTCATTCTGGAGACAGTATCGGGTTTAGCTACCAGATGATTGGCACTAGCCGATGTAGACTGTGCGAGATGAGCAGGAGCATTCTGATGCGAGTTATAGCCACGCACTTCTTTTTTCGCTTGCTGCTTTTTCATCGCGAGCTGAAAATCCGCTACCTTTTTAGAAACAGTAAGCGGAGGGGATAAACGCG
>JBLWXO010000002.1:0-331381 GCA_048267385.1 Neptunomonas sp. | reverse complement strand
CTGCCTCTGCTGCCTCTGCTGCCTCTGCTGCCTCTGCTGCCTCTGCTGCCTCTGCTGCCTCTGCTGCCTCTGCTGCCTCTGCTGCCATCAATGATAAATCTAAAGAGGAAATAGCAAGAGGCAATTCGCTGTCATCTGATGTTTTTTTAGCGTTAATAACATCATCAAATAACGCTTCTATGGCATTTTCCAGATCTTTTACACCAAAAGGTTTGCGCAGGGTAATACAACTATTCCATTCCAAATGCGCGATTGAAATAACAATAGCAGGCAGGCTTATTTTTGTTTCAAGATAGGTTTGAAGTAATTCTTTTGGCTGAGGCTGGTCTGCGTTAAAAATAACCCAGTTTGCCTGTTGTACCGAACTGACAATGCTGTATTTTTTCCCAATCTGATGCGACTGAAAAAAATACTCAAGGGTGTGCAGCGTGCTTCCTTGAAAACCCACAAGCAAAACATTCGGGAATTTTCCATTTCTGCCCGCCATTTAGCGCTGCTCCTTCTTTTGATATGTAGCAGGCAAGCTACAACCATTGATCAGGACTGAGCCTGAAACATCAAGCTGGAGTATACCATTTGCCGTTTTATCCTCAGCAATTGTTTTAAGCTGGGCACACAAGGTAGCGCCCAAAAGGGGCTCAGCCTCCTTAATAAGCCTAAGTAATAAAGGATTACCTTTGTATCGTAAAATAATCAGGAGATCTATCAAGGCACCCAGTACTTTTTTTTCAGAACGGCTCAAGATCGCCAGATAAAAACGCTTTACATGCACCATCAGCGCCATCGGTTCACTGGCTACTTTTCGAATAGCCAAACTCAAATTAAGCTCAGGTAAGGTTCCCTTATAAATCAGACTTTTTTGCTCCATTGACTCAAAAGCAGCCTGAATATTCTCAGCCAGATCGCTTTCAAGCTCTGCATTAATATCCCAGTCTGACAGTGCCATCCAAATGGGAGAATTAACCGTTTCATTTTCCTGAACTAGCATAATTGAATGATTCTTAGTTTATCCGTCAGATTATTAAGCGCGCGGCATAATAAACAGCATAGTATAATAATGCATAGATGATGTAAGAAATGTTTATTTTTCATAAAATTCAAAATAGTAGAACACAGGGTGCATCAGCTTAGGCACAAAGTCTAACACGCTGATTTGTCTACAAACTTAACTTTAAGCCGCCTATAAGCTAGAATCCCCACGCATATTAATAACGAGACTAAATCTTTACCAGCGTCGAATTTCCGGCGTGGTGAGTAAAGACCGGTGGGAATAACAGTTGAGGGCTATATCGTGCTAGAAGCTTATCGTAAACACGTAGAAGAACGCGCCGCTGAAGGTGTACCAGCAAAACCATTAGATGCTGACCAAACAGCAGGCCTGGTTGAACTACTGAAAAACCCACCTGCAGGTGAAGAAGATTTCCTGTTAGACCTGTTGATTAACCGTGTTCCAGCGGGTGTTGATCAGGCAGCCTATGTAAAAGCAGGTTTTCTTGCAGCCATCACTAAAGGCGAAGCGAACTCTCCTTTAGTAGATAAAGTAAAAGCCACTGAACTATTAGGTACGATGTTGGGCGGTTATAACATCCAACCTCTAATTGATTGCTTAGACGATGCATCATTGGCGCCTACAGCTGCCACTGCTCTTTCGCGCACTCTACTAGTATTTGATGCATTTCATGATGTGCAAGAAAAAGCTGAAGCTGGCAACGCCCACGCTAAGCAGATTCTTGAGTCATGGGCAAATGCTGAATGGTTTACCTCTAAACCAGAACTTGCTGAGAAAATCACTGTTACTGTATTTAAAGTAACCGGTGAAACTAACACGGATGATCTATCCCCAGCTCCAGATGCATTTACGCGTCCTGATATCCCGGTACACGCTAACGCAATGCTGAAAATGTCACGTGATGGGATTACTCCAGATGTAGATGGTTCTGTTGGCCCATTGAAGCAGATCGCAGAAATCAAAGCTAAAGGCTACCCTGTTGCATACGTGGGTGATGTAGTAGGTACAGGTTCTTCACGTAAATCTGCTACTAACTCTGTGCTATGGTTCTTCGGTGACGACATCCCGAACGTACCGAACAAGCGTGCTGGTGGGTACTGCTTCGGTAACAAGATCGCTCCTATCTTCTTCAACACTATGGAAGATGCCGGCGCTTTACCTATCGAAATGGATGTAGAGAAAATGAATATGGGTGACGTTATAGACGTTTATCCATACGAAGGTGTTGCTAAAAACGCTGAAACTGGCGAAGTACTGTGTAACTTCGAACTGAAAACTCAGGTTCTTCTTGATGAAGTTCGTGCTGGCGGTCGTATTCCACTCATCATTGGTCGTGGTTTAACTGACAAAGCACGTGCTGCGTTAGGCTTGGCACCAACTGAACTGTTCCGTAAGCCAGATCAACCTGCAGACACTGGCAAAAGCTATACTCATGCTCAGAAAATGGTTGGTAAAGCTTGCGGCGTAGCCGGTGTTCTTCCTGGTACATACTGTGAGCCTAAAATGACGACTGTAGGCTCTCAGGATACTACTGGTCCAATGACACGTGACGAGCTTAAAGACTTGGCATGCCTGGGTTTCTCTGCTGACCTGACTATGCAGTCCTTCTGTCACACGGCTGCTTATCCTAAGCCAGTCGATGTTCAGACGCATCACACACTTCCTGATTTCATCATGAACCGTGGCGGTGTTTCATTACGCCCTGGTGACGGTGTAATCCACTCTTGGCTAAACCGCATGTTGCTTCCTGATACTGTAGGTACAGGCGGTGACTCTCATACGCGTTTCCCAATCGGCATCTCTTTCCCTGCAGGTTCTGGTCTGGTAGCTTTTGCTGCCGCTACAGGTGTAATGCCTCTGGATATGCCTGAATCTGTATTGGTTCGTTTCAAAGGTGACAAGCTTCAACCAGGTATCACACTACGTGACCTTGTTAACGCTATTCCTTTATACGCCATCAAAGCGGGGCTATTAACTGTTGCTAAAGCCGGCAAGAAGAATATCTTCTCTGGCCGAATCCTTGAGATCGAAGGTTTACCTGATCTTAAAGTTGAGCAGGCGTTCGAACTGTCTGACTCTGCTGCTGAGCGTTCAGCTGCGGCTTGCTCTATTAAGCTGGACGAAGCACCGATCCGTGAATATCTGAATTCCAACATCACAATGTTGAAATGGATGATCTCTGAAGGTTACGGCGATGTTCGTACTATCGAGCGTCGTATCGCCGGCATGCAAGAATGGCTGGCTAACCCAGAATTGATGTCGGCTGATGCTGATGCTCAGTACGCTGCTGTTATCGAAATCGACCTGGCTGACGTTAAAGAGCCAATTCTGGCTTGCCCTAACGATCCTGATGATGTGAAAGTGCTTTCTGAAGTTGCTGGCACAAAAATTGATGAAGTATTCATCGGTTCTTGTATGACTAACATCGGGCACTTCCGCGCGGCGGGTAAATTACTGGAAGCAGCAGGTACCTCTCTGCCAACACGTATGTGGATCGCCCCACCAACGAAAATGGATGCAGCCCAACTGACAGAAGAAGGTTATTATAATATCTTCGGTAAAGCCGGTGCTCGTATGGAGATGCCAGGTTGCTCATTGTGCATGGGTAACCAGGCACGTGTAGCTGAGAAGTCGACTGTTGTTTCTACTTCAACACGTAACTTCCCTAACCGCCTGGGTACAGGTGCAAATGTTTACCTGTCCTCTGCAGAGTTAGCTGCTGTTGCAGCTCTAACAGGCAAGATTCCAACCGTTGCTGAGTATATGGAATACACCGCCAAGCTGGATCCAATGGCTGAAGATGTATACCGTTACCTGAACTTCGATCAGATCGAAAACTACACAGCGAAAGCCGCAACTGTTATTCCTACAGTTCAGGCTTAATCACAGCTGAGTATAAAAAGCCCGTCGCATGACGGGCTTTTTTGTTTTTATCCTCAATTCCTTAGCTTTGCTTTACACTATCGTCTGTTAAAAAATTTCGCTGGATTTTGCTATGAAAACCCCTGCTATTGATACACCCCTCACAAAAGACACAGAAACCAACCAAACAAAGAATGGTTTTCTCGTACTGGTGTCTAAAATGACATTTGATGAAAAATTACCTGTTCGCTTTATGTATAAAACAGTTCCGGAGCATCTGAATGACACCGGCTGGCGCCTATATACAGGCTACGAATCGGCAGAGTACGTAGAAAATGAATTGTCTAATATGCTGCCTATTCCATTAAAAAAGATATGTGAAATGGACTCTTCTCTAACAGACTTGTTAACTTACAATGCCGGAACTGTATGGGAACGCACGCCTGAAAGCACAAGTTGGGAACGTGTCTATGATTTTAAAATCCCATCAGCTAACGTCGATGTAGATATTACAAACGATCTAGAGCGATTTAATATTAAAGATACTGATAAAAATTAGTTTACGCGTGTGATTAATACCCTATCTTTAAACCATATATAAGAAGAATGTGTTAATCGGCAAAAAGGTCGGTTAACACACAAACCGTCTGTCTGACACAAATACGAGGGCGGCTAAATAAGTAAATCATCAACTATTGGGTGAAAAACACTGGCTGCTTCAATCAGTGAATTGGCAGTGAGTGAAGGAACACCATACACTTCTGCACAAACAGAGTAATCGTTACGAATTTTATTCAGCAAGAGATCAAAATCCCCATCTCCCGACAGTAAGATAACGATATCCACATCTCTTGAAATATCCATCACATCAATGGCAATACCCACATCCCAATCGCCCTTCGCCGAACCGTCACTTCGTTGGATGAACGGCTTAAGCTTAACGGTAAAGCCCATGTGCTTTAGCGCGTTTTGGAACTTAAGCTGTCTCTCGTCCCCCCGATGAATCGCATAGGCCGTTGCCGATACTATTTGCCCCTGCGTCCTGATCCGTTCCCACAACTTACGATAATTAAACTGGCGACCATAGGCTTGTCGTGTGGTGTAATAAATATTTTGGACATCAACAAAGACCGCTATTTTTTTCAAGAACTTAGCCTATTTATAAAGAGGTTATAACAAATATAAAGCTCATTCAGACAAACTCTCAGACGGCTTAGATTCAGAAACAGGTTTCGCAACTACAGATGGCACAGCGGCTGTCTTCGGTACAGCATCTATTTCAAAAGCGATCCCGCCGTCTTCTAATATTATATGAACCCGACTATTGTCTGCGCACGTACCTTCAACAATTTTCATGGCCAAAGGGTTTTCTATTTGTCGTTCAAACTCTCGTCGTAATGGCCGGGCACCATACGCGGGATCATATCCATCGACCGCTATCTTAGCAACCACATCAGCATCTATTGTCAGCTGGATTTTATGATCGAGCATTCGGCTCACCAACGCTTTTGCAAATATCTTGGCAATTTTCTGTACATCCTCTTCTTCCAGATAATGGAACACGATGATATCGTCCAAACGATTCAGGAATTCAGGCTTAAAGAAACGCTTAACCTCCTTCATCACGAATCGCCTTGCCTCATCGTAATCAGCAACCTTTGAATGCACAAAACCTATTTCACGCTTATCGGGTGATAAGGACTCAGTACCTAGGTTTGATGTGCCTATCAAGATAGTGTTGCGAAACGATACCTTGCGCCCCTGAGCGTCGGTCAGGTGGCCATCTTCAAGAATTTGTAAAAGAATATTGAACACATCGGGATGCGCTTTTTCAATTTCGTCCAGCAATACTACCGTATAAGGGTTTCGCCGAACTTTTTCTGTCAGCTGACCTCCCTCTCCATAACCAACATAACCAGGAGGGGCACCAATCATTTTGGATACTTCATGACGCTCCATATATTCCGACATATCCAATCTGACAATACGCGTTTCATCATCCAGAAGAAACTCAGCCAATGTGCGAGCCAATTCTGTTTTACCAACACCGGTGGGCCCCAAAAACAAAAAGGTTCCAATAGGCCGAACGGGCGATGTTATACCCGTTCGGTTTCGTCTGATAGCATCGGAAACAGAGCGTACGGCATCCTCCTGCCCGATGATCCGCTGGTGTAGCTGCTCCTCCATACGTGCCAGTTTATTGGCTTCTGATTCAACCATGCGAGCAACCGGGATACCCGTCCAGCGAGACACAACCTCAGCAATATCATCCGCTTCTACCTGATCATTCTCAATACTGCGCTCCGCTTCCCAACGATCATGCAGCTTCTGTAGTGCCTCCTGCTGCTTTATAATCTCCATCTGAAGACTAGCGACTTTTTCAAAATTCTGCGCATTAAATGCAGCCGCCTTATCTTGCTGTAACTGGCTGTGTTGTAACTCTAATTGCTTTATGTCATGAGGCAGGGCATTTAAAGTAATACGTTTATGCGCACCGGCTTCGTCAATTAAATCGACAGCTTTATCAGGCAAATTGCGATCCGTAATATAGCGCTCAGAAAATTCCGCCGCTGCTACCAAAGCGCTGTCAGCAAAATGCACTAAGTGATGTTTTTCATAACGGGGCGCTACCCCTTTCAATATCGATATGCTGTCTTCAACATTCGGTTCACGCACCAAGATAGGATGAAAGCGACGTTCCAGTGCTTTATCAGCTTCAACATAAGCATGATATTCAGCCAGAGTATCTGCACCGATCACCTGCATACTGCCTTTTGACAACGCAGTTTTAAGCATACTCGACGCATCAATTCCTCCTGACATAGCACCCGCGCCTACCATAGTATGCAGCTCATCAATAAATAAGATGACTTGCCCATCTGATTTAATAACCGCGTCACGTACTGATTTCAGGCGCTCTTCAAACTCGCCCCGCATCGCCGCACCTGCTACAAGCTCACTCATTTCCAACGATAATAAACGCTTATTTAACAGGGTATCAGGTACATCCGCACTCGCCATCCGCTGCGCCAATCCTTCAACAATCACTGTTTTACCGACACCCGCTTCACCAATCAGCACGGGATTGTTCTTTTTACGCCGTGAAAGGGTTTGTATCACCTGATCAATCTCTTCATCCCGACCAATAACAGGATCAAGCGCACCCTCTCTTGCCTGACGTGTCAGATCCTGAGTATAGCGAGATAACAGATCCGCCTTGGTTTCGGCATCATCTGATGTGATTGCCGTACTATTACGGAGCTCACTTAGCACCTTCATTATTTTTTTCTGTTCAAGCCCTGCCTTCCTTAAAAACTCGCCGGTATGCCCTGCTTTTGGGTCAAACAATGCGACGAACAAGGTTCCTGTAGAAATATAAGTGTCGCCCAAGCGGCGGCTTTCGTCATAAGCGACCTGAAAAACATCACTCAACTCTTTAGAGGCAAAAATCTGAGTTCCCTGTACCGGCGTTGCCATTTTATAATATTGATAAACCTGCCCTTTGATTTGCGTCGCAATATCAACAGGGTTGGGAGATATATTGCTGATAATTTGCATCGCAACGGAATCTTGCTGGGAGAGCAGCGCCAACAATACGAAATCTGGTGTCAGTGTATTCTGTTTAAGTGCAGCCATTTCACCCACTGCCAACTCCAGCGTGTGGCGTACTTTGAGGGTACTTTGCTCGATGTAATTCAGCATCATATTGCCCTTCCTGCTTTCCGCGATTTAAAATAAGTCTTAATACTTTTACCACTATCCTGAACGACGAAAAGGGTATGTTTTAGCAAATTTTAAAGCACATGATTTCGCCTTATTCTTGCACGCAACTCATTCAGCTCATCTAATAAATCAATCACCAAAGCAGCACCGGCCATATTGATACCAAGATCATTCTGTAAGCGCAGCGTTTGCCGAACCCGAACCAGATCATGACCACTAAAACGCCAGTTGTTAGGTCCCTGGCCTTTCGGCTCCACGATACCGAACTGCACCATTTCGATGATGACTTTGCGTGGTATCGAACATAATCGGGAGAGATCAGCCATCGATAGTTGCAACGACTCGTCCAGCACCTCTGCCAGCATTTCAACAATAGGAACCAGTTGTTTATGACTCATGTTGATACTCTCCTCATTCATACCTCCCCACTAATCTGCTGCTCATTGAGATAGTCTTATTAAAACGAATCTCACGGCGAAACTATCTCCCGGAGCAGATCACCCTCCTACGAATTTTCGAGGATTAAAAGCGATACTGGATGCCATTTTCTGATAGAGGGTCATGGTTTCATCCGAATCAACCGGCGGGTTAACGATTTTTAATATGACATACTGATCCCCGGTAGAACGACCTGACAGTCCTTTGCCTTTTAAGCGTAATTTGAGTCCAGTTTGCGCATTAGCGGGGATAGTCAACATCACATCTCCTGATAACGTAGGCGTATTTATCTGGCACCCCAGCGCAGCCTCCCAAGGCGTTACTGGCAATTCAAGATAGATATCATGGCCTACGGCATGAAAATATCGATGAGGCTCAAAAACGATACGTAAATACAAATCACCATTAGGCATATCGCCTATACCGGCCCCTCCTTTACCAGCCAACCTGACACTCTGTCCCTCACTGACGCCTGGAGGAATCTGTACTGCAAACCGGCGCGTGCATTGTTCAATTTCCCCCTGTGCATTCTGCTCGGGTACAGCCAAGGTTAACGTATGCTTAGCACCGTTAAACGCATCTTCCAGACTGATATGAATAGTGGCATGAAGATCCTGACCACGCATACGTGCTTTACGCATCTGTGCGCTGAGTTCCTCACCCCTGCCACCGAAAATAAAATCAAAGAACTGACTGAATCCACCTGATGCCATATCATCCTGATCCATCCCTGATTGGGTAAACTGAAACGTCCAGCCTGGTGGCGGCTGAAATGTCTGACCTTGATGCCAGTTCGCGCCCAACTGATCGTAAGCTTTGCGTTTTTCAGGATTCTTTAAAGCATGATAGGCTTCATTCACCTCTTTGAAACGCTCCTCTGAATCCTTTTCTTTATTCACATCAGGATGGTATTTTCGAGCTAGTTTTTGATAAGCCCGTTTAATATCGGCAGCACTTGCTTCGCGCTTGATTCCCAGAATTTTATAATAGTCTTTATATTCCATCTGCTAACCTACGATATCCCCTGAAGAAGATCCTGAATACGCATATCTATCTTTTAGATTATGCCGATCAACATGCAAAATACACGAGATGCCTACTCAAATTAATTTGAGCAAGCATCATATTGCAGATGAATTTTAATAAGAGATTATCAAGATAAAGCAGGTAATAAATAACAGAAGGGTCGACTATCAGCTAATGTCAATTTTTTTTACATCGATTTTAAATTCAAAACATTTAATCGTTTATTTAAACAAGTAAAAAATATAATCCATTGTTTTAAATAGACATATAAATAAAAGTTAAAAATTGGCATGCCCTGTGCTTAAAGAATATTGAGCATTTAAGATTGGGCTTGCAAGCTTGTTAAGCTTGCATAGTAAAGGCAGAGCATAGGGAGATACAGATATGCTTCAAATTATAAATGTAAGACGCAGCATGCTTGCTATTGCAATTAGCGCGGGGATGGCCTCTTCAGGGGCCGTGTACGCTGGTGCTGTGATTTTCGACCAAGGAAACAACGCTGCTACGGCTAATGTTGCCTTGGGTGTAAATAACTTCGGACATCTAAACTTCACACCCGATACTGATGAATTCGGTTGGGATGATGGTTTTTTCACTGATAATGCAGGTTCTACGGGCCTTGCTTATAAATTTCCTGATGGAACATTCAACGATGGAACTTCACCTGGTTGTGAATGTGAGGGCTGGGGCGTTGCATTAACCTCAGCTACCGGTCGTATTTCAGCTTATGCAAGTGTTGATAATGGCGGTTCTGGTGGGATTGAAAGCGGAACTTTTGGTGCTACACCTAACAGTGCAACATCTGTAGTTCAAATGTCGGGCGCTAATGTGTCAATTACCCATGCTTATGGTGTATCTCTTGCACCAGGGGTTTTCCAAGGCAACGTGACCATTACAAATAACGAAGACTATACCCTAACTGATCTCGTGTATCGTCGTGCCATGGATTGGGATATCCCACCAACTGAATTTAATGAGTACGTTACTATTCAGGGTGTTGAAGCTAATTCTGAAGCCAATGGCGGTAATGTCCGCTTCTCTGGCGACGACGGCTTTTTTCCCGTTGACCCACTAATCGAAACAGGCGCCTTTGGCGGCGGAACGATTTCAGCGCCAGCCAATACGGACTTTGTTGATAATGGTGCAGACGATCATGGTGCCCTATTTGACTTTACCTTTGGTGATTTGGCTGCGGGTGAAAGCTTCAGCTTTAACATTTTCTACGGTGCGCATGGTAGCGAAGCAGAAGCCCTTGCTGCTGTAGATATTTTAGGCTCTCAAGTATATTCCCTTGGCCAGTCTAACCCAGATGGCGATAGCGGTGAATTTGGAGAAGGTATTTTAAGCGGGTATACGCCGATAGCTGGTGGGCCAGAAGTAGCTATTGAGTATAATAGCGAAACAGGAACCTACTTTACTGATATTGGAGGCACTCTTGTAGACGTTGAAATAAGCTTTGGTGAAGAAGATGGTGGATTTGAATCAGTTGGTTATTATGATTCTACCTCAGGTGATTTTGTAATCTTGGGTTCGCCAGTTTTCTCTGAAGGTACTAGCGGCTCCGGCAACCCGGACGGCACTCCTGCAACCTTCTTATTCGCTTTTGGTGGTGTCGGCGGTGTAGAAATTGGAACAGATCAAGACAATCCGATTTTACCATTCGTTCCAGCCCCAGGTGCGTTTACTTTTACCGCACCAACACCTCGTCGCTGGTTTGATCCACCATTTGTTGATGGTTTCGTGTATGAGTTAGTTAACGATGGCGAGTTTACAACGGTTGGAGCACCTGTTGGGTTTGTTGACATGTGTATCGTGGTTAATGGTATTGAAGTTGAATGTGACTTTGATGGCGGCGAATTTTATACATTTGCTCCTGGAGTAACTACCTTTTCAATTACCGGTATTAGCCCACTGGATGCCGCTGATCCTGGATTTTCTACTGCCTTCCCCACCTTTCTTGATTGGACGGGAACGCCTACCACGTTACTAATGACATCTATCGAAGTAACCTCTACCCCTCCTACAGGAGGCAGTGTCCCATTACCTGGTACTCTGTGGTTACTCAGCTTAGGCTTAGGTGGCTTATTGACTGCACGTATAGCTAAAAAAAATGTGTAGAGCTCTTTACTAATGTGAGATCAAAGCGAGGCCATAGAGCCTCGTTTTTTTTCTAAAAAATACGCTAAAATAAACGAACTATTTAAATATTATATTTTTTACAATCCATTAACTGTCAATTCTACTTGTTCAAATAAAGAAGGTTATAATTAACGGAGTAATTAATGACAAAAATTCGTACTGCTACGTTGGTAGCTCTTTATTTATCTTTCACATCAACAAATATCACTGCCGCTGCACTTGATAATAACCAATTCTCAATCAAAGGTGTTGGTAACTTTCCCTGCCATAAATTCATAAATGACATGAAAGAAACGGGATCAACCAGTGCTTTTATGTATGGTGGATGGGCTTACGGATATTTGACTGGAGAAAACCGCTACTCTAAAGAGACCTTTGATCTGACTCCGTGGGAAAGCCTGGAAACACTAACGGGTTATTTGCACGCTTACTGTATTAAAAACCCATCTCACACTTATGGCGTAGCTGTGTTAACCATGGCTGATGCACTTAGAGCTGATAGGCTTGTGAAACCCTCCCCGCCTATCGATTTAGAAACAGAACATGGCAAAGTAAGAGTCTACCTTGCCACCCTCATTCGGGCACAAAAGAAACTCTATGACGGAGGTTATTTTACAGGAAAGCCTGATGGAGCTTACGGCCCTCAAACACGTGCAGCCATTGAGAAGTATCAGTCAAACAAGAAATTAACGGTCAACGGTCTCTTAGATCAAGCTACTCTTTACTCTTTGTTTAGAACTAAATAAATTCATCATATGTAAAAAGCCAGAGCAATAGAATCTGGCTTTTTATCATTCACTTTTTTTCTTTTTATAGTTAATTACTTTTCGTCCTTTTTCTCACTTTCTGCTTTACGCTTTTCAGCATCAGCTTGTTCTTGCTGTTTAATTTCTTCTGCATCCTGACCACCGCACGAACCGCAACATGTACTCATAACAGTCACCTTAATTAAAAACCTACAAGACATTTTAAAGGAAGCCTACTTCCTCGGTTCGGCCATAATAACGGGGCACAAAGGCCTGATAATTGACGTATATCAGTTTTGTCATATTTCTTAAAACAATGCCCGTTATACTCCTCCATACAACTAAAAGTAGTAAATCAGGGGGCCATTATGGACACGTCAGGGCTTAGAGCATGATCATTGAGTCCATGTTTCATGCGCAACTTCATGCAGATTACGAAGCATTCCTTATCCAGCAAAAGAATCGCTTCGCAGATGAAGAGACGTTACTGATCGATATTCATTGCCACGATAAAAACAGTGATGTGCCGGATGAGTTATGGGGGCGTTTATTACGCCTACCGGAAACCTGGCTAGAAACGAAAGACCTGATTAAAACACTGGAGCGCAATGGTACTGATCTGGTGACTATCACTAATCACAACAACGCACGTTCTTGCTGGGAGTTACTCGATAAAGGGTATGATGTTTTAGTCGGCGCCGAATTCACCTGCCACTTTCCAGGATCTGAACTTAGCATTCACGTTTTGACCTATGGCTTTACACCTGAGCAAGAGATAAAACTCAACAAACTCCGCCACAATATTTTTAACTTTACCCGTTTCACGCTAGAAAACGATATCCCTACGGTACTGCCACACCCTTTGTTTTTTTATACGCATAAAAACCGGCCCGATATCTCCATCCTTGAAAAATTTGCTGTAATGTTCCAACGCTTTGAGGTGTTAAACGGGCAGCGAGGTTACTGGCAAAATCAGCTGACTCGTCATTGGGTAGAAAGCCTTAGCGCTGAAAAAATCGAATCATATGCTAAGAAGCACCAACTTAATCCTTATGATTTTTGTAAGGAACCCTATACAAAATTTCTGACAGGCGGCTCAGACGACCATAATGGAATTTTTGCTGGACGCACCGGAACACGGGTACATATTCCCGATTTAACCAATCGTCTGAAAGATACCAAGCGTTCTGAATTAGTACTGGACGCGATCCGTAAAGGCCATACAGCCCCGTACGGAGAAGTGGGAAAAGAGGAAAAATTGATCGTCACATTCCTCGACTATTTCTCGCAAGTGGCTATACATATGGAAGACCCTGGCCTACTGCGCTTGCTGCTACATAAAGGTTCCCTAAAAGACAAAGTACTCTGTTTGGGTGTCAGTAACGCCATGCAGGAATTAAAACGACATAAATACACACTTACCTTTTTGAGAACCTTTCATGAAGCGCTATCTGGAAAAAAGCCTGCATTTCTCACTAACCTGGGTGTCACCAAAGAATTCAGGCCTGCTTTAAAAGTCGTTAAGGAGATAGCCCGCACTCAACGAAAACAACCGGATAACTTTCTTCATGTCATCCGCCATGGCATACCTGAAATTTATCAGGTAGTGACGGATATTTTCTTTTCCCGCCTGAGTCAACATCTTGTTCCTATCGGTCAAAGCAATTTTGCTAAACTCACAACGGATGAGCTGATTCGTAAGTTTGAAATACCAACACAATTCAGAGCACTCTTTGGTAACGAGAAAAGTCCGGCTTCGGATGACATGACACCGCTAAGTATTTCCAAGATGCTGGATGAACTCAGTTTTCCGGCACTTACTTCAGCGGTCATCGCCGGAGCATCCTTTGCTGCCAGTCAAGTGATCTATAGCAACCGCCCCTTTCTCAATGAATTAGCAGATGACCTGAATAAAGCCAGGCACCCGCAAAAAATCCTCTGGTTAACGGATACGTTAGTGGACCATAACGGCGTTTCTTCTGCTTTACAAAGTACCCTACAAGAAATACGCAAACACGAATACCCTATCGATATTCTGACCTGTCACCCGACCTTGAAAAGTGACAACCACCTTATTGTCGTCAAGCCAATGCAGCAATTCAAAATTCAAAGCCTTGGCGAGCAAACGTTCAATATTCCGGATATTATTCAGGTACAACGTATTTTTGAACAAGGCAGTTATGACCGTATTATCTGCTCTACCGAGCTGATAATGGGAGCGATCACCCTCTACCTGAAAAAAGCATTTTCAGTGCCAGCATACTTTTTTATGCACACAGATTGGATGGAGTTTCTGCAAAGTACGATGCAGCTGAATGATCATGAATCTGACCGGATAAGACGACTGTTGCGAGCGCTCTACCTTCAGTTTGACGGCATATTTACACTGAACAGCGACCACCAAACCTGGTTAACCGGTTCGGAAGTAGGCATTGATGCTCAACAGGTGTTTCTGACTCAACACTGGGTAGATGACGCATTTAGCTCTGAAATATCTCCAGTCAAACGCGATAATCTTCACCCGATATTATTATACGTAGGACGTTTAAGTGAAGAAAAAGGCGTGTTTGATCTACCGGAAATATTTGCCGCTATTAAACAACAGATACCCGATGCACAACTGTGGGTTGCAGGAGCAGGCCCTGCGGATAAACAGTTAAGAGTTGTGCTGCCGGAAGCGACATTCCTTGGTTGGATAGATAAAGCAGACCTTCCAGTGTTATACAGCAAAGCAGATCTGTTATTACTACCCTCTCGTTTTGACACCTTCGGCTGCGTTGTTCTTGAAGCAATGACCTGTGGCTTACCGGTTGCTGCATATAACTGCAAAGGGCCTAAAGATATTATTGAAGATCAGGTATGCGGTTACTTGGCAGATGATAAAAAACAGATGGCGCAGGCCATTAAAAACCATTGCCAACAAACATCAGAGCAGAGAAATAAAAGAAAAGAGATGCGTCAGGCCGCCATTACACGCAGCCAACAGTTTGATGCGAAACGAATCATGCACTCGCTTCTTAATTATATGAAAATGTCAGATTTCCAATGTAAAACAAGCAGCGATTAATACACCGGCTTCCAGCAATTCAATCAAGGCACCTGCCGTATCACCGGTGGTGCCTTTAATACGAAGCAACATAGCTCTACGCGCTAAAACGAACAAAGTAGCTACAACCACTAACCAAATAATATTTAATCCGGCCAATAAAAGAGTACCTGACGCTGCCAGAAGATAAATACCTTGTTTAGGCATGTTATCGACCATAGGTGACGCAATACCCTGTGCGCGAACATACGGCGTTAAAGCCAACAACAAAATAGCAGCCACTCTCGCGACTACCGGAGCAACAAGAACAGGGAGGAAATGGTTAGCAGCCAGTAAGGTGATTAATGCAGACCATTTAAGCAACAGATGTAATATCAGTGTCAAGGACCCAATCGCACCAATACAAGGATCTTTCATAATAGCTAAGGTGCGCTGCGGATCACCTAAGCCTCCCATCCAGCCATCAGCACTATCAGCCAAGCCATCCAGATGTAATCCGCCTGTCAGTACCACCCATAAGATCAATACCAATACCGCCTGAACAAAGCTTGACTGGCCATTAAGGATCCAGGCCAACAACATCAGAGAGGTGCCAATCAACACGCCCACCAGCGGATAGTAAAGCAAAGACTGCCTTTGGATATGCGCAACAGGGTAACTATTCAGGCGAACCGGTATTTGTGTGAGAAACTGAAGCGCAATACAAAATGATTGCCACTGTTCTTTAACGGCTTGCTCATTAAACGCTTTTATCACGCTCGCTCCCATACAAAGCGATGAATTTCACCCTGCTTAGCACTGATGTTTGCCATGACACTCGCTGGCCGGTTCTGCTGCAAACAGGTCAACACTTTAATCACACCACCATGGGTAATCAATAAGATACGGGAATGCGGGCCGAGTAGTTCGTTGTCGACAAACTTTCTTACACGTTGGAAAAAAAGCGGCAATAGCTCAGCGTGGGGAGGAGGGAAGTTTTCCGGATCACGCCAGAAATCACCCAGCTCATCAGGCCAGCGTTTCATGATGTCAGTCGCCGTGCGCCCATCCCATAAACCAAAATCATATTCTTGAATAGCAGACTCAATTCGGATTAATTTTTGTTCTGCTATTCTCGGCGCTATCCATTGTTCAGCAAAAGATTTACATCGCAATAAAGGTGAGGTGATGATGGCGTCATAATCATCCAGACTACTATTCTGTTTAGTTTCCTTCATGTTGTCTTGAATAGCGTCAATCATTTGTAACCAGCCGGCAGGGGTCAACCCTGCATCTGTGCGGCCTAAATAACACTGTCCTTTGACCGTTTCTCCATGACGTAACGCATCTATAATCAGGGGCTTTCGCATTTCAAACATACGCTTCAGGTAACTGAGTTATCGAGGACTCTTTAGAAGAGTTATTCATGTCAGACGCGCTCACTGCAGCTTCAGCAAAAGTCGCCATTTCATTATGCAAAGCACAAGCAAGCCGTATCAGCGGAACGGCAATGGCTGCACCGCTTCCCTCACCTAGCCGTAACTCCAGGTTAAGTAACGGCATAGCATCAAAACCATCCAGCAGCATGTTATAAGCGGGTTCTGCCGATGTATGCGATAAGATCATCCAATCAGCTACGCGGGGATTAATCCGGCACGCCACCATCGCTGCCACGGTACAAATAAAACCATCAACCACAGCTGGCACGCCTTCCTGCGCACAAGTAAGATAAGCGGCAGTGAGTGCTGCAATTTCAAATCCTCCAAAGTGCTGTAACGCAACCAAGGGATCACCTATAGAGTCTTTTAATTCAGCGCGATGATACTCAATAGCCTGTGTAATAATGTTTGCCTTATGAGAAACACCGCTGGCATCAAGGCCTGTGCCTGGGCCTGCCAATTTTTCTGCGGCACAACCAAGTAATACGCACGCGATAGCGGTTGCCGATGTGGTATTAGCAATTCCCATTTCACCAGCGACAAATAGATGTAAACCATGATTTTCTGCACTGTGTTGCGCTATTTGATCCTTATCCTCATCCGCAGAAAGATCAAATTCAGAATTACTTTTTCCTGTGACTCTACTCATAGCGTCACATACCGCCATACGGCCAATATCCATCGCCTTAGCCAGTTGTGTGGGCGACATAGCCGCTTGATGTAAAAAATTCGCCGTTTGTGGAGCAATGCTATGATTAAGCACATTGGCCAACCCCTCCGTAAGCGATATCGTCCCCAAATTGTAGACCGTTAAAGGCGCATCAATAAAACGGGCAGCAGCACAGATCGCCGCACCTCCCCCTGAAAAATTTTTAATCATTTCAGCCGTCACTGCTTGCGGGAAAACGGATACACCCTCCTCTGCAATACCATGATCTGCTGCAAAAATAGCAATGGCCACTTTTTCAGCAGAAGGAAGAATCTTCCCCTGCATGCCAGCCAAACGTATAGCGACCTTTTCCAGCTTACCCAGCGAGCCTGCCGGTTTTGTTAATTGTTTCTGACGCTCTGAAGCAGCAAACATGGCTATGGAGTCTAATGTTTTAACAGGATTTGTAGTCCAGTTTAATGATGTCAGTGTTATGTTCATAGGGCTCTCTATGGGGTCGTTTTTGCTAATGTAGCTTTAGGCGTTGTCACGGGTGTTGTAGAGTCCGCCTTTATAATATGCTGCTCTTTTGATGATCGCAGCTCAGACGGTACATCCTTAATGACCACAGGAAGCCCTGCCACCATCAACACTACCTGATCAGCCAATGCCGCAATATCCTGATGCAACCAACCGGCTTCGTCGCAATAGCGACGGGTGAGTTCCCCCATAGGCACCACGCCCATTCCGGTCTCATTACTGACAAGAATGATGTCACTTTTTGCATGAGGAAGCGCATCCATTAATGCCTGTTTGGCTGCCATAATGTCATGCTTGGCACACAAAAGATTAGTCAGCCAAAGCGTCAAACAATCTATTAATATACATGTAGTTATCTCATCATTATCAGATAAAACTTTATCTATATTTATCGTCTCTTCAATGGTTTTCCAGTGAGCCGGACGTTGGCTTTTATGGTGCGAAATACGTGTTTTCATCTCATCGTCATACGCCTGAGCGGTAGCGATGTAGATCACCTCTTTTTCACTATCACTTGCTAACTGCTCGGCATAACGGCTTTTCCCGGAGCGGGCACCACCCAGAATAAAACGAATCATGCGTTGCCCTCACTCTTAGGATTGTTCAACAGAGCAAAAATTGCATCCATGTCGAGGGACTGCTCAAGCGTATCTGCCAGACGATCCAAATCCTGATCGCGGCGCTGTTGATAATCAAACTCTGTAATTGTACTAAGTCCTGCCCACTGTAAGACTTGCTCAACCACGCCTGCCGATTCAAACAAACCATGCAGATAAGTTCCTGCAATATTTGAGTCAATCGAAACAACACCCTCGGGTGTTCCATCTGAAAAGTGAATCAAGGGCAGAGATAGCGCGTCACCAGAGGAAACACCGCAGTGAATTTCATAACCTTGCACCGCAACCGGTTCGCTCCCTTGTAAGCAAAATGTGCCCGCTTGCGTCCTCAGGTGCTTCTTAGCATAGAGTCGGGTCTTCATCGCCAGCCAGCCTAAGCCCGCAGAGCAACCGGCGTCTCCTTCAATAGCATCAGAGTCATCAATCTCATCTCCCAGCATTTGAAAGCCGCCGCAGATCCCCAGCAGTTTTCCGCCATAACGCAGGTGCTTAGTGATCGCCTTATCCCATCCTTGAGCACGCAACCACTCCAGATCATGACGTACCGATTTTGAACCGGGAAGAATAATCAGATCAGCCGATGGAATAGCCTGATCAGGCCCGATATAAGTCAATTCGACTGACGGATGTAACCGCAAAGGATCAAAATCGGTATGGTTACTGATATGCGGAAAAACCGGCACGATAACGCGCAAAGCCTGAACCTCTACCTCTGGTTGTTCAACGGATACGGCATCCTCAGCCTCAAGATGAAAACCGTGCAGATAAGGCAGAACACCCAGCACAGGCTTGCCCGTGTATGCTTCCAGCCATTCAAGTCCGGATTCCAATAAAACTATGTCTCCACGGAATCGGTTGATGACAAAACCTTTTACACGTGCTTGTTCAGTTTCTGATAACAGAGCAAGTGTGCCAACCAGATGTGCAAATACGCCGCCTTTATCGATGTCCGCGATGATGATTACGGGGCAATCTTCCCGCTCGGCAAAGCCCATATTAGCAATATCGTTTTCCCGCAAGTTGATCTCTGCAGGCGAACCGGCACCTTCTACGATCACATAGCGATAATGAGAACGTAACCGCTGATGCGATACCTCAACGGCATGCCAGGCCACCTGTTTATAATCATGATAAGCTGTCGCTTCCATATTGGTCAGCGGCTTACCATGAATAATCACCTGCGCACCGGTATCACTATTGGGCTTTAACAATACTGGATTCATATCAATATGCGGTTCAAGACCACAGGCATATGCCTGCACGGCTTGAGCACGGCCTATCTCTCCCCCATCGGCAGTGACAGCACTGTTCAACGCCATATTCTGCGGTTTAAACGGAACCACAGACAAACCCTGCCGCCACAAAACCCGACATAACCCGGCCACCAGCGTACTTTTACCTGCATCCGAGGTCGTGCCCTGAACCATTAACGTACCTGTACTTCTCATCGTTTTAATTCACTCAATGCTGATTCAAGTCGCTGCCATGCGGTTTCATTGGCGGGTAGTCCGAAACGCAAAGCCTCATATTCCTCAAAATAACGAATAAGAACACCTTGCTTTGCAAGCTGCTGATAAATACCAGCGGCCACATTTTGACGACTCCCCTTAAACTCCACCGTACAAAATAGCGGTGTCGATAAGCAGGCAAAACCCTGTTGCTCCAGGGGCTGTGATAAAAAACCAGTTAGGCTCTGTGGCAAAAGCGCTGTTAGAGATTGCGTTAGAAGCTCTTTTAGACGCTGACCTTCAACAGACAGCCGCTGATTCATCCGCGATTGCCAATCAACATCCCGTAATGCGATAGCGCCCGCCCAGCGAGCCACGTTCGAGACAGACCAGATTCCAAGCTTTGCCTTCAGTCCTGCCAACACGGCAGGCCCGGCCCAGACAAATCCTAAACGGATACCTGCTAAGCCAAAAAATTTACCGACCGAGCGCAGTACAACGAGCCCTTCAACAGGATCCTGGGTGATCATCGATATCGATTCAGTACCTGGCTGCGCATCAATGAAAGCTTCATCAACAATCAAGCAGCCATTGTGTTGCTGCAATATCTTAAGCCACCGCTGTAAGCGCGATGACGATAACAACTCGGCGGTTGGATTATTCGGACGTATAACCACCACAACATCCAGATGCGGCAACCGTACTTCTATCTCATCAGCCGTCAGCGCTTCAACGTGATGCCCTTGGCGTTTCCATTGATAGGCATATTCAACGTAGGCTGGTGATAGAATTCCGACACGACAAACCTGCGCTGTAATCTGGCCTAGTGCTGGGAGCTGCTCAATAGCTACCTGACTACCCGCCACCGCCAGTAGATGAGCAGAACCGTAGTAACTCGCGGCAATGCTGAGTAAATTATCGCCATCATCCGGTAGCTTCTGCCAAACCGACGCCGGCACCATGGGTAACGGATAGCTGTGAGGATTTATACCTGTAGACAGATCAATCCATTGATCCAGAGGAATAGAAAATTGTTCCGCCGCCTGATGTAAACGCCCCCCATGCATCGGTACTGGAACAGAAACAGGTGGAAGCCTATCGTAATGGATAGGCTCATCGCCAGACTTATAAATAACCTCTTGCATCAGTGCCATCCTCCGAGATTCAAGATCAACAGAAGTAGCTCGGCACAAGCAATAAGCACGACCCAGAGCAACATCGTCTTGGTGACTAATCGCATTGCACGCTGAATGTCAGCAACATTCGGTGACCGCCCTCGCCCCAATACTGGCTTTTCATGCCACACACCCTGATAGCGCGTCGGGCCTCCCAGCAAGATGCCAAGCCCTCCCGCACCGGCCGAAATCACCGGCCCACCATTGGGGCTGGCATGCGCCGATGCTTGCTCTCTCCAACACTTAAGTGCGCTGCCACAATCAGACAACACTGCATAACTTAATGCAGTGCAACGGGCGGGCAAATAATTAAGCACGTCATCCAGATTAGCCGCGGCCCAGCCAAAGTCGTTGTAACGTGCGGTGCGGTAACCCCACATCGCATCCAGGGTGTTCACTAAACGGTAGAAGAGCGCTCCACTGCCGCCAGCAACAACAAACCAGAAGAGTGCACCAAACAGAGCATCGTTGCCATTTTCCAACGCTGACTCTATCGCGGATACTTCTATATCCAACGCATCAGGATCGCGGCTAACAATCATCGAAGTATGATAGCGGGCAAGGCTCACATCTTGCCGTTGAAGCGCTTTTGCAATCGGACGAATATGATCCCATAAACTGCGATGACCAATAGTGAAATACAGAATAACAGCCTCAAGTAAGCTGCCGATACTTAACGCCCCAGCCGTATTCACTATCCCGTTGTGTAACAGAAAAAACCACAACGACGGCAACGGCATACACAGCAACACTACGCCTGCCGCTCCGCAAAACTTACCGGGGCATTTAGCATTACCTAACGTACTGAGCGTATCCGGATGCTTTACGTTTAAGCGCCTTTCAACATACTTAGCCAGCGTTCCAAAGCCAACAAGTGGATGCCAACGTTTCGGCTCTCCCGCCAGCCAATCCAGCCCCACTGCAAAAAGCACACTGATACTAATCATTCAGGCGCAAATAACGCAACACAAGCATCCACTGCTGAAGGAAAATAATGATGTATATAACTGGCGTATAGATTTCCTTTTCTATACACCGCTTCAGAAGTTCGCGCATAATTCGGGCACACACCCTGATAGTCTGCGACTTCATCCGTTTCGAAACAGGAGTGATGGTAGGTATGCCCACGTAAGATGCCTTCCGGCAAGACGACACTCTGCATCGCCAGCGCTGTTAACCGTGGCTGCATAATCACGTTGCCTTTTAATATACCCAGCATAGGCTCAGTCTTACCGTTAAGATCTGTCAGCGATTCGCTCAGATAAAGCATGCCGCCACACTCAGCAACTAAAGGCTTATTCTGATTCACATGCGCTTTGATGGCAGAATTAATCGCGCCATTCCCTGCTAATTCAGATAAAAACAGTTCGGGATAACCACCCGGCAGGTAGAGGCTATCCACCTCCGGCAAACAGGTATCATGTAGTGGCGAAAAGAACAGCAACTCAGCCCCCAGCGCTTTAAGTAGCGTGATGTTTGCAGGGTAAATAAAGGAGAATGCTTCGTCCTTCGCAATCCCAATCCGCACACCGCTTAACCGACCAACAGACGGGCTGGATAACTGCTCAGGGTTCACTGATAAGTCCGGCATAAATGCTACTGCTGGTGGCAATTCAGCCGCGCCGGTTAGCGCAACCATCTGAGCAGCACAATTTAAGCGTGCCTCTAAATCCGTGATCTCACTGCTTTGCAGTAAACCCAGATGCCGGCTCGGCAACGCGACCTCGGTTGAACGCTTAATAGCACCATACCAGCGAATCGACTCTGGCAAACTATCGCGTAATATTTCAGCATGACGATCACTACCGATACGGTTAGCCAATACGCCTGAAAACGCTAATGATGGCTGAAATGTTGCCAACCCATGTGCGATAGCAGCAAACGTTTGCGCCATCGCTGAGCCATCAATCACCGCCAAGACAGGCACACCAAACAAACACGCCAGATCAGCACCCGAGGGCTGCCCATCAAATAAACCCATCACCCCTTCGATGAGTATCAGATCAGCACTACTGGCTGCTGCATGCAGTAACGTACGACACTGCGCTTCACCGACCATCCACAGATCCAGCGCATCCACAGGTTCGCCCGAAGCGATCTGCAGAACCATCGGATCAAGGAAATCAGGACCGGTTTTAAATACAACAACGCGCCTTCCGGCATCACGATGTAAACGGGCCAATGCCGCCGTGACCGTGGTTTTTCCCTGCCCGGATGCGGGCGCACTAATAAACAGCGCAGGGCAAAATACTGTATCAGCGCTTTCTGGGTTGGCTCTCACAACTCCACACCTTTCTGCGCCTTAATACCCGCCTGATAAGCATGCTTCACAACCTGCATTTCAGTAACAGTATCCGCAATATCGATCAAAGCCTGCGGAGCACCACGGCCGGTAATAACGACATGCTGATGCACTGGGCGGCTCTCAACAGCGTTAATCACCGCATCCAGATCGACATACTGGTATTTAAGGGCGATGTTCAATTCATCCAGCACGACCAAGGCAATGGTCTCATCATTTAAAAAGGCTTCAGACTGCTTCCACGCTTTTGTTGCCGCCGCGATATCCCGCTCTTTATCCTGCGTTTCCCAGGTAAAACCTTCGCCCATCACATGATATTGCACTTCTGGAAAACGGCGGAAGAACGCCTCTTCGCCGGTACTAAAAGCACCTTTAATAAACTGGACAACACCGACCTGCATGTCATGACCCAGTGCCCGGGCAACCATACCAAAAGCAGAGCTACTCTTACCCTTGCCATTGCCGGTGTTCACCAAACACACGCCACGGTCCTGATCAGCCCGGGCAATAGACTGATCAATCACCGCTTTTTTACGCTTCATGCGGGCTAAATAGCGCGCTTCACGCTCCTCGTCAGTGGCGCAGCTATTGAGAGCATTGCTGATAACATCACTCATAGTGTTTTAGCACCGGCATGACGGTTTCGATTGAACCAGCCAAGGAACAGATGCGCAGCAATAGCACATCCTATATAAAAGAAAACAGCCTCAAATTGAGATGGCGTGTATTTAATTAAACGATTAAACATTTCGGCCATGGTCGGATCAGTAAACCGACCAGAATAGAAGTAAAAACTACCACTGGAAATCAACTGACACACAGCCGTACCCAATACCAGACTACTGAACAGCGTTAGCAAACTGCTCCATCTCTCCTGATGTCGGCGGGCATACCAACGCCCAGCCCACCATAAAGAAGCATAAGCAGGAATCAGCATGACGTAAGTTGGCGTCACACAAAATGAGCTAACGCCACCCAACGTAATCGCTGCAAAATCAAGCAGAAACGCTTCCAGAATCAACAACGGAAAAGACCATAAAGGCTTAAGGTAGATGCCTGCCAAAAAAAACACCGCCCAGGATGCACTTGGCAGATGATCGATTGAAGCGAAGTGATGACCACGGGTCACCGCCATCAACAGAATCAAAAATGCACCGATCATCAATTGCGACCGTGGTTGAATATTTATCATGACAGACATCTCTTAAGTAAGTTGAACTAATAGTTTTAATCAAATGTAATTAAATACATTTTTCAGATACGGCTTATTGAGGCTGATAAGCCAGTGTAAACAGCGCCGTTGAACCAGCCTGGTTATAACCGCTCACTGTTTGATACTGTTTATCCAGCAGATTGCTAAGTTTGGCGCGTACTTGCCATGCCGGTGCCAGCTGATAGGCCGCACGCAGATCAAGGGTGCCGAAGCCTTCCAGGAAGCTGGTATTGCTATCACTGGTATAGCGGCGGCTTTCTGCATGCAGTGTTGCACCCAGCGTCAGTGCGCCCAAATCACGATCGATATTGATGTTGGCTATTTTGTCAGCACGACGCTGCAGGCGATTGCCTTTATTAACACCTGAGCGGTTTTCCGGATCGATAAAGGAGACGTTTCCGCTTAGCAACCACTGCTGCCACTGATAATCAGCGCTGAGTTCTAATCCACGAATACGCGCTTTGTTAATGTTACTTGGAGCCCATGTAAAGGAGCCCGGTGCAATAGGTGCCCAAGCGATCATATTTTCAAACGAGGTTTGATAAAGCGAAGTCTGCCAATTAACACCCTGTAGCTGACCTTTCAAACTAAGCTCATAGGTATCAGACTCTTCGGGTATGAGTGCCGCATTGCCGCTACCCGGGTAATACAGATCATTGAAGGACGGCGCTTTAAAAGCGGTTCCGTAAGACGCCACAAAATCAATCGCATCATTCAGTGGGATACCCCACGCAATGCCACCGGTCGTATGAGAACCAAATTGCTCGTTATCATCGACACGCAAACTAACTTGAAGATCAGACTGCCCTAGTGTGAGTTGATATTGGGCAAAACCTGCCCAGTTGTTGCGCTCAGTCTCGGCATAAGCATTACTTGATTCAATCTGGTCGTTCAGATAATCCACACCGAAAATCAACTGATTATCATCACCCACGAGCAGATCGTTCTGGATCGTAAAAGAATCACGTTTAGTTTCATAACGGCTTGAAAAAGTGCTACCGGAAAACGTTTTACTATGGTTCCAGCTACGTCCTGCCGACAAGTTCAAGCGCCAGAACTCTGCAAGTTCAAGCGCACCTCGGGCACCCAAAACTTGGGTTAACGCATCGCCTTTATCGGTAAAGCCATCATATTCATTTTCAGAGTCAGTTACCGAGAAAAAACCCTCAATCTCATGCCCACCGTTAAAACGTTGCCCGGCTTTAACCTGCAATCCTTGGTTATGATAGCCATCATCATCCGTATCGCCGGTAGTTTTTGCATCAAAGCCATCGGTGGTAATTCCGGATGCCGTTGCATTAAACCAACGGTTCTGATCGCCACCACGTAAGCCAACCTCTGCTATTGATGTACCGTCTGATCCAGCAGACACACTAAAGGAAGGCGTATATTTACCCACACCACGGCGTGTAAAGATCTGAATAACACCACCCGCAGCATCAGAACCATACAAAGAAGAACGCGGCCCACGTACAATTTCAATACGCTCTATCTGGCTTAAGTTCAGCTCTTCTACACTCACCTGACCGAGCGTAGCCGAACCGACACGAAGACCATCAATCAGAATCAACAGATCTTTTGTTGAGGTACCGCGCAGATAAATGCTGCTAGCTTTGCCGATACCACCACTATTAGTGATCATCACGCCTGGTGTTTTCTGCAACATATCAGCCACAGTAATAGCCTGTGAGCGCTCAATATCTTCACGTGTAATCAGGGTGACTGAAGCCAGTGTTTCATCAACAGACTGAGCAGTACGAGAAGCAGTAACCACTACTTCATTAAGGTTGGCTGTTTGCGCAGCTGCAACCAAAGAGGAGTAACAACACGCCGTTGCTAAAACGGTGTTGGAAAGTTTTTTCATGAGTCAGATTGTGTCCTGTACGTGCCCGCCGCACGCCAATTAAATTAACGGCACTAGCGAGCAGGAATGAACAGAAACACGACAACCGCAAAGCATGAACCAGCCATCAAGCCAGAACAGAAACTACAGGAATGTGCTGCCGTTGCATTAGCCCTCCGCTATGCCGACTGAGTAGTGTTTGAGGCCGGTCTCCGGACTTACGAGTGTATTGATATACCAACATTACGCCTTCCCATGCATGACACAGTGGCTTTTGTAATGTCTTAACTCGATTACCGTTGCGGGGGCAGTGTTGGCATTGCCTGTTAAAAACAGTACGCACCAACTTCCCGTTTAAAATCCTGCTTTACGACAGGATTACCAAAAACTGAGTGCATGATAGGGAGATGAACCGATGGGGTCAACACCAAAAAACATGAATAAATTTAACGATCAATCACGCTTTATTCATCTATGATTTTTATCAATAAAAACAAAATAAAAAGCGCGTAAAGCACGCTTGAATGAAGGATAAAATAGCCATTGCGCTTGATACCTAATAACTCAAACGTGAACTAACAAACTCGGCCACTAAAGCTTAGCTAGACCTGACGGTCAGGTAAGTGCCAAAACCGGTCATAGACAGTAATCCTAAAGATAGGCAGCAGAAGCCCTTTTTATACATCTAAACAGCTTTTTTGTGGTCACGCTTAACTGTTAAATTGGGTAAAAAAGCGCACCAGATGCCTTTTGATAAGTGAATAACGTGTTAAGTTATTTGATTCATATAGTTACCGTTTTGAAGCACCCTTTTAATCCTCATTACGGCCTCAATCAGCGCATTGGGATGTGCATTCGTAAAGTTCAGACGCATAGCGGCAGGGACTTCGACAGACTGAGGGTAAAATACAGTACTTGGCACTATGGCAACGCCTTGCTTCAATAAACACTTCGCTAGTGCCAATGTGTCGCATTCAGGAACAGTTACCCAGACAAACATCCCTCCATCGACAGGGCGTGTCGTGCAACTATCCGACAGTTGCTCGGTTAGCGCAGTAAACAACGCTTCATATCGTGAACGATATAGAGTGCGAATAAGGTCTATATGTTCTTCAAAGCGCAGATCCTGCAGTAACCCGAGCAATAATGCCTGCACGGGTACACTGGTGTGCAAGTCGGCTCCCTGCTTAACTTTAACCAGTGGGTCGATATATTGACGCGGCCCAGAGACTATCCCAAGCCTCAGTCCCGGCGACGCTATTTTAGAAAACGAGCGTAAAACAATGGAGTGCTCTGGGCAAAATTCAGACACTAAGGACATGTTATTACCAGAAAACCTTAACTCCCGGTAAGGTATATCCTCTATCAAAGTCACTTCGTATTGCCGGCAGAGATCTGCCACTTTTTTACGAGTTTCAAGAGACCAGCACACACCCGTAGGGTTATGGAAATCAGGCACCGCATAAAACAGCTTGGGTAACTGCTGTTCAAAAACCTCTTGTAAGGCGCAAAGATCAGGCCCTGTCTCCGTTTGTCGAACCGGGATGATATTAGCCTGAGAAAATTCAAATACCTGCATAGCGCCTAGATAACTTGGTGTCTCCATCACAACAGAATCACCGGGATTGATATAGGCTCTCGCAATCAGATCTAACCCCTGTTGCGAACCCGTCGTTACGAGTAATTTGTGTGTTTCTGGCAGACTGTAAAGGTGAGTCAGATGGTTCAATAATGGCGCATACCCATCAGTCGCGCCATACTGAAATGCCTCAGGCATATTAGATAGCCGCTCTAATGTTGGCTTAAAAAGGCTGAGTGGAAAGGTTTCTTCAGCGGGCAATCCACCCGCTAAAGAGATGATATTGGGATCACTTGCCACTGCTAAAATCTCACGAATATATGAAGACCGTACCCGTTGTAATGATTTGGCTATCTCCACGTTGTACTCCCATAATAATTATATTTAGTATGAAAATAGTACTCTTCACTGGCAAATATAAATTGTCCGTTTATGCTTATGTAATTGTCCATTTATGCTATTTTATTGTATGACATCTCAACATCTAACAAGAATCAACGAGGTCTTGTTCTATATCCATCAAGACATCAGCCGGGAACTCAGTGCCAAAGAGCTTGCTGGAATCGCGGCGTATTCCGAGCAGCATTTTCATCGTATATTTAAGCAAGTAGTAGGCGAGTCGGTTCACCGTTATATCTGCCGTGCAAGGATGGAATACGCAGCAAATAAGTTGATGTTTGATCCAAGATCTTCAGTTTTAGAAATTGCTAACAGCTGTGGTTTCAGCTCCGCCTCTTCATTCAATAAGGCGTTTAAAGCCATTTTTCATATGTCCCCTTCAGGTTGGCGAGCACATGACAGCAAAGTGGCAGATAAGCCCTATTTAAAAGACGCTGAAATAGCAGCAGGCTATCGGAATGTGGTCAAAAAACAGATGTCTAGACCTAAGATTATTGAAGTATCGGAACGTTTTGTTGCCTATGTTAGGCACACAGGCTATAACCGATCTATACGAAATACTTGGTTGATTCTTAAAGCGTGGGCTGAAGCTGAACACCGGGATTTTTCAACTCAATTTGGCTTACACCACTCCAATCCATGTTGGATTGAACTAGAACATTGCCGTTACGTAGCATGTATAGAGATTAATAAGCCTATTCAAAGACGGTCAATAGTGACTCAACTGGTCATCCCCGGCGGGCTGCATGCCGTTTTCCCATTAGAAGGAAAATACGGCGAACTCCTCCCTCAAATTAGCTTAATATTAGAAGATTGGCTTCCTAAAACTGCGTTCAAATTACGCTCTACTCCAGGTTACGTACGCTATACCAAAAACCATTTTCTGAATGAAGATGAGAGGTTTGAGCTGGAGTTTTACCTGCCGATCAGCTTTTTCTGAGGCTGTTAAAGACACGCTTTTTTCTTGGATATTTGAACATACATGGTGCTGTACTATTGATTTCCGAATGAGAGAGAACGACAACGACAATGACTAGTGAAGATGCTGGCCGAGGGTGATCCCACAAACGGCACCACAAACCCTTCATATTAAACTTCCGCCCTTGATGGAAAGTCGAACAGCACAACAAAGCAGATGGGCTGATTTATAGCAAATTAATCATGGGCATGAGGTTGGCCAAACAAAGAAGCGATTAGTAAGCATCGCACCCAATAATATCTTGCACACATGGATTCAGAGTAGAATTTTACTCAGTGATGCCCGTTTGGCGCGATATCTACGCCTATGTTTTTTGCTATCATTTCATGTCGGGATAGGTTTAATAATTGACATGTTTTGGTCTTCATTTGTCCGGTTAGGGTCGATGAGCGACCATCCTGCTCACTTGCATTTGATTGATTGTTTTACCTCAGTTTTTTCCGACATTTCGAGGGCATCATCTCCATCAATTCCCAAATACAGTACAGTGCTTTTTAGCTGAGTATGACCCAGCGTTTAACGCTACGTGCGTACTACCAGATAAGTTTATCCATGTTGAGATCGTCTCTCTTATTTGCGCCATCAATACAAATTGAACAGGTTTAATAGTACCTTTCCCAAAGAACGTGAGATCAGTGGCTGTTTATGACAAGATTGTAATAAAGCTTCCACAACAAAGGGTGAGTAAGGCCAAAATCCTTAACCATGGACAAAAAGAACAATCTGTTGATGACGAACCATAGCGCACAACGACAAAAGACCACTCCCAGCTGGGTGGATTCCATGCAAACCGGCCACTGGTACCGCATTTCTGGAGACCAGCCTGACCTAGGGCTGGCACCAACACCTTTAGGCACAAGGTTCTTGGAAGACGGAGACCCTGCCAAAGACGTAAACCTCAATCCCTCACGGTCATTGGAGATGCGCGCAAGACGACTACTTGGGCTTTACGTCAAAGCTCCCTGGAGTGGCCGTTGTGATTTCTGGTCGATAACAGAAACCTGGAATGGAGCGGCCTTCGCTGATTATTTTGGCGAGAGTGGCAGCATGATTATTTTTGGGGGCGGCCATAATGATTATTTCGGATCAGACGTTCACGCTTTCAATCTGGCGACCCGACAGTGGTCCAGGATCTCAGATGGTTATGTCAGCGGAAAAATCAACGAGTATGGCGCCGGGGCTATTTATGAAGACGCATGTTACCCCAACAACTCTCCATTACCGCCTCATACCTATGGGTATGTGCAATATGATCCAGTGGGAAATGACTACATTTTATTAAAGGGACAGAGACAATTGGGCCCAGAGGTAGAACCGATTGCCATCCCACATATACTAAACCTCGACACTCTTTGCTGGAGACATGGCCCTAAACACCCGCAAGCTGAACTAAGGCCTGGAGGCTGGACTGCATGGGACCCTACGCGCCGATTACTCTGGGGCCACTCTGGCGATGACGGCAATACCTTCATCGGGTATTCACCGGACGGTAAAAACAAGGATGGTACGTTCGGCACCTGGAGCGCTTTACAGAGCAGCAAACTACCCAACAATGCCGATCACAATACGATGGCCTATGACCCGATGCAAGATCGCCTGATCATAGCCGAGCACAAAAAAAGCAGATTGCTATCGATAAATCCTTCTGCCCCCGAAATGCCAATACGCACTCTGATCAGCAGCTCTACTCCTGCCATTCACCCTTATTCATCCTTGGAGTATGCTCCTACAATGAACGCCTTGATCTACTATTCAGCCTCCAATGGAGATGAACTTTTTTGCATTCGAAAGAAAAGCGAAAGTAACGTAGCAGCGCAAAATACGCAAACCTGTAGCTGGGAAAACATCACAGCCACGACCAACCAGCTCAACCCAATTGCGCATGCCGCAAAGACAAGCCATCATCCGGCAAACGTAAATCACACCTTTGGCCGCTTCAGGGTTGCCAGCTATGATGGCGTTGATATCGGTATACTTATCCGCCACATAGACTCGCCAGTTTATGTGATTAAACTACCCTGCTGAACAGGCTCAACCTCGTAGAATCAGAAGAAGCGAAGAGTGATTATCTCGATACGGGCTATTAATCAAGATGGTGGCTGAGCTACTACCTCCGTTCGACCAAACCTCTGTTGTAAAACCAACGCAATAAGAAGTGATAAAATAACGCTAACAACAACACACGCCGCTGCTGGTAGATCGTACAGCCAGGCAACGGTTAAGCCAGTAACAAAGCCCATACATCCAACTAAGTATGACCAAGCTTTAGACCTGTTGTGCACTATAGAAGCCAGAGCCGGAGCTATCAGACAGACAAACACCAGATAGATTCCCGCTTTAACAACAGAAAGGGTGATTGTGACCGCAAAAACGAGATAGAAAAAGCGCTCTAACTTTTCCGGCCAGACATGGGCAAGTAACTGTACACACCCTGCAATCAGGGCGAGCAGAGTAAGATCTTGCCAGCTCAACCAGAGAATATCTCCACTTAACGTACTCGTTAGCAGCTGACCACCCTTTGGCTGCCCCGCCACCAATAACACTAATGTTGAGGCGGCAGTGACGTATATTAAGCCGATAAACGCCTCACGCCACTCGGGCAAGCTTTTATTTATCCAAGCAACTAGCCCAACGCCTGACAAGGCAAACAATACTGCAATACTCTGCTGAAGCCACTGGTCATAACCGTGCCAGTGTATCTGACTGGCTAATACTGTCCCTAATGCAGCCACTTGCGCAATCGCCAGATCTATAAAAACAATCCCTCGTTTTAGTACTTGATAACCCAACGGAATATGGCTTGCCAAGATCAATAATCCGGCTGCCAATACGGGCAATCCTATTTCGAGCATCTGCACTACTGAACTTCCTGTAATTGATGTAGTTGATGTAGTTGATGTAGTTGAGTAAGAAGGTAATCAAATAAGCGTTGGAGGTTATTGATATCCCCATTCAGATCAACTGTCGCAGGCAGGCTCAGATGGTTAATCCCTGTCTTATCAGACATCCAACGCGCTGCCCGATCGTTCTGATACCAGTTTGTAATAATAGCAACCGGCTGTTCTTGACGAGTATCGTCAATCAAAGATTGTGAATGTGCCATCGTGGGTGCCACTCCCGGTTTTGGCTCCAAATCAGCAATAGCTTTCATTCCTGCCCAATTAATCAAATAACTAAAGCTGGTATGTTGCACAACAACAGGCATGCCTATTAACGTCATTGCTTGCTGTTGCCACTGCTGCATCGATTGCTGCCAGTGCTTTTGCCATTGTTCAAACGCTTGCTGATATAACTGCCCAGAGCCCGAGTCAATGCGCTGTAAACGCTGACTAATCACCAAAGCCAATGTCAATACCCGATCAGGATCTAGATGAAAATGAGGGTTTCCTTCCGGGTGCACATGTTCTGTAGTGAAAAACTCAGTTTCATCTTGATCTATCGTCTTAATATATTGAGACAGATAGAGCATGCCATCAGCACCATCAACAACCTTTCGGTTAGCTGCACGCTTTTGTAATGCGGGAAGCCAGCCGGATTCCAGCCCCGCTCCACTACAGATAACTAAATCAGCTTGTGCTAACTTCGATATCAAGCTGGGACGTGCTTCAATATAGTGCGGGTCCTGATAGACATGAGTAGCACTAAAGACTTTAGCTCCCGGCGCTAATTCCTTACTGAGTGCAGCCCATTCTGGCTCGCAGGTAAAAATGGTTAATGCTTGCGCGGTATTAACCAGCGCAAGCAAACTAAGGGCAAATAACTTAGAAGCTATGCGCAGCATGTGCACCGAACCCAATTTGGTAATGAAGTGTAATAGCGTTGTCAGCCCCTTCCATATGATTAGCATCCTGATGCTTATATTCCAGGCGCAGTCTTTGTGTATGAGTAGGCATCCAACTCAACATCACGCTTGTTTCAGTTAAGCGGCTTGCTTCCCACTCATGCTCACCGTCGTGCTCGTGTTCCTCTGCAAGATTGACACGACCATAACGAATGCCAGTCGACCAGTTCTCATCAAACTGATACACCCCTGACAGGTACCAACCATCATAATGGTCAAATTCTGCACCATAAACGTCATCAACATGGGCATATTCAGCCGCTAGCTTAACTTGCTTTTGGCGATTATTTCCTTGGGGAGCCCACTTCCATACCAGGTCTACCAAGTAAAGTTTTTCCCCTTGGTAATCAGCACCATGAACGTGGCCTTCATGATCATGCTCTTCATGTTCCTCATGCTCATCGCCCTCTTCATCTTCGTGATGGCCCGATTCTTGAGTTCTATTACGCAGGTAACTTACACCCATCTGCCAGCTAGCGTTATTACCAATATCGTCCCCAAATTCAGTAGATAACGTCCAGGCACCAATGCTTGATACTGAATTTTCTTCACCCAACTCATCACCCGTAAAAGCACCTGCACTCAAGCGCCAATATCGATCTGTAGGTGCCAGCCAACTCACACCGATACCATCATCAAAGTAATGCCCACCTAAAAAAGCTCTGTATAGTAAAGGTCTTTCGCTGAAGTTGTCAGAATGGCTGTGAGTTGCATTAAGGTAGCCAATATCTGCCAAAAAGCGCCCGGCTGTTACATTCAACCCGCCGGGTAGCGCTGCAGATTGAAGATAAGCTTCTTCCAGTTGCAGATCGCTTTCTTGCTCATTCCATTCACCGACCAAAGCCATGTGAGCGGTCGCAAAATCAGCAATATCCTGCGATAGGCTTAATTCACTATGACTCGATCCAAAACCTTCAGTACGCCCCCCAAGAGCCGTCGTTTCAGATTTGTGATAAGCATCCAGAATTACACCTACCTCAAGTGCATGAACACCATTTGCCTGCGAGCAAAGCACAGCCGAAGCCAATACCAGCGCTTTTCTTTTCATTGCCAAACCTCTAAACTCAATTGTTATGTTATATTATAACATTGTAGTTGGTTTTTTAGTTTATTGAAACAGGTGATTGTTTTGGGTATGACGGAACGAATAGAAGGTAATGCTGATTTAGAGAGCCACCAGAGTGATAATAATCACATGAAAGGGGGCTCCCCAGAGGTAATGACGGCTATCTATAAAGAAAAAATAAACTTAGTTATATTTCAGCGGTCTTTGCCTGATGAAGTCACAAATTATTGCCAAAGACTAGCAGAGAACAACCCGAGCTTTAATCTGCGCTCGGTTATCAGCCATAAGACGCCAATGCAGTCGATCAAATCCTCATTACCGGACTTGGCAGGACAGCACGCATTTATAGAAGACCTTATTTTGTTACTAGAAATGTATAGCTGCTTATTTGACCTTGATGAGGTTGGTCTAAGGATGCAAGTATTAGATCGTGCGATGTGCCCCCGCTTCCATACAGATAAGTTAGGTTGTCGTTTGGTCACCACTTATTATGGACAGGGAACAGAATGGCTCAGCAATTGTGGTATAGATCGCAGCAAACTCGGCGCAGGCAACATGGGGTTAAGCGATCGAGAGTCGGGGCTATACTCCCACTCTACCAGTATTCAACAAGCTAACGAGGGTGATGTTGTACTGTTAAAAGGCGATGGCTGGTATGGCAATGGCGGATTGGGGGCGGTGCATCGATCTCCAGCCGTTACACTGGGTGAGAAGCGTGTTGTTGTCACGATGGATTTTGCCTGAGCAGAAAACGACCTGCATCTCAGTAATAGTCACACGTTTATTATAAGGTAATAGTTTTCAGTTTGAGGCTAATTAGCGCTCGGCTCTAAAACCGCCAAGTTTAATCTAGCACTGATATTTCCCAGTGCTAGATTAATTCCGAGTCAGTGCACTTAAGAAGTGGTTTTTAGGGCATTAGTTATCAACTTGATCACGAATCAGCTTTTTATTAATCTTGCCAACACTGGTTTTAGGGATCTCTGCAACAATACTGATCCGTTCAGGAATAGCCCATTTGGCGATCTGTCCACTCTCCACATATTGAAGAAGGTGCTGCTGAATATCAGCAGCATTGATAGAATGCCCTTCTGCTGGAACAATCATCGCAAACGGACGTTCACCCCAGCGCGCATCCGGCACCCCGACAACCGCCACCTGATTAACCGCTTCATTCTGGCTAATCAGGTTTTCCAGCTCCAGAGAAGAGATCCATTCGCCGCCTGTTTTTATTACGTCTTTGATACGATCTTTAATCTCTAGTGTGCCATCAGGGGAGATTGAAGCCACATCACCGGTGTGCAACCAACCCTTTTCCCAGAGCTCATCACTCTTTTCGGGCTCTTTGTAATAGCCCTGTGTTAACCATGGCGAGCGCACCACCACCTCACCCATCGATTCACCATCATGAGCAACGTCATTGCCCATAGGATCAACAATGCGCAGATCCACAAGCCCTACCGGCATGCCTGTTTTAATCCTTGCTGCCATTTGGTCTTCCATCGCCAGAGCAAGGTCATCATGATGCAGATAGGTTGCGGTTAATAACGGGCAGGTTTCAGACATACCGTAAGCGGTGTAAAAAAGAATACCGCGTTGGGCCATATGTTTAGCCATACCCAATGTCGGCGCACTGCCGCCTGTGAGCATTTTCCAGCCACTTAAATCAGTTGTTTTAGCCGCCTCACTATCCAAAATCATCTGCAACACGGTGGGCACCCCATGCGAGAAGGTCACCTTTTCTCTGGCAAACAACTCAACCAGCTTATTAGGCTCATAGCGCCCTGGGTAAACCTGCTTCAGCCCCATCATTGTTGCCACATAAGGAACACCCCATGCGTGCACATGGAACATCGGTGTCATTGGCATATAAACGTCATTAGAGCGTAATAAAGGCTGGCCTTCGTAGCAGCCTAATGTGGCCGCCATATTTAAGGTATGCAACACCAACTGGCGGTGTGAAAAATAAACGCCTTTAGGATTACCCGTGGTGCCGGTGGTATAAAAAGTCGTCGCTATCGAGTTCTCATCAAAATCCGGGAAAGCATACTGATCAGATGCCTTCGCCAACAAATCCTCATACTCGCCGAGTGTCGGCAAACTGGTTTCAGCGGGTGCCGGATTATCAGACAACTGCACATAACCTCGCACACTTGGGATCTGTTCACCAAACTGCTCAGCCAGAATCAAAAAGTCATCATGTACCAGTACATAGTTATCTTCCGCATGATCCATGGTGTAGATGATCTGCTCGATACTCAAACGTACATTCACATGATGCAGCACCGCACCAATCATAGGCACCGCAAAATACGCTTCCAGATAACGGTGGCTATCCCAATCCATCACCGCCACCGTATCTCCGGCCTGCACTCCCGCTTCTGTTAATACATTAGCCAACTTGCAGATGCGTTGATTGAGCGTTTTATAGTCGTAGCGCAGAACATCACTGTAAACAATTTCATTATTGGGCTCATAACGCTTACCTGATAGCAGTAAGCTTTTAATAAGTAGAGGATATTGATGGGCATTCTGCGAGGGAGCTAGTATTTTTGTTTTCATCATCCTGGCCTGTTATTTTTATAATGTCCTTCTGAAAACGACCTGCCTAAACAGCCAGCATGCCGCTTAACAAAGAATAAGTAGAAACACTTATTCTGGTCGCTTTACAGCCAACCTCACAATAACAAAACCGTTCAACGTTGTAACATATTTCTTCAACCACAAGCCGGATCCAACTCGCACTCACCTTACAGTCTCAATAAGTAAGCTAAAACACAAAAGAAACTTTTTTTTGTGACCGTATTATAAAAGACTACATAATGGCAAGATCAGGATCATCCCCTTACCTCCGACACCTTAACCACCCACAGAGATAACTTTACAGCCAACCGTCTACGGCTCTGTTAATAGCTAATTGAAATTCTTGGTCGAGACTGTAGATACGAAGTTGTGCTGGCATCTCAAGAAAACAGAGAGGATGCCGAATCTCTACAATAGTTACAGTCTAGCTGTAACAGACGACCTTGACCGGCTTCTCTATTAAATAGCATTCGTAATATCAACAAGTATTCTGAACAGACAATAGTGAATATACAAAGATAAAGTAAGCAGAAAAACCGGCAGTAATAATTGGGTTACCGCCGACTGTATGCTCGGAGTATCGATTAACTAAGACTTATTATTACGTCGTGTTGCAAGCGTGACTAACCCTAAGCCAAACAACAAAAGTGACGCAGGCTCAGGAACAGTGCTTGGGTCTGGAAACACTTCAACCGCAGTACCTTGAACACCAACAGTAAAACCATTCCAATTTTCATTAGAAGCACTATTCCAAGCCAATGTATCGAACGCACCTGTAAACTGAATAACGCCGTGTGGCTCTGTGCCACCTACATTAGAACTATTGAGCTCATAGCGAAAGTCGCCGCCACCGAGATCTACAATGTTTTTAGTTACTCCACCGCATCCCCAATAACCACAGGCATTACCATCGACACCACCAACGCTAAGAATGTTGAAGTCCTGATTGAGGAAAGAATAACCGTTGCCATTCAAACTAACAAAAGCAAACACCGGATTCGCAATTGCTTCTGAAAATGCCAAGGTCTGGCTCCCTGCATAACGCAAAGCAACAATATCCGTACCGGTTGGGCTATTGTCAACGGCGCTGCTTGTATAGGGTGATATCGCATCATTACGGCCAGATCTCCCATTTTGGTAATAATCGACACCTCCTGAAGCTTGATAGAAACTGATCCCATTCGCATTGGCATACGTGACACCCACAGTACTGCCTGAAGTGCTAATGGTGCCCTGCCCTTCAAAGCCGGAGCCAGAATCTTGGTCTGTGCCTGTCCAGTCTGTCCAATAAATTGGAGCGGCTGCAACTGTACCGCTGCAAAGCAAGGTCAGTATGCTTATGATAGCAGTGTGCTTTAATCTCTTCATGATGCTTTCCCTTCCTATACTCAAAATTGATTACTCAAAGTCCATCATTAGTCTGTGTACTCTCATCATGAGTAAATGCAAGAATTACGCCGCTTACTAATCCCATAAAAAACAATTTAAAAATAAGGATTTACTATTAGCTTTAAAATATCAAAAAATTCTGTGTAAAATATACTGACAATGAAAAAATTCCAATAAACCGCCCAAATTAATGCTGGAGATTGAAAAAACCAAGCTTCCAGCACTAATTTTCATTTTCTAAGACGTAGGCGCAAAATCAACTAACGAAGTAAGAGCAAGAGAGGTTAAAAACTGCGCAAACAACCTCTCAACAACGTCGATTGAAGAATTAAGCCGGTGATCTCCATCAATCAAATGCAACGAACAGAGATTCTCTTTTGCAAGCAACAAAACCTCCTGCATTAATAATCAATACGTTATCACTTTTATTGATAAATCACTTTACTCAAAAAACGTCACTGCGCCGGTTTCAAGTGAGTATTCGGCTCCGACGATTTTCAAGTCACCTTTCATGACCAGCTGTTCAAGAATCTGCGATCCGTGTCGTAGATGATTGGTAGCCGCCAGCATATTGGCATGGATACATGCGGATAATAGCTGCTCTTGATCCTCATGTAATCCTGCATCATACAGGGGCTGAATACTGGGCCGGATACGGTTAACGATAGACATCACATTGGACGATGACGTTGCCTGTGACGGATTTTTCAGCTCATTCAGTGTCGCAGTGACCGCGCCACATTGTGAGTGCCCGAGCACCACCACCAGCGGTGTTGCAAATTGCTCTGCAGCGAACTCAACACTGCCCACTTGTGAGGGCGCAACAATGTTACCCGCGACACGGATAACAAACAGATCCCCTAAACCCTGATCAAAGATAATCTCTGCAGGTACTCGGGAGTCAGAACACCCTAATACAATAGCAAACGGTGCTTGCCCTTCTACGAAACCTGCACGATTGGTTGATTTTACGTCCGTTTCGATACTGCGTACGCCGGATATAAAACGCTGATTGCCTGCTTTTAGTCTTGAGATTGCTTCGTCTGCTGTAATCATTGTGCCCTACTTTGCGCCATTGCTAATTTACTTTATGTGACTTTTTCTGATTGTTTCTTCAACATCGCCATTAGCCCTGCCAAAGTTATCAGCAGCATGCCTAACCAGGTATTCCAACCGAGGCTTTCTTCCCAAATCCACCAGCCAAACAGTGCAGCAAAGGCAACCGAACCATAGGTAAACGGACCTAACTGCCCTGCCGGTGCGTAGCTATATCCTTTGCTAAGGCATAGCTGCGCTACTGTGGATGTTGATGCCAGTAATATTAACCAACCGAATTGAATGATCGTTGGTGTTTGCCATACCAGCAAGGCAGGAATAGCTGATAATGTAGCACTGAAAAAGGCGAAGTAAAATACGATTCGCTGCGGACTTTCTGTACCCACCATTCGGCGAATAGTCACTTTTGCCAGTGCACCGAGCATAGCACCTAAAACGGCGATAATAACGGCAAAATTTAAGCTACCTTCATGTGGATTAAGTACAGCGTAAACGCCGATAAAGCCAACGAGGATCGCTAATTTGGCGCGGCCACTAATGCTTTCTCCCAGCCAATAGAACGCAATAAGCGGCATAAAAAACGGAGCCGTTTGCTTCAGCAGTGCGGCTTGCGCCAACGGTAAATGCCCCCATGAATAATACAAACAACTCATGGCTGTGACACCCACCGCGGCCCGCATAAAGTGAAAGCGTAACAGCTGCGTGCGGATCGCTTTTGTACCATTTCTGAGCAGCCAGGGCATGAGCAACATCAGCCCAAAAAAATTGCGCATGAAGACAATGATTTCGGTAGATAGCTCACCACTGATCTGTTTAATCACCATCCCTGAAAATACCAGAAACAGTTCAGCCAGCAGAATCAGGAATGCACCTTTGTAGATGGCACTGTCTGTGTTGATGGAGTTTGTCATATAAAAGAAGAGCACCCTTGCGGGTGCTCCAGTAGCCTTTTGTGAGGGAGTTTTTTTTTACAGCGCGATCACTTCAAATTGATCAACCAGTCCCTTAGCTTTTTCAACACTGGTGACAGCAGCAATACTCGCCAATTCTGGCTTAAGGTATTGCGCAGCAACACGCTTCAGATCGTCAATGCTGACATTAAGAATCTGCTGACGAAATGCCCGGCGCTGTTCTGCTGTACGACCAAACAAAGCACTGTGATAAGCCCCTTTCGCTTCGCCTGCCGGTGAACCAGGCTTATCGATCGAGCTGACAACGCCCAGTATGGCCTCTTCCAGTTTGGCAGCATCATGCTCGTTACTCAGCAGCCAGTTTATCGATGCATCAAAATCATTCAGCGTTTCCGTTAAGCGTGGGTCACGGTAAGAGAAGAAACGAAATACCGCTTCGCCACTATCCTGACCGGCTCCGGACCCATAAGCACCACCTTTTTCACGGATGGCACGATGCAGATAACCGTTTCGCAGGAAGTCGCCCAAAATGGTAAGCGGCGCCGCATCCACATGGTCTACGGGTACCGTTGGGTAAGCTTTTGCACAGAAGCTAACTTGTGTACTGGTGGTCCACAGCTGCTTAACCGTTTCACGGGTGGGTTTCAGTTTCAGGCGTGAAGCCGTTGATGTCGGCGCTGCCTGCCATTTCCCTTTGAGCGTAGCGATAAGCTGCTCCTGCTGTTCTGGCTCACCGACCAACAGGAATCGACGTGGAGCGTGTTTTATTTTCTCATGCATTGCAACAAGCTTGGCAGAAAGCGCTTGCAAGGCAGCGGCATCATCCAGCTGTTTATCAAGCGCTTTAACAAAACGAATACTTTCCAGTCCACGAGATTGCTGATCAACCCAAGCAGCAGGGCTAAGACGCGCTGCGGCAGCCATAATAGCTAAACTATGGCCTTGGCCAGTAATGCTCTGCTCTTTACGGCTGCGTTGCTGTGAAACAATTTCACGCAGGCGTGTAGTTTCATCAAAACGTGCATCCTTGAGTGTTTCATAAAGCAAATGCGTTAGCGCTTCCTGATTATGCAACAAAGCTTTACCTGAGATAACAAAGTAACCACTGACATTTTGTTCATCATCTGTCGCACCACGCATCGTCGAAAAGGCATTAACGCCACCGGATACCTGTACATGATACTGCTGATTTTCCTGATAAGAGCGCTCGCCACATCCCAGTTCTGTCATACAGTGGCTAAACAGTGGCATGATCTGGAGCTCTTCTTCAGTCAGCTCTGGCAAATCGATAATCACCTGCTGGTATATAAGACCATTAGTGCCCTGCCCATACCAGTCGAGTGTTTGACCAGCCAATGACTGCTGCTCGCTAACAGGAACATGCATCTCGGCAGGCACATCCTGCAAAGTCACTTTAGGCAAAATGGATTCATCATCGATTTGCGTTTGACGTGCTTCCAGCGCGGCTGCCTGTTTAATCACAAACTGTGTTTGCTCGTCTGACATCGAACTTTTTATAGCCGCCAATTTGGCTTTTTCATCACGATCTTTACGCTCCGTCATTTTATTATCAGGGCGTAAAGTCAGGCGAACACGATGGGTATTTTCAATGAGCAGCTCACGAATCATTGAAGGAATAAAGTCAGGATCCTGAATCGATTCACGCAATTCATCTAATACGGGATCAAGATTCAAAAGAGCAATGGGATCGCCACGATGAACCGCTGATGATACCGATGCCATGATCAAATTAAGACCATAAGGGTAGCCATCACCACTAATTTCGCGCTGGCCTAACTCCAGCTGATGTAACTGAGCCTCTACCATTGTTTGAGGAACGCCTTCTTCAGCCACACGTTGTAGTGTGTCGATGACCAGTTTTTCAAATGCTGCCGCATGTTCCGGTTCACTGCCTTCTAAACCACACATGAAAGACATCTGGCGATTTGAATCTTCCAGACCGCATAAAGGCGAAGGGGCACTACCCAGCTCTGAAGACTCCAGCGCATAACGCAATGGCGACGCACTGTTGTCGAGCAGTACACGTGATAGCAGATGAGCTTTGAGTTGCTCTTTCAGGTCAATAGAGTGTCCCAGCAACCAAGATAAAGCATGATGCGTTTTTCCGGAGATCTCCTCTTCATCTAATGCGTAGGCTTCTTCGACGCTAAGGGGAGCAAACAGACGCTTCTCATCAGTCACTGCAATATTGATATCGAGTTTTTCAAACGATTTGAGTGCCTGCTCTTCTATACGACTTTGCAACTCGTCTGCCGGAATATTACCGAATGTCATAAAGACAGCATTACTCGGGTGGTAATGCGTGCGGTAGAAAGCCAGTAGCTCGTCATAAGACAAGTCAGTAATGCTATCCGGGTCGCCACCACTGTTGTAATGGTAAGTCACCGTCGGGAACAGATACTTGGTCGCAGTTTGCCATAGCGTAGACACAGGCGAACTCATCGCGCCTTTCATTTCATTCAGCACTACACCTTTATACACCAGATCGGATGCGGCGTTATCCGCTTCTTCAAACTCGACACGGTGCCCCTCCTGCGCAAAATCGAGCGGATCGAGGCGAGAAAAGAAAGTAGCGTCCAGATAAACATCCAGTAAGTTGAAAAAATCTTTCCTGTTCTGGCTGGCGAAAGGATAAGCCGTCCAGTCCGAACTGGTGAATGCGTTCATAAATGTATTCAAAGAACGGCGAGTCATCATGAAGAATGGATCACGAACGGGGTAGTGTTCACTACCACACAAGGCCGTGTGCTCCAAAATATGAGCCACGCCTTTTGAGTCCATAGGAACGGTTCTGAAGGCTACCAGAAATACGTTTTCATCCTGATCAGCAGCAATGTGATAGTGCATCGCACCCGTCACTTTATGTTTGTATTCCTCTACACAAACATTCAGCGACTCTATTTTTTCTGAACGGATAAAATCAAAACTGGGATGAGCATTTGCTGCTGGCATAGATATTCACTTTCCTTATTTCATCAATCTGTAACAGGCTCTGAGCACACTATTGTGCCATGCATGGATGAATTGTAACGGCAAAAGCAGGCTTTGCGTATCAGATTTAGATAAAGCGCATCTGCAAAATAGACTTTTACTTCATTAGTTAGTTTAAAAAATGTTGATTTACATCAACTCATTTTTCAAACAAAGCTGCTCAATTTTGTTGATTAACCTGCATAAATACAAATAATTAGCTTTTTTAAACAGGGAGCTTAAAATATTTTATTGCACCGCACAAAAAAGATTGACAGACAAAATTTCAGTCACTAATATTAACCCATATGTTGCAACGCAACAAAAAAGTAAACATGCTGCTTACCGAGGATTTTAAAATGTACGAAGATATGATGAAAGACGTTCAGAACAAAATGAAGCCTGTAACTGACATGGCCGAAATCAACAAATCTACTGCTGAAAAACTGATCGCCCTTCAGACTGAATACGTTACTGACCTGTTCAATTCTGGTCTGGCTCAGATGAAAGCATTGAGCGAAGTTAAAGAGCCTAAAGCAGCTATCGAACTTCAGGTTAAATACTTCAAAGACTTAGAAGCCAAGCTGACTAACGTTGCTGAAAAAGAGATCGCTACTCTGACTGCTGCTAAAGAACAGCTGACTGATCTTGTTGAAAAAGGCGTTTCTGAAATGTCTGAAGTTCCGGCAATGGCTGATGTAACTAAATTCATGCAGACAGCTCAGGAAAAAATGACTGAACTGACTGACACTCCAGTCATGGCTGAAATGACTAAGTTCATGCAAACTGCTCAAGAGCAAATGACTGAAGCTGCTAAAGCTTTCGCTCCAGAAGCTGCCGCTCCAGCTGCGCCTAAAGCTGCTCCAAAAGCTGCTGCACGTAAAGCGTCTAACTAAGAGCTACATAACCGGGAGGGCTTTGACCTCCTGACCATCTGAAAAGCCGCTATAAAAGCGGCTTTTTTGTGTTTTTCACTTTTGATTCGAGCATATTTGTAAAATTGCCACATAATCAATTCATACTGTTTCTAAACCAAAATCTTCTCCAGTGTTTCAACACATATTAAGCATCAGGCCTGATAACAAACCCCTGATAAGACTCTTCAAGAACGACATCCCTCGAATCCACATCGGCAACATTCGCTAACGCAGGACCTACTTGCAACCAGGCTTCGACCTGCCGAACCGCATTACTTTCTCCACACAACAGCACCTCTACCCGCCCATCAGACAGATTACGGACCCACCCCGTCAAACCATGAGATAATGCCTGATCAAGCGTAGACTGACGATACCATACGCCTTGCACATGACCAGCGACTAAAGCCCTGATGCAAATTTTCGCCACAGAAACCTCCACTCTCTTTAAATGTTATAGATCAATTTATTGGTAAAGCCTGCTTACACTTTACCGGCATTATCAAAGAGCTGTTCAAGCGTAATACTCAACTTTTGGTTTTGAAGACTCTTCACTTCACTCAAATGCTGATCCAGGTTTTTTTGCCAGTTAAGCTGATCTCCTGCCACCTCCAAAGGATCAGGAATTGGCCAAGGCAAACACCGACACAGCTCGTTTAATGTAAAAGCCCCCAGCCCTCGGGAAAGTAAAAATTCGCCTTGATCGGTTCGCCGAATAATATCTTCTTGCAGCAGCATGTGAGAATACTCATCCCAGCGCGACTGCTCCAGCCCAGCAACTTTTTGTAACAGCTGCTCATCTGACAAGGCTTGCCCTGTTTGTTGTCCTTCCCATAAACGATGCAAAATGCCCACTACAGTATGCAAGTGCGATCTCTCATAAACTTTACCTTGAAACTGATACACCGTCAGAGCACGTGTCAGTTCGCAACCCATTAAAATAATAAACCAAGAGATAAAGATCCAAACTAAGAACAGCGGGATAGCTGCAAAAGCACCATAAATGAGTTCATAAGAGGGAAATTGAATCGCATAAAAGGCAAAACCTCGTTTAGCACTCTCAAAAAGAAAAGCGACCACAATTGCACCAATAAAAGCATTTTTCAGCGGCACTTTACAATTAGGTACAGCGGCATATAGCAGCGTAAAAGCAGCCGTTGACATAATGATCGGTAATACGGTTAGCAATCGAGCTTTACCGACCAGATTGGTTGCATCAGAGATAAATGGCAATGAAGCGATGTAAGAAGACACTAATATACCAAGTCCTATCAAAATAGGTCCCAGACTAAGTACTGCCCAATACAGAAGAAAACTGGACATCCCCTTTCGCTGATCCGACACACGCCATATCCGGTTAAATGCCACTTCGATATTACGCATCATCATGATTGATGTCACCGCCAGAAAACCAACACCTACGGCTGTTAATTTTTGTGCCTGGCTGGTGAAGTCTCTCAGATAGTTCTGAATCTCTTCACCTGTTGTCGGAACAAAGTTAGAAAAAACCCACCCCTGCACTTGCTCACCAACGCCCTGAAATGAGGGTATCGCCGCCAACATCGCAAAAGAGACCGTCATCAACGGAACCACAGCGAACAGTGTTGTGTAAGTTAACGCTGACGCATTGATAACCCCACCATTATCTAGGAACTGGTTCAATAAATAGCGAATAAAACGTATGACCGGAACATCCAGTAACCCACTCATCAAGCAATTCCTTACAGTAGACTTTAATGTGAACCTTTTTTAATACGAGCCTTTGTTGCTACTTCCGAGACGTATACAATAACGGCTTCTTCAGTTTAATGGCTGTTTTATAACAGTTTGCACGGGAAATCATTATGAGCCAAGTGACAATCTACCATAATCCACGTTGTTCTAAATCGCGCCAGACATTAGCGTTACTACAAGAACAGGGAGTCGCGCCTGATATACGTGAATATTTGAAGGATGCGCCCTCCGCCACTGAATTGAAACAGGTGCTTGATTCGCTGGGGATCCCTGCTCGTGCGCTACTGCGTAAAAATGAAGACGAATACAAAGAAAATAATCTGAGCAATCCTGAATTAACCGATGAGCAGATAATCACTGTGATGGTCGCTAACCCAAAACTCATTGAACGTCCTATTGTTTTGAAAGATGGTAAAGCCCGTATTGGCCGCCCACCAGAATCGGTTCTGGAGATTTTATAAGTGGCGTCACCTTATATCTTAGTGCTTTATTACAGCACACATGGCGCAACGCGACAGATGGCCCAACAGATTGCACGCGGCATTGAGCAAGGCGGTATGGAAGCGCGTTTACGCACAGTGCCAGCGATATCTGCCGTCTGCGAATCAACCGCTCCTGACATTCCTGATCAGGGTGCACTTTATTGCAGCGAAGCAGATCTAAGTCAATCTGCAGGTCTGGCACTTGGCAGCCCGACTCGCTTTGGCAATATGGCGGCAGCACTTAAATACTTTATCGATTCAACCAGCGGTATCTGGATGTCGGGGGGGTTGATAGGCAAGCCAGCAACAGTTTTCAGCTCTACATCAAGCCTTCACGGCGGCCAGGAAACAACCTTAATCAGTATGATGCTACCGTTGTTGCATCATGGCATGGTGATCAGCGGCATCCCTTACAGCGAAACCACCTTGCTGACAACGCAATCCGGGGGCACACCTTACGGTGCAACTCACTTGGCCGGGCGTGACAACAAACGCGCTCTGGATAAAGATGAGATAGCATTGTGTACCGCACAAGGTAAGCATCTGGCACTGCTGGCCAAAAAGCTTTCTGCTTAATATTCTATTTAAATATTAATACAACAACACAGGAAAACCGATGGAAGAATTACGTAAAAAAGCCCGCATCACACGCGTGATCACCATTGCCAGTTACATTGGCCTGATGTTGCTGTTTACGCTCTGGTATATGGTTATTCATCCTCTTGAAGCCGGTAAACCCTGGGTCATATGGGCACTTCATGTATTACCATTAGCATGCTTTCTTCCGTCAATTATATCCGGCAATCCGCGTAGCCATGCCTGGCTCTGCTTTGTTCTGCTACTGTATTTTATTGAGGCGGTATTAGCGGCAACTACCAGTGTCGAAACACGTATTTTCGGGGCAATCTACACGCTACTTTCCGCTACTTTATTTAGCGCTGCTATGATGTATGCACGCTGGGGAAGTCGGTTTGCTAAAGCATCCCGTCAAGCAGAGCAAACACCCGACTAATATGGCTGATTCTAAAACATTAGTTCCCGCTCCTGATCCCGCTTTTGATCCGGTTAAAGCACGGCGTGATTTTCCGATTCTTTCAAGTAAGATCAATGGACAAGCATTGATCTATCTTGATAATGCGGCAACAACGCAAAAACCCCGCTGTGTTATTGATTCACTTTCCCGCTTTTATAAACTCAGTAACAGCAATGTACATCGTGGATCGCATACCCTCTCGAACCGGGCTACCAGTGATTTTGAAACGGCCCGTGAAAGTGTGGCTGAGTTTATCAATGCGCCCTCTTCAAAAGAGATTATCTGGACACGCGGTGCAACGGAAGCGATCAACCTGATCGCACACTCCTTTGCGGATTCACAGCTACTCGCAGACGATACGGTACTGGTGTCTGTGATGGAGCATCATGCCAATATCGTTCCCTGGCAGCAGGTGGCCCTCAAAAAACAGGCTCAGGTCATCCCCATTCCATTAACAGCAGAAGGTCGGTTAGATCTGATTATTTATCAACAGTTGCTGAATCAGCACCGCCCTAAAATAGTCGCGATTACCCATGTTTCTAATGCGCTGGGGGTAATTAACCCTGTTGCCAAGATAACAGCGATGGCAAAAACAGTGGGCGCTACTGTTGTCATTGATGGCGCGCAGGCCATTGCCCATGAGGTTGTTGATGTTCAACAAATAGGCTGCGATTTTTATCTCTTCTCAGGCCACAAGTGCTACGGTCCGACTGGGATTGGTGTGTTATGGGGACGTAAAACCTTACTTGAAGAGATGCCACCGTGGCAGTGCGGTGGTGAGATGATTGAACGCGTCAGTTTCGCAGGCACTACATTTAACCAACTACCTTTCAAATTTGAAGCAGGCACGCCCCCTATAGCTGATGCTATCGCTTTTGCTGAAGCACTTCGTTACCTAAACGGATTGAACCGTAAAGCTGTCGCTGCACATGAGCAATCGCTGCGCGAACAGGCCATAAATCTGTGCAACAAAATTGAAGGGCTACGCATCTTAGCTATCGAACCTGAGAATGTTGGCATCCTCTCCTTTATTGTTGATGGAATACACCCTCAGGATCTGGCCACATTGCTGGATCAGTCTGGTATTGCAGTGCGTAGTGGCCATCATTGTACGATGCCGTTAATGGAGTATTTGGGCTGCAGCGGTACCATACGGGCTTCATTTGCTTTGTATAACACGGCTGCCGAGGTAGCGTTTTTTGCTAATGCATTGCAACAATGTATCTCACAGTTACGTAATATCTCAGTACCCACTACAGACTCTGTCAACGCAGATCTTATCTACTGCGATGCAGAAAAACAGCAACAATTGATCAATACACTTTCTTCTGTCAATAACTGGCAAGCGCGCTTTGATCTGCTGTTGAATTTCGGTAAACGCTTACCTTCTTTGGCTCAAGCTTACAAAACAGAAGAAAACAGAGTCAGCGGTTGTGAATCCAACGTCTGGCTAATCGCTACACAACAAGAGGATCTTACGTGGAAGTTTGCGCTTGATTCAGATGCGCGATTAATGCGCGGTATCAGCTACCTGATTCTCAGTGCTATTCAACATCAAAGCAGCATAACACTTCAGTCACTGGACACAGATCAACTACTGCAATCGTGCGATCTTAGTCGCTACCTTAGCCCATCACGCACTAACGGCGTGCGTGCCATTATTGAACAGGTTAAACACCTGACTCAATAGGCAAGGTCGCACTGCGCTTGATATTTATTCAACAATAACAGACTATTAAGCCTACCCTGCAGGTGAGCAATCAAGAAGCATAACTCACAGCCAACCTGCTAATTATTTTTCAGCCTTACCTTCTCTTTTCTATAAAGCGACGACAGCATGAACCTTAATGACGTAAGCCTTTTTATTCGCATCGTTGAAACAGGAAGCTTCACATCTGCGGCTGAAAGCCTGGGAATTCAGAAATCTACTATCAGCCGCCGTATCGCGCAACTGGAAGATGACTTAGGCGTTCGCCTATTACAAAGAACGACACGAAAACTCAAACTGACTGACGACGGAGAGGAACTATTTTCCCGCTGCCAACCACTCATCAATGAATTAGATACAGCTAAAGATCACCTTTCTGCCACACAGATCAACCCACGCGGACGGCTACGCCTCACCATGCCATCCGAACTAGGTGTTTTTATGATGAACGAGGTAGTAGGCACCTTCATGAAGCGCTACCCGCAGATTATGCTAGAGGTAGAATTAAGCACTCGTCTTATTGATCTGATTGAGGAAGGTGTTGATCTGGCTATTCGTGTGGGCGAATTAGCGGATTCCAGTTTAATAGCCCGCCGCGTTGCTACAGTCTCCCGCGGACTCTACGCTTCACCGACCTATCTTAAGAAACATGGCACGCCGAAAACACCGGATGATCTGCAAAACCACGAATGCTATGGGGTACTAAAGGCCGTTGACCAATGGGAGTTTGAAAACTGGGATGAAGCCGTTCAAGTGAAAGGAAAGCTCAAAGCGAATAGCATCAGTTTCATTCGAGAGATACTGCTACAGGATATGGGCATTGCCAGAATGCCTAAAGTCTTTTGTCACGACAGTGTTCAACAGGGCAAGTTAGTAGAAGTTTTAGAAGGCTATGTATCACCACCGATAGAAGTCAATGCCCTCTACCCTAGCCGTAGACACCTGAATCCCAAAGTACGTCTCTTTATAGACCATATGATGGAGATGATCGGTGACCATCCCTGGGTTAATGAACAGATGGTAATGCCGGAACCTATCTCTGAACATTATTAATGAACAATGACGGACTAACGACTGCCCAAAAGACCTATGGCTCCGAACACAATCCGGAGTCCAGATAACAACCGCCCTTTAGCCTTAATAAAAATTTATCTGGCCGACTTCATAATGACTAACAACAGCAGTAAAGAAAAATACTATGTGCTGGCCGCAGGTGTTATCAGCTTAGTCTTGTTACTTGGTATCGCTCGCTTCGCCTACACGCCTTTAATTCCTATTATGCAGGATCAGACCATTCTTAATGACCTGAGTGCAGGCTGGCTGGCGGCTATTAACTATGCGGGCTACATGTGTGGCGCACTCATTGCTGCATCCGTCAGCAGCTTAATGCTCAAAGACACCTTATACCGTGCGGGTTTAGTTATCGCGATTGTGACAACAGCAGGTATGGCACTCGCAGAAAATACAATGGTTTGGGCTATCATGCGTTTTTTTGCCGGATTAAGCAGCGCTGCCGGTCTATTAATAGCGTCAGGTCTGGTCCTGAACTGGCTGATGCGTAATAACCACAGAAGAGAGCTAGGCATTCACTTTATGGGCATGGGACTGGGCATTGTGTTCACTGCAATAGCGGTAGATATGATGACTAACCATGCCAACTGGCGTGAACAATGGCTGCTTCTTAGCATTGCGGCCATTTTTTTAGCCATTCCTGCATGGCGCTGGTTACCAAGACCCTATAACGGCACAGTAACCACTGCAGGTGAAACACTGCAGGATACACCACCCAGTCGCCGCTTTATTTGGCTAATGATGTCTTCTTATTTCTGCGCAGGCTTTGGTTACGTTATCAGCGCAACCTTTACTGTCGCTATGGTTGAGCGTCTGCCGGGGCTACAAGGGATGGGAGAACAGGTCTGGCTGGTGCTTGGGCTTACGGCTATCCCTGCGGTTCTACTATGGGAGCAGATAGCACGTAAAACCGGGACACTTTACGCACTATTACTCTGCTATATCATCCATATTTTGGGTATTCTGGTGCCCCTCTTTTATGAATCACTCACTGGCGCCATGATCAGTGCAGTCCTTTATGGAAGCACCTTCATAGGCATCGTCAGCCTGGTACTCACGATGGCCGGTCGTTTCTATCCAACGAAACCCGCAAAACTCATGGGTAAACTCACCCTATCCTACGGAGTCGCGCAGATTGTTGCTCCTGCCGTAGCCGGTATGATGGCAGAACGGAGCGGCCACTATAACGGGGCTTTAATTATGGCAGCTGCCATGATGGTTCTCGGTACATTCCTATTAATAGTCTTAATCACAACAGAAAATAAAAGCATCCGCATTCTAGACCCTTCATAATCGATAATGACCGCGCGGCTATCTTTTTTTCTCGCTATACTGATAGTCTGTTTTCGTCGATGACGTGCTCCCCAGTGATCTGATCAACAGGATGCTATGGATACCAATACTTTATCTGCCTTCATTGCTGTCGCACAAAGCCGCTCTTTCTCTCTGGCTGCCGATCAGTTGTTCATCACGCAATCGGCCGTTAGTAAACGAATCGCCCTGCTTGAAGATCAACTCGGCCAGAAACTCTTTGATCGAATAGGGCGTAAAGTAACTCTTACCGAGGCGGGACGCGAGTTGCTGCCCCGTGCTAAAACAATCATAAGCGCAATTAAAGATGCGGGACGCGCTATGGGCAATCTCTCAGGAATAGTAAAAGGCCCATTGTCACTTGCCGCTAGCCACCATATCAGCTTACATCGCTTGCCACCGGTATTACGCCGTTTCACAAAAGACTATCCGGATGTGCAACTGAATCTACGCTTTGATGAATCAGAAATTGCTTACAACGGCGTTTTGCACGGCGATTTGGAGCTGGCCTTAATTACCTTGTCACCTCAGCCTGATCCAGCCATATGTTCACAATCTATTTGGGTAGATCAGCTCCAATATGTCGTTGCACAAGACCATCCGCTTGCCAGCAAAAAAAACGTAAGCCTGGAGGAGCTGACCGACTACGCCGCCATCCTGCCAGGCGCTTCAACCTTTACTCAACAGATCGTGACCGAGCAATTCAGAAGAAAAGCTCTTGACCTAAACGTCGGAATTTCTACGAATTACCTTGATACAATACGTATGATGGTTAGTATTGGTTTGGGCTGGAGCCTTTTGCCCCAGACAATGATTGATTCATCGCTTACCGTACTTGAAACCGGTTCAGAGCCAATTCAGCGTCACTTAGGTTATATACACCACCGTGATAGAACGCTCTCTAATGCAGCGAGCAAACTGGTTGAGATGCTATCTTATTCATAGTGACTATTCATAATAGGTTCCAGCTCTATTAAACTCTTCATTTTTAAGTGCGATTTGAGGTAAGTAAGTGCCGAGTGATACAAATGAACCCATGCAGGCGCTACTTCAACAGCAGCAGGCAATTTTCAACAAATGGATTGATGAACAAGCCTCACGTGCCGAATCTTCAAGACCAACATCGTCTGCTACCTCCCGCGATATGGCACGTGTCGCAGCAATTTTATCATCTCAGACCACGGACTTTTTACAGTTTGGCAATAACATCCTTACTCAGATTGATAACAACCCATTAAAAAACAGCCTTCAGGAACCGTTAAATCAGTTTAGGGATTATGTTCAGCAGCAAACAGGTGAGGCCTTACTCACTCAATGGCAACTGCCAGAAAATGTAGCTGCATTATTTCGTACGCACAGCTTTCAGGATGACATTCTGTTTGAAAATCCCTATACAAGCGGATTAAAAAGCTTACTCAATTTCCCCTCGGTGGGTGCTAGCCATGAGTTTCAGGAAAATACGCGCGATGGAATTAAGTTCTTACTGGAATATCAAGATGCGTTAAGTGAATATATCGAGCAATACAGCCAGATAAATCAGAATGCGACAAAAGCCCTGATGCAAGACCTGACCGAAGGCTCTAACGTCGTTGAAACGCTGGGGCAACTGCATGACCTATGGGTTAATTGCTATGAGCGCACCTATGCTGAATGCCTATACACCGAAACCTATCAGAAAAGTCATGGACGAGTATCAAATGCCGTCATGCGATTACGAAAATATGCCCAGGACATGCGTGACATCCAATTTGAAGCACTAGGGCTGGCGACACGAAAAGGGTTGGATACGGCCCTACAGCGCCAACATACGCTACGAAAAGAGATGCGAAAAATTAACAAGGCTATCTCCTCCCAAGAAACCCCTCTTGTGTCAGAGTTAACTGCTATTATTCATCAATTATCAGACGACATGATCCAGCTGCAACAAGAACTTGCAGAGCTTAAATCGCAGACTCTCTTTAGTGAAGTGGCCAAACGATGAAAAACCTTAAACTCGACCCCAATAAAATCGAGAAAGAGCTGCTCACGTTTGACCAAAAACTTCAGCGTAGTTATAAAACGTTACAAGAGATCTCCCAAATTGATGTGGCACAATCAAAGGGAATGGAAATATTCACACAGGACAAACTGAAGCTTCTCTTTTTTTCTGGAAACAAGAGTATTGTCAGACGTTGCCGCACGCCTCTCCTTATTTCGTATGCGTTGGTTAACCGCTGGTATATGATCGACCTTGAGCCAGAGAAATCACTACTTAAAGCACTCAACGATCGGGGCCTTGATGTGTATGTGATTGATTGGGGCTATCCTGATCCTGCTGATCGTTTTCTGGATCTCGACGATTATATCAATGAATATATCAATAACTGCGTCGACAAAGTTCGTCAACATTCTGAAACACAACAGGTTAATTTGTTAGGCATCTGCCAAGGTGGCACGCTGAGTTTGTGCTATACCTCCATCTGTCCTGAAAAAATAAAAAACCTGATCACTATGGTCACTCCGGTTGATTTTCAAACTGAAACCAACCTCTTAAGCCTGCTGGCCCGATCGGTTGATGTAGATCTGGCAGTCTCTACCTACGGTAATATTCCAGGCGAAATGCTGAATGATTCTTATAACTCCCTTATGCCGATGCGACTTGGTATACAGAAAAATCTAGGCATGCCTAATCAACTCAATACGACAGAAAGCGCATTAAGTTTCTTGCGTATGGAAAAGTGGATTTATGATAGCCCTGATCAGGCGGGTGAAGCCTTCCGGCAATTTATCAAATGGTTTTTCCAGGAAAACCTTTTAATAAAAGATCAAATTACTATTGGTGATTATCCGGTCAGGCTATCCGCGATCAAACAACCTGTACTTAATATTTTCGGTGCATATGATCATCTTGTTCCTCCCGATGCATCACTTGCACTAGGTAACTATGTCGGCAGTAAGGATTATCAGACACTGGAAATAAAAGCAGGTCACATAGGGGTGTTTGTCAGCGGGAAATCACAGGCAATAGTCCCTGATAAAATAAATGACTGGTTGCTGGAAAGAGATTAAGAAAGACTAAAAACATAAGTCTTCCTTAACCTTGGGGCTTTCTGTAGAAACCCTGCAAATAACTTGCAGTTTTATGACTTCGCCGGCTTTTCAGGTGTTTTGCCTGGTTTTGTAGTGTCCTCTGGGGCTTTAGTTGCCGCCTCTGAGTCCTTTTCAGCTTTACCATCTGCTGGCGGTTTAAACATATTCCACACCGCCATATTCCGATCAGCAATGCTGTTCATCATTGTCAGAGGATTAGCGACCCCCATCATCGTTTGCATCTGTTCTTTTATACGATCCTGATGTTCCAGAAAAGAAGCAATACTCTGCTCCAGATACTGACTCATCATTCCCTGCATGCTATCACCATAAAAACGAATCAATTGTTGTAAAACCTGATTTGTCAGTAGCGTTCCGTGCCCTTCCCCTTCTTGCTCACTAATAATTTGAAGAAGAATATTTCGAGTCAGATCATTACCTGTTTTCGAATCGAGTACTTGAAATGCTTCGCTACTTAAAACCAGCTCTTTGACATCTTCCAGCGTGACATAGCAACTACGTGAAGTGTCATAAAGGCGTCGATTGGTATACTTTCGAAGAATTCGCAACGTGTTCTCTCTCTCTTTGCTACAGCATCATTAACGGTGAGTAATTATTAGCTTTTTTTATTGTCGGATTTTCCATAACCCTGCATCATATTCAATATTAGCTTCTGCAATGATTCCATCGAGCCAACACTATTAGTGATATAAGGTTTAAGCAATGTCAGCGGATCATAACCTTCTGCTCCTGCATCCATTTGCTCTCTAACTTTTTTGATCATTTCATCCTGAAGTGATGCAACATCCGGAAGCCCCATAACTTGACGCAATTCACTTGGCGTCATCTCAACATCTACTTTAAAATTCATGTCATAACCCTTTGTTATGTCGCAGAATACAAGACCTTTTACAACTATATAGCGATACTTATCGCAGTGCAAAATATTAGCGGCAATTTTGCTGCACTTTTTCCGGATGAATCCATACATATGCCAACACGATAGCCACAATAGAAACTAAGGCAGCTATGCCGAAAGTCACTTGTCCCCCATGAAGATCCCATAACATACCCGCAACAATAGCACCTGCAGCACCGCCTATTCCAAAACCAACACTAGAAAACAGTGCCTGCCCTCTCCCTTTCATATTATCGGGAAAGTATTGATGCACTAGCGAAATTCCGACAGCATGTAAACTTCCAAATGTTGCTGCATGCAGCAACTGAGCAACAATCACCAAGAGCATATTCTCAGGCCAAAAAGCCAACAAACTCCATCGAACAACACACAGGCTTAAACTACCCAGCATAATCATGCGTAACCCAAGCCGCTTCATCAGTATATGCATGACGATAAACACCGCCACTTCAGCAACAACACCTAACGACCACAACATACCGATTTCGGTGCGGGAGTAGTTCAGTTCCTGCATCATCAAACTAAAAAAGGTGTAATAGGGCCCATGAGAGAATTGAATCAACATCGTAATCACAAAAAAAGCGATAACCTGAGGTCTTTGCATCACCTCTTTAAAGGGAAGGTTTGTTGAATTATCAGCTTCCGCCGGTAAACATACCTCAGGAATAAGAAGAGAGTTTACCCAGATAAGAATCATCAGAATAAAAAGGATAGTCGGAATCCATGCGACCGAAATACTATCTAAAGCACTACCGACCAAAAGCACCGCAACGATAAACCCAATCGACCCCCAAACTCGGATACGGCTGTATTTAGCCTGCTCCTCACCCAGATAATTTAACGTCACCACTTCAAACTGAGGCAGTACCGCGTTCCAGAAAAAACTATAACCCAGCATAACCAAGCCGATACCAAGTACTGATTCCTGCCAGAATATCCCAATGAAAATAACCCAGGTTAAAAAAGCACCCAATCGAATGATTCGCAACCGCTGCCCTGTCTTATCAGCAATCCATCCCCACAATGCGGGCGCAAAGATTCTGGAAAGATGCAACGTTGCCATCAGCAAGCCGATACTCTTTGCATCAAAATTTAATGACTTGAGGTATAAAGACCAATAGGGAATCATTGCTCCAAGCAAAGCAAAATAGAAAAAGTAAAAACCTGAAAGGCGTAGATACGGCAACGTTTTAACCGAGGCAGAAATCAGTATTGAGATAGAATTTTATCAAGAGACATTGCTTCTGCATAATATAACCCCTGCAAGCGTTTGCAACCCGCCTGCTTAAGAACGCTTACTTGCTCAGCACTCTCAATACCTTTAGCTGTGACTTCAAAGCCCTGAACTTTACAAAACTCAATAAGAGAAAAAGCTTTATCTCTACGCGCTGGGATAAGAAGACTAGCCACAAAAGTTTTATCCAACTTTACAACATCGACGGGATACTCAATTAGCTGCATAATCGAAGTATATCCGGCACCGAAGTCTACCAAAGCAAGCTTAAAGCCAAGATCTTTTAACAAAAACAACAAACCTATATCATCTTTCATCTTATCCATATCAAATGTTTCAGTGATCTCAATTTCAAAAAACTGTGGATCAACCTGATACTTAACAATCAACTTGGATATTGTCGCTATGAAGGATTTAGATACTAATTGAACTGCTGAAACTTTAAAGCTAATTCGCAATGCCCCCTTAAAGTGCTCAATGATCTTTTTTGAGTCTCTAAAGACACGCTCAATAACCCATGCATCAATTTTTTCATATTGACTGCTGCCTTCAATAATAGGTAAAAACTCCGAAGGCAATACCGCACCTAATAAAGGTGATTGCCAACGAATCAATGCCTCAACACTACAAATTGATTCAAACTCTTCAACATTAAAATCCGGGATATATACGAGCTCTAACTCTTCTGTATTAAGATTCTTAAATTCGAGTTCAACTGCATATTTTCGACGGGATTTAGCAGCTAATTCTCTAGAGTAAAAAGAGATTCGGTTTTTACCTGCTTTCTTTGCTTCATACATTGCAGCATCAGCATTATTGACCAGGTCTTCTTTTGTTAAAGCATCATCGGGAAAAATAGCTACGCCAATACTCAATGAAACAGGGAATGTACCTTCATCGCATGTAAAACCATTCTGGCAAATAGCGAGTATTCTATCCGCCAAACCGCTCGCATGAAGCTCATCGCTCAACCCACAAATAACAACGGCAAACTCATCACCGGCAAGCCTAGCCGATGATGAATCATTAATATCATAAGAAGGAAAAACCTGGTCTGTTGCTCTGACAGCTAAACTTAACCGCTCAGCAAATGCTTTAAGCAACAAGTCTCCCATGGTGTGCCCATAGGTATCATTTACGAACTTAAAATTATCAATATCTATATAATAAAGCGCTGTTTTTGTACCACTAAACTCAGAACTCTCAATCATTTTATCAACAGCATTACTAAACATGCGTCGATTATATAATTTTGTAAGTGTATCTTTTTCTGCCAGCTCTTTTGTTAAACGATAAGACTGGTCAAGAGAATCATATAAGCGGCTAAATGTCCGGCTTAAGCCTCCTATCTCATCTTGTGAAACAGAAGCGACAAAACCATTTTCATCTTCAACATTCACACTGGAAAGTTCTTTTTCGAGCCTACGAATAGGCCCTGTAACATAGCGCTGAATAAGATAGATAAGCGAAAAGTAACTTAAAACTGCTATCAATACGAAACTAATAAAAAGACTCAGTTTAAGCTTATTAAATTTTTGCGCCAGTAGCTTCTCGGGCACCCCCAAAGATAATGAGCCGAAAGCCACCTGAGCATGCACCACTAAAGATTCTGCAACATGATGACTGCCGGAATGCTCCTGGTCAAACCACTGGTACATCAGCCCTTTAGAAATCTGCTTTTTTATTCTTTTGTTAAATAAGGCCGGACTCACTTCTACCACAATAGCAATAGAGGACTCGCTAGAGAAATTAATGGGGGCCTTGAACGTGTTTTGATCAATTATTCGCACAAATAGCATATTAGACTCGCCTAGAGCACCATGCATTTCTGCCCATTCTGCTTGCTTTGCTTCAAAAGCATCTCTAACCATTTTTACTTGGTAACTACTGATATCAGAAAAAGGATCTGTACTATTTTCATAGTAATATTCCACTTTTCCCTGAGGTCTAATTAGCGCCACTGAAAAATAGTCCGATGAAAGCGAATTAAGGTCTTTAATAGAGTTTTCTAATCCTTTTCCAAGAGCAAGTGCTTTAAAGTGTTTGTCCTGACTTGAAAAATAATTATTGAGGCTGCTGTTGTATAATAACGAGTCAATAAAACTTGCAGCAACATTAGTATATTTTTCAAAAATCGCTGTTAGTTCAGTTACTTGCAAGTCGAGCGTACGCTCTTCTAAATCAATAATCGATTGTTTTTGAGTACTATACACTCCGATAACTGCAACCAGATAGCCGACAATCAATACGGGTAAAATTAATAAACTGATACGCTTATTGAGAGTCACGGTACTTCATCGCTGCATTGATAATTCGGTGACGTAAAGTCATATTCGCGTCGGAAATAATCCGGTAGTTATGGCTATTGTTAATAGTTTCTTTCGTAGGATAGATGCTTGTATTATTCAAAACATCTTCAGGTAATTGTTTCAATGCACGTTTATTTGGCGTAGCGAGACCTAACCATTCACTATTTAAAGCAGCGTTTTCTGGCTGATTAATAAACTCAATGAACGAAAGTGCCAACTCTTTATTGGAGGACCATTCCATTATTGAAAAGCAGTCCATCCAGATTACCGTACCCTCTGTCGGACTAACAAACTCCCACACCTCGCTTTCACTCATCTCATTAAGTGTAACTTGATCACCGGAAAACCCCAGCGCCATATACACCGAACCTTCACTTTGTTTCTCATACGTAAGCGCGTAACCATAACCTAACAACGAAGGGGCTTGATTTTTTAAATGCGTGAAAGCAGCTTTCAGCTCACTTTTATCTTGAGTACTGATACTCTTCCCGTCAAGCAACAAGGGGGCGACGAGAGTGTCTATAGCATCCTCAACCATCACGACATGGCCTTTATACTTTTGTTCAGGATAAAGTAGGTGCCGCCATGATGTTGGCGCTGGAATCACCTTATCTTTATTGTAGATAATACCTAATGAACCCCATAAATACGGAAGTCCAAAATTACCGCAACTTTCTTTCCAGTGAGGATCGGTATCCATAAGAGAGGGAACATTGCCAGGCGATAACGCTAATAACTTATTATTTTTACCAAATAACTGCGCACTGATACTATCGAAAACCGCTAAATCAAAACCCTTTCCGTTGTCTGAGCCTAAGACCTCATCACGGCTCTCATCACTATCATAAAAAACTAAATTAACTTTATGTCCGGTTTTTTCCTCCCACTTATCAATCAACTCTGGAGAAATGTACTCTTCCCATATGTAAATTTTCAGCTCATCAGAAAAAGCAGAAAATGACCACAAACAAAATACAAATGACATTAGAACTCTTTTCATAATTTATACAATGTTCAATAGGTAGAATAAGATTATTAGAATACATTACGTATCAACTAAGAGGTTGTGATTTAAGAGTAGACTAAAAAGTGAGAACTTGACCAATAGCGTCACCACTATTGGTCAAAAAAGCAGTTACTTACAGTGCAGTAACGCCACCCATGTAAGGTTGGAGCACTTCAGGAACCATAATACGGCCATCTGCTGCCTGATAGTTTTCAAGCACAGCAACCAGCGTACGACCAATCGCCAGCCCGGAGCCATTCAAGGTATGCAGCAATTCAGGCTTACCCGTTTCCGGGTTTCTCCAGCGAGCTTTCAAACGACGCGCCTGAAAATCAGTCATATTTGAAACCGAGGATATCTCGCGGAATTTATCCTGACCCGGCAACCAGACTTCCAAGTCATAGGTTTTAGCAGCACCAAAGCCGAGATCCCCACCGCACAGCGCAACAACCCGATACGGCAAGTTAAGTTTTTGCAAAATGGTTTCCGCATGGCCGGTCATCGCTTCCAGCGCCTGCCAAGAGGTCGACGGTTCAACAATCTGCACCATTTCAACTTTTTCAAACTGATGTTGACGAATCATACCGCGGGTATCTTTACCGGATGCGCCCGCTTCTGAACGGAAACAAGGTGTATGTGCCGTAAATTTAAGCGGTAACTGCTCAGCATCAACAATCTCATCGCGAACAATATTGGTGACAGGCACTTCAGCGGTTGGAATCAGATAATACTGACGATCACCAAATGGGACTTTGAAAAGATCTTCGCCAAATTTTGGCAGCTGCCCTGTTCCTTTCAAGCTATCTTCATTCACCATGTAAGGTACATAAGCTTCTGTATAGCCATGCTCTTCCGTTTGAACATCCAGCATAAATTGAATCAAGGCACGATGCATACGCGCCATTTTGCCTGTCATCATGGCAAAACGTGATCCGGTAATTTTAGCTGCGGTTTCAAAATCCAGGCCGCCATTCTGCTCGCCCAGAGCAACATGATCCAAAGGCTCAAAATCAAACTCACGCGGTGTCCCCCATCGACGAACTTCGACATTATCGTCTTCACTTTCGCCTGCAGGGACAGAATCGTCGGGTAAGTTTGGAACCCCTAATAAAATATCATCCAGATCCGAAGCAATTTCATTTAGCTTCTGTTTTGCATCATTCAGCTGATCACCCAGAGTTTGAACTTCGGCCAACAGCGGTTGAATATCTTCGCCTGAAGCTTTCGCTTTTCCGATCTGTTTTGAACGAGTATTTCGCTCATTTTGTAAGTTTTCACTCAGAATCTGCGCTTCACGACGCAAAGCTTCCAGCTCATTAAAGCGAGCAACAGGAAACGCATATTTTTTCTTGGCTAGCTGTACAGCGACAGCTTCGGGGTTCTCGCGAACAATTTTTATGTCTAACATGAGTTTTTAAACTACCTTATTTAAAACAGGCGGGTGATCCAGATACCCGCTGACAGAGCAGCGATGCACATTAAAACGCTTAATAATACATAAATTAATGCGGACATTATATGTCCTTCCTGCAGCAACGCCACTGTCTCTAGTGAGAAAGAGGAGAAAGTGGTAAACGCTCCTAGAAAACCAACCATTAAGAGAGGTCGTAATTCGGGTGACAGTCGTGCTTTTTCCATAACCAGCACAAATAAAATCCCCATTAACAGCGAACCGACAATGTTACATGTCAGGGTTCCGACAGGGAGCCTGTCGGCTTTATCATTAAGTATGCCAGCTAACCAATACCGGCTGACCGCACCCAACGCACCTCCTGTAGCAACCGCCAGAACAGTTAACATACCCTACCCTTTATTCTCATAGCGTTTAATGGGGCTTTGCTCATCCAGTATTTTAAGCTGTTGAAGTTTAGCACTTATTTTCTGTTCAAGGCCACGCTCGCTAGGCTGGTAATAATGTCTCGAGGTGATCTCTTCAGGCATATATTTTTCCCCGGCGGCATAGGCATTTGGTTCATTATGCGCATAGCGATACTCATCACCATAGCCCAGATCTTTCATCAGTGACGTTGGAGCATTACGCAGATGAACCGGTACCGCATAATCAGGGTCACTCCGGATATCGGCACGACATTGATTAAACGCACTATAAACAGCATTACTCTTAGGGGCACTGGCGCAATAGATAGCCGCCTGAGCAATCGCTCGCTCCCCCTCTGCCGGACCAACCCGTTCAAACGCATCCCAGGCAGATAATGCCACCTGCATGGCACGTGGATCAGCATTACCGATATCTTCTGATGCAATGGCAACCAACCGGCGTGCAATATAGAGAGGATCACATCCGCCCTCCAGCATGCGACAATACCAGTACAATGCACCATCCGGAGAAGAGCCACGAACAGACTTATGAAAAGCCGAAATCATATCGTAAAAGATATCACCCTGCTTATCGTAACGGCGGCCACTACTCTGTAAAACCTCTTTTAATGCATTTACGGGTACTCTCTCCAGTCCTTTATCCGAAACCGCCAGATCAACCGCTATCTCTAACAAATTCAGTGCCCGGCGTGCATCCCCATCAGCTGCACGTGCCAACTGTTCTAACGTACCCTCATCAAACACCAACGGCTTATCGCCAAAACCTCTGCCGGTATCATCCAATGCGTGTTGTATCACCTGAAGCGCCTCTTCATCGCTCAAATTACGCAACAGATAAACACGTGCACGTGAGAGCAAAGCGTTATTTAATTCAAATGAAGGGTTTTCGGTTGTCGCGCCGATAAACAAAAAGGTTCCATCTTCAATATAGGGAAGAAAAGCATCCTGCTGTGACTTATTAAAGCGATGCACTTCATCAACGAATAAGATCACCTTACACTGCCGGGACAGTGTCATATGCTTCGCTTCTTCAACTGCCGCACGTATCTCTTTTACGCCCGATAATACTGCTGACAAGCTCATGAAATGGGCATCACAAGTAAGGGCTATAATCTTCGCCAGTGTTGTTTTACCAACGCCGGGAGGCCCCCACAAGATCATGGAGTGTAATGCGCCTTGCTCGATCGCCTGACGTAAAGGCTTACCTGGTGCCAACAGATGAGACTGGCCTATATATTCGGCCAGAGACTGAGGCCGCATCCTCGCGGCCAACGGCTGATAGACAGGTTGAAGATCATCAAACAGATCACTCATCAGGGCTCATTGCTCACGATGACGTCCGTTCCTTTTGGTGGCGTAAACCTGAAAAGAGAAGCGCCCATTGGCTCGTTGATGACGGAGTCTTTTAATAAGATAGTGGTCTGCTGCCCTAAGACATCCTGCAACATAAGCTCTGACATCACCCCTGCTGTAAAAAACAGCCTAATACGCTGAAAATTGCTTTGCGTATCTTTAGGTAACAATTCAAAAAGCTGTTCGTTTTCTTGATTAATAGGCAGATAGATTTCAAATTTTTCAGCCAATTCAGCAACATCACCATTGAGTATCAATGCGGCTCCGTTGGTTTGTTTTCGATCTGCTGGTTTGCGGGTAGCTTGTTCAAGATCAGGATCATAAATCCAAACATATTTGCCATCACTGACAATCAACTGAGGAAACGGGCTAGCAGTTTCCCAGCGAAATTGACCCGGACGAGATATTTTCATCGAACCTTTTAACACTTCAGCCGTATTATTCTGATCTTTACGAGTGATCTGCTCAAAGTTAGCACTAAAACGATCGTAGCCTTTCAGCACCTTCTTTAAAGATTCCGTAGGCGTTTCTGCTTGCGCCAACAATGGCATAAAAGCCAGACAAGCAATAGCACAGCATTTAATCATTCTTTTCATCTGACAACCCTATTTTGTTAGCCCCGCACCGGTGGTGGTGCCAATACTTCACGTGAGCCATTTGAACCAGCCTCAGTTACCACTCCCGCCGCCTCCATGGTTTCAATCATTCTGGCGGCACGGTTATAGCCAATCTTCATTTTTCTTTGCACACTCGATATAGATGCCTTGCGCGTCTCTGTTACAAAAGCAACAGCTTCGTCGTAAAGAGGATCCTGCTCCTCATCAAACAAACCACCTGACGATCCTCCGCTCTCACTTCCCGACTCATTCAAAACAGCATCAATATAGACGGGTTCACCCATCAACTTCCACGCTTCGACCACCCGATGTACCTCATCATCCCCGACGAAAGCACCGTGCACACGATTAGGCACACTGGTTCCCGCTGGGAGATACAGCATATCTCCATTACCCAAAAGATTTTCCGCTCCTGATTGATCGAGGATTGTGCGGGAATCGATTTTTGATGAAACCTGAAAAGCTATCCGGGTAGGTACGTTCGCCTTAATAAGACCGGTAATAACATCAACTGAGGGGCGCTGTGTGGCCAATATCAAATGGATACCTGCCGCACGGGCTTTTTGCGCAATACGTGCAATCAACTCCTCCACCTTCTTACCAACAATCATCATCATGTCGGCAAATTCATCAATGATAACAACGATATATGGCAAGGTTTCCAAAGCTGGCGCAGGTGTTCCGAAAGGCTCGCCGTGCTCCTCAGCATTCCACAGAGGATCTAACAGAGGTTTGCCCTGCTGCTGTGCTGCTTTTATCTTGTCATTAAAACCACCAAGATTACGCACACCCATTTTTGCCATGAGACGGTAGCGACGTTCCATCTCACCAACACACCAACGCAACCCACCGGCGGCTTCTTTCATATCGGTAATAACCGGCGTCAGCAGATGCGGAATTCCTTCATAAATGGAAAGCTCCAACATCTTTGGATCAACCATCATTAAACGAACCTCTTCAGGTGTCGCTTTAAATAACAGACTCAGAATCATCGCATTCACACCCACCGATTTACCTGAACCTGTTGTACCTGCCACCAATAGATGCGGCATTTTTCCCAGATTAGCGACGACCGGATTTCCGGCAATATCATTCCCCAGTGCCAGAGTTAATCGTGACGATGCTTCTAAATATGGTTTAGAATTAAGCACTTCGCTCAGACGCACCATCTGACGACTGGCGTTTGGTATTTCGATACCGACAACCGATTTACCAGGAATAACCTCAACCACACGTACACTGGAAATAGCCAGCGAACGTGCCAGATCTTTTGCCAAATTGGTGATTTTACTAACTTTAACACCAGCCGCTGGCTGAATCTCAAAGCGCGTAATCACGGGCCCTGGATTAACCTCAACCACCTCAGCGATAACGCCAAAGTCTTTGAGCTTGCTTTCCAGCAACCGTGACATATCTTCAAGCTCTTCTTCTGAATAACCATGATCTGTTTGCAACTCTGGCGGATCTAACAGATCAAGAGACGGAATTTTGCGTAATGAGCGTACCGGACGGCGATCTTTATTTTGTGAATTTGTTTCATGATCGTCATTCTGAATAGGTTGATGAGCTTCAGCCAGGGGGACGATTTTCAGCTCTTTTTTAGGCAGGCCAGACACGCTTGCATGTGTGGCAGAACCAGGACTACTTGGCGAATCAGTTCGTAACGGTATGACATTATCCAGAGCTTCCCCATCATTCCAGGAGGGCTCGGACCTGACTCCAGACTGCTTAGCACTTTGCGGAGAGCGAACAACATCAGTAACCAAAGGCGGCTCCACAGCGGTCCGATGAAAATCGGATTCAGGTTTATGCTGCTTAACCAGCTCTTCATCAGAGCCGAACGCCTTATCTACTGAGTGACTCATATCTGCCGATCCGTTAAAAGCAGGCTCCAAGCGCGCACGCATCCGCTCTTTTAAGGATGCTTTTACTCTTTCGTGGCTTCTCTCGCTACTTCCTTTATGACTAGCCTCTTTATCAGAATCACTATCAGCAATAGAACCATCGCCCTTATAGGCAAACAAAGCGGCAAGGTAACGATATGCGCTTAATACACCTCCGCCTATTCGATTTTGAATCGTGCTCCAGGAAAGCTCCATATAAAAAGTGCTGCCAATGCCGGCAGCAGTAATCAGCAGTACTGTACTGCCCAGCAGACTAAACCAAGAAACCATCCAATCAGACAACGCCTGTCCAACAATACCACCGCTGGTAAACGGAAAGCCCATTGACTGATTAGACAGATGAATAGATGCCAACCCACACAAAGATGCCATCAATAACAAAATACCTAACGCACGCAACATGACAAAGGGAAGCCCATCAAGCAAAGTCACTTCCCGCCTCAACATAAAGCGAAGTGCGGGCCCGATGATAATAAAGGGAAGAAACCAAGCAGTCACACCTAAAAAAGAAAACAGCAGATCCGTTACCCAGGCACCAAACACTCCGGTCCAATTCCTGACACCAGCATGATAGCCAAGATGAGACCAGCCAGGGTCTTTGGGGTGGTAACCGAGCATACCTAAGAAAATGTAGGCGCAACTCATTATAATCAGAAATAAAACGCAAACTTTAAGTACACGCGCTAGCAGCTCAGAAAAAGCATAAGGGCTTGTAGGGAGCTTATTTTTCACTCACATTCCTTTTAATATTAAATACTTACTACGATAATGAAAACATAATTCAGAGTCACTTATTGTAGCGCGACTTGATGATAATCAAAGATTACGACATAGTGATCTGCAAAAAATTCAATTATAACCAACAACAGCCACACTAATAACCGTCTATAGTTACATTCAGGGCTTACAGTGTGTTATATCCAGCGGCCAAATCATTCACAATAAGAGTATCCGAGGTTATTACATGAGTTTATCCAATTTATTTCAGAACAACTCTCGTGTATTGACCTTTACGATCGCGAATAGCCATTTTGGCATAGATGCCAGCAATATCCTCTCTTTTTCAGATGAATATAAACAGATTCAAACGGCCTCAAATGAGCACTCCCCCAGCTTTCTTGGCTATCTGGACTACAGAGATACGCTGGTCAATGTTTATGATAGTGCGACCTTACTGAACAGAAAGCGAAACCGCGATTATAAAAGCCAATTAATAGCAGATATCGACACCTATAAAAAATCCCATACGGACTGGGTAAGCGCGCTTGAACAAGCCATCACAAGCAACGAGCAATTTACTTTGCCACGCGATCCTGAGCAATGTACATTCGGAAAATGGTTCAGTAATTTTAAAACGGAAGATCCAGACCTATTGGCGGTAATCAACAAAATTGATGAACCTCATCAACTTATTCATCGCTTAGCAGACGACTTACTAGCACTTCGCGATAATGGCGAGAAAGAGCGCGCTATGCGACTGCTATCTATAGAAAAAGGTACAACACTGAAAAAGCTATTGCGCACTCTTGAGCAAATTCAGGAAGTACTTAAACGAGAGATACACCCGGTTATTATTCACCTGACAAAGGATGGAACAACCCCTTGTTTCTCAATGGTACTAGATGAAATTGACGATATTATTGATTATGAAACAGAGAATCTCGATGCTCAGACAAGCGACACACTTCGCCATGAACCACTCAAAGGTTATTTGAGACATCCATCAGGAAAAAATTATATGATGCTCTGTATCGACAAATTATCGGAGAAAATCATAAAAATAACTCCCCTTGAGGATTGTATTTCCTGAATCCTCCCCCCATCATATTTTTTATAACGCATATTTAATCTCTTATTACATAACTCAGACACGTTTAGTTTAAGGCAAGTATTCATGAGCGAAACACAGCACCACAAACTTCTTATTCTTGGTTCCGGCCCTGCCGGATACACAGCGGCCATCTACGCAGCCCGTGCTAATTTAAACCCTGTAGTTATCACAGGGATGGAAGCTGGCGGGCAATTAACCACCACGACTGATGTCGATAATTGGCCGGGGGATGTTGAAGGCGTTCAAGGGCCTGAGCTGATGCAGAGAATGCAACAGCATGCTGAACGCTTTGATACAAAAGTCATTTTCGACCATATTCATACAGTTGATGTGCAAAATCGCCCCTTCACTCTTACCGGTGATATGGGTGTTTACACATGTGATGCGCTAATTATCTGTACAGGCGCATCAGCACAGTATCTTGGTCTTGATTCAGAAGAAGCCTTCAAAGGAAAAGGCGTTAGCGCTTGCGCCACATGTGATGGATTTTTTTATCGAGGCCAGAAAGTAGCGGTTATCGGTGGTGGCAATACCGCTGTAGAAGAAGCGCTTTATTTATCTAATATCGCAGCAGAAGTCACATTAGTTCACCGCAGGGATACACTACGCTCTGAAAAAATTCTTCAGGACAAACTCTTTGAGCGTGCCAAAAATGGAAATATAAACATTATCTGGAATCATCAACTGGATGAAGTACTGGGTGATGCCTCTGGTGTAACCGGCCTGCGTTTAAGCAGCACTGACGGCAGCTCTACACAAGAGCTAGCGCTTTCAGGCGTCTTTATTGCTATCGGGCACAAACCTAATACAAGCATTTTCGACGGTCAGCTAGCGATGAAAAATGGCTATCTGAAGATTCAGTCAGGGCTTGAAGGTAAAGCAACACAAACCAGTGTTGAAGGTGTTTTTGCCGCAGGTGACGTGTGTGACCACATCTACCGTCAGGCTATCACCTCAGCAGGCTTTGGCTGTATGGCCGCACTGGATGCTGAACGTTATCTGGACGATCTGGAAAAATAGGACAAAGTCGTTAACTACAGACCAAAGGCGCCATACCTTATGAGCTATGCCTTTGGTCTTTTCAGAATACTTCTCATGATTCCATGGCTACACCCCACTCATCTCTGTTTTCCTGACACCGCCACTGCGCTGGATGAACCTGACGGCCTGCTAGCCGCAGGTGGAGACCTGTCACCCAGACGATTGATAGAAGCTTACCGTCGAGGAATTTTCCCATGGTTTAGTGCCGATGACCCCATCCTCTGGTGGAGCCCAAATCCTCGCTGTGTGCTTTTCCCCGATCAGATCCACATCTCACGCAGTATGCGAAAGCACATCAATAAGAGCCACTTCAACGTTACATTTGATGCCGCTTTTGAGGAAGTCATACGCGCCTGCGCTAGCACTCGTGAAGCATCTACAGGCACTTGGATTTCAAAAGAGATGCAACAAGCCTATATTGAACTACACCAACAAGGCCATGCGCACTCGGTTGAAGTCTGGGAAGATGAAAAGCTTATTGGTGGCTTATATGGATTGGGGATCGGCAAGCTATTTTTTGGTGAGTCTATGTTCAGCCTGCGAAAAAACGCGTCTAAAGTGGCATTCATAGCACTCTGCCAACAGCTAGAAAGGTGGAAATACTCATTGATTGACTGCCAGGTACATAACAATCACCTGGAAAGCCTCGGTGCTACAAATATTCCCCGTGATGAATTTATCGATTACATTAGACATAATATAGATTCAAAAACATCACACGATTGGCATTTTGATAGAGACAGCCTCGTATTGGGCAGTGAAAGCGGATGACTGAGCTAAAAGAATTACATTTTTTTGCAACTCCAGAACATAACTGTAGCTATATTGAGGGCTACAAGGCGAAAACTTTATTCGTTGATCCGCACTCAAGCATCTCTGTCAGCGCATATAGCCAACTATCTAACCTTGGATTCAGGCGTAGCGGAAAGCACATTTACCGGCCACACTGTGACAATTGCCAAGCCTGTATTTCGGTCAGAGTTCCTGTAAACCTATTCAAACCTAATAAAACTCAGCGGCGAATTTTCAATAAAAACAAAGACCTTGTCGTTAAAAAAGCAGAGCCTCATTACACCGACGAATACTTCAAGCTTTATTCCGATTATATCTCCCAACGGCATGCTGACGGCGATATGCATCCGCCAAATAAAGAACAATTTATCAATTTTCTTATCGAGGGAGAGCAACCCTGTGATTTTCTCGAATTTTATCTGGATGACAAACTAATCGGTGTGGCCGTCACTGATCATCTGGCACAAGGCCTGTCTGCTACCTATACATTTTACGACCCGAATCCTGCTTTTAATCAACGCAGTTTAGGCACATACGCCATTATCTGGCAGATTGAAGAGTGCCGTCGATTAAATCTTGAATACCTTTATATGGGCTACTGGGTGCAGTCCTGTCGTAAAATGAAGTATAAAATCGCCTATCGTCCGTTAGAATTCCTCATCGACGGACAGTGGATTCTCATAAGATAGCAATTAAACAGCCAATACTCTTTGATATCCTTAGAGAAATCAGGCAAAATACTGCGCTCTGATAATAGGACATTGTTCGAAATCAGCCCTTTCACAGGTAGGTAATGAATGGCTAAAGAAGATAGCATTGAAATGGAAGGTACCGTGGTTGACACGCTGCCAAACACCATGTTCCGCGTTGAACTTGAGAATGGTCATGTAGTTACCGCCCATATCTCAGGCAAAATGCGTAAAAACTACATCCGTATTTTAACGGGTGATAAAGTAAAAGTTGAACTAACACCATACGATTTGACCAAAGGCCGCATCGTATATCGTGCCCGTTAGTACAATCGATCTGGCTTAACAATCACCGGGTTACCCCCGACGATCGCTAAGCATCAGATCCAGAAAGTTCCCCAGTGGCAGCCTTAGGCTGCCACTGTTACATTCAGCACTAATTCATTCTGATCATCCACTGATACCTGAACCTCCCCTCCCTCTTCAGCCAATTCGCCAAACAGAATCATTTCAGCCAGTGGCTTTTTCAACTTCTCTTGAATCAGACGCTTCATCGGTCGCGCCCCCATCTTCTCATCATATCCATGTTCAGCAAGCCATGCACGAGCCTCGTCATTGACATGCAATACAACACGCTTATCGTCCAACTGCGCCTGTAACTCGGTCAGGAACTTATCAACCACACCAATAATGATATTAGGCGGCAATGATTTAAATTGGATAACGGCATCAAGGCGGTTACGAAACTCGGGCGAAAACAAACGCTTGATTGCTTCCATACCGTCTGTTGAGTGATCCTGATGCGAAAAACCAATAGAGGGCCGGCTCATCGCATCAGCGCCCGCATTGGTAGTCATCACCAAGATAACATTTCTGAAGTCCGCTTTACGGCCATTGTTATCAGTCAATGTACCGTTATCCATCACCTGTAACAGGATATTAAAAACCTCAGGATGCGCTTTTTCGATCTCATCAAGCAACAACACGCAATGTGGCGATTTAGTGACTGCCTCTGTCAGCAAACCACCCTGGTCATAACCGACATATCCCGGAGGCGCGCCAATCAACCGTGAAACCGTATGTCGCTCCATATATTCAGACATATCAAAGCGAACCAACTCGATACCGAGAATCCTCGCCAACTGCGTGGTCACTTCCGTTTTACCTACACCTGTAGGGCCGGAAAACAAGAAGTTACCGACAGGCTTATGCGGATCATTTAAGCCTGCACGAGACAAACGAATCGCCGATGATAATGAGGAGATCGCTTCTTCCTGCCCCAAAACCACCATTTTTAAATTCGAATCCAACTTTTGAAGCTGCTCTTTATCTGAAACGGAAACAGTTTTAGGCGGAATCCGTGCGATTTTCGCGACAATCGCTTCTACTTCATGCACTCCGATAACAGGGCTGCGATCATCCTGTTTCAGCAAGCGTTGATAAGCACCTGCTTCATCTATTACATCGATCGCTTTATCCGGCATGTGCTTATCATTGATATAACGATCAGCCAGCTCCGACGCCGCTCTTAAAGCTTCGTCTGTATATTCAATCTCGTGATGCTGCTCAAATCTTTTGCGCAAGCCACACAATATTTCGTACGTTTCCTGAACGCTCGGCTCAAGTACATCGACTTTTTGAAAGCGTCGCGCCAGTGCACGATCCTTCTCAAAAATACTGCGAAACTCCTGAAAAGTCGTCGAACCGATGCAGCGAAGATCACCTGAGCTCAGTAATGGCTTAAGTAAGTTAGAAGCATCCATCGAGCCACCAGAAGCAGCCCCCGCACCGATAATGGTATGAATCTCATCGATAAACAGAATCGCATTATCTTTAACTTTCACTTCATTCAATAACGCTTTAAGGCGCTTTTCAAAATCACCACGGTATTTAGTTCCCGCGAGCAAAGCACCCAAATCAAGTGAATAAACAACACTACCTATCATTACATCCGGGATCTGATCTTCAACAATGAGTTTCGCCAAGCCTTCAGCGATGGCTGTTTTACCTACACCCGCTTCACCGACAAGCAATGGATTATTTTTACGCCGACGCGAAAGAATCTGGATAACACGTTCGACCTCATTACTACGTCCAATTAACGGGTCAATCCGCCCTTCCGCTGCTTGCTGATTCAGGTTAACAGCATATTTACTCAACGCACTAGGCTCATTGCTTTTCGATGCACCATCCGGTTCCAGAATGCCATCACTCTCATGATCATCCTGACCAACACGTGAGATACCGTGTGAAAGATAGTTAACGACATCAACACGCTCAACACCTTGCTGTTGCAACACATAAACGGCGTGACTTTCTTGTTCGCTAAAAATAGCCACAACCACATTCGCACCCGTTACCTCGTTCTTTCCTGAAGATTGGACATGAAATACAGCACGCTGCAATACGCGCTGAAACCCTAAGGTAGGCTGTGTTTCCATCGCCGGTATATTTTCCGGTAATAACGGCGTGGTTTCTTCGATAAATAAGCTAAGCGCTGTGCGTAAAGTATCTACGTCAGCACCACACGCTGCGAGCACTCTGTAAGCATCCCTGTTATCAAGCAGAGCTAACAGCAAGTGCTCAACCGTCATAAATTCATGACGACTGTCTCTGGCCCCTTTAAAAGCCGCACTTAATGTTTCTTCTAGTTCACGATTCAACATAGCTATGTCTCCGCTAAACAGCTTCCACTTCACATAACAAAGGATGCTTATTATCTCTAGAGTATTGATTCACTTGAGCCGCTTTAGTTTCAGCAACATCACGAGAAAATACACCACAATCACCTTTACCTTGGGTATGTACAGCCAACATCACCTGTGTTGCCTGCTCTTGTGTCATACTAAAAAATATCATTAACACCTCAACTACGAACTCCATGGGGGTGTAATCATCATTTAACAAGACCACACGGTACATAGGAGGCTTTTTAAGTTTTGGTGTTGCCTCTTGTGTAGCAATACTTCCATCATCGGAAAAAGGTTCATTTCCTTCCTCACCCTCTGACGAAAGTCGAATCATATTTATCTCTTTTCCGGCCTGCATGAACTATCTCTATAAAAATTACGGTAAACTTAAGAACAATTAGCGTCATCAGATCACAATGTTATACTCGATTTAAACAGAAGCGGTAAATACTTTACCAGTTGTCTCTGCGTTAAGGAGTCACACCTGTTATATCTATCATTGTAGCAGGTGTGAGCTTTACAGTTCAGGCTTACTCTCTGCAGGTAAGCCAGTTAATAAGTTTAAATGGGAGTTGGGAATGCAGACAGGGAAAGTAAAGTGGTTTAATAATGCGAAGGGGTTTGGCTTCATAGTAGCGGATGAAAACCATACTGAAGACCTCTTTGCTCATTACTCAGCCATACAAGTCGAAGGTTACAAGAGCCTGAAAGCAGGACAGTCCGTCAGTTTCGAAACCACACCCGGCCCGAAAGGCATGCATGCGGTTAATATTACTCCTCTGCCTCAACCTCAAGCAGAGGCATAACTGACACCATAAAAACCAGCTATTGCTAGCTGGTTTTTTTCTTCCTCTACATCTCCTGATCCTACATGCCCTTAATAATGGCATCACCAAACTCTGACGACGTCAGCAAAGTAGCTCCTTCCATCAAACGCTCAAAATCATAAGTTACAGTTTTAGCACCGATGGCTGCATTCATTCCTTTTAATACCAAATCGGCTGACTCAATCCAGCCCATATGACGCAACATCATTTCCGCTGATAAGATTAAAGAACCTGGATTCACTTTATCCTGACCCGCGTATTTTGGCGCAGTACCATGCGTGGCTTCAAAAATGGCAATGCTGTCAGATAAATTAGCCCCTGGCGCTATACCAATTCCTCCAACCTCAGCAGCCAATGCATCTGAGAGGTAATCACCATTCAAGTTAAGCGTAGCAATCACATCATACTCTGCCGGACGCAACAGTATTTGCTGTAACATCGCATCTGCAATCACATCTTTTACAATAATATCTTTGCCGGTAGAGGGATGTTTAAACATCATCCAAGGGCCACCATGCAATAGTTCAGCGCCAAACTCCTTAGCCGCCAATTCATAGCCCCAGTCTTTAAACGCCCCCTCTGTGAACTTCATGATGTTGCCTTTATGCACCAACGTCAGCGAGTCACGATTATTATCAATACAATACTGCAACGCTTTACGCACTAAGCGCTGTGTACCTTCTTTTGAAACCGGCTTCACACCAATACCGCAGTTTTCCTCAAAGCGAATCTGGGTAACCCCCATCTCTTCGGTTAAAAATTTAATCACTTTTTTAGCTTCATCCGAACCTGCTTTCCACTCAATTCCCGCATAGATATCTTCTGAATTCTCTCTAAAGATAACCATATCGACATCTTCTGGTTGCTTAACAGGACTAGGAACACCCTTGAACCACATGACTGGGCGCTGGCATACATACAGGTCAAGCTCCTGACGCAACGCTACATTCAATGAGCGGATCCCACCACCAACAGGTGTGGTAAGCGGCCCTTTAATGCCAACAACGAACTCTTTAAACGCCTCCAGAGTTTCATCTGGCATCCAGGTATCCTGATCATACAGCTGTGTCGCTTTTTCCCCGGCATAAACCTCCATCCATGAAATTTTACGGGTGCCTGCGTATGCTTTTTCGACAGCGGCATCAATCACACTGATCATGGGCGGCGTCACATCAACACCAATCCCATCTCCGGTAATAAATGGAATAATCGGGTTGTCAGGTACATTCAGAGAGAAGTCGGCGTTTACGGTGATCTTTTCACCTTGAGCCGGAACCAGGATATTGCTGTATCTCATCGCTCTACTCCATTGAAAAATATTAAATAGATTCGTAGAAAGAAGCATCAGCAGGCATAATTAACCCCGCCTGCAAAATTAGCATATTGCCATATGATACTCATACTACAGAAATAGGATCCATGTCTAATATCTTAATCATCAACAAGCCGTTTCAGGTGTTGACACAATTCACCGATCAAGAGGGCCGCATAACACTGGCCGACTACATTAAAAAACCTGGATTTTATGCCGCTGGCAGACTCGATTACGACTCAGAAGGGCTATTGATACTGACAGACGACGGCGCATTGCAGCACACATTAGCGCACCCCAAATTTAAGATGGAAAAAACGTATTGGGCGCAGGTAGAAGGCAAGATTACTGACGAAGCTCTTCAACAATTACGCAACGGTGTTGAGCTAAAAGATGGTAAAACGCGCCCTGCCAAAGCCCAGTTAATTCCAGAGCCTGACATTTGGAATCGAACGCCCCCCATACGAGAGCGAAAAGAGATACCGACCAGCTGGATTGAGCTCAAAATAACCGAAGGCAAAAACCGCCAAGTCAGACGAATGACAGCAGCAGTTGGTTTCCCTACATTACGATTGATCCGGTATGCTATTGGGAACTGGACGTTAGGCGCACTGCAACCAGGCGAGTATAGAGAAGAAGTTGCTGACATCCCACCGATCGCTAAGCGGAGAACCCCCTCATCCACGCCAACGACAACCAAGAGAAGGAGCTCCTCTTCCTTTAAAACCAAACCAAGGAAGCGTTAACAGCAGCACGACAAAAAACTTCATTGCAGCCAACTCATCCATAAAGTAACACTGACTAAAGAAACAACGGTTGTGACCACGACAATCTGCGATGTCTCTTTTTCAAAAATATCATATTTTAAAGCGACAACATGAGCTAGCGCACCCGTAGGAAGTGCCGTCAACAACACTGTTGTTGCCATCCAAACAGGATCATTAATACCCAATAACATAAATGCACTTAAGGTAAGTGCCGGATGAAGGCATAGCTTCACAAATACCATCCATCCGAGTTCTCCGATATCAATGCTTGTTTTTGCAAACTGCAGACTCGCACCAAGGCAGAAAAGCGCAACAGGAATCGCCGCTGGTGATAGCATATTTAACAAGGAGTCTAGCGCAGAAGGGATTCGAATCTGATTAGCTGAAACAAACAACCCTAACATAGTCGAGAGAAAAATCGGATTACGCAGTAGCGAACGATCCAAAATAGACAACATTGGCTTTAAGCCAACCTCTTTCTGGCGAATCCCTTCAATAAGAAGCTGAGCGCCGCCAATCAGAAAGATATTCCCAGCCAAAATAATACTTACCGTTGCCGCATACGCTGCATCTCCGAAAATCGCAAAAGTCAGCGGAATACCCATATAGGCATAATTGGCAAAGGTGCCATTTAAGGCACGTAGCACTCGCTGCTCTGTATCAGTGGCATTAAACAATATTCGACTGACCATCCACACAATAACAGCAGTCAGTATTACCCCTATAAAAAAAGCCGCTAAGGCTGGTACATTAATGAGATTGTCGATAGACGCTTTACTGGCCGCATTAAACAACAGGGCAGGAACCGCCAGATAGTAAACAAACTGATTAAGACCCGGCAGCATTTTCACATCAAACACGGTACGTTTTGCCAGATAGCCTAATGTAATCATTAAAAACAGCGGCAGTATTGACTGAAAACTCAACAGCATGCTGTTAACTCCACTTCTTCGCGGGCGCTTGGCTGGCGTTTACCTGATAACTCGTTAAAAGCTCAAGCAGTGCTTCAGAGTCGGCACTCACTTGCATCATTTGCGCGCACTCTGGCCGCATAAACTCCTGGGTAACGACCGTATCTATAAAGCCTAGTAGCTGATCATAATAACCATCAAGATTCAAAAAACCGCAGGCTTTGTAATGATAACCAAGCTGCCCCCATGTCCAAATCTCAAAAATCTCTTCAAGCGTTCCTATTCCGCCGGGCATCGCAATAAAGGCATCTGCCAATTCTGCCATTTTCGCTTTGCGTTCATGCATATCAGCCACAATGAACAGCTCGGTGACGCCGGTGTGCTGAACCTCTTTATCTTTTAATGCAATAGGCATGACACCATAAACCTTGCCACCCGCCTCAAGCACACTATCAGCAATCACTCCCATCAAGCCGGTCTTACCACCGCCATAAACCAATTCATGCCCCTGTTGCACTAACAACTGCCCAAGATGCCGGGCTTTTTCTACAAATATCGGGTTTACTCCACAGCCCGATCCGCAAAAAACTGCTATTTTCATTCCTGATTCTCTTCATTAATGCAACAATATGCTCAGCTTACCAAAATTTTATATGCTGAGCAGGCACAAATTCTTTCCTATTTTCATGAGGTTACCATGCTGAAGTCTTTTGCTGCTTTATCTATCATCACCAGCACTCTTTTTTTAAGCGGATGTTCGGACAATGAAGTCGGCAACGTCAGCTTAGGCGTGTTTACCACAAAAGATATAAAATTGGTTATTGTAAAAGATCCTGAGGTATCTGGCGTCAGTTGTCATATTGCGCATGTTGAAGCTAACCTTAATTTTGCCGACCCTTCGGACATGTCAATTGCCTGTCGCCAAACCGGTCCAATCACCTTGCCTATGATCGCGGCTATTGATAAAAGCAATGATGGAGAAGTCGTTTTTAAAACATCTAAAAGCATTCTTTTCAAAAGCTTAAAGGTCCGACGCATCTATGATGCGGAGAATAAAACGCTGATCTATGTCAGCTACTCCACTAAAGAGATTGAAGGAAGCCACAAGCATTCGTTGTCGACCGTGCCACTTTGGGGCAATCCTGTATGGAATGAAGTAGATCAGTTAACCACACAATAATCACACAACACCCCTGTTCACTATTATTCATAGGTTGTTAAAAGAATATCTACTAACCCCTTCGCTGCGGCCGAGAGCGGATAACGCCGCCGCGTGATAACACCTACCTGACGGCTTATTACCGGGTCTTCTAAGGGGCGACACACGGCACCCAGCTCCGTCATCTGGCCTAAACACAACGAAGGCACTACACTCACCCCCAGGCCCGTTGCAACCATTCGCCCTATTGTCGCCAACTGGTGGGTTTCAAATTGAGGTAGGATGGTCATTCCCTGCTTTTCAAGCATTTGGTCAACAAGTAAGCGGATATTGGAAGGCCGCTGTAAAATAATAAAATCGTTATGTAGCAATGATCGCCACTGAAGAATATCTTGATCTAACAACGCATGATTTTGTGGGAGCACTGCGATAAACCGGTCATCAAACAACGAGTGAAATAACAGATCCTCTGTATCACCAGGATCAAAAGACACACCCACCTCAACTCGTCCATCACGCACCATGTCCACGACATCTTCAGCAATGACATCATGTACTGTCATATTAATATGAGGGTATTTATCTCTGAAATTACGAATAGCAACCGGTAATTGGTTCGACGCGAAAGATGGCATGCTAGCGATAGCAACCTTTCCACGAAACAGTGAAAATCGATTATGCATTTCATCGCACGCTTCATCCAGGTCGGCTAACAAACGTTGAGCCCGGGGATAGAACGCTTCGCCCTCGGGTGTCAACGACAGAGTTCTAGTCGTACGCGATAACAACGGCCCTCCCAACCCCTCTTCCAGGTTTTTAATCGCCACACTTAATGCGGGCTGCGAAAGATGCACCAATGCACACGCTTCGGTAAAGCTTCGCGTTTTAACAACGGCTACAAAAGCACGTAATTGCTTAATCGATATATTCATTTAATAAGTTTATTAATTCTTCTATTAATTTCATTGGATAAATATAAAAGAGTATAAGACACTTAACAAACGATAAAACTGCCTCATTTCATTTTTGCTCGAGGCGGGCCGAATAACAATAAGCTACAAGGCATGGAGATATTTAATGTCGGGTTTTGATAAAGTAGTCAATAGCTACGAAGAAGCGATGGCAGGTCTTGAAGACGGCATGACAGTAATCGCTGGCGGTTTCGGTCTTTGCGGTATTCCTGAAAACCTTATTGCTCAAATGAAAAAAATGGGCACTAAAGATTTAACCATTGTTTCCAACAACTGCGGTGTTGATGGTTTTGGTCTAGGCGTCTTATTGGAAGACCGTCAGGTTAAAAAAATGGTTTCTTCTTACGTCGGTGAAAATGCCCTTTTCATGGAGCAGCTGCTCGCCGGAGAGCTGGAAGTAGAACTCACACCTCAAGGCACACTTGCTGAAAAAATGCGCGCTGGCGGTGCTGGTATCCCTGCATTTTTCACCGCAACTGGCTACGGCACACCGGTAGCAGAAGGCAAAGAAGTACGCGAATTCAATGGCCGTCATTATATTATGGAAGAATCCGTTACCGGAGACTTCGCCATTGTGAAAGGCTGGAAAGCGGACAGATACGGTAACGTTGTTTATCGCCATACAGCACAGAACTTCAACCCAATGGCTGCTACTGCGGGCAAAATTACAGTAGTAGAAGTAGAAGAGATTGTGGAGCCGGGCGAGTTAGACCCTTCACAGATCCACACACCAGGTATCTACGTTGATCGTCTGATTCTGGGTACTTTTGAAAAGCGTATCGAACAACGCACAGTCCGTAAGTAAGGGGTTATTAAGATGGCACTAACACGTGAACAAATCGCAATCCGTGTAGCCCGCGAACTGCAGGACGGCTACTATGTAAACTTAGGTATCGGTATCCCGACATTAGTCGCCAACTATGTTCCGGAAGGAATGGAAGTGATGCTGCAGTCTGAAAACGGATTGCTTGGTATGGGGCCGTTTCCTACTGAAGATCAAATCGATGCCGATATGATCAACGCAGGTAAACAGACAGTGACTGCTGCTACTGGCGCATCTATCTTTTCATCAGCTGAATCGTTTGCCATGATCCGTGGCGGTCATGTTGACCTGACCGTTCTTGGTGCATTTGAGGTTGATGTAGAAGGTAATATCGCCTCTTATATGATTCCTGGCAAGCTCATCAAAGGCATGGGCGGTGCAATGGATTTGGTAGCGGGAGCAGATAACATTATTGTTACGATGACGCATGCCTCTAAACACGGCGAATCAAAACTACTGACTAAATGCTCACTTCCACTGACAGGTGCAGGCTGCATTAAGAAAGTACTCACTGATCTAGCCTATTTAGAAATTGAAGATGGCGCTTTCATCCTAAAAGAACGTGCTCCAGGTATCTCCGTTGAAGAGATTGTTTCTAAAACCGAAGGAAAGCTGATCGTTCCTGATCATGTACCGGAAATGGTTTTCTAAATAAATTTATCGAGTTTAGCCCGAACAATGTTCGGGCTTTTTTTATTACAACCTTAAGTCATGCATCATAAACCACTGCTCTGGTCGCTCCATAATCCAACCTTCTATCATTTTATCCAGAGTATGCAGACATTCTGCAGCCGCTGCTTCACTTTTATCTGCCAAAAACACAGGAGTATGGGCTATTACTTCAAAAGAAGGTGCGGGTTTATTTGTGCGTATTACCTGCACCGGTATGACCGCCGCATCAAAATGCTGTGCTAAACGTATAATATGTGTGGCATTAATACCTTTGGGTGGCATTGGCCTGCCGAAACGAGGAAAATGCACCTGGCTGTTTTTAAAGTCATCTATCGCCAACCAGAGAGCTCCATTAGATTTAAGATGCTTGAACATTTTTCGCATCGGCTGCTCATCACTTGGTACCGTAATCACCTTTAATCGCTTACGCGCCATTTCCACCACCCAACGGGTGAAGCGATTACGTGGTGGTCGATACACAGCCATTAATGAAACATCTTTTTCTTCTAAATAATAACAAGCAGCTTCCCAATTACCTAAGTGCACACCCACCAGAATAATGGGCTTTCCTGGTTTGATATAATCAATTGCTCTGCTGTCATCAACAATCACTCGTCCATGACGCCAAAGCTTATCGAGTATGGAGTATTCACATAAGCTCTGGCCGATATTTCCCCACATATCACCGAGTAATTTATCGACCTCTGCTTTTGTTAATTCTGGCTTCAATACTGAAAAATTATGTCTCGCCCTGGCCGCTTCATTCGTAAGGTAACTATTGAAAGCCAACCGACCAACCTTATCTCCTATCCAGGCATTAACACTCAAAGGAGCAAGCCGAAGAGCAAAATGCATCAGCAGTTCACCAGTACCGAAGACAGGATCAAGAAACCAATAACGAAAGATTTTTTTTCGTATCTTTTTATCTTTTAGATTATCAATAGTTATTTTCATGTTGTTAATTTCGCGCCTCTAAACCCATCGCCAAAGAATCTTTAGGGCGTAAAGTTAATCGACATTCATGAGTAACTTCGTGCCCCTGCGGCAAGGTCAATCTGTATTTCTGTGCAATGGTCGCCAAACACATGACCAGTTCAATCTGACCAAAGTATTTTCCTAAACAAACGCGCGGCCCGATACTAAAAGGCAAATAGGCATATTTATTAATTTTAACAGGCGCATCCGGCAAAAAGCGCTCAGGAATAAAGTGATCAGGCTTATCCCAGTACTGTTTGTGACGATGCAGTAACCAAGGAACCACCAGCATTATAGAATCAGGTGGAATCGTACGATTTCTTACATAGTCTGCAGAGGTAGATTGTCGTGACAGAATTGGCACGGGAGGATACAGTCGCATGGTTTCATCAAGCACAGCTCTGGTGTAAATAAGCTTACTATAGTCATTATAATCAGGTTGATGATCACCTATAACCTCTGCAATTTCCGCATGTATACGTTTTTCTGTCTCTGGCGATTGCGATATTAAATACCAAGCCCACGCTAATGTATTTGCGGTGGTTTCATGACCTGCCATGAAAAGTACAATGAGTTCATTCCTGATCTGTACAAGCGTCAAGGCTGCATGTTTTTCATCTCCGGCCGCTTCTAGAAACAATCCCAGTAACGATCCTTCAATATTACGTTGCAGGCTTTTTTCGATAATGCCATCAACAACCGCATGAATCCGCTTTGCTGCTACTTCAGCTTTTTTCATATTACTACCCGGCAAAGGAATCCAACTCGGTATCGAAACAAAACTTTTAAGATCCATTTGCTCAATGGCAGCCTGATAGTCACTAAAAGCAGTGACAACTTCTGTCGCATTTTCCGAACCTAACTCATTGCCAAACAAGCTACGACAGATAATTTCAGCCGTTAATTTTGCCATTTCAGGTAATACATCAACCTTAGAACCCGCTTGCTGTTCCCAGTTTTCACAGAGTTCAGCGGCTACTTGCACCATAATTTCGCTATAACGAATGACATGCTGAGTAGTAAATAAAGGCGTTTGTATTTTTCTGCGATTAGCCCACGTATCACCATCACTGATAAAAAGACCATCACCCAACAACGGCTCCAATGCTTTTCTCATCATTGGACTCTTGCGTTCAAAATTCTGATTTTTATCAACAAAAACTTGTTTAACCTGATCAGGATGATTGGCAATAAAAATATGCTGATTAAATATTCTTGTCGCCATAAACTGGGCATTGAAATCCTTTTCTGTCCAGATAGACAACAGGTCTTTTCTCGCCATATAAAGCATTTGAACCGGATTAAGTGCATTTTTATGACGTTTAGGATAAGGAGGGATAAATTCACTCATAGGATGTGATAGACCTGCGTTTTACTTAAAGGTGTAACCTACCTGATGTTCGAGGCGGGACTTAAAACATTCACATCAGCATAAAATATTAAGCAGATAAACAGATACAGTGTTGAATCTGGCACTGATGAAAAATCGTATTTGAAATCAATATTTAAGACATAAAATTCCTGACGCAACCATACCAGTTTCCCTATCCAAAAAGAAATTATCAATACAAAATCTGCTATTCCACCACATTTGATATATTGATACTTTTGGAAAATTGATTATTTTTGTACGACACCGACTTCCTGAACAATTTTCCAATTTTGTTTAATCTTATAAAGCTTAACCTGCTTAAAGGTGATATCGCTGTAATAGTCGGACTGATAATGCTGCCTGAAACTGACAACAGCATCTGCTGGTGTATTTAAAACAATTTCTACATTATCCAGAGTAACCTGAACATCTTTTGCTTTATCTATTCGCCTTGTCCTTTCAGCCGACCATTGTTGGTGGGTCTCATACTTCGCCGACTTATATCCCTTAATATAAAAATTTAAATAATGGGTTACATCCTGACGCGACCATGCTGCGGCCCATTCTTTTAAAGCAGTCTCCACTTCAGCTACTTCGGCTACTTCGGCTACTTCGGCTACTTCGGCTACTTCGGCTACTTCGGCTACTTCGGCTACTTCGGCTACTTCGGCTACAGTGTATTCATCCTGCCGGGAATGACCAGGAACAGACTCATTCAATAAAGCGGATACTGAAGCAGCTTTTAACTCAAAGGTATTTTGAGTTCTTGATTTCAAAAATGCCTCATCCGAATGCTCCAATACTACTGGCAAGCCTTGTCCACTGATAAAGCCCAAAGATACATCAGGCTTATTATTCTCAATCGTCAGATCGGGATTAATAAGATGTTCAATATAAGTCGTCAGCATATTTATATTCTGAATAACCGTCAGATGATCAGATTTGATAGTCTTAGCTGCTACCAATACCTTCAATGCTTCAACGTACTCTCCTTGATCAAACAGGACTAAAGCTAAATCATTGTAGGCTTCATACTTCTTGGGATGATGTTCAATTAGCTTTTGAAGTAGCACTTTCGCTTCGGAAAATCGCGCATGCTCAATAAATAGTTGGCTCTGAAGAATATCCGCCTCGTAATTACTCATTATTCCCTTCTGCTGGCCTTCTCTTATCAAATCCAAAGAGCGCGAAAGATCCCCCTGTCGAGAGTAGGCCAAAATTCGCTGATTCCACTTTTCGTACATACCGGATGAGTAGGAAACATTCTCTATTGGATCTATAGATTCTGCTCCATGCTCTACCATTGAATATAAAGATATGATGATAAGAAAAATAACAAAAGACCACTTATATTCCATGTTTGACCAACCTGTAAACATTAGAAAAATCTACAACATACAATTCATTTTGCTATTTTATGCACAAATAACTAAAAATTATATTAGTCATTTGTTAGCTCTGAGCAATTTTCAGCCACAAGCGTTAATTCTTATCACTGAAGCATTAAAACTACAAGCTCCATACAGACTATTGGATTTCATTCCTTTGGTTCCTATCTTTTAAAAATTTAACCTTTATAATCGCTCTCAGTTTACTCTTGATTGAGTAATTCCTAAGGGGTGGCATAGAAACAGAGAGTAAAGAAATCCTCTCTTCGCCTGAGATGCATATGGAATGCAAACCCTTTGAACCTGATCCGGATGATGCCGGCGTAGGAATAGGAAAGTCGCACTACTTCTTTATTTTCCCGCTTCTCAACCGGGTCTCTGAGCTTTTTCCGGAGACTTGAATGACTTTAAAACCTGCAGTATTTATTAAATCTTCACTGGCACTCGCCATTTTTTCAGCAAACTATGCACTTGCAGCTTCAGATACAGAAGAGAGCAACTTTGCACTACCTGCGATTGTCGTCACCTCAGGATTTCGTGGCGCAGCAATTCAGGAGGTCCCAACCAGCTTAACTGTTGTTGATACACAAACCATTAAGGAGCGTAACGCTGATCACCTTGAAGATGTGATCCAGCTCGCCCCCAATGTAAATTCTTCCAGCGGCGCATCACATGCCAAATATTTTCAGATTCGCGGCATTGGCGAGCGAAGCCAGTTTATTGGCCCGATCAACCCCTCTGTCGGTGTCATTATGGATGACATCGATATGAGCAATATTGGTGGCGCTGCTACCATGTTAGATGCGCAACAAGTTGAAGTACTGCGCGGTCCACAAGGCACACTGTATGGTGCAAATGCACTGGCAGGCTTGATTAACATCCGCTCAAACGACCCAACTACGGTAACCAAAGGCAATATCGAAGCCACTCTTGGCACGTACAATACGCGCCGCCTTTCCGCCGCTGTTGGTGGCCCTATCAATGAGAGCGTAGGTTATCGCGTTGCATTTAAAAGCAACAAAAGTGATGGTTTTATCGAAAATGATTACCTGAATAAAGATAACACCAACAATATTGATGAGACCCTGTTCCGCGGCAAATTACGCATTGAAGCCAGCGACCATCACATGATTGATCTGACCGCTTTTTATGCGAATATTGACAATGGCTACGATGCTTTTTCCTTAGATAGCACACGCACAACATTATCTGATGAGCCAGGACACGACCGTCAGGAGACATCCGCTTTTGCGGCTAAATCCACCTGGACCGGGCATGATGAGTTTACGCTTGAAACTTCACTAAGTTACTCAGATTCTGATCTTGAATATGGATATGATGAAGATTGGGCTTATGACGGGTTTGATGTTAATGGTTATACCGCCTTTGACAACTATATGCGCGATAATAAAATCACCACTGCAGAAGTTCGTCTAATCTCTGCTCCAGGCGCAGAACTATTTAACGACACTACTACATGGGCGACGGGGGTCTATTACTATAACCGCAGCTCTGATTTACGTCGCGTCTATACGTACCTTAGCAATGATTTTACCAGCGAGTTTGATACAACACGCCTGTCTGCATATGGACAATTAGAATCTACTCTTTCTGATCAATTTATTCTAACAACCGGACTGCGAATTGAGCATTCGGAGTCGGAATATAGCGACAATGATGGAGCCTCCTCTAACCCAGATGACTTGTTAGTCGGTGGGCGTCTTGCTCTCGAATACCTCGCTAACCAAAACACAACACTGTATGGATTAATCTCACGCGGCTATAAAGTAGGAGGATTTAATGCTGATGGATCACTTCCAGCACATCTACAAGAATTCGATACTGAATATCTATGGAATTACGAGGTAGGAACAAAAAACAACTGGCTGGACCACCGCCTACAAACTCAAATAGCTCTCTTTTATCAACAACGTGAAAATGCCCAGATAAAAGGCTACCGCACCATTACAAACCCAGGTGGCGGTACTAGCTTTATCGATTACGTTGGCAATACTGATAAAGCATATAGCTATGGTCTCGAAGCAGAAGCTCGTTGGAAGCTTAATTCAAATGTGTCACTGTTTGGCTCACTCGGTTTGCTAAATACTAAACTGGATGATGCTAGCGCAGCCTTTGACGGACGTGATGCAGCCCAGTCTCCGAACTATCAATACACAATCGGTGCGAATTTCAGCCATGGCCGTGGTTGGTTCTCAGGTGCAGATATTGAAGGAAAAGATGAATACTTCTTCTCTGACAGCCATAACCAGGAATCGGAAGCCTATACACTCCTGAATGCACAGATAGGATATAAAACAAAAGACTGGAGTGCGACGCTATGGGGCCGCAATTTAACAGATGAAGACACTTATGTCCGTGGTTTTTATTTTGGAAATGACCCTAGAAATGGATACACAGATACTAAATACACTCAGCTAGGCGCGCCACGCCAATTAGGTATTACACTTAAAGCTAACTTTTAAGTGTGCACAGCTAAATAAAAAAACGCCGCTGATAAAAGCGGCGTTTTTATAACGATTGAATTAACTTGTACTAACGCAAACCAATCAGATCATCTCTACCGCAACAGCCGTAGCCTCACCACCACCGATACACAATGAAGCAACACCTTTCGACTTGCCTGCATTTTTCAGTGCATATAACAGCGTAACCAGAATACGTGAACCGCTCGAACCAATAGGATGTCCTAATGCACAAGCACCACCGTTAACGTTCACTTTATCGGCATCAAGCCCCAACTCAGAAATGGCCAGCATAGACACGACAGCAAAGGCTTCGTTAATCTCGTAGAGATCAACATCGTCTTTACTCCAGCCAGCCTTTTTCAGCACCTTTTCAACAGCACCAATAGGCGCAATGGTAAACTCAGCCGGTAATTGCGCATGTGTAGAATGCGCTACTATGCGTGCCAGAGGTTTCAAACCACGCGCTTTTGCATCTGACTCTTTCATCAAGACTAATGCAGAACCGCCATCTGAAATTGAGCTTGAGTTGGCCGCAGTAATAGTGCCGCCTTTTTTAAAGGCAGGATTCAGTGAACGAATTTTATCGATGCGAGCATTACCCGGCTGCTCATCAGTATCGACAACCACATCACCTTTACGTGATTTAACAGTGACCGCAGCTATTTCATCTTTGAAGGCACCGCTTTCGATCGCTTTTAAAGCTTTATTCAATGAGCCAATAGCGAAGTCATCCATCGCTTCACGCGTAACGTTAAAATCATCTGCGCTTTTTTGTGCAAAAGATCCCATCAATCCGCCTTCATAGGCATCTTCAAGGCCATCAAAAAACATGTGGTCGATCACCTGAGAGTGCCCCATACGCATACCCGCACGCGCTTTTGGCAGCAAATAAGGTGACTGGCTCATGTTCTCCATACCACCGGCTACCATAACATCTACCTGACCCGCCATGATCTGGTCATGCGCTAACATCACGGCCTTCATACCTGAGCCACACATCTTATTAATCGTGGTAGCACCTGCAGCATCAGGGATACCCGCGGCTCGGGATGCCTGGCGCGCGGGGGCCTGGCCTAAGCCAGCAGGCAAGACGCACCCCATAATCACTTCATCAACATCAGCACCTTTGATGCCCGCTCTTTCTACTGCTGCTTTAATCGCAGTGGCACAGAGATCCGGAGAGCGAACATCACTAAGAACTCCCATCATACCGCCCATTGGTGTTCTGGCAGCACTAACAATGACGACTGAATCCTGACTCATAACTAAACCTCAGTTTGCGTAAACGTTAACTATATTAATTAAAAAACCTCGCTATTGATAGCGAGGCTTCAATTGATTAACCGAAATTGCGTTTAACCACTTTCTGAATTTCACCCACAATCCCATTACGGAATGCCAACACACAGACGATAAAGATCAGTCCCATAATGATATGCACATAGTTGCCAAGCTCACCACCGGACAGGAAGTTCTGCAGACCAACAACCGCTGCTGCACCCACCAGTGGACCAAAGATTGTGCCCATGCCACCAAGCAAAGTCATTAATACAACTTCACCTGACATATGCCAATGCACATCGGTTAATGACGCCAACTGGAAAACTAGCGTTTTAGTTGAGCCCGCCAATCCGGAAAGTGCGGCTGAAATTATAAATGCAGCCCATTTATAATCATTTACGTTATAACCCAGTGACGTTGCACGTGGCTCGTTATCACGAATGGCTTTTAAAATCTGACCAAACGGTGAATGGACCGTGCGGTTAATAATCCAAAAGCCAAACAGGAAGATCGCCAGCACGAAGTAATACATATTCAGGTTGTCAGACAGGTCGATAAAGCCAAGCAGATATCCACGAGGGATACCCTGCAAACCATCTTCACCACCAGTGAAAGGAGCCTGCAAGAAGACGAAGAACATTAACTGAGCCAATGCAAGTGTCACCATTGCGAAGTAGATACCTTCACGCTTCACTGATAACTTCCCGTAAATAGCCCCCAAAACAGCAGCAGCCAAAGTACCAGCCAGAATTCCTAACTCAGGAGTGAGACCCGAATTCATCATCAGATAACCGGTCACATACCCGCCTGTTCCTAGAAATACCGCATGACCAAAAGACAACAAACCAACAAAGCCTAATAGCAGGTTAAATGCAGAAGCGAACAACGCAAAGCATAAGATTTTCATCAATAGAACGGGGTACATTACAAATGGAGCAACCAGAGCAACGCCCAATAAAACGATATACAACTTAGATGTTTTCATAATCGGGTCCTCCTCAGGCTTCTTTACCAAATAAGCCCGCAGGCTTGATTAACAGAACAATCACCATGACAAGGAAAATGATCGTATTTGAGGCCTCTGGATAAAAGTATTTAGTTAGCCCCTCAACAATCCCCATACCTAAACCGGTGATAATAGCGCCACCAATTGACCCCATCCCACCGATAACAACGATGGCAAATACTACGATCAATATATTTGATCCCATTTCCGGAGATACAGAGTACACAGGCGCCGCCATTACACCGGCAAAACCAGCTAATGCCACACCAAAACCGAAGGTTAACGTAACCATTAGAGGAACATTAATACCGAAAGCCTGCATCAGCGCCGGATTCTCAGTACCTGCACGCAGATAAGCCCCTAATTTTGTTTTCTCAATCATCCACCATGTACCAACACACACAGTCAACGACGCAATAATGATCCAGGCACGGTAGTTTGGCAGGTACATAAACGGAAGTTTTGTTCCACCACTCAACGCTTCAGGAATCGCATATGGCAACCCTGAAGATCCAAACATATGCGTAAACACCCCTTGCAACACCAATGCGACACCAAAAGTAAGCAGCAAAGAATAAAGATGATCTTCATTGGCAATCGGGCGAATCAGGAAACGCTCCATCAGAATACCCAAAAGGCCGACCACCAGCGGCACAGCGAACAGCGCCACCCAATAACTCATACCCAGATACTGTAACCCCAGGTAAGCCGCGAAGGCACCCAGCATATATATAGCACCTTGCGCAAAGTTGATGATCTTCAGCAATCCAAAAATAATTGCCAAACCCAGACTTAGCAAGGCATAAAAAGATCCATTGATTAAGCCAACCAATAGCTGACCAAATAAGCCAAACAGGTTGATTCCCAGAAACGTCGCCATATTTCTACCTCAAAAATTCGACCTGAATTACAAAACAGATGCGAACACGCGCCCGCTCCCCACCCTGGTTTTTATACCCAGGCGGGGATTCAGTGAAATCACTGTGGGCTATTTTTTATTATTTAAAATCACATTCAGGCAAGACAGGAGCAAACGCCTTATCACCTGGTATCACGCTTTGAATAGCGAATATATCGTCTGTTGATTTACGCTCAGATGCTTTAGTGATCTTCACTAAGTACATATCATGCACCATACGACCATCAGCGCGCAGCGTTGCATTTTTAGCAAAGAAATCATCTGGTTTAGTAGATTTCATCTGCTTCATTACAGCATCAGAATCATCCGTACCAGCCGCCTGAACAGCATTTAGGTAATGCATTGTTGCGGAATACGCACCCGCATGCGGCATTGCAGGGATAGCACCGTGACGCTCTTTAAATCGAGCACTCCATGCGCGTGATTCATCATCACGATCCCAGTAGAAGCCGGTTGTAGTTAACATACCACCAGCAATGGCAGGATCAAGCCCCTGAGCGTTTGGCGTAAACACCAACAAACCAGCCACATCCATCATCTCTGTCAGACCAAACTCAGCTGCGGTTTTCAGCGAGTTTACAAAATCCGCTCCGGCATTTGCCAAACCAACCACTTCAGCACCAGAAGCCTGCGCCTGAAGAATGTAAGAAGAGAAGTCAGTCGTTCCCAAAGGCGCACGTACCGCACCCACAACTTCACCACCTTCTGATTCAATTACTTTCGTAGCAATACCTTCTAGCGCATGACCAAACGCATAGTCAGCTGTGATAAAGAACCACTTTTTCTTACCAGACTGAACGATAGGCTTTACAGTACCATTCGCCAGAGCTACAACGTTATACGTCCAATGAGCGTTATAAGGTGAGCACTGTTTTGTAGTAAACGCATTACTTGCAGACGCGGCAATTAAAGCAATTTTTTTAGCGTCAGTAGTAACCTTAGTAACCGCTCCAGTCACACTGGAAGCTACCAATCCGTTGATCACATCAACCTGATCATTTTCAATCCACTCACGCGCAATAGAGGAGCCTACATCAGGCTTGTTCTGATCATCAGCGGAGACAACTTCAATCGGCTTGCCCAATACCGTACCGCCAAAATCTTCAACAGCCATCTCAACCGCTGTTACACAACCTTTACCACAGATATCTGCGTAGACACCACCCATATCAGCCAATACACCAATCTTGACCTTATCATTTGACAGATCAGCATGTGCAGCTGTAGAGGTTAGCGCCACTGCCATAGCAGCGGATAAAAGTGTTTTGTTCATTAATTTCATTATTACTCTCCTGGTTAGAGCGTTTTTTATTGTTATAGCTTCAAATAGATACCTGACAAAAATCAGACACCCAAATAGGTATTCAGAAGTTCTGTTTTTGCTTCAAGCTCATGCGCGTGCACTTCTTCAACAATGTGCCCATGCTCCATCACATAATGACGATCAGCAATTGGTGCTGCAAAACGAAAATTCTGTTCGACCAGCAAGATGGTTAAACCACGTTCTTTCAGCTTCATTAGCACCTCTGCCAACTTCTGAACAATAACGGGTGCCAATCCTTCAGTAATTTCATCAAGCAATAAAATGTTAGCGCCTGTTCGCAAAATACGCGCCAAGGCCAGCATCTGCTGCTCTCCACCCGACAAACGCGTCCCTTGACTAAAACGGCGCTCATACAGGTTTGGAAACATGTCGTAGATTTCTTCAACACTGACACCATCAGAACGAACTGCAGGCGGTAGCATTAAGTTTTCTTCCACATTCAAACTAGAGAAAATCCCACGCTCCTCAGGACAAAAACCCATACCTAAATGCGCTATTTTGTGCGCTGGCATATTGATAGTTTCTGTACCATTAATCACAATTGAGCCGGTACGGCGGCCAACCATGCTCATAATGGCTTTGAGTGTTGTTGAACGACCTGCACCATTTCGTCCTAACAAGGTAACGAGTTCACCCTGCCCGACAGACATGTCAATTCCATGAAGAATATGCGACTCGCCATAAAAAGCATGCAAATCACTAATACGAATTTTTTCCGGACGTGTAGTACTCATGCGTGCACCTCATCAGCAGCAACACCTAAATACGCTTCCTGAACACGAGGATCAGCAGAAACCGTTTCGTAATTACCTTCGGTTAGCACAGCCCCACGTTGCAGCACCGTTATCTGATCTGCAAGCTTAGAAACCACATGAAGGTTATGCTCAACCATCAAGATAGTACGGTCTTTAGAGACACGCTTAATCAGGTTAGCCACAACATCTACATCTTCATGCCCCATTCCCTGTGTTGGCTCATCAAGCAACATCAGTTCTGGCTCTAAGGCGAGAGTTGTCGCGATTTCCAAAGCACGCTTACGGCCATATGAAAGATCAACAGTTTTTGCATCTGCAAACTCTCCCAGACCAACCGACTCAAGCAACTCTATAGCCCTGTCATTCAGCTTATTTAGGACCTGATCCGATTTCCAAAAATGAAAGCTATTGCCTTCTTTTCGCTGCAGCGCAACGCGCACATTTTCCAACACACTCAGGTGAGGAAAAACAGCGGATATCTGAAACGAACGAACAACCCCTTTACGTGCAATCGCAGCCGATTGCATTGAAGTAATGTCATTCCCATTGAATATGATTTTTCCTGATGTCGGTGTCAGGAACTTAGTTAAAAGGTTAAAAACGGTTGTCTTACCAGCCCCATTAGGGCCGATCAGCGCATGTATATGACCTCGCTGAATCTTAAGACTCACATCATCTACGGCCGTAAAGCCTTTGAATTCTTTTATGAGATTCTGGGTCTCCAGAACGTAATCTGCACTCATGCGGTACTATGCCTCTTTTGTTCTTATTGTGCATCTTTCGCTGCGCTGAATACTTACTTTTACGTAAGCGCTGTATAGAAATTAGCAATTTCCCTTACTGGAAGCCAAGTAGTACTTTGGTCTAAGGATGCCTGTTTTATGCCCATTAGTAGTGCATTAATCAATAAAAAACAAAGACTTAACCAATTTAAAAATAATAGTGTATACTTTACCTACGACTTTTTCATGCTTTACGTTTACGTAAACTTCCGTTACATTAACTTTAATTAAGCGCGGCACAGAACAATGGAAAATAAGGCGACATACTCAATCAGCGAACTGGCAACCGAATTTGATATCACCACACGTAGTATTCGGTTTTATGAAGACCAGGGCTTGCTCTCTCCTCGCCGTCGAGGGCAAACACGCATATACAGCCGGCAGGACCGGGTACGCCTTAAACTGATTTTACGCGGCAAGCGATTAGGCTTTTCACTTGCCGAAACAAGAGAGCTATTTGATCTCTGGGATGAAACCTTATCGGGTAGCGAGAAGCAGTTAAACTTGCTATTGAATAAAATCCTGGAGCGCAAAGCCGCTCTTGAACAGCAACTCAACGATATCGCAATGGTTCGATTAGAACTTGAAAGTGCCGAAAACCGTTGTAATGAAGCACTCAGGGAACTAGCGAACAAACAAAAACAAAAAGCGAACCTGGACTGAATGCCACCAGACAGGGATAAGCAAAACTAAGGATGTGACTGATGATTTCTCAATACACAGAGTTGAATTTCGGACTTGGCGAAACAATCGACATGCTACGCGACCAGATCAACAGCTTCGCAGCGAGCGAGATCGCACCGCGTGCAGAACAGATCGATCACGATAACGAATTTCCAAACGACTTATGGCGTAAATTCGGTGATATGGGTCTACTGGGTATTACCGTAAAAGAGGAATACGGTGGTGTTGGCATGGGTTACCTTTCCCATATCATTGCTATGGAAGAGATCAGCCGCGCATCTGCCTCGGTCGGTTTATCTTACGGCGCTCACTCTAATCTCTGTGTAAATCAGATTCATCGCAACGGTAACGAAGAACAGAAACAGAAATACTTGCCTAAACTTGTCAGCGGCGAACACATCGGCGCCCTGGCAATGTCTGAACCAAATGCGGGATCTGACGTAGTTTCCATGAAACTAACCGCACGTGACAACGGCGACCACTACCTGCTAAACGGTAACAAAATGTGGATCACTAACGGTCCGGATGCAAATACTTATGTTATCTACGCTAAAACCGATATTAAAGCCGGCCCTCGTGGCATCACCGCTTTCATCGTAGAACGTGACTTCCCAGGCTTCTCACGTCACCAGAAACTCGACAAATTAGGGATGCGCGGTTCAAACACCTGCGAGCTGGTTTTCCAGGACTGCCCTGTTCCTAAAGAAAACATTCTGGGTGAACTTAACGGCGGCGTAAAAGTACTGATGAGCGGCCTGGACTATGAGCGTCTTGTCTTGTCTGGCGGCCCGCTGGGTATCATGCAGGCAGCTATGGACATCTGCGTTCCTTATATTCGCGACCGTCAGCAGTTTGGCCAGCCTATTGGTGAGTTCGAGCTGGTACAAGGCAAAATTGCCGACATGTATACCCTGATGAACGCTTCTAAGTCTTATGTATACCTTAACGGTATGGCAGCAGAGCGCGGCGAAACCTCTCGTAAAGATGCGGCCGGTTGCATACTCTTCTCTGCAGAAATGGCTACCAAAATTGCACTGGATGCTATTCAGCTGCTAGGTGGTAATGGTTACATCAACGAATTCCCTACCGGCCGTCTATTACGTGACGCCAAACTTTATGAGATCGGCGCTGGCACCTCTGAAATCCGCCGAATGCTAATCGGACGTGAGCTTTACCTTAATAAGTAACCGCTTTCTCTTTATTAGCTTATATCCCATCAAACAGAACTAAACAGATCCAGGTGATCATGCATCACCTGGATCTGATGAGGACAGGATATGTCGATCATCCAATCCAAGGTAAACACACGTGCTGAAGACTTCGTCGCCCGTCAGGAGTCGATGCAGACAGCCGTTACAGATTTACGTGAAAAAGTCAGCGTTATAGAACAAGGTGGCGGCCCCGATTATCAGGAACGCCATACAGCCCGCGGTAAATTATTGCCGCGCGAACGTATCAATACATTAGTTGATCCGGGTTCCGCTTTCCTTGAACTGTCACAAATGGCAGCTTACAAAGTCTATGAGGACAACATTCCTGCAGCCGGCATTATCACCGGTATTGGCCGCGTATCGGGCCAGGAGTGCATGATCATTGCTAACGATGCTACGGTAAAGGGCGGAACTTATTTCCCTATGACCGTTAAAAAACATCTACGCGCACAAGAGATTGCAGAGCAAAACCATCTGCCGTGTATCTACCTTGTAGACTCAGGCGGTGCCAACCTCCCTCAGCAGGATGATGTATTTCCTGACCGCGATCATTTTGGCCGTATCTTTTTCAATCAGGCACGCATGTCTTCTAAAGGCATACCACAGATTGCTGTCGTCATGGGCTTATGTACTGCCGGTGGTGCTTATGTACCGGCTATGGCCGACGAATCTATTATCGTTCGCAATCAAGGTACGATCTTTCTTGCAGGGCCTCCACTGGTTAAAGCGGCAACCGGCGAAGTGGTCAGCGCTGAAGACTTAGGTGGTGCAGATGTTCACTGTAAAGTATCCGGCGTTGCCGACCACTATGCAGAAAACGATCAGCATGCACTGCAGATCGCACGTACCTGTGTGGCAAACCTGAACCGTCAGAAAAATATCAACCTTAACCTCAAGCCTTCTGTAGAGCCACTCTACCCTGCTGAAGAGCTATACGGCATTGTTGGTACCGATCTTAAAAAACCATTTGATGTTCGTGACGTCATTGCCCGTATTGCTGATGGCTCTGAATTTGACGAGTTCAAAAAGAACTACGGCACCACCCTGGTTACCGGCTTTGCGCACATTTACGGCTATCCTGTTGGCATCATTGCGAACAACGGTATTCTCTTCAGCGAATCGGCACAGAAAGGCGCTCACTTTATTGAACTCTGCTGCCAACGCAAAATACCTCTGTTGTTCTTGCAGAACATTACCGGCTTTATGGTTGGACAAAAATATGAAGCCGAAGGTATCGCAAAACATGGCGCCAAACTGGTCACAGCTGTTGCTTGTGCTGAAGTACCTAAGTTAACTGTTTTGATAGGTGGATCATTCGGCGCAGGTAACTACGGTATGTGTGGTCGAGCCTATAGCCCTAACTTTCTGTGGATGTGGCCAAATGCGCGTATCTCCGTAATGGGAGGCGAACAAGCCGCTGGCGTTATGGCGACGGTTACACGCGACGGTAAAGAGCGTAAAGGTGAAACCTGGTCTGCTGAAGATGAAGCAAAATTCAAAAAGCCGATTGTGGATACCTACGAGCACCAGGGCCACCCTTACTATGCCTCTGCGCGTTTGTGGGATGACGGGGTTATTGATCCTGCGCAAACCCGTGCTGTTATCGGTATGGGCTTATCCGCTGCGCTGAATAAACCGGTAGGCGAAACCCGCTTCGGCATATTCCGGATGTAATGGAGTGACTATTATGAATAATAATAATCGTGTACTCCTGAGTATCAGTGAAGACGGCATTGCCGAGCTAACACTGAACCGCCCGGAAGTGCACAATGCTTTTGATGATGATGTGATCGAACAACTGATTACTCAACTTGAAAGTATTGCTGAAAATGAGAGCGTGCGCGTCCTGATCTTGCGCTCAAACGGAAAGAACTTTTCTGCCGGTGCCGATCTTGGCTGGATGCGCCGCATGGCGAAAAACTCACATCAGGAAAATCTTCAGGATGCCGGTCGTTTAGCAAAACTCATGCAGCTGCTAAATGAATTAAACAAGCCGACTATCGGCTTAGTTCAAGGTGCTGCTTATGGTGGCGCAGTTGGACTGGCAGCCTGTTGCGACATAGTTATCGCGTCTGAAGATGCCCAGTTCTGCCTGAGCGAAGTAAAGATAGGACTTATACCTGCGGTTATTAGCCCGTATGTTGTGCGCGCAATAGGCGAACGTCAGTCTCGTCGCTACTTCCTGACCGCTGAACCGTTTTCTGCTGCTATCGCACATAATTTCGGTCTGGTACATGAAGTCGTTGCTTCTCCTGAGCTTTTTGATGATGCCTGCGCCCGTATTACCCGCACACTCAGCAAAAACAGCCCACAAGGAATGCGAGCAGCAAAAGATCTTATTTTTGCTGTGAGCCATAAAGTTATTGATCAAACCGTTATCCAGAATACGGCCCAACGCATTGCTGATATACGTGTCAGCGATGAAGGACAGGAAGGCTTAAGTGCTTTTCTTGAAAAACGTAAACCCAACTGGATTCAGGAGTAAGTCACTATGTTCAGCAAGATTTTAATTGCAAACCGTGGCGAGATTGCCTGTCGTGTCATTCAGACAGCGCACCGCTTAGGTATCCGTTGTGTCGCCGTTTATTCTGAAGCCGACCGCAATGCACGTCATGTAGCTATGGCCGACGAAGCCTTTTTATTAGGCCCGGCACCAAGTAGCGAGAGCTATCTGCGTGCTGATAAAATTTTAGACATCGCCTTACAGTCCGGGGCACAAGCCATCCATCCGGGTTACGGCTTCTTGTCAGAAAATACCGAATTCGCCAACGCTTGCGAAGCCAACAATATTGCTTTTATTGGCCCGCCCGCATCCGCTATCGCTTCAATGGGTTCTAAATCCGCTGCGAAAGAGATCATGCTACAAGCGAATGTACCACTGGTTCCGGGCTATCACGGCGCCGACCAAGATCCTGCCCTACTGAAAGCAGAAGCGGAAAAATGCGGCTTCCCTCTTTTACTCAAAGCCATTGCTGGCGGTGGTGGTAAAGGGATGCGTGTCGTCAACCATATCGGCGAATTTGCTGAAGCACTCGCGGCGGCTCAACGCGAATCTCAAAATGCATTCGGCAACCCCGACATGCTGATTGAACGCTATCTGACCAAACCGCGCCATGTTGAAATCCAGGTGTTCTGCGATAAACAGGGCAACGGTGTCTATTTAGCTGAACGTGACTGCTCTGTACAACGTCGTCACCAAAAAGTGATTGAAGAAGCACCCGCACCCGGTCTCTCGCCTGAAACACGCAAATCAATGGGTGAAACCGCCGTTGCTGCCGCTAAAGCGATCGACTATGTCGGTGCTGGTACCGTTGAGTTCCTCTATGACGAAGATGGTTCTTTCTATTTTATGGAGATGAACACTCGCTTACAGGTAGAGCACCCTGTGACCGAGATGATTACTGGTCAGGATCTCGTCGAATGGCAGTTGCGCATTGCCGATGGCGAACCTCTACCTCTGCAGCAAGACCAGATCCAGATTCGGGGCCATGCGCTTGAAGCCCGTGTCTATGCAGAAGATCCGGACAATGACTTCCTACCCGTAACAGGCAGCCTTCACTACCTGCGTACTCCGGATGAAAACGCTCACGTACGCGTTGATACCGGTGTTATCGAAGGCGATGAAGTCAGTGTTTACTATGATCCAATGATTGCCAAGCTGATTGTCTGGGATGAAGACCGGGAACAGGCTATCAACCGTATGGTTCATGCGCTTGAGTCATATCGTATTGGCGGCATGAAAACCAATATCGGCTTTCTTCGCCAACTGGCAGACAGCAAACCTTTCCGTGATCAGGAACTGGATACCGGCTTTATCGAAAAGCATAACGACCTGCTCTTCCAAAAAGCCAAAACTGATATCCAGAGCCAACTCGCCCTGGCCACCAGCTATGTACTTGAAACAGAACGTCAGACTCAGCCTAACAAAGGCGACCCTGATTCACCTTTCAATCTGCAAACAAGCTGGCGTTTGAATGCCAACTATTCACGTCCAATGGAGTGGGTAGTCGGTGATGAACACCACCTGGTGAATATTCTTGAACAACAAAACGGTTATGAAATCACTGTTGATAATGTCACCTTTAAAGTGTCTGCAACGTTACGTGATGATCATCTTAGAGCCGTCATTAATGGCCACCGTTTAAGTATTCACGGACATTTAGCGGGCAATGATATGACGTTGTTCCGTGAAGGTCACCAGTTCCAATGCCAATTGTTCCGTCACACCTTTGACGAAGCAGATCAATCGGGAGGCGGCTCTCTGACCGCACCGATGAACGGTGCTATTGTTGCTGTGTTTGCCGAAGCCGGACAAGTGGTCACTGCAGGAGAAACGCTGGTCATCATGGAAGCAATGAAGATGGAGCACAGCATCCGGGCACCTCATGACGGCACCGTAACAGAAGTTTACTTTGCTGTCGGTGATCTGGTCTCTGATGGGGCGGCGCTTGTAGCTGTTACACCGGCCGAGGAGGCATAAGATGGGATTACCCAACAAAGCACGTATCGTTGAGGTCGGTCCACGCGACGGCCTTCAAAACGAATCAGGCCCAGTGATTGCTACAGCAATCAAGGTAGAATTGATCAATCGCCTGGCAAATGCAGGCATTAATCATATCGAAGCAGCCAGCTTTGTCTCTCCTAAATGGGTTCCGCAAATGGGTGATGCTGCCGAAGTCATGGCCGGCATTACCCGTATAGCAGGGGTGGCCTACGCCGCCCTCACGCCCAACCTGAAAGGAGCGGAAGGAGCAATTGTTGCCCGTGCTGACGAAGTGGCTATTTTTAGTGCCGCTTCTGAATCTTTTACCCAAAAAAACATCAACTGCTCCATTGCTGAGAGCCTTGAGCGTTTTGTACCGGTAATTGAAGCAGCCAAGAAGAATAACATCCGTATCCGTGGTTATGTTTCCACCGTGCTCGGCTGTCCTTATGAAGGCGAAATTGATCCGGCTCAGGTCGCTGCAGTCGCCCGCGAACTACTCGACATGGGATGCTATGAAATCTCATTAGGTGACACGATCGGCGTCGGCACACCCGTTAAAGCCAGAAAAATGCTCGCCCGGGTTGCCAGCGAAGTTCCTGTCAATCAACTTGCGGCTCACTTTCATGACACCTACGGCCAGGCCTTAGCCAATCTGTATGCCGTCATGCAAGACGGTATCAGCGTTATTGATACCTCCATCGCTGGATTGGGTGGCTGCCCCTATGCCAAGGGAGCATCAGGTAATGTGGCGACAGAGGATGTGGTATATATGCTAAATGGTTTAGGCATTGAAACCGGCATCGACCTGGACAAGCTAGTACCTGTAGGAAACTGGATCACTCAGCAAATTGGACGCACCAACGGATCTAAAGTTGGCCTCGCCCTTGGCTGCGAAAAATAGCTCTTTAGAATAAATATAAGCATGAGGCACAGTAACATGAGTCAACCAAAGCAGATTACCGCACTCGAACTGCCGATTCCCGAACGCGCAGAACTCCCGGAAGAGTTCCAGAAGTACTTCGGAAAATGCGAAGAAAAACTGGGAATGGTTCCCAACGTTCTGACCGCGTATAGCCAGAATGTCGCGCAGTTAGATGTGTTTGCACGTTTCTATAACGAGCTGATGTTTGGCGAAAGTGAACTGACCCCGCTGGAAAAAGAGATGATAGCGGTGGTGGTATCTGCACATAACCATTGTTACTACTGCCTTACTGCACATGGCGCGGCTGTACGTGAGTACTCCGGCGACTCCGTTTTAGGTGAGCTTATGGTAATGAATTATCGTGCGGCCGACTTAAAACCACGTCACCTCGCCATGCTCGACTTTGCTTATAAACTCACGCACCAGCCTGATCAGATAATTGAATCAGACCGTCAAGCACTGCGTGAGGCAGGATTCAGTGATCAAGGCATCTGGGATATTGCCAACATTACTGGCTTCTACAACATGACCAACCGCGTAGCCAGTGCCGTGGAAATGCAGCCAAACCTGCAATATCACGCTAGCCATCGCGGCGCCTAACATTCATGGACTACCTGATAAAAACAAGATTGCAGGGATTTTATTATGACGACTAAATTGCCAAGCTACACCAGCGGCACTTCCAGCAAACCACTTCTGGGAATGACTATCGGTGATAAATTTGATGAAATTGCAGCGACCTACCCAAACAACGATGCGTTGATCGTTCGCCACCAAGGGCTGCGCTATTCCTACAGCCAATTAAAAGAAGCTGTCGACCAGGCAGCACGTGCTTTTATTGCCATCGGTGTTAAACGTGGTGATCGCATAGGCATGTGGGCACCCAACTGTGCAGAATGGACTATTACCCAGTTCGCTACTGCCAAAGTGGGCGCAATTCTGGTCAACATCAATCCGGCCTACCGCCTTCACGAACTGGAATATGCGCTCAACCAGTCTGAGGCTCGCTTCATCGTGACAGCAAACACCTTTAAAAGCTCAAATTACACTGAAATGTTATTTGAACTGGCCCCTGAATTAAAAGCATCGGCAGAAGGTAAGCTCAAATCAATGAAGCTCGCCAGCCTTGAAGGTGTCATCAATCTATCGGATGAAAAATTTGCAGGCATGTGGCGCTGGTCCGATTTCACCGACATGGCCGAAAACGTAATCTTAGCACAGGTTCAGGAAGTGCAAAGCCAACTGCAATTTGATGACCCCATCAATATTCAGTACACCTCCGGTACAACAGGCTTCCCTAAAGGAGCGGCCCTCTCCCACCACAACATCCTGAATAACGGATATTTTGTTGGCGAGAGTATGAACCTCACCGAAAAAGACCGCATGGTTATTCCTGTGCCTCTGTATCACTGTTTCGGAATGGTGATGGGGAATCTGGGTTGTATGACTCATGGTTCAACGATGATTTATCCGGATGAAGCGTTTGACCCTAAAGTCGTTCTGGAAACCGTCGCCGAAGAGAAAGCTACTGCGCTGTATGGTGTCCCAACGATGTTTATTTCAGAGTTGGATCACCCTGATTTCAGTCAATATGACCTGAGCACACTCCGCACCGGTATCATGGCGGGATCTATCTGCCCTGCCGAAGTTATGAAAGCCGTTAATACCAAGATGAACATGAAAGAAGTTCAGATCGCGTATGGTATGACCGAAACCAGCCCGGTATCGACACAAACCGCTGCTGATGACCCGTTTGACAAACAGGTGACAACGGTTGGACGTACTCAACCCCACCTGGAAACCAAGCTAGTCGATCCTGCCACCGGCAACATCGTTGCGCGCGGCGAGATTGGCGAGCTGTGTACACGTGGTTACAGCGTTATGCTGAAATACTGGAATAATAAAGAAGCTACCGAGAAGTCGATAGATAGCTCAGGCTGGATGCACACTGAAGATTTGGCAACGATGGATGAAGAAGGCTATATCCAGATTGTAGGCCGTATCAAAGACATGGTTATTCGTGGTGGTGAAAACGTTTATCCAAAAGAGATCGAAGAGTTCTTGTACACCCACCCTGATATTTCTGATGTACAGGTTACCGGTGTACCGGATAAAAAATACGGTGAAGAGCTGATTGCCTGGATAAAATTACATCCGAACGCAGATACCGTGACTGAAGATCAACTGCGTGCCTTTTGTAAAGGTAAGATCACTCACTTTAAAATCCCGCGTTACTTTAAGTTTGTCGATGAATTTCCTATGACGGTTACAGGTAAAATTCAGAAATTCAAAATGCGCGAAATCTCTATTGCTGAACTGGGATTAGACGATATCTGAAACAGATAAATCGTAAAAAGCCCTGCACAAGCAAGGCTGCATATTTCAAAAGAGCCATTTACATAAATGGCTCTTTTTTTTAGCTATCATACTAATCAAAAACGCCCCTGTAATAAGAAGCTCCAAAGAATATGCCTTAGCTCTCCTGCCATGAAGCTAACTGCAAACAAGGCCCCCGAAATAAAATTTTATCGCCTATAGAGACCTGTAATTCAGCGCTATTCTTTATCTTCAACCATGCATCTTTGGTCAGGAATTGATTATTAGTTAATTCGCTGACAGCCCCTACTTCAAAACGTTTTCCGGTTTCGCGTTCAACCGTCCATAATATAGCCCCTGTCAGATCTTGCTCAGATTGCGCCTGCTGCCATTGTAGCTTCAATAATGACTGCCCAGGTTTGACTCCCTGATACGCGGTCAATACAAATGCAGTCACCTGTGGCTGCGCCAACTCTTTCATAACCGCAAGGTAACCCGGTACCCGGTCAACAACTTTTGGCTGCTGCCATAGCATGAGGCTAACAGCACAGAGCAGAATAAATGAAACTGCACCAGCATATCGCCATATAACAGCATACCAAGGCTCTACTAACGGCCGTTTAGCAATGTTCAACTGCAGTGCCTGCCACACTCTACTTGGCGGTTGCTCATCAGCGACGGAGTTAACTAAAGATGAAAGGTGCATTTGCCATTGATACACAGTTTTTTCAAACGCTTGATCCTGCTTAATCAGGGTTTCTGTTCTTTTTTTAACGCGGGCGCTCAAGTGCCCCAGTACATATTGCTGTGCAAGGTGAGTTTGAATATCCTTACGTTGATATCTTATGCATTCAGACATGCTTCAAGCTCCTTCATGCCGCGGCGTATCCAAGATTTTAATGTCCCTAACGGCTGCTTGAATTGCTCAGATAACTCGCTATGAGATAGCCCATAAAGGTATGAAAAGATGATAGCCTGACGAGACTCCTGCTTTAGTTTTCCAAGACACCGCCGCATATCATAACTATTGTGCCAAAGACTGTTCGTCTCCTGAACACCTTCAACCCAGTCAATCTCTTCAATACTCAGAGGGTAACGTTTCATCTGGCGAAGTTTGTCCAGAGCAGTGTTCCTTGTAACCTGACACATCCAGGGCCATGCTTCTCCCATCGATGCATTATGCTGCCCGGCATTCTGCCAAATTTTTGTATAGGCCTCCTGCAAGGCATCCGCTGCCAGCTCTCGATCACTTAGCATCTTAATCAGCAACGCATAGAGCTTAGCGCTTGTCAGCTCATATAAAGACTTAAATGCGGGTGCATGTTGCAGTTTCACCTGCGCCATCAGGATATCGACTTCGTGCTTCCAACTCACAATAATCCCTTTTTAAAAAGGCAGATGCATTAAAACACCTGCCAATAATATTACTTCGTTGCTGGCACTACATGCCAGACACCTTTAACGCCATCACCGGTCGTATCCCCTGCTTGTTTATCACCCACCCAAAGATACAGTGGCTTCTTATTGTAACGTAGCTGCAGGGTTCCATCTTTACGCAGCACCGTTGAGAAACCCATTCCATCAACCGCCTGATGACTGTGTAACGGTGGCCATTTCTGCTCGCAAGGACCGTAACAATTGGACATGCCTTCTGCATCTTTATCAAAGGTATACAGTGTCATGCCATGCTCATCGGCCAAGATCTTACCCATAGCGGTGTCTTGAACGACAACACCTGCCGGCTTCGCCTTTGAATAGGCATTATCCACATTAGTAGTACAGCCAGCACCTAACAAGCTGAATGATAGAATAGCTGCACCGAAAATTTGTTGTTTTGTCATGATCTTATCCTTTTCGTTTTATAAGAATGTATGTGTTCTGCTTATAGAAACGAAAGCGGATGCGGTTTTGGATGCAGGATGGACAATTTTTTTACGGGTAGTAAATCAACAGAAAATAAAATGAAGAAGCGATAAAAAATCTTTATTGAGATAACCGTAACAACTAACCTTAATTGCGCACAGCTTTGGCTGGCAGGTATCGATACAGGACTATGTATCCGACAATACCAGACGCCAGCGAGCCTAAAATAATACCGATTCTCTGATCAAATAACTGATTAACGACAGTCTCATCGAATGCCAGCGAACCAATAAACAAACTCATCGTAAATCCGACGCCACAGAGAATAGCTGTTCCGTATAAACTCCCCCATGTCATTCCGTTCGGCAAGTGTGTCCAGTTAAGCCTGATCGCTAACCAGCAAAAACCGAATACGCCAATCTGTTTACCAATAAACAGCCCGAAAGCAATACCTAAGGGAACCGAGTGAAATATCTGCGCCAGACCAACGCCATTAAAATTAATACCCGCATTCGCAAAAGCAAAGATAGGCAGAATAAAGAATGCAACTGCAAAGTGAAGATCATGCTCCATGCTTTTCAGCGGTGAATAATCACTGTCTGGGCGCGACCTCATCGGCACAAACATCGCGACAATAACACCGGATAGTGTTGCATGTATGCCTGACTTCAGCATCGCCACCCACATAATAACCCCTATCAAAATATAGGCAGTTTTCGATTCCACTCCTTTCTGTTTAAACAGATACAATAGTGGCAGGCAAGCGGCAACTATCAGTAAAGCCGTGACTGAAATATTTTCAGTGTAGAAAACAGCGATGATGAGGATAGCGCCCATATCATCAAAGATAGCCAGCGACGTCAAAAATATCTTAATACTGACCGGAACACGCGCACCCAATAACATCAAAATACCCAGCGCAAAAGCGATGTCAGTTGCCGCGGGAATAGCCCAGCCGTGCATAGCTCTTGCATCCCCGATATTAAAAACGGTATAGATAAGCGCCGGAATAGCCATACCACCAATCGCACCGATACCGGGCAAGATAATATTTCGCTTATCCGTTAATTCACCTTCAATAAGTTCACGCTTAAGTTCAAGCCCAACCAAAAAAAAGAAAATCGCCATAAAGCCATCATTAATCCATAGCAAGAGCGGCTTAGCGATTCGTAATGCGCCAATACGTATTTCAACGGGAGTAGATATCAGTAAGTCATAATATGATTGGAGAGGTGAGTTCGCCAACACCATTGCCAAGACGGCGGCAAACATCAATGTAATGCCACTCGCTGATTCTAATTTAAAAAAGCTAGACAGGGATGAAACATTCGTTAATGAGTCGGGGGCGTTCGTCATAACGTTTTTTCTATCCAAACATTGATCATCATTGGCAATAACATCCTCCTCATTGTGTAGTAACTATTTAGGAGGGGTGATAGTGATGAACTTGATATTGAGAGAGGTTAACAACCACTCTCAATTACCTTTCATGATTAGATCGAAAAAACAGACGTTAGTTCAGCAAGCTGTATTAGTTGTGGCAGATAAGTTGATATTATTTTCAAACTTACATTACTGAATGGTTATACACGTCTTGCTCGATAAGAGCGGCCTTTCATCTTACCTTCAGATATTTTTTTCAGTGCAATTTTGGCAACATCCTGATTTACCGCCACATAGGATTTATTATCCATCACCTGGATTTTACCCACTTGCTTGCCATCAATTCCATTTTCCCCTGTCAGCGCTCCCAGAATATCACCAGCACGAATTTTCTGCTTTTTACCAGCATCGATCTGGATGGTTGCCATCGCCGGTTTGAAAACAGGTTTATCGAGTGCACTATCAGAAGGCAGTTGCTCAACAGTAATACGCTGTCCAATGTATTCTTCCAGCCGTGCAACCTTATGTGTTTCTTTATCGCTGAACAAAGTGCAGGCAAAACCTTTACGCCCGGCACGTCCGGTACGACCAATGCGATGCACATAGACTTCTATGTCACGTGCAATCTGGTAATTAATAACCGCATCCAGCGCATCAATATCCAACCCTCGTGATGCAACATCCGTTGCCACCAGAATAGAGACACTTTTATTAGCAAAGCGCACCAGCGTTTGATCGCGGTCACGCTGCTCTAAATCACCATGTAATGCGACCGCACTGAATCCATAATTACAAAGTTCATTAGCCACTTCCTGTGTTTCTATTCGGGTATTACAAAATACCACGGTAGATTCTGGACGACTCTTTAACAGCAATAAACGTAGCGCTGACATACGCTCTGATTCATCATTAATCTTATATAAGTGCTGTTGAATACTAGTGTCATCGTGCGTTGATACCACCTGAATCATTTCAGGGGCTGTCATGATGCGCTGAGCAATAGACTCAATTTTTTTCGGAAAGGTAGCACTGAACAATAAAGTCTGGCGCTGTGCAGGCATTTGATCAATGATCGCATCCAGTGCATCCTGAAAGCCCATCTCCAGCATACGGTCGGCCTCATCCAAAACCAACGTTTCAACATACTCAAGATTGAGCGTTTTTCTGTTGATGTGATCTTCGATACGCCCCGGTGTACCCACAATGATATGTGCACCGTGCTCTAAAGAGCCTATCTGCGGGCCTAACGGAGTGCCACCACATAAAGTCAACACTTTGATATTGTGTATAGTCCGTGCCAGTGTCCGCACTTCCTGGGCTACCTGATCCGCCAGCTCGCGCGTAGGACAAAGCACCAACGCCTGAATACGAAAACGCTTAACATTGAGTTTCTCCAGCATCCCCAATACAAAGGCGGCTGTTTTCCCTGAACCGGTTTTTCCCTGCGCTATAACATCCTTACCTGCCAGAATATACGGCAAACTTTGTTCCTGAATCGGAGTCATCGCTGTGTAACCAATTGAATCCAGATTCTGAAGCAACGCGGGTTTTAATTTAAGGGTCGAAAATTCAAGTGAGCTCAATGTGCTGTCCTGTACGAGGTCGGTTTTAAAGTAAAGATGACCAAAATGGCGGCTATAATAACAGATCAACCGCTCACCCGCAGACTTATAGATACTGATGCGTTGATAATTATTCAGCTGCGCGGGTAAGATTGATATTCGATCTCACCCACCAGCTTTTATAAACAGATATTCATCCATATAGTCCCCATCCCTCTCTTTGGAACGGTAATACTCCACTGACAGCTCAGGCGTCAAATACAGATACTCTTGATCGGTAAGACAGAAACGTTCCGAGAAACCTTTCTGCCTGTGTTGCTGAAGATTAAAGCTGTTAAGCATTAGTTTACCCTGTGGTTTTAATAACGCAGGTAAACGGACAAACAACGCTTTCGCAGGTCGAAACCGGTTTATCACAATATTATCAAACCGGCCTGATTCAGCGAATAAATCTGTCGCATCATCAAGATCACACTGAAAGGTACAAATAGTTAACTGCTCTGCCACTGCCGCGGCTTCGAGCCGTTTCAATCCCTCTTCAGCGATATCAACAGCCGTCACGTCAAAGCCTTGTCGGGCTAAAAACAACGCAGAACCGCCATCTCCACACGCCAGATCCAGTACTGAACCGGCTTTCAACAATGACCATCCCATCTCCAGTGCTGTCGGAGGTGATGAGAGCGCTGCAGATTTATCCAGATATCGACGATTCCACTTTTCCCGCATTGAAGACATTTTACCTACTCTATTAATAAGCTGCTTTTTTCGTGTTTGGAAATAATGTCCGGACTTTATCTTTTATCAATTGACCGAATTGCTTTATCGCCGGACCAGCATAGCTGCCATCACGATAAATAAGATAAAGCGCTACTGAACGCTCTTCACCAGAGACCAGTGACAACGGCGTTAACAACCCCTGATCCAGCTCATGCTGAATTTTCAGTGTCGGATACCATGCATAACCCAATCCCAGCACGGCACACCGGATAGACATATTAATATGACTTAAGGTCAAGCGTTGCTCTGCCCCCAACCAGCCGGCATCGGTTCCCCGGCTACCCGAATCCTTGACCACCAACTGACGATATAACCGTAAGTCCTGATAATCTAATTGACGACCTATCTGATGCAAAGGATGATCAGGCGCAGCGACCGCACGAAATGTTACTTGCATCAGCGGATCACCTAAAAACCCCGGTGGAACGCGGCCACTGATAACGATATCCGCCTCTTTCTTCAACAAGGCTTCATCTGAGCCACTAAGCACAGTTTCCTTCAACTCTACTCTTATCATCGGATTTTCAACAATGAAATCCTGTACAGCCTCCAAGAGCAGCCATTCAGGAAATAAGGTATCCATCGCAACTTTAAGCTCGGCCTCCATCCCTTCTGAAAACTGCCGCGCCATCAGCTCCATCTGCCGCGCCTCTTCCAGTAATACTTTAGCACGTCGATACAGCGTATGGCCTGCAGGCGTCAGCACGGCCCGTCGTCCTTCTTGCATAAACGCCCGTATATTCAAACTGCTTTCCAGCTTCTGAATCGCGTAACTGATAGAGGATTGGCTTTTATTCATAGCCTCGGCTGCTGCTGCATATCCTCCGCTATCCACTACCGTGATCAGGCTTTGCCATTGTTCGAGTGTTACCTGTGCATGCATTTTATATATCTATTAATTAGATTGAATTGCGCTAATTTTAGCAGTTTTTAATCTTTTTATTATATATAAAATAGTTCTTAACATGTAACTCACACTGAAATGCTTCGGCATTATTATAGGAATAATCATCATGGCAACACTACTACATATCAAAAGCAGCATCTTCGGTGACGGCGGACAATCCAGCCAACTGGCAGCAGACTTTATTCAGCAATGGCAGGGTAAACAATCACAAGGCCAAGTGGTTGTCCGTGATCTGATCAACAACGCGACCCCGCATCTCGATGCTGATATTGTCACTGCATTGATGACGCCCGAATCAGACCGTTCGGCAGCGCAACAAGCAATCGCAACCCACTCAGACCAGTTAATTAACGAGATCCGTCAAGCCGATCTGATTGTTATCGGTGTACCTATGTACAATTTCGGTATTCCTTCGCAGATGAAAGCCTATCTGGATCAACTGGCACGTGCCGGTGTCACTTTCAAATATACGGAACAAGGACCAATAGGCCTGCTGGACGATAAACCCGTATATCTGTTTGCCACTCGGGGTGGTCTGTATCGTGATTCAGGAGCCGACTTTCAGATCCCGTTTATGACGCAGTTTCTTAATTTTATCGGTCTGAAAAGCATCGAAACTATTTACGCAGAAGGCCTTAACATGGGGGCTATGGCTGAGCCAGCGCTGACTGCGGCCAAAGAGCAGATTGCCCTGGCTATTAATTAAAAGACTCTGCAAATTACCGGAGATAAAAAATGGGACTGTTGATTAATGGTGAATGGCACGATCAGTGGTATGACACCAAAACACATAAAGGTGAGTTTGTCCGCCATGAATCACAGTTCCGTCACCGGATAACCGCTGACAGCACTTCAGACTTTCCTGCAGAGGCTGGCCGCTACCATCTGTATGTATCACTCGCCTGCCCTTGGGCACATCGCACACTAATCATGCGTGCCCTGAAAGGCCTGCAAAACATAATTACCGTGGATGTTGTTCATCCGTTAATGCAGGATAACGGCTGGACGTTTACAACAGATAAACGGGCAACCGGAGATTCGCAACTCAATGCGGACTATCTTTACCAACTCTACACCAAGGAAAAACCAGATTATACGGGACGCGTGACTGTGCCTGTCCTCTGGGACAAACAGCAGCAACGTATTGTTAACAACGAGTCTGCCGACATTATTCGCATACTAAATTCTGCCTTTGCCGGCACAGGTGCCACAGAAAATAACTATTACCCTCCGGCACTTCGCCCACAGATTGACGAGCTTAATAGCTGGATATACGACACGGTAAATAACGGTGTTTACAAAGCAGGATTTGCTACCACGCAAACCGCTTATGATAAGGCTGTCAGTTCACTTTTTTCCTCACTGGAACGTTTAGATGCACTGCTAACCACTCAACGCTATCTGCTCGGCAAACAGATAACCGAGGCCGACATACGGCTGTTTACCACATTAATACGCTTCGACCCGGTTTATGTGAGTCATTTCAAATGTGATCATAAACGTATCGCCGACTACCCGGCACTGTCAGGTTATTTGAGAGATGTTTATCAAACGCCAGGCATTGCGGAAACAGTTAGCCTGACACATATAAAGCAGCACTATTTTTGCAGCCATACCATGATCAACCCCACCGGCATCATTCCTGTTGGGCCAGTATTCGATCTTAGCGCAGCACATGGGAGAACCTCATTATGAACACCTCATTAAAAGCAAGAAGCGTTGCCCGGTTCATTCCGGCAGTGGATAGCCAGGATGGTGCCGGCGTCAAACTAAAACGTAGCTTAGGCCGTAATCCAGCCACACGCGTTGATCCTTTTCTGATGCTGGATGCGTTTTCGTCCGCCAACCCTGATGATTATATTGCCGGCTTTCCCCCGCATCCTCATCGTGGCTTTGAAACAGTAACTTATATGCTCGACGGTCACATGATCCATCGTGATCATATGGGCAACGAAGGCGATCTGCGCGCTGGTGGCGTACAGTGGATGACAGCAGGCCGTGGTGTCATCCATGAAGAACGTCCACAGATGACTGAAGGACTGATGCGTGGATTCCAGCTATGGATAAACCTGCCAGCCAAGGAAAAAATGAAAGCCGCTGCCTATCAAAATATTGAACCTGAAGAAGTCCCGATTTTAACTCTGAGCAACGGCAGCACTATTAAAGTCATAGCAGGAGCACTAACGCTGGAAGGACAAACTATTTCAGGGCCTATCAACAGTGGCAGCACTCAGGCTATCTATCTGGATATCCAGATCCCTGCAGACCAGACGTTCACATTACCGCTAGCAAACAATTTAAGCGCTTTTCTCTATCTGTTTGAGGGCAGCACTGTGGTTGACGGACAAACACTGAACGGTAATACAGCTGCGGTTTTAAGTACTGGCGACCTATTAACTATCACCTCAGCCGGTAACGCGGCCCGACTTCTCTTGATTGCAGGAAAGGCAATAGGTGAACCTATCGCACAATACGGCCCATTTGTTATGAATACGATGGAAGAAGTAGAGCAGGCCATACAGGATTATCAGAACAACACGCTGACTGATTAAAGAAAGGGCTTAATATGTATTAAACCACCAACTTTATGCCCTCAGTTTTCGTCATTTTGCCCACTCGTCATACGCAGTAACCCCTTCGTATGAGATCCATGATTTATCATGAGACACCCAGATATGGGCTTGTGGAACCACACCTGGATCTTCATCCAAAGTAGCGACCCTAACAATCACATGAGGCTGATTCGCTCGCACAGCCACAAGATGCGAGCCACACAGCGGACAGAAATGACGTTTCTTGCCGGGAGATGACTCGAAAGAAGCGACTACATCCTGCCCTTTCAACCATCTAAAGTGCTCACGCATCACGCCAGCGGTTGTAGCGAAAGCAGCGGCATGAGCCTTTTGACAGGTATTACAGTGGCAATGACTAATAGGCATATCAAGTGAGTCCACTTGATACTCAACCGCTCCACACAAACAGCTGCCTTTCATAATACGTGAACTCCCTGCATTATTAATGCGTAACTTTATCACCCCAGATCGCCTTAAGGCGCTGATCACGGCCACAATTCCAACGATAGGCTTTATAACGCAGCGGGTTATTCTTATAATAGTTCTGATGATAGCTCTCGCTACCCTGAATCGGATAAAAAGTTGATGCGTCTAAGATGGGTGTAACCACCGTTTGATCCGGAAACTGCGCTACCACCGCATTTCTGGACGCTTCAGCTAATGTTCGCTCGGCGTCGTTAGCGACAAAAATAGCACTGAGATAGCTATGCCCCTTATCACAAAACTGACCTCGTGCATCAAACGGATCAACATTAACCCAAAAGTGCGCTAACAACTGCTGATAACTCACTTTTTCGGGATCATACGTGATCTCTACTGCCTCATAATGACCTTCATGGTTACCATTGTATGTCGGATTTTTTAAGGCACCACCGGTAAAGCCTGAAACGACATCAGTCACCCCGTCTAACTTTTCAAAGTCAGATTCCATACACCAAAAACAGCCTCCGGCTAATATCGCTTTATCAGCAAAGACATGTGGACCATATGACAGCAAGCCTGTAAGCATAGCCAATAATACTCGTTTATTTTTCATGTAATCCCTCATTACAATTTCTTATTGCAGCACTTCTATCAAGAGCCGATATGAAAAATATGACAACAGTTTTCAGGCATTGTTACCCGACAACATTGGGAGTCGTGCGACTATTCAAATACGATTTTCAGGTCTTCACTATCAAAATGGATCACATCACCCGATATAATTTTTTTGCGTTTACGAGTCTCAACCTCACCATTCACCTTAACCAAGCCTTGCTCTATAGCTGATTTTGCAGCCCCTCCACTCGGAACAAGGCCTTCAAATTTCAGTATTTTATACAGCTCAACAGGTTCTGTTGTAATCAAAACTTCTCTCATTTATAGCCCTTATTCTTAACGTAAAAAAATAGTAACACGCTATTTGCTCTCTACTGACGCTACGGTTTCTGTTTTGACAACAATCTCCAGCATTTCTACATCATCGCTGTGGCTTATCTCTCGATGCGAATACCGGGATTCCCTGACCTTCATACTCAAATTCTATCCAGCCTCAAAATCAGCTCAGCTTGCTGATAGCCGACTGGATTAACGCCTGCATCTCTTTATTGTTGATGCACGATTTTTCAAGATCAAAATTCTCATAGAAGTTAGGCAAAGCATAACTAGCCAATACTTTCCCAGCAAAAAACGGCGCTGAATTCACCGCTTGTGCTAACACACTGGCTCCACCCCTGGCACCAGGAGAGGTAGAAAGCATTATCATGGGTTTATTCTGGAAGACTTTTGGGTTGATTCTTGAGCACCAATCGAACAAATTTTTATAAGCGGCACTATAAGAGCCGTTATGTTCAGCAAATGAGATGATTAAGGCATCACTGGCTTCGATTTTAGCCAGAAAACCTTTCGCCAATGCTGGGTGGCCTAACTCCTCTTCCTTGTCCTGACTAAACAGAGGCAGTTCATAATCGTTTAAATCAAGAATTTCAATGTCTGCATCATCGAGTAAAGAGGAAGCATAGGTGACTAATTTTTTATTGATAGATTTTTTGCTACTGCTGGCCGCAAACGCTAACACCTTCATGAATAATCCATAACTTTGAGTGAATGATGACCCTGAGTATTACATGCCAACAAATGTAATACCCAGCGGTTTTTTAAAATCATTACTCAGCTATGATCTCGCTATGTTAAGGAAGCACGGGGGTTCCGGTACCATCGGCATGCCATTGATAGATACCAAACTCAAAACCTTTCAAGTCACCTTTTTCATCCCAGCTGATAGGGCCAATCACAGTATCAACAACCTCTTGATGGAGCGCGTTAGCCACTTGCTTAGGATCATCCACGCTGGCCCGACGTATAGCGTCAGTTAACGCCTGCACGGCAGCATAGCTTGTCCAGATGAATGGACCACTAGGGTCTACGTCTTTTGATTTAAGCAATTCAACAATTGACTGATTGTTTTCCATCAGGTCATAGCGTGTAGGCAACGTCACCAGTAAACCTTCAACCGCATCACCGGCTAAATATGCGATATCTTTATTTCCGAGCCCTTCCGGCCCCATGTAGGTAGGCTTGAAACTTGCCGCACTCGCCTGACGCATAATTAAAGCCAGCTCGGGATGGTAGCCACCGTAATAAATAAAATCGATATTTTCACGCTTAAGTTTACTGATCAGTGCAGAAAAATCTTTATCGCCATGATTAATACCATCAGTACTAATGACATTCACTCTGCTATGAAGCAACCGCTCCTTCACGATCAAGGCCACACCTTTCCCGTATTGCTGCTTGTCGTGAATAATTGCCACACGCTGCGGTTTAATGACATCAGTAATATATTTGGCTGCCGTCATCCCCTGCTCAGAATCTAAACCGATAGTGCGAAAAATGTTCTGATAACCCCTGTCTGTAATTCCCGGGTTGGTTGAACCAGTTATAACAACAATATCTTCGTCCTGATAAATATCAGTCGCAGGCTGTGTTGAGCTGGAACATAAATGCCCAACAACAAACTTTATATTATCTTTAACAATGTTATTAGCTACGGTAACAGCCTGTTTAGGCTCACATGCATCGTCGTATTCACGTGCTTCAATTAATTGTCCATCGATTCCGCCAGACTGATTAATCATCTCAATAGCAGCATAAGCACCTTGGCGCTGCATCTCGCCATACTGCGCAACCGGCCCGGAAAATGGCCCTGCAATGCCTATTTTAAGTGTGCTTTGTGCGTACGCTGAAAAGCTAAGTGCCAGCGACAATGCCAGCGTTGTAACCGAGGTATTAAATTTGATGCTAGTAAGCTTCATGGCTGTTTCCTTAAAGCATTAAAGATCTACGAGGTAACGTATATCTTGATATTTACCGGCAGGCTTATGGCCACCCGACAAGTCAGTTGAGATTGAACAATCGATAACGCGGGATAATGAACTCTTCATTAAAGAAAAGCACTGATGTGGAGCAAAAAAGTTGATTAAAGCAGATAGATAGCTCGTGATGCTATTTTAAAGGAGCATCCGCTAAACGTGCCGCGATAAGCTGTTTAAGCTTTTCTATTCGCTTGCGGTTAGCACCAAAATCACTATGTCCCACTCTGGAAGCTGAGCGCAGGTGCAATAAGTTGTATTTACTATCAAAACGTAGCTCAACATCGTCCACGAAACCAAACAATGCCGACTGAAAAGTGGCTGCAAGATAGGAGGAATACCCCTCTTCTCTTTTATCATCGATTTGCAATTGACCACCCAGCGTTATAACCGCTTCTTTGGCAATGCGCATAATATCGCCTTGTGTGTGTTCCAATACAGACTCTACAGCAGCGGAGCTATTGGGCAACCCCCAAGACAGCTCTATCGGTAAAACAAAGTGAGACTGGTCATCAGCGTATTCACTACAGACACAGTTTGGTTTTTGTACGCAAGGCGCCAAGCGTGCGTCAATCAAGCCAATAGGGCTTCCCTTTTTAGACAAATACCCCAGCACAAAAAAATAGAGTGTTATAAGCGTGAAAACCACCACGATCAGGGATAGTGCTAGCTTCATTTTCAGGGCTTCCTGGTGTTACTACTTGAAATAAGTAATAAACGATTATATATCAAAAAAATAGACACTGATGAGCCACCAGCGTCTCATTTAATCTGCCTTACTGCTCAAATTTATAATATTCACGATTCAAATAAGCGGCCACATCGCTGACATCTTCCGGGAACCAACCGACATCCAGGTTAGTGTTACAGCCTTCAACCATCGCTTCCAATTTCGCAAACGTTGTTACCTTGCGATCTTCCCGTTGGTAAAACGCGGGGGCATGACAGGTTTCACAATTGGCATCGGTGTATTGCTCACCACGAATCGTTCTTTCTAGTTCAACTTCATGATAGAGCTCAGCACCATTATCTGCATCACTTGCATAGGCGCTGGAAATACTCAGAAAAAGCATTGTTAATAGGATATTTTTTTTCATGCGGGTCTCCTTGTGGCTCACCACCATCTTGTATAGTTATATTAGACATAACAGTTATACACTATCTAACCGCACAAGGTGACTAATAAAATCTTTCGGGTCAATGACACCCACCAACGTCAAATGCGGTTGTAGCACACCGGATTTATTATAAAAAATCAGCGCTGGGGGCCCAATAACACGATAACTTTTGCTCAATACTTTCGCATCTTCATCATTTGCCGTGACATCGACTTTTATACGCACAAAATTGGACAGTGCTTGTTTCACACCAGCATCAGCAAAGGTCACATAATCAAGTTCAACACAGGAAATGCACCAATCCGCATAAAAATCGAGCATTACCGGCTTACCTTGCCGTTTAGCGTCCTGCAAAAGCGGCTCCAGCTGTTCAATTGATGTGACGGTAATAAAGCGCATCTCACTGATTTGTGTATTGGCCGCTGAAGCAGATGCCAATCCCTTGAGAGGATAGAGCAAGCTGTTTCCGCCGGATAACACCCCCAACAACAATGCAGCGCCATATAACAGCAGGGTGATACCTACACCTTTCCATAGCTTTAACCAACCTTTAGCATCGTGTGGCAATGAATCCAGCGCACGCATATAAATAGCGGCGATGATTAACACAACGGCCGTCAGCCCCATCGTAACGACAACGGGCACCACACGATCCAACATCCAGACAGCCATTAACAGTAAAGCGACACCAAAGCCTGCTTTAATAGCATCCATCCAATGTCCGGCTTTAGGTAATAATTTACCGGCTGAAGCGCCTACTAATAAAATGGGCACACCCATACCTATGCTTAACGTAAACAGCGCCAGCCCACCCATCACAGGATCACCTGTCTGTCCGATATAGATCAGCGCTCCCGCTAGCGGTGCCGCCATACAAGGCCCGACAATAAGCGCCGATAACAGCCCCATAATCGCGACACCGGTAACAGTACCACCTTGCTGATCATGACTGGTTTTATTCAGCTTGGTTTGCCAGCTATTGGGGAGTTGCAGTTCATAAAAACCAAACATCGACAGTGACAGCAGTACGAAAATCAAACTAAAGAAACCAATAATCCAGCTGTTCTGAAAAGCAGCCTGCAGATTTTCACCAAAGAGACCGGCCAAAACACCCGCAATGGTATAGGTAACAGACACCGCCAACACATAAATCATCGACAGAAAAATGGCGCGTCGTGTTGTTATCCTGTGGCCATGCCCTGCAATAATACTGGAAATAATTGGTATCATAGGAAATACACAGGGTGTCAGGGATAATGCCAAACCCGCCAGAAAAAAAGCACCCAGTGTTAAAAATAAACTATCGCCAGAAAGTAGCTCGGCGAACTGATCTTGCTCACTCACTAAAACAGGCGTTATAGGTTTCTCGGCCAGAGTTGTTTCTTGTGATAATTCAGGAAGCGGACTGGCTGATACACTTTCAATTTTTTTGATATCTGCTGGAATCCCAACCACTTCCAGTGTTGTTATGACAGGCGGGTAACAAATACCCCCTTCCCAGCAACCTTGATAAGTGATTTTCAGAGAACCATCGCTTGGCGCGCCTGTCAGGCTTCGCAGTTGCAGCTCAACATCAGCGCTCTGGTGGAACACCTCCACCGTACCAAACAGGGGGTCATCTTTGGTATCTGTTTTCCCATTAATGCGGCTAACAATTTCCAGAGTGTCGGAAGGTATTACTGTTATACGATCACGGTACAGATAATAACGCTCCGGAATATCCCAGCGCAGCATGACTTTACCGTTCTCACCAACCTCCGGAGCAAAAATGTACGCTTGTTCAACCGGTAAAGGTCCATCTGAAGGCTGGCCCGAATCATTTTTTTTATCAAAAAAACCGGCGTGCGCCTGCGACAAACTCGTTACAAGCATCCACAGTATTATAAAAATTTTAAAAGAAGATTTTGTTACGCTCAACACTGCAGAGCTACTCCTGAATCAATAATAGACAAGCTATGGACTCCATGCGCCCTACTGAGTTCGATATAAGAATATGATTTATAAAATATACTTATTTAAACTGATAGAGACTAATCACAACGCTTCGGATGCATTATATCACTCATACCGGTTTATCGCCTTTCCACTTTCATTACAAGTTAGCACGGAAGAACCCTTATAAATCTCATGACTTTATGGTAAAAAGATGCCTACTTAATAATCCATTATTTTGATCAAATTATTCAGCCAAATTATCGGCTTGTACCGAATAGCTTCAGGAAAAGTGCACCATGACAGATAACCGCGTAGAAAACCTTAATGTCGAATCTCATTCGGTTCTGATCACACCCGAAGATCTGAAAAGCAAATTGCCGATCAGCGAAGCAGCTGCAGCGGCTGTAATAGAAGGCCGCAAAGTGATTCGTGATATTCTTGACGGCACTGATAAACGCCTTTTTGTAGTCATCGGCCCCTGCTCTATACACGACGTAGACGCTGCGTTGGAGTACGGCAAACGCCTTAAAGCCCTGTCCGAGCAAGTAAAAGATTCCATCTATGTCGTCATGCGCGTCTATTTTGAAAAGCCCCGTACTACTGTGGGCTGGAAGGGTTTAATTAACGACCCTCATCTGAACGACTCGTTTGATATCGAAGAAGGCCTCCACATTGCCCGTAAGCTGATGTTAGATCTGTCTGAAATGGGACTACCTTTAGCCACTGAAGCACTCGACCCTATCTCCCCGCAGTACATGCAGGATCTGATCTCCTGGTCAGCTATCGGCGCACGTACAACTGAGTCACAAACACACCGTGAGATGTCTTCAGGTTTATCTTGCGCGGTCGGCTTTAAAAACGGCACTGATGGCGGCTTAACGGTAGCCACTAATGCACTTAAATCCGTTAAGCACCCGCATAATTTTTTGGGTATCAACTCTGATGGCCAAGTATCGATCATTCGTACAAAAGGCAACCAGTACGGGCACATTGTTCTTCGTGGCGGCGACGGCAAACCAAACTACGACTCAGTCAATGTTTCTCTCTGTGAACAAGCACTGGAAAAATCCGGCTTAAAGAAAAACATCATGATCGATTGCAGCCATGCCAACTCCAGCAAAGATCCCGCACTGCAGCCACTGGTTGCTGAAAATGCAACAAACCAGATCCTTGAAGGCAATAAATCGATTGTTGGCCTGATGATCGAATCGAATCTGGAATGGGGCGCACAATCTATCCCCGAAAACCTCGCCGACCTTAAATACGGTGTATCGGTTACCGATGCCTGCATTGACTGGACAGCAACAGAGAAGTGCCTTGTTGATATGCATAAAAAATTAAAAAACGTACTGCCTAATCGATAGCCTATAAAACAGGGCACTTTCGGCCCTGCTTGCTACATTTTAGTATCATTAGGTATTACTAAGAGCCCTGGCCTTTATAAGCCACGGCTCTTTTTTTATGGCCTGATACCAAACTTAGATCAGGACAATGGGGATTTCAGATAATAAGCGCAACAGTCATTTCATCGGAAAACAATACTCCCGGCTGATCTCTGCAACTTGCACACTATATGATTCGTACCATTGCTTGCGTCCTAACTGTTGTGCAATCTGATGCGCGGCATGGGATTTCCACGCAAGGATGCTTGCTTCATCTGGCCAGTACGAGAGTGCTATTTCATTAGAGCCTTCGGCAACAGCAGCAAACTCAAGGCAGCCAAATTGTTCTATTGCCAACTCTCGCATCCGATTTGCAACGGTAAAATACTCTTCATCCAGTTTTCGTGTTTTTGCCCGGAAAATAACAACAAACATAATCAAATTAACCTTGAAAAAGTCAGACTAGATTGAACTAAAAGTTCAAATGTAACTCATTACCCTCAAGTTTAAGAACAGTCACCTAAATAAATTGTCATTGCCGGTTATCATGCCTTTCATCAGCAATTTTGTATCTGTTAAACTTTTAGGCTTCCCGATACTTTTTATATGCCTGGTATCCGGATAACGCTACACTCTCAGCTCTCTAAAAGGATCCCTACCTCCATGTTTTCAACACTTGCCTGTATTAATCGCTCTTGTTTTTTTTGGATCGCGATGATTGCTACCTGCTTATGCATGGAGTCTATAGCACTGTACTTTCAATATGCTCTGGATTACGGCCCTTGCGTACTCTGTGTGCAGATACGCGCATGGGTGTTAGCACTTTTAGTGGCTTCTGTTTTCGGATTAATGGCACGCAGAAAAACTCTGGGATTAATCATAGCGAATTTAACCACTCTGTTTTTTGCAGCCGGCATGTTAGAGAGAGCCTACCTAACACTGGGCATTGAGCGCGGTTTTATAGAAGGTAGCTGCACACTAAACTCTGGGTTCCCCTCATGGTTAGCTCTGGATAAATGGCTCCCTACTGTATTTGAACCCTGGGAAGCCTGTGGCTACACCCCTGAGCTTTTGTTTGGCATCACTATGGCAGAGGGACTTATTGTATTTGCCGCCGGCTGGGTCATTATTATGCTGGTTATGTTGATCAGTAGTGTAAAAAACAGAGACGCATGATATAGCTCAAGTAAACAGATCAACACAAGCTTAAAAATTTCATAATCGAAAGCTTAAGCCGTCAATCTTATTGACACTGAAATTTTTAAGCGCTATTAAATTAATCATCTGCCGATCATTATAACGCCACGCTGTCTTTGCTTTTATATGACTGACTTTAAACATATGTAGGTAGACATACGTTAGATAAACGCATTTTCAGGTGTGTGAATTGGACGTTAGCAATGAAAGTCCGAAGCGCGACATCGTTTTTTTTGCCATCAGACAAGTTAAATAGCCTGATTCACAGTCTGCAGCAAGCAGGGTATCAAGTTGTTGGTCCTACCATTGTTGACCAGGCTATCGTTTACGACCATATCCACTCAGCAGACGACCTTCCTCAGGGCTGGAAAGAGGAACAGGAAAGAGGCCATTACCGGCTCAAACGCCGACTAGACGATGCTTGCTTTGGTTTTAACGTCGGCCCTACTTCCTGGAAAAAGTTCTTACAACTGCCACGCCGCCAGATCTGGAACGCGCAAAAAACAGCCGATGGCATCCAGATTGAGCCGATCAATAGTGCTATCACTCCCTTTGCCTTTCTCGGCGTTCGCAGCTGTGAACTGCATGCAATCGCCGTACAGGATCAAGTCTTCCTATCTGGCGAATATAACAACGAAGATTATAAACAACGTCGCGAATCAATTTTTACGGTAGCGATCAACTGCACCCAGGCAGCCTCTACCTGCTTTTGCACATCTATGCATACCGGACCCGCCATATCACTGGAGTGCGATTTAGAGATCACCGAAATCATTAATGAAGAGGAGCATTATTTTTTATTACGCAGCGGCTCAGAAAAAGGTCAGTTTATTCTGCAACAATTACCTGTGACTCCTGCAACTTCAGAGCACCACCAGCAGAGAAAAGCGGCAATCGATCAGGCTGAAGCGCAGATGTCCGCAGGCTCAAGAGTATTTGATAGTAGCAACCTCCAAACTCTACTGTATCGCAACTATGAAAGCCCGATCTGGGATGATATTGCACAACGTTGTCTCTCCTGTGCCAATTGCACTATGGTATGCCCCACCTGCTTTTGTTCATCCATTGAAGATACCACTGACCTTAGCGGTGATCACGCCGAGCGATGGGAGCAATGGGACTCCTGCTTTACTGCTGACTTCAGTTATATCCACGGTGGCTCAGTCCGCCCCGACACCCGTTCACGCTACCGCCAGTGGATGACTCATAAGTTAGCCACCTGGCATGAACAGTTTAATACCTCAGGCTGTGTGGGTTGTGGCCGTTGCATCGCCTGGTGTCCGGTTGGCATTGATATTACCGAGGAAATTATTCGCTTTCAGAAGGCTGATACCTCATGAAAACTATTACCGCCCTATTACACGAACACCTGTTCTTCACAGGGATGAAAGATGAATATATCGAGTTAATTGCTGGCTGTGCGGTTAATCATATCTTTAACCCCGGGGACTACATCGCCAGAGAAAATGACCCTGCCGATTATTTCTACCTGATTCGCAGCGGTCGGGTTTCAATCGAGACATCCCAGCCTAATTACGGCGCTGTCATCCTGCAAACACTACAAGATGGTGATATTTGTGGCTGGTCGTGGTTATTCCCGCCCCACCGCTGGACATTTGATGCAAAGGCGCAAACCACGGTACACAGCCTAAGATTAGACGGTCGCTGCCTGCGCGGAAAGTGTGCTGATGATACCCAGCTTGGTTTTGACCTGATGCAACGCTTTGCCCGCATTATGACCGAGCGCCTTCAGGCGACACGCTTACAACTCTTGGATGTGTACGGCCAATCACACAATGATAAGGATCAGACAATATGATTCCTGATATTTTTTGTGTGCAACGCCGTATTGAGGAATATCCCGGTACATTTACGCTGTATCTCAAAAAAAGGGATGGTAACCCAACAGCCTCTTTTCAGCCGGGGCAATTCAATATGCTGTATGCCTTTGGTGCAGGTGAAGTACCGATATCAATGAGCGGGTCGCCATTTAATACTTCTGTGTATATCCACACGATTAAAAAACTCGGCCAGACAACAGAAGCGCTTGAGCAATTACGCGAGGGCGACCAACTCGGTGTACGCGGTCCGTTTGGCAAAGGCTGGCCTGTCGATAAAAGCACCGGTAAAACAGTACTACTGATCGCCGGAGGTTTAGGTCTTGCACCGTTACGTCCATTGATCCACATGCTACTCGATAAAAAGAGGGGGCTGAAAGATATTCGCCTCTTTTACGGGGCCAAAAGCCAGTCTGAAATGCTGTATGCCAACGAACTCAACCTCTGGCAGCAACAGCTCACACTCCACACCAGTGTCGATATGGCAACACCCGGCTGGCAAGGCAATGTCGGCGCGGTTACCAGCCTGCTCACTGCAACTCACATCGATCCTGAGCACAGCATCGCTTTTATCTGTGGCCCGGAGATCATGATGCGTTTCGCCATTCAGGAGCTGATCAAAAAAGACCTGCCGCGCACATCCATTTACTTATCAATGGAGCGCAACATGAAATGTGCCACAGGCCATTGCGGACATTGCCAATGGGGGCCCGCATTTATCTGCAAGGATGGCCCGGTGTTTTGTTATGACGACATTCATCAATGGTTCCACAGGAGGGAGGTATAGTCAGCAAATGAAAACGATGCCTAAACTGGCTGTGTGGAAGTTCACCTCCTGCGACGGCTGCCAGCTAAGTTTACTCGACTGTGAAGATGAGCTGCTGTTACTCGCCGAACAGATCGATATTGCCTACTTTATGGAAGCGTCAAGCCGCCAGATTGGCGGGCCTTACGATCTTTCTATAGTCGAGGGCTCCATTACGACGGCCGATGAAGCGGAGCGGATTCAGAAGATCCGTCAGCAATCACAAACATTAATCACCATCGGCGCCTGTGCATCCTCAGGTGGTATTCAGGCCCTGCGTAACTTTGCAGACGTCAAAGAGTTCACATCGCTGGTTTACGCCAAGCCTGAATATATTGCTACCTTAAAAACATCCACTGCCATTAGAGACCATGTAAAAGTCGATTTCGTATTGCAGGGTTGCCCTATCAATAAGGCACAGCTGTTAGAGGTTCTCAGCGCTTATCTGAACCAGCGCAAACCGCAAATCCCGGCGCACTCGGTTTGCATGGAGTGTAAGCTCAAGGGGAATATTTGTGTCATGGTTGCCCACGGAACCCCTTGTATGGGGCCGGTCACCCATGCTGGCTGCGGTGCCATTTGTCCAGCTTATAATCGCGGCTGTTACGGCTGCTTTGGCCCCAAAGAAAATCCCAATACCACATCACTGAGTCATTGGTGGCAAACAGAACTGGGCAGCGATAAAGCCACGCTGCTGGAAAACTTCCGTAATATGAATGCAGCCGCACCGGCTTTTGCCACCCAAAGCCTGAACTTTATCGGGGCTGATCATGAAAAAGAGTAAAGTCATCAAAGTCGATTATCTAGCGCGGGTTGAAGGCGAAGGGGCTCTTTATATCCGTTATGATGAAAAGGGCGTTGATGACGTACAGCTGAAAATATTTGAACCGCCGCGGTTTTTCGAAGCCTTTTTACGAGGGCGCGATTATCTGGAAGCTCCCGATATTACCGCACGGATATGCGGTATCTGTCCGGTGGCTTATCAGATGAGCGCTGTACATGCGATTGAAAACGCACTGGGTATCATGCCTGAGCATGAGATACGTGAACTACGCAGACTACTCTATTGCGGCGAGTGGATCGAAAGCCATGTGCTGCATATCTATATGCTGCATGCCCCCGATTTTCTCGGCTACGACAGTGCAGTGGCTATGGCTAAAGACTATCCTGAAATTGTACAACGCGGGCTGCAGATCAAAAAAATCGGCAATGCGATTGTCAGCCTGATCGGAGGCCGTGAAATCCACCCGATCAACGTTCGCGTTGGCGGTTTTTACCGTGCACCCACCATCTCCGAGTTGCAGCCGCTGCGCGAGCAACTACTCAAAGGCCGTGACATGGCGATCGAATCCGTTCGCTGGGTGGCATCGCTGCCGTTTCCTGAATTCAAGCGCTATACTCCTTTCGCGTATGAATTCGTCGCCCTGTCACATCCCGACGAATACCCGATGAACGAAGGCCGAATTATCTCTTCAGCAGGATTAGATATTAACGCTCAGCAATATGAAGACTATTTCGCAGAAGAGCATGTCAAACACAGCAATGCATTACACAGCGTGCTCAAAGGGCGCGAGAAAGGTAAAGATGCCTATTTGGTAGGCCCGATGGCCCGCTATAACCTTAACTATGACCGGCTCTCACCACTGACTAAAAGTATGGCTGAAGAGATTGGCTTTCCCCCATTTTGTGATAATCCTTTCCAGAGTATTATCGTACGCAGCCTTGAAGTGCTCTACGCCTTTGATGAAACCATACGTATTATTGAAAACTACCAGCGCCCCGCAACGCCCTATCTAGAAACGCAGCCCAAAGCGGCGACCGGCTACGCGGTTACCGAGGCACCTCGCGGGCTGTTGTATCATCACTACAGCATTGATGAGCAAGGAAAAATCAGCGATGCTAAAATTGTTGCACCGACCTCTCAAAACCAGAAAACCATCGAAAACGACCTGCGTTACATGGTTCCCCACTACATGCATTTAGAGGAGGACAAACTCCGCTCGCTGTGTGAACAGGCCATCCGCAATTACGATCCCTGCATCTCCTGTGCAACACATTTTCTTAAACTGCATATGGAAAAAAACGGATGAAGCCACTGATCATCAGCATGGGAAACCGCTACCGCTGCGATGATGGTGTCGGCCCCTATACGCTTGATCTGTTAAAATCCATGCTTGGCGGCTCCTGTGATTTTATCGAAAGCGTCGGGGATACATCCGCCCTACTTGATATCTGGCAAGACAGAGACAAGGTGATTTTAATCGACGCATGTTATGCAGCCGACTCAACGGATACATCCACGATGAAGACAGGCCAGATCTTCAGGCTGGATGGCCTGAATGACAGCCTGCCTGCTGACAATCCAGTGTCGTCCAACCATGCCATCAGTATTGCCAACGCCATTGAACTCGGTAAATTAATACATCAATTACCGCAGTCACTGACGATCTACAACCTATCTGGCAGGAACTTTTCCCAGGGAAATGTTATCAGCCCGCCGCTCATCATCGCTGCACAAAAAGTGGCTGCTTGCATTAGTGACGAACTCAACTTAGGAGATAAGGTATGCACGAACACTCCCTGATGAAAGATCTGCTGGATAAAATCCAGCAACTCAGCAGTCTTGAAAATAAGCCACTGATTGCAATCAACGTTCAGCTGGGAGAGCTGGCGCACATATCCAGCAGCCATCTACGCGAACATTTCGAGCACGAAGTCACGGGAACCTCTCTAGAAGGGATAACGCTGAATATTGAAGAGCTCATCGGTATTGAGCACCCGCAAGCTCAAGATATTGTGCTGCAAAGTCTGGAATTTGAAGACAATGGCGATTGAGCGCTGCTGTATCAATATTGAAGGCATCGTTCAGGGGGTTGGGTTTCGCCCGTTTGTCTACCGGCTCGCTCAGGAAAAATCACTGCATGGCTGGGTTGCCAATCACCCTCAGGGAGTCAGTATTGAAGTGCAGGGTGAGGCGCTGTTAATCCGTGGTTTTCTGCAAGCGTTAAGAACAGATAAGCCACAACAGGCTGACATTCACACACTGGATTACCGCCCAATCGCGTTAACAGAGGACGCTGGTTTTACTATCAAAAAGAGCATCCAACGTGAATCAGTACTCCCGGAGCAAATATCGACTGCTTCATTGATAAGTGCTCCATTGATAAGTGCTCCAATAATCAGCGTTCCGCCGGATACCGCGCCCTGCCAGGGCTGTATTGATGAGATATTTGATCCGGCAAACCGCCGTTATCACTATCCTTTTAGTAACTGCACACATTGCGGGCCGCGTTTTAGTATTATTCAAAGCCTGCCTTACGACAGAAAAAACACCACGATGCAGCCGTTTACGCTCTGCAGCAGTTGCCAGCAAGAGTATGAAAACCCTCTCGACAGGCGCTTTCACGCAGAGCCCACCGCCTGCCCGGACTGTGGCCCGCAACTGCAACTGTGTGATGCCAAAGGAAACCTGCTCACCCCCAACGCAGACGCCTTGCAACAAGCGGCTGACGCTATTCTCAACGGACAGATCGTAGCAGTGAAAGCCGTCGGCGGCTTTCAGCTGCTGGTCGACGCAACCAACCTGCACGCCGTTAATCGCCTGCGACAAAAAAAGAACCGAGCGGACAAGCCCTTTGCGCTGGTCTATACCGATATAGAAAGTGTACAGCAACACTGCATCGTCTCTGCTGTAGAGAAAATGCTACTTCTCTCTCCACAGCGCCCTATTGTGCTGCTGGCTAAAAATAAAACATGCCAAAATCCAGTGGCAAGCTGCGTCGCCCCGGGCAATACCGATCTCGGTATCATGCTACCCGCCTCACCATTGCACTACTTACTAATGGCGCTTATACAGCGACCTGTTGTCGCCACGAGCGGTAATATTGCCGGTGAGCCTATCTGCATCAAAAATACAGAAGCTTTGGAAAGGCTCGACCCCATTGCCGACCTGTTTTTAATGCATAATCGTACGATTGTTCGCCCCGTAGATGACTCCATTGCCCGAGTAATCAATGGTGTACCGACACTCCTGCGCCGCAGTCGGGGTTATGCTCCTCTACCCTTGTTATTACCATGTCCTGAGTCAACTGCGCTGTCGCCACCTGAGCTGCTGGCCGTAGGCGGACAGATGAAGAGCTGCGTGGCCCTCTCTCATCGCCATCACGTTTACCTCAGCCAACACTTGGGTGACTTGGACAACCGCCATACACAGCAAGCTTTTGAGGGTGCAATTAGCGACTTAAGCCACTTTTGCGGGGTTGATCCAACCACTATCATTCACGATCAGCATCCCAACTATGCATCCACACACTGGGCGCAAGCCAGTGGCAAAAAATGCTTAGCAGTACAACACCACATCGCGCACTTTTTCTCCTGTATGGCTGAACATCACCATCTTGGTCGCGCAATAGGTATCAGCTGGGATGGTTCGGGTTACGCCAACGATGGCACGCTTCGTGGAGGAGAGTTTTTCTGCTGGAACGGCCAGACAGAGATCGATCATTTTGCCTCGTTAAGACCATTTCCTCTCCCCGGCGGTGAGCAAGCGATCCGCGAACCGCGTCGCCAGGCTGCGGGATTGTTATATGCATTTATGGGGGATGATGCTTTTACTGAATCCCCCGTGCTGCACCAACAATTTAGTCCGTCTGAGCTATACAATCTTCAAAAAATGCTTTCTCGGCAACTGAACTCGCCTATCTGTTCCAGTGCGGGACGGTTATTTGATGCTGTCGCTGCGCTACTAGGTATTGCTACTCATAACCATTTCGAGGGGCAGGCAGCCATGGCGCTGGAAGCCTGCGCTTACCCATCCAACGCCAGCTGGCACTTCCCTTTTGGGATTATAAATAATGAGAATGGCCAGCCCCCCAGACAAACGATTGATTGGGAGCCGATGATCAGAGCACTACTTGACTCCCAGAATATGAAAACGCCCCGCGAAGATATAGCGGCGGCTTTTCACAACACGCTTGCACAGATTATTTTGACGGTCACGCAGCCCTTTGACGGCTATCCCGTCTTTCTCGCTGGCGGTGTATTTCAGAACAAACGACTAACAGAAACCGTCACTCAACTGTTACGCCAGCATGGTCAACAGGTTTACCATCATGAACGCGTACCCGCCAATGATGCGGGCCTGGCGTTAGGCCAGATCTATTACACACGCTGCCTGGAGAACTCATCATGTGTTTAGCTATTCCGGGAAAAATAGAGCTTATCGTTAATCCACTTCCAATGGAGCGCAGCGGCACCGTCAGTTTTGGCGGTATCCGCAAAGAGATAAATCTGGCTTTTGTTCCAGAAGCGGATATAGGTGATTATGTCATTGTGCATGCGGGCTTTGCCATCAGTCAGATCAATGAAACGGAAGCCCGTAAAATTTTTCAGCTACTGGCTTGCGATGAAACGGACACACCCCCTGCTGAGGCTCTTGGTTAAGGATAGGTTTTTATGAAATATATACATGAATACCGGCAGGCAGAGAGCATTAAACAACTGGCTGACAAAATTGCCGATATTACCCGTCACCCCTGGACAATCATGGAGGTCTGCGGTGGCCAGACCCATGCCATTGTTAAATTTGGCTTGCAGCAATTTTTACCAGAACAGATCGAGTTAGTGCATGGCCCGGGCTGCCCGGTATGTGTTACCCCGGTAGAGATCATCGACAAAGCTATTGAGGTCGCCGCCCGCCCAAACGTTATCTTTTGCTCATTCGGCGATATGCTGCGGGTTCCGGGTAGCCAAACAGATCTACAGTCGATTAAAGCACTAGGCGGCGATATCCGCATTGTTTACTCACCCATGGATGCACTCAAGCTGGCACAAAATCATCCTGAAAAAGAGGTCGTCTTTCTCGCCATCGGTTTTGAAACCACCGCTCCCGCCAATGCAATGGCGGCTTATCAGGCACGCAAACAAGGGATCAATAACTTCTCGCTGCTAACCTCCCAATTTCTTGTGCCACCAGCCATCGAAGCCATGTGCCAGTCGCCTCAATCAAAAGTGCAGGGGTTTCTCGCTGCCGGTCATGTCTGTGCCATCATGGGTTACGCAAGCTATCCCCGACTAGCAGAAAAGTATGGCGTACCTATCATCATCACAGGGTTTGAACCGCTGGATATTCTGCAAGGCATTCTGCTCTGTGTGCAACAACTGGAACAGGGACGCTCCGAAGTAGAAAACCAGTACAGTAGGGTTGTATCTCAACAGGGCAACCTACCTGCACAGCAAATGCTCGCCGAGGTATTTGAGTGCCAGCCTCAGGTATGGCGAGGCATAGGCCAGATAGAACAGAGCGGCCTAAAGCTCAGCGAGGCATTTAAGCCTTTTGATGCCGTACACAAATTCGATTTGCACAATAAGATTCCTTCTACCGAAAGTAGCACTGATACGACAGGCTGCATCAGCGGCGACATCATGCAAGGTTTAAAGAAGCCCTGTGACTGCGCTCATTTCGGAAAAAAATGCCGCCCGGAATCACCTCTCGGCGCACCCATGGTGTCATCAGAAGGGCCTTGCGCTGCCTATTATCGTTACGCTGCCTCTATTGAGTCCAGCACTAGCGTGACTTCAGAAAGCACAACCAGTAGGTGTGATGAATGACAAAAAAACAGAGTGAGATCAACCCTGAATGCCCCCTGCCGTTTTCTGATAATGAACATATTTTATTAGGTCATGGCAGCGGCGGCCAACTCAGCCACCAGCTGTTACAAGAGCTGATCTATCCCTATTTTGATAACCCTATGCTGGCCACAGGCCATGACAGCGCGCTACTCGCCATAGGTGGACAACGTCTGGCATTCACAACCGACTCTTTTGTCGTTAACCCGCTGTTTTTCCCCGGCGGCGATATCGGCAAACTGGCGGTATACGGAACGGTAAACGATCTGGCGATGAGCGGTGCCAAGCCACTTTACCTCAGCTGCAGCCTGATTCTGGAAGAAGGCTTTTCTATGAACACGCTCTCCAAAGTATTGTCATCCATGAGCTCAGCAGCGCAGGAAACCGGCATAAAACTGGTCACCGGCGACACCAAAGTGGTTGAGAAAGGCAAAGGAGATGGCATTTATATCAACACAGCCGGTATTGGCGTTATCTCGCAGGATACCTGCATAACACCACAACAGATCGAAAAAGGTGATCTGATTATCCTCTCCGGAGACATCGGCCGCCACGGTATGGCGGTAATGGCCCTGCGTGAAGGGCTCGTATTTGATAACCCGTTAAACAGTGATTGCGCCGCTCTTTCTGATCCCGTTCAACGCCTGTTAAATGCAGGTATCGCTGTTCATTGCCTGCGCGACCTTACCCGAGGCGGCTTAGCAACAGCACTGGTTGAGCTGGCAGAAACAACAGAGCAAACTTTCATCGTAGAAGAAATTGCCATTCCTGTTAATGATGCCGTCACCGGCGCCTGTGAAATGCTCGGATTAGATCCTTGCTACGTCGCCAACGAAGGACGTTTTATTGCGTTTATACCCGCCGCACAAGCAGAAGCCGCTCTCACACTGTTACGAAATTATCCCGTCAGCGCGACCAGCGGCATCATAGGTCAGGTCATCGATGGTAAAAAAGGTCAGGTAATCTACAAAACGACCATGGGCAGTGAACGCCTGATGCACCGACTGCCCGGAGAGCAACTTCCCAGAATTTGCTAAGCGATTTTTCTATTAAGCCCTGATATTAAGCTCTGGCATTAAGCTCTGGTAATAAACACGGGTATTGAACACAGCTATTAAATTCAATCAATCGATAATTGATAGGTTTGCCAATGTGTCTTAGTGGCCAGCTTGTCATACACAGCACGTGCCCGGTAATTGTTCTCGGCAGTGTTCCATCTCACCCATGGCCATCCTTGCTTTTTAGCTGCGAGTCTTAATTCTGTAAATAACTGATCGACCACCCCCTCTCCTCGTAAAGCAGGATCCACATAGAGGTCATTAAGAAAACCGACGCTAATACCTCGTAACGGCGATAACGTCTCACCATAGTGCATGAGTCCCACTGCATTATCTGCAGAATCCTTTGCTATCAAGGCATACAATGGTCGTGCATCATCAAATATCCATCCCCAGACTGTATCCAGAATTGCCTGATTCATCGGTACCTGATAAAAATCAGCGTAGTTATAATATAGTCTCTGCCATTGTTCCCGATCGTCCGCATGTACTGGAGTAACTGCTATTTTTTCTACTGTAGACATACCGCAGCCTCCATTAGTTATGCGACACTTGAAGTGCGCTTTTCTGCTGATCGTTGTTATCAAAATTAGAAACGTCTAACCAATCTTCAAGTGCCACTTTAATCGTCGGCCACTCTTTATCAATGACCGAAAACCACGCAGTGTCACGGTTACGCTTCTTATAGACCATCGCTTGTCGAAACAGCCCTTCAAACTGAAATCCCAGACGAAGGGCTGCCTTTTTTGATCCTTGATTACAGGCATCACACTTCCACTCATAGCGGCGGTAACCGAGTTCATCAAATACGTGACGCATCATCAGGTACATCGCCTCTGTGGCCATCCTTGTTTTTTGTAACTGTGGTGAAAAGTGAATATGCCCAACTTCGATGACACCCGAAACGCTATCCATCCGTAGAAAGCTCGCCATCCCAACCGCTAAGGAGGTGTGCTTATCGATGATGACAAAAAACAGAGGATCATCTTTACAGCAGTTATCTAGCAGCCACTGATTAAAACTCTCGAAACTTTCAAACGGGCCGTAAGACAGGTAGGTCCAATCTACCTCTTCACTATCTTCTGCAAAAGCCTGATACAGTTGTTGTGCATGAATCGCTGGCTGCAATGGCTCTACACGGCAATATCGTCCTTGCATTAACTTATGTTCGGGAAAAGGCCTACTCTGCCAACTCTCAAGCATATCGCCCACTGGCAGTTTTGTACTTGTTTTTCTGTTATCCATGATAGCCCTATCTCAACGGCGGAGTTAATGCCGTCGTATGTTTATACGTTAGGAAAATTGATGCATAACCCCTCTCTGCATTCACATGCGGGGGTAATCTGCACACTTATTAAGTAACAGATTAAGATAAATACTGGATCGGAAAAAGATCCATTTTTGATAGCTAATAAGGAACCACTTATTAGAAAAGGAGAGAAAACAAGGAAGGTGTGAAAAATGCTCCCTCGACAAAAGAGAGCACCTTTATTCATGCGCTAATGCTAATCCAGCTCAGGGTTTTCATTCAAAAGCTGGTCAACAAAGAAAACCGGAATCTCCAGCCGATGCGCAATTTCCCGCAGGATAACTACCTCAGCATGATGTGCTTTACCTTCTGCTTTTGCCATCACGCAGAGGTCACGCAATACTTGCATTCGCTTAGGTATCGTATTGTATTTAACGACTTGATCGGCACGCTTTGGCAACTCTTCACGTAACTTTTCGAGGTTAAAATCTTCTCGGTACTTATATTGCCCGAAGAATTTTTCAAAAATACCGATCTCCTGTTCGGAGATCACACCATTGGCATTCGCAACCAACAAACTTCCGGCAAACAGCAAATGACGCATCGCCAACGACGCATCTGTTTTGGATTCCAGATAGCTCGGTTCCATTAATGTCATGATCCCTTCAACACCCAACTCCAATGTGGTTACATCGACACCATCGGGCAACATATGCTGAGAGTGATGGAACAATTGCAGCGCTTTTACTCGTAGCGGACTAAATGGATGTGTCATAAACCAATCCTCCATCGGAGCACCGGCTCCCGGGGCTCCATCCACCAACTGCATATCATCAATCTGTTTTAAGAAGTCTCCTAAATTAAAACGAACAACTGAGCTGGTTACACCGGATGACAATTTAAACAGAGATCGCGCAACGGCGTGCAAATTCTGAGTGCAAAAGGCACCGGCTCTGTCTGCCGAGATTTCTGCAAAACGCGACCAACTGGTCAGCTTTAATGCCAAATCAGGTGAAATAGGCGTCTCGCCCTTCAGCAGATAGCCCACAGGGATGTCATGGTGAGCATAGATAAAATGCCCTAACTCATGCCCCATGACAAAACGCAACTCCTCTTCATCAAAACTATCCAGCAAGCTTGATGAGAACATAATAAACAAGCGTCCTTCTTCTGGTTTAACACAGGCTGCATTAAAGTGAGGGCTGGAGTAGGCATACAATTCAACAGGAAGATCCACTCCCAACTTAGCGATACAGTCATGAGCAATACGTGTCAGGCTTGGAGCCATCGCCGGACTTAAGCGAACAGAAGTAGACAGTAACCGGCGCCTAACGCCTTGCACTCCCTGGGACTCTGCTTGTGCAATTTTTTGATTGATCGCAATAACTTCTGGTGCCTTCATTAATTGGGCAGCTAATGCCAAGTCATGCTGTGAGCGGATAGTATCTGCATTCATTATGATTATTCTTTGTCAGTGAATGGGCATCCGCGACGTAGAGAGAAACATCACGGATTAACCCTATACTAAAGAAATAAAGATGAACGTAAAGCAGCTGAACAATTAAGATAACCCTTTTTGCTCAGCTTTTTAATTCAGCGGCGCCGTAACAGGCTGTAATACAGCAACGGAATGACTACCAGGGTTAGTAACGTAGAAACCAACAACCCAAAAATAAGACTTACCGCCAGCCCATTGAAAATCGGATCATCCAGGATAAAGAATGCTCCCATCATCGCGGCAACCGCCGTTAATATAATCGGCTTAGCTCTGACACTCGCTGCCGTTACCACGGCGGCCTCAAGCGCGACACCACGTGCAATCAGATGATTGATAAAATCTACCAGTAAAATCGAATTACGCACAATAATACCTGCCAACGCGATCATCCCTATCATGGACGTTGCAGTGAACTGCGCATTTAACAGTGCATGCCCTGGCATAATACCAATCATGGTTAAGGGAATCGGGGCCATGATAACCAGCGGCACCATATAGGACCCAAACTGCGCGACTACCAGAAGATAGATAAGAATCAACCCCACTGAATAAGCGGCACCCATGTCACGGAAGGTTTCATAAGTGATCTGCCACTCACCATCCCATTTCACCGCATAATCATACTGGTGCTCAGGCTGACTGATAAAGGTTTGTTGCAGCTGATCTATTTTACCGACCATATCAAACATGCCATACAGCGGACTATCCTGCTCTCCCGCCATATCACCGGAAACATAAACAACGGGGAGCAAGTCTTTATGGTAGATATTCTTTTCCCATGTTTTTTCCTTAACTATCACAACCTCTGATAACGGAATTAACTGCCCGGAACGGCTTCTGAGTTTAATATCCAGCAAAGTGCTCATATCGGCCTTTCCTGCAACGGGTAACTCAATCCGTACAGGGATGGGATATTTAGCATGACCGGTATGAATATAGGTAACATCCTCGCCACCCAAAGCTGCGGAGATACTGGATGCGATATCCGCCTGGCTAATACCTAAACGTGCTGCACGGCTGCGGTCTACCTCAAATACAACTCTATTGGAAGGCGCTTCGATACTGGTATCGATATCCACCAACCCTTTTGTTTGTGTAAACAGTGCTTCTAACTCGCGGCCTTTAGCTATTTGCCCTTGGTAATCAGGGCCATAAACTTCCGCCACGAGAGGCGCCATCACCGGAGGCCCTGGAGGAACTTCGATAACTTTAATGGAAGCAGAGAACTGATCGCCAATCTTTGTTAGTTGTGGCCTGACGGCTAAAGCGATTTCATGACTTGAACGATCACGTTGATGCTTGTCAGCAAGATTAACCTGAAGATCTCCCTGGTTAGGTGCCTGACGCAGATAATACTGGCGCACCAGCCCATTAAACCCAATAGGAGAAGCGGTTCCTGCATAGGCCTGAATGTTCTGTACTTCATCAACCTTCAGCAGTGAGTCGGCCAGCTCCGCCAGTACTCTGTTCGTTTGCTCTAACGAAGTACCTTCTGGCATATCAACGACAACCTGAAACTCACTTTTGTTATCAAAAGGCAGCATTTTCAGAATCACCAGCTGCACAACACCTAAGCCAATCGCACCGGCAATTAAACCGATTAAAGAGAACCCCAGCAGATAACGATTTACGCGCTTATTCACACCCAGGAACGGTGTCATTAAACGTTTGAATACTTTATGAGAGCGCGTTTCGCAATGAGCATCATCACTGTTTTGTTGATCAGGCGCACCTGATTTATGATCAGCGTTGGCATTATGTTTTAGTAATTTGTAACAAAGCCATGGTGTAAAAGTAAACGCTATTATCAAAGACAGCAGCATGCCCATCGATGCATTGATCGGAATCGGGCTCATATATGGCCCCATCAAGCCACTGACAAACGCCATCGGCAGTAGCGCGGCAATCACAGTGAACGTAGCAAGAATCGTTGGCCCGCCCACTTCATCAACGGCCACCGGAATAGCCTGCCCTAACGTTTTGCCCCCTAAAGCCATATGCCGATGAATGTTTTCAACTACAACAATGGCATCATCAACCAGAATGCCAATAGAAAAAATCAGCGCAAACAATGACACTCTATTCAGAGTGAAGCCCCATGCCCAAGAAGCAAATAATGTCACCATCAACGTCAGCACCACAGCAGCACCAACAATAAAAGCTTCGCGCTTACCCAACGCCAGAAATACCAGAACGATGACAGAGAGTGTCGCGAATATCAGCTTCTGAATAAGCTTGTTAGCTTTATCGTTAGCCGTCTGCCCGTAATTACGCGTAACCGTAACATCCACTCCTTGCGGAATAACATGTCCTTTTAACTGTTCAACCCTTTCCAGAACCTGATCAGCAATATCAACCGCGTTTTCTCCCGGTTTTTTGCTAATCGATAAGGTCACTGCCGGCTGTTTGTGATCTGATCCTGTTTCTGCAAACCATACATACTGATCATTTTCGGCGGCATATTGTTGAATATCTGCAACATCTTCGAGGTATACAGGCCGATTATCAGCCATTCCTACCACCAGCTCGACAAGATCATCTCGTGTGGAAAAGAAGGTACCAGCGGTAACAGGGACATACTTATTATCGGCAACAAAAGCCCCTGCCTGCGAAGCGATATTACTCATCATCAATGCTTGTTTAAGTTCGCTGATGGAAATATTTCTCGCCGCCATTTTCTGCGGGTCTAACAGAACCCGAACGGCCTGTTCCGGCCCGCCAATCGTTTCGATATCACGTGTACCCGCTACACGTTTCAGCTCGGCTTCCAAAGTATGTGCGATTTGACGCAACTCATAAGCCCCCCGTGTTAGATCCTGAGTATGCAAAGTCAATGCAACAATAGGGACATCATCAATCCCTTTAGGTTTAACAATGATAGGGCCTATACCAAGGTTAGCAGGACGCCAATCCATGTTTGAATATACCGCATTATAAAGGCGCACAAGTGCCTCGGTGCGCTCTACACCGACTTTATATTGCACCGTTAATATTGCCATTCCGGGACTCGAAACAGAGTAAAGATGCTCAATATCCTTAATTTCGCCCAATATCTGCTCTAAAGGGGTTGCTACCAGCGCTTCGACATCCTCAACTGAAGCACCAGGAAACGGCACCATGACATTAGCCATGGTCACATTGATTTGCGGCTCCTCTTCACGCGGCGTTACCAGCGCAGCAAAAAGCCCTAACAACAGCCCTACAAGTGCTAACAAAGGTGTCAGTTGTGAACGCATGAAACGGTTGGCAATAGCGCCTGAAAATCCCAAGGCCTTTTCCATCAGCTATTTCCCCTCTTGAAACTGCACACCAGCAGCAACAATTCCCGCCATAATGGGATCGGCAGCTATCACTTCTTCTGCTATCAGGCCTGCCAATACTTCAACCTTATCAGCAAATCGATTTCCTACTCTCACCTGACGTAGCTGAGGCTGTACAGGCACGTCACCCGCCTCAGGGTTCAGCACATAAACACCGGCCACTTCCGAACGATAAACAATACTGCTGGCAGGCACTAACATTCGCTCTTTTTCTCCCACTTGAACTGCTACTTTTACAAGCTGGCCCGGATAAACATCCTGTTGTGCTTGTGGTAGTTCGAGACGCATGCGTACTGTTCCGGTTCCCGCATCCGCAATGGGAAAGAAAGTAGTTTTTACCGGAAGCACTGTTGTTTCATTATTTAAAACAACACGAATAACGGGCTTATTTTTGACTATCGCGGCAATCGACTGCGGTAAATCTACAAAAACACGCAATCTATCGGGATCAAAACCGCTCATCAACGGCATCCCGGGTTGTACAGCTTCGCCTACTTCAACATGCCGGCCACTCACAACCCCGCCATATGCCGCTTTAATTTCAGTATAAGATACCTGTTGCTGGGCGCGATTCAGTGCAGCCTCTGCACTCGCTACGCGTGCTTTAGCGCTATTGTAACTGGCAATGGCACTGTCATAGCTTGCCTTAGAGAGTAACTTTTTTTCATACAGTGACTTTACACGTTCATACTGCTGAGCTTCTGCTTTACGATTAACCTGAGCTTCGTTTAAAGCCGCTTTAGCCTGATTCAGCCCTTCCTTTTGATCAATACCTACGAGCTTAAGAATGACAGTCCCTGCCGGAACACGGTCACCCACATCGACCAGTACCTGATCCACTAGACCGCTCGTTTGTGCTGAAACGGTAGCTTGGGATATAGCCTCGACCCTGCCTTCTAAAAAACGTTCGAGTGGCATCGTTGTTTTAACAACCGTAATTGATACCATATCTTGAGCCTGAACGGGCACGCCCATCACCGCTGCCATAGAACTCACCAAGATCACATTTGCCAGAAAACGAAACATAGATCACCCCAATATAAACATTTTCAATATTTTAGCATATTCTAATATATAGCCAATACTGAATTTTCATGTAGAATCGCCTCACCCTCCTATGACACTATTCTGCAGCCGTTAAGCTTTGAGTCAGTATTCTCACGCCAAACCAATAAATTATTGAATGATTCTTAAAAATTAATGACTAATATTTAATCAAACTTAATAAAGTAAAATCATTTCTCGCCGATAAGATAAACATTGATGTTCGGAGATAGTAAATGGCGTTGTTAATCTATGACAACGGGAACCTTGTAAAGAACCCGTCAGCAGCACAGTTCCCACAGCGCGGCATTGCAGCCACCAACAGGAGTAGTGCGCCCAAAAGTTCACTGCAGAACAACCCAGTTAACAACCCTCAAATTACTACACAAAGTAAACCTGCCAGCTCTCCAAAGACGAGCGGCACACGCTCGACTCTTGTGTCATCACGCCTCTACGAAGAAACCGGACGAAAATCTGACACACTTCAGGATCGTCGCCGACTAATTGCCCTGCACATCATGAACTCCCCAGTGATTACTGTTGGCCAATTCGAGACGGTTAAATTTGCATGGGGATTAATGCAACGCGAAGGCATCAACCACTTAGTCATTGTTAACGGCAATGCTCACCCTCTTGGTGTCATCACAGGCGAAAGCTTACTCCGGTCCGGTTCCGACTCCGATAGCTTTGTTGGCAACATACTCAACAGTGCGATGATTGCAGTGAGTCCGGATACGCTGGTACGTGAAATAGCACTGATATTTATGGAGCAAAAAGTAAGCTGTGTGCCTGTAGTAGAACAGGATCACAAAGTGGTTGGGATTATTTGTCGGAGTGATCTGTTACGCTTGCTGGTGAGTGGCCCCAACCTTGCACAACGCGTTTAACATTCCTGGAAAAATAACTATAAGTGATAGGTGGCGACTTACAAAAGCTGCTTAAAGCCCAGAGTTAACTGCAATTCATCTTTGTTCAGGTAAATTTCGTTATCCGTAACTGTCATCGTGATAGATGTGCTGCGATCAAGCAATGCGGGTAACAAAGCGCTTTGCTCTGCATTAAACTGCCAAACGGCTACCCGAGGCAGCCCTTTAAAAGCCTCTTTAGCACGCCCCCACCAAATATCAGACTCACGCCCAAATGCGTATAAAGAGACCTTAGGGGAGCGACTAACAGCCTTACGTATACGCTCTGGCGTTGCCTGTCCAACCTCAAACCAGTGATTAACCTGGCCATCTAAACCACACTCCCACAGATCGGGCTCATCCGTTGCAGATAAGCCGCGACTGAACTGTAAGTCTTCATGAAAATTCAAGCCATAAACCATCAGCCGAATCATCATTCGTTCTTGAGTTTCAGAGGGGTGTTGTGCAAGCGTAAGTTTGCAGCTGGTATATAAATCGCGATTCATATCAACCAGCTGCAACTCCACCTTATAGATGGTTGGTTTCAGTGCCATGTTTGTTTAAGAAGTCGTATCCACTTGTACAGGCGTCGTTAAAATCAATAACAAATTTTGGGAATGCTCAGCCGCATCATGCCCAAGATCTGTCAGATAGCCACCATCTTCCTGGCTGATAAGGTCTTTATCAAACAAGCGCTTTGCTGCAGCAACCATGAGCGGCCCTGCGCTATGGTGAACTTTAATACCTTCTTGTGTAGTACCCAGATTAAAATGGTTCAGTAAATTTAGTTCTGCGACCAGTTCAGCGTCATATGGCATTATGAATTTCCTCTCATCATTTTCTATGCCAGCAGCATAGAGGTTATACGCGCTTCAGTACAGCCCCATCTTAAAAAGATGGCATTGCTATAAGCTTAAATGATGAATATCAAGCCAATTAACGATTGAAGGTATTACACCTTTGAACATCGCCGTATTGATAGCCCTGATTAAACCATTTGACACGCTGCGCCGACGTCCCATGTGTAAATGAGTCCGGTACGGTATAACCCTGAGTGCGCTTCTGAATAGCATCATCGCCAATTTTACTGGCCGCATTCATTGCTTCATCAATATCCCCCGGTTCTACAATCTGTCTCATACGGTTGGCATGATGCGCCCAAATTCCTGCTAAACAATCGGCTTGCAGTTCAAGTTTAACCGATAAAGCATTAGCTTCTGGTTTAGGCATACCGCGTTGCATCTGATGAACTTTTTGCAAGATGCCGAACTGCTGTTGCACATGATGTCCGACCTCATGTGCAATCACATACGCCTGAGCAAAATCACCGGGGGCTTTAAATGCGTGCTTCAACTCTTCATAAAAACTAAGATCGATATAAACTTTCTGGTCGCCAGGACAGTAAAACGGTCCCATAGCGGACTGTGCCGTGCCACACGCCGACTTTACAGCGCCACGAAACAATACCAAGCGCGGTTTTTGGTAGGTCTCCCCCATCTGCTGAAATAGCGGACTCCAGGTATCTTCGGTATCGGCCAAGACAACAGAAACAAATTCTGCCATTTCATCCGTCGGTGCTGATGCCGGAGTCTTTCGCGAAGCAGTTTGAGTCTGGATAGGTGCAGAACCCCCGCCCAGCAACATATTGAGAATCGTACTCGGATCACCGCCCATCAGCATTACAACAACGGCTACGACAATAATTCCGATACCTCCTTTCTTACCGCCGCCTATACGAAAACCACGACCCGAACCACCGGAGCCTGCCGACTCTGCACGACGATCCTCAATATTTGTACTACGACGGCCACTTTTCCAACGCATTGGCTTCTCTCCAGGAATCTCGCTCACATTCGCTATCATGCAAATAGTGCATGTACGACAGCTTAATCTCAACCTCTATGCAAAACCCGACAAACAGAGCATCATGATGATGCACCAAAGGATAAAGATAACCCTGACATTCCTCCTGCTTTCACATAAAATTCAGTCTTTGATTAACAGACTCAGGAATCATTGTGGAACTAAAGCATCTGGTTATAAGGGAACTTCATAAAGAGGAAGATCAGGCGACTATTATCAGTGAGCGTGGCGGTAACGTGAATACCCAGCACCCGGTAGTTCCAGACATGGTGCTGGCATTAAATAACGCATTAGCGAGACGTTCTACGTTGACTCATGGATCTTTCAATAAAGAGAACCGTGATGGTTATCCTTTTATCCAGGCATTTGACAATTATCTCAATGAAGAGCAGTCGTCTGTTAACTTCCTGAAACTGGCAGACCTTGGCATCTCGCAACTGGCCGCAGCGATGGATGCACCCTCATCACGCAATGCCACCGGTGGCTATATTATCTTCGCTCACTATCAACAGGAGCGTTATGAGTTTCTGCTGGTTGCCTTGGTGCGCAACCGCTCCGCTATCTCTCTTAATGATCAACTCAGCCCGACAGAAGTCAACGAAGTTGATCTGGATAAACTTCATCAGGCTGCAAAGATCAATATAACCTCCTATAAAAAAGGAAAAGACAGCTATTTGAGCTTTATGGGCACGAAAGAAAAAGGAGATGTTACTCACTATTTCTCAACGGCATTTGGTTGTACTGATGTGACCCCCTCCAAAAAATCTACGGGTGATCTGATCCGTGCAACGCGAGACTTCTGCACTCAAAACGGGATGTACGATGAAAGAGAGCAGGTTGTCGAAGATGTCGTCAGCTACCTCAGCCGGCAGCGCTCTGAAAAAAACACAGCTAACTTACCTGATATCGAACAGATCTTTGATCAGCACATTCCCACTGAGAAAACAGAAGAGATCACAGGAAAGTTCGGGCGCTTTGCCAACAGCGAAAAGTATCAGGTCAGCCAAGAGTTCCAACCTCATACCCATACTCTCAACTCACTGACCAAACTTAAAGCGAAAGCAGACAACTGGCAGCTCGATTTTGCTAAACGCTCATTAGGTCCCCTTGCTTCAGGCAGTGAAATAGAATTCGATGAAGAGAAACAAGTACTGTTGATTCGCCGACTGCCAAGCCGCGTTATTGAACAGATAAAACGCGCCCTTAAAGGCGAAGAGGAGTGAGAGACCAGCCTATTTACAACGGCCTATAACAACACATTTCCAATAACAAAAAGGACGCTGATGCGTCCTTTTATTATGTCAAAGAAGACTACTTTTCAGCAGTAGCTTTTGGCTCAGGCGTTTCGTAAATCAGCAATGGTTCAGATGTACCATCTATCACACCTTCATCAATCACAACTTTACTGACATTTTCCAGAGAGGGTAACTGATACATAATATCCAGCAACGTCCCTTCCAGAATAGAACGTAAACCGCGTGCCCCCGTTTTACGAACCAAAGCATGCTTAGCAATCGCATGCAATGCCTCTTTACGGAAATCAACTTCAGCGCCTTCCATTTCAAACAACTTAGTATATTGGCGCACTAAGCTATTTTTAGGCTCTGTCAGTATCTGCATCAAGGCTTCTTCATCAAGCTCACCCAACGTAGCTATCATTGGAAGACGCCCGACAAACTCAGGAATCAAACCAAATTTAACCAGATCTTCCGCTTCAATATCCAACAAAGTATCTGAAATGGATTTAGTATCAGCTTTGCTTTTCACGCTGGCATTAAAGCCGATTGAGCTTTTTTCAGAACGATCCCGAATAATCTGCTCCAGCCCTGCGAAAGCACCACCGCAAATAAACAAGATATTTGAAGTATCAACCTGCAGAAACTCCTGCTGAGGATGCTTACGGCCACCCTGCGGAGGAACAGAAGCCACCGTACCTTCAATTAGTTTCAGTAGCGCCTGCTGCACACCCTCACCCGAAACATCACGGGTAATAGATGGATTATCAGATTTACGTGAAATCTTATCGATCTCATCAATATAAACGATACCCAACTGCGCTCGTTCTATATCGTAATCACATTTCTGTAATAGTTTCTGAATAATGTTTTCAACATCTTCGCCCACATACCCCGCTTCAGTCAGCGTGGTTGCATCAGCAATAGTAAAAGGCACATTCAGCAAACGAGCCAATGTTTGCGCCAGCAGTGTTTTACCACTACCCGTAGGCCCGATCAGCAAAATATTACTTTTACTTAACTCAATATCTTTGTTAGCTGAGCTGCTTTGAAAACGCAAACGTTTGTAGTGATTATATACTGCTACGGCCAGTACTTTTTTAGCACGATCCTGGCCTATAACATAATCATCTAGTTTTGCTTTGATCTCGGCAGGAATAGGTAATTTTTCTTGCGCTTCCTGCTCATCGATTTCCTGTATCTCTTCACGAATAATATCGTTACACAGATCTACACATTCGTCACAAATAAAGACTGACGGGCCGGCGATCAACTTTTTCACTTCATCTTGGTTTTTTCCACAAAATGAACAAAAAAGCTTGCCCTGCTCGTTATCTTTATCGTTGATATTATCGCTCATTAAACCTACCTCATACTCATTCCAGCAAAGCAGTCATATAATTAATAGTGGCTGGTGACGAACTTTTCAACTCTCTTTTCAACTATCAGCCACATTAACATGTACCGCCAACCAGACTTTATTTACCCTGACGCTTATCTAAGACTGAATCAATCAGACCATATTCTGCTGCTGCGACAGGATCCATAAAGTTGTCCCTGTCTGTATCGCGTCGGATATTCTCAATATCCTGGCCCGTATGTTCGGCCAAAATACGATTTAATTTTTCGCGAATACTAAGAATTTCTTTGGTATGAATCTCAATATCTGTTGCCTGTCCCTGATAACCACCTAATGGCTGATGAATCATGACGCGCGCATTAGGCAAAGCATGGCGCTTACCTGCAGCCCCGGCTGACAACAAAAATGCCCCCATACTTGCGGCCTGACCAATGCACATAGTGCTAACGTCAGGCTTAATGAACTGCATCGTATCGTAAATTGCCAGCCCCGCTGTAACAGAGCCACCTGGAGAGTTGATGTATAGATGAATATCTTTATCTGGATTTTCGGCTTCCAGAAACAGCATCTGAGCAACAATCAGGTTCGCCATATGATCTTCAACCTGGCCAACAAGAAAGATAACACGCTCTTTCAGAAGACGAGAATAAATATCATACGCGCGCTCACCGCGAGCAGACTGCTCTACCACCATCGGCACCAGACCAGAGTTCTCAATGATCTTAGCATTGTCCTGATGGAATACTGACATGCACTTTACTCCTTATCCTTAATAAACAAAAAACGACAGTGGATCAGCACCAACTGTCGTTTTTCATTCAGTCAATGCATCACTTATCGATGCAAGACGATATGATCTTGCATCACATTATTGTTGAGCAGGCTTAATGGCGTCTTCATAAGCAACCACAGAGTCAGTCACTTTAGCAGAAGCGAGCAAATGTTCGATCACTAAATCTTCCAACACTAAACTCTTAACCTGACCCAGCATTTCGTCATTGCTGTAGTACCAGTCAATCACTTCCTGAGGCTCTTGATAAGTACTAGCCATCTCTTCGACAGTAGCACGAACACGCTCATCATCAGCTTTGATTTCGTTTGCTTTGATCACTTCCTGAACCAGCAAACCTACTGTAACACGACGCTTAGCCTGATCTTCAAACATCTCTTTAGGCAACATGTTAGGATCAATCTCTGCACCGCCACCAAAACGCTGTACAGCCTGCTTACGCAAATTATCGATTTCACTATCAACCAAAGCACTTGGCACTTCGATTCCGTTAATATCGACCAACTGAGTGAAAACCTGATCTTTTAGTTTCATCTTAAGCGCATTTTTCATTTCACGTTCCATATTAGAACGTACTTCGACTTTAAATGTTGCCAGATCAGATGCGTCAATACCGAACTTGCCAAAAAACTCTTCATTAAGCTCTGGCAACTCAGGTGTAGATACTGTCAGTACTTTAACTTTGAACGAAGCTTCTTTGCCTTTCAGGTTTTCAGCGTGATAGTCTTCAGGGAAAGTTGCTTTCACCTCAACTTCATCACCGGCTTTAGCGCCCACTAAACCATCTTCAAAACCTGGAATCATTGAGTTTGAACCCAGAACCAGATCCATACCCTCAGCCTTACCACCTTCGAATGCTTCACCATCGATGAAACCTTCAAAATCAAGTTTCAAACGGTCGCCATCAACAGAAGCTTGTTCGCCTTCCGTCCAGTTAGCTTGCTGCTTGCGTAAGGTTTCGATCATCTGCTCAAGATCAGCATCTTTTACTTCAGAGCTTTGCTTGTCGATCTCTACAGCAGAAAAATCAGCCAGGGTAATTTCCGGATAAACTTCGAATGTTGCTACAAACTGGAAGTCTTCACCATCTTTATCATTTTTGAATTCAATCTGAGGACCACCAGCAGGCATAATTTTTTCCTGCTGTACAGCTTCGTAGAAACTCTGCTGAAGTACTTCACTAATAACATCCTGACGAATACCGGCACCGAAACGTTGCTTAGCAACTTTCATAGGAACCTTGCCAGGGCGGAAACCGTCCAAACGCTGAGTACGAGCAGCTTGCTGAACTCGCTTGTTTACATCACTTTCAATGCGCTCTGCTGGCACAGTGATTGTCATCTGACGCTCTAGAACGGAGGTTGTTTCAACAGAAACTTGCATGGAATTCCTCGCAAAAAATACTATGTACCGGTTTATCGATCTTTGTGAACTAGTTTACCGGAATACTTGCCTGATTAATTCACAAAATCGTTTAAATAAGACTCGATTATACTTCCAAGTCAAAAATTCTAAAGCGCGAAATTTTCCGGCACTTGAGCATATTAGTCAAGCGATTACGAAAAAACAGGCAGACAAGAGAATTTAACTGAGTATAAAGAGTGAAATACCAATGAAGTCGGATGAGAGGACTGGGGTGGACGATGGGGCTTGAACCCACGACCGCCGGAATCACAATCCGGAGCTCTACCAACTGAGCTACGCCCACCACTACAAATAAAAACACCATTTACCAGGACGGTAAATGGTGCGGATGGAGAGACTCGAACTCTCACGCCTTGCGGCACTGGTACCTAAAACCAGCGTGTATACCAATTTCACCACATCCGCATTCGATCTTTTAGCTTGGGGTGAACGATGGGGCTTGAACCCACGACCGCCGGAATCACAATCCGGAGCTCTACCGACTGAGCTACGCTCACCATAACTAAAAATCACTTTTTTTACCAGAGAAGTATCAAAAGCGCACTTGATTGAAACAGTCTTAAACTCCCTGTTATCAGCGCTTAGGTAGCGCCTCACTCAAGATGGGGCGTATTCTATGGATAGGTTCGCTGGCTGTCAACAAGTTTATTCTCAAATATAAAAGAAAATTTGCAGTTATTTCAACAGACTAGCTTTACTATAAAAAACTGAACATTTTTTAAACAAGTTTTTCTACAGATGACAAAAATATCACCCGCGCGCTAATCCGTTATGATAAGCGCCATCACCCCTGGATCAGCTTATCCAGTATCGGACAATACGCCTGATCATCTCCCGAACACTGCCCTACCACCGCTTCCAACACATCACGCATCTGCTCTAAATGCTCAATCTGCTGATTGACGGTATGCAAATGCTGTTGAGCTTTTTGTTTTACCACTGCGCTGGTTCTTTGAGGGTCCTGTGATATCAACAACAACTCATGACTATCATTCAACGAAAAACCTAGCGCACGCGCACGCTTGATAAATAGCAAGCGCTCCAGTTGATTTTTATCATACTGGCGATAACCATTATCACCACGCTTTGCAGGCGGGATTATCTCTTGTTGCTCATAATAACGAATCGTCTTACTACTAAGACCCGTATATTTAGCTGCCTCTGCGATATTCATTCCTTTACCCAATCAGCCTTCAGTGCTTTTTAACCTCACGGCAACAGCATCCGTTTAAACCGCTGCCACTTTATATTTGACCTTACTGCTACTGGAACCTTTACACTGCAAGCAATATTACCTCAATCAGCCGGACCACACGACTATTAAGCGTGCCAGCAACATAAAGCATGTAAAGATTAGAGGTTAAGACAAGAGGCCCCTATTTTATGAACACTATTCTTATTTTAGAAAATGTATCGTGCGCAGGCTGTGTTAAAAAAATAGAAACCTGCGTATCAAACATTCCCGACATAGAACATGCGGAAGTGAATTTTCCTCAGCGTAAGCTATATATTCAAGGTTCTGTTGATAGCGAACTGGTTATCAGCGAGCTTAACAACATCGGCTACCGCGCCCACCCCTCAAAAAGCGACGAAGAAGATAGGATAAAGCAAAAAGAAAGCGACACAGCACAATATCGGCAGCGCCTCATCCATTCGGCCGTTGCGCTGGCGCTCGGCATCCCCATGATGCTGGCCGGCTTTTTCATGGATGACATGAGTGTGCAAACCACTAACGACCAGACCCTGTGGGGGATCGCCGGCCTTGCAACACTGGCTGTGATGTTTTTTTCAGGACGCCATTTTTTCATAGGCGCATTCACTGCACTGCGTAACGGCAGCTCAACCATGGATACCTTAATTGCTATCGGAACAGGAAGCGCATGGCTATTTTCAATGCTGGTTGTCCTGTCCCCACAGTTATTTCCTGAAACAGCACGGCATATCTATTTTGAAGCCACTGTGATGATTATCGGTCTGGTTAACCTTGGGCTGGCAATGGAGCTAAGAGCACGTAGCACAACATCCGACGCGGTAGAACGCCTACTGGATTTGCAACCCAAAACGGCACGCGTGATTCGCAATGGGAAGGAACAAGATATCCCGCTTGAACTCGTTAATATCGGCGACCAGATCCGAATTCGACCCGGCGAACAAATTCCTGTCGATGCGCGCGTACTCGAAGGGCATAGCTATATTGATGAATCGATGCTGACCGGAGAGCCTCTTCCTGTAAGCAAAACCCCTGATGATATAGTCTCTGGGGGCACATTAAATAAGTCCGGCAGCTTGCTAGTTATTGCCGAAAGAGTCGGCTCTGAAACGGCATTGAGCCGTATAATCGAGATGATAAAACAAGCCCAGAACAGCAAACCGGAGATCGCCCGCCTGGCCGATAAAATCTCATCTATTTTTGTTCCGGTGGTCATCCTGATTAGTATAGCAACAGCCACTCTTTGGTACTTTTTCGGACCAGAACCCAAAATCGCCTATATGCTGGTAACAGCTACAACAGTGTTAATTATCGCCTGCCCTTGCGCACTCGGATTAGCCACCCCTATGTCGGTTATGGTTGGTGTGGGCAAGGCAGCAGAACACGGTATACTGATTCGCAATGCTCAAGCCCTGCAGACAGCATCGACCATCAATACAATCCTTCTTGATAAAACAGGCACCATCACCGAAGGTGCCCCCACACTTACGGAGATTATCGCCCTGCATGGCCAGGACGATCACCTGCTATCACTTGCCGCTTCATTAGAACAGCTGTCTGAACACCCGCTAGGCGAGGCCGTTGTGAAAGCAGCTCAAGAGAAAAATCTTGAGTTACACAACGTGGATCAATTTAACGCGATCACCGGTCGCGGAGTCAGCGGCGAAATTGCGTCACAATCTATCCTGCTAGGTAACCACGCCCTGATGCTAGAAAAAAATATAAACATCGAAACCGCCAGTGAAGCCGTCACCCGTTTAACACAAACCGCACACACCCCTATCTATATAGCTATAAATGGCCAACTGGAAGGGATATTAGCCGTCGCCGATCCCATTCGTCATGACTCGACCAGTGCCATACAACGCCTCCGGAAAGCGGGAATAAAAGTCATTATGCTGACAGGTGATAATCGCCATACGGCTGCCGCTATCGCAAAACAGGTCGGCGTTGATGAATTTATCGCGGACGTCATGCCGGCCGACAAAGCCAACAAAGTTAAAGAACTGCAACAGCAAGGTGCGATTGTCGCCATGGCGGGTGATGGTATTAATGATGCGCCTGCCCTAGCACAAGCAGATGTGGGATTCGCCATCGGAAATGGCACCGATATCGCTATTGAAAGCGCGGATATGGTGCTGATCCGTAACTCATTACACAGCCTTGCTGATGCAATAGAGCTATCTAAAGCAGCGCTTAAAAACATCCGTCAGAACCTGTTTGGCGCGTTCATCTACAACAGCTTAGGCATCCCGATTGCTGCCGGTATTCTATTTCCGTTTACCGGTATACTGTTAAGTCCGATCATTGCCGGGGGTGCGATGGCGTTTTCATCAGCTACCGTGGTTGGGAACGCGAACAGACTGAGATTATTCAAGCCATCAGTTTGAGTCTTGGGCCGGATATTGAGATCAAGCAAGCTGAGTAAAAAGAGGATTGGGCGTTTTAATCCGTTGCTTTTGTGCGTGCGATGTCCAGAATACGAACCTGGGCTTTTGCTGCGGCTCTTAATGCCTCGGTATACACTTTCTTCTTCTCTCTGGAAGAGGCTTCACGAATGAAGCAGGAAAATGATGAGGATGTCTTTGCTTCACGTTTAAACATTACTGAGCATCCTTTTTACAGATGATTAACTATTCTCACTTTTTCGCGTTCCCATTTTTTTAAAACTGACTCCGTAAACCAGTGCGGCTCCACTTTGTCGAACTCATCTTCTACGATATCAAGGTATCCGTCAGGTGTAACTTCGGCAAAGAAGGTGAGTTTATTAGAGTTATCAAATAGAAAAGCGCGATGACAAATTTTAAGCATACTGTGCAGGTGTTCGAGACTGCGCTGATAACGGCTGATTATTTTATCTTCGGTTTGGGCCATCAACAAGTCTCAGGCTTGGCATAGTAAATCTTTAAGGCGCAGTTTTGGTTTGGCCGCTGCGGCCTTGAGCTCTACTACGGTATCGTCTTCTGAGTTGCGCTTGAGTATGCGGCCACCTTCCATATAAGTTATATAACCACCCACTGCCTCCGCTTTTTTGATAGCGCGTCGCGTCGCTTTAGTGGCCATGGACTGAAGTGTACGCAGATCGATAAGATCCTCTTTGCGTTCTCTTTTTGTAGTCACTTTAATCTTTGTAGTCATAAATCACCTCTGTATTCATAACAAGTATACCTCAGATTATCACCAACGCCCTTTTGCATGTAGATGATTTTTTGTGCGACTCATGAACCAGCGTGCATAGTTCAGCGTCGCTCGTTAAGCTGCCAGTTTAAATACTAACGTAACCAGCGGCTTTTAGCGCCTTACTCGGATGTTTAAGACCGCGGAATGATGTATTAAATAGCTGATAATCGCCCTCTTCCCTTCTGATTCTTCCTGCAATGATGCAAGCAGATACATTTAATGAGCTTGCCAGGCTTTCAACGCCAGCAGGATCCTTTGGTAATCCCTGCTGAATAGCTGAGGCGGGTATAAGGACTTCCTGCGCCAGGGCGTCGGCTTCATCTTCTTTCGGGTCATGGGATACCGCGTCAAGATCGTCGAGGAACCAGCTTTCGTTGCCATCAAAATGCAAAGCTACATGTGCGAGTTCATGCGTCAGCGTAAACCAGAAATTATCCAGTCGGTCATGACGAAGTGTTAATGCGACTATAGGGTTCTTGTTCTCGGACAGGCAGACAGCTCCGTCAAGGTAGGTTTTAGGCAAGTGTGGCTCTATAACTACGTGTATGCCGAACCGGTTCAGGTATTCAACTGCCAGTGCTGGCCCTTGTTGTGACCATGACAGTTTTACCAGCTCGCGCATCCATTCTTGATTCACTGTTCCTGATACATATTCTTTGAGTGGTTTCTGGCGCTTAGCAATATGTAAAACACGTGCCTGCCAGGCTCGCATAGCATAAAGGTCAGTTTCCTTATCATTGCTACGCAAATGGGCAGAAGTGCGCATTAACATGGGTTGAGTTTTGCAATCGAGGCCCACGGCTCCGAGAAAAGTCCCCAGGTATTCGGCCGCATATTCTTTCAGTTCATGAATAGTGCCATTGAAGTCAGGGAAGTAACCGCGCTTACGCATCTCGGCTAAAGGAAAAGCCTCCCAATTGGTTTCCTGCTCGTATTGCTGCTGCTTGTTGGAGTCCTGGATCAGAACTTCAGCAGGAATACCTAACCCTGAACTGAGCTTGCGAATCATAGCAATGCTGAGCGGGCGTTTGCCTTTCAAAATCTCAGATACTTTCGGGGCTGAACCAATGAAAGGGATTAAGTCTTTATTTTTAAGCCCTTGTTGATCCATACGGAACAGAATGGCATCGACGGGTGATGGCAAATCCATAGGAAAGTTTTCTTCTTCGTAACGCTCAATGAGAAGCGCCAGTACTTCCAGTTCATTGTTTTCAACTGATCCCTCGGCTGGATCCATATCCATGAGTACGTCTAGGCGAGCGAGAGCCTGTGCGTGACCCTGTTCATTTTTTATGATTTTTAATTCCATTTTCTACTCCTAAAACCGCTTCTTGTCGTACTCTGCGTGTGTGCCGACCCATTCGATACGAACAATGCCGTTCTGGTAACGCACTTTGACTACCAGCCGGTAGGTATTGCCCTTGATGTTGAATATCACTCGGTTATCGGCCAGAAAATCAGCACTTCCATAGCGGTCTTTTATGTGCTGAGGGGTTTTCCAATCAGCCTCACCGGCTTCAGTGAACCAAGCATCTAGTGCTGTTTTTGCACTGGCATGCTTTTTGGAAAATTCGCTCAGTTGGTCTCGTCCTAAGATTTTCATATAATTCCCTTATTGATAATCATACTTAAAGTTACCAATTTGGTAAATAAATGATTTGATCTGATAAGTTTGAAGAAAGTAAAATTTTATACCAGCGCCTCCTGAACTAATGTATCGGTCAGTTGTAGTTGAATCTGTTGATTGTGTTGTAGGCGCTCTTTTAGCTTGTCGCAGAGGGTGAGGAGTTCGTTGACCTTGGTGACGATGCGGTGTTGTTCATTCATTGGCGGGATCGCCAATAAAAGAGAGCTGATATGCTTTTGATTGACTGTTTTTTGTCCTGCTGTGCTCACAAATAGTTCAGAAATACGTCTTCTGACTAAACTTGTAGAACTGATAAGTTGAAGATAGCTAGGAGCTATGGAGCTATTAGGAAACCGCAAGCGAATGAAGTGGTCGCAGTAAATAACGTTGTAGTTATCCTTACAATGAATGAATCTTCCAACTATATCAGCGCTACCATTGACCCTAATAATTAGAAAGTCATCTTTCTCAAGGGTATATCTATCTATAGAGTTGCTGTTTAATTTTAGGCTGCGAGTGTCTTCAAAGGACAGTTGCCAATTTTTAATATCTGCTAATCTCAAAACTATAATCTGGCGACCTTCTTTATCGCCACGACTTGATGCTCCGTTTTGAAACTCAGGTGATAAATCACATAGTCTCACCCACTCCCACCCCTTCGGAACTTTAAACGGTTTTTCTTCATCGCTGATCGGCGGTAGTGGTTTTTGTTTTTTGATCTTTTTATCTTTGATCAGCTGTTCTTTTTCGGCGGCGATGCGTTTGAGAAGTTCGCTGGCGGGTTCGTCGTTGGGGTTTTGCGGGACGAGTTTGCCCATGACGGCGAGTTGCAGGATGGTTTGTTTGAGCTGGTCGATGCTGGCTTCGGTGGTGAATAGGGTGTCGAAGTGTTGGCTCAGGCGTGTCCAGTTGTCGGCTAGTTCGTTGGCGTTTTGGCTTTGTGTGAGTGTGCCTAGCAGGGTGTCCACCAGCAGTTGGTGAGCATCGAGTTGCTGTTCGGTTTGCTGCTCTAGCTGGTCGCAGAGAGTCATCAGTTCATCGACTTTAGCGACTATTCGGTGTTGTTCGGGTAGTGGAGGAACGGGAATGCTAATTCCTTTTAGGTTACCAGTTGATATACGAAATCTAGTAGCACCTTTGCCGTAAGTCTCAATTTGGCTTCTGACAGTTGTGCTATTTAGCGCATGAACAATGAATTGTCGATTAAGGTTCATATTGATGCGAAGAATAGCAACATCGACTACAGTAATTGCCTTTTGAGAAAGGCCAGGAAAAATACAAGCTCTACCAATAGGGTCAGGCAACCGAGCAATTAAAATATCGTTTTTTAAAATTTCTGTACAATTTAAACGTGAAAATGTCTCATTATTTATAAATTTTGACGATCGGTTTTTGAATTCATTTACGCCGATATCCGCTAGCTGTATTAGTCTTACGGTACCCTCAATATCTTGGTCTTTTGTCTCAATCCAGTCTCCATCTTTAAGTGAAAAAGGACTGGTGTTATCTAAAATTGTCCACTCCCACCCCTTTGGCAACTCAAACGGTTTCTCTTCCTGACCGATATTCGGTAGCTTCTTAGGCTTTTTTATTTTCCCTATTTCAACCAACCGATCCCGTTCAGCCGCAATCCGCTTCAGCAGTTCAGAAGCCGGTTCATCATCCGGATTTTGCTCTACCAACTTACCGCGCACCGCTAATTCTAAAATCAGCTCACGCAGTTTTTTAATGCCATAAAGTGTTTTCTTGCGGCTGTTGCCTCTGCCTGCGCTGCTTTTGTTTTCGATGGCGCTAGCCCAGAGGTCGATATGTTCGGTGAGCAGCTGTTGTACGTTACGGGTCATGGTTGTTATTCCCCCGCCTTGGTGTTGAACGCAGCGGCCAGAATATCTTTGATCTGGTCGCGTAGCTGATCAATGTCGGCTTGTTGCTGGTGGTAGTCTGCTAACAGTTCGTCCGGGTTGTGGATGACCTGTTCTACCTGATGCGGGTTTTTAATATCTAGGTTGTAGTTGCGCTGGATAATCTCATCCAGTGTGACTTTCCATGCCTGTTCGTTTTCTTTCCGGCCCGTGCGTTGTAATTTTTCGCGGATCTTCTCGCCGACCCCCCACCAGTCACGGCAGCTGTCGAGGTGCTCCAGCTTCATCGGTTTGGTTTTGTTAAAGGCTTTTACGCCTTCTGGCAGTGGTAGCTCGTAATACCAGATCGCTTGGGTGGGTTCGCCTTTTTCAAAAAAGAGGATATTGGTTTTAATGCTGGTGTAGGGTGCAAATACTGAGTTGGGCAGGCGCACAATGGTGTGGAGGTTACATTCATCTAATAGCAGCTTTTTAATTTTGGTTTTTACGCCTTCACCAAACAGGGTGCCATCGGGCAATACCACCGCGGCGCGGCCTTTCTCTTTTAATACTTCAATGATCAGCTGTAAAAACAGATCAGCAGTTTCGCGGGTTTGAAACTCTGTCGGGAAGTTTTTCTCGATACCGTCTTCTTCGGTGCCTCCAAAGGGTGGATTGGTGACAATCACATCCACCTGATCTTCGATATCCCAACTAGAAAGTGGTTTGTTGAGCGTGTTGGCGTGGCGGATCTGTACTGGTACTTCAATGCCGTGTAGCAGCATGTTGGTGGTACAGAGCAGGTGTGGCAGCTGTTTCTTTTCAACACCGCGTATCTGCTGTTGCAGTGTTTGATGGTCGTTGGCGGTTTTCACATAGTGATCTTTTACATGGTCAAACGAGCAGGCTAAGAAACCACCGGTACCGCAGGCCGGATCGAAAACAGACTCACCCAGCTGAGGGTCGATCATCTGGACGATAAAACGGGTGACGGCGCGTGGCGTGTAAAACTCACCGGCATTACCCGCGCTTTGCAGGTCGCGTAGGATCTGCTCGTAGATATCGCCAAACAGGTGGCGCTCTTGTGAGTCGGTAAAGTCGATTTCGTTAAGTTTGTTAATCACCTGTCGCAGCAGCGTGCCGTTCTTCATGTAGTTGAAGGCATCGCTAAAAGCTTCTTTTGCAACAAAGCCACGCGGATTGGTCGCCATCGGGGCGACGAGGTTTTTCAGATCAGAGAACAGATCATCGTTTACAAAGTCGAGCAGTTCATCGCCGGTGATACCCTGATCATCAGCTGCCCAATTACGCCATAAGTATTTTTCAGGAATCGGCGCTTTGTAGTTGTCCTGCTCAAACTCCAATATCTCTTCCTGAGCATCAAACACTTTAAGAAACAGTAACCAGGATAACTGACCAAGGCGTTGCGCATCGCCATCCACACCGGCATCTTTTCGCATAATATCTTGGATAGATTTAATCGCAGAACTAACGGACATAAGATTCTCTTTAAATACAACGCGGGCAGTTGAGTCACTGCCCGCTAAATAGGGGTTATGGATGGCGGCTGATCATGCCATACGCTTCGCCATTAAGCCGAGCGCGGGTGATCGTCATGGATACTGTAAAGCTCGGTTTCTAATTCGGTAATCGCTTGCTGGTATTGCGGCTTGCCACCAAAGCCTTTTTTAATGATCTGCATCGAGCTGCCCAGCTGGTCGAGTGGTTTTACCTTGAGCACATCGATACTTTCGATCTCTTGTACGCCGGTGTCGGCGTACTTGTCTAACAGGGCATCCAGCACTTGCTGGGCGGTGTCTGAATACTTCGTAAAGTAGTTGCGCTTTTTAACGTTATTGGCGCGTTCCTGCCGTGTGAGGGCCGGCTGATCAAAAACGACATGGCAGATCAGATCAAACGGATCTAAATCGCTACCGGCCTCTTCCACCAGTGCTTCCCAGATAACACCGCACTCGGCCAGCTCATCAATAATGACCTGTTTTCGCTCGGCATCCTGCCATTTACGCACAAAAAGATCCAGCGAGGCGAATTGCTGCTTTACCGCTTTGCGGGTGTAGTCTTTAAAGGACTCGGTCACCAGTTTGCCATCGGTATCGTAATACTGAACACGCTCAGCCAGTTTTTTAACGGTGATGCCGGAGACGCGGTATTTAACATAGTGTGAACCGGGCTCAGTGGTTTCGCCTTCCTCAGTCCATTCGGCAAGGTCGGCGTCATAGTTGCCGTTTTCTTCGGCAAGCTCACTGGCAAGATCGTTGAGTTCTGATAGGTCATCAGAGTCTTGGGTAGATTCGTTGCTGTTCAGCTCGTCTATAAAGCTGTTGTCGTCTTCATCGGTGATGCGATCAGGCGTGACCACGACTATTTTTTCGGGTACACCATCAAAGCGTTCATCAGCAAACAGCTCGGTCGCTTTTTTGAAGTCGAGAATGGTAAACCATAGTTTGTTGTAACGGTCATCAATCCGGGTGCCACGGCCAATGATCTGCTTAAACTTGGTCATGGATTGGATGTTCTGATCCAGCACCACCAGCTTGCAGGTTTTGGCATCCACGCCGGTGCTCATCAGCTCGGAGGTGGTGGTAATCACAGGGTAGGCTTTTTTCGGGTTGATGAAGTTATCCAGCTGCGCTTTACCGAGTTCATCATCGCCGGTGATTTTCATCACGTACTTGTCATTTTTGGCGACCTGTTCCGGATTGAGATTAACCAGCGCACGGCGCATCCGGTCGGCGTGGTCGATGTCATTACAGAAGACGATAGTTTTGGCCATCGGGTCAGTGCGCTTCAGGTAGGCGGTAATGGTTTCGGCCACCAGCTGAGTACGTTCATCAACGACCATGGTGCGGTCGAAGTCTTTTTGATTGTAGATGCGGTCTTCTATGAGTTCGCCGTTGTTATCAACCTGCCCCTTGGTGGGTCGCCAGCCCTGTACATCGATGTCGATATCGACACGTACCACCTTGTATGGCGCAAGAAAGCCATCTTCTATGCCCTCTTTCAGGGAGTAGGTATATACGGCGTCACCAAAGTAATCGCTATTGGAGACGGTATCGGTTTCTTTTGGCGTGGCGGTTAAGCCGATTTGTGTCGCATCGCTAAAGTATTCGAGTATTTCGCGCCATGCGCTGTCTTCTGAGGCGCTGCCACGGTGGCACTCGTCAATCACGATAAGGTCAAAGAAGTCTCTATCTACCTGCTTATAGGCTTTTTGGTGTTCTTCTGGGCCTGTTAGTGCTTGGTAAAGGGCGAGGTGGATCTCATAAGCGGGATCAACGGTGCGGCCTGTGATCTTTGTCATCGCTTGGCCAAACGGCTGGAAATCGTTTAAGCGGGTTTGGTCTACTAAAATGTTCCGGTCGGCCAAAAATAGGATGCGTTTCTTTTGTTTAGCTTTCCATAAGCGCCAGATAATCTGAAAGGCTGTGTAGGTTTTACCTGTGCCGGTCGCCATAACCAGCAGCGCACGATTCTGTCCGGACGAGACGGCTTCCAGCGTTTTATTAATGGCTTGCAGCTGGTAATAGCGCGGCGCTTTATCGCTGCCATCGGAATAGTAATCTTGCGTGATGATAGGCAGTTGAGCGGTGGTGTAGCCTTTCCATAGGCAGTATTTCTGCCAAAGCTGCTCAGGTGTTGGGAAATCTTCGAGACATATCTCTGTTTCGAGTGCCTGAAGGTTGGTTTTATCATGAAAAACAAAACCATCACCGTTGCTGGCAAAGATAAAGGGTACATCCAGCAAACGGGCATAATCTAAGCCCTGTTGCATCCCTTTGCCGATCTCATGCTTGTTAGCTTTGGCTTCAATGACGGCCAACGGCATATTAAGCTTGTGATAGAGAACGATATCGGCTGATTTAACGGTTTTGCGTACGCCCAGCTGGCCACGAACAATCACCTTACCATCACGAAGTTTGACCTCCTGACGGATCTGCGTCATTGAATTCCAACCCGCTGATTCCAAAGCAGGCAGGATAAACTTACTGATGATATCGGTTTCGGTGAGTTGCTTCTTATCCATGCTGAACGTCCTTGATGACACCTTTCCTGTAGTGCGGATCAATATAGCACAGGATAATGCCAAGACTTATCATTACTGAAGTGCCAGTAGAGGTGACGGTAGACGAAGGAAAGCACAGGAAGTGTAAGTTACAGTGTGTGTGGCGCGTGGTATCGATGAATATCGTCAGATGGTACGCCCAGTAGGATTCGAACCTACAACCTACGCCTTAGAAGGGCGTTGCTCTATCCGGTTGAGCTATGGGCGCCTGGAAATAGTTCCTTTATGTGGCCCTGCTGCTGAACCGAGATTCAAAGGCCCCATAAAGGAGGGCGTATCCTAAAGGAGCACTGCTATATCGTCAATATCTTTTTAAGCAGCGCCACATTTAATCTCCTCTCAAAGCCTTATCACCCTTCGACTACTTGGCCGCAGCGCCTGAACATGAGAAAATCCGCGCAATTTTGATATATTGCAAGCATCGGGAATCGCCAAATACAATGAGCGCACAGATTATTGACGGAAAACAGATTGCTGCCGACGTTCGTCGACAGGTAGCACAAGGCATACAAAATCGATTAAACAACAATAAACGCGCTCCCTGCCTGGCCGTTGTTATTGTCGGTAATGACCCCGCCTCTCATGTTTATGTTCGCAATAAAAAGAACGCCTGCATTGAAGTCGGCATTGCCTCAATCTCATATGACTTACCGTCAGACACATCACAGGAAGCGCTGCTATCACTGGTAGATGAACTTAACAGCAATGCAGACGTTGACGGCATTCTCGTTCAGTTACCCTTACCCGCACACCTGAATAGCAATGAAATTCTTGAGCGAATTCAACCCACCAAAGATGTTGATGGTTTCCACCCCTTTAATCTTGGCCGCTTAGCTCAACGACTTCCTTCCCTCCGCCCCTGCACACCCAAAGGCGTAATGAAGCTACTTGAATCAACAGGTGTTGATCTTCACGGCCAAGAGGCCGTTGTTGTTGGCGCATCAAACATCGTTGGGCGCCCTATGTCGCTCGAACTATTACTGGCTGGCTGCACCGTCACAACCACACACCGCTTTACTCGCGACCTTGCCTTCCATGTAAAACGTGCCGATATCGTCGTTGTTGGTGTTGGCAAACCCGGATTAGTCAAAGGCGAATGGATAAAAGAAGGGGCCATTGTCATTGATGTAGGTATCAACCGTTTAAACGATGGCCGCTTAGTGGGCGATGTCGATTATGATATCGCTGCCGAAAATGCTAGCTGGATAACACCTGTGCCCGGTGGTGTAGGCCCGATGACAGTAGCCTGCCTGATGGAAAACACACTGGAAGCCGCGTCACGCGAAGACTAATATTTCCAGACGCCAGACAACAAAAAGCGAGCTCCTAGCTCGCTTTTTCACACATAAGAATGGCTAACCTTCACGAAACCAGCTTGTGCCTTCACGGCTATCTTTTAATATGACACCCTGTTCGGCCAACGCATCACGAATTTTATCCGATGTCGCATAATCCTTATTAGCTTTAGCTGTATTGCGCTGCTCAATCAATTGTTCGATAGCGGCAGCATCAATCTCACCCTCTTTATCCTCACCTTTCAAGAATGCATCTGGATTTTGCTGCAACAAACCAAGAATCCCTGCCAATTCAACCAGCTTTGAGGCGTAGGTAATTGCAGTAGATTCAGAAGTTTTCTTTAGCTTATTCAGCTCATTAACCAGCTCAAAAAGTACGGAAATCGCTTTGGGTGTATTAAAGTCGTCATCCATTGCTTCATAAAAGCGTACTTCAAACTCTTTCACCCCTTCATTATCATCCGCGTTGTGAGAGCCTTTCAATACATTCACGCCATTTAGAGCCTGATAGAACCGCTCTAACATGACCCTCGCTTCTTTCAAACTATCTTCGCTGTAATCGATATAGCTTCGATAATGCACACGTGCGAGGAAGAAGCGCACCACTTCAGGGTCATATTTTGCCAATACATCCCTGATAGTAAAAAAGTTGCCTAATGATTTAGACATTTTTTCACTATTAACCCTTACCGGCCCCGCATGCATCCAATGATTGGCATAGGTACAGCCATTAGCGGCCTCGGACTGAGCTATTTCATTTTCATGATGCGGGAAAGGCAGGTCAGGCCCTCCTCCATGAATATCAAAGGTGTCACCTAAACAACATTTAGACATGGCGGAGCACTCAATGTGCCACCCAGGGCGACCCGCTCCCCAAGGAGACTCCCAGCTCACTTCACCTGGCTTAACGGATTTCCATAACACAAAATCAAGCGGACTCTCTTTCGCCTCATCGACTTCTACCCGAGATCCGGAGCGCAACTCATCAATATTCTGGTTAGTCAGCTTGCCGTATTCAGCAAACTTTTCAACCCGATAATAAACATCACCGTTAGACGCCGGGTACGCAAAGCCTTTCTCAATCAGCGTGCTGATAAGTGCAATAATCTCATCAATATGCGCAGTCGCTTTAGGTTCCTGATCCGGGCGAAGCACACCTAACGCATCTTCATCCTCATGCATTGCTGCAATCATTCGCTCGGTCAACTGCTCAACAGTTTCGTCGTTCTCATTGGCGCGCTTAATAATTTTGTCGTCAACATCCGTGATATTACGCACATAATTAACATGCCAGTTACGTGCACGCAGGTATCGCGTTATGACATCGAAACACACCATCACTCTTGCATGCCCGATATGACAATAGTCATATACAGTGATGCCGCAGACATACATATTAATCTGGCCTTCCACTAACGGCTTAAAAGGGGCTTTTTGTTTGGTGAGTGTGTTATAAATCTGAAGCATGATCTACTGATGTATTCCTGAGTAATATAAATAACAAAACTGCTCAATATGACCAGATAAACGATGATTATAATAGAATTCTCACGCTAATGGGGTAAATGCAGCGCTACTTTTAGTAACTAGCAGGCCACCCACCAAAGCTTTTTATTCAGATAATCGTATACGACCGACCTGTTGAGCCCCTAAAGGGCTCTTCTCCGACGTCAGCAACAAGGTGTTATCATCCTGCCAAACGACCGCTTCCCACTGCCCGTAAGGCAAAATCGTGTGATACCTTGCGCCTTTCCATACCGGCAAGCCGGATTTAACATCGACAACCCAGATAAATGACTGACCAAACACACTGGCTTTCTGATAACCAAGCAGGACGAGCTTAGCGGTTTTCGAATGATAGTCTGCCGCAGTAATTAGCCCGGATACCGGTAACGTAACAGCAGGGCTAATGGATTGCCGGGACTTTTTAGCATCCAAAACATAGAGACCAGACTGTAAATCTCCTCGGTTTTTTGTAAACAACCATAATTTCTCATCGACTACCGTCAACGCTTCACAATCATAATTATGTTCTTTCCCCTGATCTTCATCCGGTCGATCAGCATACTGAAAGCTAATTTTTTTGGCGTCGACTTTTTCTTTATCTTTCGCCTTGACGAGCTTTTTCCAGCTTACTTTATAGATATCAAGCGTCTTCCGCTTTCCTTTATTATTACCGCAATCGGCTATAAACAGATGCTTATCCGTTTGCGCTAACGATTCCCAATCAATGTTTTTGGCTCCGCCAATCTTGATCTGCTTTTTTAACTCATAATCCTCTGCCCCAAAAGCATAGACAGCATCTTTACCGCCACTGTCATTAATCGTCCACAAATAACCAGCAAAACTGGCAAGGCCAGATGTTTCAGAGACCTCTTCTGGCAAATACTTAAGGCTCTCAATGGATAGCACCTGGCCTAACTGATCCCGGGAGACCGCAGCAGCAGAACACCCCATCAGCACACCCGACATCACCACTAATAAAATAAACTTTCTAACTATCATTGAAATACCACTGATTTTATTAAATTTTCATATAAATAAACGAGGCTGAGAAAGCCGTATTATTAGGTGATATAATGCCTGCAATTTTTTCTATTACAGAGTATCAATCGTCAGTATGTCCAGCACTAACCCCCAAGAAAGCACACCTGATCAATGCCTTAAACTTTTATCCTGGCAAGGTGTGACACTTTTCATTCTGATGTTAACGCTTTATCGGATTTTATCGATTAGTCAGGGACATGTATCCCTATTTTACGATGAAGCGTATTACTATCATTGGTCATTGACTCCAGATTGGGGCTATTACTCCAAGCCACCTATGGTTGCCTGGATTATCAGCATCACGACGCTGCTCTTAGGAGACAATGATTTTGCCGTTAAATTCGGCGCCCCTGTTCTTTATGGTTTAACCGCAGGCATCGTCTACAAGATAGGCAAACACCTCTGGAACCCTAAAGCCGCCGCTTGCTCTGCTCTCATTTTTTGCTCAGCTCCACTTGTCGGATTTAACAGCCTGTTTATCACCACCGATGCTCCGCTAATTTTCTTTTGGGCGTTAGCAGCATGGTTTTTTCTCATCGCCATTAACAACCAAAGCTGGAAGAGCTGGATACTGGTTGGCATAGCCGTTGGCCTGGGTATGATGAGTAAATACACAATGGCTCTCTTACCTCTTGGCTTATTCGCCTATATGGGGTTCACCCCTCAGTATCGGGCACAGCTATTAACTATCAAGCCTTGGGGGGCCGCAATACTGGCCGGTTTAATTTTTTCCTTAAACATTTATTGGAACTTCCAACACGATTTTGTCACCCTGAATCACACTTCTGAAATATCTCAGCTCGATAAAAAGCTATTCAATCCAGACAAACTTGCAGAGTTTATATTGAGTCAGCTACTGGTATTAGGGCCTATCTGGAGTTACTTCCTGATACGCCAATGGATCAGTCACAAAGCGCGATCTGCCATCAGCCAAACCGGCATACTGCTGGCAATCTTTTTACCGCTGATTCTTGTTATTTGCACACAAGCATTACTCTCCCGCGCTTTCATTAACTGGGCCGCCCCCTGCCTTATCGCAGCTTCCTTATGGGCGGGCTTCTATCTCAGCAGCCAACCTTTAAAAAAGCTGTTGATAGGCCTAATCATTCAATTAAGCATGATCAGTGCTTTCTATCATTGGCCGATTATTCTCGATACCGTGGGCGTAGAACGAACACGCAAGGTTGATCCGTTCCAGCGAACACAAGGCTGGCCTGAGCTGGCCAACCAATTGCAACCTATACTCGCGGCAAATCCCGATGCCCTACTCACCAGCCCATCGCGCAAATTGTTAGCTTATATTAGTTTTTATGCTGAACCCGGCAAACTCCGTGTTGCTCGCTGGAACCCAGAACAACAAAATATTCGTGATTATTACGATCTTTTTTTCAATCTAAGAAAATACACAAACACATCGGAACAGACGTTTATTCTTATTAATGAAACGCCGCTAGAGAGCAACTTCCTTTCTCGCTTTACGCACTGTGATCCCGGGCAACATTTCAAAGAAACGGTATTCCGTGACCTAAGTCGCCACATTTATCTCTACCAATGTTCTGGTTTTAAAGGCTATGCAGATGAATAACATCAAACATTTACTCTTACGAACCGACGTTCAGTTGTTTATTCTGTGTTGTTTTGTGTTTACTGTTTTTTCCAGTATTGACCTGACAGTCTCACACTTTTTTTATGCACCTGAAAATGGTTTTTTCTTAAGGGATATCTGGTTTAACCAACTCATTCACAGCCTGTTCGCTCGCATCCATCTACTATGGTTAGTATGTTTCATTGCAGGGCTAGTTTACTGCTGGAAAAAAGGCTTAAAAGCGAAGCAAAAAATCTTCTTTTTTCTTATCGTTACTATGGTTGTTGGACCAGGCTTATTGGTTAATGTTTTGATTAAAGATAACTCTATTGGTCGAGCGCGACCCGTTCACCTAGAGGAGTTTGGTGGACAAGCAACATTTACACCTGCCTTTGTGTATTCCGGACAGTGCGAAAAAAACTGCTCCTTCGTTAGCGGACACTCCGCTATTGGTTTTTATGCCATTGTTTTAGGATGGGTTTTCAGAAAACGAATATGGTTTTGGGCCGGCTTTTCACTGGGAGCAATTATCAGCTTAAGCCGTATAATGGAAGGCGGACACTTCCTCAGTGACACTATTTTTGCATTCTGGAGCGTCTATTTCACCACGCTTTTACTAGGCAAACTATTCGATTACAAATCCCCTCCCATTTCACCTTTTACTGCACCTTCATCTCTCTTACATAAAAAGGAGCCGTAGCTGGAATATAATTTTTACGCTACCATCAAACATACATAGATTCCCTTATGGTTATAAATTATGCCTAGCGTTGATAAACATTACAGCCAAAGCCTCCAGCTGGACGAAATTTTAAATCGCCTCAATGAAGCTTATCCTGACGGCCCAAACGCCTACCAACTCGCCCCTATTGACCAATTACATATAGGCGGCATCAAAGCCTCAGAAAAACTAGCCAAACGCCTCAGCGAATTCAACGCCACTAAAGTGCTGGATATTGGCAGCGGCCTGGGCGGTTTAGCACGCCTATGCAGCCAGCAACACCCCGCTGATTATGTATGCCTGGACATCACGCATCAGCTCAGTGATATCAACCACCGCTTAAATCAACTAAGCAGATCAACACACAACAGCATGATAGTTACCGCTAATGGCCAGAAACTACCTTTTCAGAATCAATCATTTGATCTGATTATTATGCAACACAGCCTATTAAACATGCCTGATAAGCTCAGCGCACTTAATGAATGCAAACGCGTACTTAGCCCAAACGGACACCTGATTCTTCATGAAATATTAACAGGAAAAAACGCAGATAAAATGCAATTTCCGGTTCCCTGGGCTGGCACGCCTGCGCTTTCACACCTTATATCTTCGACACAGATACGCGAACTAATAAATTCAGCTTCGATGAAAATCCACTCTGTTGAAGACTGGTCAGCAGAAGCACTATCCTGGCGCGCTCGCCAAACCAGTAAGCAGCAGAAACGCCAAACTCCGGTCGTTAACCCGGGCATGATTTTGGGTTCTGATTTTGCTTTAATGGGAAAAAATGTTCAGCGCAATCTGGAAAACAGTGCAATAGAAATTGTAGAAATTGTGATTGGCCAATAAAAATATGCGCGCTATCTATTTCATATACTCAGTGGTATCAAAATAGATAGTTTGCTGCCCGTGCTTAACCTGACCGCTTTTATCCATCAAACGGATATCTAACACAATCGACTCATAAAACCGACCGCTGATTTCATCCCCAGAGTTCTCGAGAATATCCCAGCCCAATTTCTTCTTACGACCCAAAGCCCAAAGTACAGCCTGCTGGATAGTACGCTTAGCATGAACACCATCTTGGTGAATAATAATCGCGGTATCAATAGTTCGCCCATTACCACCAGAAATGGCCGCATCAAACCCCGAGTGTTCCAACACTAACGCTTTAAGCTCTACTGACATCACATCCCCCAATTAATATCCCTATCAACTGAGCATAGCAATAATTCAGGAAATAGCTAACTACGCAATTCTAAATCCCCCACCCGAGCGCAAAGCCCAGGCAGGGTAATAACAATTACTCAGACTTCAGCGCGCTTTTAACACCTTCCATTGCAGAATTTGCTTTTTCAGTAGCCGCTGATTCTGCAGCTTCTTCAGCACTTTTATCAACCGTATTTGTAGAGTCAGCGACAGCATCGGCAACAGCACTTTTAGCCGATTCAACCGCACTGCTTGCAGCATCTTTCGTTGAATCTACGACTGTAGTAGCCGCATCAGCAACGACAGTTTTAGCCGCTTCTACTGCATTTCCAGCCGCTGCTTTCGTTGCCTCAACTGCATCAGCAGACGCTTCTTTTGCACCTTCAACGGCTTTAACAGCTGCTTCTTTTGCGCTATCAACAGCGTCACCGGCATTTTCTTTGACGACATCCATTGCTGACTTGGTTACTTCAGTTGCTTCTTTTACAGTTTCGGTGGCCGTCGCTTTCGTTTCTTCTGCTACTTTTTTCGCATCATCACTATCACAACCGGTTAATACAACCGCAGAAACCAGTACAGTCGCCATCAATACGTTATTAATTTTCATCTTCAATTCCTTAGATTTCAAAAAACTTAATCAAAAGCTCAAACAAAGCATAAGATCTCATCGTAATGACGATACCATAAGCCAATAAACCTTAACAAAAGCTGGATTATGCCGCATTGCACAAATTAATTCGCCTCAAAAAAGAGAGCGCATACCCTAACTGTCGATGATAAATATCAAAAACAGGAAGCCAACTAATCTATCTTTTACCAGACCAACATAAATCGTATGCTTTATACATGAAAACTTATACGCTCAGAGCCTACCAACAAGAAGCTGTTGACCTGACTATTCAGCACTTTAGACAGAGCAACGATTCAGCCGTAATCGTTCTACCCACCGGAGCAGGCAAAAGCCTGGTTATTGCTGAACTCGCTAAATACGCACGGGGAAAAGTATTAGTACTGGCGCATGTAAAAGAGCTAGTAGAGCAAAACCACAAAAAATTTATCGAGTCTGGTATAAACGCCGGTATCTATTCTGCCGGCCTTAATCAAAAAGAAACTCATTACACCGTGACCTTCGCCAGCATTCAGTCAATCTCACGTAACCTTCAAGCACTCGACTCCGTCTATACGCTTTTGGTTATCGATGAATGCCATCGCCTAAGTGATGATGAGGATAGCCAATACGTCAAAACTATCGCGCATTTACAAAAGCATAATCCAAACCTTAAAGTACTGGGACTGACAGCTACACCCTACCGAATGGGCCTAGGCTGGATTTACCAATACCATTATCGCGGTTTTGTTCGCAGTGATACCTCGCGGCCATTCACGCGCTGCATTTACGAACTACCTTTGCGTTACATGATTAAAAAAGGCTACCTTACACCACCTGAAATAATTGACGCAGCCGTCAGCCAATATGACTTTTCAGCCATAACGCCTAACGCTTTCGGCCAGTTACCAGAAAAACCGGTTAATGCGTTACTTTCTCGCTGCAAACGGGTCACACAAGCGATTATTCAGCAGGTTGAGACGTTAGCCGCCAACCGACAAGGCGTTATGATTTTCGCCGCTACAGTTCTGCATGCTCATGAGGTGGCAAGCTACCTACCCTCAAAAGAAACAGCACTGATCACCGGCGAAACCACTCAACCAATCCGCGACCAAGCCATTCAAGAGTTTAAACAAAAGAGGCTTAAATATTTGGTCAATGTTTCAGTCCTTACAACCGGCTTTGACGCACCGCATGTGGATTTTATAGCGTTACTGCGCCCAACCCAATCTGTCAGCCTTTATCAGCAAATCATTGGGCGCGGTTTGCGTCTGAGTCAGGGGAAAACAGACTGTCTGATTATCGATTATGCAGGCAACAACTTTAACCTGCACCACCCTGAAGTTGGCGAGCCAAAACCTGATTCTGAATCAGAACCGGTACAGGTCTTCTGCCCTTTATGCAATTTCGCCAACATCTTTTGGGGAAAAACAGATAACGAAGGCCAGATTATTGAACATTTTGGGCGACGCTGTCAGCAGGCCGAAAAATCACCTAACGGAAACATCATACGTTGCGACTACCGTTTCCGCTTCAAAAGCTGCACTTTTTGCGGCGCAGAAAACGATATTGCGGCCAGGCAATGCCACCAATGCAAAGAAGCAATTACAGATCCAGACGATCAATTGAAAAAAGCTCTTCAACTCAATGATGCGTTTATCTTGCGCTGTACAGGCATAAGCCTCGCACCAAGCGGCAGCAAAATATTGGTGATCTATCATGATGAACAAGGCGAAACACTCAAAGAAAGTTTCAATTTTGATACCGCTGCACAAAAATACGTTTTCAATCAGATATTTGGTCGCCGCCACCTTAACGGCACTCACCCGGTTATTTTTGACGACATAGATGAAGTATTAAAAGCTGAAAATGACATCACGCCACCGGACTTCGTCATTGCACGAAAAAAAGGTAAATTTTGGCGAGTTCAAACGCGGATATTCGACTATGAAGGGAACTACAGAAAAGCTCATCAACTAAGATGAATAAACAGATGACTTAAAGAATGCCAGCTAACGAAAATGGCCAACGCGATCATTGAGGTTTCAACCACATGAAACCTCAACAGTATCGGTAAGCGTTACAGAGATAAGTTACGCTGACTCGCTTTTAAAAACTCTTTTTTAAGTTCTTCAAAGGTCTGAACCGCAGGGAATTGCGGAAACTCGTTAATCACATTCGCAGGTGCATGGAACAAGATCCCAGACTCCGCTTGCGTTAGCATCGTTGTGTCATTATAGGAGTCTCCAGCGGCAATTACGCGGTAATTAAGCAATTGAAAAGCCCTTACCGACTGACGTTTAGGATCTTTCTGACGCAATGTATAGTCAGTAATACGACCATTATCATCCACTTCAAGTTTATGACATAAGAGTGCGGGATAACCTAACTGCTTCATCAGCGGCGCCGCAAAATCATAAAAGGTATCAGAAAGAATCACTACCTGAAAACGCTCACGCAGCCAGTCGATAAACTCACGCGCACCCTCAAGCGGTGCCAAGCGGCTAATCGTGTTCTGGATCTGAGGTAATGTCAGACCATGCTCATCAAGAATGCGTAATCGCTGCTTCATCAATACGTCGTAGTCCGGAATATCCCGAGTTGTTGCCTTTAACTCTTCAATACCGGTTTCCTCAGCAAATGCGATCCAGATTTCTGGGATTAAGACACCTTCCAAGTCAAGACAAGCCAATTCCACAAGCAACTCCTCCAACGTATAAATTCAATTAAAAAATGACGGCAATGCAAGCTCTAGCCGAGCTAACAAGAGTATCAAAAGATCAGACTACAAATCAGGCAATTCCTGATGGGTAAAGATTTCATCAATTTCTGCTCGACTACCACATTCAAGCACTTGCTTAATAACATCTTTAGTGAGATGAGGAGCAAAGAGATGTATAAAATCAAACATATAACCACGCAGAAAGGTTCCTTTCCGAAAGCCGATTTTGGTCGTACTGGGTTCAAACAGATGACTGGCATCTAATACCACTAAGTCCTTATCGACGTCTGGCTCATAAGCCATTGTTGCGACAATACCTACTCCCAAATTAAGACGCACATAAGCTTTGATGACATCTGAGTCTACCGCAGTAAAAACCACTTTAGGCTCTAACCCCTCCTTCGCAAAGGCATCATCAAGCTTTGAGCGCCCGGTAAAACCAAACACATAAGTAACAATAGGATAATCCGCAATATCCTTCAGCGTAAGCTTGGATACTTTGGTCAACGGATGATCCTTGGGAACAATCACTGAACGATTCCAGCGATAGCACGGCATCATAATCAGATCAGAAAAATGCGTCATTGCTTCGGTAGCAATGGCGAAATCCACTGTCCCGTCAGCAGCCATCTCAGAAATCTGCATCGGTGTACCCTGATGCATGTGCAACGAAACATCCGGATAGGACTTAATAAATTCGGTAATCGTTTTTGGAAGCGCGTAACGGGCCTGCGTATGGGTGGTTGCTACCGCAAGACTACCTTTCTTTTCATCACTGAACTCTTGCGCAACCTGCTTAATGCTTTCAACTTTCTGTAGGATCTGACCCGCGACCTCAAGGATGGCTTCACCCGCTGGAGTAACTCGCGTTAAATGCTTACCGCTGCGCGCGAAAACCTCAACACCCAACTCATCTTCCAGTAACCGAATCTGCTTACTGATACCAGGCTGAGATGTATAAAGACTCTGAGCAGTCGCCGATACATTTAAATCGTGACGTGAGACTTCCCATATATAACGCAATTGTTGCAGTTTCATGCCAGCTTTCCGCCCAGATTAATCTTATCCATACAATCCGTACTATTATTACTACTTTGCATTATAACTGTAAAGAATAACAAACTAGCTGATTACTCTAGTAATCACGATCCTAAAGCCGCGAGTTCAATCTGCGCAACTCTTCGTCCTGAGCAATAATTCGCTTTTCAAGACTCGACAAGCGCGCAAGCGTTCTTATCAGCTCATCGTCCTTGTCTTTCAGCTCTTTACGCAAGCTGTTTTCGCGCCGACTCCAATCAATCGTGGCATTATGCTGCTTCTGATTCAGGCGTCTTATCTCACCCTCCAAGTCACGCCCTTTATCTTCAAGGCGCTTGGTTTTATTGGTTTCAGCCAGCAACGAAGAGGTATAGCGCGACAGCTCACGACTCTGAAGAGCCCCATCCTGCTTCAACAGCTTCAATTCTGCTTCCTGACTACGCAGCTGAGTTCGCTGGGTATCAATTTTGACATCTTTCTTGGCTAATTCTGCCTTAATATCATGAATTGATTTAGTGAGTACGGATTCCTTTTTACCCACTTCGTCACGTAGTTTTTCAAGCGCATTTTTATAGTAACGAACATCTACATCCGCTTTACTTACGGCTTCAAGCATATGCCGTTGCTCATCTTTGATCCGCTGGTCAAAGGTGCGCTTTGAATCTTCATAAGTTTTACGTAAATGGGCTAGCTCATGCTCAACATTTGAACGTATCTGCTCTTCCTGCTTACGTTGCGTTGTTTCTGAAGCCAGGCCGCTCTTCAAAACGGACATTTCCGCTTCAAGCGCTTTATTCTGTCCGGTCAACTCACCCACTTTCTGGTTTTGCTCACGTAAACGGTTTTCCAGATCCTGCTGTCGGTACTGCATCTCTTTGATCGTATCGTCAGTCACACGCCCCGCTTCTTCGGCATTAGTACCTGCATGCCTTTGATCACTCACCAAACGGGAGCTAGCCTCTTCAACAGCTTGCTGCCAAATTCGGCCAAACACCATACTTAATGAATCAGGCGCATCTGGAACATAGACTTCCTTTTGACCAAAATTGATACGCACAGACAAATCACGCTTCCAGTTTTTAAAATGAGGCAGCACCTCATCAATACTCACCTGACAGTCGGCACTAATCTCTTCCGGCGTTGGCAGAACCCCCGCTGTCAAAATGCGATCTGCACAACGATAAATTTGCTCTTTTATCATTCAGACTCTTCCTGATATGCTTTATTCTGTTGTTCTGCTAATCGCTCCAGCGCACTGCTCAGCACCTGCTCCAGTGGCGCGCTTACCCGTAAAACTTCGCCTTCTAACAAGGTTACTTCTAACATTGCCGAATGCAAAAACAAGCGCTTGATTCCTTGCTTTTTCATGTCACGATTTATCGATTCAACACCATATTTGTCATCACCAATAATCGGATGCCCGGCAAACTGCGTATGAACACGAATCTGATGCGTGCGTCCGGTAACCGGCTTAGCCTCAACCAGCGTTGCCTGTGTGCCAAAGCGCCTGATCACCTTAAAGCGAGTCAGCGATGCTTTTCCATCCGGTTGAACGCGGACAATTCGCTCACCCGACTGAAGCTCATTTTTACGCAATGGCGCATCGACTGATGCATCTTTAGATTCCCACCGCCCGACGACTAACGCATGGTAAACTTTATTGACACGACTTTGGCGTAACGCTTCATGCAGATGACGCAACATACTGCGTTTCTTTGCGATCATAATACAACCGGATGTATCACGATCAAGACGGTGAACCAGCTCCAGAAAGCGTTCATCTGGTCTTAGTTGGCGCATCGCTTCTATCAAACCAAGATTAATTCCACTGCCGCCATGTACAGCAAGCCCGGATGGCTTATTAATAACGATTAATGCTTTAGATTCATAAAGAATAGATTGCTCGAGCAACTCAAGCAGCGCTTTACCCACCATAGGCACATCGGTAGGCTCTGACACACGGATAGGTGGAATACGTACAATATCTCCACATTGAACCCGACCGTCCGGCTTTATACGTTTCTTATTAACTCTCACTTCGCCTTTTCTGATAATGCGATAGAGCATGCTTTTAGGAACGCCTTTCAAGGCAGTACGTAAGAAATTATCAATACGCTGCCCCGCCTGATCTTCTTCTATTTCGATATAACGAACGCTATTGATGGCCGACGGCTGATTATCTGACATTGAGGAAATTGTGTTCTCGATTGATGCTGTATGGGTTAGCTGCTATATTGTACCGTCGCCGAACGCTGTTGGCTTTAGCTATTGTTAAAAAAATAGATAATGGGCCACTGTGAAGATAATTTTTCACTCGTGTCAACTCTGGTATGGCTATTCAATTTAGTACTTTTGTACTGACAGTTTAGTTAATACCTGTAGTGTCTGAGCCTAGAGCAGCTAAATCTAGCTAGTATCTATAACTGGTCACCTGACAGCGCGGCAGTTTGTATATTTATTAAAGTTTTTAAGAGAGTGCATTACCCCCCTGAACATCCCCTGTTGGATTTGATTGGAGGTGGAGACGCATTAACAGCCTGGAACCTGCGATTTAATCTCGCAGACACAAACACTTAGAAAAAAAACATTGGCTGTTTTTTCCTCCACCGCAGATGCATTTGCGCAGTACTATCATCTATAGATACTGGCACCTCAATACTGAAAGGCATCGAATGGTTGAATCGTGTAACGTTTTCACCAGACGGACCGGGCAGGTTGGAGCGCACTCTCTGTAATAGAGAATTAATCTAAAATGAAAAGAATGTTGATCAACGCAACTCAACCTGAAGAGCTGCGTGTCGCACTCGTGGATGGCCAACGCCTTTACGACCTCGATATTGAATCAGAAAGCAGAGAGCAGAAAAAAGCTAACATTTACAAAGGTAAAATCACCCGCGTAGAGCCCAGCCTTGAAGCCGCTTTTGTGGATTACGGATCGGACAGACATGGCTTTCTGCCATTAAAAGAGATCTCCCGCGAGTATTTCACTAAACAACCACAGCGCGGTAATCGTCCTAGTATTCGGGATGTCCTGAAAGAAGGCACCGAAGTCATCGTTCAGGTTGATAAAGAAGAGCGCGGCAACAAAGGTGCTGCTCTCACCACCTTTATCAGCCTCGCTGGCCGATACCTCGTACTCATGCCAAACAACCCGCGTGCTGGCGGCATTTCTCGTCGCATTGAAGGCGATGAGCGCACACAGTTAAAAGCTGCCTTAGATGGCGTCAATATCCCTGACAAAATGGGAATTATCGTCAGAACCGCCGGTGTAGGCCGTTCATCTCAGGAACTACAATGGGATCTTGATTACCTGAAGACACTGTGGGATGCGATAAAAGAGTCCAGCGACAAACCCGCACCCTTCCTTATTTACCAGGAAAGCAATGTTGTTATCCGCGCTATTCGTGACTACCTGCGCGCTGATATTGGCGAAGTACTGATCGATAACGAAGAGGTTTACCAAAACGCTCTTTCGTTCGTTCAACAGGTAATGCCTTCTTACGAAGCAAAACTAAAATTCTACAAAGAACAAACGCCTCTGTTTAACCGGTTCCAGATTGAAAGCCAGATCGAAACAGCCTTCGAACGAGAAGTCCAGCTTCCATCAGGCGGTTCAATTGTTATAGACCCAACCGAAGCACTGGTATCGATCGATGTAAACTCAGCGCGTGCCACACGCGGCGGTGACATCGAAGAAACCGCGCTACAAACCAACCTGGAAGCAGCCGAAGAGGTCTCTCGCCAATTGCGCTTACGTGACATTGGCGGCCTCGTCGTTATCGATTTCATCGATATGACGCCGATCAAAAACCAGCGAGCCGTCGAAGACAAGCTTCTTAATGCCCTGAAACTTGATCGCGCACGTGTCCAGATGGGACGTATTTCTCGTTTTGGTTTGCTAGAAATGTCTCGCCAGCGTTTGCGCCCTTCACTGACAGAAAGTCGTGGTGTTGTTTGCCCTCGCTGTAACGGACAAGGCTCTATACGCGATACTGAATCACTAGCGCTCTCGATTATGCGTCTGATTGAAGAAGAGTCGTCTAAAGATCGTACCGCACAAATCCGTGCAATACTGCCGGTCACTGTGGCAACGTACCTTCTCAACGAAAAGCGCCGTATTGTTCATGATATTGAACTGCGCCATGATGTTCGCGTGGTTATCGTACCAAATCCGAACATGGAAACCCCTCATTATGAGGTAGTACGCCTGCGTGATGACCACACCATCACAACAATTAATGATGCCAGCTATACGCTTCAACCCGAACCAGAAACTGAAGCGGAAGATATAGCACGCACACCACCAGCCAAACGTGAACTTGCTGCTGTTCGTAGCGTTACTCCGCCCTCTCAAGCGCCTGCAGAAACAAGCAGCAAGTCTGATACGGCTACGGAAACACCCGCTCCACGCAGCCAGGCATCCAATAAACCGGTAACACAGCAAGTAACTGCTCAGCCGCAAGGTTTCGCAAGCCGAATCATCGCTGTGCTTAAATCACTATTTGGGGCTGAGGAAAAGAAAAAAGAAAAACCGGCTGAACAACAACCTGCAGCAAAAGAAAGCACCAGCAAGAAAAGCAACTCAAGAGATCGGGACAGAGATAGCAAACCACGTACCCGCAAGCCACGCAGAAACGGTCGTGATTCTTCAGATCGCCAGCGCTCTTCTAAGCAGCAGGATGAGGTCATCACGGTAACGGGAGAACAAGCTCCTCAAGCCATAGGTGCCGCTAGCTCAGCCACTGTTGCGTCAGCGTCAAACCAGTCATCAGATGATGATAAAAATGATAAGCCTCGCCGTCGTCGTCGCACACGCAAAAATAACGATGACAAGGCCGAAAAAGCTGATGCTAGCAAAACAAATCAAGCAGCAGATAGCACCAGCGAATCAGTCAGCGAACCACGCAGCCGTAATCGCGGGCGCCGTCGCAGAAACAACGAGCGCACTGCAGAACGCACCTTAGTATCTGACTCAGAAGCCTTACAGGAAGATAAGGTCACGGCTTCAGTTACTGCAGCCGCCATTGTCGCTGATACGCTTGATGCATCAGACAGCACTAAGGCAGCTGAAAGCACTCCAGAGCTGGCAACCACCTCTGCACCGGAAGCCCCTAAAGCTGACGCAGATACTACGATAACTCAAGAGACTCCTGAAATAGTCGCTGAAGTAAAAACAGATGCGCCTGAAACAGTGACCGAATCTGTGAGCGATACAGGCAAACCAACAGATACTGCTGCTGCAGACGCCACTAACGAAACACCTGATGCAACAGCCGAAGCTGTTACCGCAGAGGAGCCAACAACTGATGCACCCGATGCAACAGCTGAATCCCCCGCACAAGCACCAGACGTATCCGAAGCGACAGAAGCAAAAACGGTTGTTGAAACTGCACCTGAGCCTGAAACAATAGACACCCCAGCCGAAGCAAGCAGTGCTAACACCAGCCCTGACGAAGCTACTGCTGAAGCAACTACAGCCGAGGCAGCTATTGAAGAAAATACTCAACAAGCAGCTGCTGAAGTCTCACCAAAAGTAGCGGAGTCCACGGAAGTAACAGATGAAGTAGATGAGGCTACAACTACTGAGACGACATCGGTGGAACCAACTCCTGATGAAACTGATGCCGCCACAACGGAGACTCAAGCAACTGCTGGCGAAAGCGTAGTAGCCGATACGGCACCTGCAGAAGCACCAGTGCGAGCACCTCGCCGAGCCCGTCGTACCAGCAGAGCACCAAACGATCCACGCGAAATACGCCGTCGCCAGGAAGAAGCCGCTAAACTTAATAGTGCTGATTCTAGCGAGTAAGCAGAAAGCAAAAACAAAAAAACCGCGACATGTTCGCGGTTTTTTTTGCTTGAAGCCGTTGCTACACCTCGTCCAATGCTTCAACCACATACTGCGGCAAAGCAAAAGCAGCCACATGCATTTCCGGATTATAATAACGACTTTTAATACCTGACTGAATAAAGCGCTGCCTCAACGTCTGAAGATCAACATTTCGCAATGTTGCATCATCGGCACCCCACGCCAACGTCATATTTCCACCTATATAGGTAGGCACAGCAGTACAGTAAAACGTCTGATCAGCAAAATACGGACTAAGACGGCGGCGCGTTGTCTGCACTTCGCCTACCTGCATGAAGGCCACTCCATTTTGCGCCACAAAGATCCCGCCTTCATTCAAACAACGCTTGCAACCTTCATAAAAGCGGCTACTGAAAAGCACTTCACCGGGCCCCACAGGGTCTGTACAGTCAGAAATAATGACATCAAATTTTTCATTCGTTTCGCAAACAAATTCAATACCATCAGCAATCACAATATTGGCACGCGGGTCATCATAAGCGCCATTAGAGTGCTTAGGCAGGTACGTTTTACACATATCGATGACAGACTGGTCAATCTCAACCTGTGTTGCATGCTCAACCTCAGGGTGCTTCATGACTTCACGTAAAATACCACCATCACCACCACCGATAATTAGCACACGCTTCGCATCTCCATGCGCAAACAAAGGCACATGCGTCAGCATTTCATGGTAAATAAATTCATCACGCTCGGTTGTCTGAATAATACCGTCCAGCGCCATGACTGTACCGAACTCTTTATTACGGAAAATAATTAAATGCCAGGAATCAGTTTGCTGCTCGAACAGTATCTCTTCGACTGAGTAAGACTGTCCATAGCCATCATAAAGTGTTTCAAGAAAGGTCGTAGTCATCAGTTTAAATCGCCTTTTACTGCATAATTTTTCTTCAACTTGCACTCCATAAGGAGGAACAAATTATTGCGTTTAGTTAAAAAAATGCCCAGCCTAAGGACCGGGCATTTAAAAAATCGACTTTGCTTTTATCCCTGAATAACAGGCGTATTACATTTCACATCGCTATTCTGAGCGCGGTGACGCAGAAAATGATCCATCAACACGATAGACATCATTGCCTCAGCTATCGGGGTAGCACGAATACCCACACAAGGATCATGCCGTCCCTTGGTAACCACTTCGATAGGCTCACCATTGATATTGATACTGCGACCCGGCAATCTCAAGCTAGAGGTCGGTTTTAAAGCTATATGCGCAATAATATCCTGACCTGTTGAGATCCCGCCCAAAATACCACCTGCATGATTAGACAGAAAACCCTCTGGTGTCATCTCATCACGATGCTCGGTACCTTTTTGTGCAACCACAGCAAACCCATCACCAATTTCGACACCCTTAACAGCATTAATACTCATCAAGGCATGCGCTAATTCAGCATCTAAACGGTCGAAAATGGGCTCACCTAAACCTACCGGCACACCTGAAGCAACAACAGAAATTTTAGCACCTACAGAGTTCCCCTCTTTACGCAGGTCATCCATGTAAACTTCCATCTGTGCCGCAGCATCAGCATCCGGCGAGAAAAACGCGTTTTTTTCTACCTGATCCCAATCAAAGTTTTTCGCATCAACAACAATCGGGCCAAGTTGAGATAAATAACCACGAATCTCTACCCCTTTGCTTGCCAGGTACTTTTTAGCAATGCCACCCGCGGCCACACGCATGGCAGTTTCACGTGCCGAAGAGCGACCACCACCACGATAATCGCGAAAGCCATATTTGTGCGTATAAACGTAATCAGCGTGAGCAGGACGAAAGGTTTCAGCAATATTGGAGTAGTCTTTCGAGCGCTGATCCGTATTCTCAATCAACAGACCAATAGAAGTGCCGGTGGTTTTGCCTTCAAATACACCCGACAGAATTTTCACCTCATCTGCCTCACGACGCTGCGTCGTATGGCGCGAAGTGCCAGGCTTACGACGATCCAGATCAAGCTGCAAGTCAGCTTCTGATATCTCTATTCCCGGAGGGCAACCATCTATAATGCAACCCAACGCCGGCCCATGGCTTTCACCGAATGACGTTACTGTAAACAGCTTTCCAAAACTATTGCCCGACATTAGCTCACGTTCTCTCTTATTAATTCTGCTGGCTATTATAACGTTTGAATCAAATGTTTTAAATTCAGTTGTCACCCGCTCTTGATCAATCAGTATAACAATCGGGATAATACCCACATTTGATTAAGTTACGACCTAACAGTTTAATGAATTCACGTGCGCGGTGCTATGTCTGACAAAATAAACTCCGAGAAGACTCAAGCAGAATTATCTTTTACTGAGATGATGGCTGATGTTTCGCCTATCAAACAGGATAAAGCCGTGCTGCGCACGAACGGCCCCATCCGCAAGGACAAACAACGTGCCTACCAGCGCTCTATGGCTGAAGCAGATATTGACCAAGTAATTGATGGCCTATCCAGTGAAATTGTAGCAATTGTAGAATCAGATGAAGAACTCATCTTTGCCGCTCCTGGGATACAAGTCAGTATGATGAAGCGTCTACGCAAAGGGCACATCCCCTGGGAAGCGGGTATCGATCTGCATGGCATGACCGTTGACACTGCCCGCGACGAGCTAAGCTTATTTATTCGTGACGCACAACGCCAAGGGATGCGCTCAGTGATGATTATTCACGGCAAAGCCTTCAGCCAATCAGGCCAGCAACCCGTGCTTAAATCTTACGTCAATGACTGGCTACGCCAACTCCCTCAGGTACTGGCCTTTTGCTCCGCACAGCCCAAAGATGGCGGTTCTGGCGCACTCTATATACTAATTAAACAAATCAAACAATAAATTAGCATTAGCCACTTTACCTAACCGTCATGTTCGCGTAAGTTAGCATGCTTTTTACTTCATATTACTGGGGATTTTCATCAATGATGGAAAAAGCATACGCTACCATTATCGAACAGGTAGGCGAAGACCTGACTCGTGAAGGTCTAGTCGACACACCCGCCCGCGCTGCTAAAGCTATGGCTTACCTGACCCGTGGATATCAACAAAATCTGGAAGAGGTCGTTAATAACGCGCTTTTCCCGTCCGATAACAGTGAAATGGTTCTGGTGAAAGATATCGAACTCTACTCGCTTTGCGAGCACCACCTGCTACCCTTTATCGGAAAAGCACACGTTGCGTATATCCCTGATGGAAAAGTAATCGGCCTATCTAAAATCGCTCGCATCGTTGACATGTACGCTCGTCGTCTGCAAATTCAGGAAAATATGACGAAAGAAATTGCAGAAGCCATTATGTCTATGACCGGCGCCAAGGGTGTAGGCGTTGTTATTGAAGCTAAACACATGTGCATGATGATGCGCGGTGTTGAGAAGCAAAACGGCTCAATGAAAACATCAATGATGCTGGGTACTTTCAGATCAAAGCCTGAAACACGCGCCGAATTTCTCTCTCTACTCTGTTAAGAGAAACAGACTCAGACTTGTATGTAGATCAGACTTGGAGCCAAGCAAGTCTGATCTACATGCGCTTGCAATAACCTATTGATACAGAAACTCTTTTACGATAACCCCTGCTCCAATACATCAAGACACTCTGAAGCCACTTTGCGACCTGCAGCAATAACATCGGTCGCACGGTGAAAATCATGAAAACGGCAGGTATCAGCTGGTATATTTATCAAAAGATCGGGCCGATAACCCGCAACTTTATACTGAGTCAACGCTCCCTGCATCACCTCAAGCGAGCTCATCATCACATCCAGGTTACTATCCAGCTTCAGCTTACTCTCCCCATTACTTTCTGCTTCTCCATGCAGTAATGCAGCAACACTTCCATTATCTTCAGTACCTGCCACTAGCATCTGAGCGCTCTGTGGAAGAGTAATCTTCGGGATTACCGGACTACTGTTCAAGTCGACAGCAATAATCAGATCAGAATGTGCTGCAACTGTAGGGGTAATCGGCAGAGGATTGAGGACGCCGCCATCGACTAATACCCGACGTGCATCGATCACAGGAGTAAAAACACCCGGTACGGCCACCGAAGCACGAATGGCAGCCTGTAACGAGCCACGCTGAAACCACACCTCTTTTTGATAAACGATATCTGTCGCAACAGCAGTAAAGGGGATGGGTAAAGATTCTATATCCGGATCACCCGTCATCTCTTTTATTTTTTGAAATAACCGATCACCACGAATAGTGCCCATCCCAAAAGTCAGATCCAGCAAACGCAAAATCTGTAATCGGGTTAACCCTGTCACCCACTCCTTATATGTATCCAGCGCTCCCGCCGCATATAAGCCCCCCACTAAAGCTCCCATCGAACTACCCGCTATACAGTTAATTCGATAACCCCTGGCCTCTAATTCTTCAATAACACCGATATGCGCATACCCACGCGCGCCACCGCTGCCAAGCACCAAAGATACACTGGTCACAGTAAAGAAGCGCCAGAAATCAACATCACTGCTGATTTGTTCTGATTGAGCACCGAAGGCACAAGCGCGCCCACAGAAAAGACCTCAACATCAAAAATTTGATGCCGTGAAAGTAACTGACGCAACTCATTGGCATGAGAGTTTCCTGCCTCATTAGCGGTCGCTAAGGTTTCACCTTCATGATGCACCACTAGAGCTATATCGAGGGTATGCTTTTTAAGTCCTTCAATCAGCTTTTTCATCAATGTCATATCAGGAAGCGCGTTAGCAGATAACTCAACAAAACCTTTACCTTTAACTGTCGCGACCATACGTGCCGCCACGTCAGTTTCAATCAGGTCGATATGCGCATAAATCCGGCGATTGCCTCGCTCAATGACATAAAAAACAGCCGTAACTCCCGGCAGTCTGGCTGCCATATAGTATTGCGAGCGTTCAACACCATAGAGCTTGGAGAATCCAAAAACAGCATTTGCCCAATAATTACTACTGCCACACTCACGCCCCTGACAGGAAAAGAGCATGTCTGCATTTAGCTGTTCCAACTGTGCCTTGAAACTATTAAATACAGTACGCGTCGTGCTGCCTTCTGGTACCCGATAACTGATACGCTTAAGCTGCCCGGTAAGACGCTCTTCACGCTCTAACCTTTCTGCGCCATCCACCTGCTCTACGCTACCTAAAGCCAAAGAATAGTCAGTTAAAACGGGAGATTGATAATTCACAATCCACGACCCACGAAAGCGCTCAATCAGACTATCGTCAGATGCTCCGGAAATATCATCTTCAGCCATTACAAAAGATGAACACATTATCAACAGTAATAAAAAAATCCTTGTTAACCACATTAGACATAACCTTTAATATTTAACCGTTAGAACATGATTTATCTAAAACATTCATTGAATAGTTTTTTTAATATCTTCAGCAATACTTTTAGCGGCCTGTGCATCCAAGTGTAAATGATGATTACCCGGCAACGAAACCACGTTAACATCGGCTAAATGAGCGATGCGAGGCAACCAGGATTCATCATGTATTCCAGCATCTCCTAAATAAAGAGACACAGGTGCAGTCACCGCTTGCAAAAAGGCAACCACCTGGGATTCACTCATCCGCAATAACGAAGGCAACATCAATCCCGGATCGCTTCGCCATATATAGCCTTCTAACGTTTGCTTTAAACCTCTTTCAACCAGCCATTCAGCCGCTTGCCGACTCACAGGCCAGCGCCCCTGCATTCTGACATTAATGGCCGTTTCTTTATCCGGGTAAGGTCTGAGCTTTTTAGATTTCATACGGCGACGCTTAACAATAGCATCCGCCATCAAGACGGGTAATGCCTCTTCTTCATAGACAAGAGGAGCCAATCCTTCTATCAAGAACAACCGGTCAACTCTATCAGGAAATGCACCGGCAAATAATGTGGCAATACTGGCGCCCATTGAATGCCCAAGGAGCGTTACTTTTTCAAGACCGAGCTGATCCAGAACCAAGAGTAAATCACTGACATTATCCCAAATATAGTAGGGCATTGATGCAGGCCGGTGGTCGGTATAGCCATGCCCCATAAGATCTAATGCAATAAAGTGATAATCACTGAAATACTGGCGCATTTCATTGTAGGTTGCAGCATTATCTAACCACCCATGCAGCGCAATAATAACTTTTTTCTGCCCCGCACCAGACTCTAGTGCATGCAGTGTTAACTCATCGAGTTGGAATTGTCTTTCATTCATAGTAAATAAAGTAGCAGAGCTGTCGCGATAAAGCTTTATAAATTAAAAGGATAAACGCATAGCGGATGCCCTACCCGGCCAAAGCAGGTCTAGCGCAACAAGATGTCCGGGCAATAACGGCTCAGGAAACTGTATATTTCCTTCGATAAGAAAAGAAACTGCATTACCAATGAGGGGCTGATGAGTAACAACCAGCAAGTTATCAACCCAGTGCTCCTCAAGAGAAGCCATTGCATCACTTAGCGAAGCGTCTGGAGACCAACGATCATCAATAATCCACTCAACATCCGGCACACTAGCTTTCATTAAAGCGGCCGTCTGCTTAGCTCGCAGATAAGAGCTGCTGACAATCCGCTCAACCGAAGCGAGTTGCAACTGAAAACGCCCCCGCTGCTGCTCAACAAACGCAATACCAGCAGCGGTAAGCTGACGCTCATTGTCACTAGAGGCATCCCAACCAGCCTCTCCGTGGCGCATCAGGATTAACACTACACCGCTTCCCTGGGCAATACGAACTCAACATCCGAGCTCTGCTCGTTCATCATCATTGCTTTGACAACTTCCTGAACATGCGCCCCATTAAAAACCACTTCATATAAACCAGATACCAACGGCATATAGATCTGCAACTCATCAGACTTGGCCTTAATGATGCGAATCGTGTTGACGCCTTCCGCAACCTCACCCAGAGACTTTACCGCTTCATCAAGGGTTTCACCGCTACCCAAGGCATACCCGACACGGTAGTTTCGACTTAACGGAGACATGCAGGTGACAATCAGATCACCTACACCAGCCAGTCCTAAGAACGTCATAGGGTTGGCTCCCATACTCACGGCAAAACGACTCATTTCAGCAAGGCTTCGGGTAATTAACATGCTTTTGGTATTTTCCCCTACACCCAATGCAGCACTCAGGCCCGCAGCAATGGCATAGATGTTTTTTAACGTGCCTCCCAACTCAACACCGTACATATCAGTACTGGCGTAGACCCGAAAATAAGACTGATGTAATGCAGCCTGAACCTCGGAACGCAATGCTTCATCATCACTGGCAATAACAGTTGCTGTGAGCTGATGAAGAGCAACTTCTTTAGCCAAATTAGGCCCACTCAACACGCCGACCTTCGCATCGGGCAGCTCATCCTTAAGGATTTCACTCATTAAACTAAAGGTATCGCCTTCGATTCCTTTCGTCGTACTAACCACCATTTGCCCGGCATGCAAAAACGGCTTTGCTTTGCGTACAACAGAACGAAAACTCGGACTTGGGATTGAGACAAATACCAGCGAAGCATCTTTAACGGCTGATTCAATATTTGTCGTCGCTTTTAAGGACGCTGACAAGGGGTAATCCGGAAGATAACGTGAATTTCTATGCTGCTGATTTATTTCATCTGCCCGCGAAGAGTCCCGCATCCATTGTGAAACCTCTATCCCCTTCTCAGCCATTATATTGGCGATAACAGTCCCGAAACTGCCCCCACCTAACACAGCGACTTTCTGCTGCACTGCTTTCATGCGTTTACCCTTATCACAGATTATTCATTGCCACGGTGATCATCAACACTATCTAACAGCTTATCGATACCTTTAAAAATATAAATAATAACGACATAAGAGAGTGCGGAAATCACCATAAAAGCCAGCAACTGCATAATATCGCCTGTTCGTTGATATCCAGCTACCGCAAAAACAGCAAACAGCGCACTGATAAAAATCGCTAATATCCGTGCGATGAGGCCTGTTCTATGTCGATCTTCAGACATTACCGCTCTTCACCTCTTTAATTTCAGCTGGCGGACTACTCGCTTCAGAACGCTCACTTTTTCCGCTATCAGCGTCTGTACTTTCTAGCGCTAAAGCAGCATCTTCGGAAGTACCAGCCCCGATAACATCAAAATTAGTTTCTAATGCCTGGGACTGCTCTTCTACCAGCGGCTCTTCTGCTACAGGCACCGTGTTTTTATATGCACCCGGGTCGGCAAGTAACTCTTCACTTGGGTGAATACACTCTAATTTAACACCCGTTTCAGCTTCAATATCAGGGATCATAAAAGAGTCATTTTCACAGGCAAAACAGATTGACGTACCCGTAGCGCCCGCTCTGCCTGTTCGCCCTATACGGTGAACATAATCTTCAGCGTCTTCCGGTAGCTGGTAGTTAACAACATGTGTTACACCATCAATATGAATACCACGACCGGCTACATCAGTTGCTACCAACACTTCGATCTTGCCGTTTCTGAAATCTTCGAGTGTTTTAACACGTTTATGCTGCGGAATTTCGCCAGACATCAGCGCGGCTTTAACACCATCTCTCTTCAGCTTTTCAGCCAAATCACGCGTTTCATGACGGCGATTACCGAACACAATGACACGCTCAATGTTGTTCACTCGAATATAGTTACGCAATAATTTGTATTTCTCATGGCTGGACACCAAAAATACTTTCTGGCTGATATTATCAGTCGAACGGCGCTCTGCTTCGATCTCAATTTGAACCGGCTCATGCGTCCACTGACGCGCCAGATTCATAATATCATCTGTAAAAGTCGCACTGTATAACAGGGTTTGACGCTCATCCCCTTTACGCGGAGTATTGCGGATAATTGTTCTGACATCCGGGATAAAGCCCATACTCAGCATTCTGTCCGCTTCATCCAAAACCAGCACTTCGACATTATGCAGATCCACTTCTTTAGACCGCACAAAGTCAATCAACCGACCGGGTGTTGCAACAAGAATACCTACAGGCCCTGCTTTCAACTCTTTACGCTGCTTCTCGTAATCCATTCCACCGACGATAGAAACAACATTGATATCTGTGTATTTACACAACAGCACCGCATCCGCGGCTATCTGCAATGCCAACTCACGCGTTGGTGCAATGATGAGTGCGCGTGGTTCACCCTGACGCTGCTTATCTTCCAACTGAAAATCAAGCAAGTCAGTGATTATCCCCACCAGAAAAGCAGCCGTTTTACCGGTACCTGTTTGGGCTTTACCAATGATATCTTTACCTGCCAGGGCCGGTTTGATCGTATCAGCCTGAATCGGCGTACAGTATTCAAAACCAAGGTCGTGAATGGCATGCATTAACTTGTCGGGCAGTGAGAAGTCGTGGAAACGCTTCTTACCTTCTTCGATAGCGACAGCAGAGTCATCGGGCGTCCAGTCACTGCTTTTATTCATAGGTTTACGAGAGCGAGCAGAAGAACGACGTTTGTTTTCGCGCTCGCCTTTCTCTTTAGCGGCATCTTTAACGTTTGTCGGTTCATTCATGTTACTCGGGTTTGATTCTTCCAATGTCATACTCACTTTTTAACTGATTTCACGACGAAAAGGTGGCAACGCATCCAGCAATTGCCGGCCATAGCGGCGCGTTACTACACGTCTATCTAATAAAATAACCCGACCACTGTCCTGCTCGGTACGTAAAAGTCGACCTGTTGCCTGAGTTAAGCGCATTGACGCCTCCGGCACGGTCCACTCCATAAAAGCATTTCCACCTCTTTGCTCTATCCATTCAGCCATTGTCGCGTCGACCGGATCATCCGGTACACCGAAAGGCAGTTTTGTAATGATGACTTCTGTCAGGTATTTACCCGGTAAATCAACACCTTCTGCAAATGAGGCCAACCCAAAAATAATACTGGAATTCTCTTTATCAACAACTTCTTTATGTTTTCTGATGATCTCATTTTTTGTCAGATCACCCTGCGCCAACACTTTACTACGAATCGTACTCTCAAGCTTTTCCAGTACAGTAAACATTTGTCGCCAGGAACTAAATAATACGAGGGTCGCAGTCGCTTCGATCAGACTCTGGTTAAGAAAACTGATCACCTCCTGTGTATGCTCCTCCGGCTTTCCAGGATCAGATAGCATACGTGGAACCGCTAAAACAGCGGCTTGCGAATAATTAAACGGACTAGGTAAGCGTTCGCACAAAACATCGTGGGGCAAACCTAGTTCAGTAATGACACGATTAAAATGACCTAACGCCGTCATCGTAGCAGATGTCAGTACCGCACCAAAACAACTGCTCCACAGGTGCTCCTGCAAAGTGTCCGCTGCGGAAACCGGGCTACTACGGCATTCAAAATCAAGCCCGTCGCTGCTATCAATCAAATTAATCCAACGCGCAGTAGGAGCAATACCATCAGGATCGGCGACAGCATAGCTTTTATTTAGCCAGTACAGAGATTGCGCTCTCATCCATAACAGCCCCATGCGCGGATACCAACGCTCAGCGACATCGCGGTTTATCTCGGGAACACCACCGTCGAGCGCCTCTTTTAAGACATCAACGATCTGCTCTGCTTTTAACATCCACTTCTCAGCCGCCGCTGCTATCTCTATGGCTGAATGTACCATAACCTCTGGCAATACACCTTTAGGAAAGCGAAAACGTTCTGAAGAGGGTCGTTGTACACCATCAATCAGCATACCTCTGAGTGTACTTTGCAGCTGATCGAGCGCATGGTCAATATCCTGCCGTGCGGGTGTCATACGTTCAACATACTGCGCTAATACCGCATTGTTATCACATTCATCCAACATGACATCGAGCTGCTTAACAGAAGATTTCAGCCAGCGCTGAGTGCCTTTTACACGCATACTGTAAGCAAAGTGGCCGGTTGCTTTTGATGAAAGATGATGCGCCTCATCAAAGATGTAAATCGTATTAGCGGGTTCTGGTAAAATAGCACCACCGCCCAAAGAAAGATCAGCCAGAACCAAATCGTGATTGGCTACCACTATATCAGCCTTATCCATTGCATCGCGGGACTTATAAAAAGGACATACAGAGAAATTACTGCAGCGCCTGTTTGTACAACGGGTATGATCACTGGTTAAAGGAGCCCAGCGACTGGCCTCTATCTCAGAGGACAACGTATCACGATCCCCATCCCACTCCCCTGATGCAAATTTACCCAGCAACTCTTGATAAAAAGCCAAGCTAGCGGGGTCGATTTGATGCTCAATCTCATCTTCATACAGCGCTATCTGGCCTGTCTGATGCTGAGATTCCAATAGCTTTTCAGCCTGCGAGATACAAAAATAGCGACCCCGCCCTTTCGCCAGAACATAACGCACCTCTTCACTTAACAGCCTGGCAACTTCCGGTAGATCTTTATTCAGCAACTGTTCTTGCAATGCCACCGTAGCCGTAGAGATAACTAAAGACTTAGATTGTGATTTAGCAATCGGAATAGCGCTGAGAAGATAAGCCATCGTCTTCCCTGTGCCGGTTCCTGCTTCGATTACACAAAGGTGGTTACCACTCACTCGCTCACCTTTCTCGCCAGCCTCTATAGAACCGAGCGTTCGCGCGATATGCGCAATCATCATCTTCTGACCATAACGCGGTTTCATATCGTGATCCGCGAGAAATCGACGATAAGAGGACTGAATTGAGTTTTTGAGTGTATCGCTGAGCAAAGCAAACTACCTGCATAATATTTGGCGTGGATCATACCAAGATACTGGATATATAAACAGAAAATTACTTTACATCACCCTCTTGCTGTATATAATCACAGATACTGTATAAATACACAGGCACGATCATGAAACTAACTAAACGCCAAGAAGAAGTACTAGAGTGCATCCGCGAGCATATCGAAGCAACCGGATACCCTCCAACACGCGCTGAGATCGCTACCGCATTAGGTTTCAAATCAGCCAACGCGGCAGAGGAGCACCTCAAAGCCCTAGCCAGAAAAGGCGCTATCGAGATTATCCCCGGCACCTCCAGAGGCATCCGTTTACCGGAGATCACTAGCGAAGCAGAAGGGATTCCGGTGATTGGCCGCGTTGCCGCTGGCTCACCGATTTTAGCTCAAGAGCACATCGAAGAGCACTGCACCATCTCTGCCGATTTTTTTCACCCGCCTGCCAGCTACTTACTCAGAGTCCACGGTACCAGCATGAAAGATATTGGCATTATGGATGGTGACCTGCTTGCTGTACATCAATGTTCAGAAGCACGTAACGGCCAAGTCGTTGTTGCCCGCATTGACGATGAAGTCACCGTTAAGCGCTTTAAGAAAGATGGCCACATGGTGTATCTGATTGCAGAAAATACTGAATTCAATCCCATCGAAATTGACCTGAGAACACAGGAGCTATCGATTGAAGGGCTAGGTGTAGGCGTTATCCGACAAGGAGGTGACCTATGATTCAAGTTCGCACCCATCGCGGCAAACCCCATCTTGGGCTACTGCCAAAAACCGAACAGAATCAGATCCATCAAAAACCGAACTCATCCAAAGCTGGATTCGGCAAAATTACTGAAATAGTCACCAGCAGCGGCGAGTTAAGCGACATCCCAATTCTCATGCCTCTGCTGGCTCAACTCAGCCATGAAGACAGATGGTTTGCCTGGATTTCGCCGCCTGCCAACTTACCCAAATCATTACTAAAAAATGCGGGCATCGACTTAAACAAAGTTATTCTTCTCTACCCCGATGCGCAACACTCTGTACTACAACTAGCCAAAAAAGCACTTAGCGCAGGCACCTGCCATGCTGTGATCAGTTGGGCCGAAGAGATTTCAGAACACGAAATAAAAAATTTGGAGCAGTCAGCTCAGCACGGGCGCAGTAACGGCATCCTCATACGAAGACGCCATCACCATTAAAACAAACGCGTAGATAAATTGGAGTATAGATGCATTACGGAGTATTTAATGGGCTTACTTAATGGATTACCGGCTTAGGAAGCCCGGATGCTTCCGCAGACTCTACCGACAACTCAGACATCATTTTCGCACCGGCTACCAGAATCATTCTTGCCAGCTCTTCAGACTGACCATTCAATCCATCTTTAACACGCTGAGAAAGATTCACCGTTATTAACGGCTCCTCTTCCCCTGCTTTGCGCATAGCGTATTCGCCAGAAGGAAGCCGTATAATTTCCAGTACTGTTTGCTCCAGCCCTTTTTTATCTTCTACCACTCTTGCATATCCGAACGCAGGCGCTCTACCAATGACCGGAATTCATTTAACCACAACTTATATTCAGCCAGAATATCGCTATCTTCTGCATGATTAGGATTGATCTGAACAACATGTATTTCTGAAATACTCACGGTGTCACTTGCTACCGTTGAATGGTTATCCAGCGCCTTCCAGCAAGCGTTATAAGCGGCCAGCATTTTATGCAACCAGCTTACTTCACTCTGCTCAAGATTCGACAGCTCAGATCTTTCAGGGGACTCCTGCCCTGACGCCTCTAACAGAGTTTCCAAGTCAGTCAGTGTGTTAACTTTACTGGTATCAAAACTATATTTTTCAGCCACTTCTCTCAAAAATGATGCGTAACCAGACGCCAAATGAAACAAAATTGATTCGTTATACGATTCAATCTCATTGTGCTTACTCCATTTTGTAGAGTCCTGCGCTACTGTTAAAGCATCTACATGAATACGCGCAAAATTAATTTTCTGATTCGTCCTGACCAGATATATATTACTCATAAACTACCTCTATAAAATGACCCTTTCAGGCTATTTCTTTTTAGTCTTCGGCTCTTCCACTACCCAAGCATTACCTGCATAGAATGCACGCCATCCAGTCGCTTTGCCATTGACCTCAGTCATCACATACTGCTCCTTTGTTTTACGGCTATAACGTACAATAGTCTCATTGCCTTCGCTATCACGCTTTGGTGCACTAAACAGGAAGCTGTATTTAGGGTCAATTTCGGATTCATGAGGTAGCAATTCAATAATTTTAGGCGCTCTCGTCTCGCGGTTCCGCGGAAACTGGCTGGCAGCAAGGAACAGCCCAGATGCACCATCCCGAAGAATATAAGTATCTTCAACTTTTTCACATGCCAACTCTGGCATTGGCACAGGATCCATTTTCGGAGGAGCGGCTTCGCCACTTTTTAATAATTTACGTGTGTTTTTACATTCGGCATTGGTACAACCGAAAAATTTACCAAAACGCCCTGTTTTCAGCTGCATCTCAGCACCGCATTTATCGCATTCTAACGAAGGGCCTTCATATCCCTTCAGACGATAACTACCTTCCTCAACTTCATACCCCGGGCAATCCGGATTATTTCCGCACACATGCAATTTACGATGCTTATCGACCAGATAGCTATCCATTGCACTGTCGCAAATATCGCAACGATGCTTATTACGTAAAATACGTGATTCTTCCTCTTCATCCCCATCAACGCTGACAACTTCATCGCCAGGCGTCAGGTTGATCGTAGCTTTACAACGTTCTTTTGGTGGCAAACTATAACCAGAGCAACCTAAAAACACGCCTGTGCTTCCTGTGCGAATCGTCATATGGCGGCCACACTCCGGACAAGGGATATTGGTATCAGTCGGGGAATTAGGTCGCATACCGGTATCTGGATGTTGCGCTTCTTCCAGCTTACGAGTGAAACCACCATAAAAACGGTCGAGCAACACTTTCCACTCAGCCTCACCCTGTGCAATTTCATCCAGCGCATCTTCCATACGCGCAGTGAAACTGTAATCCATCAGGTCAGTAAAGTTTTCTGCCAAACGCTCAACAACGATATCGCCCATTTTGCAGGCATAAAAACGACGATTCTGAATCTCTACATAGCCTCGATCCTGAATAGTAGAAATAATCGAAGCATAAGTAGACGGGCGTCCAATCCCCTGTTTTTCGAGCTCCTTCACCAAGCTGGCTTCTGTAAATCGCGCTGTAGGTTTAGTGAAATGCTGCTTCGGCTCCAGTTCTTTTAAGGAGAGCTTCTCACCGGTTTTAACGTCCGGCAAAATTACATCTTCATCATTTTTGGCTTTGCTTTGCATTACGCGTGTATAACCATCAAAGCGTAAGATACGCCCTTTGGTAGTGAGTTCAAAATCACCCGCCTTAACGGTAATGCGCGAGCTTGTATACAACGCTGGCGTCATCTGACACGCCAGAAACTGGCGTCTGATCAGCTCGTACAAACGTTCTGCATCCCGCTCCATTCCTGACAAAGAGCTTGCTTCGATATTCACATCGCTGGGACGAATCGCTTCATGCGCTTCCTGCGCGCCCTCTTTGCTTGAATAACGCACCGCTTCTTCTGGCAGATATTTACTACCAAAATGGTCACCGATATATTCACGACAACTTTCAACCGCTTCTGCACTTAAATTGGTCGAGTCAGTACGCATATAGGTAATGTAGCCCGCTTCATAAAGGCGCTGTGCCATCATCATTGTTTTCTTCACACCAAAGCCTAAGCGGGTACTGGCCGCTTGTTGCAACGTCGATGTAATGAATGGAGCCGATGGTTTACTACTGGTAGGGCGATCGTCCCGGCTCACTACGGTAAACTCTGCAGCGTTTAGCAGAGCCAGGTGAGCATTGGTTTCTTTTTCTGATGCCGGCCGGAATGCCTTGCCAGCAACGCGTGCTACCTGTAAGCGTAAAGCCGCATCTGCAGCAGTGGTTGTATTTGCGTGTACTTCCCAAAACTCTTCAGGAATAAAAGCACGTATCTCTTTTTCCCGCTCAACAACTAAGCGAACTGCAACGGATTGAACGCGTCCCGCCGATAGCCCACGCGCAACTTTTTCCCACAATAATGGCGACAGCATATAACCCACCACACGATCGAGAAAGCGTCGTGCCTGCTGTGCATTTACATGGTTCATATCCAACTGCCCCGGCGACTCAAAGGCACTTGATATTGCTTTTTTAGTAATCTCATTAAAAACAACGCGGCGATATCTGTCATCTTCACCGCCAATCGCTTCTCTTAAATGCCAAGCGATCGCTTCCCCCTCGCGATCCAAATCGGTCGCGAGATAGATAGTGTCTGCATCTTTAGCTAAACGTCGCAGCTCTTCGACAACTTTCTCTTTGCCAGGAAGAATTTCGTAATGCGCTTCCCAGCCCTTCTCCGGGTTAACACCCATACGAGCAATAAGCTGATCTTTGGCTTTCTTCGCTTTATAAATAATTTTTTCGTCAGCAGGCATTTTGCGTGTCAAAGCAGCCTGTTGCGCACGCGCTTTCGGGTCTGTCTTTTGAGCACTACCACTCGTAGGCAGATCACGGATATGACCTACACTCGATTTAACGACATATTCATTACCAAGATACTTATTAATCGTCTTAGCTTTTGCGGGCGACTCAACAATAACGAGCGATTTTCCCATAGGGTAACTATCCTCGGGCAGATACGGCACAATAAAAAATAGCGAGCATATATAAGTGCTAATACAACTCGGGTCAAGCAAGTCTCATAAAAAAACCAATAAGTACTATACTTAATTAATCAGAAATAACTTGCATACCGGCTTTAACAACAGTGTCTTCTGACTATATAATTCAGGGACTTAGCGAGGCAGTTGCATAACATGTTGCAAGATAACCTGATTTATATAGTCATCATAGCTCTGATTGGCGCAATTGCGCTCGGCATAAGCCATTTCATTTCACAGAGAGAGCACAATGCAATCGTCAAAAATGATCGATTGAACTGGTTACGCAAGCAATCTTTGTACACTCTTGATGCCATTGCAACACTCAAAGCGGCAGGCTGCAAGCCAGAAATCTTAGAAAAATTAAACCAGCATGCGATGTTGCAAATTGAAGAGATCAGTATGCTGGCACCAGATTCCGATCTGATGACACAGGTTAATAATCAAAAAGAGACAGCAGATCGAACAGCGCCGGGGCAAGGGGTTTTCAATAGCGACAAAGATCTGAAACGCTTCCAGATTTATATAAACTTCACTGAAAAACTGCTCGGAAAAATGCTAAAAAAAGGCAAACTTTCTCCGATGTTAGCGGAGAATTACGGCCAGGAATTATACTGGTTAAACATATCTATTGTAGCCGATGCACATATCTATCAAGCGAAACAATTGCTCTTACAAGATGACAAATTACTCGCACTATCACACCTGAAACATGCTAAGGCGGTCATAGTGCGAGCAATGGTTCCGCAACAAAAAAAACAACCCAAGCTTGATCTTATCCAGCCACAAATTAATGCCATTCAACCCCGCAAAAATAACCAAGGTGGTGCTTTAGAAGAATCACTGGACGATTTCCTGAAATAAGCCTTTTCAAACAAATAAATGAAACCGAAAGATCATAAAGATCATAAAGTTCATAAAGATCAATAATTTCATTTCAAAACGGACAGCCACACTCTGCCGCTACTCTCTCACCGGTAACAGGATGATCAAACGCCAGTGAAAACGCATGCAGCAATAAGCGCTTCGACTTTGCCAGCGTTTGCTCCGTTCCATACAAGTCACAACCTAAAATCGGATGGCCCAACTCGCGACTGTGCACGCGCAACTGATGGGTACGCCCCGTATAAGGCTTGAATAACACTCTGCTTGCTTTAGGGTTATTGGAACGCTCTATCACTTCAAAATAGCTGATCGCTTGTTTACCACTCTCACGACAAGTTTTCATTAACGGAAAGTTAGGCGGATCTTTAGCAATCGGCACATCAATCACCCCCTGATCAACATCAATATGCCCGGCTAGTATACTGATGTAGGTTTTCACCACCGTTCGATCCTGAAACTGTTTTGTCAGATGAGCATTCGCTGATTTACTCAAGGCCAGCAGCATGATGCCAGACGTACCAAAATCGAGTCTATGTACCATAGTTGCTGTCGGAAAATTCTGAACCAAACGAAAATGAACCGAGTCTTTATTTAAAGGGTTTTTTCCCGACAGACTCAGCAAGCCGCTGGGCTTATTGATAAGAAGAATATGTTCATCATGATAAAGAACGTCTATCTCTTCATGGCATACAGATGCAATAAATGTATCGACAGGAGTACTCATGTCGCTTTTCTTTTCACAGCAGCCCTTTTTACCGAAGGTTTGTTCGTCGAGGTCACTTTTCTACGCGGCCTTGCCCTTGTCTTGCCTTTGCCCTGCAGACCATCAAAGCGCACAGCACCCACCTCTTCTATTAATTGCTGCAAGCTCAGCGTTAAGGGCTGCATAAATTGATTGTATTTCATCTCTCGCTGACTGATCGCCTCTAGTTGCGACTCCCAATGCGCGGTCATGTCCGGATGTGTCATATTTTCTGGCAAACTGGTGATCAAGTGACGCCCAACGTCGGTAGCCCTGATCTCCTTACCGCTTCGTATTAAAAATTGACGTGTAAAAAGCAGTTCGATAATACCGGCACGCGTCGCCTCGGTACCCAGACCATCCGTTGCCCGCAGTACTTTTTTAATCGCAGGGTCGTTCACAAACCGCGCAATGCCTGTCATCGCCGCTAAGAGGGTCGCATCCGTAAAGTGTTTCGGCGGGCTGGTTTGCTTCTCATCTATGTGAGCCTTCGTGCACAAAACAGCATCACCTTGCTGAACATCCGGGAGCTTAACATCAGAAAAACCGTCCTCTGCTACACCATCCTGTCTATTATCAGCATTTGTGACAGAACGGCTGCCAGAGGCTTTGCTTTGTGGAAATAGTATTTTCCAGCCTTGTGCCAGAACATCTTTTTGTTTTGCAATAAATAATCCACCGCACACCTCCGTATCAATCTGTTTATCCATATATTCAAACGGAGGATAAAACTGAATCAAATACTGACGCGCAATAAGCTCATACAGATTCGATTCGCCAGCGGTTAGGCGGCCGCTATCAACCACTTTTGCTGTAGGTATTATGGCATGGTGAGCGCTAATCTTTGTATCATTCCAGGCTTTGCTTTTCAGGCCAAGGCTCGCCTGAGAAACAGCATCGCTGAGTTTCGGGCAGGTTTTGGCGATGGCAGCTGCCACCTGATGCGCCTCACTGTAGTGCTCCATCGGAAGGTAGCGGCAATCAGAGCGCGGATAGGTAATTAATTTATGTTTTTCATAGAGTTGTTGGCAAATATCTAATACCTGCTTAGCACTCAACCCATACCTTTTAGCCGCATCAATCTGCAATGCGGATAGATTATAAGGCAATGGCGCGGGTTGTTTCTTGTTGCTTTTCTGCACCTTTATAATGGTGCCGTTTTGTGCAACCACACGGCTAATAACATTATCCGCCAACTTACGCGAAAGCACTCTTCCCTCTTCATCCATAAAAGGTTCACAAGCCTCACTGGGCTTCCACTTCGCCTGATAACTTTCGCCGGCAGATGTTTGCAGGGTAACAAAAACCTCATAAAACGGTTTTGAAACAAAACTTTCTATTTCAAGGTCACGATGCACGACCAACCCTAACAAAGGGGTTTGCACCCGCCCTATCGATAAAACGCCGTTAAAGCCTGATTTCTGCCCTTGTAAGGTGCAAAGTCGTGTCATGTTGATACCATACAGCCAGTCAGCTCTGGCACGTGCTAACGCGGATGTGGCCAGCGGAATAAAATCATTATTCTCACGAAGATTTCTCAGCGACTTTTTTACTGCATTAATATTCAGGTCGCTAATTAAACAACGCTTGGCAGCTGAACGTTTACTCGCGGATACACCACTAAAACTAATCACTTCATCAACGAGAATCTGCCCTTCACGGTCCGGGTCGCCTACATTCACCAAGACGTCAGCTTGCTTTATCAGTTTTTTTAAAACAGTGAACTGTTTTTTTGTTTTAGGTTTAACTTCCAGCTTCCATTGCTCAGGTACGATAGGAAGGTGCTCAATGTTCCATTTTTTAAAAACAGGGTCATAAGACTCTGGTTGCGCCTGCTCTAAAAGATGACCAATACACCAACTGACAACATCTCCATTTCCGACATAGATACAGCCATCACCTTTTTTGTGGGGTGTCGGGAGCGCATCAGCAATAGCCCGGCCAAGACTGGGCTTTTCAGCAATATATAAAATCATGGGAAAAACAGACTCTGGAATCAGTCGAGTTGATGAGTGCGGATTATTTTTGTCGTACTTGCCGATGCTGGGCCTGTCACTTTATACGCCATGACGCAGTTACGCCCTTTCTTTTTAGCAGCATATAATGCCAAATCCGCTGATTTTATGAGAGCTTCCTCATTTTTCTGATCTTCCGGGCAGGTCGCAATACCCACCGAAAGCGTAATAGCGCGCTTGCACTCAGGACTGTTTCCGGAATTTTCAGCGACTTTAGCAATCAGCGCCTTAAGCTTTTTAAAGGCTTCTGCTTTGCTGGTATTGGGTAAAACCAAGATAAACTCCTCGCCACCATAGCGAGCCACCACATCCCGCGACCTGATATTAATTGCCAACGTCTCTGCAACAAACTTAAGCGCTTTATCTCCTTCAGGATGGCCGAACGAATCATTATATTTTTTAAAATGATCAATATCGATCATAGCGACCGTCACATTATTGCCCTGGAGCTGAGAAGCTTGTATTTCACGCTTCAGTGTACTGCCCAAACCTCTGCGATTAAGTAGCCCTGTTAATTCATCACGATTCGATGCCATACTTAATTCAGTACGTAACTGGGTGTTATGAAAATGTAAACCAATCGTTTTGCAGACCTCAATAACCCGCTGCTCCTCCTCACGAGACAAAAGTGACTCGGTCAACCGTTCCGAGCGAATATGCAACACCGCATACTGCATTTCATGACACGCAATCGGAAAACAGGCAACACTTTTAATGGTGGTTAAATTGGCATTACTGCATATCATATTTTGGGTATTTGAAGAGTCTATATAGGGTTTTCCTTGTTGTAATACTTGGCACTCCTCAAGCTTAACATTCCAATACACTTTATCTTTATGTTCCCCCCATGCACCAGCAAGCTCCCAATTCTTAAATGATTTATTCGCAAACAAGACGGCCACTGTATGGTTAGGAATAATTTTTTTCAGATATTTTACAGAGATCTCCTGCAGCTCATCTAATGTCACCGCTGCGGCCAGTGCATCTCCCATCATCCGCACCTGTTTCAACTTTTTACTGCGTAAATACTCGGACTCCAGCATCTCATTTTTTGTCAATGAGAGCACCTGAGCATGCTCCACTGCCAGCTTCCTTTCTTCTACCTCTGTTTGCAATTTTTCAATCGTTTCTGAAAGCTGTTGATGGCTGACACCTGCATCCTGCAAACGCCGCCAAGCATACCATCCTAGCGCAATCGACAAGAAAGATAAGACTACCGGAAGCTCTGACAACCCCATAATCGAATCCGTAGAGGTCCACAACAACCAACGTTCATTGAGCCCTGTCAATGTTGCTAAAACATAGGTAACAAGAAAAACGCCAATAACAATAAAAAAGTCAGTATCGCTTCTTTTCATGCATTCATCCTGAAGGAGTATCGACTCATCTGAAAATAGTTCAACGTGTCACAAATCCTTGTCATAAATCACAACCTTAGTGTCATTCATTGCTCTTAATTTCTTAATCAAAATTCCAAATAAAAACGTTGAAACTTTAATTTCGTGGCATCTGTTTCAACTTTTTGAAAATCACTTTTAAGCTCTTCTGCATCCGGCCAATAGCATCGGCTAACTCACCAATTTCATCATTAGAATTTACAGAAATTACCGTATCCATTTTACCCAGACTCATCTGACGAGCGCTTTCAGCTAATTCGCGTATAGGTTTGACTAAAGCCCGGTTAGAGAACCACAGGTTTAGAATAATCACGAAAAGCAGAATCGTAATACCTACCGATAAGGATAGAATAATGGTCGTTTGAATCTTAGCGTCGACCTCTTGCTGTTTTAATACAACCGCATCATCGATATCATCAATATAAAACCCCGTACCCAGCATCCAACCAAACTCTTTAAGATCAATTGCATAACTGAGCTTAGATACCTCCCGGCCTTTAGAGGGCTTATCCCACATATAACTAACATATCCCCCACCGCTTTTTCCTGCTTTTATAAGGTCTTCAATCAGCCTCACACCATCGCTATCCACAAGATCTATCAGATTTTCCCCTTCCAGCTCAGGTTTGGCAGCGTGTACTTTGGTTAAGCCGTCGTAAGAAAAAGCAAAGATATAGCCATCTTCATCGCCATAGGATATTGAACGCAACGCGGCTTTAACCTGCTCCATAGCATCGTGATTATTTGCCACACTATTAAGAATAGGCTTGATCGCTGTTTGAGTAATCGCCATGTAATTACGCAATGACTCTCGTTTAGCGGCCATCATAGTGTTGCGTATCTGCTCAACCTCTTCAGCTCCCAAAGAGCGCATCTGAAGAATGGATACAGCCATCAAAGCGGCAACCGTGAAAATTAACGGTATAGCAGTCAGGATCAGGATTTTTTGTTTAATTTTAAAATTTTTCACTTACTACACTCCAAAGCCTGAAATCCGCAGATACACGCCCTACTTTTATTTTGTGTATTTAAAAAGAACAGGCCCCGTTAATTTCCACTAAAACTGTAGTAGACAAGCCTATGAATTAACAGGAATCTGCGCGGGAAAAAGTTGCGGCTCAACCTCCAGCTGCACATTAAATACCTCTGAAACGGAGCTCTGAATATCACTTGCTAACTGCAGCAACTCATCCAGCTGCCCTCCACCAAAGTGCACCAACACCAGCGCCTGTTTTTCATACACCCCTACGTGCGCACGTTTCTTTCCCTTCCAGTCACACTGATCAATAAGCCAACCGGCCGCAAGTTTCATAAAGCCCGGAGCATCCGGATAAGCAACCAGTGCCGGCCATTGCTGTTTTATTCGTTGATATTGAGATTCGCTGATCACCGGGTTTTTAAAAAAGCTGCCAGCATTACCCAGTATTGCGGGATCAGGCAGTTTACTTTGGCGCACGGCACACACAGCCTCAAAAATCTGCTGCACATCCGGCTGGATTATATGCCGCTGCTCAAAATAGCTCTGCAATGCCGCGTACCTGATCGACGGATCTTGTAGGCGCGACAACTGCAGTGTTACTTCGGTGATAATAAAACGCCCCGCCAGGCGCTTAAAAATACTGTCACGATAAGCAAACTCACAATCACTGTTTGAAAATTCGATAAAGCAGTTTTTGGTTAGATCCAGCGCACGAACCTTAGTCAACACATTTTTCAGCTCAGTTCCATAAGCGCCGATATTCTGCACTGGCGCCGCACCAACACGACCAGGAATCAGCCCCATGCTCTCGATGCCCGAATACCCTTTTTCAACACACCAACGCACCGTTTCGTGCCAGTTCTCACCAGCACCCAATATCACCTTGATGGTGTCAACGGCTTCAGTTACCTGTTGAGCCATAATATCAATGCGAATCACAAGACCATCGATAGATGGCACCATCAACACATTGCTGCCACCGCTTAACACGCGAATCGGTAGTCGATGCTGATCTGCATAAGCCACAGCAGCCACCAGCTCTGCTTCACTTTCTACGGCAACAAACTGCTCTGCGATCGCAGGAAATCCTAACGTATTAGCAGATTGCAACGGATAACCGGCATGAATTTTATGTTGAATACCCATCAACGCGGTACTTGCTGAAGCGCTAGCAACAACCCGAAAGATGCATTCTCTACCAAATCCAGTACATGCCCGAACCCAGCATCACCGCCATAATAAGGATCAGGTACTTCTCGTTCGACACACTGGGCAAAATCCAGAAACAACCCCAAGTGCCCTGAGTAATCAGAAGGAGCAACCGCTTTAAGGTTGTTCAGGTTTTCATCATCCATTGCGAGGATATGGGTAAATTCAGAAAAATCTTCAGGAACAACCTGACGAGCACGCAAGTGCATTAATTCATAACCACGCTCTGCTGCCGCACTCACGGAACGCGAGTCCGGAGGATTGCCAACGTGATACGCCGCCGTTCCGGCAGAGTCCACATCAATCACACCCGCCAACCCCTGCTGGGCAACCAGAGTTTCAAACACACCATGCGCAGTTGGCGAACGGCAGATATTACCCAGACAGACAAATAGAACACGCGCTTTTTTCATTTAAAACAACCAATTAAATAAATATACTAAGACATAACAAGAGTATTATGATTAATAAGAATGGTTATTATAAATCAATTGGTTAGCAAATGGTTTGAGAAATCCAGTTAACGGGCAAGTGTTACCGGCTTTTCAATTTCATAAATAGCATCTGCTATGCTTTCGAGTTGTTTTTCCAGCACTGTTTGGGCGTCATGCAGGCCTTGGTTGTAGTAATACGGTCCCACTTCTTCAGAAAAAAAGTCTAACAGAAATTGTGCATCAAACTGCCCCATTTCCTGATCCAACTCCTCCTGAAAGTAACGCTGTATTTTTTGAACAATCACACTCTGTAACTCTGCGGTGAATTCAATTTTTGACATGAGTTTGAGTTCCCTTGTGGATTAACCTAATGACCCGCTAAACAGCGTTCGAAAGGTAAAATAATTGTAACCTGCAGCCCTCGCTCTTTTCCATTAACTATCGTCAATCTACCTTCGTAGCTCTCTACTATATCCTGACAAATAGAGAGTCCCAACCCTGCACCTTGCCTGCTTTCATCGAGCCGTTCTCCTCGCTGCATAAGCCGCGAGATACTTTCTGGCGGCAAACCAACTCCATCATCCGTCACCGTTATAACAATGCTTTTATCATCCCTGTGTATCTGCAGATCAACTTTACACACGGCAAACTTACAGGCGTTATCGAGTAAATTACCGAGCAGCTCAAGCATATCATCACGATCCTGATACAGAACCAGTTCAGCCGGATAATCGCTATTTATGAACAGATCAGGAAAAAGTTTGTTCAATACATCCATCAAGGGAGGAATATCTTCCGCTAAATGTGTTTGCCGGCCAGGCGATGAGACACCCACAATACGTGCTCGCTTCAACTCACGCTGAATAAGCCACTGAATATCACCCAGCAAACGGTGAATCTCTTCCGAATGTGGATTGGATGCCTCTTCTAACAATTGTTGTACACGTTGCAGTGGTCGCTTGATTTCATGAGCGAGATTACCCAGTGAATTACGCGAACGGCTAACTCGCTTTTGCAACTGAACCAGAAGTTGCTCAATATCTTCCGCCAAAGGCACTAACTCTTCAGGCACTTTGCTCAGGTCTGTTTTCTCTTCGGAATAGCGTAACGATTGGATTTTCTTTCTGACGGAATCCAGATAACGAAAGTTCTTTTTGATAATCCACTGTTGCAATAAGAGTAATAAAATAGCGCCACATAAGACGACTGCCACTGCCCAGAGACTATAACGAAAGGTGAGCGCCTCTATAGGCGCAATATCTTCAGCTACCAGAATAGTAAAGGTGTTAGATTTTTTACTGAAACCCTGACTCCACGCCAGCCAGTGCTCATCATTAGCGCCCGGCATCAGTTCGCTTGCGGTACTCCCTTTTTGTAAGCTCATCACCTCAAGCGGGTAATCCCACAGGGAGCGGCTTCTGATCTCCAGATTTTCACCTTTGATAACAAAGTAGTGGCCGGAAAAAGCCCGCTCGTAAACCCTGCCAAGTCTATCAACATTGAGTTTCCACTGCTGATCTTGGGGGTCTATAGCAAAAGCAGCAATAACAGATTCGGCATCATGCTGTAAACGTGATTGAACATACGCATGAGTCAACTGGCCAACACCCCAGTGAACAACCAACAACAAAGCTCCCATCGTAAAACAGAGTGCAAGAAAAAGGCTGCGGCTTAATTGCGCCCGAATAGACATTATTGATTGTCCGCTTTAGGTGCTGTAACTCTTCCCAGCCGATACCCCTGACCGCGTCGGTTTTCAATAAAGGATTTTCCAAAATAATGACGTAAACGATTGATATACACCTCAATCACATTACTGTCTTTAATGTGCTCCTCTTCATAGACATGTTCACTCAATACGCTTTTAGAATGCACTTTATCCGGATGCATCATGAGATAACGCAGTAAACGAAATTCGATTCCGGTAAGCATAATCACCTCACCGTCTTTGTTTACAGCTTGCTGCTCAGAGAGTAATAAACGCACCCCGTGGAACTCCAGTTCGTTATCAGCTTTGCCGTGCGAGCGACGAATCAGCGCTTCGAGACGTGCCAGCAACTCATCCGTATGAAAGGGCTTTCCCAGGTAGTCATCCGCACCAGCTTTTAAACCATCGACCCGCTCATGCCATGCATCCCTCGCCGTTAATATCAGCACAGGAACCGCCACTCTTTGCTGACGCCAGCGAGTTAACACCTCCAGACCCGAGCGCTGCGGCAACCCCAAATCCAAGATAACCACATCAAAGCTCTCTTGCTCTCCCAAAAACTGCCCATCAATACCATTATCAGCGGTTTCAACGACATAACCTTCCCGCTGCAATCGCGGCTTAAGGCTATTAACGAGATCCATATCATCTTCAATCAGCAGGATTCTCATGCTGTCACCTCCTCAATCACCCGCTTCCTCTTTTATAAACTGGCCGGTGATTGCATCTATATAGACTTCTGAAACAGTGCCATTCTCTTTTAACTGCTCGATTTCATATACGATACGGCCATGCTTTTTTTCAACGTCCAAATCCAAAATCTGACCAGAAAGAGCGCTTTTATTTAGCTGAAAAATTTCCTCGAAGGAGCGTATCTGGCCGCTCTCAACCCACGCTCGAACCGTTTCCGGTTTAATATCACGATCTGCCCATACCGCTGCACTAATTGTCCCAACGGCCAAAGCCAGGAATATTAATCCTATCTTCATCAAAGTCTCCATTAATGGCACCCTCATGGCACGCATTACAATTACTGAAATTGCCTACCTCAGGATTAGCTGTTACCAGCCTATCAGGAACTTCATCGTGCTTGCGTTCAAAATAAGGCAGATTAGTGATACGCATGGGCACTGGAGATGGTATGTGTTTAAGCATACCCCGCCCCTCGGCCCCCGCGTTACTCATTAAATACTTCGTAATTGTGACCAATGCTTCAGCATCCACTTCAGCATTCTCGCCAAAGTGATCATCCAGCTTTGTCATAATGAGAGTCCAGCTAACCGCTGGCAATAGTTTTGCCGGATAAGCCAGATGACAATCCCCACATTCCGTATGATACACACTGGCTTGTGGTGACAATAACTGACTGTTGGTTAACCGCTGTGAAACACTTTCTGATGCGTTACTCACACCAGTCAGCCCTATCCACCAAGCGGTTGTAATAAAACCCACACCGACAACCCATCGGGAATAGTTCAATACATTCATTACTTTATTATTTATCATTTTCCACCCCTTTCACTACACACTTTCTTGCACTTTAAACGACAGCTTGCCGGGTTATTAGTGGGTCTATTATTGAGCCTTTAACCACACAAGAATATTGCCTTTTTCGTGGGGAGTGCACTCACGGACCATCGTCCACTTACAGTTTCTCAAAAACCATTTTTCTATTTTATCTGCATTCGAAAAGCGCTCCGGACTGACCGAAAGTGCCATTGGCTCTATCCGCTTTCCAGTCTTAATGTGCTTACCCGCCATATTGGGTGACTCACCATGACATTGTGTACAGCTGCGTCCTTCATTATCAGCATACCAGAGCGCCTTTCCATGACTTACGACAAATTCACCGGCACCCTCTGCCCGGTAATGCGCCAAGCGCTCGTCAATCAGCTCCGCCTGGACTTCCACGGGCATTAACCCTACAGCCAAGAACACGCCTGAAATAATTAGTGGCTTGCTTCTCATCCGTTTTACCTCCTTCTGATGTCTCGTATAGATTTTCTCTTACTGCTGCTCTTCACCCATATTTTTAGCTTCCTTAACGCCTGTAAACATGGAACGAACTAGATTTTCACGATGCAGGAAACTACTCACCAACACTCCGGCGACATGTAACACAACCAAGAATACAGAGGTATTTGCCAGGAGTTCATGCAGTTCTTCGAATAGGTCTTCATTAAAATTCGTCACAAAAGTGCCCGCTAATGGCCCGCCCCCGTCAATAGCTAATAACGCCATTCCGGAAAAACCGGTAGCTGCCAACACCACCAACAAAGCCATCACCATCATGCCACCAGCCGGGTTATGTCCTATATGATGCTGAGGATTGGCGGTCATCAAACTTTTCAGATAAGCCACGGTTTCCGCCGGAGGTCTGACAAAGTTACTGAAACGTGAATATTCAGGACCGATCAAGCCCCAGACAAGCCGAAAGCCAACCAGAATCGACACCGCATATCCTGCATAGATATGGATATTCTCGAAGTCATCTTCAGTCAGATAAGCGGTTAAAAAGAAAAGCACTAAAGACCAGTGAAATATCCGTACCAGCGGATCCCAAACTTTAATGACGTTTTGTGTTTTTGCGTTAGACATAAGCCACCTCCTGATAATGGAGATAGCTTATCCTGTGCGAATTAAATGAAACTTAAAAACAGCAGGAAAGCTTACGATACAAACTATCATTCGAAATGATTGAATAGTCGCTGCTACAAATCATTGGTGAGTACTGTGTGTGTCGGTTGATGCTCTTTGAGATATTCCATATGCAAAATAAGGCCATCCACCGTCTCTCTTAACAAATCCAGCTCCTCAACTGTCAGTGAATCCAATTGCTCCAGATTATATTCAATGATATCTACAATCTGTTTATCAGGCCGCTGTAGAGGCCGCATAAAATATGCCGTAATTGTCGCGACGATAGTGCCAAAAAACATAGCAGAGCCAAGAATAATCCAGATACCACCTATGAGCTTTGAAACTCCCAATACAGGCACAGGTGCAATTCCTGCGGTTGAGAAAGCAGCTATTGCCCAATAAAGCGCATCACCAAATGTGACAATACCAGAGCCTTCGGCTCCTTTTTCTGCAAAAAACATCGCAACAGAAAAACCAAACCAAAGAGCAATTAATAAAAACACTGCTTTTAAAAAAGGTGTCTGCTTCAATACATCTTTAAAGAATATTTTAGCGCGCAAATGCTTAACCATCCTCATCGTCCTTCATGCCATAATTACTCAGCACAGCATACAAGAGGCATGTTTTTATGACCTGCTATAAATCAATAAACGGACTCAGAGTTAATCTCAAAAAATTCAAGTGCCGCTCATTTTTTTTCTGATACGGGCATATTCGCTATGCCAAAAGGGATATGTACCATTGGGATATCACCCGCACCTGATTCAAGATGAGATCGCTGATCGTCAAAAAACATGTGCGGTTTCAAGCGAGACAAGATGCGGTTCTTTTCCATCCCCCCTAAAAAAAACGTCTCGTTAGCACTCACACCCCAGGATTCCAGCGTCGTGATAACCCGCTCATGCGATGGAGCATTGCGCGCCGTCACAATAGCTGTTCTGAGCAAACGTTTATAATCTCTGTTTTTTTCGACCTCTTCATCCTCAAGTTGCTGCAAAAATGACAGTTTTTTGAATAGATCCGCTAATGGCCCTGGCTTATGCGGAATATGAGAGTTATCCACTTCATGCTTCTGAAAATCGGGAAGGGCGCCCTTTTTGAATACCGCTTCAGACTCATCATCCGCAATCACGCCATCAAAATCGAAAGCAATGCGCAGCTCTTCACTTCCTTCGTCATTTACCGATTTTCCCGGCAGAACAACACCTGCAGGAAAACCGGCATCAATAGCGTTTTGCACATCTTTTTCATTTGCAGAGAGAAACAGCGATGCATTAAAAGCCGGTACATACTCAAAAGGTGACTTCCCTTCAACAAATGCAGCCCGTGTAATATTCAGTCCATAGGCTTGTATAGATCTGAAAACCCGCTGACCGGTAGCTGCTGAGTTACGAGACAACAAAACCACCTCGACCGGCTCCTGCTGCGCAAAACGACAATTGATATTTAAAAAGCGCTTGATAAAAGGGAATGCAACGCCTTTGCCCAATACCTTTTCAAGATTGTCTTGCTGGAATTGTTTATAGGCTTTCGGCCCTTGCTCTACAAAGATGGCGTTCGATTCTGATAGATCAAATAGCGCACTGGAAGAGACAGCGATGACCAGCTTTTTTTCAATTGGATAGGACATGAGCATTTCTTTCAGTAAAGTTGAGCTCAATAGTAGCCGCTATATAGAAACGAGTGAAGTGATTCGTTTCGGAGATAGAGTCGACAAAACTGCCGACCGGAAGGAGTGTTTAGCAAGCGCCGTTTACATTGTAATCGGTTCCTCTTTTGCGGCATTTTTCTGTTCCAGTGCAGCAGCTGCCATGTTACGGGCAAATAGCTCCATTACATCGATGCCAGCATCCGGATTTTCACTGGCTTCATCCATCGCCTCAACCATCGCTTTTACGGTAGGCAAAGTTTTTTCGACAAGCTCAGTGATGTAAAACTCAGGCGATGTGCCGGTGTATTTGTGATAGCGATCAAACAGCTTGAGTGTTTCGGGCTGCAATTCAATCTGAACCTGGGTTTTAGTTGCCATGCACATTCTCCTGCTTCAATATTCTTATCGTTCTGTAGCCACTATAAGTGCACTCCATGACCGCCATTAGGGCCAGATTTTTCTGCACTTTAGGGCCAGATTCATTTTTCTTCCGGCATCTGGATACATCCAACACGCTGAATTGGCCCTACTGCATGCTGCTCTCTTCTTTATGCTTAAAGATAGCCATCAATTTTTATAATAAAAACGGGTAAAGCCATGTCTGAATACAGCACTCTTAACGCAATGGGGCTGACCGATATCCATACTATCAGTCACTATAAACTGAGCCAGAAAGATAATCAGGAAGTTTTGAAGATCTACTTCAAACACTCTGAAAATTCAGCGCTACCTGAAAGCAGCAGCTTCTATTTCGAACGCAACAAAGTAATTGCTGCCGATTCAAAAGCACAAGCGCAGAGCAAAAACAGTGACGGTAGTGATCCTGTTCTACTGGCGGCGATTTCAGAGTTAAATACACTTTCAAAAAAGCAAAGCAACAGTGATCGTCGCGCAGTATTGTTAGACGAGCTGGATAAGATGGAACAAGTTATGGCGGCAAAAATCAACGAACTGAGAAATGATTTAAGTCGACTGGCCTGACTAACAGCGGGGCGCTACCCAAAAAAAACGGCTGATTAATCAGCCGTTTTTTACATTAAATATTTAATGTAATCTATTGTATCCAAATGGATTTAGCATTACAGAACTCTCGGATTCCGCTGATACCCAGTTCACGACCAAGCCCTGATGCTTTAGTCCCGCCAAAGGGCATACGCACATCACTAGCCACCTGGGCATTGACAAATCCGCAGCCTACATCCAACTGACGCAGTATCGCTTCCCCTTTTTCAAGATCCTCTGTCCAGATACTTGCACCTAAACCAAAGCGGGTTGCATTCGCTTGCGCTATCGCATCGGCTTCATCACGCACCGCTACAATAGCGGCCACGGGTCCAAAGATCTCTTCATTAAACGCAGTCATTCCCAGCTGCACATTATCCAATACTGAAGGCGCGTAAAAATACCCGGCTCCCTCTATCGGCTTACAACCTGCTAACGCGCGTGCACCTTCCGATATAGAGGCCAGCACTTGCTGGTGAACCTTATCCCGAATATCCAATCGGGACATCGGAGCCAAGGTGGTATCAGAGCTCAGTGGATCACCGTGCTTCAACGCTTTTACCCGCGCTAACATCAGCTCAGTAAATTCCTGAATCCGGCTCGGTACAATAAGGAATCGCTTAGAGGCGATACAGATCTGTCCGGCATTAGAAAAGCGGGCACGCATCGCCACATCCATCGCTTTATTAATGTCAGCATCATCCAATACAATCAAAGAATCCGAACCGCCCAGCTCTAAAACGACTTTTTTCAGGCTCTGGCCTGCTAGTGCTGCAATCTGCCGCCCTGCCATCTCGCTGCCGGTAAACGCCACACCCTGGACACGATGATCAGCAATCACCGAAGCAGCCTGCTCAACAGAGATCGTCAGATCGGTTACTAACCCCTGCGGTGCTCCGGCATCCCGAATAATCTTCTCAATCGCTTTCGCACAGCGCGGTACGTTCGGCGCATGTTTTAGCAACAAGCCATTGCCCGCCATGAGGGTTGGCGCTAAACAACGAAACACCTGCCAGAGTGGAAAGTTCCACGGCATGATGGCAAACACGATGCCGAGCGGCTGATAGGTAACCAAGCTACGCCGTGCCGGTGTTTCGATCAGATCATCTTGCAACATCTGCTCTGCATGGTCGGCATAGTAACTACAGGCCCCTGCGCATTTATCGACTTCGCCTAATGCCTCAGTCAATAATTTACCCATCTCCAGCGAGATGGTCTCAGCCAGCATCTGACGATTCTCTGTCAACTGTGCTGCAACCGCATGCAACAGCTGCGAACGCTCAGAGTATCGGGTACAGCTCCAGGCATCGGCGGCTTGTTCTGCAATGCTCAGGCGCTGCTCCAACTGATCATTAGTCAACAGATCAAACGTTTCTAGCAGTTCACCCGTTAGCGGATTTCGTGTTTCAAAATTCATGACTATTCTCTTTTATGTGTCGGCTTATCAGACGCGCTGATCGCCATGGAACAATCGCACAACATGGCGTGCTTCAGCAAAAAACAACCAGCGCTCCACCAACAAACCAGCAATCACCAGCAGTGCAGCGATTACCATCAGAGCGTTACTGGCGGTCAGCAGCAGTAAAAAAGGGATGATAAAAGCCAGAACCAGCATCAACAAACGCAGCCGCACTAACTTATTTGCCGCAACCGTATAACCGAATTCATTGTTGAGAAACCCGTTTGATGAGTGCCCCTGATCTAACAGACGCACACTGGCTTGGGTAAAACCTGTTGCTGTATTGATGGTGCTACCCGCCGGTTTTCCGATCCAGAACAGATAAATCACCTTGACCACCGCACCAAGGATCAGCAACCCCAGCGATAACTGAAGCTGTATCGCCGAAACATCACCGGATACCAGCCCCTGAATCGCCGCCAGTAACAAAGAACCCGACATCAATCCCAGGGCGATATAGTTAACCGGTGTCAATGAGGAGTTCCATTGACGAATGGTTTTCAGGCTGGCGTAGATCATACTGGTGCAAAACAGGGTAATCATGGCAAGCAGGGCCGCCACCACACCACACAAGGCAACAAAAGTCGTTACGTCCCCACCTTGCAACCAGACACCTCCCAGATAGATCAAGGTAAAGGGATAAAAAAGTACAGCAAATACTGCTTCACGCGATAACCATGAGGTTCTGAACCGGCTGAACGAACGCCAGGCATTTTTAGGATTTGCAAGATGCAAGGTAGATGACAACAAGCCCACCGTGATCATCACCAGTGCCAGCCCCCCCCCGCTGAGCAATACACTATTAGTCATCGGAATAACGCCACTCATGTGACCCAACACCATTAAAGTAATCAGGCCATAACCGGCACCTGACATTACGGTAAACACTAGAACTGAAAAAGCCGGATGCATATCAACGTCTCCGTTTTATTATTATCTATCACCCTATTAGCGGGCGATTACCTTATTAACCCAACCTTTCACTGTGTCTTTGAGGGACACAGGCTGATACTGCTCAACGACAGGCTTATTACGTGGCGGCAAGTAGGTATTTACCGGGTTATAACCCAGTTCAGGCATCAACTGTTTCCCTGCACGATCACGTACCAGTTTGCTGACTTCTGAATTAGGATCATCAAAATCACCGAAGGTCCGCGACTTAGTCGGACAGGTCAGTACACAGGCAGGCTTACGCTCGTCTTCAGGTAGTTTTTCATCATAAATGCGATCCACGCACAGGGTACATTTTTTCATTGTGCCTTGTTGCGGATCCAGCTCTCGCGCACCATAAGGACAAGCCCATGAGCACAAATTACAACCCATACACTTATCCTGATCGACCAGAACGATCCCATCTTCTTCGCGTTTGTATGAAGCCCCCGTAGGGCATACCGTGACACACGCCGCATCATCACAATGCATACATGACATCGGCATATGCACAGTTTTGCTGTTGGGTGTGTCATCCACTTCATAGGTACGAATTCGGTTTAACCAAGCACCATTTGGGTCACGGCCGTACGGATCTTTATCCGACAAAGGGCCAATCGTGCCCGAAGTATTCCATTGCTTGCACGCGGTTGCACAACCATGACAACCAACACAGGTATCCAGATCAACTACCAGACCTAATTTCATATTATTATTCTCCGTCTGCAGTTACTTCTCACCGCGTGTCAGAATGTCTGACAGCGAGCGCAATAGGTTGACATTTTTATGGCTGGTATAGCTCAACATATCCGGCGATGGCTTCGCATTGGGTTGCGGTTTTAATGGGCCAAACTGCGGCCAGCTACCCGTTTCTCCCTCGGCTGCCGGTGTGATTTTTACGCGCAAGTCATACCAGGCAGCTTGACCGGTAATAGGATCAGAGTTCGTCACACGGTCTGTCTTATCGCCTTTCTGAGGGAGCAGCTCAGAGATCAGATGGTTCATCAAGAAACCATCGGTTGATTCATTGCTATCTTCCGACAATCCCCATGCTCCACCACGTTTACCAATGGCATTCCAGGTCCAAACGGTTTGCTCGTTAGTACCTTCCATCAGTTTTACCTGCGCACGGATTTTGCCGTTATGCGATTCAACCCAGACCCAGGAAAGATCAGCAATACCATCGCGCTCAGCAGCTACGCGGTTCATGTACAGATAGTTCTGATTCATGATTTGGCGCAGCCATGCATTCTGGCTATCCCAACTGTGGTACATGAACATCGGACGCTGATTCACTGCATGGTACGGATACTCATCACGATCAATACGCTGCTCTTCCAGCGGCATGTAATAGATAGGCAGCGGATCAAAGTATTTCACTAAACGTTCTTTATGATGTGCCTCAGTTGGCATCGGGCCGTCATACAAACCCTGCCCTGCCAAACGGAATGTCTGTAGTTTTTCCGAATACAGTTCGATAACAATCTGCTCTGTATTACCAATCCAGCCAGCCTCTTTTGCCAGCTCAAGATAATCACGATTCGCATGGCGCATATAGCGTTGATTCAACCCTAACTCGAACTCAAAGAAGCCCTGATTTTCTTCATAGGCTTCCCATTGGCGAGGATTCGGCTCACCACGCAACGACTTATCGCCATCGACGCCCCGATATCCGGCCAAAAAGCCAATACCCGGTTCTTTCTCAAAATTAACGATGAAATCTTTATAATCATCGTACTTGCGCTCACCCTCTGCAGTTGTGAATGCAGGGAAGTTCAAGCGCCCTGCCATTTCCACCATCACCTCTTGCCACGACACTACATTACGATCCGGTTTGATCACAGGAATACGCACAGAATCACAGGCGGCGTGAGGCTCAGAGATCGGACGGTCGAGCATGGAGATAGTATCGTAACGCTCTAAATACGTTGTATCCGGCAAGACGAGGTCGGAATACGCCACCATCTCTGAATTGAACGCATCCGAGCAAACGATAAAGGGAATTTTGTATTCACCGTCATCTTCTTTGGCACACAGCATATCCAATGTTTGTGCCGTGTTCATGCTGGAGTTCCAGGCCATATTGGCCATGAACAGCATCAGCGTATCGATCTTATAAGGGTCGCCTTTGACTGCATTGCTGATCACCATGTGCATCAGGCCATGACAGGAGATCGGCGCATCCCAGCTATAGGCTTTATCGATACGCAACGGCTTGCCTTCAGCATCAATCACCAAGTCTTCAGGACAGGTCGGAAAACCCAACGGCGGTGATTTTAACGGCGTATTCGGCGCCATCTCTTTTGCCGGTTTAATTCCCGGTGGAACATGTTTCGGGAACGGCGGCTTGGCTAAATGCCCACCCGGACAGTCGATCGTACCCAGTAACACTTGCAACAAATGGATAGCGCGGCAGGTCTGGAAGCCATTAGAGTGCGCTGATATTCCGCGCATCGCATGCATCGACACCGGGCGTCCGATAAACTTATCCTGCTTACGTCCGGCCCAGTCCGTCCACTCAACATCGATGGTAATCGTTTCTTTAAAGGCGACATGCGCCATCTCCAACGCGATACGTTCAATATCCTTGGCCGCTACACCACACTCTTTGGCCGCAACCTCCGGTGAATACTGATCATCCATATATTTATCGAGCATGATGCTCATTGCTGTTCGCAATGGCGTACCATCAGGCGCGGTATATTCACCAAATAGCGCCGGTGTTATCTCTGGCAGATTTGCATCAACGTATGCTTCTTTAACCAGGTCCCATACCTGCGGGTTGCCCGCTTTTCCATCTTGTACAGGGCCGCGATAAAATAAACCATCACCTTTCTGGCCCGGCGTATTCACAACCAATTGAGCGGAGTTGGTATAACGGATCAAAAATTCTTCATCAACCAACTTATTTTTAAGCAGAACATGCACCATCGAGAGTGCAAGAATACCGTCAGTGCCGGGACGTATGGCCACCCATTCATCAGCAATCGCCTGATAGCCGGTACGCACCGGATTAACCGATACAAATTTAGCCCCGCGCTCTTTGAGTCTTTTCAGACCCAGCTTAATCGGATTAGATGCGTGATCTTCTGCCACTCCCCACATAAGGAAATACTTGGTATTTTCCCAGTCAGGGTCACCAAACTCCCAAAAAGCATGCCCCATTGTATACAGACCACCGGCAGCCATATTGACGGAACAGAAACCGCCATGCGCCGCCCAGTTAATGGTACCAAACTGGCTTGCCCACATACCTGTGAGCGCCTGCATCTGATCCCGGCCTGTAAAATAGGCCAGTTTTTTCGGGTCTGTAGCGCGAATATGCGATAAACGCTTCTCCAGCATATCCAGCGCTTGCTCCCAGGAGATCTCTTCAAATTCACCCGCGCCACGCTCAGTGCCGGGTTTACGTAATAGAGGAGAACTCAATTTAGCAGGTGAGTACTGCTTCATAATGCCGGAGTTACCCTTAGCGCACAGCACACCCTTGTTGACCGGATGATTCGGATTACCTTGTATGAAGCGGACTTTGTTATCTTCAACGGTTACTTTAATACCGCAACGGCAGGCACACATGTAGCAGGTGGTATATTTGGTTTCCTGCTTATCACGATTTTCAAATTCCGGAAGACCGGATTTCACTGGTATCCTAGTGGCTTGGCTTGTCATATTTTTATTATCCAAGGAAGTTGTATGGATCCGACTCTGTCATTAATGCTAGGAATAAGACAGCAATCCGGCAATGACCAGTCAACAAGCAACGATGGGGCCAGCCAAGAATTTAAGTTACCGCTCACTCGCACGGAGCCTTTCAAAAGGTATAGACTTAAAAGAAATTACGTGGCCTTAAAACCTCATAAAATCTGGATCTATGCACCTCCAGCATCAAACGATAAGTTGCCTGGATAAGAAAAAAGGTAAAAAAATCAACCACCGGGATCACTCTTATGCAGAACCAACCAAACAAGCCTCAATTTAACTGGGCCCGCTTGTTTCCTTTTTTGGTATGGTCTCGTCTTATCACGATGGATAAAGCACGTGATGACCTTTTTGCCGGACTGACAAACGCCGTTATAGTATTACCGCAAGGGGTCGCCTACGCGCTGATTGCCGGCATGCCACCTGAATATGGGTTATACGCAGCGATCATTCCCGCTATCGTGGCGGCGCTGTTTGGTTCTTCCTGGCACCTGATTTCCGGCCCGACGGCAGCATTATCGATTGTCGTCTTCACCACAGTCAGCCCGCTGGCTACGCCTGGCTCCCCCGAGTTCATCAACCTGGTACTCGCCCTCACCCTCATGGCGGGTCTATTCCAGCTATTGTTAGCTTTTTTTCGCTTCGGCACTCTGGTTAATTTTGTATCTCACTCGGTGGTCATCGGCTTCACGTCAGGGGCCGCGATTGTTATAGCCTCCAGCCAAGTGAAAAATATATTAGGCATCTCAATAGAGAGCAACGGGGCGTTCCTCTCGACATGGTCTGGCGTATTTTCAGCGGCCCACAGCACTAATTTTTATGCGCTCTCTGTTGCCGTAGTCACTGTGGTTACCTGCCTGTTTTTTAAGCGCCTGCTACCTCGCTGGCCTAACATGCTCATCGCAATGATCATCAGTAGTGTATTCGCCTGGTGGCTAGGGGCCGACGAGCATAACATCGCACTCGTCGGCGAGATCCCCGGCAGCTTGCCTCCCTTTTTGCTCCCCGGTCTTGATTCCAATGTGTTTTATGCTTTAGCACCGGGTGCCATCGCTATCGGTCTGCTAGGCTTGGTTGAAGCTGTCTCTATTGCTCGCTCTGTCGCTACGCGTTCACAGCAATCAATCAACGGTAATCAGGAGTTTTACGGTCAGGCGCTTTCGAATATTGTCGGATCTATATTCTCCTCCTACGCATCTTCCGGGTCATTTACCCGCACAGGCGTTAACTACACCTCGGGGGCGAGAACACCGTTAGCCGCCATTTTTGCAGCCATTTCACTGGCGGCTATCGTACTGCTTTTCTCTGAAATGACACGCTTCATTCCTATTCCGAGCATGGCAGGGTTACTACTGGTGGTTGCCTACAATCTGATTGATTTTCATCACATCAAACTTATTTTCCGTGCCGGGAAATCTGAATTTACAGTGTTAATTGTTACCTTTGCAGCAACCTTGGTCATGGCACTTGAGTTTGCAATCTACCTGGGTGTAATCCTTTCACTGGTGTTCTATCTGAAACGCACATCTCAACCGAATATCGTTGAGGTACTACCTGACCCAGACAGTGTGACGCCGTTTTTCAACAATGCACTTTCAAACACCCAGCCTCGTTGCCCCCAGCTGAAAATCATCCGCATTGAAGGCTCTCTGTTTTTTGGTTCCGTTAATTACGTCAAAGACTATCTGGAAAACACCTACACTCCCAATGTACTGATTATCGGTAACGGCATGAATCATATCGATATTGCCGGAGCCGAAATGCTAATGCAGGAAGCTAAACGACGGCGAAAAATGGGACACGCGCTTTATCTGACCAACCTTAAAAGTCAGGTCAATGAATACCTCAGACGAGAGGAGTATTTCGAAAGCATAGGAGAGCAGGCATTTTTTCGCTCCAAAGGTGAAGCGATTAAACAAATATACGAGCAGCTGGATCGCGATATCTGTGATAATTGCAGCAGTCGCATCTTCAAAGAATGTAAATCATCCACTTTAAAAGAGTAGCCATCACACCTAATGGGCCTGGAAACGCTAATTCCCTTCATTGCTATCATCGCCTTTGCCACCTATGTGCAAACCGTCACAGGGTTTGCTTTAGGCATGATTGTCATGGGATGTGTCACTGCTTTTGACTTAGTACCGATTGCATTCACCTCTGTAGTGATTAGCGCGGTTACTCTGATTAACGGCCTAGTCGCCCTGAAAGGTAGCTTTCATGCGCTTGACCTTAAGCGCGTTGCCATCACCTGTATAGGGATATTTCCTGCGCTGCTTGTCGGCCTGATCTTACTTGACCACCTCAGTGAGTCATTCAACAACCTGTTGCAACTCCTGCTGGGCATTACCATTTTCACGGGCGGGCTATTGATTATGTTACGCCCGGAGCCTTTATCTAAGCCGTCATCCAATGCTGTATTTGTCGCCTCCGGTGCAGCCGCAGGCTTTTTGGCGGGGATGTTCAGTATGGCGGGCCCACCGTTAGTCTACCTGTTTTATCGTCAACCCTTTGAACTCAAAACCATCCGCTTATGTCTGGTATGTATTTTCCTCATCAGCTCTACTGCGCGTATTGTCATGGTTGGATTTCAAGGAGGACTAACTATCGATATGCTGACATTTTCACTGCTGTGTATCCCCATGGTTATGTTCTTTACCTTGATTGGTAAACGCTATCCGCCTCCGCTAAGCACAATCAATATGCGCCGTTTTGCATTTTTATTATTGATTTTGATTGGACTCAGTTTAATGATAGGCGCTCTTTAACGAAGATATTATATGGGCGCTCTTTAGTTACGATTCTTTTAACAATAGTCCTCACCTATAAGACAGCATTCATACTGGCCATACAGAAAGATATTAACTGGCCCACTCGCTGGCACACCTGTTCACCTAGACTAAGGCAAACTTTTATCCCGTTATTTCTTCACATATTTTACAGGTATCACTATGTCCGATATTAAAATTGACCAGCCAGATACAACGGTCTCTGTTCGCGAAATTTTTGGCATAGATACAGACCTTAGAGTGCCTGCTTTTAGTGATCGGGATGATCACGTACCCGAAGTAGATCACGCTTATCAGTTTAACCCTGAAGTAACCTTAGCTATTTTGGCAGGATTCAGCCGCGACCGCCGGGTAATGGTGCAAGGATTGCATGGCACAGGTAAATCCACCCACATTGAACAGGTTGCTGCTCGCCTTAATTGGCCTTGTGTGCGCATCAATCTTGATGGACATATCAGCCGCCTTGATCTGGTGGGTAAAGACACCATTATTTTACGTGATGGTAAGCAAGTAACCGAATTTCAGGAAGGCATCGTACCGTGGGCCTTACGCCGTCCTACTGCGCTGATTTTTGATGAGTTTGATGCTGGCCGCCCTGACGTTATGTTCGTCATCCAACGTATTCTAGAGCGCGATGGTAAGTTCACACTATTAGATCAGAACGAAGTGATTCGCCCCCATAAACAGTTCCGTTTATTTGCAACATCCAACACTATCGGCTTAGGTAATAGTACTGGTTTATATCATGGCACTCAGATGATCAACCAAGCGCAGATGGATCGTTGGAATATCGTTACTACTCTTAACTACTTACCCACGGACGACGAAGTTAAAATCGTTCAGGCCCGCGTACCTAATTTTAATAACGAAGCGGGGCTCACCCTGATAAAGTCAATGATTGCTGTCGCAGACATGACACGTAACAGTTTTGCTGCTGGAGATATTTCAACGCTTATGTCCCCACGTACCGTTATTTCATGGGCCGAAAATATCGAGATTTTCCGCGATCCGGCTATCGCTTTTCGCCTGTCATTTCTTAATAAATGTGATGAAGCTGAGCGACCAATGATCGCTGAATTTTTCCAACGCTGCTTCGATCAGGAACTCACCGAGTCCTGGGCTCATCTGGCGTCTGGAGTAATGACCAGTGAGCAGCACTAATAAGGGTTACGAAGCCACACAAACCGCGCAACAACCACGCCATGAAAAGCTTCAACAGATGGTTGAAGAACTATGCGGTGTTAGCGTACGCGGTTATTCCGGTGTCAGCGGTTTTAAATTCAGAGGCCACCGGCCTGAATTAAACGGAAGGCCTTCAGGGATTCGCGCCCCCCATCTGCGCACCAGCTTAGAGAAAGACGATTTTCGGTCTTTTCGTGGTGCCGCAGACGGCATAGCCCTGCGCCTGAAGCATAGCAACATCGAACTACATCGCAGTCTGATGCCCGAAAGTGACGTCAGCCAGATGATCTTCGAGCTACTCGAACAGCTGCGCGTAGAAGCGCTGGTCGATACCGCTCACCCTGGCGCCAAGCGTAATATCGAACACCGTTTCGAAGCATGGTGCCTGCAGTTACACGCAGCCAATATGACTGAAAACAATGTCGGCCTGATGATCTACACCGTTGCTCAAATGGTTTGGACTCGCCTCTCCGGCAAGCCGGTAATCGAAGTCACGGAAGATCTTATCGAGCCACATCGTATGATGTTCGCCCCGCATGTCGGTACTTTTCTGGTTGGCATGCGGCGCAACGTTCACGACCAGAAAGTCTTTGCTGAGAATGCACTAGGCGTAGCCCAGGTCGTAGATGAACTGGTCGGCTTTTTAGATGAGAACGAGAAAGATAGCGAAGAAACAGATGAAGCGATCATTAACAGCTTCGGCCTACTGCTCGAATCAGAAAGCGAATCTGAAGCAGAAATGCCCGTCAGCAACGGACGCACCACCCACTCGCAATACCGTGAACTACTTGCCCAATTAAATAACTACAAAGTCTGGTCTCGCGATAACGACCGGGTAATAGAAGCAGATAAACTCGTTGCCTCTTTTATCAGAAGCAAAATGCGCGTCCAGCTTGATGAGCGTATCCGTGGCCAAGGCGTTAATGTGCCTCGTTTAGCAAGGCAGTTACAGATGATCTTAGCTGCACCTGAACTGGATGGCTGGAACTTCGGCGAAGAGGAGGGTTATTTAGACGCCCGACGCTTAACGCGGCTGGTGACATCTCCGGACTATCGCCAACTCTTTCGCAAAGAGCGCTACCAGCTTCGTAGCAATTGTCTGGTTACCTTCTTGTTGGATAATTCCGGCTCGATGAAACAGCATATAGGCTCCATCGCTATGCTCATCGAAATCATGACAAAAGCGCTCGACCTGGCCGGAGTCAGCACAGAAATCCTCGGATTTACTACCCGTAGCATTCAAGGTGGCAAAACCTTTAAACGCTGGCGCTCATCAAGCAATAAAGAAGCGAATCCGGGCCGCTTAGCCGAGACAGAACACATTATCTATAAAGATGCGGATACACCATTTAAGCGGGCTCGACAAAACATTGCAGCCATGATGAAGCCCGACATCTTTAAAGAAGGTGTTGATGGTGAAGCACTGCTGTGGGCCGCTGAACGGATGGCCGCACGCCCTGAAGAGCGTCGTATTCTGATTGTGCTATCAGACGGATCACCGATGGAATCAGCAACGGCGCAAAATAACGTGCCGGACTTTATGGACAACCACCTGCGCCAAGTCGCCACCATGCTCGAAGCACGCGGCGATCTGGAACTATACGCGCTGGGGTTTGGCCTGGACCTAAGCACCTACTATCGCAATAGTCTGGAGCTGGATCTGCCAGAAGTCTTAGAAAATTCAGTATTTAAAGATATTATCAAAATGCTGGAGCGGCGCCACCGTTAATCAGTGACGCACACTGCAACCAACAAAGACGCCCGTATAAAAACCGGATTTAAGCGCCATACATTGCAAAGAATTCTGCTTCAGTCATATCAGCCGTTTTATTAGAAAAACTATAGTAAGACGGCTTCTTATCAATAAAGATCTGATGATCAAATAACAGTCCATCGATATTTTCCAGTAACCCTACCGGCATGATGTATTGATTATTCGCATTTAAGCGATAAAACAGATGTGTGCCGCACTGTTTGCAAAAGCCTCGTGTAGCCCACTCGGAAGAAGCGAAAGTAGATATATTCTCCTCCCCTGTAAAGGTTACCTCAGTACCACAATCAACCGCTAAAAACGGTCCGCCGCCCCACTTGCGACACATACCGCAGTGACAAGCACCGATTTTATCCGCTGCTTTTGCTACCTGCACATGTACGCCACCACATAAGCAACTGCCTTTTACTCCATTAAATTCTGACATGGCCACCTCCTGGCTTTCACTATAATTAATAGAATCAAGTATTGACTGACTCTACCAGACACGCTCCATTCAAACCGCCCACAATTTTTTTTGACCGCGATTTGTGCAAGATGTTTCAGTAACGTTTTACTTGCACCGGTTCCGCAAGCAGACTTTAAGTACGCAGCTGCTCATCTCTTTTCAAGAAAGCAGCTATTTAATCTTTCTTTTCGATAGTGATCGAAAGCGATTTTGTATTACCAGCAAACCATTTCTGCACATACAAGGTTCCCATAATAGGGGCTTTACCCTCTTCCGGCACTTCCTGATAACGCACGCTGTTTTTGGTCTCTTTTTCATACTCAAAAGTAACAACAACTTTAGACATAACTACTCTCTACAAAAATACTAAAATGAAAAAATACGGAGAAGAAAAGCACCAAAGGCTTATTACACATCATGAATATAAGGTGAGTTCTTTTTAACTTTTCCTAATGCGCGGTATTCAAGTATCAATCTGATTACATCATGATCACTGGCGACAGCAAGTAAAGCATCATCCATAGATCGGCGCTGTGGTAGCGAAAGATTAAACTTATCACGTAACACCTCTGTCACCTGCTCGTCGGAATCAGGATCAAACTCTTTTCCAGCGAAAATACTGATCCGCTGAAGGATAAACGCCTTATTGCCCATAACTGTTTTTTCCAGTGTTATTTAATCTATCGATTAAAATTCGATTGTTTAGCAGAAGAATAAAAACAGCGTATCACTTGCCTGATGGATAGAATCAGCGATAATTTGCGCTTCTACTTATTTATATGGAACATCGGTTTGCAATTATTACGAATAGACTGCCTTGGGCGGGAGTTAAGACTCGAAGGTTCAATGGCCGGCTGGCAGGCTTTGTACTGGGATAATCAACTGGTTTCACAACATAACGCCAGTGCCGATCCATCCTCTAATCCCATTCACCTGTTCACTTTACAAGCAGACCAGACTGAAATCCAATGCAAACTGAGCGTCGATCTAACCTGGCAGCCATTTTCATTAACCTATCAGCTACATATTAATGATGACCTGGTAAGCCAATCCGCACTCAACGAGAAGGATATTGAACGCCAGGAAGTATTAGAGCGGCCTAAAGCACCCAACAAAATCAGCTTGATTGGATTAGGCTCACTTGCTCTCAAGTTATTCAAAAGCGCAAAAGTGATAAAAGTGCTTTTTGCAGCCGGCAGCTTAGCCGCCTACGCTTGGCTTTTCTCCATTCAATTCGCTATCGCACTGATTCTTTGTCTCGTATTTCATGAGTATGGACACATCCGCGCCATGAAATACTTCGGTTTAAAAACCAAGGGAATTTATCTCATTCCATTTGTGGGTGGTTTAGCCCTATCTGATGACAAAATAAATACGCGTTGGCAGGATGTCTTCATCTCGATTATGGGGCCATTTTTTGGATTTGTTCTCTCTTGCGCATGCCTGCTGGTTTATTGGATTACCGATATCGAACTGTTTGCCGGGCTTGCGGTTTTTAATGCCTTACTCAATCTGTTTAACCTTCTGCCTGTCCTACCCCTGGATGGCGGGCATATTTTAAAAAGTATCGCCTTCTCTATGAATTCAGTCGTGGGGTTGGTCGCTTGTGTACTGGGTGCCGTCGGTGGGATTTTTGCCAGTTATTATTTTGGGCTGGCCCTCTTAGGATTTTTATTAGCCATTGGCAGCATCGAGATCTTGTTTGAGTGGAAACGACGTCACTATAGTGAACTCCTACCCTTGGATCGTTACGGACAGGTTGTTTCTGCCGTCTGGTATTTTGCGACACTCGGAGGTTTAAGCGCGATCATCTGGATTATCGGCCAAGGTGAAAACCAGGCACTGGCATTACCCCTTAAAATTCTGGCCAGTTGATGCGCCTGACACAATTTTTAGTGCACGCCGGTATCTGTTCCCGGCGTGCTGCGATCAAAATGATTGCCGACGGCCTCGTCAGTATCAATGGAAAAATTGCAGCGCATCCGGCAACGTTGAGCGGTGATGAAGACGTTATTGCTGATGGGCAAAAAGCCGTGCTGCCCGAGCAGTGCTGTTATGTGATTTACAATAAACCTGTTGGTATCGACTGCAACTGTGTCGCAGACAATCCTCATAGTATTGTTAACCATGTATCGCTATCTACCCGTTTATTTCCGGTGGGCAGAATTGATAAAGACTCACACGGTTTAATGCTGCTCACCAACGATGGTGTATTGTGTCAGCGTTTATTATCCCCTGATTACTCTCACCCTAAGACCTACCTGGTCAGTGTCGAGCCGCACTACCAACAACCTGACATTGGCGCAGATTTTCTACAAAAAATGAGCGAAGGAATAGAGCTTGATGGCGTCTTAACACTCCCATGCAAGCTCAAACTGATCTGTAAAAATCGATTCGAGATCACGCTAATACAAGGACTAAACCGCCAAATAAGACGGATGTCACGCGCACTTGGCTACAAAGTCATTGATCTGCAGCGTATCCGTATTTTAAATTTAACGCTCACTGACTTAGCACTAAATCAAAGCCGTGAGCTGAGCAACGCAGAAATCAACAAACTTAAAGCACATTTATCACACCGCTAGAATCTCATCATTGGGCTTAGAAGCGATCTCTGTTAATATTGCCCCCATTGTAGTTCCCTCATTCACCCTTAAAGAACACGGCCTCTCCATGAAAATATTGATACGCAACCTTTCCCGCGCGACCACAGAAGCTGAATTACTGGCAATGTTTGAGGCTCATGGTGCAGTGCAGTCCTGCAACCTGGTATTAGACCAGCATACGGGGAACTCTAAAGGCTTTGCTTTTGTTGAAATGCCAAAGCAAGGCGACGCTAAAGCGGCGATAAAAACACTGAACGGCACAAAAGTTGATAACAATATTATTCGGGTTAAAAAAGCGGAAGACCCTGCCAGCAAATAAGGCAGCGTTTTAAACGCCTTGTTATTCAATCACAAGCGGCCACAACCGGAGATTCGATATGCGGCAAACCTTAGGCTTTGATGTTTATGGAACGCTGGTCAACCCAGTAGTTATGGACAGCACCTCAGTGCAGTGATTGGAGATCAGACATACGGGTTTCGTAAGAGGCTGATGCAGCAACAGCTAATGGCTAAGTTTAGCCAACTGGCCGCGTTTTCAGATATCACTGATGGTTTAAAGGCTTTAAAAATCAGCTTGTTGCATTCTCAAACGGCCCCAAAGCCGCCGTCAGAACGCTACTCAAAAACGCCGCTGTTTTGCCCTATCTAAAGGATGTTATCAGTATTGATGACGTCCAGACCTACCAACCCAGCTCTCTCCTTTATCAGCAAAGACCCAATCCAGCAATCTCTGGGATGTTATTGGCGAAAAAGCAGCGGGGTTGAATGCCGCATGGATTCAAAGAGATCCATCTAAGATATTCGCCCCTGAGGAGTCGAGCCGGATTTAATTACTACAGACCTGCTTGAGCTAAGTGAACAATTAGCCTGAAAAGACTACACCAGCAAAAGTTATTCAACCATCTGTGATTTTTTATCCATCGATGCTCCGATAAATATTCTGACCGCGAGACCAGACAGACCGAACCTCCCATTGATCCCTATCGAACAGCACAATATCTGCATCTTTACCTACTGCAATCTCCCCTTTTTGGCTCAGATTAAGAATTCTAGCTGGATTGACAGTAATACACGAAAGCACTTGCTCAAGAGGAATCTCTGCATCGACCACTGACTCTCTTAACACCTTAAAGAGGCTAGAAATCTCACCTGATTTAAGACCTACCAAATGGCCATTCGCATCGAATTCGGGCAGGCTGGCGTTGGCATCCGAACTAAAGGTAATTTGAGACACCGGAAGGCCGCGCCCTATCGCCATAGCGAGTCCCTGGGCACAGGCAACTTCGCCTTGGGCCAAAAGTTCCGGAGTGGTGCTGGCGGTAAAATCGATAACACCACCGCGCTGGATAAACTCAAAGCCAGCCTCAAGTAATTCTGCTGTTCGATTGATATGGGTTGGATAAAACTGCTGTATTGGCAGATCAGTTTGTTCTACAACTTGGTTGATCAAGGCTAAACGCTCCTTTCCATCACCTACATGGCAGTACACAATACCTTTTTTCCCGGAAATCATTCCGGCTACTCGCGCTTCAGATGCAACTCTGGCTAGCTCATGAACACTCAACTGAGAAGCGCGGTGGTCTGCAATAGCGATCTCTCCTACACCGATAATTTCAGGTATATAGACAATATCTGTACTTATGGAGCCTGTTAGCGTCGTTGCCGGAAAATGATAGGAGCCCGTATAAAAATAGGTCGTTAAACCTTGTTCTGCAAACTCTCGGGATTTGGCGAGAAGGTTCGACAGAGTCCTCGTCACCGCATCCGTACCTAACGCGCCAACCATCGTAGTCGTACCTGAGGCAGCAGCTTCTGCAAAATTCAACTCGGGTGTTCTAGTGGTAAAACCACCTTCACCACCGCCACCACAGAAATGAACAAGACTATCAACAAAACCAGGTACCGCAGTCAGACCTTGCGCATCATAGGTGCTCAAATAAGAACCATTGGGAACCGTGTCATCCATCGGATCAATAATAGCCAGAATACGCTCTCCGGCCAGTAACAAATGCTTCAACCCCTGAGGCTGAGGCGTATATAGGTCTACATTTTTGATCAGTGTTAACATAAATTTCTATCCAAATTATAGTATTTGCGAAGCATCTGAAATTTATACAAGCATAAAAAATCCGTATATTTAATAGGCAATATTCTTATATAAACAAACTAATTCACTCGAGACGCTACTGCTAGCTATCACCCACTAACTGAAAATCATCCAGTGCTATTGAGTACTACCTGCTTTTTAAATGTGCTAACAGATTATTTTCGAGTTTTTTAAATGCATAGATAATCAGGAATGTGAGACAAAGATATACAATCGCAACAAATATAAACGCTTCAAATGGCGCATAGAATTTGGCATATACATTTCTAGCCGCACCGGTTAATTCAACAATGGTGACTACGCTGGCGATAGAGCTTGAATGGAGCATAAAAATAACTTCGTTTCCATAAGCGGGCAACGCTCGCCGAAAGGCACTCGGTAAAATTATTCGGCGCATGGTCTGCCATTCTGACATGCCATAGGCTTTTGCTGCTTCAATTTCACTTTCAGGCGTGGCCTCAATAGCCCCCCTTATTATCTCCGTTGTATAGGCCGCTGTATTAAGAACAAAAGCGAGTAATGCGGGGTAAAACGCGTACTTGAATATTTCCCACCAGAAAGACTCTTGAATACCGTCAATAAAAGTCACTCCGTAATAAATGATATAAAGCTGAATCAACAGCGGTGTACCGCGAAAAATATAGCAATAAAAAGCAACAGGTTTTGATAACCAAGGGTTCTTCGAAGATCTGATAATTGAAAGAGGAATAGCTAATAGCAAGCCGATCAGTAAAGAAAGGAACACCAATTGAACGGTTACGGTAAACCCATCAAAATACATCATCAATGTTGCCGGGTTGAAAATGTCGTTTTCTTTAAGCAGATCATTAATTATATTCATAGTCACTTATAACCTCCTGCTAACCCCAGCGCTGTATCTGATTTTTATCTTCTTAATAGCGAAATCTGACAGACTGGTAATAAATAGAAAAATCGCAGCTACAGGCACAAAAAATGTAAAGGGATCATGCAAAGCTCTTGATGCCTCTGATGCTACCCTTACCATATCAGTCAGCCCGATGAGAGAAACCAGCGCCGTTGTTTTCAGCATGACTTGCCAGTTATTGCCAAGCCCAGGCAACGCATGACGTAACATTTGCGGAAACATAATACGCTTGAAAACCTGCCACGAACTCATCCCATAAGCTTTCCCTGCTTCAATCTGACCATACTCCACCGCAAGAAATGCACCTCTGAAAGTTTCTGCCATGTAAGCACCAAAAATAAAGCCGATGGTAATAACACCTGCAACAAACGCATTTATCTCGATGAATATGTCAATCTCAAAGTAATCAAAAAGCCAGTCTGTAAACTGATTCATGAGTATTTGTCCCCCATAAAACAGCAACATCATCATGACAAGATCCGGAACACCGCGAACCACCGTGGTGTAGATTAGAGCTACACCTCTTGCGAGTCTGTTTTTAGATAGTTTTGCAGTGGCTCCCAATAATCCAAGAACCAGAGCTACCAACAAAGATGCAAACGCCAGCTCGATGGTCAGCATTGCTCCACGAATAATAGAAGGCCCATACCCCTGTAAATCGATCATTACTCTTCACCTCGAATAAAAAACAGGGGAGTGTTACTCCCCGGTTAATTACAATTTAATATTGTAAGCGAAGTATTTCTTCATGATTCGATCATATGTACCGTTGAATTTTACTGTATCAAGGCCTTTGTCAAACATCTCAACCAACTCTTTGTCACGAGGACGGAAAGCTGCGCCAACACCTAGTCCGAAAATAGTTTCAGGTTGACGAATAGTCTCCCCAACTGTTTCAAAGTTTGGATTAGTCAATATTGTTTTTTCGCCTACGGGGTAATCCAAGAAGACTAAATCTAGTCTGCCACCATCTAAATCAAGAGCTAGGGTATCTGTGGTTTCGTAGGTAACGATTTCAACATTGCTGTAGAACTCACGCACATAAGTTTCCTGATTGGAGTTGCGTTGTACTCCGATACGCACACCCTTCAGACCCGCTTGATCAGCTAGGTTATGCTTGCTGCCCTTTTTAGCAAACCAGGCAGACGGCGTTGCGTAGTAAGGTTTCGTAAATGTTACTTTCTTAGCGCGATCAGGCTTGATGGACATAGAGGAAAATATCACATCATATTTACGCGCCAGCAGTCCTGGGATAATTCCATCCCACGCTTGAGTGATCCATTCACACTTAAGTTTGATCTCTTCACAAACGGCGTTGCCGAGCTCAATTTCAAATCCAGTATATTCTCCGTTGGGCAGTTTCCAGGCGAACGGTTCATAAGGCGCATCAACTGCAACTTTCACTGATGTCCAGTCTTTTGCCTGAACCATTCCAGTGCTTAATGCTAAAGAGGCGGCGAGTATTAATAATGATTTTTTCATAGTCTTATTCCCACTTTTGTTTTTATTTTGGTTTTTGTTTATTTCAATAACAAATCAGTATTTCGGTGAAAGAAACTGCTTCATCCGCTCAGAATCAGGATTATCAAAAACTTTTTGGGGCGTACCCTGTTCTTCTATTTTTCCCTCATGTAAAAAAAGCACTTTAGAGCAAACCTCTTTCGCGAAAGCCATCTCATGGGTCACTACAATCATTGTAGTGCCCTCTTCTGCCAGACCTTTCATAACCTGAAGTACTTCGCCGACTAATTCTGGGTCAAGAGCTGAAGTTGGCTCATCAAACAGCATCACTTCCGGATCCATCGCTAAAGCGCGGGCAATAGCTGCTCGTTGCTGCTGCCCTCCAGACATCTGTGCAGGGTAATAGTCTTTTCGATTGTACAAACCAACACGATTAAGGTGCCTCTCTGCTGCCTCAATCGCTTCCTTTCTTGGCGTACCTAAAACACAGATTGGTGCCGCAATTATGTTTTCCAGAACGGTCATGTGAGACCATAAATTAAACCCCTGAAATACCATCGACAATTTCGAGCGTATTTTTTCAACTTGTTTTAAATTTACCGGTACGCGTTCGCCCTGCCGATTAGCCATGAATTCTATGGGCTGTCCATGTACAGTAATTTCTCCCGATGTTGGTATTTCCAACAAGTTGATACAGCGTAAAAATGTACTTTTACCCGAACCCGAACTTCCTATCATGGAGATAACATCCCCTTTATTGGCTTCCAATGAGACACCCTTGAGGACCTCATGTAATCCAAAGGTTTTGTGTATCTCTGATACCACTAGGGAGGGCGTACTTAGAGTCATATATCTCTCCTGCTATCTTTGACTTTATCATTTCGAAACAAAAAGTCAGATTTCGGGGGGCACTAATCAGCGCTGTTTGCAGTGCATATTACAAGCGAAGACAACATCTCAATTACTAATAAAATGTATTGCACGTAAAGCCAATAAGTCTGATTGTATTTTTTTCAGGGTGGACTTAAAAATGAAAAAAAACGGCTTAGTATGAATACAGCTCACACTAAAACAAATTATATTAAATTGGGGGAATGATTAACGACGGACTAGCGCAGAAAACTAACTAGGTCGAATTCGGCTTGTATGTAGCAGGAGGCTAGCCCCCTGCGATATGGAGGTTAACTTAGATGAGATTTAGGAACTTCTGAAGCAACAATTTTTTGTAGCCAACGGCTAAATTTTAGCAATCCATCTTCGCGGAGTCGGCTTTGCTTGACGCATAAGTAATACCCTCCACCGGTATTAAATACTGGGTAAGGGAGCGTCGTTAATTGTCCTGCAACCAACTCATCCTGCACAAAAAAATGATTACATAAGGCCACGCCCAAGCCTAATACCGCCGCCTCAATTGTCAATATTTGATGACTAAAATAACGAAACCTAATCGTTTGCGGTGAAGGCAGAGGAATCCCAACAGCGTAGGCCCAGTCCTGCCAATCTGAGCCTAGTGGTTCATCCCGATTAGTTATGACCGGCAATTCCCACAGACGACTCCCCAACACATGTGGGCCTATTCCCTGTAATAAGTCGGGGTTACAAACTGCAATGAAATGCTCTTGCAGAATAAGTGTGCTTTCATATCCACGTTTGGATGGCCCAGCGCTTATAAAAGCATCGGCAGTTTGATCGCTTAACTCGGGGTCAGAAGACATCAAGATGATTTGCAAATCTATTTCCGGGAGTTCTTTATAAAACCCATCCATTTTTTTTAACAACCACTTATGCGCAAAAGCACCGTACACAGCCAAGCGTATTGTCGTGGTTTGTTCGACCAAAACATTCTTAGTTGCCGACTCTACCAGGCCAAATGCTTTTCGAATCTCCTGATAGTATTGTTTACCCAAAGCCGATAATTTTATCTCTCGGCCGTTTCGGATAAACAGTGCTTCTCCAAGAAAAGATTCTAATTCTTTTATTTGATGGCTTACCGCGCTGGGGCTGACACACAACTCTTCTGCCGCACGAGTAAAACTCAATTTACGGGCCGCTGCCTCAAAAGCCTGCAAAGCACGGAGAGGCGGAATCCTACGATTGATCATGACTCAAACAAACTTTTAAAGTTGAGATTTCTTATCGCGATACTTATGCTGAACACCTGACAGAAAGTTGCGCAATACCTGATCTTGGCATTCACGGTAGTTTTGATGATCTTTCTTACGAAAAAACGCACTCAGCTCATGTTTGCTGATCTGGTTGTTAGCTTCTGACATCACATCCAGAATATCATCCGCTGTCATGTTTAAAGCAATTTTTAATTTTCTGAAGATAATATTATTATTAAGTACACGCTCAGGCTCTGGTGCAGCACCCTCTTTTTTTCCGCGCCTATCATTAATCAGGCCATTCAAAAAAATAGCAAACTCACGGTCACTGCAGCGTAGATATTCGGCGTCTTCTTCTTTTTTTAACCATCCGGAAATTTGTGCACGAGTCACTTGATGGTCGGCAAGCCGAAAAATTTCAACCATTTTGGAATCATTAAAATCAAAGGTATAGCGAAGGCGACGTAAAATATCGTTATTGGTCACAAGCATGCTCTTGGTCGGATGACAGCAGAATCACAATGACTCACTGATGGAATCGCCACTTTACCAGATTATCACCTTACTTTATGCCGTCATTTTCAGCATACCTATTCAGTTTTTGCAGCACCGCACGAAAAAAGTGCATAAATAACAACACCTCTATAAAATTGGCACCAAATCAGCGCACAGTCTGGTCCTAACTGGCTCCAAAGTATTAGACGTACTATATGCATGAACGCTGTTATAAATATGATTTTATAAAAAATTACTAAAATCGAGCTAGCATTCAAGGCCTTGCCAGTTCCTGAAACAGTGCAAACTGTCTCAGCTCAAAATAAAAATAATGGGAAGCTAACAACAGAAAATTATCTGTTAGCCGCTTCTTTAGATCGATACAAGTGCCACGATCTGAGACTCAAAAGTACACAAACAAAAGAAAATAAACCTTGTTAAGGTACCTGAGCCAGTAATACTAATTTTTTGAGCCCAGCATTGCATAAATAGTGCTATTGAATGAGAAACTGCACACCATGTCTGACTACCCTACATTAGAAAAAATGGGCATTACTTCTGTCGATAATGTAGATAAATACACCTTGCGCCATCAAGGCGACACGGATGTACTCAAAATCTACTATAAGCGCCCTAAAGGTTCTTTTTTATCGCGTAGTAAAAAATTTACCTTTGTACGTGGTCGCCGTGGTGTCCCCATGGAATTGCGAAACACCAAAACGTTTGAAAATATGGCTAAAATCAGCCCGCAATTACTCATGGCTTTAGAAGAATTGAAAAAGCTTGATGCTCGCCGCAAAGAGATAGATCCGATCGATCCGAAGCAAAAGTTCCTATCAGATCTGGACCATATGCAAAAAGTCATGACAACTAAGATGGACGAGATTCGTCGCCAGATAAACGAGCTGGATTAACACTATCAGAACACTTTCAATCCTCCACAAGAATGCCGGCTCTATATGAGTCGGCATGAATGCTTTTCTTACCAAAACTCATCACTCTCTATCTCCTCTGAGCTCATTCAAGAAATGCGTTAAGCTCTCCAGTCAGAGAGCAGATACTCAGATCTGTGTGCAGAATAATTGCCTGCTCCGGCTTTGCTGAACTATAATTATTTTAAGGTAATAAATGACCAGTGATGAGACTGGAGCGGGATAACAAAGTGCGAAACTTGAGCAGTAGTGAATTAATAGAAGAGTTTGGAATGGACTATTTCAAGAATGCTTCTACCTTTGGCGCTTTATCAGAAAACGCAATTACCTTTTTACTGGAAAATGGCATTATTTGCCAGTTGGACAAAGGCGACCAGTTATTTGCCTACGACTCTCCCGGCAATAACTTTTTTGTCGTTTTGAAAGGCAGTATCCAGTTCTACAAAGCCGGTAAACACCAACCCACGCATATCCGTGATTACCTCTTCGGACAGGAAATAGGCTCGGTAGCCATGATTGGTCTGCATAATCGATCCGGCGAGGCCTTCGCGGGAAAAGAGAGCATCACCCTGAAAGTCTCGTGTGATCTGTTCCACTCACTACATGAAAAATTCCCCACTGATTTCGGAATACTGCTGCTTAACCTATCCAGAGAGATGGCCCGGCGGCTCCGGGAATCTGACGAAAAACTCGCCGAGCACAATATCACCAGTTAGATCAGCTTTTTAATTGCTTAGCTGCATTCACCAGCTCTCTGCCGACCAGCTCGCACTGATCCAGCAACACCGATAGATGCTGACTCCTCACCTCTCCATTTGCCAATATCAAACGAATACCATAGCGCCCTTTGTACTGCGCATAGTCCACATACGGGCCACCATTACGCATCATGGTTTTACAAATCTCAATATTCAGCTGACGAATCTCCTGTTCATCCGTCATGTGCTCAGGACGGTAGCGAAACAGCACATTAAGGTACACAGCAGGTGCCAACATCTCCAGTTCGTCACTCTGCTCTATCATCTCGACACATTCAGATTTAATAGATTGCAGATGATCAATTTTGGCAGAAAATCCTTGGTTACCAATCGCTTTCCAACTGAGCCACACTTTCAACGCATCTGCGCGTCGGCCACACTGGATAGAGCGCTCACCTAAGTTATAGTCGGCATTTTCATCGGCATGGAACAGGTATTCACCACCCCCACCAGAACAGCAGGCTTTTAATGCGCCTTCATGTTTGACCAGAATAACAGCAGCGGTAATCGGCACATTCATTAGCTTGTGAGCATCCCACGTAAAGGAGTCTGCCAGATGACTATCCGCTAACAGATGGCGATGCTGCTCTGAAAACAGAATAGGACCGCCCCAGGCACCATCAATGTGCAGCCAGATATTGTGCGCCCGGGCGATTTTGCTACACGCGGCTACCGGATCATAAGCACCGGTCACGGTTGTCCCTGCCGTTAAGCCAATATAGAAAGGCAGATGCCCCTGCGCTACGCTTTTATCAATCGCTTTTTGTAACGCGGTTGGACAGATCCTTCCTTCATTATCACTGGCAACAGCGATTAGGTTATCCGTACCTATACCTAGCACGTTAGCGGCTTTTTGCCCGGAGTAATGTGCCTGATCAGACACATAAGCAACCAGTGTGCGTCCACCAGCACCCTTTGTTTTATAGTCAGGACAAGCATGGTGGCGCGCCAGCATCATGCCAATCAGGTTAGCCTGGCTGCCGCCGGCAACCATCACGCCTTCGGCTTTGTTCTCGCCCTCATCAAAACCCACCAGCTTATTCCACTGACGAATCAGCTCCAACTCCATCAAGGTTGCCACCGGCCCCACTTGGTAGGTATGCATAGTGGCGTTGCTTAAACTGGTAATCCAATCGCCAAGCAAGGCATGTTTATTTTGCCCCGAATAGAGCAATTTATAGAAATCGACTTGTGACACATCCGGGTTGTAATGCAGATACGCTTTTATCGCATCTTCCAGAGCTTGCGGGTCACAGCCCTTCTGCCCTAACGACATATCCAGAATTTTTTCCAACTCTGCTGCAGGAGGATTCTGGGAAACGGGCCTGTTTTTCGGCATCCATTCATTGATCGCACGGGATAATAGTTCGAGGCTTTCTTGCATCTTTCACATCTCCGGTAGCATCGAGAGTAACGTCTTAAGTCAACATAGCCCGCCAGAACAACAGGTCTATCAGCATTCTGTAACAGCCTTTGATGACACCAGTATAGATTTGGCATCACACCTGCGACCAATGCTATTTTGCTTGATAGTGATTACTTTTTGGCATGACAAAACAATAATACTGACCTCGTCAGTCTTGTCTTATACCTAGCCGACACGCCCGGTATGGTCGTATAGTTCTTGTAAATATTGCCAGAACTGCTCGGCAGCACGGCTTCTGGACTGGCGCAAACGAAACAACTTGATAGTGAGATCGACGCTATGCAGCGGCTCTTCCAAGCGTAGTAACTGGCCGCTATCCAGCTCATTACTGATCAGGCTTCGGGGCAACCAAGCCATCCCATACCCTTTTAAAACCAAGGCCTTAAGCGCTTCTGATAAGCCATTTTCACAGGCCAGATTAATCTGCAGATCGGCGGGTAAACGCGACATACATTCGCGTTGCAATAAGCGCCCGAAGAATGATGCGGCAGGATGGCTGACTAATTTAAGAGGCGCTCCCTGCGTTAAAGTAAACAGCGCTTTCCCCAGAGCATCCACAGCTGTCACCGGCACTAACTCATCAACCCCCACTTGCAGGCTTTCAACATCATCACGCTGTAACTGACTGAAGATATCAGCCGAGGAGTAACAGAGTAAAAAATCGCCGTTACCCGATAAAAACGCTTCAACATTATCGTGCAGGTTACCTGTCTCTACTTTAATCAGAGCGCCATCAGCCAACGCCTCCAGTGTTTGCATCCAAGAGGGGAAAAAAGACACCGCCAGGGCATGCTGCGACATAATCAGCAACTGCTCACGTGCGGCACTAATATCACGCATTTGATTACGTACCGCATAGGTTTGGCCGATGAGCTGTTTTGCTTGTTCGGCAAACGCCTCGCCTGCCGGCGTTAACGTTGTGGGATATTGGTTACGATCAACCAAACTAACGCCCAACCAGTTTTCTAATGAACGAATACGTCGGCTAAAAGCAGGCTGGGTCACAAAGCGAGACTCCGCCGCTTTGGAAAAACTCCCCTGTTCCACCAGCGCCACATAATCTTTTAGCCATTTAAGTTCCATTAGCAAACCCTTGTAATTATTACTAATAATAAGCCAGTAGTGACACAAAAAAACAACCTATACCGAAAAGTAACCGGCCACTTTAAAAATAGCATTGGTCAGTTGGGCAAGTCTGATCCTACTATCTAAGCATCAAAGAAACAGATTCATTAGATCCAATTTCAATTTATTAAAATATAACGCTAATAATAAAAGGTGAATCCATGGAATACCTGAAAAAGTCGAGTGCACCGGTTGCCGAAAGTGATGAGCGTATTCATGCAACCGTCAAAACCATGCTGGCCCGGATCGATTCCGAAGGCGAAAGTGCCGTACGTGAATATGCCGCGCAGTTCGATAACTGGCAGGGAGACTTTATTCTCTCTGATGAAAAACGTGCTGCCTTAATCGCACAAGTGCCGGAGCAAACCCGACAAGATATCCAGTTTGCCTATCAGCAAGTCAAAACCTTTGCCCAAGCGCAACGGGCCAGCCTCACAGAGTTTGAGATCGAATCAGCACCCGGCGTAAAGCTTGGCCAAAAAGTCATTCCTGTTAACTGCGCAGGTTGTTATGTGCCGGGTGGCCGTTACTCTCACGCGGCCTCTGCTCTAATGAGCATCGCGACCGCTAAAGTAGCGGGCGTAGAAACCATTATTGCCTGCTCGCCTCCCAAAGATGGCAACATCCACCCCGCTATTGTTTATGCGATGGACTTAGCCGGTGCCGATATCATTCTTGAGATGGGCGGCGTACATGCAGTAGCCACGATGGCAAAAGGCTTGTTTACCGGTGTAAGTGCGGACATATTAGTCGGCCCCGGTAACGGTTACGTGGCCGAAGCTAAACGCCTACTGTTTGGCGAAGTCGGTATCGATGTATTTGCAGGCCCAACCGAATCTGCCATCATCGCTGATGACAGCGCCGACCCGATGACCATCGCGGTTGATTTGGTCTCACAGGCTGAGCACGGCTATGACTCCCCCGTTTGGCTATTTACAACGAGCCGCCGTATCGGTGAAAAAGTCGCCGAGCTGATGCCAAAAGTCGCCGCCGATATGCCAAACCACGACGTGGTGCAATCTGCATGGGATGTCCATGGCGAGATCATCTACTGTGAAACCCGTGAAGAGTGCGTAAAGGTCAGTGATGAATACGCCTCTGAGCATCTGCAAGTACTGACAACCGATACCGACTGGTGGCGCGATAATCTTAAAAACTACGGCTCGCTGTTCTTAGGCGAAGGCGCAACCGTCACCCACGGCGACAAATGCTCGGGCACTAACCACATACTGCCGACCAAAAGAGTGGCCCGTTACAGTGGCGGTTTGAACGTCCATAAATTCCTTAAGATCCTTACCTACCAAGAGATCAGCGAAGCAGCGAATCTGGACTTTAGCGCTGTCGGCTCACGTATCTCCCGTGTAGAAGGGATGGAAGGCCACGCGCGCGCGTGTGACTGGCGTTTGCGTAAGTACTTCCCGGAAACTGAATGGGACTTCCACGTCTACGACCAGAAACGTTACGACTAGGGGCGGCCAGCATGAAACAATTTACTAAATCATTTACGCAGCAAGAACCAATCCCGGAAGCAGGGATTGATGCAGCCGTTGCAGTCATGCGTACCGGTCGCTTACACCGCTACAACACATTGCCCGATGAAAAGAGCGAAACCGATCTGTTAGAGATAGAGTTTGCTGAATACATGGGCGTGCCTTACGCTCTGGCCTGCTCCTCGGGCGGCTATGCACTGCATATCGCGATGCGCGCTGCCGGTGTAGAACCGGGCGACAAAGTACTGTGTAATGCTTTTACATTAGCACCCGTTCCCGGTGCAATTCACAACAGCGGTGCTATCCCCGTACTGGTAGATGTAGCAGAAGATTACTGCATCGACCTGGACGATCTGGATGCCAAAGCCGCTGCCAGTGGTGCAAAGTACTTTATGCTCTCGCATATGCGTGGCCATCTGGCAGATATGGACCGCATTATGCAGATCTGTACACGCTATAACCTATTCCTGATTGAAGATTGCGCACACACCATGGGTGCCAGCTGGAACGGCGTAAAGAGCGGCACCTATGGTGATGTCGCCTGCTTCAGCACCCAAACCTACAAGCATATTAACTCAGGCGAAGGCGGCTTCCTCACGACTCGCCACCCGGAAATAATGGCCCGCGCCATTATGCATAGCGGCTCATACATGCTGTACGAACGCCACTGTGTAGCGCCACCCAAAGAGGCTTTTGCCGACATCCGCTTTGATACACCCAACTACAGCGGCCGAATGGACAACCTGCGTGCGGCCATTCTGCGCCCACAACTTGCTGATCTGGAACAGCAATGCAACCGCTGGAATGCCCGCTACCGTATTCTGGAGCACGCCTTTAACCAATGTGCCGCTATTAACATTCCGCCGCGCCCAGCAGCAGAACACTTTGTAGCCAGCTCGATTCAGTTCTCACTGCCTGAGTTCAGCAGTGAGCACATATTAAAAGTACTTGAACAATGCGGGCAACAAGGCGTAGTCCTTAAATGGTTTGGCGATGCCGACCCTAAAGACTACACCAGCCGCTACGACAGCTGGCGCTATATCAAAGAGATGCCACAGCTACCAAAAACCGAAAAGATACTTTCTAAACTGTTAGATATGCGCATCCCCCTCACCTTCAGTGAAGATGATTGCCAGCTCATTGGAGAAGTGATTAACGAAGTGGTTATGGGGGTGCGGGGGTAAAATTACCTAACTTACTGCTAACTACTTAATTCGATAAAAGGCAGCCCCCAAGTAATGGTGTGGCTGCTTTTTTATGCGTAATCGACAACCACGTGCCCTAGCGCAATAGATAAACCTTGCCCATATACGGGTATATAGCTATGTTTGAGCTACTCTATAGCCACGTAATACGGCACACAACGCACCTAACAAACAGTTAGACAGGCAAACCTATGGAATGGGGAGTACATCATTGAACTGTCATCTTTTAAAAGCTGTGTATCCGCACAGCATAATTTTTCTAGAAAAACACCTCCCTACTTCTGCTATTTCCTTTCTGTTTAATTTTTTGAGACAACACCATGCTTCTATTTATTAATAAAATTCAAGTAGTTACAAAACACAAAAATATAGCGAGGGAATTATTAGAATGCGTTCCTCATAAACAGACTTGTTAGAAATTTTGTAACGCACGCTGTAGCACAAAATATTTCAAGCAGGTAGAGAATTCTGAGCAAATCGGCATTATTTAAAGACAAGTGCAGATTAGTATTATTTAATGGAAACCGAGATAAGCGGAAATATCTAAAACCAAGATTGGATTACAACCGTTCCCGCACGAGAAAGCGGATAGTCTTTAGTGCTATAGTTTCGTTAAGTAATGCCAAGGTGAAGCCTAGCCCCGACAACGTACCACTGATGTTTCTTTTTTTGCTTGAATATCCTGTTATTACGATATAAATTAGATGTGGCTCACATGCAGATTTGTTGGTTGCGTTTCGCAACCTGTGACAACATGGTCTAAGTGACTCGCCTTCTCGGATTGCTCCATATTGCTTTCCTGAATTACTCGCTAGCGGCGCGTAAGAGTGCATGTGAGCTATTTCTTTTGCTTTAAATGAAAAGAGTACAATTTGATTCATAGAAGAAACTATTTATTACTTCAGCAAGCTAAAACAAAACCTGAATTAGCCTCAATATTGGGCGTTTCTGCTTCTTTCCTTACCAGAACCTTGTATAAACCGGGTGTAAAATCACACGTAAACTCGCATTACCATCAATTTGAGATTACCAAGAAATCAGGCGGTGTCAGGACAATCAGTGCGCCATCAGATGAATTGAAAGACCTACAACGTAAATTGTCTGATTTACTCTTGGACTGTAAAACAGTTATTCATCTTGATAATAAAGTTGAATGCACTCTTTCACATGGCTTTGAACGAGAAAGGTCTATCATAACGAATGCTCGTATTCATCGGGCTAAAAAAAATGTATTAAATTTGGATTTGGCAGATTTCTTTGGAAGCTTCAATTTTGGTAGGGTTCGTGGATTTTTTATTGCAAATAGAGACTTTAAATTAGATCCCCATATAGCAACCATTATTGCTCAAATAGCATGCTACAAAGACACTCTACCTCAAGGCAGTCCATGCTCTCCCGTGATTGCTAATCTCATAACTAACAGCCTTGATATTAAGCTGTCAAAGTTAGCTAAAAGAAATGGCTGCTCGTATACGAGATATGCTGACGACATAACTTTTTCGACTAGAAAAAAAAACTTTCCAATAGCCATTGTCAAAGACATTGAAAATATAACACTAGGTTCAAAACTACTTGGTGAGATAAGACGTGCAGGCTTTTCTGTTAACCCTAAAAAAACCAGATTGCAATTTAAAGATTCAAGACAGGAGGCAACTGGCTTAGTCATAAATAAAAAAGTAAGTGTTAAATCAGAATATTGGCGTTTAACCAGAGCTATGGCTCATTCTCTATTTAAAACAGGGAAATTTACGATTGCCAAACAAGATGATTCTTTCAGAGATGGCCATTTATCAGAGCTTGAAGGTCGGTTAACTTTTATTGATTCTGTCGATTTTTATAACAACCTAGAAAAAAAGAAAAAGCCAGAGCCAAAATTTGAACCTAAGATACATACTGGCATTAATAAATTTCGTGATAAGTTAAATTCACGTGAAAAAGTCTATGGGCGGTTCCTGCAATATAAGCATTTTTTTGCAAATGAATATCCGACAATATTAACCGAAGGAAAAACTGATAACGTATATTTAAAAAGTGCTTTGAGCCAACTTCAAGCTACCTACCCTAATTTAGTTAACCCTAAATCAGCTAAAACAAAATATTCGCCGAAGCTAAAATTTCCTAATTTAAATCGTAAAACAATGTACTTACTTGATCTAGGTGATGGCGCAACACCTTTTGTTAGATTTGTTCAAAGGTATGCGGCTGATTTAAAACACTTTGAAGGCAAGAAAGCTAAGAATCCAGTAATTCTAGTACTTGATAATGATACAGGACCTAAAGACTTATTAAACCATTTAGTGAATAAAGTTAAATCATGTCCTAATAATTTAGTCACACTAAAAAGTAACGGCTTCATTTATTTGTTCCATAACCTTTACCTTATTTTGACTCCACTCAATCCAGGTGGAAAAGACTCCGCTATGGAAGATCTATTTGATGCTATAACTCTCGGAAATGTGATTGATGGGAAAACATTTTCACCAGATAAGCAAATCGATGTAAGCAAGCATTATGGAAAACATATCTTTTCTACTAAGGTTGTTCGTTCAAATAAAGAAAAAATTAACTTTGATAAATTTAAGTATATCTTTGATGAAATTGAGAAAGTTAAGCTGCATTTCTCAGCATTATAACGCCTGTAATACCTTTATGATTTTTCAGGCGGCGGATTAACTTCAATTAGTTTTTTTAGACTCGTTCTTTTGATGGGCTTCGGCAATGGCGGCGGATAATTTTAAGGATTTTGATGAAGTGCTAGATTCAAAAATCAAAGCAGCAGAATTTCTAACCATGCGCTCCATGGGAACCATACTGCGGTCCACAATTTTAGGTTGCTTCGCACTTTACCCTAAAAATTGCTCCCCTCCGTCTGGTCCCATGATCTGACCCGATTGAGCCCTTGTCATCCTCTAATGGTTAACATCTAATAACGACATAAATCGCCATGAATGATGACTCTTTCAAAATAAATCCACCTAATTAATTCATGTCGAGTGTATAGAAAGCAGCGATGCCAGTGATTAAAATCAAACACCCAAAAGACCTAGCCCGCTTACGCCGCATTGCCCTCTCCTCGCAAGGCTTGTTACAAGCACAGCCCTTTGGGCATGGTTTGGCGGGGGCACGTGAAGCGGTTAATCACTTGGGGTATGTGCAGCTGGATACAATATCGGTGGTGGAGCGTGCGCACCATCATGTTCTTTATTCCAGAGTGCCTGAGTTTGAGCCAGCCATGACAAACCAATTGCTACTGGATAAAGATGTGTTTGAGTATTGGTCGCACGCGGCGGCCCTTTTGCCTATTGCCGATTTCCGTTTCTCTTTACCTTACAAACACACCATTAAAAGCGGCCAAACCCATTGGTATAAAAACCCTGATAAAAAGCTGATGGGTGAGCTGTTAGCACGCATAAATTCAGACGGCCCGTTACGTTCACGCGATTTAGAAAAAAATACGACAAAAGCTGAGGGCTGGTGGGATTGGAAGCCTGCTAAAAAGGCACTCGAGCAGCTGTATATGCAAGGCGACCTGATGGTGTGCAATCGCGAGGGTTTTCAAAAAACTTACGACCTGACCGAGCGGGTGTTGCCCTCTCATATTAATTCACAGATGCCCAGCATCGAAGAGTTTGCAGCGCATTTGCTTGATCAACAATTGCGTTGCCACGGGCTTGTATCGCTCAAAGGATTAACTTACCTGCGCCGCAATCCTGAACTGCGTAAAGCGGTAAAAATCTTGGTCAATGAAAGGTTGGCACAAGGTACGGTAGAGCAAATAAAACTGGGCAGTGGCGAGCTGTTTGTATTGGAAGCCGGTGCATTCGAACGCCCTATTACCCGCGTAAATAACCGCCTGCTGATTCTTTCACCCTTCGACAACTGTGTTATTCAGCGCGACCGACTCAAAACGCTGTTTGATTATGACTACCAAATAGAATGTTACGTACCCGCTGCCAAACGCCAGTATGGTTATTTTTGTTTGCCGCTACTGTATCGCGGTGAGTTTATTGGGCGGTTGGATTGTAAGGCGCATCGCAAAACCCGCCATCTGGAGATCAAGTCGCTTTTTTTTGAGCAACACCTTTTTGAGCAAGCTACTTTTAAATCGTCAATTAAGAACTCAGGCTTTGATAACGACTCAGTCATTGCTGCTTTTATAAGCGCAATTACAGAGTTCAGCCAGTTTCAACAATGTGAATCTGTTTCTTTAAACCAAGTCTTTCCAAAACATCTCGCCCAACACTTGCACACGGCATTAAAACCGTTAGAGTGCACACAAGAACAAACCTAGAGACATATCAATGCAATACGTAGAGTTGGTCGCCGTTATAACCGTTTTTCAATTTTTCTTCTTTGGTGCGATGACAGGACGCGCACGCTTGAAGTCTGGTCTTAAAGCCCCGGCTATTACCGGTGACGAAGGTTTTGAGCGTATGTATCGCGTGCAGATGAACTCACTTGAAATGCTCGTCGCATTTTTACCGGCGTTATTATTTGCCGCACAATACTGGCCCGGTCATATAATAGCCTTAGTGGGTGCTGTTTATATCATTGGCCGGCATCTCTACTGGCGTGCCTATGTCACCGATCCATCCAAACGTGGTCTTGGCTTTATGCTGTCGATGTTTCCCACGCTCGTGCTTCTTATTCTGGCGTTGGTTGGCATCATCATGGCGCTTATCGCTTAAAAGCAGCGTTAAATACGAGATTTTCCCAGCCCTAAAATATACTGATCATCTCCCCCCCTGGACCCTTGCCATTCTTTATTGGTTAACATCTAATGGCCATCTAGATGACAATAGAAGGGATTTTCACTTCTGCGTGATTTCACTTCACTTTTCCCGGAGAGCTTATGAAGCATGAAGAGATATCTGAAGATCATTCTGACCCACTAATAAAAACATTACACCGTGCTATTCGGGTTGGGATTAAGGCGCTGGCTGTTTTGATGGTGCTTGTGATTTTTTGGAGTATTGCCGATGTTGTACTCGTTCTCTACAACAAGCTCATGACCCCCCCTTACTTCCTGCTTGATATCAACGATATACTTGAAACTTTCGCGGCTTTTCTGGTTGTTCTGATAGGTATCGAAATCTTCATCAACATCAGGCTATACCTTGGCACCAATACCTTTCCGGTTGAGCTGGTGATTGCAACTGCACTGATGGCGATTGCCCGTAAGGTTATTGTATTAGATCTTAAACTTGTCGATGCAGAACAGATATTAGGCCTCGGTTTTGTGACTCTAGCCTTGGGTGTCGCGTACTGGCTGGTTAAACATAGCAATAACCAGGTGAGCAATAAGAAGAATCAAGACCATACGCTGGACTAAACCAACCTACGACCTTTTCAAAGTCCCAATAACGATTTACTAACGTCAGTACTAATTCATGTTAAATATCCTTTATTTGCTGCTTGGAATCGGGTTGCTAACCGCAGGTGGTGAAGTGTTGATCCGAGGTTCCCTGAGTATCGCTAAACGACTGGGAATTTCACCTCTGCTTTCTGGGCTCGTAATCGTCGGGTTTGGTACATCAATGCCTGAACTCGTCGTTTCTGTTGATGCAGCACTCAACGGGCAGCCCGACATCGCTATAGGAAATGTGATCGGTAGCAACATTGCCAATATTCTCTTGATTCTTGGAGTTTGCGCTGTGATTACACCATTAGCCGTCTCTCCTTTGTCGCTGCGACGGGATGCTGTTGTGGTAATCGCCGCCAGCTTGTTATTTATCGTGCTGGCAGCAGGAGAGTCGTTATCTACGGTCGATGGACTGATATTAATAACGGCCCTTTTCAGCTATTTGGTCTGGGCTTATTGGACAGAGCACACTCAGTCAGCTCCTTCGGCTGCTGTACATGAGGCTGAGGCGACTGAGATAGAAAAGGTTCCTGAGTCTTCCTTATGGTCTGCTGTTTCTGTGATCGGTGGTCTTGCGTTACTCATTGCAGGATCTCAGGTGTTACTCAAAGGTGCGGTGGGTATTGCAAGTAGTCTGGGGGTTTCTGAAGCGGTTATCGGACTTACCATAGTAGCGGTTGGTACTTCCCTTCCTGAGCTTACGATTTCGGTTATTGCGGCTTTGCGCCGACACGCAGACGTTGCCGTCGGGAACATTTTAGGAAGCAATATTTTCAACCTGCTCGGGATTCTCGGGGTTTCTGCCATCCTGCAGCCACTCTCACTAAAAGGACGCGTATTGGAGTTTGATCAATGGGTTATGCTTGGGGTCGCATTCCTTATTTTTCTATTCCTTTATACAGGCCGAAAACTGAGCCGGGCCGAAGGTGGTATCCTATTGGCGAGCTACTTTGCGTACCTCAGTATCAGCTACTTTTTCATTGAGGGCTAGGGGTTCTAAATGTATGTAAAAAGATTAATCACCAGTGTTTACAGTGTGGTTTACCTTATCGCGGCAACCACACAATCATGACGATGCAAAAGATCACCAGAGCGATAAAGTAACGGATGAATTTTTTTTGTACAGCCTTAATTTGTCGCTCTTTTTGAGCCGCTGTTGGTGTTTTACAGAAAGGACAAAAGCTCAGTTTTTCTGAAAATGCTTTGCCGCAATGGCTACAGGTAATATCACTCATTATCGATACTCATCTCTAGTTCCTCGATAGTCATATAACATAGCTGACAACCATAACGCTTTCTGCTTAAAGCGCATTGATAAGTATCAAAAGCATAAATTGATTTATGTACATTCTCGCTTACTTCATTTGTGTTAGTGTTCTGGATCTTGCTCCAATGAGTCCCTTTAACATAAAAAGGAAGTCCCCAAACCATGTATGGTTTTCTCTTAGCTATCCACATCCTGTCTGCCACCATTTGGACAGGCGGCCATATTGTCTTATCGCTGGTAATTCTTCCTCGGGTACTGAAAAACCGTTCGCCTGAAGAGCTGCTTAATTTTGAGTCCGGCTTTGAGAAAATAGGCATGCCGGCGCTTATTCTTCAGGTGATCAGTGGTTTGATGCTGGCTTATCAACTCATTCCCGATGTTTCATTATGGTTTGATTTCAGCAATCCTTTGGCACATGGTATTGTGGCAAAGCTGACCTTATTAGCCTTAACCCTTATGTTCGCGATCGATGCGCGTTTTCGTGTTATTCCTAAATTATCAGAAGCAAACCTTGTCGATATGGCGTGGCACATTATCCCTGTGACTATTTTCTCTATTCTGTTTGTCTTAGTGGGTGTGTCGTTCCGTGCGGGATGGTTATTCTAGTCAGGGATGTTGAGTAAATGAAAAAAACCGATAAAAAAACTGAGAACGCGATCAGGGTAGCGCTAACCAAGGTATGCGAGGTGGCGCCGGATGAAGTTCCGGGTTTTAAATGGATCACCCACTTTGTCAATTACGATGCTTTTCCAGGCTCTCTCAGCATTGTTTGTGTCTTTGGTACAAAGCATGAGTTATCCAGCGCGCTGAGCGCTCATCATGATGATTTTTTACGAACACTGATAGTCAGTGAGCTCGGTGCGGCTAATATTCAGTATAAAAATAGACCGCAGTTTGTGCGTTTCGATTCGGAAGAAACCTGGGAAGTCGAAAAGTATCGTCTACACTGATCAGCTTGTTGCTCAGCGGTTGCAATAAGAGCGATTGAAAGCAGGCTACTTATGTGTACTAACTCCCATCAGATGAGTTCGTTATCTTGTTTAACTTAGTACCCTGTTTACAATTTGTATATCCAGAACCCGCTGTAGATACACTGCGCCGAAAACCACATTGACTTTGAAGGCATACTCACCCGGAGATCACGCAAAAAGTAATCTCCAACAAAAGACTTGTAGACTCCAGGGGCGTTATATGGAGTAATTGTCTGAATAAACGCTACATTGTCAGTACGTATTTCCATAATAGGAGAAAGACCAATGGCTACCGACAAGAAAGATATCCATTCCCGTGATGAAGACTTTCTGACACCAGGAGACCGGCGTGATCCCGACTATAAAGACCGCCCCGAACCATCTGATGTTCCTGTTGGCGGTTTACGCCTGATCGGCTTAGTTGGTGGACCAATCGCAGCCATGATTATTCTGATGCTGCCTGCTCCTGAAGGGATGCCATCAGAAGCATGGAAGCTGGTCGCCATGGCCGTCTGGATGGTTTCATGGTGGTTGACCGAAGCCGTGCCTATTCCTGCCACAGCTTTGCTGCCCATGATCCTGATGCCGCTCTTAAGCATCGATAAGATCAAACCGGTTGCCGCTAATTATGCTCACCCTTTAATCTACCTATTCTTAGGGGGCTTCCTGCTGGCAGCTGCGATGCAACATGTGGGTTTGCACCGCCGTATCGCGCTCAAGATCGTGAGTCGTATTGGCTCCTCACCCTCCAGAATCATTCTCGGCTTTATGCTGGCGACCGCTTTTTTGTCGATGTGGATATCTAACACAGCCACCACCATTATGATGTTCGCGGTGGGTTTATCGGTTATCGATTTTATTTCAAAGCAAACAGAAGACAAAAAGGTAGTACGCAATTTTGGTGTGGCGCTGATGCTCTCCATCGCCTACAGTGCCTCGATTGGTGGTGTAGGTACGCTTATCGGCACACCTCCAAACGCACTACTGGCTAGCTTCCTGCAAAGCACCTATAACATTGAAATCACCTTCTTTAACTGGATGCTGCTTGGCGTACCCGTGGTGGTCATCATGCTGCCAGCAACCTGGTTGCTTTTAACCAAGCTCCTCTTTCCTTCTCACCAAATCGCCATTGAAGATCCCGGTAGCGTTGTAGAACGTGAACTCAATGCACTAGGGGCTATGTCACGAGGCGAGAAGCTGGTAGGCATCGTTTTCCTTTGTGCTGCATTGGGGTGGATTTTCCGCGGTGTGCTGGTCAAGTTAACCGGCTTACCACTGAACGACACTATCATCGCATTGCTTGCTGCGATGGTGTTGTTTGCCGTACCTATTTCACGATCAAGAGGAGAGTTCGCACTTGACTGGGAAGCGGCACGCAACGTTCCCTGGGGTGTGTTATTGCTGTTCGGGGGCGGTTTAGCACTGGCCAGTGGTTTTAAATCTACGGGATTAGCCGAGTGGATCGGTAATTCGGTTGCCGGTATTGATATCAGTACAGTTTTACTGGTGTTATTAGTTATTGTCGTGATCGTGTATCTAACCGAAATCACCTCCAATACAGCGTCTACAGCTACCTTTTTACCGATACTCGCCGCCGTTGCTGTTGGTTTTGGGCTCGACCCGCGTATCCTTACCATTCCGGTTGCGCTGGCTGCCTCGATGGCATTTATGATGCCCGTTGCTACGCCGCCTAATGCCATTGTTTTCTCCTACGAAAAAATGGAGTTGCGCGATATGGTGCGTGCGGGTTTCTTGCTAAACATACTGGCCATTATCGTCTCCTTCGGCCTGTTTATGTTACTCGGTAATATCGTCTTCGGGCTGAAATTCTAAATCCAGCTAATAACCCGGACATCGTTAATAATCACGATGTCCGGCTTTAGCATTTCGCACCAATACAGCATAAAGCCATATAAAAATCGCTTTAACTCATTAATATAGCTAACATTTTACTGATTTTTTCTGTCGAAATTTCGCCCATTAACTCGGGGTTTGCAAGCGCATAAACATAGCCTTCGTTCTTATCAATATTGATATCGTCTCTGCATTCAACAAAAATAGCCCACTCTTCCAGGTCATCAGCTGAAATACAGCCACAGATAAACTTCTGTAACACACCTGTTAATATTGAGTCAGATATTTCTATCGAACGACCATTGCCATAATCACCCTCTGCTGGCTTAGCTAGCGCCGAAAATGCCTGCTCTCGAAATTCACCGAATGTAATAATTTGCGTAAGTGCTTTGGCTTTATTCATACTGATCATCGTGACTAAGCCCACTCTTAATATCTGCAAAGCCGCTGAACACAAGCCATTCAGGGATATGCTCCATCAGGTTTATTGCACCTCTGACAGCCAATTTCCCCGAAGATTGTGCGTTCGATAGCGTCGTGTCTCCCAGCCACAGTTGTGTCATTGTTTTTAGGTCACTACTAAATATAACGTCGCAATCAAAGCCCGGATCGTCAATGCACAGATCGATATCGTTATTTTCTGCCAGCATCCACCAGTTTTTGTATTTTTCATCCAAGTCTTTAAACTCAAAATGCAACACTGTTCGCCCTTGAGGTAAAGCCTCACTATTAATCGTGCGACGCATATCCCACATTAATAGTTCAACGCTCAAATCATCTTGCGACATCTGGCTGCGCACCCAGCGCGCTCCCCATTCTCCCAACCCCATCACAATCGGTTCAAGCTCGTGCCCAGCCTGGGTGAGATGATACTCCCAATTGCGTTGATCATCAGAGCGCTTACGTTCTATCAACCCACGCTCTAATAAAGTATGCAGGCGCTGCGACAGCATAGTGGGGGAAATTAAAGGAAGACCTCGTTTAAAATCATTATAACGGCGGCTACCACACAGTAGTTCACGAATCAGGAGTATGGTCCAACGCTCCCCCAATGCCTCGCACGCTTTGGCAATGGGGCAAAACTGGCCGTAACTTTTCATAGTTATCTCCTTTTTAATCAATCAAAACCAGCTACTCATAAAGCCGCCACTACAGTTTTCGTACCTTAAACAACACTTTCCGTACTTAACAATCACGCCCTTTATTTGTTTTACTGACTTTACACAGTACACCAACCGAGGAGAATTCAACATGAGTACTTCAACAGTATACAAAGGCAGCTGCTTTTGTGGCGCGGTTCAATTCACAGTAACAGGTAAGCCCGCAATCCAAGGCTATTGTCATTGTGAATCGTGTAGAACATGGGCGGCAGCCCCTGCTAACGCATTTTCACTGTGGGACCCACAAAGTGTTAGTGTGACACAAGGCCCGGAGCATGTAGCGAGTTTCAGTAAAACAGCCAACAGTGAGCGCTGTTGGTGCAAGATCTGCGGTGGTCATATTTTTTCCAAGCATCCCGGCATGGAATTAACCGATGTTTATGTCGCCGTTATTCCAGACTTTCCTTTCGAGCCAAGCGTGCATGTGCACTATCAGGAAGCAACGCTGCCTATTTATGATGGCTTACCCAAAATGAAAGACTTACCCAAAGAAGCCGGAGGCTCAGGTGAGCTATTAGCCGAGTAATAACCTTTTAACAGGAGCTTTATCATGACCATGTTAGCGATTATTCAAAAAGCACCCGTGTTCCTCAATAAAGAAAAAACCATAGCAAGCGCGGCGACTTTAGTTAAAGAAGCTGCGGCGGCGGGTGCCGAACTTGTTATCTTTACAGAAGCTTTTATTCCCGGCTACCCTGCCTGGATCTGGCGCTTAAGACCCGGAGGTGATTTTGGTTTATCTGCAGAAATTCACGCTCGACTACTGCGTAATGCAGTCAACCTGGAAAGCGATGATTTAAATCCACTCTATGAGGCAGCGGTACAATGCAACGTCACTGCTGTCTGTGGCATGGACGAAAGAGAAAGCCAACTCAGCCGAGCCACACTTTACAATACGGTTGTTATTATCGGGCCCGATGGAAAACTATTAAACCGACACCGTAAACTGATGCCTACCAATCCAGAACGTATGGTATGGGGGTTTGGGGACGCCACGGGTTTGAAAGTAATTGATACCCCCTGCGGCCGTATCGGGACACTCCTTTGCTGGGAAAACTTTATGCCGTTGGCAAGGTATGCGTTGTACTCGCAAGGTGTCGAAATTTACATCGCTCCAACCTATGACAGTGGTGACGGCTGGATAGGCAGCTTACAACATATTGCGCGTGAGGGGTGCTGCTGGGTAGTCGGCAGCGGAAATATCTTGAAGGCTAGCGATATCCCCGATGATTTCCCAGAAAAGGAAAGCCTATATCCGGATAATGATGAGTGGGTTAACCCGGGAGATTCCGTTGTCATCGCTCCCGGTGGAGAGATCGTTGCAGGGCCGATGAGAAAAGAGAAAGGAATTTTATATTACGAAGTCGATTGTGACCGGGTCGCCGACGCTAAACGTGCGTTTGATGTGGCCGGCCATTATTCACGGCCTGATATTTTCACGCTGCACGTCAATACTAAAAGACAATCACCGGTTCAATTTGATTAAATAAAAGAGGAGTAAAGTACACACACTTTAAGGTGCGACCATCACTCCTCTGATAAAGCACTGCCAGCCAGTATCAGCGATGCGCTGCCGGCCAGATAAAATAAACATAGTGGGCTGCATGACCACGGGGATCTCTAATTCAACTTGAACTTGCTGAACAGCTGGCGCTGCAGCTAACATCCCTTCTGTAAGGATGAATTTATTATCAGCACTGTCGACCACCAAAGTTTCGGATGACATGGATTTTATCTGCAAAAGAGGCAGATCCAAACGCGTTTCCACAGAAAATTCTAATGAGTTATTGACAGCTGTGGTTAACAGCGTGACGTTTGCCAACTCGCCAGATTTCGACCAAAGAGGTGAGTGTTCAATCCAAATATTAAATGCTGAACAAGTTCCATTAGGGCCTTTAGTGTTTGCAAAAACCGGCGATATTCCTGCTACTGCCCCCTCTACACCTAGCCGTTTTCTGTCTAATACTTCCGGTCTCTGAATTTTTAATAATCCCAGCCGAGCACCACTGTCGAGTGTAAACTCAAGTAACTGCGCCCCTTCCAGGTTATTTGCACTATTGCATTGCGCCGAACCCGCTTGCAGCGGCCATTGAAACAAAAAGTCAGTAGACACCTTACCCCGCTGCCAACGGGATACCCGTACTGTTTCATCATTATTTGATCGGTTGGAAAAACAGAGAATTAGACTGCTACCCTGCCAGAACTCTTGAACAAAGATACCGTGGTTACTATTAAGGCCGAGTGGAATTTTACTTGCACTCACTTGCTGAAAAGCAATAAACAACAGAGAAAAAAGAAGGAATACACGCAACCTAAGAGAGTCCCGCATTTATCGTCTCCAGAACATGGGCTCGCCATTATGGTCGAGCCCAAGATATGCCCAGCCTATATCTTTAGCAATCTAAAAAGATATTTTTAAGCTGTTTTACTACTCTGACGTTTCAAACCAAACAATCCCAATAAAGCACCGAACATCAAATAAAGAGTACCAGGCTCTGGAACCGTATTATTTGCCTGAATGCCAAAGCTGGTATAACCAATATCACGCATGATACCCACTTCAATGTCGCTGATCGTAAAAACACCGAGCCCGTCGATAGTTTGAGCTTCCATCATATAGGTACTAACGCTACCAGGATTTGTATAGCAATTGTCATCCAGATGAGAGCCTGAACTTCCGTTTTCCCATGTGGTTGGCGAATAAATTTGAACTGCATTTCCACCGTTAGCTGCGACAGCATTCGCACCTGTAAACAGTAAACCAGCACCACAACCTGAAGTACCGCTTCCATCTTGAGATGTTTTCGCTGGATTCCAAACATCCGCAAAAAGCTCATAAGTGCTTGGGCTGATAACCGATTGACCATTAAAATCGGTTAAAAATTGGTCAAATGGGGACCATGCGCCAGGATTATGAGGAGTGCTACCATATCCATCATTACCATTTTCCCTAATTTCGGAAGCAAATCCTATCGCATGCAGTAATTCATGTACAGCAGTCGAAAAGAAATCGAACTCCCCAGCTTGGAAGTCGTTACCTAATTCCCAAGCGAAATCAGTAAAGTTCCATGTTACGGAACCGTCAGCTATAGCTGCATCCGGATCTGCTACATCACCGCCCAATATTTTAGTCATCACATCGCCACGCTCATTGAAGCCCGCAGAAAATGATGAGCCCGTATAGTTAGTGCCTGCTGCTGCTAATGTACCTCCACCGGAAGTTGATCCGTCCACATCCATTTGAATAGTCGCGTCATAGCTGGTTAGAAAACTACTGACATAATTACCTGCCGTCTGTAGCGCACCTTGGCGAGCCGCACCCAATGTGGCATCGTTAAACCCTGTACCTACATCGGTATAGTTAAAATCCCAAATAACACCTGCTTGTGCCGGTGCTGCGGCTATGGCTGTACATATAGCTACTGCAAGTCCTAATTTCTTCATATCCATAATCCCTGAAATGTTAATTGTCCGCATAAAGCAGGAACTAAATGCAGACGCCCGGTAACGATGACCGATTTATTTACATTCTGTATCAAATGACATTTATCAATACTTTAGTTACAGGATAGGCCTAGCAATATTAACACCAACAATTTAAATCTTTTTTAAATCAATGTATTAAATAATATTTATATTTGAAAATTAAGCCAACTGTAAATTAAACTGACGTTTGTTTGAGTTTTTATTCTTCGACTTTCATGCGTGTGTAATAGGGTTGGAATAACGCTGCAGCGGCGTGTGTATGAAAAGGATGTTCTTTGTAAAGTGTAAAAATACTCTGCTCAACAGCTCCGCCAGCGTAGCGGCTTAACGCCATGATTTCACGATGCGGTGGATGCTGGCTGCTATTGCGCACCAACATTCGTTGCTGAGGATAAAGAAAAAGCGGTTCAGCCAGTTTGATAATAGCTTCGGATTCCGCCAACGGCAGTAGTACCCACGCCACGCCATCACTACTTAACAGCTGATCAATGGCTGCCATTAAATCCGATAAAGGCAGATGCGTGTTATGCCGAGCCAACGCAGTACGATTACAGGGGTTAGGAGTGGAGTCAGTGAAAAATGGTGGATTAGTGACTATGCAATCATAAGTGCGCACCTGCTGAGAGGCATAATCGCGAATATCCATCTCTATCAGATGTAAACGATCAGACCACGGACTATTAGCAAAATTTCTGCGCGCCTGCTCTGCTGCTTCTGAATCCAGCTCTATTGCATCAATGATTGCTGTTGAGCGTTGCGCTGTAAACAGGCTTAGCAGCCCTGTCCCCGCTCCGATATCAAGTATTCGATTTGCTGAACTAACATCAACATAAGCGCCTAATAACGAGGCATCCGTGGTGACTTTCATGGCACAGTCACCTTGATCAATGGTGAACCGTTTGCATTGGAAATAACTGTTGCGTTTACGTCGGGTCATAAACTCTCATGCTCAGGAGGAAGCGATAGCAGCCATAATTATGACAGTACGGCGTGACTACTGACCAGATCCGCTTTAGCTTTATTTTGGGCCAGAAACTCTATCAGCTCAGCTTCTTTAAGGGGGTAGGAGAGAAAGTAGCCTTGCACCCAGTCACAGCCGATGCCCTGCAGATATTCTAATTGACTTTGTGTTTCTACACCCTCGGCTACCACTCGCAGCTCATAGAGCTTACCGAGATTATTGATAACGTTAACCATTTTCTTTCGACCAGCATGCTCCAAAAAAATATCGCCAACAAAGGAGCCATCAATTTTAAGGCAATCGACAGGGTAGTTATTCAATTGACCAAACGCCGTATATCCTGTCCCAAAATCATCCAATGCCAGCGTTACACCTAACGCTTTTAACTGATCGAGCGTTTCCAGACTCTGAGAATCCCCTTGAACAAAGGCAGTCTCCGTGATTTCCAGCTCTATGAAGGATGGCAATATCTGATACTTTTCTAACAGTGCACCCACCTTTTTAGGAAAAAGCTCATTTTTCAATTCCACACCAGAAATATTGATGCAAAGCTTGCCAGCAAAACCGTGTGTCAACTGCAGGTCAGAAAAGCGGATAAAACTATTTTCAATAACCCAAAGATCGATGCTTTTTATTAAACCCAGTTTTTCAGCAACGGGAATAAATTGATCCGGTCCGATACCATCAACCGCCAAATTAGGACAGCGTAACAGAACCTCAACGCCGACAATTTCCAGTGATCTGCAACAAAATAAAGGCATATAGACCAACGAGAACAAATTCAGCTCTAGTGCGATGTTTAATCCATCTTCAATTCGACGCTGCTCCCAGAGTATCTCTGTAATATTTTTTGTGTAAAACTCAAAACGATTACGACCATTACGCTTTGCTTCGTACATCGCCAAATCAGCACGGTGAAGCAACTCATCTGGAGTTTCGGCATCTTCTGGAAACACTGCTATACCAATACTGGCGAAAACGGAATGTGTGTTTTCTATCGTTTCAAATCCATTCTCAAATATTCCGAGCACGCGTTCTGCAACGCTGGCCGCGCTTTCTGGGGTAGCGGTATCATTTAAGATAACGACAAATTCATCACCACCCAACCGTGCTAATTCATCAAATTTATCATTAATTACTATATCTGTAGGCCGCACCGCTTCTTTAAGCCTGTCGCTAAAATGGCACAGTAAATTATCACCTACTTCATGACCATAGTTGTCATTCACCTGTTTAAAGTTATCAAGGTCTATATAAAGTAAGCTGACCCGTTTTCCCTCTTTATCAGCGCGGCGTAACAAGCGAGTAAGGTTTGTTCTGAAATTACGCCGATTAGGTAAGCCAGTCAGTGCATCGTAATAGGCTAATTTACGCAGATCTTCATCATGCAACTGAATGATCACCTCATCCGCCTGCTCTTTTGAGTGTAAAACCGCTAGACAGATAATACATAGCACAAAGAGTGTTACTTCAAAGCGCAGCGCCTCACTGAACGAATAACTCGTTAATAAAAAACCGGATAGGGGCGTAAAGAATAGCAAGCTACTGATAACGATAAATAAGCCGTAAAGCATAACCGCTGTCCAAAAACGGTTTACAAACATACTTATCGCCAATAACGGATAAATCCATAGCATACCGGTATTGTTATGCCCGCCTGTTACTAATAGTGCCAAAGGTAATATGAATAGATTGATGTTTAATAGAAGAACAGCGAGATCGATATCTGTCGTACGAAAGAGTAAATAAATAATCACTATGCCACTCAGCGCACAGGAAAAGAGGATGCCAGCCAGCAAGAAGGATTGATGGGTGTAGCTTACTCCGCTAAAAACAAGTAAAAAAAAGAAGCCGATCAGTGCCTGAATTTTACATAAGCGCAGACGCGTTGCGTACTGCACATCAAGCATTTCTTGCCGGCTTTTATTGTGAGCACTCAAACGTGCCTCCCTTTACGCAGTTTACAACTCCCTACACCCAAGAAAACCACTTCTCGCTAATTTATAAAAAACGAATATAGAACCTTGAATTGTATGATAAATTCTTACTAACTATTCCTTCATATCAAGGCTATAAAAGTAGTCAGGTAATTCCTGTTCGTCAAATTAGATTAAGAGAATATAGCTCATCAGGCACACTTGATATTTCTTGATGAATACAAGCCTGAACGTCATGAGCAGAGAGGGGCCTATCCCTTTGTATAATTGGATGTTTTCCTTAACCTGCAGACTCAAATCAGGGTATTATTATTTCGATTTGAGGTTGTAATCGTGTGACAAGTCCCAAAGAGATACGGGTAGGTAAGCATTAAATAAAATTTTTAAGTTGGCCGGTCGCCTATCAAGCACGCTACGATCTTGTCATAAAAGTGCCCCTCACCCAAGCGGACTACCCATATACTTTTCTGTTTTCTGTCGTTCAGTCTGATAAATATATAAGGCCAGTCCCACTAAAAGCAACGCATCGAGAGCGATGACCCAATAGACTTTCTCCAGACTACCGCTGCTATCCTGAATAAATCCAGCCATCAGATTACCCAGTGCACCACCTAGTCCGAATGTCACCATACCGATACCGTTTATCTGCATCGTAGCTGTAGAAGAGTAATGCTGATTAACCCAACCGGCTACGATCCCCCACATAGGGAAGTACATCAGGCCATAGCCGAACCCGGCAAATACCGCAAAATAGGCAGGATCGTATACGAATGCGAAAAGCCCCAATGCAAAACCACCAAATACGATCAAAAGCGCGACACCGTGCCCTTTGCTATCGGCCAGCTTACCCGACAAAAAACCAGCAATCATGCCCGTTACACCTGCCATCGTCCATGTATAACCACCCAGTGCAGGAGGCAGCATTAATTCTGCCAAATACGTATTCAGCCATGTAGAGAACGGCATTGTGGCAAAACCAACCATAAAACAGATCAGGCAAGCAAAGAACGCAGCCCGTTCCCGCGCAATAGTATGAAACAATTGCCGTGCAGACAGCGCAGTAGTTGTGTTTAGTGGCTTAGTAACGGCACGCTGTTTAAGATTTTTCAATAGAAATATAGTTATAATAACCGTAGCAGCCCCCAACATCCCGGCCAATAACCAGCCACTGCGCCACCCCAGTAACGGCACCACCAGCAGGATCAGCAAGCCATTCAAACCGTAACCCCACGCAGTACCGCTGGAGGCACTGGATAGGCAGGTCGAACAAAGTGCCGGGCGTGCATAGCGGGTTATCAATTCCACTATCGCACCCCAACTGATCGCAGCACAAGCTGCCATACAGGTTAGCACCAGCAAAACCATCATTGGATCATCCAGCGTCGCCATGACAAACAACAGGACACTGGTGATAGTGCCTGTCACCAGCACCAGCCATTCGGAAGCAACGCGGTGCCCGAGCAACCCCAGTAACATAGCCCCGCCGAGATAGGACAACTGAGTCAGCGCGCCAATCGTAGCCAGATGCCAATGACTGATCGCAATCGATTCCTTCATCATCGGCACTAATGCCGCAAACAGAAAGACACCAAAGCCGTGACTGATGATCTGATTTATTCCAAAGGTAGTCGTCATACGCATCGAGCGTGCTCCATGACAGTAGAGTCATTGCTTAAGGGCTATTAACATCCAGAAGAGATATCCCAAGCACATCCCTTTACTGGAAAATCGGGCAGTATTAGCTATTGCTATTTAATTCAACTGAATTATGGCATGTGAAATATTTGTCAATTGCCTTGTTACGAAGCTTTTAGGTCGTTGTTGGAACACTTAGTTTTCCGGCAGTAAAAAACTCACCTTTCTGAAAATCATGGTTCCGATGTCATCTTTTGTTAACAAATGAAGTTTAGCCTGTCGCTCATTCGCTTCGTTGCCAGCATTTTGGCTACGCTAATACTAGACACGCAAATGACAACTGGATATCTGTAATGAACAAATCTGAACTTCAGCAAGATGCCGCTCACCGTAATGATGACGATTCTGACTTTTCTAACATGATTGAAAGAGGCTTAAGCCGTCGTCGCTTTATGCAAGGCGGTGCAGCTGCTATGGGGCTTTTTCTGGCAGCCAATCCTTTAGCACAAGCTATTGCATCCGTTACACAACCAGCAAGTCAGCTGCTGGGATTTACTGCCATGCCGATTAGTACATCCGATGAGTTTATTGTTCCTGAAGGTTATATCGCGCAACCTCTAATCTCTTGGGGTGATCCAATTCTTAAAAACACACCCGCATTTGATGAGTCTGGCACACAGGCAAGCAGCGCACAGGCAGGCCAGTTTGGTGATAACACAGATGGCATGAGCTTATTTCCTCTTTCTGAAAACCGTGCCCTGCTGGCCGTCAATAATGAATACACTAACTATTTATTACTGTTTGCTCATCAAGGAAAAGAGATGACAGCAGACGATGTGAAAAAAGCACAGGCAGCTCATGGTGTTTCTATCTTTGAAATAGAACGTAAGAACGATGGGCACTGGCATTACCTGAAAGACTCCAGCTATAACCGCCGTATTACAGCGAACACAGAAATGGAGATTACCGGCACTGCCGCTGGCCATCCTTTACTGCAAACTAACGCTGACCCATCGGGTAAAAAGGTACTGGGTACATTTAACAACTGCGCCAATGGTGAAACACCATGGGGAACCTACCTGACCTGTGAAGAGAACTTTAACGGTTACTTCGCAGCACCGGGCGCAGAAATGGATCAACACCAAAAACGTTATGGCCTGAAAGCGGATAAAAACAAATATCAGTGGCATACCTTTGACCCACGTTTTGATATGTCGAAAGAGCCGAACGAGCCACACCGTCACGGCTGGGTAGTCGAAATCGATCCGATGGATCCAACATCAACACCGAAAAAACGCACGGCACTGGGGCGCTTCAAGCATGAAAATGCTGCCGTTACTCTGGCAGATAGTGGCCATGTCGTTGTTTATCTTGGAGATGACGAGCGCGGCGAGCACCTGTACAAGTTTGTTTCTAAAAACCGTTACAACCCTGACAACAAAGCCGCCAACCGTGATCTTTTAGAAGAAGGAACCTTATTTGTGGCGCGTTTTGATGCCGCGGATGGCGAGCTTAAAGGTCATGGAGAATGGTTGGAGCTCACTCACGGCAAAAACGGCCTCACCAGCGAGAATGGCTTTGCTGATCAGGCAAGCGTTCTTATCTATGCTCGTGAAGCGGCGACTGTGGTTGGTGCGACAACAATGGATCGTCCGGAATGGGTTGCTGTCCATCCAGACAATAAAACCGTTTTCTGCACACTGACCAACAATAAAAACCGCGGTATTAAAGATAACCAACCCGTAACAGGCCCTAACCCTCGCGCTGAAAATAAATATGGTCAGATTGTTCGCTGGACACCAGAAAATGGCGACCATACCAGCACTATATTTAATTGGGATCTGTTTCTGGTTGCGGGCAACCCGAGCCTACATAAAGACTTTTACGCAGGTAGCGACAACATCACCAATGAAAACATGTTCAACAGCCCTGACGGATTAGGCTTTGATAAAGCAGGTCGCATGTGGATTCAGACGGATGGAAAATACTCTAACGAAGGTGACTTTGCGGGCATGGGCAATAATCAGATGCTATGTGCAGACCCTGTTAGCGGTGAAATACGCCGCTTTGCAACTGGCCCAATCGCCTGTGAAATCACTGGCCTGACCTTCTCGCCAGATCAACGCAGCATGTTTGTTGGCGTACAGCACCCTGGTGAAGATAACAAACCATCTCACTTCCCTGCTGGCGGGAACAGCAAACCACGTTCAACGATTATGGTGATTCAGCGCAAAGATGGCGGCATTATTGGCGCATAATTACAAATACTACTCTGTTTTACAGCCCCTCTTTTGAGGGGCTTTTTATTTCAGGCCAGAAAAATCATTAATGCCCGAGAAGCTTAGACAAAGCTTTTTTAGGCGTTTTAGCGACTTTTTGTAAAAGCGAAAAGGGGATATCGGAAAGGTCATACTGACCTGACATGCTATCCAGCATAGCTAGCCAAAGCTTAGCCGTCATTTCTGAATCATAAAGCGCTCTGTGGAATACGCCCTCACTCGGAATATTTGCATAGCTAACTAACGTTCCCAGTTTATGATCCGGTGCATTGGGATAGACCCTGCGTGCCACCAGCATTGAACAGACAAATTGTCCGGTATAACGTCTGGAGATACGGCCTAACTCGGCGTCTAAAAACCGTTTATCAAACGATGCATTATGCGCGACCAGATTATACCCATCAATAAAGTCGGCAAACTGAGACATCACCTCTTCACACGAAGGAGCATCCTTCAGCATCTCGTTACTGATGCCTGTATAATCTTCTATAAAATAACTGACACGCTGGCCGGGATTCATTAACTCCTGAAAACGCCCCGTCACTACCCCGTCTTCAATACGCACAGCACCAATTTCAATGGCTCGCTCCCCCATATCCGGCGAAAGGCCGGTGGTCTCGAAATCCAATACAACGACCGTATTAGCCTTAGACATTTAAGAAAACCTCTATCAATCTAATCAAGCAATATCATAAACATACAAACTAAATCACCGAATTATATAGAGAAAGGCAATATTGGCTGCACCTCCATTACGCCCGTATCAGATCCGGTTATAACCACCTACCCCGCTTTTACATCAATTTCTCGCTGGCTGAGACTCTGACGGCGATTCAAGCATTACCGGTGCTGTTGAAAGCCGATCAATCATCTTTTTTATGGCCTGCATCTGTGGTGCATCTTTATGAGCATAATTAAATGGCGGCAGATTATTACTCGTGTATCCCCAGAAATCCCAACAACCCCGGGGGTTAATCGGATTGACCGCTGATTTTTTTACCTGCGGATAAAGAATGATCAGATTATTATTATCTGCCACTTCGTTATAACCGGTTTCGTCAATATAAGTAGTACCTATCACCGATACTCCCTGACGACAGCCATGAAGCGCCACATGTATACGGCATTGTTCTGCCTTACATGACTGCGGAATATACACATAAGCATCACTATCCATGCTGGTATTATCCGTTTCTAAAAACTCTTTCTGGTTGAAACGAATCAGCTCGCCTTGTACTCCGGACTCTGCATCGTTTAATTCGCCATAAATATGAGTAAGCAACTTTCTGGCCTGCGCTATATTACAGTTGTTGATGTAAGGCGATTGAGTCACATCACAAGGCGCATCTTTAACGTCATCCGTAATGAAAGCGTGCCCGGCATCCACACTTTTATTATAGAAAATCTGCTCTTGCGGCACGCCAACCGCACGATAAAAGGCTTGTGTAGTATCAACAACGCCTGTCACTACGGTGTCATCATTACGCCCTGAAAAAATGTAGACCTTGTCATCCAGCAAGTGGGAGACATCATCAATATCCTCCGGCGTAACCGAACTCCTTGCCAGATCAGCCAGCTCATCTGCATCAGGAAAAAAGAAAGCAGGGCAGACAAACCATGTATATTTACACGGATCCATACAGCTGGTGAGGGCATTAGTCAGCGGCGATAACCAGGAAAAAGTGGATGCACAGTTCCACGGCCCACCCGCCACAATACCGGCTCCGATTAAATCCCTTGAATAAGCCACATGAAATTGTGATGCCATAAATGCACCGGAAGACAAACCGGATATCGAGGTCTGATCTGACAATGCGTTCATCTCTGGCAAACGAGGCTGTGCAGCATTAACTGTGTGAACCGATAGCATGATCAACAGAGCGAGCATGAGTTTTATATATTTCAACATCTAGATTCTCAATACTGAGTGGCGAATAAAGTCTAGAGCTTACGCTGAACCGATTCCAACGTCTGGCTGATCAAGGCATTAATCGTCATCGGGCCAACACCGCCAGGAACCGGAGTCAGTGCCGAAACACGAGAAGCGAGCCCCTCTTTTTCGATATCACCCATACCACCCGCGTGATAACCGGCATCAATCACTACAGCGCCATCTTTAATCCATTCGGCTTTTATCAGCTCCGGCTTGCCAACAGCCCCTACCACGATATCCGCTTGTCTGACCAACCCGGCCAGATCAAGGGTGCGCGAGTGACATACCGTAACAGTCGCATTGGCATTTTGCAGCATAGCCGCCATCGGCTTACCTAAAATAGGACTCCGCCCTACCACGACTGCATGCTTTCCCTGAAGCTCAATATCGTAATGCTTCAAGAGTGTCATAATGCCTGCGGGCGTTGCCGAACCAAACGCGGGTTCTCCCATCGCCATGCGACCAAAGCCTTGAGTGGTCACACCATCGACATCCTTTTCCAAAGAGATCGCATCAAAACAAGCTCGCTCGTCGATCTGCTGCGGTACAGGGTGCTGTAACAAAATACCACTGACATCAGGATTTTGATTAAGGCGCTGGATCTCTGTTATGAGTTCTTCTGTAGACGTACTGGCGGGCATAACGATGCTCATCGACCCCATACCCACTCGCTTGCAAGCATTTACTTTCATCTGGACATAAGTCGCAGAAGAAGGATCGTCACCCACAAGGATAGTTGCCAATGCAGGTACACGACCGCCACTGGCAATTAGCTGTTCAATTTCAGTCTTCAGCTGCTTTTCGCGGCTCAGTGCATGTTGCTTTCCATCCAGAATCAGCGCCGACATCGACAAACCCTCTTGAGCATTTAAGATCCACCACGGAAGTGGCCGGTGAGGCGCGTACGATAGCACATTCAGATCTTTTTCCCGAGACGCAGTCTCTAGAAATCTCTTTCACTTTACGCACATCAGGAATCTGCGACCCAATGCTTAAAGCTCAATCAAAAGTAGTAGGGTTTAATGATATTTAAACTAGCCGCAGACATCGGCTGTGTAATTTGGATTTATATAGCCAGCTACAACCCGCATAAAACCGACTCTTTCTGTCTGGCTCTACACTGGCGATTGAGCTGGCCCTAAAAATGTTTGTCCGATAAGTTAACTATTAAGTCATTGTCACATGAGGCATCTGAAACTTACTATTTAAGTTAACAGATCTTAATAACAGCTTTTTTGAAGCGTGATAATGACTTAAGTAACTGTAATTAATAGGCCCAGAGCCAAAACACAGTTTCTTAAGTCAGCTTGATTTCTCAAGCTACTATAAATTTTGCCGGCTTTTCAGTCAGGTAGAACATAATAAATCCAGGAGATACTTATGAAACATAAGAATAAGATCGTTAAAGTACTTTCCCTGACGGCTGGTATGGTTTTCTCAGCCAGCTCAATCGCCGCTAGCTGGAATATTGCAGTGGGTGACGGGGGCGGAAGTGCTCAGGAAGCCCTTGGTTTAAAGTTCATTGAATCTTTAGAAGCAAAAACAGGTGGCAAACATACAGCAAAACTATTCCTGAACGGTCAGCTAGGTTCCGAGCAGGACACTGTCAACGATGCAGCATTAGGCACTTTAGACTTTTCTATCTTAGCCAGTAATAACCTTGCTCCTTTCTCTCCTACCTTAGGTATTTTATCTCTCCCTTATATCTTCGAAAACCTTGAGCAAGCCCAGAAAACTGTTGAAGGGCCTGTGGCGCAAGAGCTGATCGAAAACACTGTTCGTGATTCAGGTGTCCGTATTGTTGGCTGGACTTACTCAGGTTTTCGTGTACTGAGTAACTCTAAGAAGCCTATTCAAAAACTGGCTGATCTGGATGGTGTTATTGTTCGTGTTCCTAAAAACGAAATCATGATCGACACCTATAAATCTTGGGGTAACAACCCAACACCTATGGCATGGTCTGAAACCTTTACAGCACTGCAGCAAGGTGTTGTTGATGGTCAGGACACTCCTTACACCACTATCTATGCAATGAAGTTTGGTGAAGTTCAGAAGTATATAACTGATTTACACTACTTGTTCCTTCTTGAACCTCTGATTATTTCTGAGTCTCTGTATCAGGATCAGAACGGTGACACTAAAAAAGCCATCGATGAAGCCGGTCTTGAAGCAACAGCTTATAGCTTGCAGTGGCTGAAAGATCAGGAAGCGACCATCAAAGATGAGCTGGTTAATAAATACCAAATGCAAATTGATACGCTGGAAGATGAAGCAGAATGGGCTAAAAAAGCCCAGATAGCAGTATGGCCTAAGTACTATGAAAGTGTAGGTGGTAAAGACAAAGTTAATGCTTTGCTGCGCTCTTTGGGACGTGAAGAAATCTAAATAAGCGATAAGGTTTCTTCACCACAACAAGTGCATGCATCACTCTATTCGATTGATGTATGCACTTTTATTCCGGAGGTCTCATCATGGGCAGCAAGATTTTTCACTTCTTAGACAATATTGAAAGTTATATCTGTCGCACATTGCTTGTCTTATTCGTTACCTTACTTTTTGCACAAATCGTATCCCGACAGATTTTTGGTTACTCGTTCTCATGGAGTGAAGAGCTATCTGTTTACATGTTTGTCTGGTTTGTTTTTTTTGGTGCCAGTTATGCGGCAAAACTCGCCGCTCACAACCGGGTGACCTTTCAATACAAAATGATGCCTGCAAAGGTGCCACCTGTTTTAGAATTTATCTCCGATCTTATCTGGATTGGTTTTAACTGTTATTTCGTATATCTCTCTTATGACTTTGTATTTCACAAAATGAATTTATTTTGGAAATCCCAGACACTGGGCATTCCAATGAAGTACATCTATATGGTTTTACCTATCGCCTTTTCGCTGATGACCATACGCATCATTCAAGTGAACTATTACAAGTTTGTAAAAGGCATAGATATTCGGGATCCTGAATCCCAGGAGCTGGATGAGTTAATCGATGATGCTCATCACCTTGACGAAAACAACAATAAATAATTCGCTTAATTCAGGAGTCAGCTCATGACAGAAACATCCATTGTTCTCATCCTGTTCGGGTCTTTTCTGGGCCTGCTAATACTGGGAGCACCCGTTACTGTATCTCTGGGTGTCGCAGCATTAGCGTCGTTCCTTTATCTTGACCAGAATCCGATAAAATTTGTTCAGATTGCTTTCACCTCAGTAGGGTCTTTTCCTCTGATGGCCCTCCCCGCTTTCATCCTGGCTGGTGCACTGATGGAAGCGGCGGGCATATCCAAACGGCTGGTTCATTTGGCTGAAAGTTTTGCGGGGCCTGTTACCGGCGGCATGTCTGCTGCTGCCGTACTTGCCTGCATGTTCTTCGGTGCTATTTCAGGTTCAGGCCCGGCAACAACGGCGGCGGTTGGCATGTTGATGATTCCGGCCATGGTCAAACGTGGTTATGACAAAGGTTATGCCTCTGCCGTCACCGCCTCATCCGGTGGCCTGGGCATCGTTATCCCGCCTTCCATCCCTATGGTTATCTTCGGTATATCTGCGATTGGTATGCAGGTACCTGCCGAAGCGATCGCCCGACATGGCGAATTTCAGAGTGTTTCGATTACCAAGCTGTTTGTGGCAGGTTTTATTCCCGGCATTGTATTAGCCGGGGCACTGATGACCCTTAACTACTTCCGCTGTAAAAGACTAGGTTATAAAGGCACTGATGAAGGCTGGTCGCTGACACAGATCAGTACGGCTTTTCGTACCGGTTTCTGGTCTGTGATGGCTCCACTTGTCATTTTAGGCGGCATTTATTCAGGCTTCTTTACCCCTACCGAATCAGCTATTGTCGCTATTTTCTACACCCTCTTTGTTGGCTTAGTCATTCATAAAGAGTTGAAATGGCAAGATTTAGCGCGCTGCCTGGAAACAACCACCTGGTTATCCGGACGTGTACTCCTGATTCTGTTTACTGCGACTGTTTTTGGACGTTTATTGGTTGAAAATCAAATACCGTCAATGGTCGCAGAGTCGATGTTAAGCCTGACAGATAACGTGTACTTTATCTGGTTACTGATTATTGCTTTCTTACTATTTGTCGGTATGTTCATGGAGACGCTGGCCGCTATCATGATCCTGACACCGGTACTGTTGCCTGTTACTTATAATCTGGGTATTGATCCTATTCACTTTGGTATTGTGATGGTCTGTAGCTTATCGATCGGTTTCTCCACACCACCATTAGGCGAAAACCTCTTTGTTGCCTCGGGGATATCTAATATTTCACTTGAAGAGGTCACGGCCAAAGCGATTCCATTTGCGATGGTCTCGGCACTCGCAGTCGTACTGATCGCTTTTGTACCTGAGATATCACTCTTCTTGCCCAGAATGTTCGGTTACTGATATACATGCCCTCTCATATGAGAGGGCTTTCATTTATTAGAGGGACATAAAAATGTTACCTGAAATCCGTAAAATTCTTTACAGCACAGACCTTTCAGCCGGTTCAACAGCAGCCTTTGAGCACGCTACCTATATAGCCAAAAAGACCGGGGCAGAGATTCACATTCTGCATATTGTTGAAAAGCTATCGAGTGAAGCCAAGATCACTCTGCAAACCTACGTAATGGATGCCAAAAGCCGCCACGAGCTTTTGCAGGAGCGCGTTCAGAATGCCAGAAAAAAACTGGATGAACGGCAAAGCAACTTCTGGGACAACCTGCACAAAGATGATGCTGCGGTACGTACGCAGATCAAGTCCATCAATGTTGTAGAAGCTTATCCTGAAGAAACTATCCTGAAGATGTCAAAAGACTTAGGTGTAGACCTGATCGTCATGGGAACACATGAAAAAGGGATGCTGAATACCTTTCTGGGTAGCGTAGCAAAAAACGTATTGAGCCATACTCGCACTCCCGTTCTGATTGTGCCACTTGCTAAGCGATAAGATTCTAAGCGATAAGAACGAAATCAAGACGCTACAGACAAAAAAAACCCCAACGCCTTAGTGTTGGGGCATTATCACATCAGGGGGAACATCTGCGATAAATTCTGTTTGCTTTCTGAACGGAAGAACGCCAGTATAAACAGAACACGCTGTACGTAAACAATCAAAAAATTAATTACTTATTCCTTTTAGAAATAAAAACCACAAACGCTGATTTATTAACGAAGATCAGCTACAAACTCCTGACAGCATGCTGGTAATCTATTCATCAATAATGACCAACCCATTCAACCTTATCTTAAATATTTTTTACCTATACTCAAAATCATTGTGAACACAAAACCAGCTCCATAAAATCATATGCAAATAAGTAGTGGCATGATGCATAGAGTGGGCTAATGATTCTGCTTTAAAAATACTAATGCCACTTAACAAAATATAAAAATTAATTGACTATTACAAACGAAACAGATAATAGATAAGGTGTTCAATCTAGGGTGGTAAATCCTATTTTGCTGTCCTTTATAAAAAATCTGTTCGTTTAATAAGATGAGGACGTAGCTATGATCAACAAAGAACATAGGCAACATGTAAGCATCGGAACGAGTATTTTAGTCCCGTTAGAGGAACTTCTAAGCTGGCGCGATCCGCACTGCCCTGATAGCTTATTCGTGTGTGAAGAGTTCAGTCACGTTAACAGTGATGCAGAATTTTTATTAGACCACGACGACGAATCAACCCGCCACTAAGAGAAGACAACTGGGCTGCTAGCGTGTAAAACACGTTAGCCCGGTTTTATTACGAACTACTCGGAAGAACGATAATTTATTTTTTGCATCGCAACCACAAGCTGAGTTCTGTTTTCAATGTCCAGCTTACGTAAAATATTGGATATATGTGTTTTGATAGTATGTTCAGTAAGTGACATCTGCTCGGCTATCTGTTTGTTCCTTAAGCCATTCTGCACCCATTTAAGTACATTATTTTCCTGGCCTGATAAACGACACAGAGCGTAACCAAGGCGCATTTTCTGGTTATCTTTTTGATCAATGATATTAGCATCGTCATAACGCCAGGCATTACCGCTACATACTGCCTGCATGGCATTACCAAGCTCTTCTAAGGAGGCCGTTTTAGCAACAACACCATGAACACCACAAAATAACATCCGCCGCATCCAGGCAATATCCTTATTATCCACCAGCATGAGTATATGGGTATTTGGCCGTTTCATCATCCTGGTCAACGCACTGTATTCAACCAAGCCATTTAATTTGGCATCTAATATAACTAAAACAGCCTCTTGTCGTTTTGAGAGCGCGCGCGTTAAAGCTGAATAGCTATCGATACAGACAAAGCTTGATTGAATATCCAGATTGCTAACCACCAGTTGAACACCTAGCCGATAAAGCGGCGAGGCATCCGCTATGATTACCTTCATTGCGACACCCGCTAGCTGACAGATTGCTTAATGCGTGCACGCTCTTCTTCTGTGTACTGAACATACCCTACTGGGATATGATCATTAATAGCATCACGTACACGCTGAGCATCTTCAGCAGTAAAAGCCCCACAGAGTTCTATTAGTTGAACATCTTTGGTAATCATCTCCTGCGCGACCATTTCTGCATGAGCCACATCTGATACACCGGAGATCATCATATTAAAATTTTCACTGTTTAAACGTGCATGATGTTTAAACATATCCAAGTCATTACTTTTTACAATAAAACCGTATCGCTGTAGTGGCATAGTCGCCTCCTGATCTGTTTGAGCTGGTCTTTTCACCTAAAGGCAAAAGCCGTGTTTGCAACACAGTTGTTGCATTCGCTAACATGCTTTATTTAAGACTCGTTTAGGAAAACTCTTTAGAGCCAGAGTATTTTGCAACCTAGAGCCAGCATAAGTACTTATTAAATATCTGAAAAATCCGTTTAATGATGATTTGATGAGCTACTCTCATAAAAAAAGCCGCTTAACGATCTCTGTTAAACGGCCAACTCAGCAACTAGCTGATAGGGTCGAGCATGAAATTAAATCCACAAAAATAACTAAAACTGACGACAACTTACCATCAAAGCCAGACGCTGCTTTCCTGACAGATAAAACTCACAATACCTGAGCTTGCACCACAGTTATGGCAATGACGTTTACTACATCTTTGCAACTACATCCCCGGGAAAGGTCGTTAGCAGGTTTACGCAGCCCTTGTAAAATAGGACCAATAGCGTCGGCCTTGCCAATCCGTTCGGCCAATTTATAACCGATATTTCCTGCTTCCAAGTTAGGAAATATCAATACGTTTGCACGGCCATGTGTCGCAGAACCCGGCACTTTTCGATCGGAAATTTCAGCAACGATGGCGGCATCCAGCTGCACATCGCCATCAATTGCCAAGTCGGGCATTTCCAGTTTAACAAGACGTGTTGCTTCGACCACTTTATCAACCGCCGCATGCTTAGCACTACCGCTGGTTGAAAAGGATAGCATCGCCACGCGGGGCTCCTCTTCCAGCAATGTACTGGCACTCTTGGCAGCAGACATGGCAATTTGCGCTAATTGCGAAGCATCAGGGTCAATAACCAAACCACAATCAGCAAAGAGGACACCACCTTTCAGATCATGGAAGGCCTCGCACAGCATCATCAGAAAAAAGCTTGATACCATTGAGCTTCGCTCATCCATACCAATAATCTGAATAGCCGAGCGTACGGTATCGCTGGTTGTATATACCGCCCCTGCCACTGACCCATCAGCATCACCTAAATGCACCATCATTTGCGCATAGTACAAAGGATCTTTAATACATGTAGCAGCCTGCTCTCTCGTCATCCCCTTGGCGTTGCGTAACTGAAAAAGCGCGTCGGTATATCGCTCTGCAGCGTCCGATACTTGAGGATCGATTAATGCTATCGAGGTTAAATCGAAACCTGACTCTGCCGCCTTGGTAGTAATCGAAATAACATTTCCCAACAAGGTAATATCGGCTATCCCTTTCGCAGTTGCTATCGTAGCCGCTTCAATAATGCGTGGGTCTTCCCCTTCTGCAAGTACTATTCTTTTTGGATCTTCACTTGCACGTTTAAAAATATTATTCAGGGCCTTCATAAATACTTATCCTCAAGGATTAATCAGAGGGAGCCTCTGAGCAGTTCACTATTTCAAGTGAGCTGTTCGCAGGAACCTGAAAAGATTCACATGAAAACGCCTGGCGGCATCAAGCCGGTTAACAGATACGCAGAAGTTTAAAAAACCGAAGGCCGGGCAGCCCTCGGTTATAACGACTGATTAAAACAATAAAGGCTTACTGGAAGTCTTTGTATTTTTCCAGGTGACGTACAGGTCTGGACAGTGCATCACGACGGAACGGATCGCCCAGCTCACGAGTACACATAATTTCGATAACGGTTGTTTTACGATTTTCCATTTGATCGTTCAGGGCAGCTTTCAAAGCAGGGCCTACATCTTCCAGCCTATCAACGACGACACCTTGTGCACCCATAGAGCGTGCGATTTCAGCGAAGCTTGGATTTTCCAGCTCACCGGCAACGAAACGACGATTGTAGAAATCTACCTGATTCTTCTTCTCTGCACCCCATTGACGGTTATGGAATACGATAGAAGTAACAGGAATATCTTCACGCACACACGTCATGATTTCCATCATAGACATACCCCACGCACCATCGCCTGCATAAGAGATACCCGGGCGATCTGGAGCCGCTACTTTTGCACCAATCATTGTTGGCAATGCATAACCACAGTTACCAAAAGCCATCGCAGCAAAGAAAGAACGAGGACGCTCAAAACGCAGGTAGCTATTAGAAACAGAGTTAATGTTACCGATATCAGTTGATACCATTACATCAGCAGGCATCGCTTTTTCAAGTTCACGCAAAACCTGACGTGGGTGTAGGTAAGACCCTTCTTCACCATTTTGCTCAGCGATCATCTCCATAGAGTAATCGTCGCGCTCATGGATCCACTCGTCCAGCTCTTTCTCCCAAGATGCTTTCTCAGCAGCAACTTCAGCTTCACGAGCAGCGCGGTTCTCGAGACACTTAGCCGCTTTACCTTCCATCAGAGCCATAATAGCTTTAGCGGCTGCTTTAGCATCACCACAAATTGCTACATCAACTTTCTTAACCAAACCCAGCATTTTAGGGTTGCAGTCAATCTGGATGATTTTAGCGTTCTTCGGCCAGTAATCCAGACCATGCTGCGGCAAGGTGCCGAATGGACCTAGACGTGTACCAAGCGCAAGTACAACATCAGCTTTAGCAATCAGCTTCATTGCAGCTTTAGAACCCTGGTAACCCAGAGGACCACACCAGTTAGGGTGAGATGCAGGGAACGAGTCATTGTGCAGGTAGCTGTTTACAACAGGTAAACCAAGCTGTTCTGAGATAGCAATAGCTTCGTTGAAAGCATCACCGATAACCACACCGCCACCAGAAATCATAACCGGGAATTCAGCGTTAGCCAGTAATTCAGCAGCCGCTTTTAATGCTTCTTCACCGCCCGCAGCACGCTCAATTCGGATTGGCTTAGGAATTTCACAGTCAATATCTCCGTAGAACAAATCACGAGGAATGTTCAACTGAGTAGGACCATTTTCTAGCATAGCACGGTCAAAACAACGTGCTGTATATTCAGCCATGCGTGTGTTGTTTGTTACCGTTACCTGGAACTTAGTAATCGTTTCAAAGAACGGTAGCTGTTGAGCTTCCTGGAATCCACCCAGCCACTGAGTATTAGTACCCGTTTCTGGCGTGATACATACAACAGGAGAGTGAGCCCAATAAGCAGCAGCAATGGCTGTAACAAAGTTTGTGATACCCGGGCCATTCTGCGCAATACACACACCGTGACGACCTGATACACGAGAGTAACCGTCAGCCATGTGACCACCGCCCTGCTCATGCACTACAGGAATCAAACGAATGCCTGCCGGAGTGAAGATATCCATGGCGTCCATAAAAGCCGAACCCATGATACCAAAACAATCAGTTACGCCATTTGCAACCAGTGTTTCCACCATTGCTTCGCTAGGAGTCATACGAGCCATAATTATTGTTCCTTATTATAATAATTGGCAACAATCTCTGCTGCCTGAAAATATTTTTGATTTAATTAAGCACTGTAAGGAACGAATTCTCGCCCTAGCGCAACAGCTACTTCTTTACTGGTAATCTGGCCATTGTGAACATTCAAGCCATTAGCCAAATGCTTGTCACGACGAATAGCTTCCTGCCAACCCAGATCAGCCAATGCCACGATAAATGGTAAGGTTGCGTTATTCAGCGCCAAGGTAGACGTACGGGCAACCGCACCGGGCATATTAGCAACACAGTAATGAACAACGCCATCAACGATATAAGTAGGATCTTGGTGAGTAGTCGCGTGCGATGTTGCAAAACAACCGCCTTGATCAATCGCCACATCCACAACCGCAGAGCCGGGCTTCATGCGAGACACCATGTCGGCTGTCACCAGCTTCGGCGCTGCCGCACCCGGAATAAGCACACCACCAATCACAAGATCAGCCGAGAGCACATGCTCTTCCAACGATGCTTTACTTGAATATACCGTTTGAATAGCGGTACCAAACTCTGAAACCAGACGGCGCAATACATCAACGGAACGATCCAGAATGACTACCTGTGCACCCATACCAATGGCCATGCGTGCAGCATTCGAACCGACAACGCCACCACCGATAATAACGACCTTTGCTGGCTCAACACCAGGTACGCCACCCAACAACATACCGCGACCTTCACGGGACTTTTCCAGACAGGCCGCTCCAGCCTGAATTGACATACGTCCCGCCACTTCGGACATAGGAGCCAGCAGAGGCAAGCCACCTTTATCAGATGTGACTGTTTCGTAAGCGATACACGTCGCACCACTGGCTTGCAAGTCATCAGTTTGATCAGGATCGGGAGCCAGATGAAGATAGGTAAACAATAACTGGCCCGGGCGTAGCATCTTACGTTCAACAGCCTGAGGCTCTTTTACTTTAACGATCATATCCGCAGCTGCAAAAATCTCTTTCGCTGTTTCTACGATATCAGCACCTGCCGCGCGGTAATCTTCATCACTAAAACCGATGCCAACACCACCGTTAGCTTCAACCATTACTTGATGCCCGCGACTGGTCAGCTCTGCAACACTCGCAGGAACCATACCGATACGGTATTCATGATTTTTGATCTCTTTAGGGACGCCTATCAACATAATACCACTCCCGTTTACTATTATTTTCATTGAAGGTAGTAGAGTTTTTTATCTGCGCTGGTTGATCTTAAAACACCATAACCAATACAGATTGCATGGTTAGAAGAGTAGGAGTGTGGCCCTAAAGTCAGTAGAACCAGATTTAAAGAATGGGTTGAGCCAGAACTAAACTTTATGAGACGATTAAATAATATCTAATATATTCAAATAGTTATTTTATTAATAAAACAAAAATGCCACTCAATGGAGTGGCATTAAATCAAGATATAAAAAGGAAAAGTTAAACCATTGAGTGAATCAATCCGGCCAGTTTCTTTATGCCCGGCTCAATTCGATCTGTTGATATAGATGAATACCCCAACCGGAAAAAGTTTTTAGGTGGACTATCTTCCAAAAAGTGAATCGCCCCCGCTTCTATGAGAATACTCTCTTCCTTGGCACGTTTTTGTAACTCACCAGCATCCAGACTCTCCGGGCCTCTCACCCAATAGCAAGACCCCCCGAATGAAGGCTGATTATGCGATTCAGGAAGATGAGCAGTTAAAGCCTCATCCATAGCACGCCAGCGTGTCTGATAATTACGCATAATATTCATGATAAGAGAGTCGTGATACCCCCGCTCAAGGAATAAGGCAACCGAGCGCTGATTATTAGCTGCCGGATGACGCACCATTAAGCGCCGCAGTGCTCGTGCCTCTTGTATCAACTCAGCAGGGCCAACCAAATACCCGACTCTCAAACCAGGTGCTAATGTTTTAGAAAGGCTCCCGATATAAAGTACCCTATCATTTTTATCCAAACTTTTAAGTGCGGGTATCGGATTCGATTTAAAGTTGGTTTCGCTCTCGTAGTCATCTTCAATGATAATAAAATCATCTTCATTGGCACGACGAAGTAGTTCATAGCGACGTTCTATCGGCATAGTAACGGTTGTTGGACACTGATGACTTGGAGTTGTATAGACCAGATCACAACCTTTCAAACGGTCGTCCACTATCATGCCGTCTTTATCAACCGGTATCGTTCGCACCTGTGATGGATTCAGCGTTGCTATGTTACGGATATCGACATAACCCGGGTTTTCTAATCCCATCACACTGTCTTTATCAAGTAGTAACTTTGCCAGCATGTAGAGCGACTGCTGCGCTCCCACCGTAACAAGAATCTGATCTGCTGAAGCCCAAACGCCACGCCGCGGTAATAAACGCGTCCGGATTTGTTCAACTAACAAAGGATCGTCATTATCAAAGCGATCTGCCGCCCAGTCGCTAATCGAAGGCCCACTCACTGCATCACGACAGCACTCACGCCAATTAACCGTAGGAAACAGTGACGCATCAAACTGCCCATAAATAAACGGATAGGTATATTTTTGCCAATCGCGAGGTTTGACAACATTGGTCTGCTGAGATGGTTTTAATTTAAGGCGCCCTTCCCAATAGGGGCAATAGGTACCTCCGGTCTCATTATCCTGCGGCCCAACCGAAGGCTCGCTTTTAACCTGCCCCTGAAGAATATCGGGATTAACATAGTAGCCACTGCGCTCTCTCGCGATAAGGTAGCCATCATCTAATAAATGCTCGTAAGTCAGCACAACCGTGTTTCGGGCTACATGTAGCTGCTGAGCTAATTTTCGGCTCGAGGGCAAGGGGGCATCAACGGGAATATTTCCATTAAGTATTGCAGCAGCAATCTGCTCTCTCAACTGCTGTTGCAGACTACCGCCATGTCCAGGAGTTAAGTGAAAGAGATGAAACATTCATTTCGCCTTGAATAGGATGATTTTATCGATTCTAATATATTGCCACACAATACCAACAGGTATTATGCAGCTATAGAAGCAGAATATAACTTTTATTATATTTTTCAAAGATATAGATAAAAAAATTCCGCATACCGCTACCCACGATTGGGCAGCGGTTGAGAATTAAAACAAAAATCAGCTATTGCGGTGAGTAACTACACATTTGGCGCCAGCTCAGCAAGCGCATTATCAATAGCATCAACGATTTTATCGATATCAGCTTGCGTAGCGATTAAGGCAGGGCTCAAACAGATCGTATTGTTGTACTCTTTAAAAGAGCGGTTAGTTCGACCAATAATGACACCATTTTTCATACAGTGCGCACCGACAGCCATAGCCAGGCTCTCTTCCACCGGCTCTTTAGTCTCTCTGTCTTTGACCATTTCAAAACCAGCAAACAGGCCTTTACCACGCACATCACCGATGACATCGTATTTTTTCATTAACTGATTCAGGCGCCCTTTCAGGTATTCGCCTTGCTTAGTCACATTCTCCAGAAGATTCTCATCTTCGATAATCTGCATATTAACCAAGGCTGCCGCAGGACCTGCAGTACAGCCACCGAATGTGGAGATATCGCGGAAGTAATCCATCCGCGGATCTTCCGGGTCTTTAAACTGATTGAACAGATCCTCTGTCAATACAGTACAGGAGATCGCGGCATAGCCCGAAGCCACCCCTTTAGCCATCGTTACCATATCTGGTTTAATGCCGTAATGCTGATAGCCAAACCAGGTACCAGTACGTCCCAGCCCACACACCACTTCATCTATATGCAACAAAATGTCGTACTTTTTGCAGATCTCTTGAACACGATCCCAATACCCCTGAGGTGGCTCAATAACACCACCACCCGCGGTAATAGGCTCTAAACACAGCGCCCCCACAGTTTCGGGACCTTCTGCCAGAATCACTTTTTCAATCTGGTTTGCCGCCCACACGCCATAATTCTCTGGATCAGAGCCTTCCTGCGCACGGTACTCACAACAATGCGGCACTTCAACAAAACCTGGAGTAAAAGGCCCATATTGGTTTTTACGCTCAAACTGTCCTGTCGCACTCAGCGCAGTAATCGTTGTGCCATGATAATCACGTTCGCGATACAAAATTTTATGTTTTTGTCCGCCATTCTTTTTGGCGGCTAACTGACGCACAATTTTAAAGGCTTTTTCGTTGGCTTCTGATCCCGAATTAGAGTAGTAAACCCGGCTCATACCCGGCATTTTAGCAATCAGTTTTTCTGCAAACAGTGCCGCAGGTACATTACCAGCAGTCTGTGCGAAGTAGTTCATTGTTACCAACTGATCACGCACCGCATCGGCAATTTCGGTACGGCCATAGCCAACATTAACGGTCCATACTGCCCCGGAAACAGCATCAAGATACTCATTACCTTTGGCATCCCAAACACGCATACCCTGGCCTTTAACAATAACCATCGGATCATTTTCTTCAAATGGCTTATGCTGTGTCAAATGATGCCAAACGTGTTTCCGGTCATTACCTACTACTTCTTTTGCATCAAATTCATTAGCGTTGTAAGTCATACTCACTTCCTCTGAAAGACTATTATTTTTATGCTGAGGCGGGAGCATCACCCCCAACTGCCATCGTTAGTAAACAAACCAAAGCAGGGCTCCTTAGGTACGCCCAGGATAATCTCCTGATACAGACACCCCATTTGGTCTACTGATGTGATCTAAATTACTGGCCAAGCATCAACGTGAGTTAGAACCAGATCTTTATACATAATGATGCCAGCCCTCTCTGACGCAGAACGTCAATAAAGTACGTTAGTAGCGACCCAAGCTGGACTCACTTCACCCAACATTTTGGCCCTTCTCGATTTGAGGCAGGTTTTGGACTATGAAGCACATCAAACACAAATTCACGTGCATCTGTACACGTTGATAACAGGAGAGAGACTCCATGATCAGGCTCACAGTAAATGGCGAAGCGATTAAGTTATCCAGCGCCAACAATTTGAAGCAGCTGCTCGAAAGCCTACATCTGGGTGAGAAAAGAATTGCTGTCGAAGTAAACCGCGAAATCATCCCTCACAGCCAACATGAGATCACACGCATTCGTGAAGGTGATAAGGTAGAAATTGTACGCGCAATAGGCGGTGGCTAACCGAGCGCAATATTTTTACTTGTTCATATTTCGCTTAGATAATTGACTGTGGCAGGAGCCGAAAATGATACGCGACATTCCCCATAACGACCCATTAATCGTTGCAGGCCGCTCCTTCAATTCGCGCCTGATGATAGGTACCGGCAAATACAAAGATATGCAAGAGACCCGCCTGGCCATAGAAGCCAGCGGCGCTGAAATTGTTACACTGGCCCTGAGAAGAACGAATATTGGCCAGCATCCGGGAGAACCTAATCTGCTGGATGTTATTTCGCCCGAGAAATATTGCATACTTCCCAATACTGCTTTTTGCTATACCGCACAAGAAGCGGTACGTACATGCCGCTTAGCCAGAGAGTTACTCGACGGACATGATCTCGTCAAACTGGAAGTTCTCGGCGATGAGAAAACATTATATCCCAACGTTACAGAAACCCTGGCTGCCGCAGAAGTCCTCGTTAATGATGGCTTTAAAGTCATGGTCTATACCAGTGACGACCCACTGATAGCCAAACGCTTAGAAGAGATGGGATGTGTCGCAGTCATGCCCTTAGGGGCGCCTATTGGATCCGGATTAGGGATAAGAAATCCTCATAACATCCGCCTGATTCTTGAAAACGCTAACGTGCCGATTATTGTCGATGCAGGCGTCGGTACGCCTTCAGATGCAGCGTTGGCGATGGAGCTAGGCTGTTCTGGTGTACTCATGAACAGCGCTGTGGCGCATGCAAAACATCCGATATTGATGGCACAAGCGATGCGCAAAGCAGTCGAGTGCGGGCGTGAAGGTTTTCTGGCTGGGCGCATGCCACGCAAAGCCTACGCCAGTGCCTCATCTCCGCTGGAAGGAATCATTACATAAGCAGCCCACAACAGCCGATCGCTTACCTAACAGTGTTCGGCTCATCTGGCAATATAACCACCGTCTTGCGATAATGCCGACCTAGCAACCAAAGCATCAACGCAGCGCCCATACCACTTGTACCTAATATCATGGTCATAATCATGATTTGATAACGCACCGCGATTAATGGGGAAACTCCCGATAAAATTTGGCCTGTCATCATTCCCGGTAGTGCAACTAACCCCACAGCTAACAAGCCATTAACTTGAGGAATCATCGCCGCATGAAAGGCACTTAAGCGTGCTGACTGTTCATCTTTACCTTGATGCAGCTCTGCATGATAACGCTCAGCCGCCAGACTGATGGAATTCATCGTATTAGCAAAGTACATCCCTGCCAACGGTATAATCACACGAGGCTCATACCAAACGTCAACGTCCAATACCAACTTTAACGTCACCAAAAGATGCAATGCAACCGACACGCCTAATGCAATCAGAGCGGGTTTCAAGAATCCTTTATGGTGGTTCACAGGGCGAATTGAGATCCAGGCTGCAGCGCAGATCATGACGAATAAGACCGTCAATGTCAGCCAGATAGAGGGATTACCAAATAAAGCAACCAGCACATAGCCCACGCCGATCAGCTGCAACGCCATCCGTGCGCTGGCCAGTAAAATTTCTGACGGCCTTCCCTGCCAGCTGAAATAAATTGCGCTCACTAATAAAACAGGCAATGCACACCATGCTAGTGATAACCATGAAATTGTGGGCATAAAATTATTGCCTCCATACAAGCGTAAAGTATGCGCCTTGCTGCTGTATTGAACAGATGTAATTTAAGCTTAAATTATCAGTGCAGTGTAATAAAAATTGTAAATCGAAAATATTACATGCGTGGGGTGAGACATAGGATATTCATAAAAAAGGCTTAAATCATTCAGATAAAAGCCTTCGAAAAGAAGCCCTCACTCAAGTAGACACTTGAGTGAGTAAAAAAACAGATAAAGATTACTTTTTAAGACTACTCGAAAAGTCGAGCATACGTTGTAAAGGACGACGGGCATCTTCTATTAGCGATTCATCAACCAATACTTCACCTTCACCGGTTTCCAGTGCAGAGATAATATTTTCAAGACCATTCATGGCCATCCAAGGACAGTGTGCGCAACTACGACAGGTCGCCCCGCTTCCACCAGTGGGCGCTTCCAGGAAAGTTTTACCCGGAGCCGACTGGCGCATTTTATAAAAAATGCCGCGATCAGTTGCCACGATGAAAGTATCGTTAGGCAGCTCAGAAGCCGCTTTAATTAACTGGGTGGTTGAACCCACTACATCAGCAATCTCAACAACCGCATCCGGCGATTCAGGGTGAACCAAAATGGCTGCATCAGGGTATACGCTTTTCAGCTCAAGTATCCCTTTCGCTTTAAACTCTTCATGAACGATACAAGAGCCGTCCCACATTAACATCTCAATGCCGGTTTGCTTTTGTACATATTCACCGAGATGCTTATCCGGTGCCCAGATAATTTTTTTACCCTGCTCCTCAAGATGCTCAGCAACATTGACTGCGATACTGGACGTGACGACCCAATCAGCGCGGGCCTTTACAGCAGCTGAGGTATTCGCATAAACCACCACTTCATGGTCAGGATGCTGGTCACAAAATGCCGAGAACTCTTCAATCGGGCAGCCAATATCTAAAGAGCAGGTTGCCTCAAGTGTTGGCATGAGAATGCGCTTTTCCGGATTCAGAATTTTGGCGGTTTCGCCCATAAAGCGCACACCCGCAACGACCAAAGTCTGTTCCGGACGAAGGGTTCCAAAGCGAGCCATTTCAAGTGAATCAGAGATACAGCCGCCCGTTTCCTCAGTGATTTCCTGGACGATAGCATCCGTATAATAATGAGCAACCAGACAGGCGTTTTTCTCTTTGAGGAGTGCTTTAATTCGTGATTTGTAACGGTCGATTTCAGCCTGATCCATCTCATGTGGCAGATGTTCCTGCGCAAAATGTTCCTGAACCAGAATACGATCCGAAATGTCCTTTTTGCTCAACATAGTCAGATATCGCCAATAAAAAATAAAAGGGAGAAACAGAATACACTATGACGTTACTATTTTCACGCCACAGCAAATACCAGAAAGCTTATAAGATGGATAAATATCAAGCAGCAATGTAGCGCGTAGGATCCGATACACCCGCATCTTCAAAACCTTTAGCGCGCAAACGACAGCTATCGCAAACACCACAAGCCCGCCCATCATCATCGGCCTGATAGCAGGAAATAGTATCCGCGTAATTAACCCCTAAAGACTGGCCTTCACGAATAATATCTGCTTTGGTCATATTCATCAGCGGCGTATGAATCTTAACACCCTGCCCGGAAACACCCGTTTTAGTGGCCAGATTCGCCATCGTTTCAAAGGCACTGATAAACTCAGGACGACAATCGGGATAACCGGAATAATCAACCGCATTCACACCGATAAAGATAGCCGAGGCCTCTAACACCTCAGCCCAGCCCAGCGCCAACGACAAGAAAACCGTATTCCTTGCAGGAACATAAGTAACCGGAATCCCCCCCGTATCATGATCGGGAACATCAATACTGTGGTCGGTCAGTGCGGAGCCTCCGAAGTCTTCCAGATGAAGACGAATAACGCGGTGTTCAGCAATGCCCATTTGCTCAACAACACAACGAGCAGCATTCAATTCAGTCAGTGAGCGTTGCCCATAGTCGAAACTCAACACATAGCAGTCAAACCCCTGACTCTTAGCTATCGCTAAGGCAGTTGCAGAGTCAAGACCACCTGATAAAAGTACTACAGCCTTAGGTGCAGGCTTAATCATAACTATTTAATTCCTAATTATTTATCAGACACATAACAACTATTACAGTCGTGTTACTGCCCTAATGCACTCGCTGCTAACTGCGCAGCAGAAGTTTCAGGATACTCTTTAACGACACGGGACATAAACGTCATCGATTTCTCAAGATTTCCCTGCTGCTTGTAAAGAATTCCTAGTTTATATAAAGCATCCGCCGCTTTACGTGAATCGCTATACTGATCTGCCACCCGTAAAAAAGCCGACTCTGATTCACTCTGATTGCCTTGAGCCAAATAGATCTCGCCCAGCCAATAATACGCATTCGGCACACGCGGGCTATCAGGATAGTCAGCTAAGAAATTTGTAAAACTGTTTGCCGCACCATTAAAATCGCGCTCTCTGACCAATGCAAATGCAGCCTGATAATCACTCTGATCATTAACCGAAGAACTGGCCGCTTGAGACGGCTGAGTTACGGATGGTTTATCCGTACTTTTTTGATCATCTGTGGTTCGACCGGGGGTATTACTTGCAGCTGCAACCTTTTCTTCATCCACCGATGGAGAGTTGCTCGGCTCTTCGCTGGTAACAGCATCAGTACTATTTTCGCCCTGCATCTGACTTTGCATTATCAAACTGATGCGTCGATCCAGATCGCGGTAGCGCTCTTTCTGATCGGTTTCAATACGTTTCAGGCGGTATTCCTGAGACTCAAGCTGTCCTCTTAAGCCACGGACTTCATCTTGCAATTGCTGAATCGTAATAATCAACTGACTGCTTTGAGAAAGCGCATAGTTACCTGCTGCTGAGTTACTTTGATTAACCTCAATAACAGGAACAACCTGTGCAGCCTGAGCAACCACTGCAAAAGCAGTGGTTGCCAGACAGACAGATATTCTTTTTAGGAATATCAATTTCATTAGCGTGCTACATATTTCAGTTCAACTCGACGGTTCTGAGAAAGAGAATCATCTCCAGAACCCATAACAGCAGGCTTTTCTTCACCGAAACTAATCGACTCAACTTGCGCACCGTTAACTCCGTTTACAGCAAGAAAACGCTCAACAGACTTGGCACGACGCTCACCCAACGCCATATTGTACTCGCGTGTTCCACGCTCATCCGCATGCCCTTCCAGACGAACAGATGCTTCCGGATGTGTTGCCAGATATTGAGCATGAGCTTCAAGATCAGCAATACTATCATTACGAACAGACGATGCATCAAAATCAAAATAGAAAACAGTTTGAAGATTAGCAACATCAACGGAACCGCCTACACCTGATCCGTTTATACCGGCCCCAGAGCCAGCACCATATGCAGTACCTGAGCCATTAGCTGAGGAAGACAGATCGCCCTCTTCAGTCAAAGTACTCGGTGAACTACAACCCACAACCCAGACAACTGATAGAGCTAGTGATATTGCTTTTGCAGCACTTGAAACGCGCATGGTAACTCCTGATTAATGACTTCTGGCCTTGGCCTGTGGTTTGAACTTTTTCGAAAAACGTTTTTAATCTACCGTTGCTTATTAGCAACCTTTTACTGCAAGTAAGGAGACCAAGCAGGCTCCCGTACATCCCCCTGTGTATTCGGCATGGTAAACCGAACACGTCCATCCAGAGAAACACCCGCTAACACACCACGACCGCCCTTCTTAGTTGCATAAAGAATAATGCTACCATTAGGGGCAATCGTAGGGGATTCATCTAAACCTGTATTGGTTAATATATCCAGACGGCCGGTTTTCAAATCCTGTACCGCAATATGAAAGCCGGAACTATCCTGATGCACCATAGTCAGAAAACGTCCATCCTGAGTCAGCCGACCACGACTATTATACTTTCCTTCGTAGGTTAAACGCTTTAAGTCTCGTGTTGCCAGATTCAAGGAATAGATCTGCGGCATGCCCCCCCGATCAGAGGTGAACAATAATGACTCACCGTCTGGCGCCCAGGTCGGCTCTGTGTCAATACCATAATGATTCGTCACACGATTCAGCTGCCCTGTGGCCAGCGTTAAAATATAGATTTCGGGATTGCCATCTTTTGACAATACCAGCGCAAGACGATCACCCTGCGGCGACCAGGCAGGCGCACCATTAAGCCCTTTAAAAGACTGAATCCGCTGGCGCTGCCCCGTTGCTAAATGCTGTACATAGATAGAAGGACGCGTGCTTTCAAAGGAAACATAAGCCAGCTTTTTACCATCTTTAGACCAGGTAGGCGACAGAATAGGCTCTTTAGATTCCAGAATGATACGAGGACGTGCACCATCTGAATCGGCCATCTGTAAACGGTAGCGATATTGATTTTTACCCAGCATTTCAGCCGTTACGTAAACAACACGTGTAGAAAAAGCACCTTTAATACCCGTTAGCTGTTCAAATATCTGATCAGAAATATAGTGAGCAACATCACGTAAATTACCGGCGTTTCCATTGACTGTTTCAGACCATACCAGCTGTTCTTTAAGCACATCGTATAATTCAATTGTCGCTGTTATTTGCGCATTGGCCGCGGGTTGAAGCCGCCCGACCACCAAATAGTCACTACCAGAAATACGCCAGTCACGGAAAAATACCTGATCACGGCTTCGCGGCGTACTTAACATGCTTTCACGTTTCATCATGCTGAAAAAGCCACTGCGCCCTAAATCGTCAGAGACAATTTTTGCGACATCTTCACTTAACACGCCACCGTCCCAACCAAAAGGAACCACTGCGACCGGTGTTGGTGCATCGACACCTTGCGTTACTTCAATGACAAGCTCAGCACGCACTGTAAGCGCCGACATCAGTAAAATAACACCGCTAAGTAACTGTTTAATCATCCTTACCACCTTAAACCTTCTGGCCTAAACTCAATAATAACCCGACGTAACTCTCTTTCAAAAAAGAGAGGATCAACCTCAGCCACTCGTGTGAACTTACCGATCCTTAATACTGCCTGCTCTGCCGATTTATCAAAGGCAGCATCACCACTCGTCTGCACTATCTCTACACTATCGACCTCTCCCGATGGAAACAAGCGTATCAACACTTTAGCCTTCATGCCGTTACGCGTATTGCTCGGGTATCGCCAGTTTTTCTCAATCAGCGCCTGAATATACCCGCTGATTTCTGCTCGCATTTTATCTGAACGTTCTGCAGCGGCGGCTTTACGTTGTGCTGTCTTCTCTGCAGCCAAACGGGCCTCTTCCTGCTGGCGTTTTTTATCTTCGGCTAACTTACGCTCAGCATCTTTACGCGCCACTTCCTCTTTTTTACGTTTCTTTTCTGCTTCCGCCTTTTTACGTGCGACCTCTTCTTTGCGCTTATTATCGGCTTCCGCTTTTTTCTTTGCATCCGCGATTTTCTGCGCTTCTGCTTTTTTCTTCTCTTCTTCTTTCAGTTTCTCTTTTTTCTTAAGCTCTGCTTCAGCCGCAATCTTGCGTGCATGTTCAATAACTTGCTGTTCTTTAAGCTTCGCTAATTTTTGCTCTTCAGCAACTTTACGCTGCTTCTCGGCTTGCGCTTTTTTAAGTGCTTCAGCGACCTCTTTCTGCTGCTTTTCCGCTTCTTGTTGCTGCTGCCTTTCTATCTGACGCTGCTGTTCAAGCTCCTGCTCCTTAAGCGCTTGCTGATGTTCCTCTGCAATTTTTTCGCGTTTTTTCTCTTGCTCTGCTCTTAACTTTTGCTCGGCCTGAAACTCTTTTTGAAGATTTTCCTGGTTACTGAGTGCCTTCAGGTCAATCATTTCAGCCTGAATATGTCGCGGCATTCTGCGATAAGGATCTTCCTGATGAAACCAGTGAGGAATCAGCAATAAGAGTATGCCGCCATGCAAAATTAAAGCAAAAATAGACGGAATGATGTAACTGGCTATACCCACACAATACCCTACTCAGTCACCAAACCGACACTCGTGGCACCCGATTGCTGCATCAGAGACATCAACTGCACAACTTTATCGTAATAAACGTTTTTGTCTCCTCTTACTAACAGCAATTGTTTAGGGTTAACACTCATGACTTTTTGTACACGGGAAGCAACCTCTTCTCTACTGATCGATTCAGTCTCTTCACCGCCGATATTGATATAATAAAGACCCTCTTTATCAACCGTGACTATCATTGGTTCCTGATCCTGAGCATCAACAGGCTCGGCAGACGCTTGCGGTAACTGAACACTCACGCCTTGGGTCAACATTGGCGCCGTCACCATAAAAATCACCAAAAGCACCATCATTACATCAATGTAAGGCACAACATTGATATCGGAGTTAAGTTTTCGCTTATTTCTTTTCCGTCTTATCATCGTCTTACACCATTAGATCGGCGAATGAATACGACGGTGCAGAATGCTGGAGAACTCATCCGCAAAGGTTTCATAGTTGTTCATCAACCATTCTGATTTAGCTGAAAAGCGGTTGTAGGCAATAACTGCCGGAATGGCGGCGAAAAGACCTATCGCTGTTGCCACTAAAGCTTCAGAAATACCGGGTGCTACAGAGGCTAGTGTTGCCTGATGCACATTTGCCAACCCCCTAAAAGAGTTCATAATTCCCCATACCGTCCCGAAAAGCCCTATATAGGGGCTGGTCGAACCAACAGTTGCTAGGAACGGAAGATGCTGATCGAGCTTCTCCTCTTCTCGGGCAAGGGCGACACGCATGCTACGCTGCACTCCATCCATAACGGCATCCGGATCGTAGCTTTTCTGCTGAGTCATACGCGTATATTCTTTGATGCCTGCACAAAAAATAGTCTCAGCACCACTGATCTTCCCTGATGCATCTGTGATCTCACGATATAGTTGTCCTAAATCGATCCCCGACCAAAACCTGTCTTCAAAATTGCGCAATGCTTTAGCCGTTTTACGAATAACACTAAAGCGCTGAAAGATCATTACCCAGGATATAAAAGAAGCCAGTACCAAAATAGCCATAACTACCTGAACAACAGCACTGGCATTGATAACGAGACTCCAGATCGACAACTGTTCGACCACTGCACTTTCTCCGTAATAGTCCTCTTAACCAGTTATGATTATTAGGAATAGTCATTGTTTATTTTAAACATCTGATCACAGCCTGACAGGCAGATGCCATTTCTGAGATAGCGACTTGTTTAAAAAGTTCATGTTTCAAGCAAACAAGCTTAGTTTTGATAGCGCTTTGAATGCACCTACCGCAGAATGCGCAAACAATAGCAGGCGCGCAGATTTATACAAGAAGGGGGAAGTAAATGATGCAGTTATTTTTTTCTATCTTGCCTTTTATCCGAAAAATCGACGAATAAAAGGCTAAAAATTCATATAAACACGCATTGTAAGCAAATCAGTTATAAAGAAGCGTGAGTTACATCAGGGTGCTGATGCTCTTTTTTAGACTGACAGGATAAACAGCGAGAGGAAACCGGGTTCGCTTTCAAACGGTTCAGCTCGATCTTCTCCTTACAGTCAATACACAATCCATAGTCACCCGTGGTTAAACGCTGCAAAGCAGCCTCACACTCTTTTATTTCATGCAAATGACGAGACATATTAGCAAGATTTATCGTCGACTCAAGGTCAGCAGAAGCTTCATCACCCATATCGTGAGCTTCTTTCATAACTTCATGAACTCGTTCACCCTGCTGATCCTCAAGTTCATGACCCACATCATCACGCAGGTTAGCAAGCAGTTCCAACAGTTCAGCTTTAATTAGATTTTCTTGAGCAACAGTCAATGAGGATGACATGATTATTCTCTCTTATTGTTGGTATTACCGTTGCAGCATAAACTGCTCACACCTGTACCAAAATATACAGAGAATAAAACAAGGCTTTTTTGTAAGATTTATTGACCCGTGTCAGGCTTATCAATGCCAAAATGCAGGTAGGCATGATCAGTTACCACCCGGCCTCTGGGCGTTCGCATAATATAGCCCTGCTGAATCAGGAATGGCTCCAATACATCTTCAATCGTATCTCTTTCTTCGCTAATAGCTGCTGCAAGGCTATCAATGCCTACGGGGCCTCCAGCAAACTTCTCAATCATGACCAATAGTAAGCGCCGATCCATATGATCAAACCCGCGCTCATCTACACTCAGCATATTCAAAGCAAGATTGGCGATATCCTGAGTAATAACTCCATCACCCTTCACTTCAGCATAATCACGGGCACGGCGTAATAATCGGTTAGCAATACGCGGCGTTCCACGACTACGTTTAGCCACCTCTTTAGCGCCTTCAGGGTCAATACGAGAACCGGACAGCCTTGCTGAGCGGATAACTATCTGCGTCAGATCTTCAATGTTATAAAACTCAAGGCGTTGAACAATACCAAAGCGATCACGTAACGGAGAAGTCAAAGACCCCGCACGTGTTGTAGCTCCCACTAAGGTAAAAGGAGGCAGGTCCAGTTTAATTGAGCGCGCCGACGGACCTTCACCGATCATGATATCCAACTGATAGTCTTCCATTGCCGGATAGAGTATCTCTTCAACATTGGGGCTCAAACGATGAATTTCATCAATAAACAGAATATCGCCGGCTTCGAGGTTAGTCAGTAAGGCCGCCAAATCGCCTGCTTTCTCAATAATGGGGCCGGAGGTGGTTTTAATATCTCCCCCCATTTCATGCGCGATAATGTTTGCCAGCGTGGTTTTTCCTAAACCCGGAGGGCCAAAAATCAACGTATGATCGAGCGCTTCTTTACGATTGCGAGCGGCATGGATAAAGATCTCCATCTGTTCTTTAACGACGGGCTGCCCCGTGTAGTCAGCCAGCTTCTTCGGGCGTATAGCACGATCATGCTGCTCTTCCACCGGCGCACTGGCCGCTGAAATAAATCGATCTGCTTCGATCATGTGTAACTGCCCCCGCCTTTATATCAAACAGATATCAACCCGATATCATCGATTTTAACGCCAGGCGAATTAGTTCTTCAGTACTGACATCCGCTCCCAACTGCTTCTCTGCCTGAATCACCGCTTTGGTCGCCTGAACTGGTTTGTAGCCTAGCGCCACTAATGCGCTTTCAGCCTCTTCTCTGCAACCTGCATGCAGCTGAGCCTGGCTGGGAAGGTCTGTTCCTGTTAACTGGAAATCGGCTGGCTCAATTTGCTGGAGAATCTTAAGTTTATCCTTTAGCTCTACAATCAGGCGCTCTGCGGTTTTTTTACCTACACCGGGGATACGCGTCAATGCGGCCGCATCTTCGCGCTGTAAACAACCAATAAACTCATCTGTTGTCATGCCCGAGAGTATAGATATCGCCATTTTAGGTCCGACACCATTCGCCTTAATCAAGGAACGAAACAGACTACGCTCTTTTTTATCAATAAAACCATAGAGTAGCTGGGCATCTTCACGCACCACAAAATGCGTATGTAACACAACAACTTGCCCTATATCCGGCAAACGAAAAAAAGTATTCATCGACGCTTCGATCTCATACCCAACGCCCTGTATATCCAACAACAGATGCGGCGGCTGCTTTTCGATTAATTCACCCTTTAAACGCCCTATCACAGCAATTCTCTCACTCGCCAATAATATGGATAAATATACAGTACTTTTAATCAAATACCAATGCGGCGCCTAAATAGATAATCGGTAAATTAATCAAATAATGCCGCTACGAACTCTTCTGAGACGAAAGGGCGAAGGTCATCTATCTGCTCACCCACACCAATATAACGAATAGGCAACTGCAGCTGTTTAGCGATAGCGAATATTATTCCGCCCTTAGCTGTACCATCTAACTTAGTTAAGGTAATCCCAGTCACTCCGACAGCATCCTTAAAGATACGAGCCTGACTCATTGCATTCTGTCCGGTACCCGCATCCAGAACGAGCATTACTTCATGCGGTGCAGAACTATCTTTTTTGCGCATCACCCGCACTACTTTTTCAAGCTCCTGCATTAAATGATCTTTATTCTGCAAGCGCCCGGCGGTGTCAGCAATCAATACATCAACCTGTTTAGTTTGGGCTGACTGTAACGCATCAAATAAAACAGAAGCGGAATCCGCGCCAGTATGCTGGGCGATAACAGGTACATTATTCCTCTCGCCCCATACTTGAAGCTGTTCTACCGCTGCCGCTCGGAAAGTATCTCCAGCGGCTAACATTACGGACTTACCTTCAGCCTGAAAACGCTTAGTTAGTTTGCCAATAGTAGTCGTCTTACCAACACCATTCACGCCTACCATTAGAATGACATAAGGCTTACACTGCTCATCAATGACCAGCGGCTGCTCTACCTGACCAAGCAGTGCAGCTAACTCCTGTTTTAAAGACTCGTGCAGAGCCTGAGCATCAGCCAGCTGATTTCGCGTAACCCTATCAGTTAACCGACCAATAATTTCAGTGGTGGCTTCAACACCAACATCGGCTGTCAGTAGTAGGGTTTCGATATCTTCCAGCAACTCATCATCAATTTCTTTTTTACCCAGAAAAAGATTGCCTAGCTTTTCAGACAAGTTCGCTTTGGTTCGGCTTAAGCCAGCCTTCATACGAGCAAACATCCCTTTTTTAGCGGGCTCTTCGTCTACTCGGACTGCTGGTTTTGGCACAATCACGTTTTCTTTTTTTACTTCAGCAACGGGTTTTACTTCAGCTGCTGGCTGAGCTACTGGCTTTACGACCGGCTGAATTTTCACTTCAGGCTGAGAAGCCTCTACATCACCCTGTACCGTTTCATTCATCTGAACAACGGGCAGCTCTTCCTTTTCTGACACTACCTCTTGAGGTACCGCAGTGTCAGCACTAACCGCTTCAACCGGTACCACACCCGAATCAACCGGCTTTATATTGTCAGGTTTTGTTTCTTGCGCCTCTTGAGATGGCTCGACACCGTCTAGCGCTTTTTTTTGCGACTCTTCGCTGGATGAAAATATTGATCTCAGCTTCTTAAACATGCTTGTTCCTCAAAACACTGGATACGCCAAAAACTAATGAAAATATGCAACAATAATATCTTGGTTACGGCTATGATTTAAAAAGAAATATCTTATCATAGTGCAGCGTTACACAAACCCATTGATCGAAAAATGTAGGAAACTATGGACTTTATCTGGATTCTATTTGCATTTGTTTGCGGTTTAGCCGTCAAACTCATCTATCTTCCTCCTCTGATAGGCTTTCTTCTCGCAGGTTTCGCACTGCATTTCATTGGGGTAGAACCGACAGAATCACTTACTACGCTGGCCAATCTGGGTATCACTCTCATGCTCTTTACCATTGGTCTTAAGCTACATATCTCCGACCTGTTTAAACGAGAAATATGGGCCAGCACCCTCTCTCACATGGGGATATGGACATTACTATTTACCTCATTCTCTTTATTGTTCGCCGTTGTTGCGCTTCCCTATTTCACTGACATGGATTTACTCACAGCGGCCATACTGGGTTTTGCGCTTAGCTTCAGCAGTACCGTCTGTATTATTAAACTTCTTGAAGAAAGCGGAGAGATGAAAACCCGACATGGAAAAATTGCTGTGGGTATTCTGGTTATGCAGGATGTTGCCGCCGTTATCTTTTTGGTTTTTGCCACCGGTAAGATCCCATCTATCTGGGCACTCGGCTTGTTTGGACTGATTTTTATTCGTCCGCTTCTTGATGCTTTACTCAACAGAGCCGGACATGGAGAAATGCTTCCCCTCACTGGTTTTTTCCTGGCGTTAGGTGGGTATGAACTGTTCTCATTGGTCGGCGTTAAGGGCGATTTAGGGGCCCTGTTATTTGGCGTGTTGCTCAGCCATCATGCCAAAGCGAGTGAATTAACAAAATCTCTTTTAAGCTTTAAAGATCTGTTTCTAATTGGATTCTTTCTTTCCATCGGGTTCACTGCTTTACCTAACTGGTCAATGCTGGGCATGGCAGCACTGATCTGCAGCTTGATTCTTATTAAATTCATTCTATTCTTTGTCATCTTTACACGCCTACAGTTACGCGGCCGAACATCATTCTTATCCGCATTGGCATTAAGTAACTTCAGTGAGTTCGGTCTCATTGTCGCCGCACTCAGCGTCGAGTCGGGCTGGATCAATAAAGAGTGGCTGGTAATTCTGGCTCTCGCCGTGTCACTTTCGTTTATTTTAACCAGTTTATTCTACCGCTACGCCCATCAAATCTATGGCCAGTATAAAAACCTAATTAAGCGTTATGAAAGCAGCACACGCTTAACAGAAGATCGTTTTATCCAGCCACCCCGTGCTGAAATACTGGTCATTGGTCTTGGTCGTGTCGGAAAAGGTGCTTTTAAAGCACTACAAAACATGGTTGATCAGCGTGTAGTTGGCATGGATGCCGACAGACTCCGGGTTAAAGAATATCAAGAACAGGGAATGAATGTGTTCTTTGGAGACGGTGAAGATGCCGACCTTTGGGAAAGCTTTGACACTTCTTCCATCAAACTGGTATTACTTGCTCTGCCTTCGATTGAAGATGACAAAAACATTACTATCCAATTACGTTCAGCAAATTACCAAGGTCAAATTGCAGCGATCGCCCGCTATCAGGATCAACGAGAGCAACTTCTTGATGCAGGTATTGATAATGTCTTTAACTTTTATACAGAAGCCGGTATCGGTTTTGCCGAAGAGAGCTTAATGCTGATTGGCGAGTTACCTACAGACAAACAGCCGAAGCTAGAATGTATACCCGCAACCAACTAATCCTTTTGCATAAAAAAACCCTGCATGGAAAACCCATGCAGGGCATAAAGAAGCAGAAGTAAATCTTTCCTGATAGGCAGTCAGACTTACCACATCCCTACTTCAAACGGTAAACTCAATAAAAATGTAAAACATGAACCACTTATCATCATGATAAAGAGCTCTCCTTGCTCTCCTTGCCCGCCTTATGTCAGACCCTCTCTATTTGAAACAGCCTGATACAAGAGATGACTTAGAATGAATCGCCTGGTATACGAACCCATCCTTCCATCAATACGCGCGCACTGCGGCTCATAATGGCTTTAGTGGCTGTCCATTCGCCATCCACCTGCTTAGCTTCTGCGCCCACTTTTAGCGTGCCTGATGGGTGGCCAAACGTAACTACACTACGCTCACCGCCACCGGCAGCCAAATTAACCAAGGTGCCGGGAATCGCAGCAGCAGTACCGATAGCAACCGCGGCAGTACCCATCATTGCATGGTGTAATTTACCCATAGACAGCGCCCGAACTGCCACATCGATATCATCGGTAGTGACCTGCTTACCACTGGACGAAACATAATTTTTAGCAGGCGCACAGAAAGCAACTTTTGGCGTATGCTGACGCGCAACCGCTTCCGAAATATCCTGAATCAGCCCCATGCGTACCGCACCGTATGCACGAATCGTTTCAAAACGCTCAAGTGCTGCAGGATCGCCATTAATCGCCTCCTGAAGCTCAGTGCCGTCATAGCCAACCTCATCGGCATTCAGGAAAATAGTCGGAATACCGGCATTAATCATGGTTGCTTTAAACGTACCCACGCCCGGAACTTCAAGATCATCTACCAGGTTGCCTGTTGGAAACATAGCGCCCTCGCCATCAGCAGGGTCCATAAACTCAACCTGAACCTCTGCTGCCGGAAAGGTCACGCCATCCAGTTCGAAATCGCCTGTTTCCTGGACTTCACCGTTAGTCATAGGCACATGCGCAATAATTGTTTTCTTGATATTAGCTTGCCAAATACGCACCACACATACACCGTTCTGCGGAATACGATCAGCATCGACCAGACCACCGCTAATGGCAAAAGCACCCACGGCTGCCGTGAGGTTTCCGCAGTTACCACTCCAATCAACAAAAGCTCTGTCGATAGCTACCTGACCAAACAGATAATCAACATCATGGTCTGGCTGGCTGCTCTTATCCAATATAACTGTTTTACTGGTACTCGATGTCGCACCGCCCATACCATCTGTTTGCTTGCCATAGGGATCTGGACTACCGATCACGCGCATAAGAATATTATCGCGCGCTGCACCAGCAACCTGAGCACTTTCCGGAAGATCCTGACGGCGGAAAAACACACCTTTACTGGTACCGCCACGAATATAAGTAGCGGGAATTTTAATCTGGGGTACGTTTGACATAATTTTTTGTCCTGTCTACTTTGGCCTGGCTAATAAGGGCCTGTCTATTTAGCTTTATCTGCAAACTGTTGCTAATTAATCACTCAACTGATTCAAGAACACGGTTCAGAAAAACCTTAACGACGTCAGCTGTGATAACTCTTTTCTGCTAATCATCTGAGTCAACCGGAGTCATTAAGGGCTTTCTTGTTTCGAAAAATATTCTTAATTCTGCTCTTAAATAATGCGGTTAAAACCGGTAGACGCTGCTTTATTACCACTTGCTGCAATAACAGCAAGCGGTAAACAGCAAATAACAACGCGACCGGTTACACACCGATCTAATACTTAAGCTTTACCTTCCAGGAAGTCCTGAGCAAAGCGCTGTAACACACCACCAGCATTGTAGACATTCACTTCGGCAGCCGTATCCAAACGACACGTCATCGGGACTTTAACCGTTTCACCATTAGCACGATGAATAATGACGGTCAGATCTGCACGAGGAGAAATAGCGCCTTCTACATCAAAGGTTTCTGTACCATCAATGGCGTACGTTTTACGTGTATCACCCGCTTTAAACTCCAGCGGCAACACACCCATACCCACCAGGTTAGTACGATGAATACGCTCAAAGCCTTCCGCCATAATCGCTTCAACACCGGCCAGACGCACACCTTTAGCAGCCCAATCACGTGATGAACCCTGACCATAATCAGCACCCGCCACAATAATCAACGGCTGCTTACGCTCCATGTAGGTCTCAATAGCTTCCCACATGCGGCTTTCTTTGCCTTCTGGTTCAATACGTGCCAGTGATCCCTGCTTCACGTCGCCTTTTTCATCGCGGCACATTTCGTTCAGCAATTTAGGGTTAGCAAAGGTTGCGCGCTGCGCTGTCAAATGGTCACCACGATGCGTTGCATAAGAGTTATAGTCCTCTTCCGGCAAGCCCATTTTGGCGCAATATTCACCCGCAGCACTGGATGCCTGAATAGCGTTTGATGGAGACAAGTGATCGGTTGTGATGTTATCACCCAGCACGGCCAGTGGACGCATACCTTTCATTGTACGCTCACCCGCAAGAGCACCTTCCCAATAAGGAGGGCGACGAATGTAAGTAGTCTGTGGACGCCAGTCGTACAACGGGCTTGCAGATCTTTCAACCGCACCCAAATCAAACATCGGGATGTAAACCTGATTAAACTGTTCAGGTTTAACCGCTTTAGCAACGATCGCATCGATCTCTTCATCGCTTGGCCAGATATCTTTCAGCGTGACTTGGTTACCGTTTTTATCCGTACCCAGTACATCTTTTTCGATATCAAAACGTATCGTACCGGCAATCGCATAGGCAACAACCAGCGGTGGCGATGCCAGAAACGCTTGCTTAGCATAAGGATGGATACGACCGTCGAAGTTACGGTTACCGGACAGTACGGCAGTCGCATAAAGGTCACGATCAATGATCTCTTGCTGAATCACAGGATCCAACGCGCCACTCATACCATTACAAGTTGTACAAGCGTAACCAACGATACCGAAGCCTAACTGCTCCATCTCCGACAGCAAGCCTGCTTCTTCAAGGTATAGCTTGGCAACCTTAGAACCCGGAGCAAAAGAGGTTTTAACCCACGGTTTACGTACCAAACCCAGTTCGTTCGCCTTCTTCGCGATTAAACCAGCAGCTACGACGTTACGTGGGTTAGAGGTATTGGTACATGAAGTGATCGCAGCGATAATAACCGCGCCATCGGGCATCAGACCTTCAGCTTCTTCAACCTTAGCAGCCGCCAGCATGTCATCACCAGCAATACCACGCTCGTTCAGTGCAGAGGTTGGTAGGCGACGATGTGGATTAGACGGGCCAGCCATGTTACGAACAACCGTCGACAGATCAAACTCAACAACACGCTCGTACTCGACATTCTGCAGATCGTCTGCCCACAGGCCAGTCAATTTAGCATACTGTTCAACAAGCGCGACCTGCTCAGGTTCGCGGCCAGTTAATTTCAAATAATCAATAGTCTGTTCATCGATGTAGAACATACCGGCAGACGCACCAAACTCAGGCGTCATATTCGAGATAGTCGCACGGTCACCAATAGTCAGCGCTTTAGCACCCTCACCGAAGAACTCCAAGTAAGCAGAAACAACTTTCTGGTTGCGCAAGAACTCAGTGATGGCCAGTACGATATCAGTCGCAGTAATGCCAGGTTGACGCTTACCAGTCAACTTCACACCAATGATGTCCGGAAGGCGCATCATAGATGGCAAACCCAGCATGACAGTTTCAGCTTCAAGCCCACCCACACCAATCGCGACAACACCTAATGCATCAACATGAGGCGTGTGGGAGTCAGTACCTACACAGGTATCCGGGAAAGCAACACCGTCACGCGCCTGAATAACCGGAGACATTTTCTCCAGGTTAATCTGGTGCATGATGCCGTTACCGGCAGGGATTACATCGACGTTGTCGAATGCAGTCTTACACCACTCGATAAAGTGAAAACGGTCATCGTTACGACGATCTTCAATCGCGCGGTTCTTTTCAAATGCATCAGGATCAAAACCAGGTGCTTCTACAGCCAGAGAGTGGTCAACGATAAGCTGAGTAGGCACAACAGGGTTTACTTTGGATGGATCACCACCCTGATCAGCAATCGCATCACGCAGACCTGCGAGATCCACCAGCGCTGTCTGGCCTAAAATATCGTGACAAACGACACGTGCCGGGTACCAGGGAAAATCCAGATCACGTTTGAATTCAATCAACTGCTTCAGCGAGTCAGTCAGCTCCGCTGGTTCACAACGACGCACCAGCTGCTCAGCCAACACGCGAGAGGTATAAGGTAGTTTTGCATAAGAACCAGGCTGAATGTCTTCGACTGCAGCACGCGTATCGAAGTAATCCAGTGTTGTGCCCGGTAATGGTTTGCGGTATTCAGTATTCATAGCTTACTCCATCGAGTAATGTTCAGAGAGGCAGGGCAGGCAACAGGAGTACCTACCCTCTTCTTAATCAACGTAAAAAACGAATCAAAATCAGCCGCGGTTTGCGATATCAACCCACTCAGCAGAATCTGGCCCTGAATAATCAGCGCTCGGACGTATGATTCGGTTATTCGCACGCTGCTCCATAACATGTGCAGTCCAGCCTGCAGCACGTGAACACACAAAGATTGGAGTAAATAACGCTGTTGGTATGCCCATGAAGTTGTATGCTGAAGCATGGAAGAAGTCAGCATTACAAAACAGCTTCTTTTCACGCCACATAACTGCTTCAACACGCTCAGAGACAGGGAATAACACCTTATCACCTACCTGTGCAGACAGTTTGCGCGACCATTCTTTGATGATGGCATTACGTGGATCAGACTCACGATAGATCGCATGCCCAAAACCCATAATCTTATCTTTGCGTTCCAGCATACCCATGATTTTCGCTTCCGCTTCATCAGGAGTTTTCCAGTCCTGAATCATATCCATAGCGGCTTCGTTAGCACCACCATGCAAAGGACCACGCAGTGTGCCAATCGCACCGGTTACACAGCTATGAATATCCGACAAAGTAGAAGCACATACGCGTGCTGTAAACGTAGAGGCATTGAATTCATGCTCTGCATACAAGATCAGAGAAGCATGCATCACATCAACATGCAGGGGATCAGGCTTCTTATCATGCAGGGTCCACAGAAACTGTTCGCCGATAGAATCGGCATCCGTTTCTACCTCGATACGCTTGCCGTGGTGGCTGAAGTTGTACCAGTAGTTGATCAAACCCGGGAACACAGCCAGCATACGATCAATATGATCAAGCTGGTCAGCAAAACTCTGCTCAGTTTCCAGATTACCCAGCATTGAGCACCCTGTGCGCATAACATCCATCGGATGTGCATTGGCAGGAATTTGCTCTAAAACCGTTTTTAATGCAGCAGGTAGTGCACGCATACCTTTAAGGCGTGCTTTATAGGCATCCAGCTCTGCCTGCGTTGGTAAAGTGCCATACAACAACAGATATGCCACTTCTTCGAATTGAGCTTTATCAGCTAACTCTTTAATGTCGTAACCACGGTAGGTCAGACCTGCACCGGTTTGCCCCACAGTACAGAGTGCAGTCTCACCAGCAGACTGACCACGCAGGCCCGCACCACTTAGTTTTTTTGCTTCTGCCATCCGGTTTCTCCTTCTGTCATTGGGAGGGAGCCCCCTCCCGCGCCAGTTTATTTCTAATTATTGAATTAAAATCTTGCGATTACAGCTAATCAACAAATCTACTTATTTTTACCTTCCGCAAACAGCGCGTCCAATTTCTGTTCGAAATCGTGGTAGTTCAAGAAATCGTATAGCTCCATCCGCGTCTGCATGGTATCAACAACCGCCTTCTGATCACCGTCACGCAACAGCGCTTCATAAACATTCAGTGCCGCTTTGTTAGCCGCACGGAAAGCTGAAAGCGGGTACAACACCATAGAAGCACCATTAGCAACCAGCTCTTGCGTATTGAATAGCGGTGTAGCACCAAACTCAGTGATGTTAGCTAATAGGTGAGCACCCTTAATACCATCGGCAAACGCTTTGTAGTCTTCCAGCGTATGAACCGCTTCTGCGAAGATACCGTCAGCACCCGCTTCAAGACATGCTTGCGCACGATCTACTGCAGAGTTAAGACCTTCCATCTGGAAAGCATCTGTACGTGCAATAATGAAGAAATCGTCATCTGTTTTCGCATCAACAGCTGCTTTAACACGATCTACCATTTCCTGAGATGAAACGATCTCTTTATTAGGACGATGCCCACAACGCTTCTGGGCAATCTGATCTTCAATATGAACAGCAGCAGCACCCGCTTTAGTCATCTCTTTAATGGTACGAGCGATATTAAATGCACCACCCCAACCTGTATCTATATCAACTAACAAAGGCGTTTCTACAGCACTGCTGATACGACGGACATCTTCCAGCACATCGTTCATTGACGTCATACCCAAATCAGGCAGACCATAAGAAGTATTAGCCACACCACCACCAGAAAGGTAGATAGCTTTATGGCCTACCCGCTCCGCCATCATGGCATGATAAGCGTTAGTTGTACCTACGATCTGGAGTGGTTTTGCTTCTAGTAACGCTTTGCGGAAACGTCCGCCTGCAGTCAGTTTAGCCATGTTTTTCCCCTTTGAGGTCAGTTGCTATGTTCAGCTTCTCTTCAATGTTCTTGCGCGCTGCACTGACATGCCGGCGCATCAAAATCTCTGCTAACTCAGGGTCCCTTGCCTCAATTGCATCAACAATCTGCCGATGCTCCTTGAGTGCACGCTTAGGACGAGAACTCGATACACTGAATTGATAACGGTACATACGTACCAGGTGGTACAGGTCACTGCCGAGCAGCTCTAACAAGGTATCGTTTTTACTGCCCTGCACGATTCGGTAATGGAAATCCAGGTCACCTTCTTTCTGAAAGTAGGATTGACCATCCAGCTGCGTTATTGAGCGGTCATGCGCATCTAATAAAACTCGCAGACTGGCTATCTCTTCATCTGTCATGAACTCTGCCGCCATCCGACAGGCCATGCCTTCTAATGCTTCGCGAACGCGGTATATTTCAATCAGTTCTTTTTCGTTTAGCTTCACGACCCGCGCACCTATATGTGGCTTACGCTCGATTAAACGAAGCGCTTCAAGCCGTCTCATCGCCTCTCGCAAAGGACCACGACTGATGCCATAAACACGCGCCAGCTCGGGTTCACTGATCTTCTGCCCTGATGGGATCTCACCCACAACAATGGCATTGATTATTTGTTCGCACACCTTATCGGCTAACGTGCGACTTTCTACCGGAGCATCATTCATTATTTTTATTTCTGCCATTACAACCTGATTAGTAGGATTGTCGACAATCTTTTATAAAACCAACGATACATCGCGCTTTTAGACGCGTCAACCGTATAAAAGCATAAAGTTGTCAACACAATACAAAAGTTCAAGAGGCATCCCTCACTAATACCCGACTTAAGACTAGCGAAACCTGAGTGTTTCCTCATTCATTATTCTGGCGATCTGACGCGGCTTCTGAAAAGGCAAAGAATGGTCTGTGCCGGGTATCATAAAATAATGCCAATTCGGCAGCCCTTCCGCCATATCTCTATGGTATTGATGCATCAAATCAACACTTAAGCCACCAATAAGACTAGTCACATCACCTTGCGCGGCGACTAGCAGCTCTCTGTCTATACTATTGATCGCTTCTGTTACACAGTCCAATGCATACGCAAAACCCAACGGCCTTCTCCCCAAACGCGACGCAGTCAGATCATCTATCTGCACTGACGCTCTACGATTAGGTGAAATAGTATCCATAAAATTGCGGATCCCGATATCGCGATTATCACTGCGCAAGTGATCTGCCGCTTCACTATAACGCTGACGCAACTGAATTGTTGAGTCCCAGCAAGGACGATCTAATAATGCCGACTCTAACAAAAATTGCTTTTTCACCCGCTCTGAATGCTGCTGCTTGAACAACATACATACCATGCCACCCAAAGAGTAACCTCCCAGGTCAAACTCCCACCAGCCAAGGTGATCGACCAGCGCATTCAAGTCAGCCACCAGGGTTTGGGCGCTAAAAGGATATTCGCCACCATCAGGGTAATAGGTATCTCCCATCCCCCGCTGATCTGGCACCAGTATCTCTTGCCATTGCGTTAACATGGATACCATCAGCCCCCAGGTATCTTCCCCGGCAACCCCGGCACCATGCAGTAATACTAATTTTTTACCCGTATCTACCTTAGGATTTTTATAGATACGGTAAGTAATGACCTGATCTGCTAAATGCAGCTCTCGTCGACAGGCATTCTGGCCATTTCGCATAAATCAATCCGACTCTCTGTATATTGTCTACAATTCAGTATACGTGAATCACCCTACAGATAAAGATAGGTAAAGAGTATCTCTCGCTATCCATAAGTAGGATGCGTAAAATGCAGATCTTTTTTAACATGTACTTTTAACAGATAAGGTTTCGTCGGTTGCTTAAACGCATTTCACTGTCATATAAAATCAGCACAACCAGCTACTTTGAGCGCATCAGAGCCATGGGCAACGCCGTTTTGTTAGACAGTGGCAAGCCTGATAGCGAGCGAGGACGCTTTGATATTTTGGTAGCCGCTCCGTTATGCCAGCTACGCTATCAGCACGGTGAGCTCACAGGGATTAACCTGCCTATCAACATTGCGATAGATCAGGATCCATTTGCAGCACTTGAATCACTCTATCAATATTCACGAAGCAACCCAGCAGAACCGTCTACCCGGTTATCTGATGAACTACCTTTTAATGGTGGCTTAGTCGGGCACTTCAATTACGACTTAGGCAGAGCGCTGGAAAACATTCCCGACCAAGCAATCAATGATATGCTTTTGCCAGATATGCATATCGGCATGTATAGCTGGGCAATTATTATCGATCATGAAACACGCACAGCCTGGTTAAATGGATCTCACCTGATTAGCGAATCAGCATTCGATATAATTGCTGAGAAAATCTCTGAAGCCACACCTCCTGTAACCACAAGTTTCCACCTGACCTCTGAGTTTGTCAGCAACCTGAATGAAACAGAATATCATCAGGCATTAACAAAAATTGATGACTACATCCATGCGGGTGATTGCTATCAGGTTAATCTGGCGCAACGATTTAGCGCAACCTGCAACGGGGATCCATGGAACGCTTACAAGCAACTTCGCACTGCCGCACCGACACACTATGCGGCCTATTTCGACACAGAAGACGGGGCCGTTTTGTCACTCTCTCCTGAACGCTTTTTAGCAACAGATAAAGATGGACATGTCATCACTCAACCCATTAAAGGAACACGCCCTCGCGGAACAGACACGCTCTCTGATCAACAGCTGGCAGAAGAGTTGCAGCATTCAGAAAAAGACCGGGCCGAGAATGTCATGATTGTAGACCTGTTACGCAACGATCTGAGCAAAGCGTGCCAGCACCATAGCGTCAAGGTTCCTTCTCTATTTGCCATTGAAAGTTATAAAAATGTTCACCACCTTGTCAGCACAGTCACCGGCACACTTGAATCTGACGAGTCACCGATCAGCCTTCTGCGCCATTGCTTTCCCGGCGGATCAATCACAGGGGCACCTAAAATCAGGTCTATGCAAATTATTGACGAACTGGAACCACATCGCCGCAGTATCTATTGCGGCAGTATTGGCTACATCAGCACAACCGGGCAGATGGACAGCAGCATCACTATTCGTACCCTATTGGTCGAGAATAATAAGATTCATTGTTGGGCAGGGGGAGGAATCGTTGCTGATTCAATCAGCCAAATGGAATACCAGGAGACTTACGATAAGGTTAATAATCTACTTTCTACGCTCACAGCACTCAAACCTTAGGCGCCAAGACTACCTCTCGTTTGACGGCGCAACCAGATCAGCCCGGCTACAGGTAAAAAGGCTGACCGGTGAAGACAACATATTGGTATAGTGCAGCTATTCCCTGGTCACTCCGGGTTATCTGATTTTGCTCTCTCTTCTTTAGAGATATAACGCGGCTTATTACTCGGATTCAATTTACTATTCGCTTTCTTAGCTCGCTTAATAAGAATGCTATTGATTTTTTTCTTTCTGTTCATAAGGTCACTGCCACTTTTTTAACATAGGTACGGGAATCATTGTAAAGCCAACGTCCTGAGTTGGGTAATGATCCGCGAGATTATCTATCGCTGTATACAAACTAACCAACAAAGGATTGCCACGCTAACAGCGCCTGTTTAAAGTCGAGCAAGCCGCATCCAGCGTATAACTCTTCATCATAAAGACTAGTATCTTCTGGCAGATCTTCATCAAAACCAAGATCAAGCGCCAACGCAACAACTTCGGTCTCACCTTGAGTGAGGCGTAATTGAAATTCATTTCCTGATTGCTGATAATCAATGATTTGACCATCTTCAAGCGCCACGACCATCGCCACTAATTGATCAATTACCTGCCGATTATCAGATAGTTCTTCAGTAAACCACCGCCCTATCGCTTCAGCACCCATTGAAAATTTAGCCAAAGGACGACCTAACTCATCAATGCTAAATTCGTAGTCCATAGCGCTCCCTGATTATTACTTTACGGACGCGCATTCTACATCAATTTACGAATAAAGCGCTCCATCCAACTCCAGGTAGGTTAGATATAAACGCATCTCAAACTCTAACTGGTGGTAATCAGGCAGCATATATTGGCACAGCTGATAAAACGCTTTGTTATGTTGCTTCTCTTTCAAATGAGCCAGTTCATGCACAACAATCATATTCAGGAATGCTTCCGGGGCTTTTTTAAAAATTGTACTAATGCGTATCTCATTTTTACTTTTTAGTTTAGAACCCTGTATCCGCGATACATAACTATGTAAACCTAACGCATTATTGATCACATGAATCTTACCGTCATAAGCAATTTTACTCAGCGGATCAGATTTCTTTAAATAGCGATTCTTAAGCGCCATGACATATTCACGCAAATATTTATCGTTACTTATCTCATGGGTATCCGGGTACTTTTTCAGTAAAAAATCTGCCAAACGCTGCTGCTCAATCATTTGCTTAACCTGATTTTGTAATTCAGGTGCGTACGCAGACAGATATTTCAAAGAGGACATAAAACAGCACTACAACACATGACTAATCAGCCCATGAAATCATTAATCAGGAGACTCTGTGCATTTAATCGCCTGATAGAGCGAGACCTGAACGGAGGGGTTCCAATAATCATCCGGCAAACCCGCTTTACGTTTCAGATGCAGCAAAAAATCTTTCTTATGGGGTAAGGTATCCCACACTGCCGGCAAAAAGGTTGCGCGGTGCAGGCCATCTTCGAGTATGACGCCGTCAATACCTGGACGAAGTATATCACATAGCTCTTCTTCACTAGAGATATTCAATGCAACCGCCGGAGTCAATACAGAAACCTCTATACGGACCTCTTCAAACTCAACTGCCGTCAGGGGTAAAAACCGAGAATCATGAAACGCTGCATGATAAGCATTCTGCCATACATCCAGTAGAAGAGATTGACTGGCCTTAAGTGATCCAATACATCCACGCAACTCACCCTTTAATCTCAAGGTTACAAAGGTAGCCGCTTTTTCATCCGACAATACCTCTGCGGGTCTCTGTACCCATTGCCCCTGCAGGGCCTGCTGGATAGATCTTCTGGCACAAGCAACAATCGTCTGTTTTTTCTTCTCACTCAACTCAATAGACGACATAACAACCATACCCAACCACTCTGCTTTTATCGCCAGCGGTATCTCCACTATTCCCGAGTGCTACTTTTTTGATCATCATGCTCTGCCTTTTTACCGCCAACAAAAAGCCATTCAACGCATGGCAGCCACACGCCTCTGTCGGCTTAATATCATGATCCGCATTCATAATTTTAAGATCTGTATGCGCATCAATCTGCCGAGCATTTTCATACGTATGAAAATGGCTCAGATCGGTGCTAATAATAACAAGCGTCTTAGGATCAGACAGCAACGGCTCAATCATATCTGCCACTACCGAGGCCGAACACTCGCCCACCACTACAGGCACAATAGGGGCGTTAATCTGCAAATATTGCAGAAAAGGCAGCTGAACCTCTAAACAATGCTCTTGAGCATGTACTGCATCAGAAGCCATTACTTCCGGACGCTTTAATAATTCAGCAACCGCTTTCTGGTCGACTGGCAATTCACCCAAGGGAGTCGAAAAAAAACTGTGCTCAGGTACAGCGCACCCTTCTAGCGGCACTCGGTGATTTGGCCCAAAAAGACAAACCCGATCGAAAGGCTCGCCCTTTTCTAATAAGGTATATCCTTGGCCGGCAATACCGCCAGAATAGATATAACCTGCATGTGGAACGATCAATGCTTTCGGATGGGTGGAGCTGCTGTGCGGCAAAATTCCGGATAACATAAAATTCAAATCCGTTTTATTTTGCGGATAAAAAAGCCCGGCTACAGCCGCAGGTCGAATACTCATAAGGCTACCCTCCCTGATTAATATATTTTATATTGTCTTTATAGATACTAAACCGGTAATACTAATGAATCCAGATCATCAGGAAACTCTTTTCTGGCATCGGCTGGATGCAAACCGTATTCAGTGTGACCTTTGCCCTCATCACTGCTTATTGAAAGAGGGGCAAAGAGGTGTCTGTTATGTCCGTGGAAATGAGAACGGGCAAATGAAACTACACACCTATGGCCGATCCAGTGGCTTTTGTATCGACCCTATCGAGAAAAAACCCCTCAATCACTTCTTGCCGGGCTCGGCAGCACTCTCTTTTGGCACGGCGGGTTGTAACCTGACCTGCAAATTCTGCCAAAATTGGGATATGAGCAAAGCCAGAGATATGGATCGGCTTTGTGATCAGGCATCCGCTGAGCAACTGGCATTAACGGCTAAGAAGTACGGCTGCCGCTCAATCGCTTTTACCTACAATGATCCCGTCATTTTTATAGAATATGCTGAAGATGTCGCTAATGCGTGCAGAACCGCAGATATCAAAAGCATCGCCGTGACTGCCGGGTATATAACAGATATCGCCCGCCCCCGATTTTTTTCATCCTTCGATGCCGCCAATGTTGACCTGAAAGCATTCACAGAGCGTTTTTATCAGCATATCTGCGGAGGAAAACTCAGCACGGTACTTGATACCTTGCTGTACCTCAGATATGAGACAACGCTCTGGTTTGAAATCACCACACTGCTAATTCCGGGCGAAAATGACTCCGATAAAGAGATAGACGGGTTATCTCGATGGATTAAAAACCACTTAGGCCCCGATATACCTCTGCATTTTTCAGCGTTCCATCCTGACTGGAAAATGCAGAACATACCCCCAACACCTGTATCCACTCTATTAAGAGCGCGTAATATAGCGTTAGCAAACGGTATCAGATATGTGTACATCGGTAATGCACACCATACGCAGGCGAGTTCCACCTATTGTCATCATTGCCATACATTATTAATTGAACGCGACTGGTATCAACTCGGTGAATGGCATATTCAAGATGGAAAGTGCGCAAAATGCAACACGACAATTCCGGGGCACTTTGAAAGCCAGCCTGGCGACTGGGGCGCCAAACGCACACCGGTCAGAATCAACACTAACTAACCATCCGTGTTAACGCTCTCGCTCCAGAATAGAACGCAGATCATTCAGATCGTTAATGGTTTTCACTTCAAAGAACAATTTTTCGGCTTCATCGCGTTGAGGTCGCATCATATGCAGCCACTGCTTGATACGGCCATGAACATATTTAGGCGGTAGTTTTTGCTCGACAAAATCAAAATACTCCAGCAAGAGTTGCATGATCTTTGACCACGCTTCTCCCTCTGAGCTTTCCCCTAACTGAAAGCTTTTAATCATCAAACCTAACTCGGGTCTGGCAATCAGACCACGGCCAATCATCACATCATCACAACCACTGAGCTCACGACAACGCTGGTAATCTTCACAGTTCCAAACCTCGCCATTCGCCACCAGCGGCAGATCGACTTTTTCTTTAATACGCCCAATCCACTCCCAGTGCGCGGGCGGTTTATACCCTTCCACTTTTGTACGCGCATGTATAGCCAGACTATTAGCCCCCGCCTCCTGGATTGCCAGCGCATTATCAATCGCCAGAGATTTATCCAAATTACCCAGACGCATTTTCGCCGTCACCGGTATGTGCCCCGGCACAGCCTGTCTGACCGCGCTGACAATATCATGGATAGTAGAAGGCTCATCCAGCAGAACAGCACCGCCGCGATGCTTATTCACTGTTTTAGAAGGACAGCCAAAATTAAGATCAATGGCAGGGGCACCCATTTGTGCAGCACGAACAGCGTTCATCGCCAGCAGTTCAGGCTCACTACCAAGCAATTGCACGACGACAGGAATACCCGAAGCAGTACGGCCCTGACTTTCCAGCTCTGGGGCCGATTTTATAAATTCCTTTTCAGGTAGCAGATAGCCAGTAATGCGAATAAACTCGGTAACACACTGGTCCACCCCTCCGAGCCGAGTGATCAGATGACGCATAGTCGCGTCAACAACACCCTCCATCGGCGCAAGAATGAGTTTACCTGACTGTCTATTCACTTTAGTGGCGTTCATGTTTATGCTTTAATCACTATAAAAATTGAGGAATCTCGGATGCGTCTTTTTATCGCGATAGACATACCCGACACCGTGCAACAACAGGTTTCTCAGCTCTATTGTAATTTCCACGGCGTCAGCTGGGCACCGCCGGAAAGACTGCACATCACCTTAGCTTTTTTAGGCAAGGTGCAAAAAAAGTGGCTCCCACAACTCAACCGTCAACTGGAAACAATCCACTTTCAGCCTTTCACTCTGCATTGTGATCGATTTGGCAGCTTTCGTAGTGGTGATATCTGGCTTGGAGTCACTCCGGAAGATCAGATAACACAGCTTCACGAAAACATACTTGATGCACTAAATAAGATTGATATGGGCTTTGAAGGAAGGCCGTTTAAACCTCATATTACACTGGCGTATACTCAAAAAAATGAGGAACACCTTGTGTTAAAGGTATTAGAAAACCGCAGAACATTCGAAACATTAAGCTTTACAGTAGATCACTTCAACCTGAAAAGCAGCTGGCGTCGACCCTCCGGCTCGCTGCATCGTATTGAAGCAATCTACTCTGCCAAATCTGAATAATCAGAGCGCATTCAATCCGAGTTGCATATCAGCACGAATGTCTTCGATGTCTTCATGCCCGACAGATAAGCGAATCAAGTTAGATTTTATCCCCGCCTCTGCACGCGCCTCTGGCGTCATTCGGCCGTGAGTCGTGGTTGCCGGATGGGTAATAGTGGATTTCACATCACCAAGGTTACCGGTAATTGACACCATCTGCGTTGCATCAATAAAGCGCCAGGCGGCATCCTGATCACCTTTCACTTCAAATGACAGCACACCACCAAACCCATTTTGCTGCTGTAATGCCAGTGAATGCTGCGCATGGCTTTCAAGGCCTGTGTAATAAACCTTTTCAATGGCCGGCTGCTGTTGTAACCAAACGGCCATTTCCATAGCATTACGGGCATGTGCTTCCATACGGATCTTCAGTGTTTCAAGACCTTTTTGGAATACCCATGCATTAAACGGGCTCATACAAGCACCGCCCGTACGGATAAATCCAAAGATCTCCTCCATAAGGGTATCTGAACCCACAACAACTCCGCCAACACAACGCCCTTGCCCATCAAGATACTTTGTCGCAGAGTGGATAACTATATCAGCGCCTAATAGAAGCGGACGCTGAAATACAGGGGTTAAAAAACAGTTATCGACTGCCAGCCACGCATCGTGCTTATGTGCGATATCCGCGACAGCTTTAATATCAGTCAACTCACCCAATGGATTGGATGGAGTTTCCAGAAAAAGTAAACGAGTATTGGCTTGAATAGCTCCTTCCCACGCGTTTAAATCCTTGGGATCAACAAATGTTGTAGTGATGCCCGCACGAATCAGGTACTTTTCAAATAATGAAATAGTGGAGCCAAATACACTACGTGAACAAACAACATGATCCCCCTGCTGCAACAAAGCCAGGCCAATACTCAAAATAGCAGCCATGCCTGATGACGTAGCAACAGCACGTTCAGCTCCTTCCAGAGCAGCCATACGTTTTTCAAATGCATGAACCGTTGGGTTAGTAAAACGAGAATAAATATTCCCCTCTTCATCACCACTAAAACGCGCTGCCGCTTCTCGTGCAGAGGAGTAGACAAAACTGGATGTTGGGAAAATAGCGTCGCTATGCTCACCTTCCGCTGTACGGGTTTGCCCTGCTCTGATAGCCAGTGTCGAAAGACCTGCTTCAGCTAGCGTAAATTGTATACGCTGCTCCCGCTCAAAACCTGGTTTTGCCATGACCGAGATCCCCCTTATGATATTTCTGTATGAAGATCAGCAGGTGCTTCATCTTCGTGATCAACGGTTTCCGGAACCACCTTAGCCGCATCTTTACGCTTCTGGTTGAGGCGATCAAGATATGCTGAATCGATATCATCAGTCACGTAATAGCCATCGAAAACTGAAGAATCAAAATTCTTAATCCTGTCTGTATTACCTTCGGCGACTGATTCTTTCAAATCTTCGAGTTCCTGAAACAACATCCAGTCAGCACCAATGGCTTCACCGATCTCATCAACTGTACGGTTATGGGCAATAAACTCTTCAGGCGATGGCATATCAATACCATAAACATTCGGGAATCTGACCGGTGGGGCTGCTGAAGCAAAATACACCTTACGTGCGCCGACATCTCTTGCCATCTGAACAATCTGTTTAGACGTAGTTCCGCGCACGATGGAATCATCAACCAGCATTACCACTTTATCTTTAAATTCAAGTTCAATCGGATTCAGCTTGCGGCGTACTGAGTTCTTTCGCTGCGTTTGCCCAGGCATAATAAATGTGCGGCCGATATAACGGTTCTTAATAAATCCTTCTCTGAAAGTCACATTCAGATGCTTCGCCATCTCCAGTGCAGAGGTGCGGCTCGTATCAGGAATCGGCATAATCACATCAATGTCATGATCAGGACGTGTATTGGTAACTTTTTCTGCCAGTTTAACGCCCATGCGCATACGCGCCTGATGAACGTTAATATTATCGATAATAGAGTCAGGGCGCGCCAGATAGACGAATTCAAACAAACACGGCGTTATTTGAGTATTTTCTGCACATTGTTTTGTGAAAACGTTACCCTCCATATCAATGAAGATCGCTTCTCCCGGTTCGATATCACGTACACGGGTAAACCCGGCAATATCCAATGCCACACTTTCAGAAGCAACCATACACTCCTCACCTTCAGGCGTTGAGCGCGTTCCATAGGTAAGGGGACGAATACCATGAGGATCACGAAAGGCCAGTACACCGTAGCCAGTAATAACGGCAACAACGGCATAGCCACCTTTAACTCGTTTGTGCACCTTAGATACAGCTTCAAAAATATCAGAAGGCTCGGGCTTTAGCTTTCGCTGATGTTGCAACTCATGAGCGAACACATTCAGCAACACTTCCGAGTCGGAGGTCGTATTGATATGACGCAGATCTTCACGAAACATCTGCTCAACCAGCTCATCTGCATTCGTTAAATTACCGTTATGTGCCAGAGCAATTCCGTACGGTGAGTTGACATAAAATGGCTGCGCTTCGGCGGCACTTGAACTGCCGGCTGTTGGATACCGAACATGTCCGATACCTACATTACCCATCAGTCGCTTCATATGCCGAGTACGAAACACCTCGTTAACCAGGCCATTATCTTTCCTTAGAAAAAACCGGTTACCTTCACAGGTCACCATACCCGCGGCATCCTGTCCACGATGCTGAAGTACAGTTAACGCATCAAAGATTGTCTGATTAACAAGTGATTTGGCTACAAGCCCAACAATACCGCACATTTAAACTACCTCAGGGAATCAGAAAAAGCTGTTTGAGCGGCCATCAGGCGACTCTCGTATCTAAACGCTTATCTTAACGTCCAGCATTCCAGATCAATTGCCCCACTTCAGTGGCAACGTCTCTGGACCATGTTTCCATCAAAACAAAATGAGGAATCAATTGTGATTCCTGCCACCAGGCGTCTTGTACAGCCGGAGTGCCCCCCAGCAAAGCAACAAGCACGACAACTACCAGAGCACCACGCGCCAGCCCGAAGCCCATACCCAGTATTCTGTCGGTACCACTTAAACCGGTTGCTTCTACTAAAAAGCTAACCAAATTACTCACCAACGCACCTACAATCAGCGTCATGATGAAGAGTATTCCAAATGCAGACGCGATACGAAACGATGGCGTCTGAATGTAATCAGCCAAAACGGTCGCTAACGCATCGGTAAACAAACGCGCGATAACAAACGCAGTAACCCATGTAAGCAAGGATAACGCTTCTTTAACGAAGCCGCGCTTAATGCTGAAGAGTCCTGAAATTCCGACAATACTCAAGATTGTCCAGTCGGCCCAGTTCATTAATACCTACCACCTATCCAATTTGCGCGCATTCTAACAGAGGGCAAAGGTGAACCCAATCACTGAGTCGTGAATCTGAAAATTATTCCATCCAGACCATAATCCCGCTTCAACGACTCTTTTAGTTTATCGAGTCGGTCCCGCTCCATATCCGGCCCAACATATACTTTGAAAAGATCTGCATTTTTTCGTGTATACACTTTATGACCTGCCTCAATTAACTGCTTTCGCAACACACGCGCATTTGACTCATCTTTAAAACTTGCCAGTTGAAGCGTCCAGGCAATCGGAACATTTTGTTCATCTAACTGCGGCCCCTCATTATCGGTACTGACAACCGGCCGTTTCTCTTGCTCTACTGCTTCTTTTTCCGGCAAGCTTTCTACCAACACGATAACTTTTTCAGGGAGCGGGGCCGCCTCAGGATACTCCGATGTATCGGGTAGCAATGGAGTTTGCGGTTGAATATCTACAATATCCGGCAATGCAGGTGCAGGAGGGATACGGCTTTTTAAATGACGCTCACGATATCCTTCGCCCGTCAGAAACAGAGGAAAAAATACGACTGCCACAATAACCAATACTGATAAGCCTAATAGCCGTCGCTTCACACTATCTTCCATTAAACCACTTCTCTTTTAAGCACACGGTACGCATCACCCACTGTATAAAAGGAACCCGCTACTACCACTTTTTTAGGCGCGACTGTGTCCGAAGAAACAAGATACTTAATCGCAGCATCGACGCTACTATGACACATAACACCCGCATGATTACTATCCGGCAGGTGCTCTCTTAACTGCTCGGCGGTCTGCCCCCGCGGCACATCCAGTGTTATCAGGTGCCAGGATGCAACAACCGCGGACAACGACTGCATAACCGAATCGCAATCTTTATCAGCCAACATCCCGAGAATCAGCACTACGCCTTCCTCTTCCGTTTGCTTTAATTGTTCAGTCAAATAAGCGGCCGATTGTGGGTTGTGCGCAACATCCAAAATAAACAAATGGTCTTGATACTCAACCTGCTCCATGCGTCCGGCAACATGCGCAGTCTTTAAACCCGCTGCAATACTTTTTGGCGAGCATACCAAGTCTGAAAGCAAAACGGTTTGCACTGCCGTGGCCGCATTTTGAACAGGCAAGCGCGGCAATGGAAGGTCAGAGAAAGAAACAGGCCTGCCCTGCAAGTCACGACCTTGCCAGCCCCAGCTAATTTCACTCTGAATATGGTATTCGTAAGATTGATTCACCTGCCGCAATTCACAGCCAAGCTGTTTGGCATATTCAGCAATTGAAACGGGTGGTATTAACTCTCCACAAACCGCTGGCTTACCTTTCCTGAAAATACCCGCTTTTTCCCAACCGATTTTTTCACGATCATCACCCAGCCAATCCACATGATCAATATCGATTGTCGTGATAACAGCAACATCAGCATCCAGTACATTAATTGCATCCAAACGCCCGCCTAAACCCACTTCCAAGATAGCGACATCCGGTTGCTGATCAGCAACCAACCACAACGCAGCTAAGGTACCCATTTCAAAGTAGGTTAACGAAATATCACCACAAACCTGATCAACAGCCCGAAATGCGTCAACAAGCTGCTGGTCTCTGACTAAGCGCCCATTCAGACGGACCCGTTCGTTATATATTTGCAGATGAGGCGAGGTATAACATACGGTTTTATAACCCGCATGACGATAAATAGCATCCAGCATCGAGACGGTAGAGCCTTTACCATTAGTACCGGCTACGGTAATGACGTGTATCGCCTCAAAATTCAGAGCTAAACGAGCAAATACTTTTTCTACCCGTCCCAGTCCTAAATCGATTGCAACCGGATGATTTTGTTCCATCCAGCCTAACCATTGCTCAAGCGTAAACTCTGATCTATTCATTAACACTGTTTACCAAAAATAAGGCCAGCACTCACCGGCCTTAATACGCCTATTGGGCATTCTAGTCTTTTATCGGATTAACCGGTGCTTGAGTATCGTTTGCTTTAGCTTTAGCCTCAACATCAGATTCGCCCTGAGTAACAGGCGTCGCAACGTGATCAGGAACAGCAAAGCGGTGTGTGAACATTGAAAGAATCGAATGCAGACGCTTTCGCATTTCCAGCCGCGAAACAATCATATCAACCTGGCCATGCGCCAACAAAAACTCAGCCCGCTGAAAGCCTTCAGGTAATTTTTCACGTACCGTCTGCTCAATAACGCGCGGCCCGGCAAAACCCACCAACGCTTTAGGCTCAGCAATATTCAGGTCCCCTAACATCGCCAAACTGGCAGAAACACCACCATAAACAGGATCGGTTAGTACAGAAATATACGGCACACCCGCCTGACGCATCTTTTCTAATGCGGCACTGGTTTTAGCCATCTGCATCAACGAAATCAATGCTTCCTGCATGCGAGCACCACCCGATGCGGAAAAACAAACCAAAGGAATCTTCTTTTCCAAGGCAACATTAGCAGCACGCACAAAGCGCTCACCAACAACCGCACCCATCGAGCCGCCCATAAAACGAAAATCAAATGCAACCGCCACAACAGGCATCTCTAGCAGCTTACCCTGCATAGCGACTAACGCATCTTTTTCACCGGTTTCTTTTTGAGCCGCCGATAAGCGATCTTTATATTTTTTGGTATCACGAAACTTAAGGCGATCTACCGGCTCCACTTCTGCCGCCAGCTCAGTAAATGAGCCCTTATCCAGAAAGGACTCCAACCGCTGGCGAGCAGCCAGGCGCATATGGTGATCACATTTAGTGCAAACATTAAGGTTTTTTTCCAGCTCAGGAAGATACAATACCGCTTCACATTTAGGGCATTTTTTCCAAAGGCCTTCAGGGACGCTTGCTCTTTTGTTCTCTGAACGTACAAGCGAAGGGACAATTTTGTCTAACCAATTACTCATGCTTATCTAAATCCAATTTGATAATTCGTTATTCTCAAGCGTCCATCGCACTACGCATTTGTGCAATGATAGCCGCGACATCGGTAGCAATCTGATCAGGCTGATCTGCTTTTTCAGCAATCGCATTAACTAAGACACTACCCACGATAACTCCGTCAGCAATTTTTGAAACCGCCGCTGCAGATGCACCATCGCGAATTCCAAAACCGACCCCAACAGGCATAGCTGTATGGCGACGTATAACATCAAGCTTACTGGCGACTTCATTGACATCCAGTGCGGCAGAACCTGTGACTCCCTTAACTGATACGTAATAAACATAGCCGGAACCATGTTCACAGACTTGCTCAATGCGGCTTTCTTCAGTCGTTGGCGCCAACAGATAAATCACATCTAACGCATATTTTTTCATTATGCCAGCAAACTCAACAGACTCTTCTGGTGGCAAATCTACCGTCAGCACACCATCCACGCCAGCTTCGCTTGCTTTTTGTGCAAAATTTTCGTACCCCAACGCTTCAATAGGATTCAGATATCCCATCAGGACAACCGGTGTTGTCGCGTCCTTACTACGAAACTCTTTCACCATCGCTAATACATCAACCAAGCGGGTGCCATGACTCAAGGCACGCTCACACGCTAGCTGAATGACCGGCCCATCGGCCATCGGATCAGAAAAAGGCACACCTAACTCAAGAATATCAGCACCCGCTTCAACCAATGCATGCATCAACGGAACAGTAACCGATGGTTGTGAATCCCCTGCAGTAATGTAAGGAATCAATGCCTTACGACCTACCGCTTTCAGAGATTCGAAACTTTGATTAATACGACCCATCTTCAAAATCTCCTTAGCCATTTAAAGCTCAATACCATCAATACCAGCAACGGTATGAATATCTTTATCACCACGACCTGACAAGTTGACCAGAACAATTTGATCCTTATCCATCTCTTTAGCGACTTTAATTGCATGAGCAACCGCATGACTAGATTCTAAAGCAGGCATGATACCCTCAACACGAGTGAGCATTCGAAATGCATCTAAAGCCTCTTCATCCGTAATAGCAGCGTATTCAGCCCGACCAGAGTCCTTCAGCCACGCATGCTCCGGGCCAACCCCCGGGTAATCCAGGCCAGCCGAAACAGAATGCGTACTCAGAATTTGCCCTGCATCATCAGACATCAGATAGCTTCGATTCCCGTGCAGTACACCAGGACGCCCAGCGCATAACGGCGCAGCGTGCTGTCCGGTTTCAATACCATAGCCACCCGCTTCTACACCGATCATCCGGACACTGGTGTCTTCAATAAACGGATGGAACAAACCAATAGCATTAGAACCGCCACCGACGCAAGCAACCAGCGCATCAGGCAAACGCCCTTCCTGATCAAGACACTGCTGACGAGCTTCACGCCCGATCACACATTGAAAATCACGAACTAACTTAGGATAAGGGTGCGGACCTGCAGCGGTGCCAATGATGTAAAAGGTGTTATCAACATTGGTAACCCAGTCCCGCATCGCTTCGTTCATTGCGTCTTTTAAAGTACGTGTACCCGACTCAACAGCGACAACCTCAGCACCCAGCAACTTCATACGATAAACATTGAGCGATTGACGATGTACATCATCAACACCCATATAAACTTTACACTCCAAACCTAAACGCGCGGCTACCGTTGCAGAAGCGACACCGTGCTGGCCCGCACCGGTTTCAGCAATAATACGAGGCTTACCCATGAATTTAGCCAGTAAAGCCTGCCCAATCGTATTATTGATTTTATGAGCACCCGTGTGGTTCAGATCTTCACGCTTCAGGTAAATTTTTGCACCGCCAACCTGTTCAGTCAGACGCTCAGCAAAATAGAGCGGTGATGGACGGCCCACATAGTGAGCTAAATCACGGTCAAATTCTTTTTGGAACTCTGTATCTTTAGACAGTTGCTCATAGACCCTCTCCAGATCCTGAAGCGCCCCCATCAGGGTTTCAGATACAAAACGACCACCGTAAGGACCAAAGTGCCCTCGCTCATCAGGCAGCTGCATGAGAGCAGCCGGATCAGTTATTGTTGGCACGCGCCACCTCTTCAAAAAAACATTTAATTTTATTCGCGTCCTTAAGACCCGCTGATGCTTCTACCCCTCCGCTGACATCAACAGCATAAGGGGCTACTTGTTCTATTGCCTGTGCGACATTCTCAGCCGATAAACCACCCGCAAGTATTATAGAAGAACGCATAGAGCCGGGTATCCGTGACCACTCAAACGCCTCCCCGGTGCCGCCAGGAACGCCTGGCTTATAGGCATCAAGCAAGACCCCCCGGGCCGATGCATAACGACTTACTTGCTGAATTAAATCCATACCCGGCTTCATGCGTAACGCTTTAATATAAGGTCGGCCAAACTGCTCACAATATTCAGGGGTTTCGTTTCCATGAAACTGGAGCAGATCAACTTTCGTCAGTACAACAATCTCTGCCACAACATCAGGCTCTGCATCCACAAAAAGCGCAGTGGAAGTAACAAACGGAGGCAAACCAGAGATTATTTCAGCGGCGATTGCAGGCTCAACATAACGAGGGCTTGGCTCATAAAAAACAAAACCCAGTGAGTGCGCCCCCGCTGCAACCGCTAATTGAGCATCAAGATTACGAGTAATCCCGCAAATTTTTACGCGTACTGCCATGATTTAGTCGATATATGATTAAACAAAGAAGCGATTCTAACAGAACTCACAGCTCAACGTTAGCCAGTTATATTAACGAAGTAGGGCCCGAGCTCAGATTTTGGTAGCGAATAGACATCAGGATATTTCACATCAACAAAATAGAGGCCTGCTGACGGTGCGGTGATACCACCCGCACAACGGTCTTTCGCCTCTAACACCTCTTTAGCCCAGATAGGTAAAGCTTCTCCGGCACCTATCGTCATAAGCACACCGGCAAAATTTCTAATCATATGATGCAAAAAAGCATTCGCCCGGACATCAATCACAATTAAGTCGCCAGACTGGTAAACATTCAATTCCTTCACATCCCGAACAGGGCTATTCGCTTGGCATGCAACGGCACGATAGGAAGAAAAATCATGCTTACCAACCAGATAGGTGGCAGCTAGTTTCATTTTCTCAATATCCAACGGCTTATATGTCCAGGTTATACCTTTTGTCAGCAGTGCCGGCTTAACTTTATGACTGTATATCAGATAACGATAGCGCCGTTCCAGCGCACTAAACCTCGCATGAAAAGACTCATCAACAGGCATTGCCCAACGAATCGCTATATCATCCGGGAGATTACTATTACCGCCCAACACCCAGGCTCGGTCTTCTCGTTTTGCATGACTATCAAAATGTATTATTTGATAGGTTCCATTAACGCCTGCATCAGTTCGCCCGGCGCAAACAACAGCCACCGGCTCGTTTGCTACAATCGACAGCGCTTTCTGCACATGCCCTTGTACAGTCGGCACTTCATCATTTTTCTGAATTTGCCAACCATTATATCGGGCACCGGCATACTCGACACACAGCGCATATCGATAAAGGGCGACCGAAGTCGCCCCTTTTTCATTTTTTACCTCTTCTATTTCACAGCTCAAGCAAGCCCCTCCAGCAACTCCTTAGCTTCCTCTTTCTGGGCACCGTTTCCTTCCTGAGCAATCTCTTCAAGGATATCTCTGGCACCCTCAACATCATCCATATCAATGTAAGCTCTTGCCAAATCCAGCTTGGTTTCAACTTCATCAGCACCGTCTAAAAACCCCAAAGCATCAAGCGAATGTTCCTCTTCAGACGAAGTTTCTTCCAGAGCAATATCATTATCGGTGCTGTTAAGTAGTGCTTCTAACTCACCATCTAACTCAGCATCAAGATCATGTTCAATATTTGAAGTTAACTCCCGTGTAACTTCCTCATCTGAAGGCGTTCCTGGTAGCTCGCTCTCTTCTCCCTCAAGATCAAGGTCGTCAAGATCGAAACCAGCTAAATCCATGGTTTCTTCTTCAGGTTCATCCGCCGTTTCTACATCCAGATCAAGCTCAACAGGGTCTTCCAACAGAGCTGCAACTTCGTCATCAACCTCAGCAAGCTCTTCGAGTGTTTCTTCAGACTCAGCCGCAGCGACCTCTACTGATTCGCCTACATCAAGTTCATCCGCCAGATCCAACTCTTCGGCCTCTGGTTTTTCAGGCGCCAGCACCTCTTCAGCTTCATTGAGGCTTAGGTCAGCCGGAGTCTCATCTGCGGTAACTACGTCATCTTCAAGAAGAGAATCCAGATCTGCCATCAAATCAGTTTCAAAATCCAAATCATCTTCATTACCAGCCACTTCATTTACAGCAGAAGGCGACTCGTCATCAAGTTCATCCAGATCAAAATCAAGGCCATCTAAATCAGCATCAAGCTCAGTGGCCTCTTGATTCGGTTCGGAGGGTTCTATTTCTGCTACGTTAAACTCAAGCCCCTCATCATCTGCGGCAGATGCTACCTCTTCAACAGCGTCGGGCAGATCATCTTCAGCAGAAACTGGGTGATCTTCCTCTAACTGACCCAGCCCTAGAGATTCAAGCGTATCTTCAGATTCAGACAAGTCTGAAATAGGATCAACCATCCCCATACCAGAGCGTTCGTTAGCACCTCTGGATTTCTCCAGTGCATCAAGCTCATCACTATCGTCTGCTAAAAGTTCATCAAGCGCGGTATCCGTTTCTAACTCATCGTCAGCAAAATCATCCAGCTCAAACTCTTCATCTAATCCAGAAGAGTCTTTATGATCTGACACATCAAGGGCAGACTCATCAGGGCTTTCCATCTCGGCCAACTCATCCAAGCCCAAGTCAAACTCATCATCCTCAATTTCATTTTGCTCATCAAGAATAGAGCCCAACAGATCATCTTCGTCGGACTCTTCTATCACCTCTTCTACGGGAGATTTCGCAACCTCATCTATTGAGATGTTTTCAAGGTCATTATCAAAAGACTCATCCAGATCCAGATCCATATCCAAGTTCAGATCATCAAGGTCGTCAAGGTCAAAATCACTTGCTTCAAGGTTATCATTGGCTTCTTGGGAGGTTTCCTCGGCTACAACATCTGCTAACTCATCAGAAACATCGTCCACTTCAGCCGTTTTTGGTTCGGGTTTTGCGTCAACGACCGGAGCGAAAAACTCCTCCTCTTCGGCAGCTTCTTCTGTTTTCTTCTTACGACGAATCATTAGCCATAAGCCAACCAACGCTGCAATCAGCCCCCCACCAATACCTGCCAAGTACTCTGGTGTTTGTAATATTTTATCTAACAGACTTTTTTCAACGACGGGCGGAGGTGGCTCTACAGGGACTGCTGGTTGCTTATTAACTTCATTCTGCAACGCCGCTAACTGCTGATCCTTCAGTTCTATTAACCGCTGCAATGAGTCAAGCTGTTGCTGGATAGCATCCAACTTATCATTAAGGTCAACATTATCTCTTTCCAAACGTTCCAATGACTCTGAAGAAACAGCCAGCTGGTTTTCTAAAAGCTCATTTTTCTCAATCAATGTTTGTTTTTCAGGATCATCGACCTGATTATTCTGGTCTTTTAACGCCGCATCATCTTTATCAACTGATTCCGCAGGCGTCACTACTTTTAGCTGCCCTTTATCAGCTTCATCAGCCTCTTCGGATGCTGCGGCATCACTCTTTAAACTTTTTTTTGTTCCGTCGATAGGCGCTTTATCAGTAACCGGAGATTTACGCTGCTTCCACAACGCAGTTTGTCTGTGAACCTCAACGGCAGCGTCTTGCGATGATACCGCTCTCGCTTCAGCTTCCGTCGGAAGATTAAGCACGACACCCGCTTTTAAATTATTGATATTCCCATCAAGAAAAGCTTGCGGATTTTTCTTATACATCGCCACCATCATCTGGTATGACGAAACATCCGGCGCCACCCGATTCTCAATAGCTAAGCCCCACAGTGTATCTTTAACATCTACGTAGGTCTGGCTTTTTCTATCCATACGCGTACGGATATTCGACACCCCGGAAGTATTACGCGCAACGGGCGCAGCGGCCTGAACACTTGAGCGCGCATCTACAGCAGCAGATACAGCGGGCTCTATCAACCTTTGCGTTGGGGCCGGGTCGAAAACAGGAGGGTCCAACAATAATGTATATTCACGAACCAAGCGGCCACTTGGCCAGTTAACCTCAACCAAAAAGTTAATGAATGGCTCTTTAACCGGATCCCGCGAGGTAAGTATGATAACGCCGCTGCCATTGGGACTCACTTTTACCTGAAAACGAATATCAGACAGCGCCCTTTGCTGGCTCATTCCGGCGAGCGCGAACTCATCTTGATCGGCCATCCTTGGACGGATCTGCAATGGATTCAAATCACGTATCTGGTGCAACTGAATTTCTGCATTCAGTGGCTCATTTAAGGCCGATTTTATCTTGATATCACCAAGCCCTAATGCATTAGCCTGTGTTGATACAAGTGCACCTGCAACAGCCAGACTCAAAGCAAGTTTGCGCAGCATTTTATATTCCTTAAGTTACCTACTGATTATTTCTTGCATAATCAGCAAGTTGCCGATCCGATATTTGTTCAAAGTATTGTTAAAAAGTAGCAATCGGTCAAGAAACTGAGCAAATAAGCACACAATTTGCCCAATTATTCTTTTTTTAGCGATTAATATTCATGAAAAGGCTCACAGATAGTCATTAATCAGCAATTCTGCGACCTGGACTACATTTAAAGCAGACCCCTTTCGGACGTTATCGGCTGCGATCCAAAAACTAATACCCTGATGGCCATTTAAATCCTCTCTTATCCTGCTGACAAACACAGCATCACCTCCGGCGGCATCCGTTACGGGTGTTGCAAAATCCATTTCATCACCTTTATCAACAACCTCAATCCCGTCCGCTGCCTGCAAAATATCAATCACTTCATCAGCACTAATGTAGGCCTGAGTCTCGATACTGACAGACTCACCATGACCAAAAAACACCGGCACTTGAACACACGTTGGATTAACTCTGATAGTGGCATCATCCAACACTTTTTGTGTTTCCCAGACAATCCCCATCTCATCCCGGGTATAGCCATTTTCCAGAAAAGCACCTGCCTGAGGTATGCTATTAAATGCTATTTGTTTCTTAAAAACCCGTGATTCCATTTCACGGGCGTTCAACAACTGTGCTGTTTGCTTAGCCAGCTCTTCAACCCCTTTTTTCCCAGAGCCAGACACTGCCTGAAAGGTTGAAACTGTCACTAACTCAATCCCCACAGCCCTATGGACAGGTGCCAAAACCATCAACATCTGAGTCGTCATACAGTCGGGCGTGCTGATTATGTGCCTGATGGAAAAATCAGCAAGACGATACGCATTCACCTCTGGAATAACCAGCGGTACATCTGGATCATTACGAAACGCAGCACTAGAATCAATAACCACACAACCAGCATCAGCAGCAATAGGAGCATATTGCACTGAGACATCTTCTGGCGCACAGAAAAGTGCTATTTGCGCCTGACTAAAATCAAAATCAACAACACTCTGGACTTTTACGGTATGTCCCTTGAATGATATTTTCGTTCCTACACTTCCTTCACCAGCCAGCAGATACAATTCACCGACAGGAAACTTCCGCTCTTCCAAAATGCTCAGTATATTTTCACCAACCAATCCGGTAGCACCAACAACAGCGACATTAAACGTTCTTTCCATCATACCCTCAAAAACAAAAAAAGCCCGAACGATGTCGGGCTATTGAAAACTATTTGAACCGCCTTTTAAGCTCGTTCAAGCAAAATCCGCAACATACGACGCAACGGCTCAGCCGCACCCCAGAGCAGCTGATCACCGACGCTGAATGCGTTCAGATACTGACCACCCATTTTCATCTTACGCAAACGGCCTACCGGGACACTCAGAGTACCTGTAACTTTAGCGGGTGTCAGCTCAGCAGCTGTAATATCACGCTCATTAGGGATCACTTTAACCCAGTCATTCGCTTCAGCGATCATCGACTCGATTTCATCCAGCGGTATATTCTGCTTCAGCTTAATAGTAAAAGCCTGACTGTGACAACGCATAGCACCAATGCGTACACAGGTACCATCAATTGGAATAGGGCTATCACAACGGCCTAAAATTTTGTTAGTTTCAACAAAACCTTTCCACTCTTCTTTGCTCTGACCATTTTCCAGTGCAACATCTATCCAAGGAATCAAGCTTCCCGCCAGAGGCACACCAAAATTATCAACAGGCATATCCGAACTACGAATGGTCTCTGCGACACGCTTATCAATATCTAATATAGCACCGTTCACATCCAGCTGCCCTGCAACCGAATGGTGAATAACACCCATCTGACTGATAAGTTCGCGCATGTGGCGCGCTCCACCACCGGATGCTGCCTGGTATGTCATCGAGGTTAACCACTCGATATGGCCTGCTTTAAACAGACCACCCAAGCCCATCAGCATTAAAGAAACAGTGCAGTTCCCGCCAATAAAGTTTTTGACACCGGAGGCCAGACCGTTATCGATCACTTTACGGTTAACCGGATCAAGAATAATGATACTGTCATCATTCATGCGCAATGATGAAGCAGCATCGATCCAATACCCTTGCCAGCCGGATTCGCGCAGTTTTGAGAACACTTCTTTCGTGTAGTCGCCGCCCTGACAGGAAATAATCGCGTCCATGGTCTTTAGTGCTTCAATATCCGTAGCATCTTTCAGCGCCGGAATCGACTTACCTATATCCGGGCCAGCTTCACCAACCTGAGAAGTAGTAAAAAAGACGGGTTCTTCGATGTGATCGAAATCACGCTCTTCCATCATGCGCTGCATCAGCACGGAACCAACCATTCCACGCCAACCGACAAAACCTACACGTTTCATTGGTATCCCCAATTAAAAAAAGTACAAAGTACAAAAACATAAAAGTCGGCATCAAAAGATACCGACTAATTTCATATTATCTGCTGTTCAGCAACAAACTAGTATTAGCCTTTAAGAGCAGCAACAACCGCATCACCCATTTGTGATGTGCTAACAGCGGTCATCCCTGCAGACATAATATCGGTGGTACGCAGATTTTGATCAAGCACCTGGCTGACAGCTGCTTCAATTTTGTCTGCTGCTTCGCCTGCATTCAGCGAGTAACGCAACATCATAGCGACTGAAAGAATCGTTGCCAATGGGTTTGCTTTACCCTGACCCGCAATATCCGGCGCAGAGCCATGACATGGCTCATACATCCCTTTACCGTTCACATCCAGCGACGCCGAAGGTAGCATGCCAATCGATCCCGTGAGCATAGCTGCAGCATCTGACAGGATATCACCAAACATATTACCCGTAACCATAACATCAAACTGTTTTGGCGCACGAACCAGTTGCATTGCTGCATTATCAACGTACATGTGACTCAGCTCAACATCCGGATAGTCCTTAGCGAGTTCTTCCATGATCTCACGCCACAGCACAGTCACTTCCAACACATTCGCTTTATCAACTGAACAAAGTTTTTTGCCGCGCTGACGAGCCGCTTCAAATGCTACCCGTCCAATACGACGAATTTCATTTTCATCATAAACATAGGTATTAAAACCTTCACGGATACCACCTTCTTTAACACGAATGCCACGCGGCTGGCCGAAATAAATACCACCGGTTAGCTCTCGCACAATCAGAATATCCAGACCCGACACAATTTCAGGTTTTAACGTCGAAGCATGCGCTAATTGAGGATATAGAATTGCCGGGCGCAAGTTACCAAACAAGCCCAGATTTGAACGTATTCCCAGCAAGCCTTTTTCAGGACGGATCTGGAAATCCGGATTGGTGTCCCACTTAGGGCCACCCACAGCCCCCAGCAGGATTGCATCCGCTTTTTGCGCTGCTTCTAATGTCGTTGCTGGTAATGGAACACCCTCTGCATCGATTGCGGCACCACCGACTAACGCCTGAGTAAACTCAAGATTTAACGAAAACTGCTCATTCACCAAATCCAGAACACGTTTAGCTTCATGAACAATTTCAGGGCCGATGCCATCACCAGGCAAAATCAGAACATTTTTACTCATCTTAAAATCCTTAACTTATTGACTGTATTATTTGATGGCATCAAACAACCAGGGTGCTTCTTGACGGCGGCGCAGCTCATAAGCAGCAATGTCATCCGCATGCTGTAGCGTCAAACCGATATCATCCAGACCATTTAACAAACAATGCTTACGAAACGCATCTACTTCAAAAGAAAATGTCGTTCCTGACGGTGTCGTAACAAGTTGCTTTTCCAGGTCAACAGTCAACTGGTAACCTTCGCTGGCGTCAACTTCATGAAACAACTGATCAACCTGTTCATCGTTAAGAACGATAGGCAGCAAGCCATTTTTGAAGCAGTTATTATAGAAAATATCGGCAAAACTTGGTGCTATCACGCAGCGAATGCCAAAATCATCCAACGCCCACGGCGCATGCTCGCGGCTAGAACCACAACCAAAGTTCTCTCGCGCTAGTAAAATACTAGCCCCCTGATAGCGCGCCTGATTTAAAACAAAGTCAGGATTAATTGGGCGACCGGCGCAGTCCTGATCCGGCTGGCCTTCATCCATGTAACGTAATTCATCAAACAAGTTTGGACCAAAGCCTGAACGCTTAATCGATTTCAGAAACTGCTTTGGAATAATCATATCTGTATCAACATTGGCACGATCTAACGGCGCCGCGATACCCGTAACCTTCGTAAAATTTTTCATTCTTTTTTCCTCTACCTGAAGCTTACGCTACCTTAGCGGCCCATTAATTCACGAACATCAACAAAGTGTCCGGTTACTGCAGCGGCGGCGGCCATCGCAGGGCTTACCAAATGGGTACGCCCGCCAAAACCCTGACGCCCTTCAAAATTCCGGTTACTGGTAGAAGCGCAATGCTCACCATTACCCAATTTATCAGGGTTCATCGCCAAACACATCGAGCAACCTGGCTCGCGCCACTCCAGACCTGCTTCAATGAAGATTTTATCCAACCCTTCTTTTTCAGCCTGCGCTTTCACCAATCCGGAGCCTGGTACGACCAAGGCCTGCTTGATGGTGGCAGCAACTTTACGGCCTTTAACCACCTCAGCGGCGGCACGCAGATCTTCAATACGTGAGTTAGTACAAGAACCAATAAAGACACGGTCCAACTGTATATCGGTAATCTTCTGATCAGCTTTCAGTCCCATATACTTCAACGCGCGACGAATACCGTCTGCTTTAGTTGGGTCTGATTCTTTATCAGGATTTGGTACTGTGGCGCTTACATCCACCACCATCTCAGGTGATGTTCCCCAGGTTACCTGAGGAATAATATCTTGCGCCCGAATCACAACCACTTTATCGAACTCAGCATCATCATCAGAAACCAGTTCTTTCCAAGCGGCGGCTGCCGCATCCCACTGCTCACCCTTAGGAGAGAAAGGACGCCCTTTAAAGTAATCAATGGTCGTTTGGTCAACAGACACAATACCTACACGTGCACCGGCTTCGATGGCCATGTTACAGATGGTCATGCGGCCTTCCATTGAGATGCTATGAATCGCGTCACCACCAAACTCAATCGCGCAGCCGTTTCCGCCTGCGGTACCGATAACGCCAATAATATGCAGCACAACATCTTTGGCCGTGACACCTGCACCCAGCGGGCCATCCACACGAACCAGCATATTTTTCATTTTCTTGGCAATCAGGCACTGTGTAGCCATCACATGCTCAACTTCGGAAGTCCCGATACCATGCGCCAACGCACCAAATGCACCATGAGTGGAGGTATGAGAATCACCACATACTACCGTAGAACCAGGTAATGTCATGCCCTGCTCGGGGCCAACCACATGCACAATCCCCTGACGCACATCGTTCATCTTGAACTCAACAACCCCGAAGTCATCACAGTTATCATCCAGTGTTTTCACCTGAATACGAGAAACCGGATCAACGATCAGATCAACACCACCAGAGCGCTCAGTAGTCGGTACGTTGTGGTCAGGCGTAGCCAGGTTGGCATCAATGCGCCACAATTTACGACCCGCAAGCCGCAGCCCCTCAAATGCCTGTGGCGATGTGACTTCATGAAGAATCTGACGATCGATATAGATTAAAGAGCTCCCATCTTCACTTTGGCGAACAAGATGTTGATCCCATAATTTGTCGTATAATGTTTTACCCGCCATCAGAGCATTCTCCTATATCCGGCTGTATAAGTACGACACAACAGCTTAGTGTTATGACAGCACCAGTTATTATGTCGCCATCCTAATTGACCATTAGAAATTATACAAATTCATAATTTTTATAGTTTTAATTCCTTAAAGGAATACTTAAGAGAGTACAATCGATAAACTATGTTGCTTACCTGCTTTATATCAATGTGTATCACGGCGTACTCGCTAAAATAAGCAAATCAAATTCAGCCCGATGAGCGAGGCCGTTGAACAGCATGAAGCCAGATACAACAACCGCTATGCATGAACTCATTAATGAGGTGCGGTTTACCGTCCCTTTTGGGCTACCCATGAGCGAACTCTGTTCTGGCATCTGCACTGGGTGCTCTAAAAAACTAATCGATTTTCTCGATATGGAGCTGGGAGAATGGGAGCAAAGACTGATTCAGGGAGAAAAGCCGGGGTTAGGTGACATCAACAAGCTAGCCAAAACCAGCCAGAAAATCTACCGTGTTCTGCAGAAAAACCAACTGGTCTGACAGGTAAGAAAACCGTTATTCGTTGTGTTGATTCCAATCAATACATTCTTTAAGTGTGACGCCACTGCCACCAAAAATATCCAGCGCACTACCAATCGTTAAATCTACCTTTCCGGCAGACAACTGATGGACAAGCTCAAGATCTTTCAAAGCTCGTGCACCGCCGGCATAAGTCACCGGAATGCTTGTAATATTTCCCAGCAATTCAACCAAACTCTGATCGATGCCCGCCTGCAAACCTTCTACATCGGCTGCATGAATAAGAAACTCAGCGCAATGTTTTTCCAGCTCTTGCAGAGTCGGAAGATCAATCACGGTTTCTGTAACCGTTTGCCAACGATCTGTGGCTATATTCCACCCATCCTGTGTACGTCGGCAACTCAGATCTAACACCAGACGCTCAACACCTGTCTCGGCTTTAATCTTCTCCAAACGTTCCCATGAGAAACGTCCGTTTTCAAACAGATAGGAGGTCACTATCACATGCGACGCCCCTGCCTGTAGATACTCAATCGCATTTTCGTGATTGACGCCACCACCGAATTGTAATCCGCCAGGCCAGCTCTGCAGAGCCAGCAATGCTTGTTCTTTATTACCAGAACCCAAAGCAATGACATGCCCGCCCGTAAGATTATGCTCACGATATAAACGCGCATAGTGCCCTGCATCATGAGCACTGACAAAGTTAGTCGTGGCACCCTGATCATTCAGGCTACCACCAACAATTTGCTTCACCTGCCCCTGATGCAGGTCAATACAAGGACGAAACTGAGTCACGCATATCTCCCGTTTGATAAAAGCTCAACCAAAAACAGCCAAACGAACACATATCACCACCGACCTGATTTTACAGAGAAACAGTGTCATGCGATAAACCCACTAAAAAGAACTAGCCGGCAGGCCTGTCTGGCAACGTAATATTTAACTCCAAAACAGAGCAATCATCATTGTTATCCAGCTGTACAGAAACCTGATCATCATCGATACTCACATATTTACGAATCACAGCAATAATCTCCTGCTGCATTTTCGGAAAATAATCAGGTTGTTGTCTTTTAGTCCGTTCATGAGCAACAATAATTTGTAAACGCTCTTTAGCAACTGATGCGGAACTCTTTTTTTCTTTCTTCAAAAAGTAATTAAAAATGCTCACTTTTTACCTCCCAGTAGTCGCTTCAGGAATCCTTTTTTCTGCACTTCAAGAAAGCGATGCGCAACTTCCTCACCTAATAAACGAGAGACGGCGTCAAGATACGCCTGCCCGGCCTCAGACTCCTGATCCAAAATAACCGGCGCCCCTTGGTTCGACGCTTTGAGTACCGCTTCTGATTCAGGAATAACACCCAATAAAGGCACTGCCAGAATATCTTCAACATCGGCAACGCTCAGCATCTCAGCGGCGGCAACACGTTCTGGATTGTAACGCGTCAATAGCAGGTGCTCTTTAACCGAACCACCCTGCTCAGCTTTCAGAGACTTGCTCTGCAAAATACCAAGGATACGATCCGAGTCACGAACAGAAGAGACTTCCGGGTTAGTAACAACAATGGCTTCATCGGCAAAATACAGTGCCATCTGAGCGCCCTGCTCGATGCCTGCAGGTGAATCACAAATGATATATTCGAAGTCCTTAGCGAGATTATTCAAAACAGTCTGAACGCCTTCCAAAGACAACGCATCTTTATCACGTGTTTGAGAGGCAGGTAAAATAAACAAGCCCGGCGTGCGCTTATCTTTAATCAATGCCTGATTCAGACTTGCTTCTTCTTTAATAACGTTAACAAAGTCATAAACAACACGTCGTTCACAGCCCATAATCAAATCAAGGTTACGCAAACCTACATCAAAATCGATTACAACTGTTTTAAAACCACGCAACGCCAAGCCTGTCGCGATTGCAGCACTCGTCGTTGTTTTACCTACGCCACCTTTACCGGACGTCACTACAATAATTTTAGCCACTTGAATTCCTCATTAACTGTTTTGATCAACCTATTCGTCAGTACAATGCCTAACGCTAAATAGCTGCAACCTGAATAGATTCACCGTCTAAAAATGCATGTGCTGCTTGTTTCCAGCACGCCTCACGTAGCTTGTCGTTCAGTATAAAATAACCAGCGATAGAGATGAGCTCTGCTTCCATCTGACGACAGAAAATACGCGCATCGGTATCACCTTTCACACCCGCTAAAGCACGCCCACGCAACGGGCCATAAACGTGAATATGCCCATCCGCTAACACCTCCGCCCCTTCACTAACCGCCGCCATTAAAATCAGGTCGGCGCCTTCTGCATACACCTGCTGGCCAGAACGCACCGGCTTGGTGATCACTTTACTAGGACGAAAAACGGCCTCTTTTTCAACTACCTTATGGGAAGACTCAGCCTGAATATCAGTTGCACGGGAGTTTGAAGCTGGCAAGGATGCCAGACCTAAGCGCCTGACAGTTGATGCAAGCTGATTGTCCACTGCTTTACACGCAATTGGCTGCAATCCTAACTCACGGCAGGACCCGACAACTTGTTTTAATTGTTCAGCCTGAAGCTCACCATCATATGACGCCAGATTAAGCACAAGAGGTGATGCATTGAAAAACTGCGGAGCTGAATCAATTTTTTGTTTTAATTGTTCAAAAAACTGATCCGGTGAATAATCATAAAGATCCATAACAACCGCCGTCACAGCGGTGCCTTTCATCTGGAAACAAACATTTGCCATTCAGCAACCCTAACCTACCAATAAAATCAGACACACTAGATGACTCATCTACCTTCACTTGCTAAGCACATGAGCCGATTAAACCTACAAGCAACTAGTTCAGGGCGCTACTTTAGCAAATAGTCACAATATCAGGAAACGAAACCCTTCCTGATTGTTAAATTTATTACGCACATGCAAAAACATCTGAATTATTGCTATCTAAAGAGAAACTACCTGACAAAAAAAGTTCCACTTTGAGCAAACTTTAAGCAATCAGCTGCCGTCATGATATGGCCGAACATCTCTCTTATTTCCTTCGACAGATGAAATGACAGGTAAAAAGGCAAGCGCTAAGATTGTTAATAAAGCAACAATTCCCACAGCAATCCGATAGCTTTGCTCGCGGGTTGCCCTGCCCAATATTGCACTTTTGATAAACTTAACATGTAAAAACAGATGGGCAGCCATCAACATTAAGAATAGTAATGAAATATAGTAATGCAGACTGCCCCATTCATGCCGCGTCATTCCCCACACACTTAATGAACCACTTCTTGCCGGCAAGGTATACTCCAACAAAATACCAGTTGCTATCATTAACACCAAAACAATAAATGAAAACAGATCAATCAATCTAATCACACCTGATTGTTTCATACAGTATTTCCTTTCAAATAGAATTATTGAGCGCTGCTACGCAACGGGTAGGGATTTGCGTAATTCCTCGATGAAAAACTGGTAGTTATTACGCCCTTCCCTTTTAGCGTGGTATAAAGCAAGATCAGCATTTTTCATGACATCCTCCGGGCTTTCACCATCCTGAGGAAATAGACTAACCCCCAAGCTGCAGGATATTTCCAGCGTTTGGTTAGCTATTTCCAATGGTGCGCTAACCGCTGACAGGATCTGATCTGTAACCTGAGTAATATATGTTTGCTCATGCAAATTTAATAAAAGAAGAATAAATTCATCACCACCTATTCGTGCAACGGTATCGGTTTTTCGTACACACGACAGCAGTCTTTCAGCAACAGCTTTGAGCAACTCATCACCCGCATCATGTCCAAGGGTATCGTTAATTTGCTTAAATTTATCAAGATCTAACATAACTAACACTAAACCAGATGTAGATGAGCGCGAGTAAGATGCCATCGCCTGAGTTAAACGATCATAAAACAAACGCCGGTTTGCCAGCCCCGTTAACGGGTCATATAAGGCCAACTGTTCAAGCTGACTTTGTGCCATTTTTTTCTCAGTAATATCTTCGCTGACACTCACGAAGTGAGTAATTTCACCCTGATCATCACAGATAGGTGAAATAGACATGAAAGACCAATAGAAAGAGCCACTTTTGGTTCTATTATATGTTTCTCCCCGCCAATCATTTCCGGACAGAATAGTATTCCACAAATCTTGATGCGTTTTTTTAGCAGTATGCCGTGTCCTTACAATAGACGGGTTTTGACCGATAACTTCTGATGGATGATAGCCTGTAATAGCACAGAAGCTTGAATTTACATATTCAATCACACCCTCCTTATCCGTAATCATGATTGAACTACCCGTGTGTTCAACCGCCCGCGATAATTTTTGCAATTCTATTTCAGATTGTTTCATCACGGATATATCCGTGATGAAAGCAAAAACACCCGCGCCATTAACAATAGGTCCCGCAGAAAACAATACATAAGCCTGCTCGCCACTTTTTCTTTTGAGCGTAGTTTCTAAACTCCAGTTTTTTTGATTTTTTGCAGTCTCTAAAAGAGACTTTATTAATTGACTCTCGTGCGACGATAGGAGTGAATGAATACTCCTACCAATTAATGCCTGTGGAGAATAATCAAGCATCATGCAGAAAGCATGATTTACATCCGTAATTAATAACGATGGATCCAAGGTAACAAAACCATCCGGAGTGGTTGATATAAAAGATCTCAGCATCGCCTCACTTAATTGAAGCTCCCTTCTGGCAGTTTGCTGTTCTGTAATGTCACTAATAATAGAGTACAAGAACTCTTTTTCATTAATGTAAAAGGGACCTGATACCACAGCCACATCGCGTATTTCACCATTTTTTAACCTATGCTGAAAGTTGAAATTATGACGCTTTTCTTTCAAAGCCAATTCCATTTCACGCTGTATCACCTCAAAAGGGCGCGTATTCAAGTCTTTAATATTTAAACTCATCTATGCTATACCCATAATAAGTTTGCGCAGTAATGTTCGCATCTATAATAGCGCCGCTATCAGGGTCAACTAATAGTTGAATCGCTTTACTGCGTTTAAAAAGCTGACAATAGATGTCGTTTGTAATTTCATTCTGTTTTTTAGCCAATGTTGACTCCATAAAACGCATACATATCCGGCTACTGAGGATTAAGCGCTTCACATAAATGGAAGAACAGGCTTAATCCTTACGTATCCAAAAAATTGAATTTAAAGAGGTCTGTTTAAATAATTTTCAATTTTATCTGTAAGGCAAGGCCCAATATCCATCAAAAGTTCAGGAAGCTCATGAAGAAAGGCCCAATCAAAATAGCGAGAAGCTTGACTGATAAAACCAGCAGGCAGGCAAGCTAACTTTTTAACACTATTTAAGATGAAAGCAACGAACCCATTTAACCTCTGCTTCTGCACAAAAGAGGTTTCTGGTTGATTGATATGTAAGAAAACGTGATAAGGGTTCATGATATTCACCCCACTCTATGCGATCTAAATCCGTTTATTGAATAAACTAAATCCTTTAAGATCCAGCTAACAAGAAACATTTAGCTGAGATAATAATTACACACTAAGGTTATTTTTAAATTGATATATAGCAATAATTCTTTCTGATATAGAAAATAACGATCATTCCAGCAGACGATATAAATGTAAAAGTCTGAAAACTACTATTCGTCCTGACTATTGTCTGTTCTGACTTGTAAGGCTTTTTTAAGCACGAGATCTTTCGCAGCTTCCAAACTGATGCCTGCTACACCGCGCACCACATCATCAAGCTTTCTGCTTTTCTGATCTGTATGATTCTCGCCAGATTCTGCTGTGTACTTGGCAATTTTATCGTCGGCAATGCTGACTTCCATACTGGCTATAAAGCGAGCCAGTTCCCCTAAATTTTCAAGCAACAGTCTTTTCGGTAGCTTAAGTGAGGCGATTAGTTGCTTCCAACTGTCTGGTGTAATCGATTGCCCATTATCAAGCTGCTGTCTAAACATCATTAGCGCTGGAATAAGAGACTTCTGCACAGAGGAGAGCTGATTACTAATATCACCATTAACATCCAACTCAGCCAATTTTTGTACGATATCTGTCCATGAATAATTTTGTACTAACCTGATAACTAACTCATGCATAAGATCGTCTGAATTCTGTTCTTTACTGACCGCCGATTTTATAAACTGACGTAATTTTTCACGTACTACTGGTTTAGAGAGGTGTTTAGCTGCCTGCAGTAACTCCTGTCCAACAGTGACATATTGATCATTGCCAGCATTATTCATTGAGAATATTTGTTCTCGGTCACGTGATTTCTTACTCAGCAGCACCTCATCAGACAGATCAACCCATGCTAGATGTGATTTTACTTGTGTTGACCGAGGCCTCCACGCAGTCCAGATGCCGTTATCAATCATCCGGTCCGCCACCTGCCAACAAACAGAATCAGCAGGAAAAAACGATTCATTCTCTGTAGCAAGATCAGCGGCAATATCCCAACTAACCCGGAGTAAAGGAGGAAACTGAATCATTATATCCGGGTTAATTTGAGGGGCTAAATCAGGCGCCAACTGCGTCAGACGATGCCGTAGAACAACCACGTCAGGAAACTCTTCGCCAAGTAAGCCTGTCAGGTTATCAATAACAATTTTGAGCAAGTCAAGACGTGGCTTGCTCTCAAGCAACAGCAGGTGTGCAGACAAAAGACCAAGAACAGGATTTCCAAACTTACTGTTAAGCAGATCGTTCATTAAATTCTTATCAAGGATATTACGGCCACCTTGTAATGCTTGACGCGCAACCTCAGTGAGGCGGAAAAAATGATCATCTGGTAGAAAGTAGTTCTCCCAGACAGGTTTCATCATCACGGCAGCATCCTTCAGCCGTGGTGTAAAAACAGAGTCGGAGGAAGAGTCGATTGCTTCCATCAGTATGAAAATTTCACTAACCCATCCCATCACCGTAATAACAGGAAAAGCCAGCGGCTGGAGCCCCTCTCTGGCTACCTTAAGAATATAATGACCAGGATCAAGTTCAACATTACAGATCAAGTACCCCAGGCTCATATCACGGCGTGCAACTTGATCATAATTAATCAGTTCTTCTCCCTCAACCCGGCAAAGCGTGAAGCCAGTATAGGATCGAGCGTAGCGTTCAATAGACTCCGGTGTTTGATTAAAAGGAGCATCACTAGGGTCCCGTACACTCAACAGAAACCGAGAGCCATTCCCATAAATCAATGAATCGGGAATAGGAGCACCAAGTGCCTCCGCCAGAGCCGCTTCGTGATACTCATGATGAGTATTCGTATATCGCAAAGGAGCAGGAGACGAGAACACAACAGGCTCAAGTATCACCGGTAACGGAACAACACCCTCTTCAACAGCAAATAGTTGTTCCTCAACCATCGAACCAACTTGTGTGCGCGCTTTGAAGATACCTACGGGTAGATCAACATCCAGAGATCCAAACCCAGACGCAATCACTTGATAATTATTGTCACGAATCTCAACGAGTGAGGCCCGATCAGCCACCGCAACGCTAACAAGCGCCTTAAAGCTTGACATCAGGACCTCCCGCCTCAAAAAACTGTTTCCTTTCAGCACCGCCTGTTAACAGCCGGGCTCGGTAATAACCAGCGGGTAAAGGAATACAAAACATCATAGAGGCAGCATTCACCACAAGCTCTTTACTAGTCTGATCTTTCCATTGGATAGTTACACTAGGGCTACCCGCTTCAGGCAAGACAATGCTACCAAACAATTTTCCACTACCCTCATATATTTCTAATAGGTCACCCGACTGCCATGAACTGACGAAAATATTCTGGGAAAGTCGTAAGGCAGGACGTTTAAAAAAAACGATATCACCAGTAGGAGGAATATAAACTTCCGGCGGGTCTGCAGGGGTTGCACCACAAACAGTTGGCCAGGCATTTTCAACATAGCCCTTTATCATGCTGCCCGTGATATTTCCCTCATCATCAGGCGGCGCATGACGCAGTGCATCCAGAAGCACATGAGTGAGCAAACTATGCACCTCATTATTCAGTTCAGGAATCGGCCGCTCCTGAGCTTTTCCGCCCTTCGGTGCCGCATATACACAAAACAGCTTAACCGTCTGGGCGGCGCCCGTATTGGAAATTACCGGTAAAGGAGGATTCATTAGCATCTTAGTTGCTTCAGCATCACGACAACAGTCCATTACCAATACAATCTCACCAAACACGGCAACCTCCTTGGCCCATAAGGCATAAAGAGTACCCGCAATGTTCCAATTAAATAAACGACTCGCGTTAGCCGCATAGAGGGCAGCCTGTGGAATCTGATTACGCACTTCACAAAAACCGTGCCCTGAAAAAAAGAGATAAAGGCGGTTTTTACTATGATATTTGATGCTATTTCCACCACCTGTAATCAGTTGCTGAAACACTACCTGAAAGTCCTGAAACTGTGGAGATACGTGAGAAGGACTACTTTGCTGATCAATCGGAGGGGAAACCATAGTGATAATATTATGGGGATCAACATCTCCCCCGTCAGGGTCAACCAGCCACTCTTTAAATCGTTCTACATCACGAGGTGGCCCCTGAAGAGGAGGAAACCCAGGATCAGGATAGTAACTGACACCGACAAGAATCGCATAATCGTTACGTGGCATATTTTAAAATCCATGCCGTAGAAGCCACTGTAAACTCTCAAGCGTAGCCTCATCGTTATCAAAATCACCATGCTTTGCAGAAGATGTTTGGGTACCATCGCCAATCGTATCAGGCGACCATACAAGACCTTCCTGAAAATCCCCATAAAAATTACGGCATCGAGCAATAGCGGGAAACTTAGCTGAAGTAAAGGTGTCTGCTTCGCGTAAAAAACGCTCCATGCCGACAAGAGGCTCATCGGTGCCCTCTTCCAACAACCCAGAAACGAAATAGAGCAAAGATCGTATATAGAGTATTGGCACTAATTTATCATTACTCTCCCACTCGTCCGTCATACCAAATGAACGAAAATTACCGATGCTCCCTGCATGATTTGCGACAGTTGCAGCAAATCGCTCATATGTCACAGCAGGCGCTAAAAACACGACATCAAATTTTATATTTGGCAGCACCTGCGAAGCCGCTTCAATAAAATTACAAATATAGATAGCACCCGTACTGTGTCCGATGAGTGTTATACGCGGTAAAGCAATGCCTGCCTTAGAATGCTTTTGTAGCTCACTCAGTAGCGCCGTACCAGCATGATTCTCGCCGGGTAAGAAAGCATCCCCCGTATCTTTTTTCATCTGGTTCCAGATTAATGTTCCAATCTTATCCAGATACAGACTTCTAAGTGTTTCTTCAACGACTGTCACGTACAGACCATGAGCACGTCCCTGCTTATAACGCTTGGCAACAGCCATAACAATATTAGCTACCATTTTCGCTGTTTTATACCAACTGACTAAAGCAAATCCTTTGGTCTTAACGGGGTTACGGTCAAAGAGTTTGTCTGCTGCTTCAGGGCTTATCAGAGAAGTACTCGATGCGGTAGTGCCGACTGCTCCTTTAGTGGTGGCCGGATGTGCCTGCCCTCCGTCATGTAATCCATTAAATGCCGCATAGACGGCATCCTGAAAGCCAAAATCGCCTTCTATGCTAAGTTGTACTTCCGTTTCAAGAGCAGCCTGATCAAATAAAACACTTTTCAACGTTGCGTGCGCAGCTGACTGACTTACGCCCGACGTCGACTCCACTGCGTCAGGCAAATTAGTTCGGCTTCCATCAAACCATTCATCAAATTGTTGTCGCAACTCAAGCTCGTTAACCGCTGCACCAGAGGCTCCTTTAAAACCAATACCGGCAGGAAGCTTTTTAATTGCCCATTCTGCGGCTTTTTTAACAAATTCATGAAAAATCTTTTCCTTAGAAATATCTTCAAGATTATTACCGATAGCCTCAAACAAACCTGATTCCCAAACAAAGAATAGGGGATAACTTCCTGCATCCTCATAAACATCCACCATTCTGGCCGCCATCTCTCTGGCCGATTTTTCACTCACCAACCCTCCATGAAAGTGAATAGCTATACCTGATTCTGGCTGCTGTTGAACAGCCTCATTAACAATCCTGGCAAGATCCGAATATGCAGTTGAAGACTTGGGTGCAAGCTGTCCATTGGCTAGATGTATGATGTGATCCTGCAGATCAGCCATAACTCCTCCTTTTTGTCGCAAAAAATTTCACAACAAGAATTAGCTTCATTGTTTGCTTACTATTCATACAATTGACATGCCAAAACCTAACTGCTTGATTATTAATAACTAAAGAATCATCACCGAATATAAAGCGGGGCAATAAAGACCCATGAAAGTGTCTTAAAGTGAAAATCCGGGCAGAATTTACTAATGAAATTCAATTAAAACAAATGTTTAAGGAATGGCGGATTGAACGAGCAGGAGATGGGTTATTTTTAACCCATGCTAGTAATTTTTAATCAGATGCTAGCGCTTTATTTTTCGCATAATTTTCTTATAAGCATAAAAAAAACCCCGATCATTACTGATCGGGGTTCTCTGTTAGGTGCTTGGCAATGACCTACTCTCACATGGGGAATCCCCACACTACCATCGGCGCTAAAACGTTTCACTGCTGAGTTCGGGATGGGATCAGGTGGTTCCATTTCGCTATGGTC
>JBLWXO010000001.1:0-454078 GCA_048267385.1 Neptunomonas sp. | reverse complement strand
AAACCTCGCGGTTAAGCCCTTGCCATTCGCTAGTAGTTAACATCTAATGGCGATATAAATCGCTATAGATGGTGACCTTCCTACAGAGGACTTTCACCTCATTAGTTCATGCCCATGCTGGGCGTACACAAGACAAGCAAGAAAGACGCGCTGCAGCCCGCCTCTTCTTGAGGCGTTAATGTCTCCTTGGGGTCGATGAGCGACGATCCTTGTCGCTTGAATATGATCTTTATACCTCAGTTTCTTCCGACATTTCCAGGGCATCATCTACATCTATTCCTAAATACCGTACAGTGCTTTCTAGCTTGGTATGACCCAGCAAAAGCTGCACAGCACGCAAGTTTTTAGTCCGTGCATATATAAGGGCGGGTTTCGTTCGTCTCATCGAATGAGTAGCATAGGCTGTGGCTTCAAGACCGATACTTATGACCCAGCGTTTAACGATACGGGCATATTGCCGAGTACTTATATGGCGAGAGCGGTTGCTTCGATTTGGAAAAAGAAAATCATTGGCCTGACTGCCAGATAAGCTTATCCATTTTGAGATGGCCTCTCTTGTCGGCGCCATCAATTCAAATCGAACAGGTGTTTGCGTCTTTTGCTGGAGTATTATTGTGCGGGACTGAATTTCAGATCCGTGCGCAACATCTCTAACACGCAAATTCACTAAATCACAGGCCCTGAGTTTACTATCGATTGCTAGATTGAAAAGAGCTAGTTCCCTACAGTTGTTAGCGATTTGTAATCTTATGCGGATCGCCCAAATCTCTTTCAGCTTGAGAGGTTTCTTTTGGCCAACCAACTTGCCCTTGTTCCAAGGTGGGTTTTTATTGGGGAATGACATGATAAATCTCCATTCATGGATTGGAGACTAGCAGTTTATAACCACTGAGTAAGATAGTCGCTTACCGCCCCAAAGGGGATGAAGACAACAAAAAGTCTGGTCGTATTGGTTTGCGACCTAACCTCCGCGGAGTCGAACTAGGTCAACCGTTTGGGCAGTCTGGTGCCAAATATAGTCATAGACAGTAATCCTCAAGATAGGAATATATCGACCATCTCAGTCCTTACCATATTGTGTAAACGACACAATAACCACATGCAATGACTTACCCGTCATGCGAGAGAAAATAGTCACGTGGGCGTTGAATTTGCGCTTACCTTTAAATAAAAGTTAGTTTGCTGCGCTTCAAACACCTTCTTCTTGCCCCTCCATCTTGGCAAGTTGACATTTTTTGATGATTTTTGAGTCAGGTTTTTTTACATATAAAACTCAAGAAATTTTAATTAATACTTAAGTGCTTGTAATAATAGTATATTTTTTATTGGTATGTTTTTTGCATATCAGCGATCGGAATAGCAGTGGCGGCCTTTTCATGCGGCGACGATCAGAATCATAGGCATACAATTGGAATATCACTTCGAATTGTAGCTTTTTTTCAGACCGTGGAGACGGAGCTATGTAACCATTCCTTAAATACTTTACATAATTTTAAAAAAGGATTTGTTATGAAAAAATTATTATGCATCATGATATGGGCTTTGTTTTCCTTAAGCACCATATCAGCCAGCGCAGCGCCAATTTTCGATATTATCGTCGAGTACAAGCCCGCTGGGGAGCTAGTAGATAATGGCGCAGGAAACACGAGCTCACCGACTGAAGCGTTCACAGATCGTCAGATTCAACTTTTTGGTGCGGCTGAGTCGTTCTGGGAATCAGTGCTCACTGGTTTTCAGGGTATTGTCAATGCGTCCTACAATCTCGTTGCTTGGTTAACGCCCGAAGACGGCTCTGATGGTTCGCTGGCGTTCGCAGGGCCTAGAACCTTCGAAACGACTACTTCAGGGTTTGATCGTGCCACAAGCGGCATTATGCAGTTTGACGCTGACGATTTTGGTGCTAGCGCTCTATTCCCACAGTCTGAACAATTATTTCTTGACTCAGCAGTACACGAGATAGCTCATGCATTGGGCTTCGGTACTCAATTTTCATTTAATGGACTTGTTGATGCCAGCGGCAACAATTATATCGGCGCCGAAGCCCTTGCCGCTTTTAATACAACTAATGGCACTTCTGTAACTTCCATTTTGTTAGAGAATGGCGGTGGCCACTGGAACGAGTGTTGGATTGAAGGGTTGAGCACTAGCTGCGCTCCGGAGGACGGATCCCCCACTATCGGCCTATTTAATGATCCGGAGCTAATGACTCCATTCGCAGTAGATTATCCGGCCACTATTTCGGCGGCTACTATTGCTGCCTTCCGCGACCTGGGATACGAGACTATTGATCCGTTCACTACTATTTCCCTGCCGGTCGCAGCCAACATTACAGCTGACGTGCCGGAACCCGGTACTGTAATGTTAATGCTCGCTGGGTTGTTGGGCTTGTGCGCCTCAGGTAGAAGACGTAGCTGATCCACTAAACCAGATAGTGAATTGGATGTCGGCACAGCGATGTGCCGACTTTTCCTGAGAAAAGTATGCGACTTTGCTTGTTGATTACGTATTTCATAATGGGTGTTATCTCTACGGTTAGTGCGCAGGATTTTGACCAAAATCATGGCACTGCAATTTTGATGTTCGATACGCGTGGCGGTCAAAAACCCAGAACTGCTGATGGTCCGGTTCTGAAGATTTATGCCGACGGGACGGTGGTTGCTCGTGCAGAAAAACCGGGAGATCCACCTATAGTCGGGTATTTGAGCCAAGAGGAGCAGGTCGCGTTCTTCCAGGAGCTTGTCTACGATACCGGAATCCTGGATATGACGACATCCAGTATCCAAAATGAAATAACAATGCAAAACTCACAACTCCGTCAGTTCCCAGGTGCTCCTGTAACATTTTTATATATTCATCTGCCGAAGGGAAGCACGTCGATATCTATAAAAGGTGTGTCTATATTGGCATATCTCGTTCCTGAAGCCGCGTCGATACAAAAATTGTATTTTATCCAACGAAGCTTATTTAACTTTGTTAAACGGATCAATGCTGAAGCCAGCTGAGCTTCTTTTCTGTCCAATAGAACGCGAATTCAACTCCCAAGTGCAACACTCGCCTATGCAGCCTGACAGAGTTCTTCAAAAACTTTCTGTGGCTGCTTAAAACCGAGGCACTTTCTCGGCCTTAAATTTATTCGGGTCTGTACCTGTTTTACTCGTTCGTCGCTTACCCCGCGTAAATCGGCTCCTTTCGGAATATATTGCCTGAGCAGGCCATTGAAGTTTTCATTTAAGCCTCGCTCCCAGGACGAATACGGATGAGCAAAGTACATTTTTGCATCCAGGCTTTTGGCTATCTTCTCGTGCCCAGCGAATTAACCACCGTTATCAAAGGTGATGGTATGCACATTATCTTTGTACGGTATCAGCATATCGATAACCCCCTGCGAAATAAGTAACGAAATCTGGTATCGTTTCCATTCGGTCAACTGCTGATAACTCATAGTGATACTTTTTTACTTTGGCGAGGAGAAGCGTACCACTGTCAGCAGTTGGCCTCCTATCGTTGTTCATCTATGAGTGTTGCACTTATTATCTGAAATCCCCGAATACTTCATTCTAAAGAGTGTATTGTGAGGTGGTAATCCCCCCGAAAATTAATAGAACGCCAAAGTGTTAGTAAGCTGTAGGCTCTTGAATAATCTGCTATACAGCATGAAAGTTAACATATGACGAAGAATAATTTCGTTTGAGATCGCGATAGAATCACAGCAGAAGCGCCAATAACGACCACATAGCATGAAAATCCTAAAACAATGGGTGAGGTGGCATTAGAATGGCCGCGGCGAGAACAAAAGTAATGGATAGAGTGACGACATCCGAAATGCCACATAACTACGGCCTCAAGTTCGCACGCTACGCATGCCAGGTTTTAACTAGGCGTTAAGTCAGCTTGGGGTCGACAGCTGTCCTTAGAAATCATTTCATTCTAGATGAAGATGACTTCCAGATATTTCATGCTGTATGAAAACTCTGGCTCTTCCTCTTAATCTCACATAGGCTGAAATAGCTGATTTTTTTAGCTTGTCTAATTCAGGCCTAGTGAGATTTAACAAACCCTTGCTGTAATTGACTTTCAAATAAGCGAGACCAATAAGATCAGGTTGCCCATATTCTTGGTGGGCAAGCGGGGATTTTCAGCCATTTTTCGCGCAGTACTTTCCACACAGGTATCAGTACTTTTTGGATATCTTCAGTGTTGTTGCCGAGCATGCGCACCACCAGCAGGTTATCCACTCAGGTGGCACCAACGGGTAGTTGTGGATCAAAGCTTTCGAGTACGGCACGTACCGACTCAAGATAGTCGGCGTCAATGGTGCCTGCTATCAGTGTGGCACTCATGGCATGGCCTCTCAGGCCCGCTGCACTCTTTATTAAGCTATCGGCCTGTGTTGTCATCTGGTCGACCAGTGTGATCTGGCCATCGATAAACACACGGGTTTTAGCATCAATGCTGCCATGACTGAATATTTCCTGATTGGCAGGTCGCCCCAAACATTGCAACTCCCAACCGATAAAACGGCTTCCTTGTGTCAGGTGGATATCACTGTGGATTTGCGCATGCGCGCCGGGAAAACAGATATTCTCCTGCGGCAGCCATTCCAGCGTACTCTCCTTTTCAACGGTGAGTGTCTGGTGCTGGTAGGCCATTTTCTCATCGGAACGGTAAAACTTGGTGGCACCGGGGGTGGTAATGAGGGTATGTGCGCCGGTTTGTGTCTGCACACGAATATCCAGTTGATCGCCACCCACAACACCTCCGGGGGGGTGTAACAGATAGGTATGGCATGGACTGCCTTCGGGATACAAAGGACGCTGCACCGCGAGTGGCCCACGCTGTAAGCGATCTACTAAGCGGGTTTTACCCTGCCGGTGCTGATATGCCAGATGCAGTCTGGCTTTCCAGCCGATTGACGATGAAGGAGCGTTAAGCTGCATTACAGGTGCATTCATACGGTGAGGTACTTTTTAACCAGTTGATCGTCGAGTTTATCCATGCTGTCTTCAGCTACATGGCGCCCACGGTCGAGAATACAGAACCGATCGCCCACTTTTCGTGCAAAAGGTAGCTTCTGTTCCACCAGCAATACAGTCAATCCCATCTCTCGATTGAGTTTGCGGATAATATCGCCAATTTCTGTGACAACATTGGGTTGAATCCCTTCGGTAGGTTCATCAAGAATCAACAATTGAGGATTGACCACCAGTGCACGCCCAATCGCTAATTGCTGCTGCTGTCCACCAGAAAGGTCTCCGCCACGGCGGTGCATCATTTCCGCCAGTACCGGAAACAGTTCGAAAATGTAGTCGGGAATTTTGCGGTCATTCCGCGCTCTGACAGGCAAACCCGTTTGCAGGTTCTCTTCAACACTCAGTAACGGAAAGATCTGTCGTCCTTGTGGTACATACCCCACCCCCAGACGAGGGCGCTGCTCCACCGATGTTTTTATCAGATCATTACCAGCTAATCTGATACTTCCACTTTTAACCGCCAGATGTCCCATTATGCATTGCAGCAAGGTGGTTTTGCCCACACCATTGCGCCCCATCAACACCGTGCATTTTCCTTCAGGCACATGCAGGTTTACATCCCAGAGTGTATGGCTTTGCCCATAAAATTGATTCAAACCTTCGATATTCAGCATCCATCACTCTCCCAGATAAACTTCGACCACTCGCGGGTCTTGCTGCACTTTGTTCATGGTGCCTTCTGACAGAACACTGCCTTGATGCAGCACAGTTACCGTTCGATCTTTACCCGCCAGATTTCGGACAAAATCCATATCATGTTCAACCACAACCACAGAGTGACGTCCGGCCAGTGAGCTTAGCAGTTCTGCCGTACGATCCATCTCCTGATGGGTCATACCGGCTACCGGCTCATCGACCAGCAGTAAACGAGGTTTCTGCATCAGCAACATGCCAATTTCCAACCACTGTTTCTGACCATGGGATAATCGCCCCGCCGGCATTTTGGCATGTTCCTGTAGCCCAATCAGCTCGATGGTTTCCAGTAGCATACTGCTTTGTTCGCTGTTTAGATTCGCATTAAATATCGACCAAACATCGCGGTCATCTGCCATCGCCAGCTCGAGGTTTTCCCATACGCTGAGTTCTTCAAAGACGGTTGGCTTTTGAAATTTACGCCCAATACCCGCTTGTGCAATAGCCGGTTCGTCCATGGCTAACAGGTCAATCGTTTGCCCGAACCAGGCAGAACCGCAATCAGGCCGGGTTTTTCCGGTGATGATATCCATCATAGTGGTTTTGCCTGCGCCATTAGGGCCGATAATGCAGCGCAGCTCACCATCATTGATATAAAGATTCAGGTCATTGATCGCTTTAAAGCCATCGAAACTAACCGATATTCCTTCCAGATAGAGCAAAACTTTATGTGAAACATCCAGCTTTGGTGCCTGCTTAGGCACCAGAAACGGATAAACATGCTCACGGTCAATCGCCTGCTCTAATACGCTAGAAATACTCATGCCTGCGCCTCCTTGCGTTGCTGTAGCTTAGCGACAAGCCCTGTGACGCCTTGAGGTAACAGCAGAGTGACCAGTACAAAGATCCCCCCTAACGCGAACAACCATATTTCCGGCAGCTCGGCGGTAAAGTAGGTTTTCGCATAATTGATTAACAAGGCACCAACTACTGCACCATAAAGCGTTGCACGCCCACCTACCGCCACCCACACAACGATTTCAATCGAGTTGATCGGCGAGAATTCGTTCGGGTTGATGATACCCACCTGCGGCACATACAGAGCACCCGCAATACCCGCCAGCATGGCGGAAATAACAAAAATCCAGAGTTTTACATTTTCTACCCGATAACCCATAAAGCGCGCGCGGGATTCAGCATCACGTACCGCAATGCAAACCCGACCCAATCGGCTATTCATAATATGCCGGCAAAGCAGATAACCTGAGGCTAACGCGACAGCTGATAAAACGAACAAGATGATCCGGGTGCTGTCTTCCTGTAACGAAAAGCCCAGAAGGTCTTTAAAGTCGGTTAAGCCATTATTACCGCCAAACCCCATCTCATTACGATAAAATGCCAGCATCAGCGCATAGGTCATTGCCTGCGTGATAATCGACAGATACACACCCGATACACGCGAGCGAAAGGCCAACCAGCCAAACACGAATGCGAGTACGCCGGGCACCAGCATGATCATAATGGCGGCAAACCAAAACTGATCGAAACCCTGCCAGAACCACGGCAGCTCTTGCCAGTTAAGAAAGACCATAAAGTCAGGCAGTTCCGGGTTGCCGTATACACCGCGATCGCCGATCTGACGCATCAGGTACATGCCCATAGCGTATCCACCTAACGCAAAAAAAGCGCCATGCCCTAATGTCAGTATCCCTAAGTATCCCCAGACCAGATCAACAGCCACCGCTAATAGCGCCAGTGTCAGATATTTGCCCATCAGAGTGACGGTATAAGTAGGCACATGTAGTGGGTTAGTCTCGGGTACCCACAAATTGAGCAGCGGCACCAGAATCGTTATCACCAGCAGCACACCCAGCATGATCTGGCCGCCACGGTCATGTTTCAATATATTCAGTAGTCCCATGGCTTAACCCTCCGCCGCACGGCCACGTTGCGGGAATAGTCCGCGTGGGCGTTTCTGAATAAACAGAATAATGAAAATCAACATCAGTACTTTAGCGAGCACAGCGCCAGCCCAAGGCTCGAGCACTTTATTAGCAACGCCCAGACTTAACCCAGCCACCAGTGTGCCCCAGAGATTACCCACACCACCAAATACCACCACCATGAAGGAATCGATAATGTAAGACTGCCCCATATTGGGCCCGACGTTGGTTAGCTGAGATAACGCTACACCCGCTATGCCTGCAACACCGGAGCCAAGGCCGAAGGTTAAAGCGTCTACACGGTTAGAGCGTATACCCATCGCTCGCGCCATCGCTCTGTTTTGAGACACCGCACGTACTTGTAAGCCCAACGCTGTTTTTTTCAACACCAATAACAAGGCTACAAACACCATCAGGCAGAATAAAATGATGTAGAGACGGCTCAAGGTAAGCGAAAACACCGGATTAATCTGAATTAATCCACTCATCCAGTCAGGCGTTTCAACACTGCGGTTCAATGGAGAGAAAACAGAACGTACTGCTTGCTGCAAAATCAGGCTGATACCGAAGGTTGCCAGGAGAGTTTCCAGCGGACGCCCATAAAGAAAACGAATCACACCCCGCTCGATAGCAATACCAACTAAACCGGACACAACAAACGCCGCCGGAATGGCCACCAAAATAGACCATTCAATATGATCAGGCATGAGCAACTGAATAACATAGGTCGTGTAAGCACCAATCATGATCAGTTCGCCATGCGCCATATTGATAACACCCATGACCCCAAAGGTGATCGCTAAACCGATACCGGCCAATACCAGCACCGAACCCAGACTCAAACCGAAATAGAAAGTCTCCAGCCAGCCGTAGTACTGAACTTTATCTTCAATACCTTTAAGTGCAATCTGCGCCTGCTTTTTTAGCTGTGGACTTTCAGTGGTCTCTGCAAATGTAACTAAGGCGCTGCGCGATTCCTGCTCCAGAGAACCATCTAACTGTTTGATCGCATTGGAGAGCAGTACTTCATCGCTGCTTTTGAGGTCATTGATAGCCAGTGCAACATTGATCATTTCACGTACTTTTTTACTCTCTTCGATAAAAAAGCGTGCTTTTAACGTCGTGACTGTATCCGGTGTAATATCCTTAAGCAGATCCCGCACCGCCGCTTCACGCTGATGTGGGTTAGCGGCATTTAGCCCTAACTCTGCCTGGATTCGATTAATCTCGCCACGCATTTTATTGTTAAGCGTGACTTTCTTGTAATCTCGTTTTTTTGTAATGATCTGCTGATTGCCCGCCAAATCTTTCGCGACTTTGCCTTTGTCATAGTCGGTAATAATGTACAGCTGCTTTTCTTTTTTGTGGTAGTACAGTTGGCTATCCGATAAAAGCTGCAGTATCTCACTCGTACGTGGATGTGCCGCTTCTGCTAACAGCGATAACGCACGGCTTTTATCATCAAAGTCACCATCGATTAGTAACTGACTCGCTTCTTTTAGCGAGACTAACGGTAACGAGTGCACCGAATCATCAGCCGCTGTTACCGAAGGACTCATTAACACGGATATAAGGAACAGACAGCTCAACAGATACCGGCAAATAGGGCGTATGTTAAAGGTCATCATAAAAAAATCTCACGCGGGAACGACAGAAGAAGCCTGCTGGCAAAACCGCAAACAGGCTCTTTGAATCAACCATTAATTACCAATAGCGTGCTTAATAATTAAAAGTTTTGGCCAGAACACTTAGCTGTTTTAACGTTGTAGTTACCGCAAGACAAAGGTGCTCTCCAGTCAGAGATCAGATCTTTGGAGCCTTCCAGATAATCAGACCAAGCATCCCCGGCAACCGTACCGGAAGTATTCCAAACCACTTCAAACTGGCCATCATCCTGTATCTCACCGATCAATACAGGTTTAGTGATGTGGTGGTTAGGCATCATGGTGGCGTACCCGCCGGTTAAGTTAGGAACCGCAACACCGATAATCGATTCCTGCACGGCAGCAGGATCTGTTGTACCTGCTTTTTTAACCGCTTCGACCCACATATTGAAACCCAGATAATGCGCTTCCATTGGGTCGTTGGTGACACGATCTTCATTTTTGATATATTTCTGCCACGCATCTATAAACCCTTCATTCGCTTCACTATCCACGCTCATGAAGTAGTTCCAGGCAGCCAAATGCCCGACCAGTGGGCCCGTGTCGATACCCGAAAGTTCCTCTTCTCCGACAGAGAAAGCTACTACCGGAATGTCAGAAGCGGCTACACCTTGTGATCCCAGTTCTTTATAAAAAGGAACGTTAGCATCGCCGTTGATGGTAGAAACAACGGCTGTTTTTTTACCCGTTGAACCAAATTTCTTGATGTCGGAAACAATCGATTGCCAGTCAGAGTGGCCAAAGGGGGTGTAATTGATCATGATATCTTCAGCCGCTACCCCTTTCGCTTTAAGGTAGGCTTCTAAGATTTTATTGGTGGTACGTGGATACACATAATCAGTACCCGCCAACACCCAACGCTCAACACCCTGATCCATTAGATAGTCAACGGCAGGTACTGCCTGTTGGTTTGGCGCGGCACCGGTATAGAATACATTTTTAGAGGATTCTTCACCTTCATATTGCACGGGATAAAACAGTAAGCTGTTAGTTTCTTCAAAGACAGGCAAAACCGATTTACGCGATACCGATGTCCAGCATCCGAACACTGCATCGACTTTCTCTTTAGAAACCAGCTCCCGAGCCTTTTCAGCAAAGAGTGGCCAGTTGGATGCCGGATCGACAACCACCGCTTCCAGTTTTTTACCTAACAATCCACCTTTCGCATTCTGCTCATCAATCAGCATCAACATTGTATCTTTTAAAGTAGTTTCACTGATCGCCATTGTGCCGGACAACGAATGCAATATACCTACTTTAATAGTGTCTTCTGCTAAGACAGCTTGGGATGCAGTCGAGATTGCCATTGCACAAGCGGCGCCTAACATTGTCTTTTTAAATGTATTCACTGTTGATGCTCCTTTCATTATTGATAAGGAGCCTATTGCACAAGCCATTCCACTCTGTGAATCATATTTAAATTCAAATACTTAAAAAGAAAAACCAATACTCAGACATGTTGAGACGCACAAATTATGGTCACGATTGAAATGCCGAACCAAGTATTCGCACCTTTATAGCGCACCTTTTAAACCCCTTTATAAACCGAAAATTTATTCATTTCTGTTAGGGATGAAATTAAATCTACTTATTACTGTCTGACATATTAATGTCATATTTCTAATGCAAAATGGCATGATTAACTAATAGAAAAAAGGAAATAAAGATGGATCACCATCATATCAGTGTTCAGCTGAAGCAATTGCTGAAACGTGGCTACTCAATGACCGATGCCAGAAAATTATTAAACTGCCCTCAGGACATGACAGAGCAAGTGGCTCTTGATCTTGTCGCCAGTAAGCACTCAGAGCAACGCGCACTTCACAACCAATATAGCCAAGCAAGATACGCTATGGGGTTACCTAAATAACACGCGCAGGCATACTCTCTGGTATTTCACTGACGGCAGTACTGTTTCTTGATATTTATCATGTTAAACATAACTTTCATCCCTCAGACTTAATATTCATGGCATATTAATACCACTTCATCTATTTTTACCTATAGTGAACGACCTAAACTGCCGTCTATTTACATGAATGCTAATTACACGTGAACCTATCAAGGGTATTACTATGAAAAAAGTTTTGATTCTGGCAGCAACTGCTGCATTGATGCTTCCTGCTGCGGCTAACGCTGAGCGTACAGGTGAAGAAGTTTATAAATCTAAATGCTTTGTATGCCACGATTTCGGTGTCGCTGGCGCACCAAAAGCAGGTGATACAGCTGCTTGGGCTCCTCGCGTAGCAAAAGGTGCTGACGCACTTTTGGCAAGCTCTAAAACAGGTATCGCTGCTATGCCGCCAAAAGGTACCTGCATGGATTGTTCTGATACAGAGTTAGCAGCGGCTATCCAACATATGACAGGCGGTGCTGCTAAGTAATTTTAGCGCTCTAAAAAAAACCGCCTGAATCGGCGGTTTTTTTGTGTCTGATGAAAATCACAACTCTCTTAGAAAATCTCGTTTGGCGCTAAACGCACACCTTCCGTATCCCCCAAGCCTCTCGCCTGAATTTTTTCCAGCAGTTCTTTGTCTTTTCCTTTCTGAATAACAATTTCGACGCGTCTGTTTGTTGCGCGGTTGATCGCGGAGTTATTCGGCACTAACGGCTTGCTATCCCCGTGGCCTATTATCTGATACTGAGACTGATCTATCCTCGGGTCATCAAACAGTTCATTAGCCACCGCCAGTGCACGCGCAGCTGAAAGATCCCAGTTAGACTGAAAAGCCCTACCAGAATACGGCACATTATCCGTATGCCCTTCAATGGAAACACCACCCTGAACGTCCAGTAAAACATCCCGGATTTTAGCAACCACAGGAATATACTCAAATTTCAATTCAGCAGAGCCAGAGGAGAATGAGCCTTTTTCTTTAACACGGATGATTATCTTACGTTCGTCGGTTTCTACTTCAACACTGCCATCGCCAATCTCTTGTGCCAAAGCCGTCGCAAACTTAACGGCCTGCTCTTTTGCTTCTTCTTCAAGCTTCTGTTGCATTTGCTCTATAAGCTCAGCTTCATTCTGTTTCTTATCAAGATTTTCCGCTTCACCTACTTCTGAACGAATATCCAGAGTATTCATATCATTGTTCACCGTCATCTGACGGACTTCATTAATAGGCGTCGGTTCAGGGCGGCCGGGGCTAAACTCCTGAGCAATAATAGATGTACCTTTCGGAATATCTTCAACTTTTATCTCATTTTGCACACCAAAGGCTTCACGCATCGATCCTGCCAGCTGTTTAAACTTCAATACATCCATCTCCGAAAAAGAGAGTAATAGTACGAAGAAACACATCAGCAGCGACATCAAGTCTGCGAATGTTGCCAACCATCCCGGTAAACCCGCAGGACAGGGTGGACAATCTTGTTCGTTTTCGTCACTCATGCATCAAATCCTCTAACTGGCCACAACCCGTTTTTTCTCAGGCAGGTAGTTTCTGAGCATTTGTTCGATAACACGTGGATTCTGACCTGCCTGAATCGCCAGCAGACCATCAATAATCAGTGCTTGGTTAAGCGCCTCTTCATTTTTACGAACCGCTAATTTATCCGCCATCGGCAATACAATCATGGTCGCTATCATTGCGCCATACAGAGTTGTTAACAGCGCTACCGCCATCGCAGGTCCGATAGACTTTGGATCACTCATGTTGGACAACATCTGCACCAGACCAACCAGCGTCCCGATCATTCCCATCGCAGGTGCGACATCACCCATCGCTTTAAAAATATCACTGCCAAACTCATGGCGGTCATAAGTCAGCTTCATCTCTTTATTCAACAAGGTGCGTACGATGTCAGGGTCATGCCCATCAACCAGTAGTTGGATACCACGCTGCATAAAATCGGAACTAACGGTTTTGTCTTCAAGAGAGAGTAACCCCCCTTTACGCGCAGCATCCGCCAGCTCGACAGTTTCGCTGATAATGTCTTCCGGACTGATTGATTTAAACATAAATGCTTTGCCGGCTATTTTACCCGCAGACAAAAACTGCCCCAAAGTAAACTTCATCAAAGCAACTAACAGCGTGCCACCCACCACAATAAGCAAGGAAGGAGCGTTAACAAAGGTGCCGATATCCCCACCCGTTACCATCGCGGCGATAACAATACCGAGACTGCCTAACAACCCGACGAGCGTCGCTATATCCACACAAATCTCCTTTTACACCAAGCTAATGACTGTTTGTCTGTTATATTTTAGAGGATAATACCAGAATAGATGGCTGGTATACTCTACTGACATTGTTTAAGTATAGGTTTATGTCGGCAGTTTTATGAATTGATTTACCTCTTGTTTTAAATTCAGTTTTAAATCCGGTTTCAATTCGTTTATTTTACGGATAGTCCAGCACGGAATTTCATGATGCCTCGCAAAAAGAAAACACCTGATTTCGAACAGTCGCTCGCAGACCTGGAGTCTTTAGTGACTCAAATGGAAAACGGCGACCTGACACTAGAAGCCTCTCTTAATGCTTTCGAGGAAGGCATTAAGCTGACGCGCGAATGTCAGACCATGCTCGATCAGGCGGAACAAAAGGTTCACATACTCACCTCCCAAAATGGTGAGTTAAAAACAGAACCCTTCAATACAGAACAGGAATAACCCCGTGGCCTTGCAGACCGCCATTAATACATATCATCATCGTGTCGATGAGCAACTCAAAAGCTCACTAATGCATAACAGTATAGAACCCCGGCTTCAGGATGCTATGCGATATGCGTTATTTAATGGCGGAAAACGTGTAAGGCCACTGCTGGTCTATCTGATTAACCAGCTTCTCAACGGTGATATTACCAAAGCCGATGCTCCTGCCTGCGCGATTGAGTGCATTCATAGCTACTCATTGGTTCATGATGACCTGCCCGCGATGGATGATGATGATTTACGCCGGGGAAAACCCACCTGTCATATTGCTTTTGATGAAGCGACGGCCATCTTGGCAGGTGATGCACTACAGTGTTTCGCCTTTGAATTACTCACCACGGCCGAGAATAACGCGGAAACAAAGTTACAGATGATTGCTGTGCTTGCAAAAGCCAGCGGTGATCGTGGCATGGTAGCGGGCCAGGCATTTGATTTAAGCCATGTCGATAAAGAGTTGAACCTGGAACAACTAAAACAGATGCATGCCTACAAAACCGGCGCGTTGATAAACGCCTCTATAGAATTAGGCTACCTATCGGCTAACTGTACTGATACCGCTTTTAAAACCGCATTAGTTACATACGGCGATGCTATCGGGCTCGCGTTTCAGGTCAAAGATGACATTCTCGATATCGAAGGCGATACGCAAACACTAGGAAAGCCTCAAGGCTCAGATCTGGAACAAAACAAACCCACCTACCCTGCGTTATTAGGTATGGAGGGTGCTAAAGCAAAACTGGATCAGTTGCACCAAGCGGCACTCGATGCGCTGCTCCCGTTTGGGGATCAAGCAATATTGCTACGCCAACTCGCTGATTATATTGTGCAACGGTCCCACTGATGTTTACCCATATCCCTACATCGCGCCCAGATACTCCCCTGCTTGATAGCATTGACTTTCCTGCTGCACTGCGCTGTTTATCTGAAGAGCAGCTTATTGAGGTAGCACAACAACTGAGAGCATTTTTGCTCTACAGCGTTGGCCAAACCGGCGGACACTTTGGTGCTGGCCTTGGAGTTGTTGAACTCACGATTGCACTGCATTATCTGCTGAATACTCCAGATGATCATATGATCTGGGATGTAGGCCACCAAAGTTATCCACACAAAATCCTGACGGGGCGTCGTGAGCAGATGCTCAGCATGCGCCATAAAGGTGGATTAGCACCGTTTCCACGACGGGAAGAAAGCATCTACGATGCCTTTGGCACGGGGCACTCCAGCACCTCTATTAGTGCGGCTTTAGGAATGGCAGTTGCTGACCAGTTAAACGGCAAGGACACAAAAACGGTAGCCATCATTGGCGATGGTGCGCTCACCGCGGGCATGGCTTTTGAGGCTCTGAATCATGCTGCCCATACCAATGCAAATATTCTGGTCGTTTTGAACGACAATGATATGTCAATTTCCCGCAATGAAGGCGGCTTAGCGACCTATCTGGCTAAGAACCTGAAAAAGGACCTGAAGCTCACCAAGGGCAGTCGCAGCGAAACCACAGCGGCGCTGTTCGAAGCGCTCGCTTTTGAATATCGCGGCCCGATCAACGGTCACGACTTCGAGGTACTGTTACCCGCGTTAAAAGAGGCCCTGAGTAAACCCGGCCCGCAGTTTTTGCACATTACTACTCAAAAAGGTAAAGGATTCCAACCCGCTGAAGCAGACCCGGTTGGCTACCACGCAATTACCAAGCTGGAACCTATCACGGCCCCCAAGAAAACCAAACAAGCAACATTTGCTAACCATTTTGGTCGGTGGCTGCTATATAAAGCACAACAAGACAAAAAGCTGATTGGCATTACACCTGCCATGCCCGAAGGCTCTGATCTGATAGCTTTTTCACATGCCTTTCCTGAACGCTATTTCGATGTTGCCATTGCAGAACAGCACGCTTTAACCTTCGCCGCCGGTCTTGCCTGTGCAGGAACCAAGCCTGTTGTTGCCATCTATTCGACTTTTTTACAACGGGCTTACGACCAACTCATTCATGACATTGCCATTCAGTCTCTGGACGTTTTATTAGCGGTCGACCGTGCAGGTTTGGTTGGCGAAGATGGGGCGACACACGCCGGCTGTTTCGACATAGCCGCGCTGCGCTGCGTTCCCGGCATGGTCATCATGGCACCCGCAGATGAACAAGAACAATGGCTAATGCTTAACACCGGCTATCAGTACAATGGCCCGGCTGCAGTCAGATATCCGCGCGGCAGTGGCTCCTGCCCTACGCCTATCCGCAACGATGAAACCCTGCCAATAGGGAAAGCGAGGTTATTGATTTCGGGGAGATCGGGTACCGCCATTCTTAATTTTGGCCCTCTACTCGCTGATGCACAAAAACTAGCCGAAAAAGAACAACACACGCTCGTCGATATGCGCTTTGTTAAGCCACTGGATACAGAATTGCTTAGCATTCTGATGAACACCCACCAGCACTTTATCAGCATTGAAGATCACGCGATACAAGGCGGAGCTGGCTCAGCTGTTGCGGAGTTTGTTGCCCAATCTAACTGGACAGGCTCGCTAAAAATACTCGGCATTCCAGACCAGTGGGTCGAGCATGCATCAAGAGAGTCTCAGTGCGTACAAAATATTCTTAGCATTGAATAAGGGCGAGCAAGCTTAAGCAACCAAGCCTTGCTTAACTTTCCTCATCTACAAAATGGTGCTCTGTCATCATATGACCTAGCTTACCCATTTTAGTAGCAAGGTACTCTTCATTGTGACGATTCTTTCCCACTTGCAGCGGGACACGTTCAGCAACTTTTACACCATAGGTTTCAAGTGCGGCAACTTTACGAGGATTATTTGTCATTAGCCTGACAGCGCTTATTCCTAAGTGTTCCAACATTGGTTCGCACATACTGTAATTTCGTAAATCAGCAGCAAATCCTAAGCGCTCATTAGCTTCAACAGTATCGGCTCCCTGATCTTGCAGATGATAGGCTTTAATCTTGTTCAGCAGGCCAATCCCACGGCCTTCCTGACGTAAGTATAAAAGCACGCCTCGCCCATTTTCAGCGATACGTTTTAATGCTTCTTGTAGCTGAAAACCACAGTCACACCGAAGACTGAACAGCGCATCACCTGTCAGACACTCTGAGTGCACTCGTGCCAAAACGGGTTCGTCACCGGTGACATCTCCAAATACCATGGCGATATGTTCTTTATTGGTTTCTGTATCTTCAAACCCCACCATCGTAAAGGTGCCCCAAGGCATGGGTAGTTTTGAATCAGCTACATACTCGATTGTCACTCATCTATCCTCAAAAAACAGGCAGCATAGTTTATCAGTGGATGGGGCTTTTGGGTAATCATTATGACTGATGAGATAACATCACAGATTTCAGCTCGGCGTTCTGCTGACGAGGTAATAAAAGATGTGCGTGCAAACCACCCATATCAGAAGGAATGAGCTGAAACTTGCCTTTATATTGAAGAACAATCTCCATCACGATACTGAGCCCCAAACCGTGTCCGATAGTAGACTCATCAAGCCGCTCACCCCGTGACATTAATTGTGTCATTTTATCTTCAGGAATTCCCGGGCCATCATCTTCAATACATAATTCCAAACACTGCTCATTCATCATGCCTTTGATGCGAACGCTGCTTAATGCCCACTTACTGGCGTTATCAATTAAATTCCCCATAAGCTCAATGAGATCATCGCGCTCTCCGGGGAAAAATGTCGTACTTTTGATAGAAACTTCATAGTTGAGATTTTTATCACGATAAATCATCTTCATCGCTTTAATTAACTTTTCAACTTCCTCTTCAATAACAACCTTCTGCCCAGGCAAAGCAGCGCCTGCTATTCTCGCTCGTGTAAGCTCTCTTTCTACTATGTTTCTGAGTGCATTGGATTGCTGCTCAAGTGCCTGCGCACAGTCGGGGCTTGATTGCCTGAGTGTTTCAATCTGTCGGTCGATCACTGTTAGCGGGGTCTTTGCTGCATGTGCAAGATTACCTACCGCATGCCGAGAACGATCTAATCGCAGACTCATGCTCTCTACCATGTAGTTTATCTCATTGACTAAAGGCGCGATCTCTTTCACTTGAGCCTCTGGCAAACTGGTAATACTGCCCTCTTTTAGTCTGACAATATCCCGCTGCACGCGCCTCAGACTTTTTAAACCGCGCCGTATCACGAAGATCTGAACAACCAATAAAATAATAATGAATAACAAACCAATACCCGCCACCCACCAGCTTAAGTCTTTCAACTTCGCTTCAATGTGACTGATATCTTCTGCTAATACGATACGAATCTGATGGCCGGCCTTTTCAAAACGATTATCGTAAACCAACCAAGGTGTTTCCCGCTTATATTGCAGGTTAATATTCATTTGCCCAACAGACTGTCCGTCATACGTTGGTATCTCTTCATCCCACAATGATCTTGAATATTTCCACTCACCATCATCGACCAAAAATTGGTAATAGTGTCCTGACATCGGCTGAGTATAAACAGGAGAGATATAATTAGAATCGATTTGCCATTCGTTATCTTTACGCATAACTGCTTGCAGCACAGTTCTCGCATCACTTTGCATTCTTTCGCTGACAAACTCATAAGCCACTTCGCGCACAGTCATACCCTGCAAAAACCAGAGTATCGCAAACACGGTAAGGGTCAGTCCGATAAATGCGAGATTAAGCCGACCTTGTATTGAGTTTCTCATAGATGATTTACAAAAATGTAACCCTGCCCACGCTTGGTTTGAATTCGCTCTTTACCAATTTTTTTGCGTAGCATTTTAATGTACGCTTCGACAACATTACTATCGTTCTCTGTTCCGTCATCATAAATATGTTCAACGATTTGTAATTTCGAAAGCAGCCTGCCAGGGTTGTGCATGAAATATCTCAATAGCTTATATTCCATGCCTGTTAACTCAATTTCCAATTGACCATCAACACTGACGGCCTGCGTTTTTTCATTTAAAAACAAGCCTGCCGCTTCCAGCTGCTTAGTAGGCTGTTGTTTAGCCCGACGTAACAACGCCGTCATACGCGCCACCAGCTCACCTGTATGAAATGGCTTTGCTAAGTAGTCATCTGCACCAGCATCAAAACCATCTATCTTTTCCTGCCAAGAGGAACGAGCTGTTAATATCAGGGTAGGAATATTATTACTGCGCTTGCGCCAGTTTTTTAACACGTCGATACCTGAGCGTTGCGGTAGCCCCAGATCCAGCACCGCTAAATCATAGATATCTTCAAACCCTAATGCTTCCGCATCAATGCCGTTGTCCGTAAGATCAACCGCATAGCCAAGCCCAGCTAACTCTTTTTTGAGATCCGGCCCTAAGGCTGGATCATCCTCAACTAGCAGAATTCTCATGGAGAAACCTTTAAGTCAGTGGTGACTTCACCGTTAGAAGCATCCATATAAAAACTTTTAACCACACCATTATCACCGACAGACTCAATCTGATAGTAATAACGATCATTTTCTTTAATCAGATAGGCATCGAGAATATGATCGCTGGATTGCTGTTTCGCTAATGTCATCAAATCCGACATAGGAAGGATTTCACCTTGCTGTACTAATAGCCGACATGCCTGATAATCTAAACGAGTGCCGTTTTCATAAATAGGTGGGATAATTGGTGTCCCTTCGCCGGCTCCGGTTAACGGAGAAAACAACACTATTAAAGGTAACAACATATATATTTTATTTTTTTTCATATAATCTCCATTGTTAACTGCATAGTATAAGGGAGACACATTGATCGCATCTCCCTCTACTATATAGCTCTGGAAACAACACTACGAAACATCATCAGCATTGCTTACCACCTAATTGGTGTTCAACTGAATGATCATTCAAAGCTACTGACAAGCCTGTAGTCACACAGAACTCAGGGGCCTGCAGTGAATCGATTGTTACACCTTGACCCAAATGTCGCTCTGTCGAGTGGCTAGAAAGTGCACTCTCATAGATCCCTGTAAAACGAGAATTTTGATCTGTCATAATACCCGCAGAAACCATGTTATGTTCTGTTGAATGCATTGATGGATTCAACCCATCGACAGAAGCAAGGGCAGCCGCTGAAAAAATAGCTGAACTCAAGATAATTGTTTGTGTAAGCGTTTTCATGATCCTTCTCCTTTTTTATTCTCAGTTGCAGAATAAGTGCTGAAACTGAAACAAAACTGAAAAAAAACACTCTTTTTAGAACAAAAAATACCTTGTTAATAGATTATGTATATAAACAAGTGCAACGAGCCTAAGGCCAAAAGGCCCGCCAACACATCATCCAGCATTATTCCAAAGCCACCATGCACATGTTTATCCACCCATTTAATCGGCCAGGGTTTCCAGATATCAAACAACCGAAATAATGCAAACCCCAGAACAAGACTCCACCATGTAACAGGTACAGCTATCATGGTGATCCAGAAGCCAACAAACTCATCCCAAACAATACCCGGATGATCATGCACACGCAGATCCTTTGCTGTTTTATCGCAAAAATAGATACCCACAACGGAAGCAAATAAAACAACAAACAGATATTCAGATAACGATAAATATGACATCAGCAAAAACAGTGGCACTGCTGCTAATGTCCCAAAGGTCCCGGGGGCTTTAGGTGCAAGACCGCTACCAAAACCAAATGCGAGACAGTGAACCGGGTTACTTAAAATACGTTTTAGGTCTGGTTGCATAGGTTGCGAATTCGGTTGCATAAAAAGTCCCGTTTTTTAAATTAGAAATGCTTATAGCCGCTAGCTTCAACAGTGTGCCATTCACCCGCCTTAAAAAGCTGCAAACCCGGCTTCTCGCAGATAGCACCAATTGCTGTTACCGGCACCTCATGGCACTGCAGCTGTGCCTGAAGACAACCCCATTGCCCGGGAGGAACAGTAAAACACAATTCAAAATCTTCGCCGCCTGTGAGCGCCCATTTTTGTGCAATACCGGCATCAGTAAATGCCTGCAATCCGGCAGAGAGAGGAAGTGCTGTTGGGTTTATCTGCGCTCCTACTCGGGATTGCTCAAGAATATGGTTGAGATCACCCAATAGTCCATCAGAGATATCAATACAAGATGAGGCAAAAGGTGCTATCAACTTACCCGTGGATATCCGTGGCAGAGGACGATAGAAGCGCTGGCGCAGGTACTCAATACTTTCATGTGAAGGAGTATTATTTGGAGAGAGATTATTTACTGAGGAAGCGCTCAAAAGTGACTCAAGCCCTGCCCTGCTATCGCCCAGCGTACCCGTAACACAAATCAGATCGCCCGGTTTGGCGCCACTGCGTAACAACGCGCAGCCCGTCTGAACAAAACCATGCACTTGTGCCGTTAACGTGAGAGGCCCTCGTGTGGTATCGCCACCGACTAATTGAATTTTATATTGCTGCATCGCGTCCGATAGCCCCGCGGAAAAAGCACTGATCCAAGACTCATCAGCACAGGGCAATGTCAGCGCCAAGGTTAACCAAGCAGGTGTTGCTCCCATGGCTGCCAAGTCACTGACTGAGGCTCCGAGTAATCGCCAGGCAAGCTGCTCGGCAGATGTATCAGGCAGAAAGTGCGTACCTTCCACCAGCGTATCGATGGACACAACTAACTGCTGATCAGGTGGTATATTCAATACCGCGCAGTCATCTCCGATACCCACTGATACGCCATACATCGAACTGTCTCGCTGCAGAGACTGGAAATACTGGCGTATCAGCGCAAACTCATCCATGTCTGCTTATTTGCCCCGTGCGCCCCGAATCTCAACCATACGTACCCGTTGAGCCAGCTTGTCTAAGATACCGTTAACATAGCGATGACTGTCCGTTGCACCAAAAATCTTCGCCAGATCAACACTTTCGTTGATAGCAACACGATAGGGCACTTCAGGACGGTTGATCAGTTCAAAGCTACCGATACGTAATACGGCCAACTCTACCGGATCGAGTTCGTGCAAACCACGATCCAGAAAGGGTTGAAACGCCTCATCCAAAGCACCTTTTGAGTGAGTTACACCCTGAAGGATCTCCCTGAATAGTTTTACATCAGTACCCGTCATATCATTATCAATACGGAATTGAGCTTCGATCTCGTTAACCGGCTGTCCCGCCATGTGCCATTGATACAAGGCTTGCAAAGCAAAGCCACGGGCAGAGCGGCGCTGTGCTGTTAATGACGTCTTTTTTGCTTTACGTGGAGCGGATGAGCTTTCTTCTGTCATTCGGATTACGCCTCGAGGTTACGCAGTAAGCTAACCATTTCTAGTGCAGATAGCGCTGCTTCAGCGCCTTTATTGCCCGCTTTTGTACCGGAACGCTCGATTGCCTGCTCGATACTGTTCACCGTCAGAATTCCGTTAGCAACAGGAATACCTGAATCCATAGAGACCTGGGCTACACCCTTTGAGCTCTCCGCAGAAACATACTCAAAATGAGGAGTTCCACCACGAATAACAGCACCCAAGGCGATAATCGCGTCATCTTTTTTCTGTGCCGCTACTTTCTGTACCGCTAAAGGAATCTCAAAAGCACCGGGCACACGTACCACACGAATATTATCTTCTTTAACGCCATGACGCTTCAGCGTATCCAAAGCACCTTCCAATAAGCTTTCAACAACGAATGCATTAAAACGACCCACTACGATAGTGTAGTTACCATCAGCGGAAACGAAGTCACCTTCAATAAATTGTACTGGCATATTATGTTCCTGTTTATTACTCGTCGCAGGGAATGTATTCGACAATTTCCAGATCAAACCCGGATATTGCATTAAATTTAATCGGGGAGCTGAGCAGGCGCATTTTACCGACACCCAGGTCACGTAAAATCTGAGAGCCGGTACCCACTGTCAGATAAGCGCCAGAGGAGCTAAAGTTTGCAGCACGGGTTTTAGGCTGCTTGCCTAAGACACGATCTAATGCGGTACCCAAATCTTCACGCTGGCCATTATCCAGGAGTAACACAACGCCCTGGCCCTCTTTGGCGACAAACTCCAACGCACGATGCATAGTCCACTTAGAGTCACCGTCCCGGTTTACGCCAACCAGATCACGGAGAACATCACCACGGACATGCACACGAACAATCGATGCTTCCTCAGGCGTAATATTGCCTTTAACCAAGGCCATATGCGTCACATTCTGGATAGTATCGTGGTAAGTCGTGTAATTAAAATCACCGTATTCGGTGGCTAATACACCCTCATCGGCCTTCTCTACTGTACGCTCATTAGTCGTGCGGTAATGAATCAGGTCGGCAATCGTACCTATCTTTAAACCGTGTTTCTGAGCAAACTTTTCCAGATCAGGACGACGCGCCATCGTGCCGTCATCATTCATGATTTCAACAATAACCGCTGCAGGCGTCAATCCTGCCATACGTGACAAATCACATCCCGCTTCGGTATGTCCTGCACGACTCAAGACACCACCCGGCTGAGCCATCAACGGAAAAATATGACCCGGCTGTACGATATCTTCCGGTTTAGCATCGCCTTTTACTGCAACACGTACCGTGTGAGCACGATCGGCAGCAGAGATACCCGTCGTAACACCTGTCGCCGCTTCAATGGACATTGTAAAATTCGTTGAGAATTGAGCACCATTACTTTGCACCATCAATGGCAGTTTCAGTTGCTCACAACGCTCACGTGTCAATGTCAGACAAATTAAGCCTCGTGCATGCATCGCCATAAAATTGATATCTTCAGCGCGCACCTGATCAGCAGCAATAACGATATCACCTTCATTTTCGCGATCTTCATCATCCATCAGGATGACCATTTTACCCTGCCGAATGTCTTCGATCAGTTCTTGTGGGCTATTTAGCTCCATCACTATCTTCCTGTTTTGTAAGCTTTTAACGCTTCATATAACTATTCATATAACCGTGTTCCGCCAGCGTTGCCAGCGTTAAACCACTCTGCTTTTCTTGCGTATTCTCTATCTGCCCGGCCATCAGAAGGCGCTCCATATAACGCGCAATAATATCAACTTCCAGATGTACTTCTGAGCCTGCTTTATACTGATCAATCAATGTTTCCTGTGCGGTATGAGGCACAATATTGAGAGATAACAACGCGCCTTGAACACTGTTGACCGTCAAACTGACGCCATCAACAGTAATCGAGCCTTTTGCCGCTATATATCGCGACAATGTAACCGGAGCTTCAACCACAAGATGAATAGAACGGGCATCCTCACGCCGCTCAACCACCTTACCAATACCGTCAACATGGCCAGTCACAATATGTCCACCTAAACGACTCGTCGGCATCAAGGCTTTCTCTAAATTAACCCGTTCACCCACTTTTAATGACGCTAAACGCGTATGCGCTAATGACTCACGTGATACATCTGACCAAAAGCCATCTCCTGTCAGTATTACCGCTGTCAGGCAAACACCATTCGTTGCAATACTGTCACCTAATTTCACATCCGACAGGTCCAATTGACCGGTACGAATACAAAGACGCAGATCACCTTGTACCTGCTCAATAGCAGCCACTTCACCCAAAGCTTCGATAATTCCGGTAAACATCAGACAGACGCCTCTTCTATATCACTCTCAGGCTTTTTGAAGCGATAAGTGAATCTCAAATCATCACCCAATTGAAGTAAATCAGTCATTATCAGGCGTTTCTGTTGTGCCATTTTATCTAGCGGTAACTGCAAAAGTGGTCGCGCATCAGATCCCAATAACGTCGGCGCCATATAAACAACCAACTCATCGACCAGTTGCGCTTCAACAAACGCTCCGGCTAACTGAGCGCCGGCTTCAACCAACACTTCATTGATTTGCTCCGAAACTGCCAAATAACGCAATAGCCAGTGTAGATCAATGCGACCATCACTGGCTTGCTGTGCGGCCAACACATCAGCGTGTGGCATCTCTCGCTCACCACAGGTTACCCATAAAGTACGCCCAGGCTGCTGTAATATGTTAGCTTCCGGACTCATCTGCCCTTCGGTATCAAGCACCACACGTAACGGCTGCTGCTTTACAATCTCATTAGCATTTTCAAGTCCGAGCTCAGCTTCACGAACAGTAAGCGAAGAGTCATCGATTTGAATCGAACCAATGCCGGTAATAATGGCAGCGCTTCTTGCACGTAATCGCTGCACATCCTGACGCGCCGCTGCACCAGTAATCCATTGTGATTCGCCACTTTGCATAGCCGTTCTGCCATCCAGACTCATCGCCAGTTTAACCCTGACCCACGGCAGGCCGATTTCCATACGTTTGATAAAACCGGGATTAAGATCACGTGACTGCGTTTCCAACAACCCTACACTGCAATCGATACCTGCTTGCTGCAGCATCTGTATACCCCGACCCGCCACTTCCGGATTAGGGTCTTGCATTGCACTGACAACTCGCGACACACCTGCTTTGATTAAGCCTTCTGCACAGGGGGGCGTACGACCATAATGACTACAAGGTTCCAAAGTCACATAGGCGGTAGCGCCTCGCGCCGCTTCACCTGCTTCTTTCAGAGCATTAACTTCAGCATGACCTTCACCCGCACGCAGATGAAAACCACGTCCGATAATGGTGCCATCTTTAACTAAAACACAACCGACTCGGGGATTAGGGTGTGTGGTATACAAACCCTGTCGCGCAAGCTGGATTGCTTCTTCCATATAGAGGATATCTTCAGAACTCCACTCAGACATCGCTTAACTGCCAGCCTCTTCTTCAGATAAACGCTCAATCTCTTCTCTGAATTCGTTGATATCCTGAAAACTGCGATAGACTGAAGCAAAACGCACGTAAGCAACTTGATCCAGTTTACGTAGCGCCGCCATCACCTCTTCTCCCAACTGACGAGACGGTAATTCACGTTCGCCGGTTGCACGCAGGCGATGTTTGATGCGGTTTATACACGCCTCAACATCTTCAACACTCACCGGACGCTTCTCTAACGCACGCTGAATACCTGCACGGAGTTTATCTTCATCAAAAGGTTGGCGAGAGCCATCGGCTTTAATCAGGCGAGGCATCAGAAGTTCGGCAATTTCGAAGGTTGTGTAGCGTTCATGACAGGCTATACATTCACGTCGCCTACGTACCTGCTGGCCTTCTGCCACCAGACGCGAGTCGACTACTTTGGTTTCATTGGCGCCACAAAAGGGACAATGCATCGTGAAATCCTGTCATAAAAGAGCGTAGGCAGTGCTTAAATGCACACACCCGGAATAAAGAGCGATGTGGTAATACATAAAACTTAACGCAAAAAAGGGCGACCTCTCAGTCGCCCCGTCTATTCTACCTGATTTTGCACTTATTTATAAACTGGAAAACTATTTATAAACAGGGAAACGGCTACAGATATCCAACACCTGCGCTTTCACACGCTCGCTGGTTGCTTCATTATTAATATCATCAAGAATATCGCAGATCCAGTTAGTCAGCTGGATGACTTCTGCTTCTTTAAAACCGCGACGTGTCACAGCTGGTGTACCAATACGCAAACCGGACGTCACGAAAGGTGAACGCGGATCGTTCGGCACAGAGTTTTTATTAACCGTGATATTAGCGCGTCCTAACGCCGCATCTGCATCTTTACCGCTGTATTCTTTATCGATCAGGTCCATCAGGAACAGGTGATCATCTGTGCCGTCAGAAACGATATTTATTCCGCGTGACTTGAACGTTTCAGCCATCGCCTGCGCATTTTTTACCACTTGCGTCTGGTAGGCTTTATATTCTGGCTCCATCGCTTCTTTAAAACACACTGCTTTAGCCGCAATAATATGCATTAACGGACCGCCCTGAGACTCAGGAAAGACTGCAAAATTCAGCTTTTTCTGCAGATCTTCATCGGCACGTGCAGAAAGGATCAGACCACCACGAGGCCCACCTAATGTTTTATGTGTTGTCGTAGTAACAACGTCAGCCAGCGCCATAGGAGATGGATATACACCCGCAGCTACCAGACCTGCGACATGTGCCATATCAACAAACAGGTAGGCACCTACTTTGTCTGCGATATCACGGAAGCGCTGCCAATCAACAATACGAGAATACGCAGAGAAACCCGCAACAATCATTTTTGGTTTATGTTCAACGGCCAGACGTTCAACTTCAGCATAATCAATTTCGCCTGTTTCAGCATTCAAACCATACTGTACGGCATTGTATATACGACCAGAGAAAGACACAGCGGCACCGTGTGTCAAGTGACCACCATGAGCCAGACTCATACCCAGAACCGTATCACCCGGCTTACACAATGCCATATAAACGGCAGCGTTAGCCTGTGAACCAGAATGGGGCTGAACGTTAGCATAAGTGGCACCAAACAGCTCGCAAGCGCGATCTATGGCTAGCTGCTCAACAACATCAACATACTCACAACCACCGTAGTAACGTTTGTTAGGATAGCCTTCAGCATATTTATTGGTCAGCACAGAACCCTGAGCTTCCATCACACGCGGGCTGGTGTAGTTTTCAGAAGCAATCAGCTCAATGTGTTCTTCCTGACGTGTGGCTTCAGACTGCATTGCTGTCCATAGATCAGCATCAAAGCCGGCAATTGACATATCTTTGCTAAACATAGCTATCCCCTAGGTAACTGAAAGGTTACTGCTCTCGCCCGGATAATGTCCGGCCTTAAAAAAAGGAGCGCATTATACTCTAATTTGGCAGAAAAACGCACTTGAAAGTCGGTCACTTATACACGAACAATATTCATCCATTGGGATAGCTGATCATTACCCAGGGAACATGCTAAGCTACGCGCCTTTCTTATATGAATACCGAGATCTACAAAAATGGCACTTATTCGCTGGTTTTTAGGAAAAATACTCCTGACGCTCAACTTTTTGACTACGCCACGCGGCATTAAGCGAACAGCTGATGAACAGGCGCAAATTGATAAGCAGACACACCAACTGGCACTTTACCAGTTTCATGCCTGCCCTTTCTGCATCAAAGTGCGCCGTGCAATGAAGCGCCACTCGTTGAATATAGAGTTACGCGATGCCAAGCAGTCGGGGCAATTCCGACAGGAATTATTAGATCAAGGAGGCCAAATCAAAGTTCCCTGCCTGCGCATAACAAACACAGACGGATCTGTTAGCTGGATGTATGAGTCTAACGATATTATCCGCTACCTAGAGCAGACCTTCGTTCACCCTCCCCTTTAGTTAGTGCTTTACCGGATAAGGCCCAACGAGAGCGGGCCTTATGAAAGGGGTTTATCTTTGTCAGACTAATTTACTTTTATTTCCAGCCTTTCAGGCTCACTCTTCTCAACTTTCTTGAGCGCCAGCGACAACACACCGTTTTCAAATTTTGCATCAATTGCATCGGGATCCACTTCCGAACCTACGGTGAATTGTCGCATATAACTCCCCATATGCCGTTCATGCCGAATAAGCTTACCGTCTTTTTCTTCCTTTTCTTCCGTCTTGGTTTCACCTTTTACGGTGAGAATACCGTTCTCCATTGATACATGAATGTCCTCTTTTTTGATGCCAGGAAGATCAACATCAACTAAATACTGACTGTTTGTTTCATGTACATCAATGGCAGGAAACCAACTACCCATTCGCCTTTCGATTGGCATAAAAAAGTCATTCAGAAAAGTATCATCAAATAATCGGTTAAAACGCGTTAAGTTGCCCATAACCCCATACTCCTTTATTGTTTACGCTTACTTCGAGTGCTCTCAATATGATGAGACCTGTTTATAGATTATTCTTTTTGAATAACCTCAGATATGCTTTCAGATAATTTGAGTTTTATTTTAATTTATTCAGTTAAAATTGAGAGATGCTTGTTAACCCACTTCATACGCTGAGGATTTATGGCACAGTACGTTTATACAATGAACCGCTTGGGGAAAATCGTTCCACCCAAGCGCCAGATTCTAAAAGATATCTCGCTTTCTTTTTTCCCCGGAGCAAAAATTGGCGTATTGGGTCTCAATGGCTCGGGTAAATCAACTTTACTCAAAATAATGGCGGGCGTTGATACAGACTTTATTGGTGAAGCTCAGCCAATGCCGAACCTCAACGTCGGTTATCTACCACAAGAACCGCAACTGGACGACAGCAAAACCGTTCGTGAGATCGTTGAAGAGTCTGTGGCTGATGTTAAAAATGCACTGACAGAACTCGATCAGGTCTATGCAGCCTATGCCGAGCCCGATGCGGATTTCGACGAACTTGCAAAAAAACAAGGCGAGCTCGAAAACCTGATTGAAAGTAAAGATGGCCATAACCTCGAGATTGCGTTGGAACGCGCGGCAGACGCTATGCGTTTACCACCGTGGGATGCCGAAGTTAAGCATCTCTCGGGAGGGGAGCGCCGCCGTGTTGCGCTGTGCCGTTTGCTGCTCGACAAGCCAGACATGCTACTACTCGATGAGCCAACCAACCATCTTGATGCGGAGTCTGTTGCCTGGATAGAGCGCTTTTTACAGGAATATCCCGGAACAGTGGTTGCGATTACTCATGACCGTTATTTCCTGGATAACGCCGCAGGTTGGATTCTTGAGCTGGATAGAGGCCACGGCATTCCGTACGAAGGTAATTATTCATCGTGGCTGGAACAGAAAGAACAACGCTTAGCGCAAGAATCCAAACAGGAAGCCGCCCACCAAAAAGCCGTTAAATCTGAATTGGAATGGGTTCAACAAGGCCAAAAAGGCCGACAAGCTAAATCCAAAGCCCGCCTAAAACAGTTCGAAGAGATGAACTCCCGCGAGTTTCAGGCACGCAATGAAACACAAGAGATCTACATTCCACCGGGGCCTCGTCTCGGTACTCAGGTCATCGAGCTACATAATGTTTCCAAAGCCTACGGAGACAAACTCTTGTTTGAAAACCTGACGGCGACGATTCCCCAAGGCGCAATCGTGGGCATCATCGGAGGCAACGGTGCGGGTAAATCAACGCTCTTCAAAATGATAGCAGGGGAAGAAACCCCTGATTCAGGCGAAGTCGTCATCGGCAGCACGGTAAAACTCGCTTACGTAGATCAGATGCGTCAACTCAATGGCGACAACACGGTTTGGGAAGAGCTTTCTGATGGGCAAGATATTATTACCATCGGTAACTACCAGACACCTTCCCGCGCTTATTGTGGCCGCTTTAATTTCAAGGGCTCCGATCAGCAGAAACGAGTGGGAGACCTTTCCGGTGGAGAGCGCAACCGTCTGCATTTAGCTAAGCTGCTCAAAGAAGGAGGCAATGTCTTATTATTGGATGAGCCTACTAACGACCTGGATGTCGAAACATTACGCGCACTGGAAGAAGCCATACTGGCGTTTCCTGGTTGTGCCGTCGTGATCTCGCATGATCGCTGGTTCCTTGATCGGGTGTGCACTCATATGCTGGCCTATGAGGGTGACTCTCACGTCGCTTTCTTTGAAGGTAACTACACAGAGTACGCTGAAGATTATAAGCGCCGTCATGGCAAAGACCATCAGCCTGAACGGATTAAATACAAACGTATCGGCTAACACACAAGACGACCAGCACAGCGCCGCTGGTTGGTCGTCTTTTTAATCGACACTGCACTAAATAGCGCTCTCTTTCTCCTGTAAAATCAACTCGAACTCATCAAAAGGCACTGGACGGCTAAACAGATAGCCTTGTCCAAAATCACATTTTTGAGCAAGCAACAGCTGATACTGCTCTTCAGTTTCAACACCCTCAGCAATCACCTTCAAACCCAACCCCTGGCCCATTGCGATGGCAGCACCAACCAGCTGGAGATCAGCATGATCAACCGTAATGTCATTAATAAAACTCTTATCAACTTTTAGCGTATCGAAGGGGTAGCTGCGCAGATAACTTAGTGATGAGTAACCTGTACCAAAATCATCCATTGAGATACCAATACCCATTTTATTCAGCGCCGCCAATGCCACATCGATCATCGCATGCCCGGTCATAAGTACGCCCTCAGTAACTTCCAGCTCTATTCCTGACGCCGGCAATGAGTACTTATCTAACAGGCTTTTAATATATTCCACCAAATTAGGATCTCTGAACTGCCGAGGGGATATATTTACGGCAATCTGCAAATCTATCGCGTACTTCTCACGCCACCCCGATGCCGCCATGCAAGCCTGTTCCAGCACATATTGACCGATAGCAACAATCAGCCCCGTTTGTTCAGCAATCGGAATAAACTCATCGGGTGTGACGTTCCCCATCTCAGAATTCTCCCAGCGTAACAGTGCTTCAGCCCCGACAACAACCCGTCGACGCAAATCAACAACCGGTTGAAAATATATGCGAAACTCATCTTTTTTAAGCGCGCCTCTCAATTGCTCTTCAATTAATAAACGCCGTGCTACATCATCATTCATTCGCTCTGTGTAAAAGTTATAGGTATTACGTCCCTGCTCTTTTGAGTGATACATAGCAGCATCAGCTTGCCTTAACAGCTCAGCAGACGTATTACTATCTGTCGGACAAACAGCGATGCCGATACTAACGGTCGACATAAGCTCCCGTCCTGTCAGATTAAACGGTACTCTGAACTGCTCAAGTAATTTTTCTGCTACCTGAGCAATCGTCGTACTACTTTCCATTTGGTTAATCAAAACGATGAACTCGTCTCCGCCCAAGCGACCAATAACATCATCATCACGAACTGCCATTTTTAATCTGCCAGCAGCCTCAATCAGCAGCTCATCCCCTACCTGATGCCCCAACGTATCATTAACTTTTTTGAAATCATCCAGATCCAGGAAAAGTACAGCAGCCTGTTTTTCAGAACGCCTTACCTCTTTCAGCATCTGCTCCAAACGGTCTAACGAAAGAAACCGATTAGGTAAACCCGTTAAACTATCGTAATGCGCCTGATACAGAATCTGCTCAGCTTGCTCTTTTTGTTGTGTGATATCCTGCTTAACGGCCAAAAAATGCTTTATCTCTCCTGAGTCATTTTTAACCGGTGCAATATGCACATGTTCCCAAAAAATCTGTGTGTTTTTCTTACGATTCTGAAACTCACCTTGCCAGGAACTACCTGATAGCAATGTATCCCATAACTGCCGATACTTGTTTAACGGTGTCAGCCCCGATTGGAGCATACGTGTCGGTTCTCCTATCACTTCCTCACGTGTATAACCTGTTACTTTTTCAAACGAACTATTAACATATTCAATAACACCATCTATATCCGTAAGCACCACAGAAACGGGACTTTGTTCCACCGCTTGAGACAGCATAACCACTCTTTCTTCTGCTCGTTTTAAAGCCGTTAAATCTAAATCAACACAATACATTTCAGGTTCATTATTGACCCCGGTTATCATCACATGGCTTGAAAAAACAGAGACCGGTGAGCCATCGGATCTCTTTAATACCAGTTCCGATGCAGGCGTTACTTCGCCTCCTGCTAACCAACGATCAACCTCATCAACAACCCGCGCCTGAATAACATCGGGTATGATCAAGTCTTCAAGTTTCTTACCTAACGCCTCGTCTGAAGAGTAACCATATATTTTTTCACTGGCTGCATTCCAAAAAATAACATTACGGTTCTTGTCATATCCCTGAACACCAATAGCCGGCGTATTTTCAAAAACTTGCCTGAATTGCGCCTCACTTTGCAGCAACCGCTGTTCGGCCAAGGCCCTTTCTGTAATATCCTTGATAAATACGAAAAACTTTCCACCATCTTCCGGCCAGAAAGTAGCATTAATCTCCACATCATAAATCGTACTATTTTGGCGTCTGTGCTGAGTAACAAAGCGCTGTTTTTTCTCTGCCATCATCTGCTGGATGAGCTCCCCAGCCATGGACTCACTTTCGATTGCATCCAAGTGTTCTATTCTCATGCCGTGCAACTCATTCAGAGCGTAACCCGACATCTCCGCATAAGCGTCATTTGCATCCTGAATCACACCATCAACCGAAACGATCAGAAAGCCATCTAATGCGGTGCTCAACACGCTTCTGTAGGTGATTTCACTTTTACGAATTTTTTCACTGGCTTTTTGCTGATCGGTAACATCCCGCCCAATACCAATCAAACCATATAGTTTTCCGGTTTCACCGTAAAAAGGGGTTTTTAACGTATCAAGCTGGATCAACCGGCCATCCGGGTGCTCAACTACCTCAGGATTACTTCGATGCTGCCCTGCCTGAAGCATCTCCCGATCTTTTTGTCGAAAAAAAACTGCTTGATCATGATCAAAAAAATCAAAATCAGTCTTGCCGATAATATCGGCTTCACTGGCTTCAAATAACTCTGCGGTCGCCTTATTACAACCAAGATAAGTACCATCGACCGTTTTATAAAAAATATAATCAGGGATGCTATCAATAAGCCTTTTTAACAGCCCTCGTTCCCGGTCTAACATGACTCTATGCTCATGCAGCTCAACTTCTGCCTGCCGTCTATCCTTTTGACGCTTCAATAGCATACCCAGCAACATAGTTCCAATGGGATAGATAACAAGCAACGGAAAGGCAATCGCCTGGATGATGCTAAAGCGCATCTCGACAGGCATAAATAACATGCAAAGCAGAACATCTATCTGGACGCTCAAACCCAACAGGTAGAGTAATCCCCAGCTCATTTCCCGGTTATACCGATGACTCCAGAAGCGCCACCCCAAACCAATCAGGCCGCTGGTTATAATAACGAGGGAGCCAACGTAAACACCTGCGCCTCCTTGAAAAAAGCGCATAGCTACGGTCATTGCCATCGCAATCAAGGTCGGCACTAGCCCAAAATATAAACCACATAAACTGATCAGAACCCAACGCGTATCAAAAAACACACCGGGCTTCATCTCCCAAGGGGTCAACATGACAGAGATACCGATCACCCCCACCAATAGCCCTGTCAGAATATTGCGCAACGTTCTATTCGCAAGCGTATGAAGACCTAAAGAGTCATAAACAACGCCCAAAGCCAGCAAAAGAACAGCATTGTTCAGCAATCCTGCGAAACTAGTCATCCAATTTCACCACCCATATCCTTTCTATATAAAACAGTGTAGCTGATGATCTACGCTTATCATGCTTTCCACACTATACTGAAAGACGAAATAGCGCCTAATAATGAGAATATCTGGAGAGATCTGTGGATAAGCACACACTACCCAATCAAAATCGCCGTCAATTCACACGTATCAATTTTGACGCTAAGTGCACACTTAGTTCAGTTGACAACGACTGGCAGGTCATGCTCATCGACATCTGCCTAAAAGGCGCATTAATAGAGAGCGAGGATAATTTACCATTGAGCCTGGGCGATCAGGTCGAGCTGAAGATCATGCTAGAAGGTAATGATGTTGTCATTACAATGCCTGCACGTATTAACCATCAACACAACAAACGTATTGGCTTTCAGGCAATGAGCATGGAACTGGAAGACGTCAGCCATTTGCGCAGATTGGTAGAACTGAATTTGGGTGATTCGGCGCTACTGGAACGTGAATTAGTTCACTTATATAGCACCTGATGGCTTTTAAAGTATCAGAGCGCATCCAGCGCTTCAGCTAATCGGCTGACACCGACAACCTCCATCCCTTTGACAATATCCTTAGGCACATTCCCTTTTGGCACAATGGCACGCTTAAAGCCATGCTTAGCCGCTTCGCGGATTCGTTCTTGACCATTAGGCACCGGCCGAATTTCGCCCGACAAACCGACTTCACCAAAAACCATCAAATCCTGAGGTAACACCCTATCCCTGTAGCTGGAAACGACCGCCAGCAAAAGCGCCAGATCCGCACTGGTCTCAAGCACTTTGACCCCTCCAACCACGTTAACAAAAACATCCTGGTCACCCGTGTGCAAACCGCCATGACGGTGCAATACTGCCAGTAACATCGCCAACCGGTTGCTATCTAAACCGACCGAAACCCGTCGAGGGTTACTCATATGCGACTGGTCTACTAATGCCTGTATCTCTACCAACAATGGCCGTGTACCTTCCCACACCACCATAACAACACTGCCAGGACTAGCCGACTCACCACGATTAAGAAAAATAGAGCTTGGGTTTTTCACTTCACGTAAGCCAGTTTCCAGCATCGCAAAAACACCGAGTTCATTGACCGCACCAAAGCGGTTTTTATGCGAACGTAATGTTCTGAAGCGACTATCTGAGGAGCCTTCTAATTGCAGCGAGCAATCAATCATATGCTCCAACACTTTTGGCCCTGCGAGTGAACCATCTTTGGTGACGTGCCCAACTAAAAACAGCACACATCCTGTTTGTTTCGCATAGCGTGTTAAATCTGCCGCGGACTCACGCACTTGTGATACCGACCCCGGTGCCGACTGCACCTCAGCCATATGCATTACCTGAATAGAATCAATCACAATTACTCTGGGCTTTAGCTCTGAGGCGACCTGACAGACCGCTTCGACACTGGTTTCGGAAAGCATTTTCAGGTGCTCAGCCTTCAGCCCCAGACGGTGTGCCCGCATCGCTACCTGTTGCAGTGATTCCTCACCCGTCACATACAATGCCGGTATATTTTCCGCCAGATAACACATAATTTGCAGCAACAGCGTGCTTTTACCTGCGCCGGGATGGCCGCCCATCAATATTGACGATCCCGGCACCAGGCCACCACCCAAAACACGATCCAGTTCTTCTGATCCTGTACTGAAGCGCGGCATATCCGCCAGATCCACATCGACCAAGCGCATCACTCTTTGGCTCGCCTGCCCCGCATAACCATCATATCGTGGCTTGGCAGCGGCGCCTGGCACTGCACCAAGGCGTACTTCGCTTAACGTATTCCATGCCTGGCAGGCAGAGCACTGCCCTTGCCATTTAGTGAAATCAGCGCCACACTCATTACACACGTAGGCGGTTTTAGCTTTCGCCATAGTGCTCTCCCTTTTCCGTAGATGAACTGCATTCTACCCAACCTGCATACTTTTCATAAAGCTTTAGTCGGTTTCGCTTTTGATTTATCGGGGATAACCTTTACAATCGATCTACTGTTCGATGCCGAATCTTCACTCAGAACCCATAACAGCCCTTAATAAAAATATACAAGGAACGCTACATGAAACTGGAAACTATTGCCGTACACGGCGGCTACACGCCAGATCCAACGACTAAAGCGGTTGCCGTCCCTATTTACCAAACAGCCTCCTACGCTTTTGATGATGCCCAACACGGTGCTGATCTGTTTGATCTGAAAGTGGCCGGTAATATCTATACCCGCATCATGAATCCAACCACTGATGTGCTGGAAAAACGTGTTGCAGAACTGGAAGGTGGAATAGCGGCTCTTGCTGTGGCATCAGGCATGTCCGCTATTACTTACACCATTCAGACACTGGCTGAAGTCGGTGACAATATCGTCTCGACAAGCGAACTGTATGGCGGCACCTATAACCTGTTTGCACACACACTTCCTCGCCAGGGTATTCAGGTCCGTTTTGCTAATAAAGATGATTTTGCAGCCATCGAAGCGCAAATTGATAGCCAAACCAAAGGCCTGTTTTGCGAATCTATCGGCAACCCTTCCGGCGGCATTGCTGATATCGAAAAACTCGCTGAGATCGCACACCGTCACGGTGTGCCATTGATCGTCGATAATACAGTTGCAAGTCCGCTGATGTGGCGCCCGATTGAGCAAGGTGCAGATATCGTTGTACATGCAGCTACCAAGTATATGGGTGGACACGGTAACTCTCTGGCTGGCGTCATTGTTGATTCGGGTAATTTCCCATGGGCAGACAACAAAGAACGCTTCCCACTATTGAATGAACCCGATGCGTCTTACCATGGCGTTGTCTACACCGAAGCATTTGGTCCGGCAGCCTTTATCGGTCGCTGCCGTGTGGTTCCATTGCGCAATATGGGCGCCGCATTGTCGCCAATGAATGCCTTCCTTATTTTGCAGGGCATTGAAACACTGGCGCTACGCATGGAACGGATCAATGCCAACACCCAAGCCATTGCTGAATATCTGGAAAACCACGCACAGGTAGCCTGGGTAAATTATGCCGGCCTCGAAAGCCATAAAGATCATGCGCTGGCCAATAAATATATGGGTGGTCAGGCATCCGGTATTTTAAGCTTTGGTGTAACCGGCGGACGCGCAGCAACGCCTAAGTTTTATGACGCACTGAATGTTTTTGTACGTTTGGTAAACATCGGAGATTGTAAATCACTGGCCTCTATTCCCGCTGAAACGACTCACCGACAGTTAAACGATGAAGAGCTGAAATCTGCAGGCGTTGCACCAGAGATGATTCGCCTATCTATCGGCATCGAACATATAGACGATCTGCTTGCCGATCTGGAACAGGCTCTGGCTAAAACTCAATAGTTTGGGTCTAATTGAAAAACAAAATGCCACTCAATTGAGTGGCATTTTATTGGCTTATGGACCCGATAAATTCAGCGGTTCTTACTGAGTTGATTAATCGACTCAACCGCCTCGGCATAACCCGCTTCAATGGTATGCTGATCCGAAATACAAAAGTTCAGATCTCTAACCAAACCGTTATTTAAACCGTAAACCCAGGCGTGTACTGATAGCTCCTGCTCTTTTGCCCATGCTTCCTGCATGATCGTCGTATTACAGACGTTATACGCTTGCTCAATCACATTGAGTTCACATAAGCGCTCCAGATACTCACTTGGGTTACTCCACGGAGATAATATATTCCGATGCTTCGTATCGATATCACGAATATGACGCAGCCAATTATCAATCAACCCATGTGGCTTTGACTCAATGGCGGCACGCACACCACCACAACCATAGTGCCCAACCACCATAATATGCTTAACTTTCAGCACTGTAACCGCATACTGAATAACCGACAAACAATTCATATCGGTATGAATCACAAGGTTCGAAACGTTACGATGAACAAAGATATCACCAGGCAACATTCCGACTATTTCGTTTGCAGGAACACGGCTATCAGAGCAGCCTATCCATAAATAATCCGGCGCCTGCTGCTTTGCCAACGTAGCAAAAAAGTCCGGATTCTCTTCCGTGATTTTATCTGCCCAAGAGCGATTGCTATCAAATAAGTGTTGCAGTTTTTTCATAATTATCCGTATAAAATCAAGTCAGCCGAGCAAATTCAACAGTAAGCTATAAAAAAGGGACATTCTAAGCCCCTTTTATAATAACGCTTTAGTCAATCAACTCAACCTGCGATCAGACATGATATTTAGCACTGAGCTCATGCACCGCATCAACAAAGACTTTGGCATGTTCAGGATCTGCAAACTGATGTATCCCATGTCCTAAATTAAACACATGGCCGTTACCCGTTCCAAAGCGCTGCAATATATCAGCCACTTCCTGACGGATTCGTTCAGGCTGAGCATACAATACTGATGGATCCATATTACCCTGCAAAGCTACTTTATTGCCGACGCGACTACGTGCATTATCAATATCGGTTGTCCAATCCAGGCCGAGTGCATCAGCACCAGCATCAGCCATCACTTCTAACCATTGACCACCGTTTTTGGTAAACATAATCACAGGCACTTTGCGCCCTTCATGTTCACGGATCAAACCGGAAATAATCTTGCGCATGTAGTCGAGCGAGAAGGCTTTATACATATCGCCACTCAGGACGCCGCCCCAGGTATCAAAAATCTGAACGGCTTGAGCGCCACTACGAATCTGTTCGTTCAAATAAGTAGTGACCGATTGTGCCAACTTATTCAAGAGTTCATGCAGCACCTCCGGAGAAGCGTACATCATCTTTTTAATATGACGAAAATCTTTAGAGGAGCCCCCCTCAACCATGTAAGTGGCTAATGTCCACGGGCTGCCAGAAAAACCGATTAAGGGTACACGCCCCTTCAGTTCTGTGCGGATCTCTTTTACAGCATTCATGACATAATCAAGATCGGTCGCTGCATCCGGAACTTTCAGCGCTTCGACATCCTGTTCTGTACGAATAATTTTTCTGAAGCGAGGGCCTTCACCCTCTTCAAAATACAAACCAAGATCCATTGCATCAGGAATCGTCAGAATATCCGAAAACAGAATGGCTGCATCCAGATCAAAGCGTTCCAGTGGCTGAAGGGTCACTTCACAAGCCAGCTCCCTATTTTTACACAGGCTGAGGAAATCACCTGCTTGCGCGCGAGTCGCCCGATATTCTGGCAGGTAGCGTCCAGCCTGGCGCATCATCCACACAGGTGTTACATCAACAGGTTCGCGCATCAGCGCACGTAAAAAACGGTCGTTTTGCAATTCAGCCATATTCAGTTCAGCCATATTCAGTTTCTTCAATGGGGGCATATTCTACCGATTTCTGATTAATAATGCGCTTTAAATAGACGATCAGAGTCAAACAAGCGACCACTACCAGGTTTTTTGTCCAATGAATTCAGTTACCGGAGCTATCAACAATTTGCTGTACAATTATTCTTCAGTACAATACTCAACAAACGCGCTCTTAGAAAAAGTATAACAATACAAGACAACCGTGCAGCCAGGACTCTCATGACGACAACTGAATTGCTGAGATTACCCGACACCGCTAATCATCATGATCACAAATACCACCAACTGGTATTTGGTCTTGAGGGTAATACCGAGTTCGATATCCAGGGGCGCGGTGAAAATGTGAGATTAGGACAAGGCTGCTTAGTGCCATCATCAATCGGACATGCATTTTGCGGTATCGGTGAAAACCGTATTGTTGTGATTAATATCCCAACAACGACCCTCGATGCTATGCCGAAGCATATTCAAGCTCCGCGTCTATTCGACTCTGCACGTTACTTCACACTCGATAGTCAACGGCAGGTACTATTACAAGCCATTTGTCAGGAGATTAAAAACACACCTGCCGACTCGCCCTTGCTGCATGCCTGTGGCAATACACTCTTACTTTCTATGCAAAACCTGATGAGCCATCCCTCGCCACGCAAGAGCCTTGCCTATATAGACTTGCCCGCTTTGGATCTGCATATCCAACTGAACATAAGCCGAAAAATATCAATCGCGGAACTCGCCGGACTGGCTTTTTTAAGTCCCAGTCACTTTCACGCATGCTTTAAAGAAAAAACGGGCATGACTCCTCATCAATACGTGCTTCAAAAACGTCTTGAGTACAGCAAACAAAAGCTGGCGTGCGGCTGGACCATCCTGAAAACAGCAGAACACTGCGGCTTTAGCAGCCAAAGTGCTTTCACACATGCTTTTCGCGATTACTTTAAGATAACACCTGCCCGCTGCCGGAAAACCAGCAGTGAGCATTAAATGTTTTGTGAAATGACTTATGATGCAGGCCCTACAAACAAACCCGCTAACGAAGATTCTCTGCAACCCAGGAAAACACGTCCGGATAAGGCTCCGGAAAGCACCCCGCCAGCTGGCCCAATGATGAATTGAGTTGCTGTTTATCCGTAGAGGTCAAATTGATATGTCCCACTTTACGACCCACCCGCACTTCCTTTCCGTACCAATATAATTCAGCGCCTTCAACGGCCAGCCAATGATCATCCCGCTCCACACCGATCAGATTAATCATGACAGACTGGCCTTTAATCACTGCTTTGCTCATGGGCAATCCAGCCACAGCACGAACATGTGATTCAAACTGGCTGATACTGCTACCAGACTGCGTCCAGTGCCCGCTGTTATGTACACGTGGCGCCAGCTCATTCACCATCAGATGATCACCGACCCGGAAACATTCCATCGCCATCACACCGACATACTCCAGAGATGTCAGCAATTTGCCCAGCATCTCTTCAGCTTCTGCCTGTACGCCTTTCAAACGATCCAAAGGGGCAATTGATGCCATCAGAATACCGTTCACATGCAGATTAAGCGCCAATGGGTAAAAATAGAGATTACCCTCTTTATCTCGGGCCCCCACCAATGATACTTCTTCATCAAACGGGATTTTTTGTTCGGCTATCGCTTCTTCGTGCCAGCCTTCCGGTACAAGCGTGCCTTCAGCTTGCTTCAACCAGTATTGACCGCGTCCATCATAGCCACCGGTGCGACGCTTGAGTAATACAGTGTCACCCAGAGACTGATACAAAGTTTGCGCTTGTGTGCTTGTATCCACCAGCTGCCAAGGCGCCGTTGCTATCTCCAGCTCATCCAGCAGCTGTTTCTGCGTTAAACGATCGGCCAGACGAGGGAACACCTCTCGATTAATAAAATGAGGGTGACTTGAGAGCACCGTCGTGGCTTTTGTTTCAGGCCATAGCTCTATTTCAGCAGTGACGACATCATCTTCTGCTAACTCAACACGTTGCGACTGATTAAAGTCGACCGGCACAACTTCAATATTTAAAGGCATAGCCGCATGACGCATCATTGCGCCTAGCTGGCCAGCGCCCAACACCCACACTTTACTCATTAGACTTCTCTTGGATCAGGATTTTCTAAGATGGTGTCCGTTTGTGCTTTACGGAATCCTTCCAGTCGCTGTGCCAATTCAGCATCAGTATTCGCCAAAATCTGTGCAGCCATTAACCCTGCATTAAAAGCTCCGGCAGAGCCAATCGCCAAGGTGCCAACAGCAATACCTTTCGGCATCTGGACGATAGACAACAAACTATCCATCCCGTTTAAGGCTTTACTCTGTACAGGAACACCCAGAACAGGTAACCGCGTTTTGGAAGCAACCATACCCGGCAAGTGCGCTGCACCACCCGCACCCGCGATAATGACCTGATAGCCAGCATCAACGGCAGCAGATGAAAAAGAAAAAAGCTTGTCAGGTGTACGGTGTGCTGAAACCACTTCTACATGATGAGGTACCTGAAGCTCGTCCAGAATCTCAGTGGCTAATTTCATGGTATCCCAATCACTTTTAGAACCCATGATAATGGCGACTTTCGGTTGCATATAACTCGATCCGATCTGATTAATTGTACTGAAAAGAAGCGTTATCCCTAATAACACCGCAAAAGCGGATCATAGCAAATTTCACTCAATTGATCGCTTAAAAACTGGAAATTTCCCCGTCTTAGCGGCATGTTTATAGATAAAGTAGCAAAAAACCCGACTGTAAAAGTAACTGTCAGAGTTTTTCGCAAAACATCCCGAGTATTTCGCAAGACGAAAGCAGTGGATAAACCCTACAGTTGCCTACTCGTGACATTCATCAGCGATGAAGTTTATCGTCCGTTCAACGTGCTTAGGGAGCATATCCATGTTTACACCAACAGGGATCAAAATAACAAAATTCCAAGTCAACGACATTTTCAACCCCGGCTTTTTAGATCTCCCTTTATCGCAGCACTGGCAACAGATCTCGCCATTATATGCGGTAGATGAAAATAGTTGGCTGAAAGAGCTTTTACCGTTGGCCGCTCCTGACGACAACGAACGACGACGTATCACTCAGGGCGCAACCCGCCTGATTGAGCAAGTGCGCGCCGATGATGGTGCCATCCATATGATTGATGCACTGTTACTGGAATACAGCCTGGATACACGTGAAGGCATACTGCTGATGTGCTTAGCTGAAGCACTGATGCGTATCCCTGATGCTGACACTGCTGATGCCCTTATCCGTGATAAATTATCCGTCGCCGACTGGAAAGCGCATCTGAAAAATTCAGACTCACTCTTCGTTAATGCCTCCACATGGGGATTATTGCTCACTGGTAAAGTGGTCTCTCTGGACGAAAATGAAGACGGAACACCCTCCAACGTAATTAACCGTCTGGTTAATAAAATGTCTGAGCCTGTCATCCGCAAGGTGATGAATCAGGCAATGAAAATCATGGGACACCAGTTTGTTTTAGGGCGCAATATAAAAGAAGCACTCAAACGTGGCCACAACAGCCGTGATAAAGGCTATACCTACTCTTTTGATATGCTGGGCGAAGCAGCACTCACCCAGCAAGATGCCGATAAATACTTCAATGATTACAAACAAGCAATTACTGCAGTTGGCAAAGACACTTATAAGGGCAAGTCACCCAGACCAACTATCTCGATCAAGCTATCCGCATTACATCCCCGCTACGAAGTAAGCCAAAAAGACCGCGTACTCGGTGAAATGCACGACAGAGTGCTGGAGTTAATTCAGCACGCCAGAGCCGCCAACGTGGGCGTCACTATTGATGCAGAAGAAGCGGATCGCCTTGAGTTATCCCTGGAACTATTTGAAAAACTCTATCTACATGAAACCGTCCGCGGCTGGGGCGAGTTCGGCTTAGTGGTTCAGGCTTATTCAAAACGTGCTTTGCCCGTACTCATCTGGCTGGCTGCATTAGCTAAACAGCAAGGAGACCGTATTCCATTACGCTTGGTAAAAGGCGCTTACTGGGATAGTGAAATCAAAAACTGCCAACAACGCGGGTTAAGCAACTATCCGGTATATACCCGAAAAGAGTCGACCGATACTGCTTACCTGGCATGTGCCCGCTTCCTCTTAAGTGAAAGTGTACGTGGGAATATTTATCCACAATTCGCCAGCCACAATGCACATACGGTTGCATCAATTATCAGTATGGCGATGCATGATGAATTTGAATTCCAACGCCTGCATGGTATGGGAGACGCACTATACAACACCGTCATCAAAGAAAACGACGTTGATGTACGCATCTATGCGCCTGTTGGCAACCACAAAGACCTGCTTCCTTACTTAGTTCGTCGTTTACTGGAAAACGGCGCTAATAGCTCATTTGTGCACCGCTTAGTCGATGCTCGCTGCCCTATCAGCGAACTGCTCAACCATCCTGCTGACGTATTAGCATCACGCAAATCATTGGCAAATCCTTATATCCCATTGCCTTCAGAGCTGTTTGCTAATGAGCGTAAAAATTCCCACGGATTCAATATCGAAATTGAAGGTGAGTGGCATGACTTTGAAACACTGATTCAGCCATTCATGGCGACAATCTGGCAGGCTGGCCCCATTATTAATGGCGAGGCCATCTCGGCTGATACAACACAGCATACAGTCCTCGCTGCATATGACCATAGCCAAACCGTCGGACAGATCAACTACGCCTCTGTCCCGCATGTTGAGCAAGCGCTTTCGCTGGCGACAGATGCTTTTCCTGAATGGAGCAATACACCGGTAGATGATCGCGCTGCAGCACTGGAACGATTGGCTGACTTACTGGAAGCAAACTACGGTGAGCTGATGGCACTTTGCCATCGGGAAGCAGGAAAAACCTTACAAGACAGTATCGATGAAATTCGTGAAGCCGTTGATTTCTGCCGCTATTATGCTGTCCAGGCACGCTTAGCCATGAATGGCACAGTCTCAATGCCTTCTTTTGATGGCTCAACAATGAAGATCCAGCGCGAAGGACGTGGTGTTTTTGTTTGTATCTCCCCATGGAACTTCCCCCTCGCTATTTTCCTGGGACAGATTTCAGCCGCACTGGCCGCAGGTAATACAGTTATTGCGAAACCGGCAGAACAAACCAGCATTATCGCTTTTCGGGCGGTTCAAATGATGTTGGAAGCGGGAATCCCTGCAGGCGCCATCCAGCTCATCACAGGGGAAGGGGCAACGCTTGGAGGACCGCTAACCTCAGATAACCGTGTTGCAGGCGTCGCGTTTACAGGGTCCACAAACACGGCTCGCGTGATTAACCGAACACTCGCCAACCGCCAGGCAGAACCGGTTCCATTTATTGCCGAAACAGGCGGCCAAAACGCCATGATTATCGACTCTACCTGCCTTCCGGAACAGGTAGTTCGGGATGTAGTGCGTTCCGCTTTTGCCTCAGCAGGGCAACGCTGCTCTGCATTGCGCGTGCTGTTTGTACAACAAGATATCGCTGAACGGATTATTCCTATGTTGCGAGGTGCAATGGTGGAACGTGTCGTCGGAAATCCCGTACATCATAAAACCGATATTGGCCCCGTTATTGATAAAAAAGCCCAGTCTGGTTTGCAATTGCATATCGATAAAATGCTAAAAAATGCAACCTTGATTGCTCAAACAGCATTGCCTGCAAACGCTGAAAACGGAACATTTATCGCGCCAAGCGCTTTTGAAATATCAGGCATCGACCAGCTTTCTGAAGAGCAATTTGGTCCGATTCTGCATGTCGTACGCTATAAAGCGAGTGATCTGGACAACGTCATTGATACCATTAATGCCAGCGGATTTGGCTTAACACTCGGCGTACATACACGTAATGAAACCACTGCCAACCATATTGCAGCCCGCGTTCGAGCAGGCAACATCTATATCAATAGAGATCAGGTAGGCGCAGTAGTCGGTGTTCAACCCTTTGGTGGACAAGGCCTCTCAGGTACAGGCCCTAAAGCAGGCGGCCCTCATTACCTGAAACGTTTCACGCGTGAAATTCGTCAGCAACAGGCATAAGCGGAAGGATGATAAAAATGACTACTCAAACATTACAGAGCGCTATTCTGAAAACCGATTCCGCATGGGAAGCCTGGAATGCTCTAGGCGTCGCTAAACGTATTGAAAAATTATCAACAGCGACTCAAACGCTTGAACAACCTATCGCAAACTGGATCATGCAACGAATCAGCACAGCTATGCCTGTTGCTGTTGATCTACCCGGCCCTACCGGTGAAGCCAACAGCCTGCATTGGTCCGGGCGCGGTATTATTTGTGTCTGCGCGGACGACACCCAAGAAATGCCAGATAACGGCGTTTATGATACCGCTATTGCTATCCAGCTGTTCACTGCACTGGCTACCGGTAACGCGGTAATCCTTCAAGATACGAGCAAATATACGCATCGATTACATGCGGCTTTACTCAGCGCTGGAGTATCCGAAAACATTGTTCAGCTCGTATCCGCATCGCTGGATGAGCTGACACAACAAGAGGCTTTTCATGCTTACGCGTTTTGCGGAACACGTGATAGCCTTATTCCCTTAAACCAGAAACTAGCACAACGCGGAGGTATGCTAGCGCAACTTATTTCAGAAACTCAATTCGACACCTACCCAACACTGACCAGCCTTGACTACCCATGGCGCTTCGTTACTGAGAGCACACTCTCTGTGAATACAACCGCCGTAGGCGGAAATGCGACGCTGTTAGAACTGGGCGGAAAAAACGATCTGTAACGCAAGCCAAATACCCATGCATTAAGCATGGGTGTTTTAACGACCTGTTATCGCACTCCTCCTCAGTGACAGGTCGATTCTAATAATAATTTTTAAAACCAACGTTTAAAAATAACAAAGAGGTATATTTGATGATCGCAAATAGCGGTGCCATTATTGGCACGTTCCTGATTTATCTGGCACTTATGCTAGCCATCGGTGTGTACGCTTACCGGCGTACGGTTAACTCTTCCGATTACTTTTTGGGCGGACGCTCACTGGGCCCATGGCCTGCCGCACTTTCTGCCGGAGCTTCTGATATGAGCGGCTGGCTACTCCTGGGCCTGCCAGGTTATGCATTCTCATCCGGTTTAGAATCACTTTGGCTAGGTGCAGGGCTATTGATAGGTACTTGGTTAAACTGGTTATTAGTAGCTAAACGCCTGCGAACCTACAGTATTGAAGCAGACGATGCGCTAACGTTACCTGAGTTTTTCGCCAATCGCTTTGAGGATAAATCAAACCTTCTTCAGGTCATCTCCGCCTTCTTTATTTTGCTGTTTTTCCTCTTCTATACAAGCTCCGGCTTAGTCGCAGGCGGCAAACTGTTTGAGACCGTATTTGGGCTGGATTACACTCTGGCCGTCATCATTGGCACCGTTTGTGTTGTTTCTTACACTTTATTCGGTGGATTTCTGGCAGTATCCTGGACAGATTTGGTTCAAGGTTTATTAATGGCTGCTGCACTGGTCATTGTTCCTATCATTGCCATTCAGTCAGAGGGCGGTTTTGCTAACCTGTTTACAGCCCTTGAAATTAAAAACCCCGAATTATTGACCATCTGGAATGACAGCAAGGGTGAGCCTTTGACCGCCATAGCTATTATTTCACTTGCGGCCTGGGGTTTAGGCTATTTTGGTCAGCCGCACATTCTTGCGCGTTTTGCGGCGGTACGCAGTAATGCAGAGATCACAACTGCACGCCGTATTGCGGTTACCTGGTCTGGCCTTTCTATGGTCGGTGCAATTCTGGTCGGTCTTGCAGGTATCGTTTATGTGGACAGCCAACTCGGTGGTAATTTAGGTGATGGTGAAAAGATCTTCATGCTGCTGGTCAACGCGATGTTCCATCCTGTTGTCGCCGGTATCCTGCTAGCGGCGATTCTTGCTGCCATCATGAGTACCGCTGATTCTCAGTTGCTGGTCTCCTCATCAGCTCTGGCTGAAGATTTCTACAAACAGGTATTTCGCAAAGATGCATCACAAAAACAGATCGTCATGGTGGGCCGCTTTGCCGTTATTGGACTCTCCATTATCGCGCTGATGCTGGCAATGAATCCTGATAGCTCTGTATTAGGATTGGTTTCTTATGCGTGGGCTGGTTTTGGTGCGGCCTTCGGCCCGACCTTGATTCTTAGTCTGTACTGGAAGCGTATGAACCGCTTTGGCGCATTAGCAGGCGTGATCGTCGGTGGCGTTACAGTTGTCGTATGGAAACAGATCAGCGGTGGCATTTTTGATGTGTATGAAATAGTGCCGGGCATTGTTTTTGCCACTATCTCAATCATTGTTGCCAGCCTGGCAACAGCAGAACCAGCAGAGTCGGTTCAGCAACGGTTTGATAGCTACCTTAGCAAGCTCTAACCATTTTTTATAAAAAATGTACTGCCGTTATTTCTAAAGCCTCGTAAACACGAGGCTTTTTTCCAATAGGCCTTTACCACATGGGGCAATAACATCACTCGCCCCAGCCCAAGAACTGTTCAGGGCTCTCAAGCACAGCTTCTATCTTTTTGCGTAACAGCTCGGCAAACTCCATCGCGATCATCGATGATGGGTTCTCTGACGGGAACATCAGACCAATACGCAGATGTACATCCGGCTGAAAACGACGAAATACAACTTTATCAGGCTGTGCATAAGTGATGTAACTGCTCGCTGATATAGGATCAACAATAGAGACACCAAGCCCTCGTTCAACAAACTTAAGCGCCGGAATAAAAAAGCGGGTTTGCAAACGCACATTCATACGATAACCACCCGCTTCAAACAGCTGCATCAAATCATGGAATATCATATGGTCTGGATGCAGGGTTATCATTGGCTCATCGTCAAGCATCTCGGGCGTAATCACCTCCTGCTCTGCCAACGGGTGATCAGCAGGTAGCGCACAAACACAAGGTAATTCGAACAGCCTGTTTCTCCCTAGCTTGGACTGATGCGTGGATATTTCAGCCAGACCCAAGTCGTATTGATTGGAAGCGACCCACTCAACCACAGCATCGGAAGTCCTCGTCTGCAAGGAGGCCTGAACCTTGGGGTGCTCTTCCAGAAAATCAGCTAAAATATCTGGCACGAAGAAGTTCGACGGCCCGGGCATACAACCGATACGCAGAAAACCATACTGCTTATTCTGAATATCCTGAACCGTCTGACTTACATCCTGGATACGAGAAAAGATCGCTTCGACTTCCTTGTATAAATAGTGAGCCTCAGGAGTGGGATACAGGCGTTTTTTATGCCGTTCAAACAACTGAAAACCAATATCGTTTTCCAGCGAAGCAATCATCATGCTCACTGCTGGTTGAGTTCGAAATAATTGTTTAGCGGCCTGCGAAACCGAACCACTCAACATGACTGCGCGAAAAGCTTCCATCTGCTTGAGGTTCATGGCGTCACCTTAAAATATTAATATTACTGATATACAGCTATAAAAAAAGCCGTTTAATTATATTCTTAGCAAGAATATAACGTATATCAGCACTTGATGCTTGCTCAGAGGGTATGAGTTTCAGAAGAGTTCAGGAACGCCAAAATAATTAGAAAAAATCAGAAGCAGGAGATACATTAATTTTCAGAACGAAACTCAACGACAGCCCAATACTCTAAAAGCATCGGGCGCCGCTGAGGATCAGGTATCACTATTAATTTTTAACTTTAGCCGCCGCCTCTGTCATGATGCTATACGTTTCTTTCATGTCACTGATCCACTCTGGCCCATGTCGATAATCAACTACTGCACCAATATTCTGATAAGCGGCCAACACTTTTGGATCTTGCATGGCTTTGGCGGTCGCTGCATTTAGCTTATCCACCACCTCCTGAGGAACACCTTTTGGTGCAAACACACCGGACCAGCCTTCGAAGCTGCCTTTAATACCATAGTCAGCAAATGTCGGCACACCTGGGAAAGCATCCATTTTCTGGTTCATAACCAGTGCACGCGCACGATCAGCCTTTACATGAGGGCCGAATGCAGGAGGGAATGACACAGCAGAATCGATATGGCCACCAACTACTGAGACCATAGAATCGGCAGCACCTTTCGCATGAACATACTTAACACTGTAACCTACCTGATCCGCAATGATATTCGCCAGAATGGTGCCGGAAGAAGACGCCCCCCAGGATCCTTGTGTCAGCCTTGTGCTCTTGGCACCCACTATGAACTCATCAAAGCTTTTATAAGGACTATCTTTGGCAACCACAACAGCCAACGGCACCGCCGTCATTTTCATAATAGGCGTAAAGCTATCAAAACTGTATGGTACTTCACTGAAGTTAGGAGTAACTAACATGTTACTCAAACCTGCATTAATTAATGTGTAGCCATCTTTCTTAGCACGGGCAACAAATGATGTTCCTACAACCCCACCGCCACCTGTTTTATTAATAACAACGACCGGAACACCTAGCTCCTTCTCTACTGCGTCAGCCCAAATGCGCGTGGTCAGATCGGAGTCACCACCGGCCCCCCAAGGAACAATAACGTTAATCGGCTTCTCTGGATATTCAGCTAAGGCTGCACCAGACGTTAATGTCAGAACCAATGCTGCAGTGAGCGTCGCCAGGTTTTTTTTAGAGTTTTTCATAGATACTTCCTTCGATTTATTTTTATTTACATTTCACTTTTGTATAAAACTACGCTGTAAACGAGTGCCTGGTCTTTCATGTTCAGGCGGTCTTTTCCCCTAACGGAACAGAGGTGTTCGGAGTTTTTCGCTTTATTTTCATACTTGAGAAAACAAAGAATGCAGAGAGAGCGATAAACACCCATGAGAAGGGTGAAGCAAAAAACAGATGATATTCAGTGCCAACGATAGACATGGCCTGATCTAAGTTTTGCTCCAGGAACGGAGTCAGAATAAAGCCAATAATAAATACCGCTGGATTTAATCCGACTAACCTCATGCCATAGCCCATCACGGTAAAGCCGATAAGGACCAAAATATCATCCATGTTTTGACCAGCAGTGAAGGCACCGGTGAAAGCAAACACTGTCACACAAGGGAAAATATAGTAGCGTCGTAGCGATGCCATCTTCACAAAAAACTTAAAGCCAGAACGCGCAATCAGCAATAGGAAGAGATCAGTAATCAGAAAGCCTGCAAAAATCGCATAAATAGTGTCGGTGTGCTCGAAAAAGATCATCGGACCTGGTGTCAGGCCATGGATCAGGAACGCGCCCATGAGTAGCGCAGCAACATCATCTCCTGGAATACTCAATGTCAGCATTGGAATCATACTGGATCCACATACGGCATTATTAGCAGATTCTGCTGCAGCAATCCCTTCCACAGAACCTTTGCCATACTCTTCAGGCTTTTTGGCGGTACGTTTTGCTTCACCGTAAGCGATGAACGCTGCCGTACTGGAGCCCAGACCTGGCAGTGCGCCAACAAAAGTACCGATACCACTGGATTTCAGTATGGTAGCGAACACACTACGGAACTCTTTGAAACTGATGCGATTATCAGCCGGATTAGGTGAATGCGTAATTGTCATCTCATGGTGTGGAACCATGCGCCGACGGATCACATTAAACACCTCGGGCATCACTAAAATACCGATCAACATGGGCGTAAATGTAAAGCCCCCCATTAGTTCGGTATAACCAAAAGTGAAACGAGACGCACCGGTGATGGTAGACATACCGACCATGGCAAACAGCATACCTAAGCAGCAGGATAGCAAGCCCCGCGGGAGAGACTCACCAGCCATGGAAGCAATCACAGTAAAAGCAAACAGTAACAGGAATACTTTTTCTATAGGACCTGCTTGCAACGAGATCAGAGAGATAGGTGCAGCAACTAAAATCAGGACTAATGTTGCCAGCATCTCACCTGTGACTGAGGCAAATAAGGAGATATCGAGCGCCTTACCCGCCTTCCCTGCTTTCGTCAACGCATGACCATCCTGAGCCGTCAAAAAGGATGCTGCAGCGCCAGGCGTGTTGATCAGAATAGCTGAGATCGACCCTCCGTAAATACCCGCTTTATATACAGCCAGTAACATAGTGATTCCGATGACCGGATCGACATAAAAGGTCATCGGCAAAATAATAGCAATCGCCATGATGGCAGAGATGCCTGGAATAGCACCAAAAATAATACCGATAACTACACCCGCAATAATGCCCAAAATCGGACCTATCGCCAGAATAGAAGAGAAACCATTTAGAATATTATCAAACATCAGATTATCTCCCCTTAGAAGGACCAGGTTGGCAAATAAACCCGCAGAAATTCTTTGGAGCCGTAATCGATGAGCAAGGGAGTAATAACAGACATAGCGATAATAGGAATCCAGTTACGTCCCCCAAGAAGCATGGCAACAGCGACCATAATGAAAGGAGTTGCTACCAGAAAACCGACATAAGGCACAACAAGCCAGTAGACAATAAAAATCCCTATATAGATAAAGATGCCAGAGAAACCATCAGTACTGATCAGCTCAGGGCCTTCAGCTCTGTCGCCTTTAGAAAGCTTCCTGAGAGATTGGATAGCGATAGCCGAAGCGAAAATAATGATCAACCCAGCTACTACGCGAGGTAAAAACATAGAACCCAGATCACTTTCAGCGCCACCTTCTACCAGGTTGTCGTTATTTAAGATGATCAAAGAAACAATAATCAAAAATGTCGATAAGACGACGTCTATTTTTCTTCTATCCATTTTACTACCCGATTATTTCTTGTTTTTATAAGTTTCAGCTATCGCTATGACAGGTAATCAGAGATTGCTGTAACAGCTCATCTACCGATATCACGAGATGCTGATTTATTCAGTGTAAACAAACTTAATATAGATACAATTCTAAAAAATATTTGATTATATAAACTTTTCTTATGTTTTTTCATTCGAGACACCCTCTCTGAACGCACGTTTTAATGCAGGCATTGGCATGCTAAACACACGTACAGGAACTGGGGAAAGCTGAGTAATTAAAGCGCGCCGTTTGATTTAGCAGAATACGGCCAACTGTTATTAAGAAATAAGTCCGTGTCTTAAGAACAAGGCTCAATCAACATAAGAAAATCTGATGAGATGTTAAATATTTACGATTTGTCATTATATTTTTCTGCATAAATAATGACCTCATCAAGACTCAGCTCTGAACCGTTTTAGACAACGCTCCGAACGGCTGATAGAGATTAAGATAGTCGCAGCCAAAGCTTAAGATTTAGAGGCGTGGTGGTTTCGCCACGAAATGAGTATGCAAAGCACACATATTGGAATTATGGGAGCCGGTATCGTCGGTCTTTCAACCGCAATTTTTTTGCAGGAAGCCGGTTACAAGGTGACACTGATCGATAAAGAAGCGCCTGGTATGGGCACCTCTTTCGGTAACGCCGGCCTATTTGCTGATTATGCCCGCTTACCGTTTGCCAAGTTTGCCATGATGCGAAAAATGCCCGGAATGCTGCTGGACAAAACCAGCCCACTCTCCATGCAGAGCAGTTATTTACCCTCATTGATGCCCTATGGTTGGGAGTTTTTCAAAGCCTGTTTCCCGACTAAGTACGCACAAGGCAAGGCCGCTATGAAGTCTTTACAGGAACACACACAGCTAACAGATCAGGCGCTGCTGAACTTAACCAACGCACAGAGACTGATCAAGTCCGGGGGCTGCCTGGGGCTGTTTGCGACAGAAGACAATTATGCTTTAGCGCGAAACGGCGACCTGCAGGAACGCAGAGAGCAAGGGGTGAACCTTGAATTCCTGAGTGCAAAGCAAGTTCATGATCTAGAACCTGATCTGGCCGATTTTCATGCCGGTGGGGTTTTTTACCCTGATACCCGGTTCACCGTCAGCCCGTTGGAACTGAGCCGTCATTACGCACAGCATTTCAGCAAAAACGGCGGAATAATCTTACAAGATAAAGTATTGGCAGTATCGCCTAATGACAATGAAGTGTTGGTGCGCCTGAGTGACAGCATCGCCACTTATGATCAAGTTGTGGTTTGCACCGGCACGGCATCTAAAGGAATCCTGGCACAGCTGGGGGTCAAGGTTCCCTTGGTCAGCGAGCGTGGTTACCATTTAACGTTAGATATCGGTAAAAAATCACTGAGCCGCCCGGTGGGCTGGTTGGACAAGGCTGTTTTCCTCACCCCAATGGAGGGTGGCGTACGACTGGCCGGCACTGCAGAGTTCGCATCTGTTGATGCGCCGCTTAATCCACAACGTGCCGATACGATGCTAGAACACGCTAAAGTTATGCTGGGCAACAACCCGTCGATCAAATCAACCTGGGTCGGCAGCCGTCCATCAACCCCGGATTCGCTACCGGTTATCGGCTCACTGGAACAGCATCCACGAGTTAAAGCAGGCTTTGGTCACGGACATCTGGGACTGACCTTCGCTGCCATCACCGGAAAACTGATTACAGAATGCATTCAGGGAAAAACAACATCTGTTTGCCTGAAGCCATTCTCAGCCGCTCGTTTCAGCTAATAGGATATTTAAATGATTATCAAAGGTGGTATCAATATTTGCGGACTTACCATGGGCGTTATCTCTCTGGAGTCTTACTTTCCAAAACCTGCCGGGCACATCAAACATCCGGCCAGCTTCGACTTCCCGATTTTGTACAAAACGGTGCAAGGTGCCACTATTGATCGTCTTATCCGTGAACAAGACCCTGAACTGCTAAAGCCATTTATAGAAGCCGCTCAAGAACTCGAACGCGAAGGCGTCAAAGCGATCACCGGAAGCTGCGGCTTTCTAGCCCTACACCAGAAAGAGATTGCTGATGCGGTCAGTGTACCCGTGTTTATGTCCAGCCTAATTCAGGTACCGCTGGTATCCCGCTTCCTGAAGCACGGCCAAAAGGTCGGCGTAGTCGTGGCCAACAGCGAAGCCCTCACCGAAGCTCACCTGAAAGGGGTCGGCATCTCTGATGAGCCTATTGTGATAACAGGCATGCAGCACCAACAGCAATTTGCTGAAGTCATACTGCGCGGCGATACTAAAGATCTGAACATGGAGCTATTTGAGGAGGAGCTGACTTTTGTGGTGCAGAGCATGCTCGATGAAAATCCTGAAGTCGCAGCTATCGTACTGGAATGCACCGACCTGTCACACTTTGCACCAAAGCTGCAGAACAAATTTAACCTGCCAATCTTCGATCTGAGCAGCCTCACTCGCATGGTCGCTGCAGCAGTGGATCGTCAGATTGCTTGATTAACGCTTTAACCCCCCTCTCAACGCAGCCTTGGTTGCGTTGATTGAGGGCGTACAGAATATCGCACCACATAATACATAAATAAAGCTTATATGCTCTTCAAAACTCTTGAATTGCACCAGCCTGGTGCATAAGTATAATACGCGCCTCATCATTTCCGATGCCATAATATTTCATAGCAGCAATCCACACATGCAACGATCTACCCTCCTACAAGGCGGCCTGCTCTGGACCGCTTCTGCCTATATTGTTTGGGGGCTAACGCCGCTCTTCTATCAGCACTTACGTGGCGTAGATGCGATGGAAATCTTTGCCTTGCGTGTGCTTAGCTCTGTGCCGCTAATGGCACTGTTGCTCTGGGTAACTGTCACGCCGGTACGTGTCTTCCACTTGTTGATGGAGCCAAAAACGTTCTTCTGGCTATTCCTCTCAACCACTTGCATCTCTACCAGTTGGTATCTAAACACCTGGGGCGCCACCAATGATCAGGTGTTACTGGTAAGTCTCGCATATTTTCTCACCCCGCTGATCAGCATCCTGATCGGTGTGCTCTACCTGCGCGAGCGACTCACCCCGTTACAGCTGGTAGCACTCGTGCTTTGCGCATCTGGCTTTCTTTACGCCTGTATGAGTCTGGATAGTTTTCCATGGCTGACCATCGGTATTGCTCTTGCGTTTGGCTGTTATGGCGTCATCAAAAAACAGGTTCAGATCGACACCCTCAACGGACTGACCGCTGAAACACTCCTGATGGTTCCTTTTGCGTTGTTTTATCTGATCGGTATGGCAGGACAGACTCGCTGGGAGACGGATGAAGAGAACATACGCCTGTTATTAATGTTAACGGCACCAATGACCATTCTACCGTTGGGATTATTCACCTTTGGCGTCGCGCGGATAAAAAACCTATCCACCATCGCGGTTCTGCAATACATAGAGCCAACGTTATACTTCCTTCTGGCAGTCTTTGTCTTCAACGAAGTGATGAATAGTGAACGCCTGATAACCTTTTCACTGGTTTGGGCTGGCTTTATCGTCTTCTCCATCGACGCACTGCGCCGCGCAAAGTTGGCCTCATCAGCCGAAGGGATAGGGTTGTAAAAAAACGGGACACCTATTTCAGGACGGGACAGTGGATATAAAAAAGGCCGCTAAATCAACGCGGCCTTTTTAAATAGAGTAACGTTATACTCATGAAAAGTTACTGAGTAATAACGTCGGGTCCGGCATTATACTTCAAGGTAATCGAGGATACCTTCAGCCGCTTGACGACCCTCATAGATAGCCGTAACCACCAGATCCGAACCACGTACCATATCACCACCGGCAAACACTTTTGCGTTAGTCGTCTGGAATGCATGGCGGCCCTGCTCAGGTTTTGCATCCGCTTTAACACGACCATCTTCATGCAGATCAATGCCAAAATCAGCAAACCACGGAGCGGGACTAGGACGAAAACCAAAAGCGACCAGCACAGCATCCGCATCCAGAACCTCTTCAGAGCCTGGTACCACTTCTGCACGTTGGCGCCCTCTCTCATCAGGTGCACCCATTTGAGTTGTTACGACCTTTACACCGACAACTTTACCGTTCTCACCCACCACTTCAACAGGCTGACGATTAAAGAGGAATTTAACACCCTCTTCTTTAGCATTTTCAACTTCGCGCTTAGAGCCCGGCATGTTGGCTTCATCACGGCGATAAGCACAGGTAACGCGCTTAGCATTTTGTCGAATGGAAGTACGATTGCAATCCATGGCCGTATCACCACCGCCCAGAATCACCACCGTTTTACCTTTCATACTAATATAATCCGCCGGATCTTTTTCAAATCCTAAGCAATGATTAACATTAGAGATCAGGAATGGCAGTGCATCATAGACACCCTCTAAGTCTTCACCCGGGAAGCCACCTTTCATATAGGTATAAGTACCCATACCAAGGAACACCGCATCATACTCATCAATCAAAGACTGCATTGCAACGTCTTTTCCGATCTCTGTATTCAAACGGAACTCGACACCCATCTCTTCAAAAACGCGACGACGATTCGCCATCACCTCTTTTTCCAGCTTAAATTCAGGAATACCGAAAGTCAGCAGCCCACCGATTTCAGGATAGCGATCAAACACGACCGGTGTCACGCCATTGCGCACCAGAATATCGGCAGCTCCCAAGCCTGCGGGGCCTGCACCAATAATAGCTACTTTCTTACCTGTCTGCGGCGTGTTTGACATGTCGGGCTTCCAGCCCATCGCAAAAGCAGTATCAGTTATATACTTTTCAACTGATCCAATCGTCACCGCACCAAAACCATCATTCAGTGTACAAGCACCTTCACACAAACGATCTTGTGGACATACCCGGCCACAGACTTCCGGCAAGGTATTGGTCTGATGGCTCAGCTCCGCTGCTTTAATTATATTGCCTTCCGATACCAACTGCAGCCAGTCCGGAATATGGTTATGCACAGGACATTTCCATGAACAATAAGGATTACCGCAGTCCAGACAACGGTGTGACTGCTCTGCTGCTTCTGTTGCTACAAATGGTTCGTAAATTTCAGCGTATTGCTTTTTACGAACCGAGGCCTTAATTTTTTTGGGCCCCTCACGGGATACGTCGAGGAACTGGAAATCGTTGTTAAGACGTTCAGTCATGGTCCCCACCTCGTTAAGGCGCCTGATATCAGGCGCATGTTAAACTTTATCGCTACGAAACCTGTTATTCAGGGCGCCTACGAACACTATTCAGCAAATCAGTAATACCAGCGGCTTTGGGCTTAACCAGCCAGAAACGGCCAATATAATCATCATAATTATCGACAATTTCCTGACCCCAGGCACTGCCTGTTTCTCGAGTAAATTCAATAATCACTGAGCGCAGATGGTTTTTATAAATCTCCATGTGCTCGGTATGTACCCGGTGAATTTCAACCAACTCATGATTGTACTTATCCACAAAGGTATTGCTCATATCCAACACATAAGCAAAACCGCCGGTCATGCCTGCACCAAAGTTATAACCGGTTGCACCCAGAACCGTTACTAAGCCACCCGTCATATATTCACAACAGTGATCACCGGCACCTTCCACAACTGCATGACAACCAGAGTTACGCACTGCAAAGCGCTCGCCTGCACGACCTGCCGCAAATAACTTACCGCCGGTTGAACCGTATAAACAGGTATTCCCCATGATAGCGGTTTCATTCGACTTGAACGTAGAAGCGCTGAACGGTTTAATCACAATCTTGCCGCCAGCCATACCTTTTCCGACGTAGTCGTTGGCATCACCTTCCAGAATAAGGTCCTGACCACCCGCATTCCACACACCAAATGACTGACCTGCATGACCTGTAAAACGGAATGTGAGCTGATGACCACACATACCCAAATTACCATGGTTCTTAGCAATCACACCGGAAGTACGCGCACCAACAGAACGATCGCAGTTGGTAATCGTCAGATCCCACTCGCCGCCTGTTTTCTGCTCAATGCTCTGCAAAGACAGCTCTAGCATTTGCGTATTCAATGCACCCGAATCATAAGGAGGATTACGCTCTTGTTGGCAAGTCTGCGGATATTCAGCAGGAACACCGCCATCACTGATAATCGGACTTAAGTCCAGATTTCGCTGTTTAGGCGTGTAACCTTCGATCAATTCAAGCAGATCAACACGACCCACCAGCTCTTCCATGGTGCGAACACCCATCTGAGCCATCCATTGACGGGTTTCCTCCGCCACAAAACGGAAGAAATTTTTAACCATCTCAACGGTTCCACGGAAGAACTCTTCACGTAACCTTTCGTTTTGAGTAGCCACACCGGTTGCGCAGTTATTCAAATGACAAATACGCAAGAATTTACAACCGAGCGCTACCATCGGCATAGTACCAAAGCCGAAGCTTTCAGCACCTAACATGGCTGCTTTAACAACATCCAGACCAGTTTTCAGCCCACCGTCTGTTTGCAGACGGATCTTGCCACGCAGATGGTTGCCACGCAAAGACTGGTGCGCATCAGACAGACCCAGCTCCCATGGAGAACCTGCATGGTGAATCGAGGTTAATGGGGATGCCGCGGTACCGCCGTCATATCCGGAAATTGTGATCAGGTCGGCATACGCTTTTGCTACACCACAAGCAATCGTACCGACACCCGGACGAGATACCAGTTTTACCGATACGAGCCCTTCAGGGTTGATCTGCTTCAGATCGAAAATCAGCTGCGCCAAATCTTCAATAGAATAGATATCATGATGCGGCGGTGGAGAGATCAGCGTAACGCCCGGGACAGAGAAACGTAAACGAGCGATCAGCTCATTCACTTTACCGCCTGGCAACTGCCCACCTTCACCTGGCTTAGCACCCTGTGCAACCTTGATCTGCATAACATCAGCGCTCATCAGGTACTCAGGTGTAACTCCAAAACGACCCGATGCTATCTGCTTGATTTTTGAGCGTTTCATAGTGCCGTGGCGAGCTGGATCTTCTCCACCTTCACCTGAGTTAGAACGACCACCTAACTCATTCATGGCAACCGCTAAGGCCTCATGTGCTTCGGGTGAAAGTGCACCCAATGACATCGCAGCGGAGTCAAAGCGCCTCAGGATATTTTCAATCGGCTCAACCTGGTCAAGCGAAATCGGCTTAACATCTTTTTTCAGCGCTAACATATCACGCAGCGTGGCGACACCGCGGTTATTAACCAAATCAGCATATTTCTGATAGATCGCCGGATCGCCACTTTCTACCGCTTCATGGATAGTACGCACTACGTCCGGGTTATACGCATGATATTCGCCATCATGCATATACTTAAGCAAACCACCCTGCTGGATGGGCTTACGTGCAGTCCAGGTTTCTTTAGCCAGCAAAGATTGCTCATATTGGAAATCTTCGAAACGAGCACCCTCAATACGACTACTCACGCCTTTAAAGCACTGGCTGACAACTTCAGAGCTTAAACCAATCGCTTCAAACAGTTGTGCTCCGCGATAAGACGCAATCGTTGAAATCCCCATTTTAGATAGGATTTTCATCAAGCCTTTATTGATACCTTTACGGTAATTCTCATGACTATCTAAAGGAGCAAGCTGAATTTCACCAGACGAACACAGATCATTCAGCACACGATACACAAGGAACGGGTAAACCGCTGTTGCACCGAAGCCAAATAGTACAGCAAAGTGATGCGGGTCTCTGACTGTGCCGGTTTCAACAACAATGTTGGCATCACAACGCAGCCCGGTATCCACCAGACGATGATGCACGGCACCGGTAGCCATTGAAGCATGGATAGGTAATTTCCCCTCTTCTATCTTGGCATCCGATAGAATAAGAATGACTTTACCGTCCCGCACTGCCTTCTCGGCCTGATCAGTAACCGCTGCTATCGCTTCTTTAAGATTGAGTATTAATGGATCATAATTAAGATCAATTGTAATGACGTCAAAACCAGAAACTTTATTGTCACGCAGGCGACGGAACTTTGATGCTGATAACACAGGGGTTGTCAGGATAACGCGACGCGCATGCTCTGGCCCCTCTTCGAAAATATTCTGCTCTGCACCGATGCAGGTTTCCAACGACATCACTATCGCTTCACGTAAAGGATCGATAGGCGGGTTGGTTACCTGAGCAAACTGCTGACGGAAATAGTCATAAGGTGAACGCACACGACTCGACAAAACCGCCATTGGCTTGTCATCACCCATTGAGCCAACGGCTTCCATACCCGACTCACCTAAGGGACGAATAACGTGATCACGCTCCTCAAAAGTCACCTGGAACATTTTCATGAACCTTTTAACTTCTTCTGGCGGCATATCACGGAAAGAGCGAGACTCTTCACTCAGATTCATCGTTTGCTCAAGGCGTAACGCATTTTCTCTGAGCCATTTTTTGTAAGGCTTTGCTTTTTTCAGACGGTTATCAATATCGGCTGTATGCAGAACTTCTCCGCTGGCGGTATCGATAGCAAAAATCTGCCCCGGGCCTACTTGTCCCTGCGCCACAACATCTTCTGGCTGATAATCAAAAACACCAATTTCAGACGCCGTACAAACATAACCCTGCTTTGTCATCACCCAGCGTGATGGACGTAAGCCGTTACGGTCAAGCATACACACGGCAAAACGACCATCCGTCATCACCATGCCTGCCGGGCCATCCCATGGTTCCATATGCATAGAGTTATATTCATAGAAGGCACGCAGTTCCGTATCCATGGTATCCACGTTCTGCCAGGCAGGTGGAATAATCATTCGAACAGCGCGGTAGATATCAATCCCACCAACCATCAGGAATTCCAGCATGTTATCCATACTGGAAGAGTCGGATCCGGTCGTATTCACAATCGGCTGCAGCTCTTCAAGCTTAGGCAGCAGATCCGTCGCAAATTTGCGTGAACGGGCACGTGACCAGTTACGGTTACCTTCAATCGTATTGATCTCACCGTTATGTGCAAGAAAACGGAATGGCTGGGCTAACGGCCAACGCGGTGCGGTATTCGTAGAAAAACGCTGATGATAAGTACAGACCGCAGTTTCCAGACGCTCATCTGCCAAGTCCTTATAAAATACCGGCAAATCAACTGGTAACGTCAGCCCTTTATAGGAAAGAACCTTATCGGACAGACTGCAGATATAAAAATCACTATCGGTACTTAATGCAATTTCAGCTTTACGACGGGCAACAAACAAACTGATACCGAAATCACGTTCAGATTTACCTTCAGGTTCGATAAAAACTTGTTCAATACGTGGCAAGGTGTCTTTGGCTATAGGCCCAAGACATGTTTCATCCGTCGGTACCAAGCGCCACCCTTTAACGCTCAAACCTTGGGCTTTCAGCTCTTTGTTTAACGTTTCACGAGCCACTTCAGACAAACCGGGCTCACGGGACATAAACACCATACCAACGGCATAGCGCTCTCCCAACTCAACGCCAAGGTCACTGCTAGCAACCGCGCGCAAAAAACTATCTGGCTTTTGCATCAACAAGCCACAACCGTCACCTGTTTTTCCATCAGCGGCAATACCGCCTCGATGGGTCATACAGGCGAGTGCGCCTATCGCTTTTTGCAAAAGATCATGACTGGCGACACCCTCTAGGTGTGCCATCAGACCAAAACCACAGTTATCCTTAAACTCACCGGGGCGATACAGACCTGTGCTCATAAGTCATTCTCACTTAAATATTTCTATAAAAAACAAATGCTTAAAAATATACCTTTTTAACTGGACATTTACTTGGCAGGCAAAAAGGGAGGACATTTTACACGCTGACCCCTTCGGGGACAAATTTTCATCGGTATCAGCAGAAAAAAAACGGCAAAATGCCGTTTTTAAGAAACAATTTCCTGAATTTACTTAAGAAAAAATTATTTTTTCTTAATATCCAGTTGCACCCCATTAATGCTACGGGCCCATGGCTTAAGATTTTTGAGTTCATCAGGTAACGAACTAACGGCTCTATTAGCCGCTGTGCGGTTCGCATACTGCCCATACACCACAACATGCCATGGCGCATTTTTATACACAGTACTGAAATAATATAACCGATTCGGATTATCCAACGACTGCATAAATTGAATAATACTTTCTTCAGATCGAGCGCCTAACAGCTGTAATGTGTACCCCCCGGAAGGCCAGCTTAACAACTGCTCCTCTTTAAGCCACTTTTGTGCTCCCAATGAAGAGGACGAGCCTCTTTTACTCTGAGCTTCATCAGTGCTTTTCCCTGCTATTTTCGGCACTGCTTTCGGCGCCACTACAGATACAATTTTTGGCTCTGTTTTTGGTGCAACCGGTACGACTTCTTGAGGCTTAGGCGCTACAACGTCTTTTAACACGGCAACACTTTCCGGTTTAACTTCTGCTTTTTCCACCACCATAGCAACAGACTCAGAAACAACCGGCTTCGGCACGCTTAACTTAATCACTTCCGCTTCAGTTGAAGCTTGCTCAACAGCTGGGGCGCTTACTAAGCTCTCATTAGTGTTGGCTTCTTTTATAACAACTTCGGCATCTTCTGTCTTTGTAGATAGAGCATCTTCTGTCTTTGTAGATAGAGCATCTTCTGTCTTTGCAGATACAGAGAGTGGTAGCGCCATTGTCACCACACTGTTATCTTCAGTCGTCATATTCGAGGCATTTTGAGCTAGCGCAACCTCCTGTTTCAAAAGCCGCTCTTGCTCAGCAAGAAGTTTAGATAGTTCACTCTGGACCAGAGTGACAGATTCTGCCGTAGCCACTTCTGATTGAGAGGAATCTAATGGAACGCTTAATGGAACAGAGACCCGACCTTCAACTATTTGCGGCTGCTGATCCGCTTCTTCGCTCTGAAACACTTGCCATAAAGAGATAAATAAAACCCCGACAAGCACGATCCCAATGCCCACCAGATGTGGGATGGGCAATGGCAGCGATACAGCCCGATTAACGACTTTGCCAGATCGATATAACTCTGATACAGCCGAGGTGAGCCGCCCTGGATAACCAGACGCCGCGTCAAATACATGTTTTAATTCTCGTTTATTCAGATCCTGTTGCGATGAAAATTTGAGCGCCAGAAACTCTTTCGCTTCTTCTTCTGTAAAAGGCTGCAAACACTCAAGATGCAAACGACCTTCAAGCAGCTCATACAAGCTCAGAGAGCTTAAACGCTTAATCAGAGACTCTTCACCGGCAAGTACTATCTTCGGCTTACCAGCACCCGACACTAATAAGCCTGCTAACAGCTCAATCGCCTCATCATTCAGCCATTCAGCATTATCAATAAGAATAAGAAGGTGCTGACCAACATCGTGTAACGTCCGACTCTTTTCGTGCAAGATAGTCAATGGGTCCATGCCATCAGCATATTCATCAGACACCAGCTTTGCACATTGACGTGCAAGTGAAATCGCACCCGTTTCACTTTCAAGTGAAACAATGATCTGACAAATATCACTCGCATGAGTCACTAATGCCAATCGTTGCGCAACAGCACTCTTACCACTGCCTTTAGGGCCTGCAATAACAACAAGAAAATCAGAGTACCTGAGCAGGTGAGCCATTTTATCCACTAGCTGTATACGGCTAGGAGGCTCGAAATAAAAATTTTGACTCATTGGTTTATCCACTCAATACTCAGATTAGGCGTTCAAAACATCCATCAACTTTTCTTTAGAGTAATCAGCAGTGACGACCGCCTCACCCAAACTCTTCAACAGCACTAACCGTAACTCTCCATTCAACACTTTTTTATCAACCGACATCAAATCAATAAAGTCATTAGGCGACATATTCTGTGGCGGCGTCACAGGCAATTCAGCTTTTTCAAACAGACAACGGGCACGCTCCATATCTTCATCAGCTATCCACCCCATGCGAACTGAAAGCAAAAGCGCCATCATAGTCCCGGCGGCAACTGCCTCACCATGAAGCCAGTTCCCATACCCCTGATGCGTTTCTATGGCATGACCGAAAGTATGCCCAAGATTCAACCAGGCGCGAATCCCCGCTTCTTTTTCATCCTGTGCTACAACCTCGGCTTTAATTTCACAGGAACGCTGAATCGCCTGCGTTAAGGCTTCAGCATCTCGTGCCGCTAAACGCTCTATATTCTCTTCAAGCCAGCAGAAAAAAGAGTAATCATAAATCAAACCGTACTTAATCACTTCTGCGAGACCCGCAGAAAGCTCTCTATCCGGTAAGGTTGTAAATACTGCAATATCAGCCACGACTAATTTCGGCTGATAAAAAGCACCTATCATATTTTTTCCGAGGGGGTGGTTAACACCTGTTTTACCGCCCACAGAGGAATCAACCTGCGAAAGCACAGTGGTAGGAATCTGAATAAAATCGACTCCGCGCTGATAGCTAGCAGCAGCAAAACCCGTCATATCACCAACCACACCACCACCCAGAGCTATCAAGGTGGTGGTACGGTTGTGCTTATTTTTAAGTAAGTTATCAAAAATAAGATTCAGATGAGTTAAATCCTTATACGACTCCCCATCTGGCAATACCGTGACATCAACCGAAAGGCCTGATAAATTTGCCAATAATTGATCCAGATACAAAGGTGCAACCGTGTCATTGGTGACCACCATGACCTGATTCCCTTTAATGAAAGGTTTAATGAGTGCTTCAGAAAAAATATTTTGACCAATATAGATAGGATAAGAACGCTCGCCAAGGTCAACTATTAAGGATTGCAACACAATCTCCACATTCACATTAGTCGCCAGCAATAATTCCCTGACGAGCCAGTTGTTTTACAATTTCTGTGACGACACCCCGCGGATGCCGACGATCAGTTTTAACGATCAAGTCCGATGTTTGTGTATAAAGCGGATCGCGAACAAGCATAAGCTTCTCAAGCACAGCTTGAGGATTAGCAGAATTTAAAAGTGGACGATTTTTGTCTTTAGATGTTCTTTCCAGCTGCTGCTCAACCGATGTATCCAAATAAACAACGAAACCCCGACTTTGCAAACAAGCACGATTAGTGGCACGAAGCACTGCTCCACCACCGGTAGCTAAAACTTGCTGATCCTTACGCGTTAGCTCATCGACAACCGCTTCTTCACGATCACGAAAGCCGCTTTCTCCTTCGACATCAAAAATCCAAGGAATATCCGCCCCTGCACGCTCTTCAATTTCACGATCTACATCAACAAAATTAAGACTCAGTTCTTGAGAAAGCATACGTCCTATGGTGCTTTTTCCAGCACCCATAGGACCAATAAGAAATATATTCAAGCTGGGACAACTCCGCCTACTTTGCCGATAAAGACTCTCTGATAAGCTTAGGTGTGATAAAAATCAACAACTCAACCTTCTTATCCGATACTTCACTTTTACGAAACAGTGCGCCGATACCTGGCAGATCACCCAAGAATGGTGTTTTAGCGATAGCATCCACTACTTCATTTCTATACACCCCACCTAAAACAACCGTATCACCATCTTTAACTACAACTGAGGTTTCAAGCTCATTATTAATAATACTGATTTCACCGTTTGGCAACACTTCACCTAACGAATCCTGATTGATTTTCAGATCCAGCGTAATACGGTCACCCGGATTAAGCTGGGGGGTCACATCGAGGCTCAATACCACATCCTTAAACTCAATTTTAACTTCGCCATCCTCAACCGTCTGATAAGGAATCTCCTGACCCGATTGAATACGAGCGGCTTTACCATTGGTGGTTATAATTTTAGGCTGAGAAATAATCTCCGCCTTACCTTCACTTTGCAGTGCAGATAGCTCAGTGGAAATTAGGAAATTACTCGTCGCATAACCCAAACGGATTGCAGATTGGGGTGTCACACCCAAATCCACCCCCAAGCGTGTATTAGATCCACTCGCAGGAAAGTCTTCTCGATAATACGGAGCATCGCCTGCGGCACCGCCGCCAGCTATAAAACCACCCTGCAGCAATCCAAATCCCCATTTAATACCCAAGTCACGCGTAAAATCGGTTGAAGCCGTCACCAAACGAGCCTCCACCATAATTTGCGCCACTTCAGTATCAAACTTACGCAAGGTTCTACGTATCTCTTCAAGCTGGGCTGTTGTTTCCCTCACCATCAGCACATTAGTCTGATCATCAGCAACAATAAAACCTCTCTCAGAGACAAGTTTTGCCTCATATATGCGTGACCTCATTTCGGATGCTTTACGGTAATCTACCTGAATAAAATCTGTTTTCAGAGGAGACAGCTCTTCTACTTGCTTTTGGCTTTCCAGTTCAAGACGCTCACGCTCAGCAATATCTTCTGCCGGTGCGACCAGCAATACATTACCCACTTGGCGTTTATCTAACCCACGGGTTTTCATCACAATATCAAGCGCCTGATCCCACGGTACATGTTTAAGCCGAAGTGTAATTTCACCATCAACCGCATCATCAACCACCAAGTTAAGCTGCGCGACTTCGGCTAAGATCTGTAACACTGAGCGAACGCTTACATTTTGGAAATTAAGATCTATTTTTTCGCCACTGTAAGGAAAATCGTTTTTCTTTAATTCATCCTTTTCTGCGCGAGATAACGGCTTAAAGTCCAAAACCAACCTATTACCCGTCTGATATGCCATGTAATCATATGGCTCGGCACCTGGCTTAATCAAGACAGTTGTGTTTCTGCCACTGGCCATCGCATCAACATACATGACGGGAGTTGCAAAGTCCTGGACATTAACACGCTGCTGCAAGGCTTCCGACAAAGTAGCTCCTGAAAAATTCACAGCGACATTATTACCCTCTTCTTCGATATTTAAACCTGCCTGATCATCCGACAGTGTGATAACGACTCTCCCCACACCGCCTGCGACACGTTCAAAATCAATACCCTGAACTCGCGTTTTATCATTATGCGCATCTAAAACCGTTCTCTTTGCCGCCATCTGCTTTACGGGTGAGGAGGTTTTCGCCATCGCAGCATTGGGCTTTTCACCAAACACAACAAACAAGCTATTGCCCTCAGTAAAAGTACGATAATCTGTCATGCCATGAAGGTTAGTAACAATTCGCAAGCGCCCGTTGCCTTGGGCAAAGTTTAATGACTCAACAATACCCGCCTTAACATCAACTGATTTTGTACCTAAATCGTTTTTCACACCCCAGAAATCCAGAACCAGCCGAGGCGGACTATCAATAGTGTATGCTTTAGGCACCGGCGGCGCTGTATCAAAATCAAGTTTCACTTCAATTTTATTGCCAGGCAATGCAACGAAAGAAGAGTTCTGTAATGCCACCTCTTGAGCAAAAACACCTTGAGACAGCCCCCCCCAAATTGTGAGCAGAAGTATCGCAAAAACGACACCTTTGAAAAGCCCCGCACCTTGGGGTTGAATATAAGCACTGTTGTTATTCATGTTTCTATCCTTCGCTCATTTCTGCTCGGCTAACTCAATAATTCTCGGTCGCTGCATCCACCCACCGCGCCCGTTCGATATAATTTCCAACAGATCGAGCTGTTGATCTGAAACAGCAACAACTCGACCAAAATCTAAGCCCAAATAGTCTCCGATTTTAACGCGATGAATCTCTCTGTTATCATCTAAGACAAGCGCCCAGAAAAAATCATTTTCCGCCTTGCCTATAGTGCCAACCATCGACAACTGATCAACTGCAAACTGCTCCAGATAGCTTCGGGGCCTATTTTGATCAGGCTGAAGACCATCACTGTCATCAAGCTCAACATCAGCCAACGTTGATACCACTCGCACTAAAGGAACAAACGGGTCTCTTAAGCTTGCCCCCTGATAAACAAAGCTATGGTAGGGTTCGAACGTCGGCAAAGGCTCTATTTTCCCTTTTGGCTTAGCTTGTACATCAGTAACAAACCTAGACAAATCACTTGTATCTTCAACCCAGATACAGCCTGAAGCCATACTAATAACAACCCCTGCGAGCAAGGCTCTGGCGCTTCGGTAAGACATCTTATTCAGTATCATCATAACGATAAGTCTTTGCACTGATTAGCATCTCCAGCATGCCATCATTAGTAGGCTTTAATGTGTAGTCATGCAATGTCACTATTCGTTCTATCGCAGCAACACCACTAACAAACTGCCCCATCTGATGGTACGTCCCTTTCACTTCAATATTTATCGGCAACTCAATATAGAACTTTTCTTTGCGCTCGCCTGCTAAAGCAATCTGCTTAATTTGCAGTCCTGCTGCCCGACCAATATCACTAATATCCTCAAGCAACCCCGGCACTTCTTTGTCGGTCGGAAGTTGACCTAAAAGCTCTGAGAACTTCCCTTCAACATCTTCCATCTGCTTTCTTAAAGCCGCCAGATTGGCTACCTGAAATGATTTCCTTTCAAACTCTTGCTTTAATTGAGTTTCTTTTTGAATTTCGCGCTCAAGCTCACCATGCTGCTCGCTAACATAAAAGTGAATTCCCGCAAAAACGACACCGGCCATAATCATAAGGTAAACAATAGCCTTAATACCTATAGGCCAATTTCCTGCGCTATTCAAATCTAAGTTATTAGGATCAAAGCCTTGAAATGCATTTTTAAATGATTGTTGATTCATTTCGCATCCTCTGCTTTAGGCTTAGTCATTACCACCGACAGGTCAAATGCCCTGATATCTACCAAAGGCAATGATTTGCTTCCCGCGACAGAGCCACTTAATGCACTGACTTTAGAAAGATTAGGCTCACCGAACCAAATAGAACTATCCAAACGACGCATCAGTTCGGAGACGTCTTTATTCTCTGCAGCCAACCCTTTGATCTGTATAGAATCGCCACCCGCTTCTTTTCTTTCCAAAAAGTCATAATGCAAACCATCAGGCAGGACGCGCACTAACTCATCGAAATTACGAACGATAATAGGCCGGTTACCTTGCAGTTCCTGAATAGCATTTAAACGCTCTAGCAGACGCTCACGCTGACGTTTAAGCTCTTCTATTTCTTTAATTCTTTCATCGAGTTTAGAGATGTTACTCTTCAAAAAGCCATTGCGGGTATTTTGCCGATCCATCTGCATGTCGTAATAGTAGCCCATCAACAGCACAAGAGCAGCGGCACACATGGCAGAAGCAATCAGACTTGTAACGAAATCTTTTTGCCTGGCTGCCGCACGCTCCTCCCTCCATGGTCGTAAGTTAATCTTTGCCATCACTATTCCCTATTGATCAAATGATCTGAGTGCCAGCCCACAGGACTTCACCAATGCGGGTGTATCTTTTTGTAACCGTTCCCTGTTGACCTTCGCACCAATTTCCATCTGTTCAAATGGATTGGCAATGCTCACAGGGATACCCAACTCTTCACCTAAAATGTCAACCAAACCATCAATAGAAGCAACGCCGCCACATAAATATATTTTACTTAATTGATGCTGCACACCTGATGAATAGAAGAACTGTAGTGCACGAGACACTTGCTGAGATACAGTCAAACGGAAAGGCTCTATCACACTCTCTCGCACTTCCTCACTAATCTCACCTAACCGCAACGCCTGTTCGACTTCATCAATCGCCATACCATACTGATGATGGATGTTGGTAGTAAGATCATTACCACCAAAAGACTGCTCACGATTGTAAATTATTTTATGATCGCGCATCACATTCAACGTTAGTGTTGCCGCGCCAACGTCAATGATTGCGACCATTTCATCGCTTTTAAGATTTTCATTCAGCAACATTGGAAAAACACGCTCTACTGCGTAGGTGTCTACATCGACAACCTTGCACTTGAGGCCTGCTGCATTTATCGCATCCTCGCGCTGATCTACATCATCGCGCCGGCAAGCCACCAGCAACAGATCATTCAACTCCGGGCGACTGCGCGACTCGCCTAAAATCTCAAAATCAAGAGCAACTTCATCGAGAGGGTAGGGAATAAACTGATCAGCTTCTACTTTAACCTGATCTTCGAGTTCAATTTCAGAAAAAGCACTACTGAGCTCCATCCGCTTAATAATCACCGCAGATGAAGGGACGGCAGCAATCGCATTACCCTGTTTGATTCCACAGATTTTAATAGCGCGTCCAATCGCTTCTGTGACCGCCTGGATCTCCTGGAGATTACCATCAACAACTGCCGTCGGAGGTAGGGACACAACGGCGTAGGCATCAAGCCCTATCAAACTCCCACGCTTGGACAAGACAACCAATTTAACCGACGACGAACCTATATCTACACCGACCCAGCTGGCCGTTTTCTTCCCGAAAAAGCTGACCACTTGATTTTCCCTTTGAATATATAAATTTAGCCTCTACCTAATGACTTTAGCTACAAAATGGAAAAAATTAAACTCTAATTCAGCTAGAGAGGGTATATTAGCGCCGATATGCTGTATTTTATTGATTAAAAACTTTTTCAGGGTCTGTATGCGCGTGCTTAAATCGCTTTTCCGCTTCTTTATCATCTTACTGTTAGTCGGCCTTTTCCTAGGAGCAATAGCGGCAGTAGGCTTATATCAACATTTTGCGCCTACGCTTCCCGATGTGGAAACGCTGCGTGATATTAAGTTTCAAACTCCCCTTAAAGTTTTATCCGCTGATGGAAAACTGATAGCAGAATTTGGTGAGAAAAAACGCATCCCAATCACATATGAGAAAATTCCTGAACAGTTTGTCCATGCACTTCAGTCAGCCGAAGACAGCCGTTTTTTTGAACATTTCGGCATCGATATTCTCGGCCTTTCCCGCGCCGCATTTCAGTTAGCATCAACCGGGAAAATACAGAGTGGCGGCTCAACAATTACAATGCAGGTTGCCAAAAACTTTTTCCTGACAAGAGAGCGCACTTTTGAACGAAAATTCAGTGAAATTTTATTAGCATTAAAAATTGAGCAATCTCTCTCCAAAGAAGAAATATTCGAGCTATATGTCAACAAAATTTATCTGGGACACCGCTCCTACGGCATCCAATCTGCATCCAATGTTTATTACGGCAAAAACATTGACGAACTAGCGCTCGCCCAGCTTGCAATGATTGCAGGGCTTCCCAAAGCGCCTTCGGCTTACAATCCTATCACCAACCCTGAACGTGCCATTGAGCGTAGAAACTGGATCTTAGGCAGGATGCACAGCCTTTCTTTCATTACTAAAGATGAGCTCGATGCTGCTTTGCTTGCACCCGTGACAGCCAAATACCATAGTACCGAAATAGAGCTCTACGCCCCGTATGTGGCAGAAATGGTCAGAAGCGAGCTATATGATCAGTATGGCGAAGAGCTTTACACAGACGGGTTCAGTGTCTACACAACGCTGGACAGCAAAATGCAGACAGCGGCTAATCTTGCTGTACGTGACGGCCTGATTAACTACGTCAAGCGACACGGCTATCGCGGCGCAGAAAAACAACATGCAATTCAAGGCCTTTCGGTCCAAGAGATTTCATCTTTACTGCAAAGCGAAACTGCCTTTGCGCAACTAGAGCCAGCCATCATTGTTTCTGTAGAAGAAAAAAGCGCGGTAGCTCAACGTAAAAATGGAGAGCGTATCACACTTCCCTGGGACGGCTTAAGTTGGGCAAAAGCATTCAAAACCGTTAACTACTCCGGGGCTATGCCTAAACATGCCAGCGACGTCGTGACAGCAGGCGACCTGGTGCGCATCCTCGATACAGGAGAGTACTGGGAGCTCAGTCAAATACCCCAAGTCCAAGGCGCACTCATCTCTATGACGCCACAAACCGGGGCTATTCGCTCACTGGTAGGCGGATTCAGCTTTACTCATAACAAATTCAACCGAGCCACTCAGGCACACCGCCAGCCAGGCTCCAACTTCAAACCTTTCATCTATGCAGCAGCGATGGAAAACGGCTTCACACCCGCATCGATTGTTAATGACGCACCTATCGTATTACAAGACAAAGGACTTGACGGCAGCTGGCGTCCTGAGAACTCCAGTAAAGAATTTTCCGGCCCCACACGACTGAGAGTTGGCTTATACAAATCCCGTAACCTTGTCTCAATTCGCCTGCTACGCTCACTTGGCTTCGATAAAGGGATCGAGTATTTATCACGATTTGGTTTCGACCCCGCCAGATTACCCGCTAACTTATCACTCGCACTCGGCAGTGCAGATGTCACACCACTTGAGCTGGCAACCGGATATGCAGCACTCGCCAATGGCGGCTACAAAATCACCCCGTATTTTATTGAACGCATAAACAATCAATATGGCCAAACCATCTTCACGACAAAAACACCCACCGTTTGTCCTGATTGCGCTGCAAGTAATGATAATGAAGAGCAAAGCATCGCACTACGCATCATGGATAAGCGCACAAACTTTTTACTCTATAGCATGATGCAGGATGTTATCCGACGAGGAACAGGAACCAGAGCAAAAGTGTTAAACAGAGATGATTTGGCCGGAAAAACAGGTACCACGAATGAGCAGAAAGACGCATGGTTCACCGGATTTAATAGCAAATTAGTCACGACAGCCTGGGTAGGTTACGATCAGCCAGCACCTTTGGGGCGCTCAGAATTCGGCGGAACAGCAGCCCTTCCGATTTGGATCGATTTCATGAGAGTTGCCTTGGAAGACACACCTGAGTCACCACTGCCCACACCCGACGGCATTGTTCAGGTGCGCATCGACGCAAATACAGGCATGCGTGCCGGTCAAAACCAAAGCAACACCCTTTTTGAATACTTTAAAGCCGAAGAAACACCCCAACAAGGCAGCGCTGAAAGAACACAAGGGAATGGAAAATCGACTGAGGAGATCTTTTAGCGCCGCTCCTTATAACCATTTCCCCAAAAAAGTAAGCATAAAAAAAACCGGCAAATGCCGGTTTTTTCTTAATACACGAGGGATGATTTACTTAAGATCAGCCAGCGTTGTCAGCGGGTAGTGTGCAGGTAGCGGCAAACGCGCAACACCTGTATCAATCGCAGCCTGAGCAACCGCCATAGATAGTGCACCAAATAAACGTGAATCCGTTGGTTTTGGAATGATATATTCAGGACCGAATTCCAGAGAGTCCAGACCATAAGCATCCAAAACATCCTGTGGAACAGGCTCTTTAGCCAGTTTAACCAACGCATGTACAGCCGCTTCTTTCATCTCTTCATTGATCGCCGATGCACGAACATCCAATGCGCCGCGGAAAATGAACGGGAAGCCCAATACGTTGTTTACCTGATTAGGAAAATCAGAACGACCTGTTGCCATGATCACATCATTACGCGCTGCATGAGCAACCGCCGGGGCAATTTCAGGGTCTGGGTTTGCACACGCAAAAACAATCGGTGAAGCGGCCATTTTTTTCAGCTGCTCAGCTGAAAGCAAGTTCGGTCCAGACAGACCAACAAACACATCAGCACCATCAATAGCGTCATCTAAAGTGCGCTTATCCGTTTCAGTAGCAAAAATCGCTTTCTCTGGTGTCAGATCTTCACGACCCGAGTGAATAACACCTTTACGGTCAAGCATGTAGATGTTTTCAACTTTAGCACCCATATTAATCAGTAGCTTCATGCAAGCAGAAGCTGCCGCACCGGCACCTAAAGTAACAATGCTAGCTTCTTCAAGCTTTTTACCCGCAATTTCCAACGCACTGATCATGCCAGCCGCTGTAACAATAGCCGTACCGTGCTGATCATCGTGGAAAACAGGAATATTACAACGTTCGATTAAAACACGTTCGATTTCAAAGCACTCTGGCGCTTTGATATCTTCCAGATTAATACCGCCGAAAGTTTCAGCTATACGTGCAACTGTGTCGATAAAAGCCTGCGGGCTTTCTGCATCAACTTCAATATCAACAGAGTCAATACCAGCAAACTTCTTAAACAGCAGCGCCTTTCCTTCCATAACCGGCTTAGAAGCCAGTGGGCCTAAATCACCCAATCCCAGAATCGCTGTACCATTTGTAATTACTGCCACTAAATTCCCTTTAGCGGTATATCGATATGCATTATCAGGATCACGCGCGATTTCACGGACAGGCTCCGCGACACCCGGGCTATAAGCCAAAGCAAGATCACGGGCCGTTGCTGCTGATGTTGTCAACTCAACACTGATTTTGCCTGGACGAGGAAATTCATGGTAATCCAGTGCCGCTTGTTTCAGATCTTCAGACATGATTGCTGTTCCAATTTTTATAACAGATTTTTATAACAAAAGATGGATGTTCAATCATATAGAAAAGCCTTTAACTGAACAACTACCCCCCAACTAAGGACGCAATATCCTTACTTCCTATACCGCTATTATTGCTTAAAGCACTTCCACATTCGCAAAATGATTTAAATATACAGTAAAGTGCGCAGAAAAATCTTTCCGTTTGAATTTTTTAGCCTGAACCCAACCTCTAATCCGGACATCTTTACCAGAGAGAGAAGGCAAACGTGATACACCTCTTAACATGACGACAATAGCATCATCCAGAACGATGGCCTGAGACGTTTTAAAGTGAAACTGACGCGTCACTCTTCCCTGAACCAACGCAAAACCTGCTTGATCTTTACGGAAGTCTTTCGCACGCAAAGCCGACGGATAAGCCCACACCCCTACACCGGCCAGACGAGCCTTCCTCTCTGCCGCAAAATAGCACCGCTGCTTTTCAATATTCGGGGCGATCGCCACAGCATGAGCCAATCCTTTTTCAAGCAGAGTTACAGCCGGATCATTCCCCTTAGCATCAACTATATAGCCTAAGACACGACCATAATCATCATGGGGATCCTGCTCTACCTGAAGATAAACATGCTGCTGTAATGACAACCATTGCTGTAGTCTTGATTTTGCGTCTTGCGCAACAGATCGAGACCACGCAGGCCCCTCTTTCAGCTCCGGCGTATTCAAACCAGCCAGACGAACCCGACGGCGATCCGACAACTGCAGCGTGTCACCATCATAGACATAGCGTACCGATACTTTCTCTTGCTTAAGCGTCGACCGACAGTTTGCAGATGCCTGGGATGCCTGAAGAGGTGAAGCAAGAAGTAAAAGAACGGACACAAAAAAGGCACTCATAAAGAGTGCCTTTTTCAATAACTGCCTGATCACTCAGCAGCTTTTTTAGCACCGATAGCACCAAAACGCTTGTTAAAGCGATCGATACGGCCACCAGTAGTCGCTTCTTTCTGCTTACCAGTGTAGAAAGGGTGGCACTGGCTGCATACATCCACGTGCATATCATGGCACATAGCTGAACGTGTCTTCATTTCGTTACCACAAGAGCAAGTGATAGTAACGTTTTCATACTTCGGATGGATGTCCGCTTTCATAGTAACCTCAGAAATTGTTTTGCACCGCCACCTGATCTTTATGTCAGGCACCGTACAAATAAAAATAACCGATACTCGACCGGCCTATTATGGTAGGCGGCAGATTATACGGACAGATACCTTGCGCCGCAAGCACATACACCATTTAAACCGGCAAGAAAAGCACATACACTAAACCTATCAGAATTCAGTAAAGCGTAAACTCATGATTTTTCTTCGCGTGGCTATCCCTTCTCCACTCAGACGCCATTTTGATTACCTGCCTCCCGACCAAGCAGATAACCAAACATATCTGCCGGGCATACGTGTCAAAGTTCCTTTTGGCCGACGTGAATTAATTGGTTTACTACTAGAAGTCACCACAGAAACAGATGTTCCTCTTAACAAATTAAAGCCTGTAACAGAGATACTAGACAGCGAACCTCTACAACCACAATATATTCGCGATTTAGCCCTATGGGCTGCGGATTATTATCAGCACCCAATCGGCGATGCGCTTCTCCAATCGCTTCCTGTTTTTTTACGCAAAGGCGGCGAAGCCGTCGCTTCACATACATATTTATGGAAAGTGCTGCCAGATACACCCTCAGGCACTCTGCCGGCAAATGCACACCAGCAACAAGCGCTATACCAGTTAATTGCCGAACACCCCCAAGGTATCAGCAAAGAAGCTATTAAAGCAGAAGGAGGCCAAACCTCCCTCCTATCAACACTGGAAAAGAAAAATCTGATCACCCAATTCAAAAAAATACATTTACTACCTGAAGCTGACCACCTCCTGAAAGAGGTGCAGTTACCCTTAAACTCAGAACAGCAGCTGGCTCTGGAACAGATCACTCAACAAAAAGACTTCAACACTTTTCTGTTAGACGGCATCACCGGTTCCGGCAAAACTGAAGTGTACCTTCAAGCGATACATGAAGTGCTCAAAAAAGGTTTGCAGGCGTTGATACTGGTTCCCGAAATAGGCTTAACGCCGCAAACACTTCAGCGCTTTAAAAGCCGCTTCCGCGTTCCCGTTGTTGCCTTGCACTCAAGCTTGACAGACAAACAGCGCTTCGACGCCTGGATGCAAGCAGCTCAGGGGGAGGCTCCCATTGTGATCGGCACACGCTCTGCCATTTTCACCCCCTTAAAATCGCCAGGCATTATCATTATTGATGAAGAGCACGACAGCTCTTTCAAACAACAGGAGGGGTTTCGCTACTCAGCCAGAGATCTCGCCATAGTACGGGCGCATGCAGAACAGATACCTATAATCCTGGGAAGCGCCACTCCCTCACTAGAGTCGTTACATAACTGTTCACAACAACGCTACCGACATCTGACAATTCGTTCACGCGCCGGCAACGCCCGCTCTCCGGAATTTCAGCTGTTGGATATCAAAAAACTCACACTGAACAACGGGTTATCTTCAGAGCTGGTTACGCAGATCCAGCAACACCTGCAACAAGGCACACAAGTACTGGTATTCATCAACCGCCGCGGCTTTGCACCTAGCCTGATATGCCATGATTGCGGCGCATTGGCGGAATGCAAACGCTGTGACGCACGCATGACACTGCACCAAAATCCAGCACATTTGCATTGCCACCATTGCGACAGCCAACGCCCCATCCCCAGATGCTGCGACCAATGCGGCAGCACCGCACTAAAGCCTGTAGGCGCCGGCACAGAAAGAACGGAGCAAACACTTAACAAACTCTTTCCTGACACCCCCATACTCAGAGTGGATCGCGACAGCACCTCACGAAAAGGGTCAATGGCAAAGATAATGGATCAGGTACACAAAGGAGCCCCCTGCATTCTGGTTGGCACACAAATGCTGGCTAAAGGGCATCATTTCCCCAAAGTAACACTTGTCGCGATTCTGGATGCCGATTCAGGGCTATTCAGCACCGATTTCAGAGGGATGGAGCGCACCGCTCAAATGATCATACAGGTCGCAGGCAGGGCCGGACGAGCGGACCACCCGGGCAAAGTCATATTGCAAACGCACCATGCAGAACACCCCCTGCTCAACTTACTGGCCACGAAAGGCTATGATTATTTTGCGCAGGAAGAGCTCAAACAACGCCAGCAATATCGACTTCCCCCTTATCAGCATATCGCCATCATCCGAGCAGAAGCCCCCTATACAGGTCGGGCAGAAGGCTTTTTGCACTCTATCCGAGAGCAACAAAGTGCTACTTTTTCTCAAATACAATGGTCTGGCCCGTTCCCATCTCCCATGGAAAAGCGCGCAGGTGTATTTCGCTCACAATTAATTCTATCCAGCCCATCACGCCCATTACTGCAACACTCATTAAACCATCTATGCCCAGGAATAGAAGAACACCCCATGGCAAACCGAATACGCTGGAGCATAGATGTAGACCCTTGCGATCTTTATTAAGCTTTTATTAATGCCGCTAGTGGATTTGCCGATACTAGTGTCTACACTTACATAAAAAGTCTAATAATAAAGAAGTAAAATTAGCTGATGAATATATCCAAGAAAATACTGATGGGCTTTAGCGTCCTGGCTATCACCATTTTAATTATTGGCACTGGCGGCCTTTTTGGAATAAGTGATATAAACAAACAACTCCACCTGATTTCTGATGAATCGGTACCGCGACTCAGTAGCAGCTATCAGCAAACATTGGCGCTAAACCAAGCCAACCAGTCATTACTCAAATTTCTGAACAGCCGTGAAGATAAGTTTCAGGTACATTTGAAAGCATTTGACCTTCACTTTTCCTCCTTCACTAAAACACTCTCACAAGAAAAAGAGCAGCTACCCGAAGGAAGCGCCCTTTTTAGTGCACTAAGCGAATCAGAGACAGCTGCCAATAACTATTTAAAAGCTGCAAAAGAGCTACAAGCCATTCATGGCGAGCGCACCCTGCTTGCACGTAAGGTAATCACAGAAACACAGATGTTTCAGGCGCAGATTGATTCCATGTCTAATTGGGGGCAACGATATTTAACAACCAACCCTTCAGAAAATGCACGAGAAAGCATTCAGGAACTAATGAGAACCGTAAACAAAGTAAAAACAGCGGTTCGTATTTATCAAAAAACGTACGACATCACAAAGCTCAAAGCATCTTTACTCGACCTCAGAAGCAAAGTCACCGAAAATTACGAGAGCTTTACAAAGGTTGACAGCGATGGCCAACGAATTGCCGGCATTATCGACGGCCTGAAAAGCTCTCTTGAAGAAAACATTGGCCTTTTAGGCGCTTACATACAACAAGACGACATCACAAAATTACTCAACAGCAAATTAAAAAATGCGGAGATACAACTCAGCTCCGCAGAAACCGCCTTAGAGAAAGTGCTGACCACTGCGTTAGAGCAAACTGACAGCGCACGCGAACAAGCCAGCCTTACCATTAAGGCCAGCCAGATGATCATTTACGGACTCAGTGCGGCCGGCTTAATTGTTGCCTTGATAGTCGGCTGGGTTATCATGAATACCATCCGCCAGCCATTGAACAGAATGCGACAACAGCTTATTTCGGTAGGCCAAGGCGACCTAACCGTACGCTTTGATGATCAACGCCATGATGAGTTTGGCGAGCTGGCCACCAGTTTGAACACCGTTGTTTCAGGCCTTCAGGAAATTTTGCAGCAGGTTATCAGCAACTCAAAAGAACTCTCCCAAGTGGCAGAAAACAACGCCAGAATCAGCCAAGATGCCACAACTTCCATGACGCAGCAAAGCCAACAACTGGAACTCACATCTGCTGCATCTACAGAGATGGAGAACACCGTAACCGAAGTCTCACACCATGCAGACTCAACCCTGTCCGCGGTACAACACTGCGAAGAACTCAGCCTAGATGTCGATCAAAAAATGGAACTAACGCGCAGTAGCATCTCGTCTCAAGCATCTGCCATTACTGACGCTGTCAACGCCTCAAGCGAACTGGAGCAAGACAGTAAAAAAATTGACTCGATTCTTATCACCATCAACACCATTGCAGAGCAGACCAATTTACTCGCCCTCAATGCAGCAATCGAGGCGGCCCGCGCCGGTGATCATGGGCGCGGATTTGCCGTCGTAGCAGACGAGGTCAGGCAACTGGCAAGCCGCACCCAGAACTCTACTGAAGAGATTCAAACCATGGTAAGCAACATGCAAATGCGCATCCGCAGTGTCGCCACAGGTATGCGCAACAGCCATGATCAAGCGAACGAATGCGTGCAGCATGCCCAGTCATCCAGCAAAGCACTGAACGCGATGAAAACAGCCATTAAGACCATTCGCGACATGAACACTCAAATCGCAGAAGCCGCTTCACAACAAAGCAGCGCAGTTCAGGAGGTGAGCCAAACTTTAGTGACTATTAATCATGCGGCGACCAACACCGCCGAAGGGGCCAGCAAGGCGGCCCAAAGCAGCGCGACTCTATTAAAAATAGCGCAGATTCAGCGTGAATTGATCCGCCGCTTTACTATTTAGACAAGCCCCCGGATAAAAACCTTAAATCTTCTGTTGGCAAGGGGTTAACTTCCCCTCGCCAACAAGGGATAATAGCCGGTTCGTTCTACGCCGTTTAATTCTCGAATCTTTGGCGCTTAACAAATACTCAACCGAACCGGTAGCAACAGGCAAATGAAACAGCATATTGCAGATCTAATCAGTGCAGCAGTTAACACACTGAGCGAAAACGGCATCATTGCCGCTGATGTTCAACCTACTATTATGGTTGAAAACACCCGTGATAAATCACACGGTGATTTTGCCACTAACATCGCCCTTGCACTGGCAAAACCGGCTCGACGAAGCCCTAGAGAATTAGCGCAGCTCATCATTGACGCTTTACCGGCTTCAGCTAATTTGGAAAAAACAGAAATTGCCGGCCCTGGCTTTATTAATTTCTTTGTTACTCAGGCATCTACCTCAGCCGTTATCGGCCAGATCATCGAGCAGAAAGAGCAGTTCGGGCGCGGCTTAGCCAGCAGCACTGAACGCACACAAGTCGAATTTGTTTCAGCCAACCCTACAGGCCCTTTACATGTCGGCCACGGCCGTGGAGCTGCATACGGCGCTTCTGTTGCCGATCTTCTCGAAGCCGCAGGTGTGCCGGTCGAACGTGAATACTATGTCAATGATGCCGGTCGCCAAATGAATATTCTGGCCACCAGCGTCTGGCTTCGCTATCTGCAGCAGCTCGGCGTAGACATCACTTTCCCGAGCAATGCCTACAAAGGGGATTACATTCTGGATATCGCTACCTCTGTAGCGGAGGTTCATGCTGATCTGTTCAAACGCCCGCTTGATGAAATCATGCTCGATATCCCTGCAGACGAGCCACAAGGTGGGGACAAAGATGCGCACATTGACGCCCTGACTGAAAGGGCTCAGGCACTCCTGACAGCAGAAGGCTATGCCGTTTTCTTTAACGCTGCATTAGACTCTATTCTGTCCGATATTCGTGATGACTTATCCAGTTTTGGCGTCGCCTATCAGAAATGGTTTTCTGAATTAAGCCTGACGACGGATGGCGATGTCGAGAGCGCACTCAACACGCTTCAGAAAAACGGCTACCTGTTTGAAGAAGAGGGCAACCTCTGGTTCCGCTCTACCGATTTCGGCGATGATAAAGACCGTGTTGTTCGCCGTGCGAATGGCCTGACTACTTACTTCGCATCCGATATCGCTTATCTGAAAAACAAATTCGAACGTGGCTTTGATAAAGTCCTGTACATCTGGGGCGCAGACCATCACGGCTATATTGCACGTATGAAAGCCGCCTGCCAAGCTCTCGGATATGACCCTGAACGCTTATTAGTACGCCTTGTACAATTTGCCATTCTTTATCGAGGCGCGGAGCGTGTTCAGATGTCCACACGTTCAGGTTCCTTCGTAACACTGCGTGAGCTGCGCGATGAAGTAGGCAAAGATGCTTGCCGTTTTTTCTATGTCTCGCGTAAAGCCGATCAGCATATGGATTTCGACCTGGAACTGGCGAAAACACAGTCCAAAGATAACCCGATCTACTACATTCAGTATGCACACGCACGCGTCTGCTCTGTGCACCGGAAACTGGCTGAGAATAACTGGACATGGGATCAAAAAGCTGGCCTCACACATCTGGACAGGCTCGATTCAGAGCATGAAAAAGATCTGATCACTCGCTTATCAAAATATCCGGAAGTGCTTACAAATGCAGCGGTTAGCTATGAGCCACACCTATTAGCAAATTACCTGAAAGAGCTGGCAAATGACTTCCACTCATATTACAACTCAAACAAAATGCTGATAGACGATGCCGATCTTCGTAACGCACGTATCACACTGAGCGAAGCAACCCGTCAAGTACTTAACAATGGCCTGACCCTACTGGGTGCTGATTCACCCGAGCAGATGTAGGCATTCAGAAACAACAGGAACACCTCATGGCTTCGCGTAAGGATTTTGTACAGCGCTCACGAAAACAGTCTTCTGCCAGCCCCAACCGGCCGGCAGCAGCCAAACCTCGCGCTAAAACAGCACAACCTAAACGCAAACCATGGGCAATGGCCCTGTTCAGCCTACTAGCCCTCGCCGGATTAATTTTCGTACTGAATCAGCTATTGAATGTTGACTCATCGCAAACACCCAACGCTGGAACTGCAAAACCCAGCAACAACACAACGACTGCAGACAAAAAACCAACGGCGACGAAATCGTCCGCAGAAATAAAATCATCCACTGCCACCCGCCCAACAGTTAACGACAAAAAACCTTCAGCTAACCCTGCTGCGCCCAAAGTGGTCGATAAATCAGTAAAAGCGGAGGTCGCTGCAAAACAAAGCAAGTATGAGTTTTACGAACTGCTCCCCAAAAGCGAGATACAGCCAGCCGCCGTAGAAGAATATAAATCAACACCCAAAGATGCCAAACTCGATAAGCAATATGTACTGCAAGCAGGCTCCTTTCGAAATGCCGCCGATGCTGAAAAGATGCGAGCCCAACTACTACTCTCCGGCCTGAGCAATGTTCATACCAGCCAATCGGAGGGCACTAACGGCTTATGGTATCGGGTGAGACTCGGCCCCTTCGACAACCGTTCAGCCATGAACAAAGCACACGACAAATTAGCGCGCATGAGCATTAACGCGATGACTATACGCATCGATTAAGCATCAATTTACGCCCTGCCCCTTGAAATTCTTCCACGCGCATCCCATATCTGGAAGTATTCGAACCGCAACAGGGTCAAACTCCCATGACAACAATTGTTTCAGTACGCCGTGGCGATCAAGTCGTCGTTGGTGGTGATGGACAAGTATCTCTTGGCAACACTGTCATGAAAGGTACTGCCAAAAAAGTAAACCTTTTACCTAAACACAACGTCATTACCGGGTTTGCCGGCAGCACAGCTGACGCTATTACACTACGTGATCTTTTTGAGCAGCAGCTGGACAAACATCACGGCAACATTGTTAATGCGGTTATCCACCTGGCACGCGAGTGGCGGAGTGATAGGGTTCTACGCCGTTTAGAAGCACTTATGCTGGTAGCCAACGAAGAGAAAACTTACCTTCTCTCCGGTACGGGTGATGTTATTGAACCGGAAGACGGCGTTATTGCCATTGGCTCTGGCGGCAACTATGCCTTAGCAGCGGCTAAAGCACTGGTAGCCAATACCGATTTTTCAGCCAAAGAAATTGTCGAAAAAAGCCTTAATATTGCCGCTGATATCTGCGTATTCACCAACCATAATTTAACGATAGAAACACTGCCAGCAAAAGTCTGAGTCGTTTTCAGGAGTCTTAACATGTCAAACATGACACCCCGTGAAATTGTGCATGAGCTGGATCGCCATATTATTGGCCAGCAAGATGCAAAGCGCTCAGTTGCCATTGCGTTGCGAAACCGCTGGCGCAGAATGCAGCTTCCGGAAGATCTGCGCGTAGAAGTTACGCCAAAAAACATACTAATGATTGGCCCGACCGGTGTTGGTAAAACCGAAATCGCACGCCGCTTGGCTAAATTAGCCAACGCGCCCTTCATAAAAGTAGAAGCCACCAAGTTCACTGAAGTCGGCTATGTAGGTCGCGATGTAGAAACTATCGTACGCGACTTAATTGATATGGCTGTGAAGATGATTCGTGAACAGGAAACTGACAAAGTCCGCTTCCGTGCCGAAGATGCCGCAGAAGACCGTATTCTGGATGCGTTACTGCCGCAAGCACGCCCGACGGGCAACGGCGATAACGCACCTGAATCCAAAACAGATAATGCAACACGCCAGATTTTCCGCAAAAAACTACGTGAAGGCCAGCTTAACGACAAAGAGATCGACATCGAAATCGCTCAGTCCAAAGCCAATGTTGAAATCATGGCACCTCCGGGCATGGAGGAGATGACCAATCAGTTACAAAGCATGTTTTCCAACATGGGTGGCGCTAATAAGCAGAGCCGCCGCATGACGGTAAAAGAAGCGATGAAGTTAATCATCGAAGAAGAAGCCGCCCGATTAGTTAAAGAGGAAGATATCAAACAACGCGCCGTTGATATGGTTGAACAGAATGGCATTGTTTTTCTCGACGAAATAGACAAGGTCTGCAAACGGGCCGGGGCTAATTCAGGCGGTGGCGATGTATCTCGCGAAGGTGTACAACGCGATCTGCTACCGCTCATTGAAGGCTGCACAGTAACCACCAAATATGGCATGGTCAAAACAGACCATATCCTGTTTATTGCCTCAGGCGCTTTTCACCTGGCGAAGCCGTCAGATCTGATCCCTGAGCTACAAGGCCGTTTGCCCATTCGTGTTGAGCTAAATGCACTGACGCCCGATGACTTCCGACGCATTCTCACTGAACCCACCGCATCCTTAACCGCGCAATACATTGCCCTGTTAAAAACTGAAGGGGTCGATGTTGAGTTTACCGATGAAGGCATTGCACGCGTTGCTGAACTGGCATTTCAGGTAAATGAGAAAACAGAAAACATCGGGGCGCGTCGTTTGCACACTATGATGGAACGCTTGCTGGAAGAGCTTTCCTTTCATGCATCAGACGATTCAGGCAAGTCTGTCATTATTGATGCGGATTATGTGAATAAACAGCTGAGTGCTCTCAGTCAGGATGAGGATTTGAGTCACTATATCCTCTAAGACAAGCCTTTGATCTTCGACATACCATCACGTGAGCCAGCCACCGCTGGCTCACACTATCCAAGAGATCTCTGATGACACAGGCTCCTCTCCCCAGCAATATCAAGCTTCACAAAAAATCCAAAACGCTGGAGCTCATCTATAACGACACCAGTTATGAGCTAACCGCTGAGTTTTTACGCGTTCACTCACCTTCTGCTGAAGTTCGCGGACACGGCATTGGCAATGGGACGCTACAAACCGGCAAAAAATTTGTTGGCATTAACAGCGTAGAACCATCTGGAAACTATGCGCTTAAAATTTCATTTGATGATGGCCACGACAGCGGGCTTTATACCTGGCAATACATCTACACCCTTGCCACACAACAAGATCAGTACTGGAACAAGTATATTAAGAGCCTCGAAGCAGCCGGCGAATCCCGGGATCAGGGCCTGATTGGCAAGTTCTGAGTCAATACCCGGTGAACGCTAAGTCAGCTGTAAAGAGGACAAACGTTTTCCGCGTAGGTACAATGCGTCAAACGCACCAGCTGAGCAAAAGAATATGAGCGAACAGAACAAAAAATCCACCACTGATTTCGGCTTTCGTGAAGTACCCGTTGAAGAGAAAGTTAAAAAAGTCGCTGACGTATTTCACTCAGTAGCAGGCAAATATGACCTGATGAACGATCTGATGTCAGGTGGCGTACACCGCCTCTGGAAAAAACTGACGATTGAGCAAAGCGGCGCACGTCGTGGACAATCAATTCTGGATATTGCCGGCGGTACTGGCGATCTGACCATGCGCTTTTCACGAATTGTCGGCCCAACAGGAAAAGTTGTTCTCGCTGATATTAATGACTCTATGCTGAAAGTAGGCCGGGATCGCTTAATGGATCGCGGCGTGGCAGGTAATGTTGAATTTGTACAAGCCAACGCAGAGTGCCTTCCATTTCCAGACAATACCTTCGATGTTATCACCATCGCCTTTGGCCTGCGTAACGTCACGGATAAGGATGCAGCTATTCGTTCTATGACACGAGTGCTGAAGCCGGGTGGTAAAGTCATGGTGCTTGAATTTTCTAAAACAGATAACCCGGCACTGACTAAACTCTACGATTTTTACTCGTTCAATATTTTACCTAAAATGGGCCAACTGATTGCCGGCGATTCTGAAAGCTACAAGTATCTTGCGGAATCTATTCGTATGCATCCGGATCAGGAAACCCTAAAAAGCATGATGCAGGATGCAGGGTTAGTGAACTGTAAGTATCAGAACATGACCGGTGGTATTGTAGCTCTGCACACAGGCATCAAACCCTAACGGAGAAACGAGTGATGGCCAACGACATGCTACATGCCTTAATTCTGACTCCCCTTGAGTCGGCCATCAATTCACTGTTACAAAGTGACCCTGTCACCTGTTTGGCGCTCAAACGTCTGACGGGGCGAATCATACAGATTGAAGCAACTGATCTGAATCAGTCAGTCTTCATCATCCCTTTTAATGGCGGTATTCAGCTTCAGGCACACCTTGAAGGTGATTCCGATGTCACGCTAAGCGGAACATCTAACCGCCTGCTGCAACTGATCAGCAGTGACAATAAAGCTGAGCACTTTTTTGGTAATGGCATCAGCGTCAGCGGCGAAACATCACTGGCGAATCAATTTCAACAGCTATTGGCTGATACTGATATCGATTGGGAAGCACTCTTAGCCGACCACATTGGGGATCTGGCCGCCCACCAACTCAGCGAGTTCACTAAAAGCCAGCTAAGTTTCGTTACACGTATCGGCAACAGCTTTAGTGAAAATATCCACGAGTATATTCAGGAAGAGGCACAACTACTGCCAACACGCCCTGAAGCCGAGGCATTCATGGCAGATGTGGACTATTTAAAAGATCGTGCAGAACGCCTTGCAGCACGCCTCAGCGCATTAGAGAAGAAGCTCTGACGCGCTGCTATATTCCGCTAAGCTGCCGTCCTCAAAATATCAGAACGGCTTCACCACAACAAAGATCAGGATCGGGATAAAGATCAACAAGGGCAGTTCATTGAACAAACGAAAGTAGCGCCCGCTCCGATCCAACAAGTCACCCTGCATTTTCTTAAGATACGTGTAACACCAAAAGTGATAACCGATTAACAAACCGACAAACATCAGTTTTGCATGCAACCAGCCACCGGTAAAACCGTAACCCAACCAAAGCCACAAGCCTAAGGCCAGCGTGAAGATCGCCATAATGCTCATAAAACCAAAGAGTTTACGGCCCATTATCTGTAAACGTGCAACATCCTGCCCCGCTTCTTTACCTTCAACATAATGCACAAAAATACGCGGCAAATAGAAGATACCCGCCATCCAGCTTGTCATGGCGAGAATGTGGAACATTTTTATCCAAAGCATCATCTTTCCTTAATCAAAACTATTAATTACATCATTTACTAAAGTGGCTCGGTTCTATTCATTTTTCTAATCAGTCAGATTAAAAGTACTGGTATAAAGCCCCCTCTTTTCGCACCCGCAAGGAGGCATTTTCAATCAGGCCGCGCCGCTCCAGGTCAGATAAAATATGCGGTGCTATCTTCTGTATTTTTTTACGGTTGGAACCAGGCTGCATTCTTGGGTCATATAACATACGTAACAGAATGTCATCCAGACCTGTCAGCAGGTAACTCACGGTTTTATCATTAAAAATCGAAGGATAAACACTGTCCGAATCACGCGGCAAACCCAGCACCTGTGTCAGCTCTTCTACGATGCACGCCAATAACTTAGCGTGCCTGCGGGCTCTATCTACCGGGATATAGATAACCGCTGATTCAATCTCATCTGCCTTATTCGTTCGGATACTGGCCAGGCAAACGGAACCACGCTCGTGCGCAACAGACTGCTTTCCTGAATATTGACCAATCAGTGATAACAACTGACTTTCACGCGTGAAAAACAAACGGATATTGGCTTGTTTAGCGCTCGATACGCGTTGAATATCATGGCCGGTTATGCCAGCAAGGTGCTCAATATGTGCATCCAGTAGTTTTTCATGTAATGCCTTATCCCCCACCTGATGGGTAACATACAACCTGATAGGCTTAACCCACTTACGCACGACCTGCTTAGACTGACCAAACTCACTGCCTAAAGCCACTTCAGTAAAACTGTGTGTTATATAGGCTGCATTCTGCCAACGCTCTCTAGCCATTGCAGTCGGCACCACGCCTATAAAGACGAGCCACCATAAAGCCAAATGGATAGCATTATTACGCATCAACGCTTAACCCAGCACGGATGTCTGAGCAGACAACACGCCAACTAATTCAACCTGAATCTGATCACCGGCATTAATAGGCCCCACACCCGCGGGGGTACCTGTCATCACCACATCGCCGGGTTCAAGCGTAAAAAACTGGCTGATATAACAGATTAATGGAATAACCTGATTCAACATAGAAGCACTATTTCCATCTTGGCGGATATCACCATTCACGCGCAAACGAATCTGAACATTCTGCAAGTCATCAATCTTATCAGGGGAAACAAATGCCGATAGCGGGCATGCACCGTCAAATGCCTTCGCTTTTTCCCACGGGTGGCCTTTAGATTTCAAGGCATCCTGCAAGTCACGCAATGTAAGATCCAGTCCTACGCCCACACCAACTATCGCCTTTTTTGCATCAGCTTCACTGGCATTTGTCAGCGTACTCCCTATCAACACCGACATCTCAGTTTCAAAATGAACACTTCCCAGCTCAGCAGGGATAGAAAACGGCTGCTCCAGAACCACAGCAGCCGTTGCAGGCTTAATAAATAGCATCGGCTCTGTAGGGATAGGGTTATTTAACTCTTTTGCATGATCTGCATAGTTACGGCCCACGCAAACGATTTTACCTAAGGTCAAATCAGCTACATGCTCATTAACAAAACGATGTTGGTAAGCCATATTTCATCCTGTTGTATTTGGTTCATTGATAATAACAGGTATCCTATACCGAGATTAGCGATCTAACTACACTGTCATCTACAAATAATATGAGGTTTTATCCATGGCTAAAGCAAGTGCACGCCACATTCTCGTCGATACTGAAGCACAATGTGAAACACTGAAACAGCAGATTGAAGCCGGTGCTGATTTCGCCGAAGTGGCTAAAAAGCACTCGTCTTGCCCTTCAGGACGACAAGGCGGCGACCTCGGATCATTTGGTCCAGGTCAGATGGTACGCGAATTTGACCAAGTGGTTTTCAATGAAGAGTTAAATAAAGTACACGGCCCTGTGAAAACACAGTTTGGTTATCACCTGCTGGAAATCACCAGCCGCTCGTAATCGCCGACAGGGAGCGTTGTTGCGTATACCTTGTGTGTTTTGAGGTGCGACAACGCTTTCGCTTTGCCATCAGGCTTTAACAAAATCAATCTTAGAGCGCCGCGGTCTGTTCGGTTTCTTAACAGGGCTCGGTTGATGAGTAGCAACAGTACAATTTCTGCCCGCCTTTTTTGCTGCATAGAGCGCCTGATCAGCCGTTTTCATCACCGCTTCAGGATTATTATGTGTCTCATCTTTTTCACAAACCCCGATACTGATAGTCACCTGTACATGTTCCCGGCCTTTTTGCCCAGAGCGCAACTGCCGCCCTGTATCCTTATCATCGGGTCGCTCTTCACTTCGAATCGCCATGGGGTAGTTCGCGATTACTTCACGAACTTCTTCAAGATAGGCCAGCGACTCTAATTCACTTTTACCGGCAAAAACAATGGCAAACTCCTCTCCTCCATAACGAAATGCTTTTCCGGAACCACCCACATTATTAATTTTAGCTGCTACCATTCTCAACACCTGATCGCCCGTATCATGACCATACGTGTCGTTAAATTTCTTAAAATGGTCGATATCCAGCATCGCGATAGTATAGCGACGCCTTAACGTTGAAAATTTATCATTTAATGCCCGTCTTCCCGGGATCGCGGTAAGTTCATCGATAAACGCCATGCTGTAACTATTCTGAACCACCGAAATAGCCAATGCGACAAGGGCCGCAGAAACAAATAACGGAGAAATTAACGGACGGTCGAACCATACCAGCATAGCTAATGCTGCAATCAACGACGCTAACAGCCCTGCATCAGTATGTGTTTTTCGTAAAAGAAGAGACAGTATCACGGGGATTAAACAAACAGTAAAAACCACCGCCGCCGCTTCACTCAGATAAGTATCATAGATAAGCATCTCAATCATGTTCATGGGCAACATCGGGAGCCAGTATGCCAACTGGCCCGACAACATTAATACGTAGGCGAACAGATACCCGAAGCTGACAAACACAATGCGTGCTATACCTACCGGAGTAAATACACCACGTTCATTGAACAAGGCGATCAGAGCAATATTAATCGGCAGCAGGAGTGAGATGAGGCTGTAAAGTACATAGTTATCAGGCCGCGCCAAACTGCTCTGCAGATTATTCTGAATCAGGAAATAGGCCGCCCCTAAATTAATCGCCACCAACAATACACGGCTTCGCTTGAAGCTATATCCAAGAAAGCCCGTGATAGCCGCCAGAACATAGGGAACAAAAGTCAACGTCTCCTGCTGAGCCGCAGATAACTGAGAAACAGGCGTTAATACTAAAAATGCTCCCACCAATAAAGCAATTGCCGGAAGTAACAGAGCAAGCACTCTCAAAGCCAAACCTTTTTCCTTTTGCTAAACCAATCACTATCGGCCAATATCTATCAACAACTTTCTACTAAGAACAGTGTAGCTAAGCTCTGCAAAAATGACGGGGATATTCGTACAAATACCATGAATAACAAAGAAAAATATCATGTCCGAATGCTGCGAGCACCTTTGCATAAATCAGCGTAAAGTAGTGATATGACTATGCACAATGAACACTACTATCAAGCATTGGCTTCACATGACAGCCGTTTTGACGGACACTTTTTTGTCGGCGTCAGTAGCACTGGCATCTACTGCCGACCCGTTTGTCGCGTGCGTACACCCAAACAAGAAAATTGCGTTTTTTATAAATCAGCAGCTCAGGCAGAAGCCGCTGGTTTTCGCCCTTGCCTTAAATGCCGCCCCGAATTATCGCCACAAACAGTGATACGCGACCAACACCCTATCCTCTCGGCCATTACCCAGCTTGAAGATCGGGGAGAGCTCGATTTCAACACGCTAGCGCTTGCAAAGCATCTGAACATTAGCGAGCGCCACCTGCGTCGTCAGATGTCTGAAGCATTCGGCATTAGCCCGAGTCACTTCTTACTCACCAGAAGACTACTGCGCAGTAAAAAGCTACTCACCGAAACCGATCTGGCTATTGCTGATATCGCATACATCAGTGGATTTTCAAGCTTACGCAGTTTTAATACACACTTTAAAAACAGGTACCATCTGACACCGTCACATCTGCGCAGGCAGTCAACAAAACCGTCCGCCAAACAAGCTGCATTAAGCCACGCTCCTGCACCTTGCATTCAACTTATGCTGCAATACCGCCCTCCCTATGACTGGCATCACCTCATCGCATTTCTCCAGCAGCGAACAGTCCATGGCGTTGAGCACGTGGAAGAAAACGCCTATATCCGGACCGTTAATCTAATCATCAAAGAAAAGTCATATTGCGGATGGCTAATGGTTCGGCCGCACATGACTAAAGCAAATACACTGGCAATCGACATTTCAGAGTCGCTTTCTGAGATTATCCCCATCCTGCTAAACAAGCTTGAGCACCAGTTTGACCTACATGCCGAGCCCGAGCTTATCGCCCAGCAGCTTGGTTCATTAGGTGTTAGTAACCCGGGTATTCGTTTGCCAGGGAGCTTTGATGGATTCGAGATGGCTGTCAGGGCGATACTGGGTCAGCAAGTAACCGTAAAAGCCGCACATACCTTAGCGGGACGTTTTGCAAAAGCATTTGGCGAGAAAATTGAAACGCCTTATGAGCATCTAACCACACTCTTTCCCAGTGCGTTGACCGCATCTGAGTTAAGCATTGAGCAGATCGCTTCATTAGGCATAATCAGCAAACGAGCAGAGACGATTAAAGCGGTCGCGCAAAAAATCTCACAAGGGGATATTTCACTGCAACCCACCGCATCTCCAGAAGAGATAATTAAAGCACTACAAGAGATCACAGGGATTGGTCACTGGACGGCACACTATATCGCGATGCGCGCACTGCACTGGCCTGATGCGTTTCCGCACACCGATTTAGGCATCATGAAAGCACTGAGTGAAAAACGCCCCAAGGCCTTATTAACGCTTGCCGACAGTTGGCGCCCATGGCGTAGCTATGCCGTTATGCATTTGTGGCAACAACTGAGCCAGCAACAAGGTAGTAATAAACAACCAAGCAACAAACAACCTAATCATAAACAACAGGACACCCCCTCATGATACATTACCGACAGTGGACAGGGCCTTTTGGTGAGATGCTGGCAACCGAGGAAAATCACGCCATTACCGGTTGTTACTGTATCGGGCAAAAACACCAACCTGTCATCGCTTCTCATTGGAAGGAAGATCCATTCAGTCCGCTCTTGCTTGAATTAGAAAAGCAACTAAATGACTATTCCAATCACCCTGATCATCAATTCACATTACCCTTAGCGCCCAGAGGCACCTCTTTTCAGCAAAGTGTATGGCAGGCATTACAAAAAATCCCCGCGGGCCAAACCCGCTACTACCAACAGCTAGCTGATAGTATGGAGCGCCCGCAATCGGCCAGACCCGTCGCCGCAGCGATCGGAAGAAACCCCATTCTCATTCTCATTCCCTGCCATCGGGTTATCGGGAAAAATGGCTCACTCACCGGATTTGCTGCAGGTCTAACGCTAAAACAACACCTGCTGCGTCTTGAAAGCCAACCTCTCTGATGACTAGAGGTACGTTTCAGGGTGATCAGCAGCATTGATTTTAAACAACAGCAACGCTGTAAATAACGTCATCGCAAGCACGACCAAAGAGCCAACAACTACGCCAAGCCACCCGGCCCATTCCCAGAAAGGTTGCAGGTAAAACCCGCCACAACTGGCGCCCAGATAATAAAATAGCAGGTATAAAGATGAAGCACTGGCCTTGGCTTGAACTGCCTTATGGCTCACCCAACTGCTGATTGTCGAATGCGCAAAGAAGAACCCGAATGCACTAATCAAAAAGCCACTAATAATTCCCCAAATACTGGGAATGAGCGTCACTAAAGACCCCACCATCAAAATAACAATCCCGATAACCATACAAACCGGTTGCGCTATCTGCTGGGCAATACGGCCGGATAAAGCAGACCCGATCGTGCCACTCAAGTAGGTAAGAAATAACAATCCTAACCATGAGGGCGAAAGATGGTACGGCGCATCCGCCAGCAGAAAAGTCACAAAACTATATTGATTGATAAAAATAAAGAAATTAAAGCCGCCAATCAGATATGCCAGTAATAGCAAAGGGTTTTTCAGGTGTACCCCCAATTGCACCAACATAGCAACAGGCGTAACCTTTTTCGGAATAAAGTACCGTGAAGCGGGTAAAAGCATGGCAAACAACATCAATAGGATAAAACTGACAAGCGTCATGACCAAAAAGGCCTCAGACCACCCCAGCCATTCACCCACAAAGCCACCGATCAAACGCCCACCAATGCCTCCGATGGTATTGCCACTGATATAGAAGCCCACCGCCAGAAGCATCGCTTTATGTTTAAACTCGTCACTCATATAAGCAATCGCTATCGCTGGCAAGCCCCCCAAGCACAGCCCTTGCAAGCCTCGCCAGACCAACAACATGTTATAGCTCTGGGTTTGTGACAGCATGAACGTCGTTAAGACCACACCGGTCATACTGAACAGCATCAGGTTTTTACGCCCAAACGCATCTGACAAGGGGCCATAAAATAGTAATGAGATGCCCAGTGTTAACGTCGTGATAGTGAAACTCCAGCCGGCTTGAAGTTCGCTGATATGGAACGTCTCTACGAACGTAGGCAGGAGTGGTTGCGTTAAATACACATTAGCAAATATCATAAATGAGCCGAGACAAAGCGCTAAAGTCGCTCTCCAGAATGGCGCGGTTCCGTCATCTATCATTTTGTTTTCCTGCACACATCATTCAGCTCTCTCTTTTCTTACTGATGAACACTCGTACCTACTAGCCAGCAGAGTAGCGCTCCACCTATAATCAGTAAAATATATAATTATTATCTTATTCATCAATTATATTGATACTAGAATTCGCATGAATCTCAAACAACTACGCTATTTCCACGAAGTCGCCCGTCTGCAAAGCTTTTCCAAAGCTGCTGACACACTACATATTGCCCAACCGGCGATCAGCATGTCGATTCAAAAACTGGAGCGTGAGCTGGATCTTCGGCTATTTCACCGTAATGACCGCAAAATACGCCTCACAGATGAAGGACAGCGTCTGTTCAAGCACGCTGGGATTATCCTGAAAAACTTAGAGGACGCTGAGCTAGAGATGCGCGAACTCAAGGGGCTGGCGCAAGGATCTGTGCGTATCGGCATTCCCAGCATGCTCGGCTCCTATTACTTCCCACCAATTCTGATGGCCTTTAAGCACCGTCATCCGGAACTGAACCTGGAAGTCATTGAAGGCGGCACCTGGCAACTGCAGCAGATGGTCGAGCGTGGCGAGCTGGATCTGGGGGTCATTGTTTCTGAGTTTGTGCCTGACACATTACACACTGAACTGTTCTTACGTGAACAGATGATGGTTACGCTCGGCAAAGATCACCCTTATGCCACCCAACAATCAGTGACCTACGAAGAGTTTTTTTCCGAAGAACTAGTGATGTTTAAGGAGGGTTATTTTCACCGCAAGATCGTTGATCGTATTGCCGCCAATATTGGTGCAACGCCACATATTGGCTTTGAAACTAATCTGATCCCACTTATTAAATCGATTGTAAAACAGGGGTTTGGCATATCCACGTTATTAAGCATGGTGATCGAGGACGATGATGATCTAATCGCCCTCCCTTTCAACCAACCCGTCTGGCTGGACCTATCGATTGCTTGGAATAAAGACCGTTACCTATCACAGGCAAACCAAGCATTTGTGCGCTTCATGTTAGATCATCGCAGTAGCCAAAAAGCAAAACAAACTTTATGATGCAGCGCACAGACAATTGGAGAGAGCCTTATGCTGAACGTAAATGAATATTTCGATGGAAACGTTAAATCGATTGGTTTTGAAAACAGTGAAGGTCAGGTAACAACGGGGGTTATGGCGCCCGGCGAATACGAGTTTGGCACCAGTCAGAAAGAGCTGATGAAAGTGGTCAGCGGTGAACTGATAGTGAAATTGCCGGGCGCTGCTGAATACATCAACTACCCTGCCGGGACTGAATTTAATGTTGATGCCAACCAGAAATTTCAACTGAAAGTTGAGCAATCCAGCGCATACCTTTGCTTCTATAGCTAAGCGGGCTTTACTTTGCTGCACAGGTTTGTGCCTGTGCAGCAAATTCACTCAACTTTAAATGAATATTTTTCCTTAAATTCACTCTTTGTGTGCAATCCCTTTCATCTGTCTCTGTGATAATATAGCCGCCTTTCACACAGTCGAGATAATCGACTTTTTTCTGACCACTACAAAGAGTCGCAGAAGATGAGCAAAGTTACGTCCCTGGATAAGAGCAAAATCAAAATTCTGTTGTTGGAAGGCGTACACCAGTCCGCCATCGACACGCTTAACTCTCAAGGCTACACCAACATTGAATTTCACACCGGCTCATTACCGGAAGAGGAATTATTGGAGCGTGTCGCTGACGTTCACTTCATTGGCTTACGCTCACGCACTCAGCTGACCGAAAAAGTATTTGAAGCAGCAGAAAAACTGGTTGCCGTAGGGTGCTTTTGTATCGGCACTAATCAAGTTGACTTGGCAGCAGCAACCCGCCAAGGCGTTGCCGTATTTAACGCGCCTTATTCCAACACCCGTTCAGTTGCTGAACTAGTACTGGCTGAAGCAATCATCCTGCTTCGCGGCGTTGCAGAAAAAAGCGCTAAAGCACACCGTGGTATTTGGCAAAAATCAGCTACTAACTCTTACGAGATTCGCGGCAAAAAACTGGGCATCGTCGGTTACGGCAGCATCGGTTCACAGCTGAGCGTACTAGCCGAAGGCTTAGGCATGGAGGTTTATTTCCATGATGTGGTTAACAAACTCTCCTTAGGTAATGCCAAACAAACAGCCAACCTGAACGAGCTTCTGCGTACGTGCGACATTATCTCTTTGCATGTACCTGAAACAGCAGCGACCAAAGATATGATGGGTGCTGCACAGTTTGAACAGATGAAAGATGGCGCCATCTTTATCAATGCGGCACGCGGAACAGTGGTTGTTATCGATGACCTGTGTGATGCATTGAGAGCTGGCAAATTACATGGGGCTGCGATTGATGTATTTCCCGTTGAACCACGCTCAAACAATGATGAATTCATATCGCCTTTACGCGAATTTGATAATGTCATTCTGACACCGCACGTAGGTGGCTCTACCATGGAAGCGCAAGAAAACATCGGGTATGAAGTCGCTGAAAAGCTGGTCAAATACAGCGATAACGGTTCTTCTATCACCTCTGTTAACTTCCCAGAGGTAGCACTTCCTGAACATCCGAATGTTCATCGCTTGCTGCATGTTCATCGCAACATTCCGGGCGTTCTCTCGAACATCAACAGCATCCTGTCAGAGAACAATATCAACATCTCCGGCCAGTACCTGCAAACCAACGACAAAGTCGGCTATGTCGTCATTGATGTAGATGCAGATTGTTCTGTGGTTGCCTTACAAAAGATGTTAGAAATCAAAGGGACTATCCGCTGCCGTCGCTTATTCTGACATTAGTGCTCTGACAACGGACGCGTAACACAGTAAAAAGGCAGCCTCAGAAAGCTGCCTTTTTTATTTTACCTGGCTTAACACACCGCTGACTTTATCAAATACCTGTTGTCGCCAGGGTAAGCCTTCATTCGCCAGGTGGTGGCGCCCCGCCTCAATTAACTCTACCTTTAACTGCGGAAACAACTGACCTAATACAGATAGATTGTGCTGCCAGTCGACCGTCTCATCTTCCGTTCCCTGAATAACTGTAACCTCTATATCTTGTGGCTGCCCGACCTCTATCAGCTCAACCCACTCCAGCATCGCCCCAATCCAGTCCACGGCGACCCATTGCTTTTGCAACGGATCCTGAAAGCGAATAAAGCGCATAAAGAGATCATCGTGTGAATTAACACCGTGAAAGCGCCACACTTTTTTTAAGAAAAAACGTAACAGCGAATATTTAAACCGGATAGCAGAGTACTGCGCAGGGCGAATCAGTGGAGCCAGTAAGATCCGCTGAGCAATGGGGTCAGCCAATTCTCGTTGCGCTACTAATGCCTGATGAGCCAGAATAACAGCGCCACCCGTGCTTTGTCCCAACATGACTATCGGACCTTTTAAAGCCCTTGCATTCAGCACTTGCTCTAACTGCAAGGCATACCGAGCAAAGTGGTCAATCGAGTAGCTTACGCCCGACGACAACCCATGACCCGCCAGGTCATAACAAAGTACATCCCAGCCCTGTTCTAGCAAACATTCTATAAGCCGACTATATAAACCCACATGATCCATATAACCATGAACCAAAACCACGGTTCCCGAGCTCAGCGTTTGTTGCGTGTAGTATTGCACCACCAAGTCATAATCTTCACACGCAACCAACCCAACTCTCAGTTGATATTGGCTCTGCAAGGGTGCAAGATTATACAACGTAAGGTAAGCATGCCAGGCGGTATCAGGATGCAGCAGGTCCGCCTCGTTGAAAGAGGCCAGTGACTGTCGGAGCAACATAGGGTTGAAACCTTGCATGAACTACCTTTACCGATGACACCACTGTTTAAAAATAAGTATGAGCAACATTTGTTTATAATCGATCATCCATTAGTAATCAATTTTCTGGATCTGTATGACAACTATCAGTCGCTGGCTGTTTCTGTTTACTCTCTGCCTTAGCTCTATCTCTTTTGCTTCTAATCAAGAGTCGATTAACTTTTATCAGCAGAAACTTGATCAACTGCCTAATGATGAAAGCAACCCCGCGATTCAACAACAGAAAGACACCTTTCAACAAATTCTATCTGCCTACAAAGAAGCGGTCTTACTTGAAGATAAAGCAGCGCAACTGAAAAAGAAACTGGAACAACAACCAGATACGGTCAAGCACCTCAACACGGAACTAAAACAGCAGACTGATGCGATTGATTTAACAGCGCTGCAGCAAAACACAGTATCTGAACTGGAGCAGACCCTAACGCTCAAAAAAGCAGCTTTTCTGGAATTAGAACAATCCAGAGGCGCGATTCAACAACAGATTAATCAAAGTGATCAGAAACTAATCTCTTTGCGTGAGCAACTCGTTCAACTGAAACAGTCATCAGCCGCGGCGAATGACAAACAAACTAACAGCCCCTTGAGTGATGCACAGTTCGCCCTTAGAGCAGCCAAAAATCAAGCGCTCGAACTCGAGGTTCTAAGCCTACCCGGCCAGAATGATTTAAATAGTCTACGTCTCGATAAAATTAACCGAGACCTGAAAAACAACCAAGCATTTATCGACACCTTGCAGGATTTATTGCAAAAAAAACGTCGTAGCGAAACTGAAAAAACCTTAGAAAACCTTGGGATAGATAACCCTGATGCCACTCAACATCCGCTAATTAGTGCACAAATTGTTGAGAACCAATCGCTCAGCGAGACGTTAAGAAACACTTTAGCCACTAATGAAACAGCGCTGCAACAGAGACGTTTGCTGGAGTCACAGTTAACGATAGTGACGCAAAGCTATATTGCAGTTCAACAACAACTGGAACTAAGCACACAGCCGCTAGGGGTTGAACTACGCAAGTATACACGTCGTTTATCTCAACCCACTTCTACCGAAAGCACTCGTGAAAACATTAACAAGTTACGGCTTCTGAACCTTGAGGTCTCACGCTCACTGTTTAATCATGAGATTAATAATGAGCTACCCGCCTCTACGCTAAGTAACAATGAAGCCACCCTTTTAAAACAATTGCTCACGGATAAACAACAACTGTTATCTCGCGTCAGAGACGCCAGCAATCTAGGAATTAACGAACTGTCGCAACTACTTTCTACTCAAGAGCAGATTAACGAGCAGACTCGCTTAGGGCGCGAACTGATCGCTCAGCACCTGCTCTGGATCCCCAGCATATTGCCTATCACTTCTGACTGGTTCATAGAGATAGCGCAGGGCATCACCCCTCTTACCGACTTGCTCACCCCCTCTCGGTCTATTCCTCTCTGGCAACCCTTCAACCACTGGCTTGCAAAAATAGCCTCGTTATTACTGCTGTGTTTCTTGGCTTTCGCGGTAAACCGCTATTATAAGAAAAATGCAGAATTATGGACTCAGCAAGTTGGTAACGTTGTGCATGATCGCTTCAGCCACACGTTCAATCTATTCTGGATGCCTCTGCTGATCACGCTTCCAATCCCTGCTGCAATTGTCATTTTCACCCGGAACATTCTCAACAGCGAAGCGTGGAACCTAGATTCCTTGCACATTATTGGCTACTCCATTGCCGCATTAACCTGGACTTATCTGACCTTGCAAAAATGGGGCAGACAGCCCAGCGGACTGCTACAAGGGCACTTTGCCGTTCCGGTAAAACTGTGTCGTAAACTGCATAAACTCCTACACCCGCTTTACTGGTTGGGACTACCCTTAATTGTTCTATTAATGCTGATCGACAACTCCGGTTCAAATGAACTACGTTCAGGTATCGGGCGACTCGTTTTTCTTATGTTGGCGGTGTTAGTCACACTGTTCTGGTTCGCTTTATGGAAAGTGTCTCCCTATATCGACCAGATCATTAACAGCGAGCATTGGTGGCAGCACTCACACTTATGGTTAGTCGGCTTAGTAGGTATCCATATCATTATCATTTTTGCAGCGTTATTAGGCTACGTTTTTACCGGCTCTATAATTATGCTGATCCTGCTAATCCTAACCGGTATTTTTTATGCAACCTTTCTCTTTTTCAAGCTGGGAAACCGCTGGCTGCTCATCGAAGAGAGACACTTAGCTTTTGATCAGGCTAAAGCCCGCCGCAATGAAGTCGTCGAGGCACGCGAAAAAAATGAAGAAATCCCTCCGCTAGAGGAAAACTACATCAACCTGCAATCAATCTCTGATCAGGCGCGAATTCTACTGAAAACAACCACTATTATCGTTTTCGTTACCTTAATTTGGGTTCTACTGAAAAATGCACTACCTACATTAGACATTCTTGATAATGTAGTGCTATGGACGCATAGCGTTACCACAGCAGACGGTATCGTTGCTGAATCAATCACACTTAAAAACATCCTCTTCAGCGGCACCCTTATTACGCTATGCGTCTTAGCCGCCTACAACCTTCCCGGGCTATTAGAGCTACTGGTATTACGTCACCTGGTGCTATCACCCGGCACCACTTATGCTGTTACCACCATCACAAAGTATATTCTGATTGTCGTCAGCATCCTGGCAGGAACCTCGCAACTAGGTGTTGAGTGGTCAAAACTACAGTGGTTAATTGCAGCTATGGGGGTTGGGCTTGGCTTTGGTTTACAAGAAATTGTTGCCAACTTTGTTTCCGGCCTGATAATTCTGTTCGAAAAGCCTATTCGCATTGGCGATACCATCACGATTGGTGGTTTCTCCGGCTCGGTAACGCGTATCCAGATACGGGCAACAACAATCACGGACTGGGATCGCAAAGAGATCATTATTCCCAACAAAAGCTTTGTTACCGACCAATTAATCAACTGGTCGCTGACCGATCCCATCACCCGCATTGTTATCAAAGTCGGCGTTGCCTATGGATCTGATACCCGTCTCGCTAATGAGCTGTTGTTAGGTATCGCAGCTGAGCATTCGCAGGTATTGAAAGACCCTGCACCTAACTCATACTTCCTCGCCTTTGGTGCCAGCTCACTGGACTTAGAGCTAAGGTTGTTCGTCAGCACCATGGCCGACCGGTTGCCGGTCACCCATGAAATTAACCAAGCCATTGATGATTGCTTTAAAGCACATAATATTGAAATTGCTTTCCCGCAACTGGATGTTCATTTGCACCAGAACCCGAAACCGTAATTTCTGAAAGCTTCACAAGATAAGTGCATTCACTTATCTTGTGGCAGTAGTTGTCCTACATTTTAAAAATAAGCGGATGGTCTTGATGAGTACTGTTACAGAGAAATTAATATATAGCTGTGAAATTCCTGTTCGGTGGGGGGATATGGACGCCTACGGTCATGTCAACAATGCGATGTATATGCGCTACCTTGAAGAAGCACGTGTTCAGCTGTTAGCCAAGATGGGCGCTAAAATGGACGGTGGCGGCGTAGATCCGGTGGTCATCAATGTTGGCTGTACTTTTATGCGTCCGGTTGTTTACCCTGATACATTGCGTATCGACTGTTTTGTCAGCAAGCCGGGACGCTCCAGTTTCATGACGCTCTATAAGATATACAGTGAGTCTGCCCCGTCACAAGCGGTAAGCGAAGGTTATGCTAAAGTTGTCTGGATGGATCACCATACAGGGAAGTCAGTACCTCTTCCGCATGAAATTCGCCAGCAAATTGAGGCATAATCAAAGGTTTCAGAGCCTCATACTTTAGGCGTGCGAGGGGCGACAAAGTAGCTATTTTTGATGTATTTTTGCATTGCACAATTCTTATTCAAAGAATGGCATTTTTTATAATGACCGGTCATGGTTGCCTCGCACCGAACCGGGCCATATACAATGAGGCATTACTACTATGAGTCAAAGGGTACAGACTGGCGGCCTGCAGGTTGCTGAAGGTCTTTATAATTTTATTAATAACGAAGCGCTTCCTGGCACAGGCATCAGCAATGATCAATTCTGGTCTGCTATGGACGCTGTCATTCATGACCTTGCTCCACGTAACCGTGAGTTACTGGCAAAACGTGATGACTTCCAAACACAGATAGATCAGTGGCACATCAGCCGTAAAGGTCAGCCTTTTAACTTTGGGGAATATAAAGATTTTCTGAAATCTATCGGTTATCTGATCCCTGAAGGTACAGATTTCTGCGCTGAAACCAGCAATGTTGATCCTGAAATGGCTACTATGGCAGGCCCTCAGCTGGTTGTGCCTGTTATGAATGCACGCTTCGCATTAAATGCTGCCAATGCGCGCTGGGGTAGTCTTTACGATGGTTTATACGGTACAGACGCCATCTCTGAAGAGGGCGGAGCAGAAGCAGGCAGCAGCTATAACCCAGCTCGTGGTGCTAAAACTATCGCATTCGCTCGCAACTTTCTTGATGAAGCTGCACCATTAGCAAGTGGCTCACACAAAGATTCCGCAGGCTACAGCATCCAGAATGACCAACTCGTTGTGGTACTACGCGATGGCTCAGAAACCGCGCTTGCACAACCAGAAAAATTAATAGGTTATCTCGGTGATGCAGCGGCACCTAGTAGTGTATTGCTGAAAAATAACGGCCTTCACTTTGAAGTACAGGTCGACCGAAGCAGCCTTATTGGTAAAGATGATGCTGCCGGCATCAAAGATATCATCATGGAATCTGCACTGACAGCCATTATGGACTGCGAAGATTCTGTTGCGGCTGTTGATGCTGAAGATAAAGTCGTTATTTATCGTAACTGGCTCGGCCTTATGAAAGGCGACCTGACAGAAGAAGTGACCAAAGGCGGAAAAACCTTTACCCGTTCGATGAATGCAGACCGTCAATACACAGCGGTTGCAGGCGGAACGGTGGCACTTAAAGGCCGTAGTCTGATGTTTGTGCGAAATGTAGGTCATCTAATGACTAACAGCGCCATTATCGACAAAGAAGGCCATGAAGTACCTGAAGGTATCATGGATGCCATGGTGACATCTCTCATCTCTGTTCACGATGTCAAAGGGCTCGGAAAATTCAGCAATACCACCACAGGCTCCATGTATATCGTAAAACCAAAAATGCATGGCCCTGAAGAGGTCGCTTTCTCCAATGAACTGTTTGGACGTGTAGAGGACGCTCTCGGGTTGACCCGGTATACGCTGAAGATGGGTATCATGGATGAAGAACGTCGCACTACGGTTAACTTAAAAGAGTGTATCCGTGCCGCTAAAGAACGCGTCGTGTTTATCAACACAGGCTTCCTTGACCGTACAGGGGATGAGATTCACACTTCCATGGAAGCAGGTCCTATGGTTCGCAAAGGCGATATGAAATCAGCCAAGTGGATTAGTGCCTACGAAGACTGGAACGTTGACAACGGTTTGCTATGCGGACTCAGCGGTCGTGCACAAATTGGTAAAGGGATGTGGGCTATCCCTGATCAAATGGCTAACATGCTGCAGGCTAAAATTGGCCATCCGATGTCTGGTGCTAACACAGCATGGGTTCCATCACCTACGGCGGCAACTCTGCACGCATTGCACTATCACAAAGTTGATGTTTTTGCGCGCCAGGCAGAATTGAAAAACCGCAGCCGCGCCAATCTGGACGATATTCTGACCATTCCGGTTGAAGCAAACCCGAACTGGTCTGCTGAAGAGATTCAGCAAGAGCTGGATAACAATGCGCAAGGACTACTGGGTTATGTAGTACGCTGGGTAGATCAGGGCGTAGGGTGTTCTAAAGTGCCTGATATTAACAACGTCGGTTTGATGGAAGATCGCGCAACACTGCGTATATCCAGCCAGCATATTGCAAACTGGTTACATCATGGCATCTGTTCTGAAGCGCAAGTTATGGAAACGCTAAAACGTATGGCGGCCATTGTTGATGGACAAAATGCCAGCGATCCTACGTATAAAGCGATGGCAACTGACTTTGATAATAGCATTGCCTTTGCAGCCGCGTGTGAATTGGTATTCGAAGGCTGTGCTCAGCCAAGCGGCTACACTGAACCGGTTCTGCATCGCCGCCGCTTAGAAATCAAAGCTAAATTGGCCGATCAATAGCCTGCCAGGCACACGCTCTGTTTGAGCTTTGTGCTTAAATGCTGCTAAAAAGCGATTCTCGGATGAGAATCGCTTTTTTTATCAGAACCATTTTACTTTTTAAAAAAGCACATGAAAGCAACCACTATAAATCCTATGATACTAAACAGCAGATTCGATTTCGGTCCAGTGAGCATCATCAGGATTTCTTGGTTCAGACGCAATAACCTCTAAACTACCTTCACCTAAGTAAGTTCATCGGTATGGTTTGTCTGAAACGACTCAACCTGCTCAGCAACATCCAGAGGATTGTCATTGTTATTAAAACAAGCGATATGAAACACCGCATCACCTTCGTAAACCATTGGCAACTCCAGACGCCCGATCACAACACCTTCCAAGGTCGAATAGATAGGTTGCTGAATGCCACTATAGGGGTCATATGTATAACCTAATAATGTCCCTTTTTTAACGTGCGCTCCTAAGGCAGTTTTCATTCTTATCATGCCGCTTTCTGGTGCTCGCACCCAATAACTTTTACGCGCAATAAAAGGCTCAGGTGTGGCAGCGCGACTCCTTGATGGCGGCAACATTCCTAACGTACGCATTACATTTAAGACACCTGTAACACCTGCCCTGATAGCAATTTCATCATACCTAAGGGCTTCACCCGCTTCATACAGCAGCACAGGAATTCCCAGCGCACTGGTTTCCGCACGTAATGAGCCGTCACGTACAGAAGAATTAATGAGTACAGGCACACCAAAACTGCTGGCCAATGCGCGAGTCTCCGGGTCGTCTAAATCTGCTCGAATCTGTGGTAAATTGGTGCGGTTAACCGCACCGGTATGCAGATCTATACCATGGGTACACTTTGAAACGATCTCCTCCATAAAGAGGTTCGCAAGACGCGCTGCCAATGAGCCGCCCTCAGAGCCCGGGAATGAACGGTTAAGATCACGCCTATCAGGCAAATAGCGGCTATGCTGTATAAGCCCGTAAGCATTCACAACAGGAATTGCTACCAGCGTTCCTGACAGTTTTGCTAAGGACTTCATCGCCAAAATCCGACGGATAATTTCTATTCCGTTTAACTCATCACCATGAATCGCCGCACTTAAAAACAACACCGGCCCTTGTCGACGCCCATGTATAACGTGTAACGGCATATTCATCGACGTATGGCTGCTCAACTTAGGCAACGGGACGTTAATTACAGCTCGCGCGCCAGGAGCCACATCCGTATCACTGATAATAAAAGACTCTCTCATATCACTCCTTTTTTATTCCTAACAAATGCAGATCAATCGTATATTAAAGTATTTTTCAGCTACTAATAAACGTGAACAACCCGTACTTTTCTGGGCTATCTGCCACTTACACTACCACTTCTACGCTAGATTCAAACTGTTTTTCAAATAACTCTATAGCTCGATAAAGCCTCATCTTTGCTGCACTTAAACTAATACCAAGCGTCTGACTTATACCAGCCAACGATAACTCTAAATCAAACCTGAGCATTAAAATATCACGTGCATACTCAGGAAGCCCGCTCAAAGTTTTACGAACGTATTCATTTTCTACGCTGTCATATTCAGGTGTATACAAGACATCGTCATGATCGATCAACACCGCCATATCATCTGTTAGTTCGTAGCGGGCTCTCTTTACATAAAACCGATTGCACTGATTATCCGCAATCGTAAACAACCATGTTTTAAAACTCGAATCGCCTCTAAATGCACTTAAGTAACGATAGCTACGAGAAACTGACTCCTGCACAACATCTTCAGCATCTGCGGTATTACTCAAGCGAGATAAACAACGACGAAACAATCCTGATCGATACCTGGCTATCAATTCATCAAACATTCTGGACGCACTTCTGTCCTGCGCTTGAATCAAGTCAATTAGTTCATTATCTGTCAGTGTCTGCATTTTGGATAAGTTCATCCCCTAAATCCTTTTCATCTCTGCTATTGCAGCGAAGGCAGAAATTTAGTTAACTTCCTTTAACAAATCCAACGATGATTTTTTGTTGATTTATAAAAAAAAATTTATGGGTTATATATGGATCTTGAATTACTCCGAACATTTCTGGAAGTCGCCAGAACTCGACATTTCGGGCATGCCGCGGACTCCCTTTACTTAACTCAAGCAGCAGTCAGCGCACGCATCAAACTACTGGAGTCTCATTTAGGCGTGCAACTTTTCGATCGCCTTAAACGTGATATAAAACTAACGCCTGAGGGTAACCGCTTACTGCGTCATGCTGATCTTTTATTATCCGGATGGCGAAAAGCCCGTCAGGATGTCTCTGCTGGCGGCGCGAATCAACAACTCTCGGTTGGAGGCAGCCTCAGGCTTTGGGATGTTCTTTTGCAACCTTGGTTACATTCGTTACGTACTTCTCTCCCCGAGATTGCTCTTATTGCAGAGTCTCATACCCCTGAAGTACTAACTCGCCGCCTATTGGACGGCGTTCTTGATATTGCTTTTATGCTTGAACCTGCACATTTGGATGTACTGCAAATTCAGCAAATATCGGTTCTTGAACTAGACCTGATCTCCAGCACACCGAATGCATCGCTTGAAGAAACTTTTAATGACAACTATTTAATGGTCGATTGGGGGCTTGCACACTCCCTGACTCATAAACGTCTGTTTCCTGACATCCCGGAACCCAATACCCGCTTAGGGACGGCAAAAATGGCGATTTCATATTTACAAACCTTAGGAGGCAGCGCTTACTTACCTAAACAATCTATTGAACAAGAATTGAATAACAGCTCACTTTTTTGCGTTGCGGATGCTCCCACCATCAAGCATCCTGCGTATGCTGTTTTTCCAGTTCGTAGTGCGCGCTCCGATCTTCTCAAACAAGTCATACAACTCTTTAACAACTAACCGATTCCTCTCCCCTCATCCCGGCAATCAAGCATAAAAAAGGCCTCTGTAAAACAGAGGCCTAAAATAGAAGGGAAAGTCAGAACAGCTTATTTCAAACGGTAAGTCAGGCCCATAACCAAGCTTTTATCCAGCTTGTCGTTATTGTTGCCGTCGATGCCATCTTCAATATTCGCTAACTTAGCAGTAACAGCAAAGCTCAGCGCGTTAGAGATGTAGTAACGGTAAGTAGAAGCCAGTGCATTAGTAGTCACGTCATTTGAAGATTCGTGATCAACGTAATCCAACAACCAAGAATTTTCCCAGTCAACACGGTCACTGATCTCATGCGTCAACGACATAGCATTAGAGATGCGGTAACTATCATCATTGTCATCCAATACCGCAGTAAAGATTGCTTCGTTGGAGAACTGAGTCGCATTGCTCAACGGACGGTGATATTCACCACCGATTTCCAGAGCAGGCTTACCATCAGAACCGTCATAATCAGACAATACTGCACCGACACCTGCACGTACCAACCAGCCATGTTTACGCGTAGAAATACGCTCGTTTACCAACACATCGTAAGACTTGATAGCACCTTTCACACCGATTCCACCACCCAACGCAGTTTCAATGTCCTGAATCCAGTTCATTTCATAATCTGCTGCACCGTACTTAGAACGGTATTCATCTTCACGAGCGATAATATTAGCAACTGCTTGGTAAGCTGCTTTTGAAGGAGCCTGAGTCAGAAGGTTACGCTCAATTAAGGCTTCAACCATACGGATCGCTCTGGCCATTGGCGTAGCATTTACAACACGTCCATAACCGATACCCACGGTTGCTTTAGTGTACGGGTCTTCCATATCTTTTTGCAGACCCAATTCACCCTTACCGTACCAGAACGCACCGTTACTATTGGATTCGAAATAGTTATCTGCTGTCACAGAACCGAAAGCCTGATAATGAGTAATAGTTGGATCATCAGCATTTGCTCCACGGTTTTTTGACGTGTCACCGACGAAATCAAACTTAGTATTTCTGTCCGGAGAAGAAAGAACCTTTTCATAATCCAAATTCAGATCCAGATCGTAGCTAGTCTGTTCCTGATTACCACTTTGGAGGTTAAAGTCTGCATTAATATATGCATCTTCGTATGCAGAAGTAGCTTCTTCATAATCATATAAAGAAATATTCTCAGCGATCGCCATTGAAGCATTGCTGCCGGCAACCACTGTAGCAATAACAAAAGCTAACTTATTGGATTTCATCTATTCACTCTCCTTACTAGTCTCAAAGACATCTACATAGTTACCCACTCAGTACATATGGAGTGGATTGTTTTAGTCTTAGACTCAGCGAAAAACCGGAAAGTCACATATTTAGAGCAGATAAACCCATTATTTTAAAAATAACCTCTGGGCAAGAACAATAACGCTACGGGATGGCCTCAAAGTCTTTAAACGCTAAGCTTTTCAAATATTCGGGCTCTCGCTACGTCAATCAGTGCATTCGGGAATTGTCGGTAATCGAAATAAGGCGTACACATCACATTACCATTCACCCACAAACGCTGCTCTACATCTAACGCTTGAAACTCCTGTAGATTCACACCTAAATATTCCCAACTGGCCTTTCCTGCTATTAAGTGAAACGCAGCAGATTCTTGCAAACTATCAGCAAAACTTATCACCTCTCTTTCTTGTAAAAGACGGTGATCCCGATAGGTTTTCCAATCATCATCAAGAGAGGTCAGTTTGGCGAAAATAGATAATATTTTACGCCAATGATTACCATTGAGTGTAATCAACTCCGGGACTGACATTACACCCCCGCTATCCATATCAGGAGGAAGCAAGGGGCGGTTTGCAGTATAAAGAACTATCGCCGCTGCTGTGCTTCCTAAACAATCCCTGAAGCCGCCCTTGAGAGGGTCATCAGAAGCCGCTGATTGATTCTGACTGGTATCAATACTCATACTCAGCTACTCTCACTCCACCTTTCAATATTACTAACAACAGGATCATAGTTTGCAGCAAACACTACAACAAAAAGGCATGATCCTTGCCGCAATCGGTGTCCTCATCCTCAGTTTTGATGCCATGCTTATCCGCCTGTCCGGCGTCTCATCATGGGATGTTGTTTTCTGGAGAGGCTGGTTAATTTGTCTTGTCTTTACGGCTCTGACTCTCATTAAGCGCCAACGGATACAATGGCCTGAGAATCGCGAGCATTGGTTAATAGCAACCCTGATTGCTGCATTATATGGTATTAATACGCTGTTATTTGTCTTTTCTATCAGCAACACAAGCACAGCTAACACCGTGGTAATTCTAGCTAGCTCTCCCTTATTCGCTGCAATTTTTTCACGCTTGTTCCTACAGGAGCCTATTAAACGCAGAGTACTATTAACTATCATCGCCAGTTTTATCGGTGTCATCACAATCTTTGCCGGTTCCTTTAATAGCGGCCACTGGCCAGGTGATATTGCCGCTCTGTTTCTTGCCTTGTCTATGGGCATCGTTTTAACCCTATTACGTCATTATTCAGGGTTACCATTACTACCGATCATAGCGCTTTCAGGGGCGATTGCCGGTCTCATTGCCATACCTCTCGCATCTCCTATGAGCTTACCGGCGAACAGCTATTTATGGCTGGCTATCATGGGATTAGTTCAAATGCCGCTGGCTACGTGGCTGCTGATGCTGGCTCCCCGCTATATTCCCTCAGCCGAAGTCAGTTTATTTTTGTTAATTGAAACAATTCTCGGACCTATCTGGGTGTGGCTAGCGGTAGGAGAAGAAACACCCGAGAGAACATTCCTGGGAGGTACGATTATTTTGGGCGCTATTTTTGCCAATACAATGGCTGCTCTTTATGAACAACAACGTAAAAGAGCTTTATAAATTCTGATTAACCTACAGCCGTAATATGTTAATTGACGACGCCTGAGGATCAATCCTTAAAAAAAAAGCCCCGAATACTTAATAAGTACCGGGGCTTTCTATAACTCGGATCTGCTTAACTATGTGTAAATTTAGCTGCGGTATAGATACGGAAAGCGGCTTCCCAAACAGGTCCTGCTTTTCCATCACCTACTGGTTTACCATCAATATGTGAAATCGGCGCGATCTCTTTAGAAGAGCTACTGATCCAAACTTCATCAGCGTTATGCACTTCATCCATGGTAACAGTGCGCTCTTCAACCTTGATTGAGCCGTCGGCTTTGAGACTATCAATGATAATACGGCGTGTGATACCCGGTAGAATCTGATTATCCTGAATAGGCGTAATTACCACACCGTCTTTAACAATATAGGCATTGACCGAACTGCCTTCCGTCAATTCATTATTCGCGTTATACAACAAGCATTCACTATTGCCTGACGCATGACCTTGCTGAAAGTGCATCACATTACCCAGCAGTGCTGTGGACTTAATGTGGCATCTTTTCCAACGCAGGTCTTCTGATGTGGTTACCGTGTAAGCATGCACTTTTTCACGATCAACGGGCTCAGGATCTTTAATGCCAAAGGTGAAACAAAAAATAGTTGGCTCTACATTTTCCGGATAGGCATGAAAGCGTTTAACATCGGTACCACGTGATACATGAACATACACGCCCAGGTTATTAGTCGCGCCTTCGTTACGTGCAATCAGGTCATCCAGCAGGACTTTCCACTCACCTGCCGTCTTGTTGCATTTAATTTCAATCGCCGCCAAACCATCAATCATACGTTCAATATGAGGAGCTAAGCCGACTGATTTCCCAGCATAATAGGGAATCACTTCATAGATACCGTCACCAAACAGAAAGCCACGATCCAGAGGTGAAATACGAGCTTCTGCCAATGGAAGATACTCACCGTTTAAGTATGCGATACTCATAATTACTTACCTCTTAATATATGCATGAAGTACGTGCGGACTGACAAGCAATGAATTTACTGCAGCAAGCAGCTAACTCTGTCGATTATTCGCTGAAGTCGCTATGAAAAGCAAGACAGCTTAAATGTTTATAAAACAGAAGAAGACTTATATTACAAAAAGTAGATTATGTGCAAGCCATAGAACAATTAAACAAAAAACACCTGAAAACAAAAACAAAACAAGATTTTTTATCGGATCGCCAATCATTAACAGGAAATTAACCCCAAATAAAAATCACTCTAAAGTATAGCGTTAATACTCAAAGCACCCTAGCACAATTGATATCTCTTCTTTAAAACTGAGATAAAACGCATCGCACTATTAAACAACCAACACTGACAATATACTCTAACGGTTATCTACAATCCCGGTTATGCGGTAAATCTATGCGCCTACGCAATCTAGCAACGTTTATTAAAGTAGCCCGCCTCGGTAGTTTTCATGCAGCAGCTCAACAGCTTCATGCCAGCCAGCCGGCCATCTCAGCACGTATCATTGCCCTTGAAGAGGAGCTCGGGGTTAAACTTTTTAGCCGAGACAAGAGCGGTACTCAAATTACGGCGTGGGGAAATCAGTTATTACCGTATGCAGAAAAGCTTCTGGCGATCAGTCAGGAGATGAAAGCTCAGGTTAGCCAGGACAAGCCGCAAAAAGGCACGTTACGCATTGGTATCGCCGATACACTTGCGCATTTATGGCTATCCTCCCTGCTGAAACACTGGCAGGAACAGTACCCATTGATTTCGTTTGAGTTAACCAGTGATGTCACACCCACACTCGTACGCCAATTGCAGAATCATCAGATTGACTTGGCATTGATGGTTGCAGAGCAGAGCATCCCGCCAAATCTGGTGATCGACCCGTTATGCAGCTATCCGCAGTGCTGGGTTGCCGTACCGGATCATAAGCTCGCTAACAACCCTGTCTGCAGCATAGAAGAGTTAGCAATGTCACCTATTCTGAGCTTCCCGAGAGACAGCCGCCCATGGCATTTTTTGCAGCAATACTTTAGTTCACTCAACGAGCCACCGGTTATCCACACCTGCAGCTCTGTGGCCAATCTACTCACACTGGTACGCCAAGGAGTCGGGATTGCGCTTCTGCCCGCTCCTTTGGTTAAGCAATCATTGAAAAATGCAGAACTGGCAATGCTGCAAACACCACAAGAACCACCTGAACTGGCTTTCTGCTATAGTTGGCGATTAGATGACGACCGCATTCTGCCAAGGTTATTGGCAGATAGCAGCCGCGCTATTATGCAGTTCTCAGCAGAAGGCTAACCGAATCAAGCAGTGGTTACGCCATACCGATTATCTGACGAAGCTGTAGTAATACGGCTTCACCCTCACACGGATCAAGACCATCTTCAGTCAACTCATTTTGGCGAGTCACACCATCAACACTGCCAAGGTTTGAAAGGTATTCAAGAATTTCACGCGGTTTAACATCGGCCAGCAGATCGATATCATTCATGACACTGAGCATCGCCAAGATGCCATATGCACCCCAGTTGGATACATCAGCAATCAGCAGCTCATCAACCTTGGTTGTCGCTGAAACAATATCTAAATCTTTCAGCGCATCGGTAATGTTACCCATTCCTATCTCATTACCGCCATCACCAATGCCAATCGTCGGGCATTTAGCATTATTGATAAAGGTATCGAAGCATGCCGTACGCGCACTGATACTTTCTCCGCGCATATTGTAATAGCCGCCATCAGCAGCCTGTCCAGGACGTTCAATCGACAGTACAGCGTCCGGTTGATAGTGATACAAGGCCTTAAACGCTTCCAACGCACGTTCCTGATGCTCACCCACACGAATCTCATGCACACGATAATCTTGCATTAACGCCTGAGATACCGGCGGCCCACACACAATAACCGGCGTTGCTCCGAGTGTTTCCAGTGCATTGTAAAGCGCAATAGCGCCTACCGGCCCATCTGTTTCAAATGTATCGATGACAGGGAAGCCCGTACCAATCAATACATGCCCCTTGCATTTATTCAGAATACGAGCAGCACGCAGGTAATAACCCGTTTGCAGTGCTGGCTGTACAGTTTTCATACCGCGCAGGTTACGCGCCACCAGCGCATCTTCAATTTGCAAACTCAACGTAGCGTCATCCGCTCTGTTTTGATTGTTCACTTCTATTACTCCAAAAATAAGGGGGGACAGATTCAGGCGATACGTTGTAGCGGTGTTGTCGTAAACCGACGCTCAGCCAAACAATTAATGTTATGCGCCTGTTCAAGGCTAATCTCTTCAAAACTGATTTTACTGCCCGGTACCCGCTGCGCTAATTTAGCGGTATCACGGGCAATAACGGAGCCGATTTTTGGATAACCCCCAATGGTTTGACGATCATTCAGCAAGACGATCGGCTGCCCATCGGCAGGGATCTGAATCGCGCCATGACAGATACCTTCAGAAAGAATCCCATCTAGCGTTGATGTCACTCGCTGACCCTGTAAGCGGAAACCCATACGATCAGCGCGATCGGTTAAAGTATATTCACTGGAAAAAAATAAGCGTTGTTGAATGCGATCAAAGCTATGCTGCTGATACCCAAGAATCACACGTAACGTAACGCTCTGTGTATAATCAGGGTGCTCCGCTTCCGCCAAAGCCCACAAAGCTCCTGCCTGATGGCTCTGACACGCGAGAACATCGCCCTGCTGCAATTTCTGACCACTCAAACCGCCAATCGATTCACGAGTAACCGTCGCTGTACTGGAAAAGCTTTTTTCCATCTGAAAACCGCCGGCGACAGCCAAATAAGCACGTGTGCCCGCCGTCGTAAAGCCTAATTCGATTTTATCACCCGCTTTAACCTTATGACTTTGCCAGCGCGGCACTTCTCTCCCGTTGATTTTGAGCGGCATCTGCGCACCCGTTACGGCCAGGGTCGTATCCACTTGCGCCTCTAGCACTAAGCCTCCGATACTTATTTCCAGTCCGGTCGCATTCAGATCATTTTGACAGAGACGATTAGCCCATTTAAAAGCATCAGCGTCTAATGGCCCGCCATTGGTCAAGCCGATTCGATGCTGTCCGTATCGCCCACCATCTTGTATTAAGGTTAGCAGGCCCGGCTGCTTCACTAAGAAACCACTCATAGTTCGCCTCCCAATGCTAAAAACTCACTGCGCTCAATGGCAGAGAAACGGACGCGGTCACCCACCTGCACCGGCATCGTAGGATTAGCCTTCGGATTAAACATCCGGGTCGGACATAAACCAATCAGATTCCAACCGCCGGGGGATACTGCCGGATACACGGCAGTCTGACGATCTGCAATTGCGACAGCGCCACGCGGAACTTTCAAGCGAGGTGTGCTCAAGCGAGGGGCAGCAATACGTGGATCTACCTCGCCAAGGTATGCAAACCCCGGCGCAAAACCGATCGCATAGACGCGGTACTCCATCTCGCTATGGATCTTAATCACCTCAGCTACACTCAGCTGTGAACGCTGCGCCAAACTCTCAAGGTCAGGGCCTGACTCGGTACTGTAGTAGACAGGTAAGGTAATAATCGAGCCTTCTTGTTGCGTCGCATCGCCCAGCTGTTGCAGCGTTTCTCGTATATGGCGGCGTACAGCGAAATGATCAGTTTTATACTGGTCGTAAATCACCATCAGTGACGCATACGATGGCACCATATCAATTAAGGTATCTGCCATCACCTTTTCCAGCTGAGAAGCGGCGAGCTGAACCTGAGCAGATACCAATGGATCAGCCGCTTCACCAAAATAGATAATAAGTGCGTTTTCGCCTGCTATTTCAACCTTCATTTATTCTTCCCGGAGATCAGTTGACGAATCTCCTCGATCGCCTGAACCCCTGCCATATTATCGCCATGTACGCACAAGGTATCCGCATGCAGATTCAAGGTATGGCCGCTTACACTGGTCACCGTTCCTGTATTGGCCAGCTGAGTCACCTGAGCCAACATCTTCTCTTTATTATGAACAGCGCCCTCTAATGTGCGTGAAAGCAACTTACCATCGTCGGCATAACAACGATCAGCAAAGGCCTCGAACCACAGATTCAGACCAAATTTAGCAGCTTCTGCCCTATGCTTGACTGCATCAGGGGTGCCCTGCAACATTAATTTAATCGGACGGTGATAGCTGGCAACGGCTTGCATAATGCTGCTACGAACCGCTTCATCAGCCATCATATCGTTGTATAGCGCACCATGCGGCTTCACATATTCCAGTGACAAGCCCATCGATGCTGACATGCCATCCAGCGCAGCAATTTGGTAAAGCATCAGCGCCTGTACTTCAGCATCACTGGCTTTCAAAGAGCGTCGGCCAAACCCCACTAGATCAGGGTAGCCCGGATGCGCACCGACAGTGACACCGTATTTTTTTGCCAGCGCCAAGGTTTTTTGCATCACCAGCGGATCACCTGCGTGAAAACCACAAGCGATATTTGCCTGATCAATATGTGGCATCACCGCATGATCCATCCCCATATTCCAGGAACCGAAACTTTCACCCAGATCACAATTAAGTTTTAATGCCATAACATCTCTCCTGGTTGCTGTTACATAATTGCCAGATGGCTGTTAGGAATATCTGTCACTAGCATGTGACCAGGGCTATGCGTAATACAAAAAGACGGACGGGCTTGTTCAATCGCAACCTGCGGTGTCACGCCACATGCCCAGAACACCGGCACCTCACCCTCTTTAATGGTGACCGCGTCACCAAAATCAGGCTGGTTAATATTACTGATACCGATATCTTCCGGGCTTCCGAAATGCAACGGAGCGCCATGCACAGAAGGAAAGCGCGTACAGATCTGGATAGCCCGTATGGCATCTTTCGGTTTCATCGGTCGCATACTAACAACCGTTGTTCCGCTAAAGCGCCCCGCAGGGCGACAAGCAATGTTTGTGCGATACATTGGTACATTGACACCTTCCGTGATATTGCGCACCTCAAGGCCATCGGCAATCAATGACTCCTCAAAAGAGAAAGAGCAACCGAGCAGAAAAGTGACAAGGTCATCACGCCAGAAGTCACGAATATCCGTCACTTCCTGAACAAGTACGCCGTCTTCATAAATGCGATAACGAGGGATATCACTGCGAATGTCTAAATCTTTACCCAAATCCGGGAGCAAAAAATCACCGGGATTGGCTGACATACCTATCACAGGGCAAGGTTTAGGGTTCAACTGACAAAACTGTAAAAACTCATTTGCCCACTCTTTTGGCATAATCGCCAGATTGCCTTGTACAAAGCCCTGCGAATAACCGGATGTATTACCAGAAAATTCACCGCTACGAATTAACTGGCGAAGATCGTAAGGGGATATATTAACGTCCATAGCGTGCCTCGAGTTTGTCTACTATTTAAACAATTTATCCATCAGCATAGCTTGCTCTGTAAAGTGGCTCACTGTCTAATGAAAAATAATTACTACAACTGATAAAATTTATCTATCAATGTAAATCATTCACACGCAAAAATAAAAAGGCCAGCTCAACGGCCAGCCTTAAAAGGTCACTGCTTTGACGAATCTAATAACGAAATACCTAGCAACCTAGCATCATTAGCTAGCAACACAACTACGCACATTAGTATCGGCAGCAGGTTTTGCTACAGCGCCTTCATTTGGATCAACCACCCGCACAGTAGCAACCTTATTTTGAGTAAAGAAATCGATCCCGGCTTTACCCTGTACTTTATTGTTACCAATCAAAGAGTCCTTAATACCCCCGAAAGGCATATAAGGATGCGGCGCACATATCCCGACATTTACACCGACCATGCCTACATCCGCTTCGTTAATGAACTTCTCGATATTAAAGGCGTTCTGGGTGAAGATGCAGGCACCGTTACCCATCGGATGGTTTTTAATCATCGCCAGCGCACCGTCAATACAGCCAACCTTCATGATACTCAGTACAGGCCCAAAGATTTCTTCACGGGCAATTTGCATACAAGGAGTCACATCCGTGAAGATTGTCGGACCTACAAAATAGCCCTCTGAATTTTCAGCATTAACCTGAGGATTACGCCCATCCAGTATCAGGGTAGCACCTTCATCCAAGCCTATCTGTATATAACGCTCTATACGCTCTTTCGCTGCTTTTGAGATTACCGGCCCCATAAAGATATCAGGATCCAGGGCATCTCCCAGCGTAACTGTTTTTGAGGCTTCTAACAGGCGCTCAACAAACTCATCATGAACCTCTGATACACAGGCAATATTAGAAACCGCCAAACAGCGCTGCCCTGCTGACCCATAACCAGACATCAGTATGTTTTCAATCAACAGATCCATAGGCGCGTCATTCATGACCGCTAAAAAGTTCTTGGCGCCGCCTAACAGCATCGTTTTCTTACCATAACGACCACAACCCTGAGCGATTGCTTTAGCCGTTGGAGATGAACCCACTAAACACACACCCGCCACATTCTCATCATCGTACCAAGCCTCAACCACTTCCCGGTCTCCATGCACGATATTAACAACACCGGCAGGTAATCCGATCGACACCAACAGATCCATGATGCCTTGCATAAAGAGTGGTGACTCAGTTGAAGGTTTATAAACGAAGGTGTTTCCCACACCGATAGCAAACGGAATAAACCAACCGAAGACAAGCGCAGGAAAGTTAAACGGTGCCACGCCACAAAAAACACCCATGGGTGCTTTAATAATACGACCGCTGATATTTTTCGCGATACCGGGTACGGTTTCACCCTGAATAAGAGCAGGAATGGTGCAGGCCATCTGGATAATTTCAATCACTCGCTGCACTTCACCACGCGCTTCTGAGATATGTTTTGCCTGATCAATCGCGATAGCCTGTGCAAGATCCTCTTTACGCTCGACCATTGCTGCATGCATTGCAAAGATATAATCCATACGTTTAGGTAAAGGCGTATCGCGCCACGCAGGGTAAGCGGCGGCGGCTGCCGCTGTAGCAGCACGAGATGAATCGACATTTCCCAACGGAACTTCACCCAAAACAGCGCCAGTAGATGGGTTGTAAAGAGGAGCTGTTTCAAGGGTATGATTATCTATCCATTCGCCATTAATAAAATCACGAATTTTATAGTAGGGAGTAGTCGCGCTCATAGTAGCCAAGCCTCATGCGTTCAGCGAACTAGAGAGACGATGCTTTATAGCCAGTCATCAATAGTGTCGCAATTTCAGAATAGCTCTAGTGTAAGAAGCTATTAGCACTGTGCAGAGAACCAGTTGAGCAGACGAACGGAGACAGCTGGTATCACACCTAAGAGTGAAACAGGAACCAGATAAGATTCTTTGTGTGCCCAACGCCACTCACAGACAACTACTTTTTAGCTGTTACCACAATTGCGACGAATCAGTTGCGCTAAACGATCAATACCCGGTTCAATTTTTTCTGAGGCGATTGAGCTATACCCCAGCTTAAAACAATTAAGCGGAGGAACTATCGCATAATAAATCTCACCGGGTTCAATCAGAATACTCTCGGCTCTTGCCATTTCAGACAGTACTCTGGAATCCAACTGCGGAGGGCCTTCGACCCAGTAAGAGGAGCCGCCAAAGGTAGGTGGATTAGTACTATTAGGCAAATGCCTTGCCAGCGCTTCATGCATTAGCTGCCAACGCTCTTTATACATCAGACTTTGACGGTTAATCAGCGCATCATAATAACCACGCGCAATAAATAGCGCGACGGTACGCTGGTTGTTCATCGGCGCCTGGCGCAGCATCAAGCGACGCAGTGCGTGTGCCTCTTTAATAAGAGCTTCATCAGCAACCATATAACCTAACCGCAAACCCGGTGCTAACGTTTTAGAAAAACTTCCCACATAGATAACCCGACCGGCGTGATCAATGCTTTTTAGTGCGGGGCATGGCGTACCTGTAAAATTAGCTTCTGCTTCGTAATCATCTTCGATAATTAAAAAGTCATCTTCAGCGGCTTTCGATAACAATTGTTTACGGCGTTCCAATGACATAGTTACAGTTGTCGGAAACTGATGACTTGGCGTCACATAAAGACAATCGCAACCTGATAAACGCTCATCAACTATTAACCCTTCCTTATCAACAGGGATAGGTACAATATTAGCGGGGCGTGCTGCTGCAATATTACGTGCATCAACATAACAAGGGTCTTCGATAGCAAACGTATCACCTAGGCGTAACACTAATTGAGATACCAAATAAATCGCATGCTGCGCCCCTACTGTAATCAGAATTTGTTCGGGTTTAGCCCAGATACCTCGCCTGGGTAAAATATGTGACTGTATATGTTCAATCAGCATAGGGTCATCCATCAACTGATCAGACGCCCAATTGCCCACCGCCGCTTCCGTCACCGAGTCGCGACAGCACTCGCGCCACTGCTGCACAGGAAAGCTTTGTGGATCAAACTGACCGTAGATAAACGGATAGGTATAGCGCTGCCAATGACTCTGCTTAACAATATTGCGCTGCTCACTAGGCTTTTGATGCAGGAACCGCTGCCAATTAACCTGATCATCTCCACTCACTTCGCTACGCGGAAGTACCGCCTGCGCCCGATACTCCGGATTAATATAATAACCACTGCGTTCACGCGAAATAATGACATTCTCACTGAGCATCAATTCGTAAACATGAATAACCGTATTACGTGAAACGCCTAATAATTGAGACAGCTTGCGACTGGAAGGTAACGCCCTATCCATAGGGATATTGCCATTTAATATAGCGGCCGTCAGTTGCGAGCGGATCTGTTGCTGCAAGGTACGGCTACTATTAGGTTCAAGATGAAAAAGGTGAAATGGCATTATCAGGGTAACCAGCTAAGATAAAGAGGCTTGTTCAAAAGTATCATACAGGCAAACCCGACAGGTCAAGGAGCGATTATTGATATGGAAAATATCAATATCTCCTGAAGCGACTGCTGGCTTTTCACGACGAAGCCAGTAAAGTGGCAAACTCATAATTTAACTGACGATGGACCATTCGATGCTACTTTCAGACACCTCTTTGTTGGCACTGATTGCACTGTGCAGCATTGCCTGCCAATGGCTGGCATGGCGCTTGAAGTTACCCGCAATTCTGTTTCTATTATTAACCGGTATTGTGCTAGGTCCCGTCAGTAATACGCTTAGCCCGGATGCTCTTTTCGGTGACTTACTATTCCCTTTTGTATCGTTATCGATCGCTATTATTTTATTTGAAGGCAGCCTGACACTGCACTTTAATCAGGTGCGTGATGTCAGCAAAGTCGTCCGGCACCTCGTCACCTGGGGAGCCCTGATCACCTGGGCGCTAATCGCTCTTGCCTCTTATTGGGTCATTGGTTTACCCGCCGAACTGGCTGCACTGTTTGGCGCATTAGTAGTGGTGACAGGCCCGACAGTGGTAGTACCCATGTTACGGACATTACGCGCCACCAGCCGCATATCCAATATATTACGCTGGGAAGGGATTATTATTGACCCCATCGGTGCGTTGATGGCCGTCTTAGTATTTGAATGGATCATATCCAGCCAGCAAGCCAGCGGTCTCATCTCCCATACGGCACTGTTATTCGGCGAGATCATTCTTGTGGGCGCAGGCTTAGGGGCACTGGCCGCATTCCTGCTGGCTTATATTATCCGACATCACTGGCTACCCGAATACCTGCATGCCCTTGGTTCGTTAGCATTGGTACTAGCGACCTTCACGCTATCGAACCATCTCGCACATGAATCAGGATTATTAGCCGTCACCGTCATGGGGATCTGGCTTGCCAATGCCAAAGGCATACATATCGATGAGATATTGACCTTTAAAGAAAACCTGACGATCCTGTTGATTTCGGGTCTATTTATTCTATTAGCCGCGCGCCTTGACCTGGAAAGCCTGATTTCACTTGGCCTGCCTGCAGTGGGCTTACTCGCCATCATTCAATTTATTGTTCGTCCCATATCTGTCGGTTTATGCAGCATCGGTAGTGGCCTTAGCTGGCAAGAAAAAGGGCTGATAGCCTGGGTGGGACCACGCGGTATTGTAGCCGCGGCAGTGTCTGTGTTCTTTGCGCTGCGCCTGGAAGAAAGTGGCTACGAAAATGCAGACGTACTTACGGTTCTGACCTTCTCTGTAATCATCGGCACGGTTGTCTTCCAAAGTGCTACCGCACGTTTTGTTGCGCAAAAACTTGGCGTTACTGAACCGGAATCAAAAGGCCTCGTCATTATTGGTGCGAACAAGGTCGCCCGCAGCATAGCCGAGGCACTGAAACAGCAGGATATTCCGACATTATTAATCGACCCCAGCTGGGAAAATATCAGTGATGCGCGTATGTCCGGTTTTAAAACATTACATGGTAATCCGCTATCTACCCTGGTTTCAGAAAAGCTCGAACTCGGGGGCTATGGGCAACTACTGGCAGCAACGCCACAACATGAAATTAATACCCTGACTTGCCTGCACTTTCGTAGCGAATTTGAAACACGCTTTATCTATACGATCAAAACAGACAAAAGCACCTCGACCTCTTCCAGAAAAACAGTTGCCAGCCAGCACCAGGGGCATATTATGGGACAGGACAGCTTTTCATTTAAGAAAATATCCAGCCTGCTAAAACAAGGCGCTCGCATCAAAGCCACCAAACTGAGTAGCGACTATCCTCTACAGCGCTGGGAAGCAGAACACAACCACTCGCGCTCTCTGCTCATGGCGATCACCCCGGATGGACGACTGCGGTTTTTTTCGCCCAATAACCCACTTGGGATTAAAGAGGGATGGACACTTCTGTCCATTGATACCGCCGCGCCAGTCGCCAAGAAGGCCAGCCTCCAGCTACAAGGATCCTCAGAAAGCAGCGTTTCTTCATGAATGTTATTTGTGATTCTTCAGCCAGCACCTCATCAACAAGTAGCACTGAAGCGGCAGAAGCGCTTCAGGCTTTTATTGAAAAACACCCACGCTTAGTCGTTTTAACAGGTGCCGGAATCAGTACTGACTCCGGCATTCCCGATTACCGGGATCGAAACGCGCAATGGAAGCGAAAACAACCGGTGCAACATCACGATTTTATGCAAAGCATGGAAACACGCCAACGCTTTTGGGCCAGAAGTCTCATTGGCTGGCCCATGATGAGGGATGCTAAACCGAATACTGCCCACCTGAAGCTAGCGGAACTTGAGCGCAAAGGTCATATCCCTCTACTAATCACACAAAATGTTGACGGCTTACATCAACACGCAGGGCATCAGAATATTATCGACCTGCATGGACGCTCAGATCGTGTTCTATGCATGCAATGCACGGCGCAATACTCGCGAAATCAAGTCCATTTATGGATGCAGGAAGAGAATGAGAGCTTTAAAAGATTTCAAGCGACAGCCGCTCCAGATGGAGATGCCGATCTGGAGAATGTGGATTTCTCTCTATTTAACGTCAGCGCTTGCCCGAAGTGTAAGGGGATACTCAAGCCTGATGTCGTTTTCTTTGGAGATAATGTACCGCGCGAGCAGGTTGAACGCTCACTTACACAACTGCAAAAAGCTGACGCATTACTCGTCATCGGCTCGTCCTTAATGGTCTATTCCGGCTTTCGTTTTTGCAAACGCGCACATGAGTGGGGTATCCCGATTAGCGCGCTAACGCTGGGAAAAACCCGTGCAGATGAATTACTCACGCTAAAAATAGATGCGTCGATTAAAGATACGTTAGAGCAGCTAGCGTAAATACTTAAACATCTAACCTGACCTCATCAAGGCCGTGACTCTAAAATCTTTCTTCCATAAAACTGATTGATATAAATAATTTCAGCAGGAATATTGGATATCAATATTTACATTATTATCATTGAAACGATAGAATTTAGATGTGTCTGTATTAAAAGATCGGATATACATGTTGAAGTAGCCTCACTTTTTCATAAGCGTTTTCTGCTCCAACCCACCTTTCCGCCTTACTTAATACTGTAATTCACTGTTATCTCAGTTTCGCGACTGAGAGATTTTCCAAAAATTAAAAAGAGTGCTTATACCGTGTCAGATACACAAACCGGAACCGTTAAGTGGTTCAACGATGAAAAAGGCTATGGATTCATTCAGCGCGATAGCGGTTCGGATCTATTTGTTCATTTCCGTTCAATTATCGGTGAAGGTCGTCGTACCTTAGCCGAAGGTCAAGCTGTTAGCTTTGTCGAAGTACAAGGTCAGAAAGGCCCTCAGGCAGATCAGGTAACACCGCTGTAAGGCGCTCTTACTCCGATTCCTGAAAAAGCAGACTCATGATTGAGCCTGCTTTTTTATTGGTTTTACAAATACATAAAGAATAACAGTGCTTGAGCAAGTACGTGTATATTTTGCTTACAGCAGCGCTACTTAAAGAACTTTGAAGCTAAACCAGCCAAACCACTCACGCCACCCACAGCCTCCAAAAGACCACCCGCAGAGCTATTTTGATCAATCAGCTCAGGAAGCATGTCTGACAACGCATTCGAAGCGGTTCCTTCATCTAAACCGACTGACGAAGCAAACTCACTGACTTGAGACTGCCCCAAAACGGATATCAACTGCTCTACCGAAAAGCCATCATTAGCGCCATCACCTAACCATGACTGTGCCAACGACGCTAATCCGCCGTTACTTACTTTGGAAATAAGGTCGCTCAGGTCTATCTGTCCATCCGCTCCCCCTAACAATGAACCCAATGCATTAGAGATCTGATCAGAATTTATGCCACCCGCAGATGAACCCAGTTTGTTCAAAAACAGGTCAGTTGCTACTTTTAGTAAATCCATCGACTTAACTCCTCTAGTTTGGATATCTCAAATAGTTTTTAACACGCTACTCCTTTCAACATGAATAGCGTGTTAATTCTAATAAGCACCTGCCGACTGCATGAAGCCATGTACACCGGTTAATACAATCTGAGACGCCATGGCCGCCAGAATCAACCCCGTCACTTTACTTAAAACATTCAAGCCTGTTTTGCCTAGTATCTTCTCCATCCAGGTCGAAAGATGCAGACACACTAATAAACTCACTAATGCCAGCACCAAACCAATCAACCCATAGGCGATATCTAATCCGTGTAGTTCCGCTCCATAAACCAGAATAGTACCGATGGTGGCAGGCCCGACGATTGTTGGAATAGCCAAGGGCACCACCGACACGTCATCACGCTGCTCAGAAGGCACTTCAGCATTTGCTCTGACACCATCTCTTACCAAACTAACCGCAGAAAGAAACAACAGAATCCCTGCACCGATACGGAATGAGTCCAACGTTATTCCCAACAGCGCAAACAAAGGGGAGCCAAAAAAGAAAAGCACCAAACTGATACAAAACGCAGCAAATACCGCACGATTGGCCGTTGAACGCCGCACAGCCACAGAGTCGGTTCGCGTAAGCGCCAAGAACATCGATACCACAAAAAAAGGTGCAAACAGGAAAGCGAATTTAACCCAGGTAGAAAGAATCAGCGCCATGAAAGTGTTGTCTCAGATAATTGGATGTAATAAAAACGCCCCCAACAAAAAAAGCCGCCTCAAGAGACGGCTTTTTTAAGGCGTATCGCTTTATACGATTTTCGCATCCAGCTTCCCGGCCTCATATGCATCCGCCATATCTTCGAGCGAAATTGCATTGATTTTAGATGCCTGACCTGCCGCACCAAACGCTTCGTAACGCGCAGCGGAGATAGCGCTCATTGCATCAATCGTTTTCTTCAGGTATTTACGTGGATCGAACTCCGAAGGGTTCTCTGCCAAGAAACGACGAATCGCTCCTGTTGATGCCAAACGCAAATCAGTATCAATGTTGATTTTACGCACACCATACTTGATACCTTCAACAATCTGCTCAACCGGCACACCGTAGGTTTCCGGTATCTCACCACCAAACTGGTTAATCACTGCCAACCATTCCTGCGGTACGGAAGAGGAACCGTGCATAACCAAGTGAGTACCGGGAATACGCTGATGAATCGCCTTAATACGATCAATCGCCAGAATATCGTCAGTAGGCGGACGGGTAAATTTGTAAGCACCATGCGAAGTACCACAAGCAATGGCCAATGCATCAACATTCGTTTTACTGACAAAGTCAGCGGCTTCATCAGGATCCGTCAACATCTGATCATGCGACAACGTGCCTTCAGCGCCGACGCCATCTTCTTCGCCTGCTTGTCCTGTTTCCAAAGAACCCAAACAGCCTAACTCGCCCTCAACAGACACACCACAGGCATGCGCCATTTCAACGGTACGACGGGTAACATCGACGTTGTATTCGTAGCTTGATGGTGTTTTCCCATCACTCATCAAGGAGCCATCCATCATCACAGAGGAAAAGCCCATCGCGATAGAGCGCTGACAAATCGAAGGCGATGTGCCGTGATCCTGATGCATACACACAGGGATATGCGGAAATTCAGCGATAGCCGCCAAAATCATATGACGCAGGAAATTAGAACCCGCATATTTTCGCGCACCGGCCGATGCCTGGACAATCACCGGGGAATTTGTTTTATGAGCCGCTTCCATGATGGCACGCATCTGCTCAAGGTTATTAACGTTAAACGCCGGAATCCCGTAACCATTTTCAGCAGCATGATCCAGCAGCTGACGCATTGATATTAAAGCCATTATGTTTCACCTATTACTTTAAATTATTTTCAGCTTTGCTATAAAAATATACAAATAAGCAAAACGTTACTGTTCAGCACGGGTTTCCAAAATGGCGACTGCAGGAAGTACTTTTCCTTCAACAAACTCAAGGAAAGCGCCACCACCCGTTGAGATATAGGATACTTTATCAGCAATCTCATATTTATCTACAGCTGCGAGCGTATCACCACCACCGGCGATCGAGAACCCGGCACTCTCTGCTATAGCCAATGCCAGTGTTTTAGTACCTTCACCGAACTGATCAAACTCAAACACACCGACAGGACCATTCCAGATAATCGTTCCGGCATTTTTCAGCAAGTTTGCAAGATTCTGTGCTGACACAGGGCCAATATCCAGAATCATATCATTTTCAGCGACATCATCGACCAACTTCACCGTCGCGGTCGCTGTTTCTGCAAACTCAGTAGCAACCACCACATCAACCGGCAACGGGATATTTACCGTCTTCATCAATTCCTGAGCAACAGGTATCAGGTCATGCTCACACAATGACTTACCTACCGGTTTACCTGCGGCGGCCAAGAAAGTATTAGCAATCCCGCCACCGACAATGAGTTGATCCACTTTATCAGAAAGAGAATTCAATACTTCCAGCTTTGTGGAAACCTTAGAGCCCCCAACAATAGCGACCAATGGTGGTGTCGGTTGCTTAAGGGCTTTGCCCAACGCATCTAACTCATTGGCTAATAGCGGGCCAGCGCAAGCAACATCTGCAAAGCGCGCAACACCGTGTGTCGAGGCCTGAGCACGATGCGCCGTACCAAAAGCATCCATCACGTAGATATCACACAGCGCCGCCATTTTTTGTGACAGGGCTTCGTTATCTTTTTTCTCGCCCGCATTAAAACGAACATTTTCCAATAAAACTAACTCACCAGCAGCCACATCAAAACTGCCATCCAGCCAGTCTTTAATCAAGGGCACAGGACGTGATAGTAGCGTGCTGATATGTGCAGCCACCGGCGCCAACGAGAACTCATCGGCATACTCACCTTCAGTAGGGCGTCCCAAATGTGACATCACCATCACCTTGGCACCGGCTTTCAGTGCGAATTCAATGGTTGGCAATGCGGCACGAATGCGTGCATCTGAGGTTACTTGTCCATCCTTAACAGGAACATTGAGATCTTCACGGATCAGTACGCGCTTTCCGCTCAGATCCAAATCGGTCATCTTCAATACACTCATGGGCGTGTCCTACTTAGTAGTAATAGTGACTATTTATCAAATAATTTTAACTAATGATTTAAGCTTAATATTCATACTTATTGCGACTGTGTATCAGACTGATTTAACCAGTCCTGCGTAATATCCAGCATACGGTTCGCAAACCCCCACTCGTTATCAAACCAGCAGAGTAATTTAATCAGTTGCCCTCCGCTCACGCGGGTTTGTGTTCCATCAACAATCGCTGAACGAGGGTCACGGTTAAAATCGACCGACGCATGTGGCTCCTCGGTATAACCTAACAAGCCTTTTAACCCCATCGCCGCCGCATCTTTAAATATCTGATTCACCTCTTCGGCACTGGTGCGCGTCGAGACATTAATACTCATATCCATAACAGACACATTGATAGTCGGCACGCGCAGATGCAAACATTCAAAGCGGCCGGCTAACTCAGGCAGCAAGCGGTCAATCCCACGGCTTAAACCGGTATCGACCGGAATAATCGATTGCATCGCACTTCTTGTCAGACGTAAATCCGTCTGGTGGTAGCTATCAATCACAGGTTGGTCATTCATCGCGGAATGGATGGTAGTGGTAACACCTGAAACTATTCCCAGTTCACGATTCAATAATTCCAGTACCGGAATCACGCAATTAGTAGTACAAGAAGCTGCCGACACCACCCTCATATCCGCCGCCAGCTGCTGATGATTCAACCCATAGACAATGGTTGCATCAACATCCGGCATGGCCGGCTGAGAAAAGAGTAATCTTTTTGCACCTGACTTCAGATGTTTTTCAGCGGTTTCCCTATCACTAAAAGAACCGGAACATTCGATCACCAGATCTACGCTCAGCTCTTCCCAAGGAAGCAAAGAGGGGTCAGCCTGATTAATCACCCGAATTTGATCGTCACCAATCAGCAGGTGTTTCCCATCATGTTCAACAGGAATCGGAAAACGACCGTGTGTCGTATCATAACGAGTCAGATAAGTAACCGTTTCGATATCTGATAGCTCATTTAATGCAACCACCTGCAGTTGCTGCTGCAACCCATTTTCATAGATTGCCCGCAACACACATTGGCCGATCCGACCATAGCCATTAATCGCGATTCGAAAGCTCATCTAACCCGCTTTATGCTTAAATAAAGAAAAGAGCCGGACAAAGGTCCGGCTAACAATCGATTTACAGTACAGATTTAACCGCTGCTACAACGTTATCAACGGTAAAACCAAAGTGCTCAAACAGATCGCCCGCCGGAGCAGACTCACCAAAGGTAGTCATACCAACAATCGCACCATTCAAGCCAACGTACTTGTACCAGAAGTCAGCTTGCAGTGCTTCAACAGCAACACGTGCCGTTACGGCCGCTGGCAGAACTGATTCACGATAAGCGGCATCCTGACGATCAAACACGCCGGTTTCCGGCATAGAGACAACACGCACTTTTTTGCCTTCAGCATTCAGGACATCAGCAGCATCCATCGCTAAGCCAACTTCAGACCCGGTAGCGATCAGGATCGCATCAGGCTGACCATCGGTATCACGCAAGATGTAGCCACCACGCGCAATGTTAGCAATCTGCTCGGGTGTACGCTGCTGGTGTGGCAGGTTTTGACGCGAGAACACCATCGCTGTTGGACCATCAGTACGCTCTAGCGCAGCTTTCCAGGCAACAGCGGATTCAACCGCATCACCCGGACGCCAGCAGCTCATATTAGGGGTATGACGTAGGTTAGAAACCTGCTCTACCGGCTGATGAGTCGGGCCATCTTCACCCAAACCGATAGAGTCATGTGTATAGACATGGATAGCACGCTGCTTCATCAGTGCAGCCATACGCAATGCATTTCGTGCGTACTCCATAAAGACCAGAAAAGTCGCTCCGTATGGAATAAAACCGCCGTGCAACGCCAAGCCATTCATCATGGCTGACATACCGAATTCACGCACGCCGTAGAACAGGTAGTTACCAGAGGCATCATCTTTACTGATGCCTTTAGCACCCGACCACAGCGTCAGGTTAGAGCCTGCTAAATCAGCAGATCCACCTAACAGCTCAGGCAGTAATGGGCCATAAGCATTCAGTGCATTCTGTGACGCTTTACGTGATGCAATGGTTTCGCCTTTAGCAGCGATCTCTGCAATCCATGCATCGGCTTTTTCAGAAAAATCAGCGGGCAGGTCGCCAGAAATACGGCGCAATAAATCATCAGCCAATTCAGGGAAAGCGGCTCGGTAAGCAGCAAAGCGCGAGTTCCAGTCGTTTTCAGCACGAGATCCTGCGTCTTGGGCATTCCAGTCGGCATACAGCTCTTCCGGGACTTCAAACGCCGGATAAGGCCAGTTCAGACGTTCACGCGTTAACGCAATTTCATCTTCACCCAGTGGTGCACCATGACAGTCTTCTTTCCCTTCTTTATTCGGCGAACCAAAACCAATCGTGGTTTTACAGCAGATCAGTGTTGGGCGGTCAGTCGTTTCTTTCGCCAGGGTGATCGCATCACGAATCTGATCAGCATCATGTCCGTCTACAGCCGGAATGACCTGCCAGCCATACGCTTCGAAACGCTTGACGTTATCATCGGTGTACCAGCCTTCAACTTCACCATCAATCGAAATACCGTTGTCATCCCAGAAAGCGATCAACTTACCCAGACCTAACGTGCCGGCAAGTGAGCAAGCTTCATGAGAAATACCTTCCATCATGCAACCATCGCCTAAGAAAACATAAGTGTTGTGATCAATGATTTCGTGACCTTCGCGGTTAAACTGTGCGGCCAGAATCTTTTCTGCTGTGGCAAAACCTACCGCATTTGAAATACCCTGACCTAATGGTCCTGTCGTGGTTTCTACGCCCGGGCAATAACCGTATTCTGGGTGCCCTGCGGTTTTAGAATGGAGCTGACGAAAGTTTTTAATATCATCAATAGAGACATCATAACCGGTCAGGTGCAGCAGAGAGTAAATCAGCATTGAGCCATGACCGTTAGACAGTACGAAGCGATCACGATCAAACCATTGCGGGTTAGCTGGATTGTGCTGCATGAAATCGTTCCAGAGCACTTCAGCAATATCTGCCATGCCCATTGGCGCACCTGGGTGGCCCGATTTTGCTTTTTGAACAGCATCCATACTTAATGCGCGAATAGCGTTAGCCAGTTCTCTGCGAGAGGACATTCAATCAACTCCTGGGATTTTCCCAATTTAGTAAAGCGAAGTATAAAAACAGGGCGCAATTTTCGCGCAGATACGCCTTCGCTTCAACGATAAAACCCGATTTCGGCGAAAACTGAAGAAATTTCATGTTAATTCATGAAATTTTCATGAAAAACCGGCCCTAAAATCATGCATTACCCGTCCAAGACGGCTAAAATACGCCCTGATTTTATAATCACATGATGCCTTGGAGTCTCTTTCACCTCCTTCTAATGCCTGTGATTTTACTCAGAACAACTCGGCTATTGCGGCTCAACCCAAAGAGTACCGAGATAGTTCTGCTTAATAGCTTTAATTGAGGATACAAACACGCGATGAGCGAATACAGCCTATTTACTTCCGAATCCGTGTCTGAAGGTCACCCAGACAAAATAGCCGACCAGATTTCAGACGCCGTTCTTGACGCCATTATCAGTGAAGATAAATATGCGCGTGTTGCCTGTGAAACATTGGTAAAAACAGGTGTAGCCATTGTTTCGGGCGAAATAACCACCTCCGCCTGGGTTGATCTTGAAGATATCGTGCGTAACGTTATCTGCGATATCGGCTACACCTCCTCTGATGTTGGCTATGACGGTGCCACCTGCGGCGTTATTAATATCATCGGTAAGCAAGCACATGAAATTGCTCAAGGTGTAGATCGCGCAAAACCAGAAGACCAGGGAGCTGGCGACCAAGGCCTGATGTTTGGTTACGCATCAAATGAAACCGATGTATTAATGCCAGCGCCTATCACTTATGCTCACCGTTTAGTAGAGCGTCAGGCAGAAGTCCGTAAATCCGGCTTACTACCGTGGTTACGCCCGGATGCCAAGTCTCAGGTCACATTCCGTTATGCTGATGGCAAGCCTTCGGGTATCGATGCTGTCGTTTTGTCGACTCAGCACAATCCGGATGTCTCACAATCTGATTTGCGCGAAGCGGTAATGGAGCTGATCATCAAGCACGTTCTGCCCGCTGAATGGCTGACTAAAGAGACCAAATTCCATATCAACCCAACAGGTTCATTCGTTACCGGCGGGCCGGTCGGCGATTGCGGCCTAACCGGACGTAAGATCATCGTAGATACTTACGGTGGCATGGCGCGTCACGGTGGCGGCGCATTTTCGGGTAAAGATCCTTCTAAAGTTGACCGCTCTGCTGCATACGCAGGTCGCTATGTTGCTAAAAACTTAGTAGCAGCCGGCTTAGCGGATCGTTGTGAAATTCAGGTTTCTTACGCCATTGGTGTGGCTGAGCCGACGTCAGTATCGATCAATACATTCGGTACAGGCAAAATCTCCGATGAAAAGATCATCGCACTGATCAATCGTCATTTTGATCTGCGCCCACATGCGATCACTCGCATGTTAGATCTATTGCACCCAATGTACCGCGCAACTGCTGCTTACGGACATTTTGGCCGCACCCCTTTTGAGATGACAGTGAATGACGACTCTTTCACAGCCTTCACATGGGAGCGTACCGACAAAATTGAAGCACTGAAGGCAGACGCAAACCTTTAAATATCTTCACTTTCTAAAAAAGGCGCACTAGCGCCTTTTTTTATCTCTATACCAACCCCTATCCTGACAAGATTCAATACCCAAAACATAATCTGCCTAAAGCAACAGAAAGTGAATTGCTGCAAGCATCCAAACGTCAGAACTACGCAATCTATTACATTCGTTAAACTGTGGCATTACACAGCTTCTTCTCAGCAAGTCGTTAAAGATTGAAAAGTTGATCCGCTTATTGGAAAACCAAAATCTTATTATTGAAGTAGACTGAATCAGGATAAAAGGATGGCATAATAGGTTCTTTATGTTGTCAAACCTAAATGTGAGCGGCATGCGAATACCTCGATTTTATGAGCCTTCTGATTTCTCTACAGGGCAAACCCATACACTAAGCGAAGCAGCAACACAGCATGTTGCCCGCGTATTGCGTATGAAAGTCGGCGATCAGATAACCCTTTTTAACGGACAGGGAAGCGAGTTCTTATGCACGCTTGCACGAGTAGATAAAAGACACGTTGATGTTGATATTATCACTCAGACATCGCTTTCCAGATCCAGCGCACTAAGGATACATATAGGGCAAGCGATTTCACGTGGTGAAAGAATGGACTACGCTATCCAGAAAGCAACTGAACTGGGCATGTCCTGTATGACCCCGCTGTTTACCGAACGATGTGAAGTCCGTTTAAATAACGAGCGACGCGATAAACGCACGCAACACTGGCAACAAATTGCCACCAGCGCATGTGAACAGTCATTGAGAAATGAACTTCCGCTTATAGAGCCTATCCAACCCTTGCAGGAGTGGCTCAATGATGTAGAGGCAGACCTGAAACTGGTACTGCATCATCATACAGAACAGCCTTTGGGAGATTTTCCTCAACCTGCTTCCGTGGCTTTACTGATTGGCCCGGAGGGGGGACTCAGCGAAACAGAAGTCACAGCGGCACTCGCCGCCGGCTTTAAACCCGTTGCATTTGGTCCCCGCGTCATGCGAACCGAAACCGCACCGGTTGCCGCCCAAGCAATTCTACAATATTTATGGGGCGACCTAAGCTAGACTAAGCAACAGAAAATGTAGAGTACACCCATAATCAGCTCATCGATTAGAACCAGAGGATAGTAACGAATGGCATTGAAAATCGGGATTGTGATGGACCCCATTGATGGGATTAACTACAAAAAAGATAGCTCTCTCGCCATGCTTTGGGCCGCTCAGCAAAAAGGCTGGGAGCTTTGGTACATGGAGCAGAAGCACCTGTTTCTGCATGATGGCAAAGCGCGTGCAAAAATGGCTCCCCTTAGCGTAGCGATGGATCCAGATGCTTTTTTCACCCGCGGCGAATACCAAACCGAAGACCTCTCATCTCTTGATGTGATCTTAATGCGCAAAGATCCTCCTTTTGATAATGAGTTCCTGTATACCACTCAGCTACTCGAAATGGCTGAAAAAGAGGGCGCGATGATTGTTAACCGCCCGCAAAGCCTGCGCGACTTTAACGAGAAACTTTTCGCCACCCATTTTCCACAATGCTGCCCTCCATTGATCGTCACTCGTGATGAATCTCTATTACGCGCATTCCACGCTGAGCATCAAGATGTTATTTTCAAACCCCTTGATGGCATGGGCGGGGCTTCCATCTTCAGAATCAAAGAAGATGGTGTTAATTTAGGTGTCATTATCGAGACACTGACAGAACATGGTGAACAAACCATCATGGCACAGAAGTATCTTCCCGAGATCGTCGATGGAGACAAGCGAATTCTCATGATCGATGGAGAACCCGTCCCTTACGCCTTAGCGCGTATACCGATGGCAGGAGAGACCCGAGGTAACCTGGCAGCCGGAGGGCGAGGAGAAGGGCTAGCATTAAGTGACCGTGATCGTTGGATCTGTGAACAAGTCAGCGCCACGCTCAAAGAAAAGGGGCTGTTGTTTGTCGGCCTAGATGTGATTGGTGACTACCTTACCGAAATCAACGTGACCAGCCCTACCTGCATCCGCGAATTGGACAATCAATTTGGATTAGATATAGGCATGCAGCTGATGAACGCCATTGAAGAGAAACGGAATAACGCTTAGTGTCCGCAGCTAGCCTACCCACATCAGAAGCCCCAACGGTCAGTGCCACTGACCGCTTGGGTTTTACACTGTTTATGGCGGTTGCTCTGCATGCTGTATTTATTCTGGGCAGCTCTTTTGTTAACTCCCCTTCGGTGCCACCAGTACAAACGCTCGAAATCACTCTGGCGCAATACGCTGTAGAAAAGCCCGCGGAAAAAACCGACTTTCTGGCTCAGGCAAACCAGCTTGCCAGCGGTACCGTTGAAGAAAAGCGCTTACCATCAACAACAGAACGCTCCACCTTCCAAGATGAAAAAATTCGTAACCAATCAGCACTACCCATCCAACCCGTAAACAAGCCAGAACCGACACCCGTTGAGAACAAGGCGCAAAAACAACCGACGGCGGATAAAGGTGCATCCAACAAAACTGATATCGTAAAAAGAGCCGTCGTTACGACGACAGCCGAAAAAAAGAAAAAAGCACCTAAAAAACCACGTAAATCTGAGTCGGCACCCTCTCAACCCAAAACAGGCCAATCCACCTCATTACTAGCGAAAAGTCTGGAGATCGCCAACCTCCAGGCGCAAATAAAAATGCAACAGGAACAATTCGCCAAACGCCCTAAAACGCGAAGATTAACCTCGGTTTCAACGACAGTTCACGAAGATGCCATCTACCTCGACAATTGGCGACGACGCATAGAGATGGTTGGCAATCTGAATTACCCTGAAGAAGCCCGGCGCCAGAAAATATATGGAACATTGCGTGTATTAGTTGCCATCTATCCGGATGGAGGCCTCAAAAGTGTCGAAATCACACAATCGTCCGGTAATAAAACGCTCGATGATGCCGCTATCAGAATCGTAAAACTCGCTTCACCATTTCAACCATTCAGCGTTGAGATGAGAAAAAATACCGATGTTTTAGAGATCATTCGCAGTTGGAAATTTGAGAAAAACACACATCTGTACTAAACCTTAAGGGTCAGTTTTTCTTTATATATGTGGTTACCTCATGCGAAATACTCAGACTTGTCTGCGCGATCATTTTTTAATCTCTATGCCTCATCTTGAGGATGATACGTTTGCGCAAACTATTATTTATATCTGTGACCATAGTGAATACGGTGCTATGGGGTTGATGCTAAACCGACCACTTAACTTCCATCTTGATAAGATGCTCAATCATCTTGACCTGCCCACCAGTCATATTGCCCGCTCTATTCCCGTCTACTCTGGAGGCCCGGTACAAAATGATCGCGGTTTCGTATTGCACAAATCCTATTTAGGTAACCCCTGGCTGTCGACTCATGCTGTTACCGATGAGCTATTTCTGACTACTTCATTTGATATTCTTGAAGCCCTTGCTCTCAGCGAATCAACTGAAGCCATAATCACACTCGGATATACTGGCTGGGGACCCGGACAGCTCGAACAAGAAATAACTGACAATGTCTGGTTAAGCTGCCCAGCAAATTCAGATATAATGTTTAACAAACCCGCCGAAGAGAGGCTACAGGCCGCTGCCGCCACGTTGGGTGTTAACCTTAATTTACTCACAACCCATATCGGACACGCCTGAATTCACACCACTATGACAGAACACAGCCAGCAAGTGCTCGCATTCGATTTTGGCACCCGCCGCATAGGAATAGCCACCGGCCAAACCATCACTTCAACCACTTTAGCACTCCCCCCGCTCGCAGCGAATGACGGCACTCCTGACTGGGGCATGCTGGATAAAACCATTAAGGAATGGCAGCCAGACACTCTCGTTGTAGGTATTCCTCTGAACATGGATGGCACCATCAGCGAGATGTCTCGACGAGCCCGACGTTTTGCGAACCGTATTCAGGATCGTTACCAACGACCTTGCTATTTAGTAGACGAACGCTTATCGACGGCAGAAGCCAAAGAGATACATTTTTCTCAGGGCGGGGGAACCAACTTTCGCAAAGAGTCAGTCGATGGCATCGCCGCACAAATTATTTTAGAAAGCTGGTTCAGCAGCACACAACGCATTCCAAGCCACACAAAACTGGAGGATATATATGGTAACGGGAACACTGAGTGTTGAGTCTCTGCTCGACAACATGGTTTCAGAGCTTAAGACACTCTTAATTCACCGTCAGATAGATGACCCTCTTATTATAGGCATCCGTACAGGCGGCATCTGGATTGCTGAGCGTTTACACACAGCACTGGGACTGGAAAGCCCAATCGGCACACTGGATATCTCCTTTTACCGGGATGATTTTTCTCAAGTAGGCCTTCACCCCAAAGTGCAGGCTTCCCAGATCCCTTGCGCCACAGAAGGGCGCGACATCGTTCTGGTCGATGACGTCATAATGAGTGGGCGTACCATTCGCGCCGCACTCAACGAACTGTTTGATTACGGCCGCCCCTCCTCGGTTATATTAGTGACACTATTGGATCTTCAGCGCCGCGAGCTACCCATTCAGGCTGATATATATGGCAGCACTATGTCTTTATCTCCCAATCAGCAAGTCAAATTAAGCGGCCCTGATCCACTGGAATTAGAAATAAGCCACAAAGACTAACCTAAGCTGGAGCACACCATGTTTGAAATACAAGACCCTAACAGCATTCAGCTAAACAGCGAAGGCCAGCTTAAACACTTTATTACCACCGAAGGACTTTCAAAAGCGCTGCTGACAGAAATTATTGAAACAGCAGACTCATTTGTTGATATGAGCGCCCAACAAGTCAAAAAAGTCCCGCTGTTACGGGGTAAAACCGTTGTAAATCTGTTTTTCGAATCCAGCACACGCACTTTAAGCACCTTTGAATTAGCTGCCAAACGGTTATCTGCCGATGTTCTCAATCTGAATATCAGCACATCATCGACGTCTAAAGGCGAGACACTCAAAGATACCCTACAAACACTGGAAGCGATGCACTCTGATATGTTTGTTGTGCGCCATTCAGATAGCGGAGCCGCACACTTTATCGCTGAGCATGTAACGCCAAATGTTGCCGTTATTAACGCCGGCGATGGCCGCCATGCACACCCGACCCAAGCGATGCTAGACATGCTTACCATTAAGCGTCACAAGGGAGACTTTTCGCCTCTAGTTGTCGCCATAGTAGGTGACATCCTTCACTCGCGGGTAGCACGCTCTCAAATTCATGCCCTGCGCACACTAGGCGCAGCTGAGATACGCGTCATCGCCCCAACGACTTTACTGCCGAAAAACATTGAAGCCTTCGGCGTTAAAGTTTTTACCAATATGCAGGCAGGCCTTAAAGATGCCGACGTGGTCATCATGTTACGTTTACAAAAAGAGCGTATGCAAAGCGCCTTGCTACCAAGCGAGTCCGAATTCTACAAACTCTTTGGCCTGACCAATGAAAAACTGCAATATGCTAAACCTGATGCTGTCGTCATGCACCCAGGACCTATTAACCGTGGCGTTGAAATCGAGTCAGCGGTTGCAGATGGTCCAAAATCATTAATTCTTGACCAAGTCACTAACGGTATTGCTGTCAGGATGGCCGTCATGTCGATGTCGATGTCTGGACAAATGACCGAAAAAAACCTGAAGACGGAGGCGCTGTAAGCATGCTTGTAATACAAAATGGACATGTCATTGACCCAAAAAATCAACTGGATCAGATCTGTGACCTGTATATCCACAATGGCAAGATAGCAGCCATCGGCCAAGCACCTGAAGGCTACAGCATCAGCGAAACCATTGACGCTTCAGGTAAAATCGTGACCCCAGGGCTTATCGATTTATGCGCTCACGTCAGAGAACCCGGTTACACCCAAAAAGCCACCATTGCCAGCGAGACTGCAGCAGCAGTCGCGGGCGGGATTACAACATTAGTAACCCCACCCACCACGAAGCCCGTAGTTGATAACCCAGCCGTAGCTGAGCTGATTATCGATCGCGCCGAAGCAACCGGGCTAGCTCATGTACTTCCGATGGGAGCACTAACACAGGGGCTACAAGGCGAGCAGCTTTCCCCTATGCATGCGCTTAACAAATCGGGATGTGTCGCTTTCAGCAACGCCCGGGAGAGCATTCCGAGCGCTTTGGTTCTGTTACGTTGCCTTGAATATGCCGCTACCCATGATTTTCTGGTTATTTTTCAACCTCAGGATCATGACCTTGCAGCCAAAGGTTGCATGCATGACGATACAACATGCACACGTCTTGGGCTCGCCGGCATTCCAGAAACAGCCGAAACAGTTGAAGTAGCGCGTTGCTTATTGCTGGTAGAACAAACGGGCGTGCGCGCTCACTTTGGCCAGCTATCTGCTGAACGCTCAGTAAGAATGGTGACAGACGCCCGCAAGCTCGGCCTCAGAGTCACCGCTGATGTCTCCATACATCACTTACTGCTGACTGATGTTAATGTAAATGGTTTCAATAGCCTGTTCCACGTGATCCCGCCATTAAGAAGCCAGCTCGACCGGGCAGGCCTACTCCATGGACTAGTCACTGATGGAATTCAGGCCATCTGCTCAGACCATCAACCACACGACCCTGCAGCCAAACAAGCTCCCTTTGCTGCTACAGATCCTGGCATTTCCGGACTAGAAACGCTGCTGCCTTTAGGGCTCATGCTGGTAAAACAACAGCTGCTATCGCTACCCCAACTGATAGAAAAGCTTACCTCAGCTCCCGCCAGTATCCTGCAACTCGATAAAGGGTCTTTAGGCATCGGAAGCGATGCAGACATCTGTATTTTTGATCCTGAAACAGAATGGCAACTCACCCCTGAAAACTGTGTTTCTGCCGGCAAAAACTCACCTTTTATGGGTGTCCCCTTAAAAGGTAAAGTAGTACACACGCTGATTAACGGAAAAACTGTCTTCCAGGCATAATCAAGGCAATAAAAAACCGTACCTTCATCTGCTATGCAGAGAAACGTACGGTTTTTTATAGCAGGTAATCTTCACATTTTACCGATTTCCATCTCGCCCGACAGGTTCATAAAGTCTTCCTCTTCCTGCAAAAAGAGTGAATCCGTGCTTTCGTGAGCGCTAAGTCCCGGATTGGTATCTGCACTCAGCTTTATCATCAACCGAAGGTCGTTGGCAGAGTCAGCATGTGCCAGTGCTGTATCGTAATTAATAGCCCCTTCTTTATAGAGTTCAAATAACGCTTGGTCAAATGTCTGCATACCAAGGTTGGTCGACTTTTTCATCACCTCTTTGATTTCATGAATGTCACCTTTACGGATCAAGTCCTGAATCAACGGAGTACAGATCATCACCTCAATCGCAGCACGACGCCCCTTGCCATCTTTGGTCGGCAATAATTGCTGGGCAACAATCGCTTTAAGGTTCAACGAAAGCTCCATCCACAACTGGTCATGATGCTCTGGCGGAAAGAAGCTAACCACTCTATCCAAGGCCTGATTGGCATTATTAGCATGCAGTGTTGCCATACACAGGTGCCCTGTTTCAGCAAAAGCCAAACCGTACTTCATGAGCTCCTGTGTGCGAATTTCACCCATCAGAATAACGTCCGGTGCTTGTCTCAGCGTATTTCTGAGTGCTACTTCAAAGGAATCGGTATCTATACCCACTTCACGCTGAGTAACAATACTTTCCTTATGCTCATGAATATACTCGATCGGATCTTCTATCGTGATGATGTGTCCACGACTATGCCGGTTACGATAATCAATCATAGAAGCTAAGGAGGTCGATTTACCGGTTGATGTCCCCCCAACAAAGAGAATCAAACCGCGTTTAGACATGGAAAGATCTTTCATGACAGGCGGAAGATTCAGCTCTTCAAACCCCGGAATCGTAGCATTAATACGTCGTAACACCATTCCCGGCGAATTACGTTGAAAGTAAGCACTGACACGAAAGCGCCCCAATCCCGGGGCACTGATGGCGAAATTACATTCGTGCGTACTCTCATATTCAGATACCTGTTTATCCGTCATCGTCGAATAAACCAACGAACGTGCCTGTGATGGTTTAAGCGGATCTTTCGTCAAAGGCTTCAGCGTACCGTCCACCTTAATACTAGGTCTGGCACCTGCCGATACAAACAGATCAGATGCTCCACGCTCAATCATCACCTTAAGAAGCTGAGTAAACTCCACGCTGCAAATCTCCTTTAAACGAAACGATAGCCAGTAAACAAGACTAAATCCTTAAATCTCAAACCGCAATATCAGAAACCTTGGGGGTTTTTAGCTTTCCCACGCGCCGTTTCTCTTGATATCTGACCTTTCTGAACAAGCTCCGTCAGAGATTGATCTAATGTTTTCATACCGTGCGCCGCACCCGTTTGAATTGCCGAATACATTTGCGCCACTTTATCTTCGCGAATCAGGTTCCGAATCGCCGGAGTTCCCATCATAATTTCATGGGCTGCTACACGGCCACCATTCACTTTCTTAAGCAATGTCTGGGAGATAACGCCCTGCAAAGACTCAGACAACATAGAACGAACCATATCTTTTTCCGCCGCAGGAAATACATCAATAATACGGTCAATGGTCTTAGCTGCCGATGTGGTGTGTAAGGTACCAAAAACCAAGTGACCGGTTTCCGCCGCCGTCAACGCCAAACGGATAGTTTCCAGATCTCGCATCTCACCCACGAGAATAACATCCGGATCTTCACGCAATGCCGATCGTAGTGCATTCGCAAAACTCTGTGTATCACGATGCACTTCACGCTGGTTAACTAAGCACTTTTTGCTTTCGTGAACAAACTCTATCGGGTCCTCAATGGTTAAAATATGATCTGATCGCACTTCATTTACGTAATCGACCATAGCCGCCAACGTGGTACTTTTACCAGATCCGGTTGGTCCGGTAACGAGCACCAAACCTCTGGCTTGCAGCGAGAGATCCTGAAAAACCTTACCCATACCCAGCTCGTCCATGGTCAGCACTTTGCTTGGGATAGTACGAAAAACAGCTGCTGCACCGCGATTCTGGTTAAAAGCGTTGACACGAAAACGTGCGAGGCCCGGCACTTCAAATGAAAAATCAGCTTCAAACCGGTCTTCAAAATCTTTGCGGATTTTATCGTTCATAATGTCATAAATCAGTGTTTGCACCTGCTTCTGCTCCAGGGCAGGAAGCTTGATGCGTCGGACATCACCATCAACGCGAATAACGGGGGGCATACCTGCTGTAATATGCAGGTCGGAAGCGCCCTGCTGAACCGTAAAAGAAAGTAGTTCTGTAATATCCATAATGTCCTTACTCAGGGCTTACTAAAATTCACCAGTTACTTCAAAATAGACACTCGCCTTTCATTTGAAGAACTATCACAAAGAACAGTCAATACCATATGTCAAGCATAGCAGAGAACTTGAAAAATGTTGGTCAGCAAATAAATCAAGCTGCTCAACTCGCTCACCGTCTACCAGAAGAGGTTACTTTACTGGCCGTTAGTAAAACGCGAACCGCAGACGAGTTACGCATCCTCTACCAAGAAGGACAAAGGCACTTCGGTGAAAACTATCTACAGGAATCATTAGATAAAATTGCGGCGCTGACAGACCTAGAGATCAATTGGCACTTTATTGGCCCGATCCAATCCAATAAAACCCGCGCTATTGCTGAGCATTTTGATTGGGTGCAGAGTGTTGATCGCTTCAAAATTGCTAAACGACTTTCAGAACAAAGGCCTCCTTCACTACCGCCCCTGAACATCTGTTTACAAATAAATATCAGCCTTGAAACCAGCAAGTCAGGATGTTTACCTCACGAGGCTGAAGCATTGCTGAATCAGATAGCAGCCCTGCCACACATAACAGTACGCGGACTTATGGCGATACCCGAAGCCACAGACGATGTTATCAAACAACGGACAAGTCTGGCTCAAATGCGCGCTTTGTTCAGCACATTACAGAAACAACACCCGAAGATGGACACTCTCTCCATGGGCATGTCGGCTGATATGCAGATTGCCATTCAGGAAGGTGCTACTATGGTACGCATTGGCACGGCCCTGTTTGGCCCGCGTCATTATGCTAAAACACAAGCCTAACACCTTGAATTAACTACTTATCGCAGCAGGTATCAATTTTGAGTCAACATCCTACACTAGCCTTTATCGGTGCCGGAAATATGGCACGCGCCATCATTGGCGGCTTAATCAGCAATGGTTTTCCTGCTACGAGTATTCGTGCCAGCTCACCTAACATAGAGCGACTGGCCGATTTACAATCGCAGGGCTTATTTGTGACGGCGGATAATACAGAAGCGATGTCATCTGCAGACATTGTTGTGCTGGCAGTGAAGCCGCAAATGCTAAAAGCCGTGTTACAGCCGCTTGCTGTTTCTGCTGCACAAAGTAAGCCACTCTTCATTTCTGTGGCTGCTGGTATTACTTCCGAAAGCATTAATAAATGGCTCGGTGGTAATCAATCTATCGTACGCTGCATGCCGAACACTCCTGCCTTGGTCAAGATGGGTGCTAACGGACTGTACGCAAATCCAGATGTCAGCCAGGCACAACGCGCCCAAGCTGAAAGTGTTTTATCTGCAACTGGTCTGGCCTTATGGGTCGAGCAAGAAGATCAGTTGCATGCGGTAACAGCGGTCTCAGGCTCCGGGCCTGCTTATTACTTCCTTTTCATGGAAGCGATGATCGCAGCCGCTGAGAAACAGGGACTTACCAAAGAAGTAGCAACCCAACTAACATTACAGACGGCTCGCGGAGCGGCGGAGATGGCCTTACAAAGCGATGTCGATCCGGCAGAACTAAGACGCCGTGTTACATCACCTAAAGGTACAACAGAGCAAGCCATTCTGTCATTTCAGGCCAATCATCTGGAGACCTTAGTTGAAGAGGCGATGCAAGCTTGCGCAACAAGATCTGTTAACATGGCTAAAGAATTAGGCGATGACTAAACCCCACGATAATGATGTTTATAAGTAGATTTTTCTGGATGCCATACTCTGGTATCCAGAAGCTCGCTCATAACCATCGTATAATGGTTCATTCATTTTCTGAAAAACACTATACTGCTCGAAACTATCTGATTAGGAACTGATCCGCATATGGGACAAGATCCAATTACGCTCATCATTAAAACGCTTGGCGAACTGTATATTTTTATACTGCTAATGCGTTTCCTGCTGCAGCTGGCGCGCGCTGATTACTACAATCCAATCTCTCAGTCGATCGTACGCCTCACTCAGCCGGTCTTATTACCTTTCCAGAAAATCCTCCCTAAAGCAGGCCGGATGGATCTTTCGCCACTCTTTGTGGCGTTGCTGGTTAAGCTTGGCACTTTTGCTGTGTTGATTATGTTAGCCGGAGGCAATGTTCAGGTAGACGTGGTTAAACTGCTTATTTATGCGCTAGTAGGCCTGATCGATAGCATTCTGAACATCTATTTCTGGGCAGTGATTGGTTCGGTTATTATCAGTTGGGTGGCACCCGGCAGCTATCATCCTGCGCCGCAACTCATCGGACAGATCACAGAACCTTTATTTAAACTGGCTCAGAAAGTCATTCCTCCTATTGGTGGGTTAGATTTGTCACCTATTTTAATTTTTCTGGTCATACAAATTATTCAATCACAGATTGCACGGCTGGTGATTTAGAGTGAATTTTGTCGTTCTATAAATGGCAGGACAATCAATTAACCTTGTCCTGCCAGATTCAACCTAAATCCTCCCGTGATGAAATAGTTGGCCTGCACGCTGATAGTGTTAAAATCCGCATTACTGCTCCGCCGGTAGACGGCAAAGCCAATGCGCATTTAATTAAGTTTCTCGCAAAAGCATTTGGTGTAAGCAGATCTGCTGTCGCTATCATCAGTGGCGAAACAGGCCGAAAGAAAGCAGTTCGGATTGAAGATCCAGACAAATTACCGGAGTTTCTCAACATTGAACGCACGTGAACTAACCCGACAACAGACACTGCTACCCCGAGGCGAAGCGCTTCTTCTGTATGAGATGTGATACCCCGACTGGTGTACGTTCTTTTTCTTAGTCGAGGTACTTTTATATGTTGAAAAAATATCCGGACGATTCTGTCGGCTTGGTTGAACCCCAGGCAATAGAGTTTAATGAACCCCTTGAACTCGCATGCGGCAGAACGCTCAATCAATATACATTGATGGTTGAGACCTATGGCACGTTAAACGCAGACAAATCCAATGCTGTTCTGGTATGCCATGCCCTTTCAGGACATCATCACGTAGCCGGTTATCACGAAGGCGATACTAAGCCGGGCTGGTGGGATTCGGCCATAGGTCCTGGCAAGGCTATTGATACCAATAAGTTTTTTGTTGTAGGACTGAACAATCTCGGCGGCTGCCACGGATCCAGCGGCCCCAATCAGATTGCCCCCCAAACCGGCAAACCTTATGGGCCGGATTTCCCTCTGATGACCGTTAAAGATTGGGTAGCCAGCCAAGCTCGTCTTGCAGATCACTTAGGTATCTGGCAATGGGCAGCGGTTATTGGCGGCAGCTTAGGCGGAATGCAGGCGATGCAGTGGTCGATTACCTACCCTGACCGGTTGAGGCACTGCATGATCATCGCTGCAGCACCTAAACTATCGGCCCAGAATATCGCTTTTAACGAAGTCGCCCGCCAAGCGATCTCTAAAGATCCTCAGTTTTACAATGGCCGTTACTACGATCATGATGAAGTACCAAAAACAGGTCTGATGCTGGCCCGCATGGTCGGCCATATCACTTATTTATCTGATGATGGTATGCGTGAAAAGTTTGGCCGTGAGATGAGCGCCGGAAAACTCATGTTCGATTTCAATCCACAGTTTGAAGTTGAATCATATCTGCAATATCAGGGAGAGCGCTTCTCCACATCGTTCGACGCTAACACCTACCTGTTAATGACCAAGGCGCTCGACTATTTTGATCCGGCTTCCGAGTTTAATCACGACCTGTCGCAGGCCTTAAAGCATGTAACCGCCAAAATCATGCTCATCGCATTTACAACCGATTGGCGTTTCTCACCCGAACGCTCGCGTGAGATTCTGGATGCATTGGTCGATGCCGGTAAAGATGTCAGTTATACCGAGATTGATTCGCCACAGGGACATGATGCTTTTTTAATCCCTATTCCACGTTATATGGAAATTTTCAGTGCGTATATGGGGCGGATCGCTACAGATATACCGGCGCCAGCACAGGAGAATACGCATGCGAGCTGATCAGGAAATTATTCGTGAATGGATCAAACCTTCATCACGCGTTTTAGATCTTGGCTGTGGCGACGGAAAATTCCTGCGCCACTTAATTGATCATAAACAAGTACGGGGCTATGGCTTAGAAAATAACCATGACAACATCACGGCCTGCGTGCTTAATCACGTGAATGTCATTGAGAAAGATATCGACGAAGGGTTAGCGTCGATCAAAGACAACAGTTTTGATTCCGTTGTCATGACTCAAGCCTTGCAGGTGATGCATCGTCCCGACCTTATCGTTGATGAGATGTTACGTATCGGTAAAGAATGCATTGTTACCTTCCCGAACTTTGGTCACTGGCGCGCACGTGGGTACCTTGGATTCAGAGGACAAATGCCGGTATCTAAGTTCCTATCCTATAGCTGGTACGACACACCCAACATCCACTTTTGTACATTTAAGGACTTTGAGCAACTGTGTGTTCAGAAAAATATTCATATTCTGAATCGAACGGTTGTCGATAATGAGCATCAACATAGATGGTGGACAAAATTATGGCCCAACATGCTGGGCGAAATTGCCATCTACCGAATTACACGTTAAAAAAGAAGATAGCCGGTCATCTGGTTATACGGCTAGCTCCATTACTGAGAGCACCATTTAGGAGAGCATTATGAAATTACTACGCGCATTGTTTTTATTACTGCTGACCACTCAAGTAGCCATCGCGGAGCAATCCATTGAAACGGATCGCTATGTTATTCACTACAACGCTTTTAACAGTAGCATTGTGGCGCCAGACGTCGCGCAGAAGCATGGTTTACAGCGCAGCCGCTATACTGCCATGCTGAATGTTGCCATTTTTGAGAAACAGAGCGACGGCACACAGAAGGCGGTGCCAGCCATTTTATCGGGGGAAGTCGCCAACCTGATGCAGCAATCCCAGAAAGTCAGTTTTACACCGATAAAAGAAGACAAAGCACTCTATTACATTGGCACTTTTACTTTTGTAAATGAGGAAGTGATGCACCTTGTCATCAAGGTGCAGCCTGATCCGAACCAGGCTGCTGCAACGATTCGCTTTGACCAGAAATTTTACACGGAATAAATCATGACCCAGTGTATCGTGCTAGCCAGCGGCAACAAAGGTAAGCTAAAAGAGTTCAACGAAATATTGCAGCAGTTCAGCGTTGAAGTTCAGCCGCAGTCGCACTTCAATGTCAGCGATGCGGATGAAACAGGCCTGACTTTTGTTGAAAATGCGATTATCAAAGCACGGCACGCCTGTGAGATAACCGGCTTGCCGGCGCTGGCGGATGATTCCGGACTGGAAGTCGATGCACTCCAAGGCGCACCAGGCATCTATTCAGCCCGCTTTGCCGGACCCGGGAAAGGGGATCAGGAAAATAACCTAAAGTTACTTGATGCGCTTAAAGATACGGCTAATGCGGAAAGAACCGCACGCTACCGCTGTGTTCTGGTATTTATGCGCCATGCGAAAGACCCTATGCCGCTTATCTGCCAAGGCACACTGGAAGGCAGTATCGGACACGCTCCTCGCGGTGAAAATGGTTTTGGCTATGATCCTCTGTTTTTGGTTAAAGACATGGATAAAACAGCGGCTGAACTCACACCCGACACAAAACACCAGATCAGCCATCGAGGCCAGGCTGTGCAAATGTTTTTGAGCCAAATCAGCGGTTATCTGAAAAGTGCAGTGTAATCACAGACGCCATTTCTCATCGCCACACATACCTCTATTAAAAACTGATGAGTGTCCATAATGAGCAGCTTGCCACCCCTGTCACTCTATATCCATATCCCTTGGTGTGTGCGCAAATGCCCTTACTGCGATTTCAATTCACACGCCGTCAAAGATGAAATACCTGAAGCGGCCTATGTGGAAGCCTTATTACGCGATCTGGAGTATGAACAGGTCGCTGCACAAGGGCGTGAAATAGAAACGATTTTTATTGGCGGCGGGACCCCCAGCCTGTTCACTGCCGATGCGATTGCACAGATTCTGCAAGGCGCCAACCGCATCATCCCGTTCTCTCATGATATCGAGATTACGATGGAAGCTAACCCTGGCACCTTTGAACAAGCACGTTTTGCCGGCTACTTAAAAGCCGGCGTCAATCGCTTGTCGGTGGGGGTACAAAGTTTTAACCGAACACATCTGCAGGCTCTCGGTAGAATTCACTCAGGGGATGACGCCAGAAGAGCCATTACTGCTGCCCGCGATCTGGGGTATCCTCATCTGAATATCGATCTGATGCATGGATTACCGGGCCAAAATGAAGAACAAGCCCTGCATGATCTGGAGACAGCTCTATCACTCGGCCCTGATCATCTCTCCTGGTATCAACTCACCATTGAGCCGAATACCGAGTTTTACGCCAAACCCCCTGTTATTCCGCAAGATGAAACACTGTGGGATATTCAACAAGCAGGACAAACGTTACTCGCCCATGCAGGTTTTCAACAATATGAAATATCAGCCTATGCAAAAGGCTTGCATGCACGCGCCCGACATAATCTGAATTATTGGCAGTTTGGTGATTACATCGGCATTGGTGCGGGTGCACATGGAAAGGTTTCTTTTGTGGAACAGGATCTGATTTTACGTCGCTGGAAACAGCGTTCTCCTAAAGCGTACCTACACAGCATCAATCCACTAGGAGGCGAACAAGCCATTGCCAGAGAAGATCGTCCGTTTGAGTTTATGATGAATGTGTTACGCCTCAACGATGGCGTTGAAGAGGCTTTATTTTCGCAACGCGCTTTTATGCCACTAACTGAGATCCAAAGCGCATTAGCAAGCGCGCGACAGCGAACACTACTCGAACCAACACGCTTCCAAGCCACACCGCAAGGGCAGCTGTTCTTAAACGACCTGCTGGAAACCTTTATCGCTTAATTAAAGACGAGCGCGCCGAATCTCTGCAATTCGTTCAACCTGCGCGGGCACATCACTTAAACAGTTTACTTGTGCATCAGGCTTCTCACTGCCCGACCATTCCTGAGCCTTCAGGTTAACCCAGATGCTCCATAATCCAGCCCCTTTAGCACCCTCAATATCGTGCACAGGATGATCCCCGACATGCACCACCTGCACAGGCTGCAGCTGCGTATGGGCTAACATCTGCTGAAAGATCAATGGATCTGGCTTTTCCACACCGGCACTGTCTGCACTAAACTGAAAATCCATCAGGTGTGATAATCCAACCTGCTTCAAATCAGCATTACCATTACTGATCGCTCCAAGTTGATAGCCCTGAGCTTTAAGTACTTCCAACATCGCCAAAGCGTGCTCAAAAAACTCCACTTTTTGGCGCGCCTGATAAAACACAGAAAAAGCCTCTTCTGCCAATCGCACTGCCTCAGCGGATTTATATCCGGCCTGCTCTAAACCATATTGCAATACAGCCATGCGGATACGCGAGACACTGTAACCAATCTCCGGTTGCTGTAAGAGCACCTCTGTTCTGAGCGTGTTCAAATCACGCAACTGATACGTTTTGTTAAACAGAGGGGCATTCTCATACAGCCATTCATACAAGGTGTGATTAGCCGCTCTAACAACCGGATCAACTGCCCACAAGGTATCGTCCAGGTCAAAAGTAATACATTTAATCATCTTTTTTGTGTGCTCTTGGGTGTGATTTTTCATATACATCCATCAAGTGCTGAAAATCCAGATGGGTATAAATTTGTGTTGTCGAGATATCTTCATGCCCCAGCAGCTCCTGCACTGCACGCAGGTCACTACTTGATTCCAGCATATGACTGGCAAAACTGTGACGCAAACGGTGAGGGTATACTTTGCCTTGGGTGTGCATGATTTTAGCCCAATGATCAAAGCGCTGCTGCGCACTGCGGACACTTAATCGCTGGCCACGCTTAGAGATAAACAGTGCACTTTCATTGTAATCAGCCCAGACGGCACGATATTTTAACCATGCATTAAGCGCCTTCAACGCAACCTGGCCAACAGGGAGCATTCTGGATTTTCGCCCTTTTCCCGTCACAACCAGACTGGCATCTCTCATATCAATATCATGAATATTAAGACTAATCAGTTCAGAAACACGCAAGCCCGAAGAGTACACCAACTCCATCATCGCTTTATCACGACTGGACAGTGCATCATTTACAGGGAAATTTAACAATTGATCCAGCTGATCAACGCCCAGTGTCTCAGGAAGCGACCTGCCTACTTTAGGCGCGCGGACACCTTGCGCGGGGTTATGGGTAACCAGCCCCTCTTTCGCCAGATAAAAATAAAAGCTGCGTATGGCAGACAAGGTTCGCTGTATGCTTTTGCCACTTAAACCGTCACGATGGATCTCGGCAACAAATGCACGGATATTTCGCTCGGTAACTTCTGACCACTGTTGTAGACGACAGTCAGCCAAAAAGCCTACCAGTTTGAGCAGGTCTCTCTGATAATTACTTGAGGTGTGCGATGATAGATTGCGCTCTGCCTTGAGATACACCAGAAAAAGATCAACCGCAGGACTGAGTTGTTCAGCAAAGCTACGGTTAAGCATCCTCTTACACCTGCTCCTCATGCATTATTCGACTAGCTACCCGACTCAAGACTTCTCCTACATAGGATAAAAACAGCGTCCCTTGGCTGCTCTGAAAGTAGTAAGGATCGTAGCTACCAATCGCCAGCAAGCCAATCGTCTCTCCTTTTACAAGGGGAATAACAGCGGCAGATTGTACTTTTATCGCCTGATCTTCGAATAAAAAGCGATTCTCAATCAGTTGCAGTTGGCCACAGGTAGGTAAGTTAGTCGTCATGAGCGGTTCGATCACACCGGCAGTCGCACGCGGTAAGATTCTCAGGTTGTTAACGTTCAACGGGTTATCGCTAAACAGCACCAGAGACGTTTCATCTCCATAAAAATCACGACATAAACTCTCTTCCAGCGCTACCGCCACATCATCAAGCGTTGCGGAATCGAGCAGTGATAACACCATACGTTTAGTTTTATCAAACTGTGAGTCGTTATGACGCGCGGTATCAATCAGGTCTGACAAATGCACCGTTAGTTGCTGATTTCGGTCTCGTAAGAGCGACGTCTGTCGCTCAATTAACGAAATAGCTCTTCCGCTTTCATGCGGTACCGCCATCACTTCCAATAAGGGTTTATGACGCATAAAGAAATCAGGGTTTTTCGCTAAATAATCAGCCACATCTGATTCGTTTATGACTGATGATTGAGCCTGTTGATTATCTTCCTGCTTCATAAAAATACCTGACCTTCAAACACTGTCGCTGCGGGCCCCGTCATCATCACGGAGTCTTCTTTACCGCCTTTCCAGATGATGTGCAGTACACCACCCGGAAGGTTCACCTGCACATTTTCCTCTAATAGCCCCCTGAGCCGGCCAGCGACTACCGCTGCACAAGCACCGGTACCACACGCCATGGTTTCGCCGGCACCCCGCTCATATACGCGTAATTTCACCTCCCTCGGTGAGATGACCTGCATAAAACCAATATTAGCTTTTGCAGGAAAGCGTGAATGTGATTCAAGAGCAGGCCCCAGGGTTTCAACAGGAGCCTGGTCAACATCATCAACGATCAAGACGCCATGAGGGTTTCCCATCGAGACTGCAGAGAGTTGTATTAACTGTCCAGCGACTTCAACAGGGTAGGTCGATGCCTGTTCATCCGCAACAAACGGAATAGCCGCAGGTAACAACTCCGGCGCTCCCATGTCTACTTCAATCTGATTATCAGCACGGATCGTCAACAACGCTTTACCTTTAGCCGTTTCAACCGCAATGACATCTTTATTGGTCAGCCGTTTGTCGCGCACAAAGCGTGCGAAACAGCGTGCGCCGTTACCACAATGCTCAACTTCTGAACCGTCTGCATTATAGATACGGTAACGAAAATCCATCTCAGGATTGGCTGGCGGCTCAACTAATAACAACTGATCAAAGCCAACGCCCATATGACGATCTGCCAGCTTTCTGACTTTATCTTCAGAAAGCCGGATGCGCTGTGTCACCAGATCAACGACCATAAAGTCGTTACCCAAACCATGCATTTTTGTAAAACGTACTAACATCTTTTTTATTCCGTTTAATGCGCTTTTTAGTGGCCTTTAGGCAGCATCACTTCACCACGCATCAGATCTGCAAGCGTTTCACGTGCGCGTACTGCAAACATTTCACCATCATCAATCATCACTTCAGCAGCCCGGGGACGGGTGTTGTAGTTTGAGCTCATGACAAAACCATATGCGCCAGCCGAACACACCGCTAACAAATCGCCTGCCTGTAAGTTTAACTCACGATTTTTACCCAGAAAGTCACCGGTTTCACAGACAGGGCCTACCAAATCATAGGCTTTCGCTTCACCCTCTTCACGCAACTCCACAGGGATAATGTCCTGATAAGCGCTATACAGCGAAGGCCGGATCAGGTCGTTCATAGCACCATCAATAATGGCAAAGTTTTTATGATCAGTGCACTTCAGGAACTCGACCTGAGTGAGCATCACACCCGCATTAGCTACAATCGAGCGACCCGGTTCAAAAATCAAACCTAATGGTCGGTCTCCCAGCTTCTCAAGCACTGCTGCTATATAAGCTTGTGGTGTTGGCGGTGTTTCATCGGTGTAACACACGCCCAGACCGCCGCCTAAGTCGAGGTGATGGATCTGAATGCCTTGTGCAGCCAGCTGATCAATCAGCATCAGTAAGCGATCCAACGCGTCCATAAACGGCGCAATTTCAGTGAGCTGGCTACCAATATGACAGTCCATACCAACGACCTTCACATGAGGAAGGCTCGCTGCATGGGCATAAATACGCCCAGCCTCTGTAATCGCGATACCAAACTTATTATCTTTCAACCCTGTCGATATATAAGGATGTGTACCCGCATCAACATCCGGATTAACACGGAAAGATATATCGGCAATCTGACCACACTCGCCCGCCACCTGATTGACACGCTCTAACTCAGCTTCTGACTCAATATTAAAGCAACGAATACCGACGCTAAGTGCTCTTTTAATTTCATGCGCCTGCTTACCAACACCCGAAAATACGATTTTCTCTGGCAAGCCGCCCGCTTTCAGTACACGTTCCAATTCACCCAAAGAAACAATATCAAAACCCGAGCCTAATCTGGCTAACACATTAAGCACAGCCAGATTACTATTAGCCTTCACCGCATAACATACCAGCGCATCATGGCCTTCCAGTGCCTGCGCATAATCCATATAAGCGCGCTCAATGGCATCGCGGGAATAGACATAAACAGGAGTACCAAAACGCTCAGCAACTTTATTCAGCGCCACTTCTTCGCAATGCAAACGGCCATTACGGTATTCAAAACTATCCATTAATTCTTCTCACTCGCAACACATGATTAATTGTAGCGTTACTGATTTTCAGTCTGCTTTTCCGGTTCTGGCAGATAAAGCGGCCCTTTTTGCCCGCAACCCGATAGAAATATCATCCCCGCCAACACTAAAGCCCAGCTCAGTTTCACAATTCAATTCTCTATTCTTAGACAATAATTGATCGATTATACCCTTGAAAAGAGCCTGATGAGTACCGTAAGAAAGCTGATATACTGCGCATTCACTTAATTATCCTTATAAAGAGTTTGTCTGATGACCGAATCCGAATTCAATGATCTTGTTGATATGACCCTGCAACAGATTGAAGAGCGTCTTGATGATGCTGAATCAGATATCGATTACCTGATCAGCGGTGGCGTACTGACAATCAAATGCGAGAACCGTAGCCAGATTATATTTACGCGTCAGACACCCGTTCTACAACTATGGCTGGCTACTAAAGATGGCGGCTTTCATTTCGATTACGATGCAACGGGCAAGCAGTGGTTGCGCGACAGTGACAAAACGCCACTCGTCAATATGCTCAACCATGCTTATATGACCCAAACAGGAGAACCTCTTACATTTGATCTTTAATTGAGCGTTTTATTATTGACTGGATTGAGGACTGATTGAACGCTTAATTCAACGCGTTTTATCACGGTAATAGGTGCGCACTCACTTCCAGATACAGACGATCGAGCGCGCCCCTTTGTGAATCCGCATAGTGCATCGCCTTACTGCCTGCTTCACTAAGCATTTCAGGGTGCTGCCTATAAGTTAATAGCAGATCGGTTATATCAGACATCTGTTGTACCCGCTGCATCCCGCCGGCCTCTTCCATCGCCTCACTGATTGCTGCGAAATTAAAATGATATGGCCCCATCACTACCGGCATACCCAACACAGCAGGTTCCAATGGGTTATGCCCTCCGACATTGACAAAGCTCCCCCCCATCACCACCAGGTCAGCAGCGGCGTAAAGTAGCATCAGATCCCCCATCGTATCCCCCAGATAAATACGGGTTGCCGTATGGGGTGGTTGCCTAGCACTTCGGGAGCGACGTACAACCTGATCAGAGTAGTGAAGACATGTCTGATAAACTGATTCAAAACGCTCAGGGTGACGTGGAACCAACATCACCAGCAGGTCGGGATAGCTTTCCCACAAAGGGCTGATGGTCGCTAATAATTGCGCTTCTTCATCTTCATGGCTACTCGCTAAAATCAACGTAAACCGATCACCTAACTGCCCTTTTAACTGCTTGCCCTGTAAACGTGTGGCATCATCTATCTGGATATCAAATTTAATGCTGCCCGAAACCAAAATGCGTTCGACAGGCATACCCAGTTGCTTAAAACGCTCTGCGTCACTTTGATGTTGTGTGACGAGCCGTGTCAATTCGGACAGCATATTGCGCGTCAACCTGGCAAGCTTTGCATAACCCTTAGCTGAGCGTTCAGACAAACGAGCATTAGCAACCATCACCGGCACACCAGCCTGTTTACACCCCGCAATCATGTTCGGCCATAACTCAGTTTCTACGATCAGGCATCCACGAGGCTGGATACGTTGAATAAAGCGATGAATGGCATCGGGAAGGTCGTATGGACAATAAAAATGCTGAACCCGGCCACCAAATAATGCGGCTACCCGCTCTGCACCGGTGGGTGTCATACTGGTCATCACTATAGGGATATGTGGAAAGTCTCTTAATACCCGCTCTACCAGCGGAGCAATGGCAATGGTTTCACCAACAGAAACAGCATGAATCCACAGAGGACGGCCAATAACATTCGGGACTAAACCAAAACGTTGCCACCAACGCTGCCGGTAACCCGGCGCTTTTCGTCCACGCCACCACAACCGAATCAGTAATACAGGAACAAACAGATAAAAAAGCAGGGTATACAGGTACCGAGGCCAGCTAGTCATCCGTTAGTTCACCAAACTGCATTTTATATAACTGAGCATAAGCACCGTCTCTTTGTAATAATTCATGATGCGTACCTTGCTCTACAATTTTTCCCTGATCCATCACCACAATCAGATCAGCATTCTCGATAGTGGATAGGCGATGAGCAATTACCAAGGTGGTTCTATCCTTCATCACCTCTTCAAGAGCGCTCTGTATATGACGCTCTGATTCAGTATCCAGTGCAGAGGTCGCTTCATCCATAATGAGTATCGGTGCATCCTTCAAAATAGCTCTGGCAATAGCGATACGCTGACGTTGGCCGCCTGATAATAACACGCCACTTTCACCGACCTGTGTTTGCAACCCTTCCGGCAAACGAACAACAAACTCCATCACGTGTGCTGCTTCAGCAGCCGCCTTTATCTGCTCCAAAGATGCCGATGCCATAGAACCATAGGCAATATTTTCGGCAATCGTACCGTTAAACAATACGACACTCTGGCTGACAATAGCGATCTGCTCGCGCAGGGAAGACAACTGGTATGACTCCAGCGGCTGGCCGTCCAGTAATATATTACCGTTCCACCCGTCATTAAATCGCGGGATCAATCCTGCCACTGTTGATTTGCCACTACCGGATTTACCGACCAGCGCAACTGTTTTACCTTGAGGAATATTCAATGAAAAATCAGTAAGTACCTGATCACTCGTTTCAGGGTAGGAAAAAGTAACCTGCTCAAAGGCTAAACTCCCAACCACGCTATCCGCTAAGACGCTACCCTTATCCTTTTCTACCTCCTGATCCATTGTGATGAAAACAGCCTCAGCTGCTGAGATCCCTTTTTGCACCATCACATTTATTTCAGTTAACAAACGTAACGGTTTAGTGACCAAGCCTGCGGCTGTTATAAAAGCGACAAACTCACCCGTGCTCATACCACCCATCACAGATGGAGACATGGCCAGATACATTAACGCAGCTAACGCCATAGCCACCAAAAACTGAACAACCGGCGTATTAATCGACTCTGCTACTACCAGTTTCATAAATTGTCGGCGATTAAGGTCACTGGCATTATGAAAACGCTGACGTTCAAAATCAGTGCCGCCGTACACACGAACGACTTGATAGCCCTGTATAGACTCAGAAGCGGAACTGGTGATATCTCCAACTGATTTTTGAATACGATGTCCCAAACGACGCATGCGTTTAGAAGCGACCTTCACGACAATGCCAATAAACGGAGCGGCGGCAACAAAAATCAAGGTCAGTTTCCAATTCAGGAAAAACAGATAACCAAACAAACCAATAACCGTGAGGCCTTCACGAATCAAGACTTTAACAGCGTCTGTCACGGCACCGGTGACTTGCTCAACATTAAAAGTCAGCTGGGCCAACAGCTCTCCAGAGGAGTGGTGGTGATAGTAGTGCGCGGGTAATAAAAGCATTCTATCAAACAGATCTGTACGTAAGCAGTGAATAACAAACCGGGCAACATAACTAATGCAGTAATTACCAAGAAAAGTCCCTATTCCGCGTAAAGCGAAGATACCCAATACCGCCAACGCTAACCAGATTCGATCTTCTAAATGCCCACCTTCTACAGAGTCCACAACACTTTGCAGCCATTTAGCCGACATTGCCTGGGAAGCGCCATAGAGGGCATAACCGATGAAAGCCACACTGAAAACAGGCCAATAGGGTTTTGCGTAAGTTAATAAACGTTTATAAACCACCCAACCTTTAGATGTGCCATCCGGGCCACTCACATCAGCGCTCTTTTTATCTGAACTCATTCGGATCTCAACTTAGTTCTCTGACAGATAGTAAATTGGGCTCATTATAGCCTTCTTTTATAAGTATTTGCTGCCATCGCCAAAGCCTCATACAATCCTACTTCGTTTTTAAATCAGAACACCACATGACTCCTATTAAAAAACAGTTCTTAGCCCCAAAATACTGGCCGACGTGGGCTGGACTTGGACTCCTCTATATAATCTGTCGGCTCCCTTTTCATTGGCAAATCAAATTAGGGAATGCGGTGGGCGATCTGATGCATTTGCTTTTCAAGTCACGCCGTCATATCACAGAGGTCAATATCAGACTCTGCTTCCCTGAATTCAGCGAACCCGAACAACAGCAATTAGTCCGAGATGTCTTTCGAAATAATGCTATTGGTATGTTTGAAACCAGCATGAGTTGGTGGAGGAGCAATAGATTTCTCAGCATGCCCGTTAACCTAAAGGGCCAGCAATTCCTAGATGACGCGCTTTCACAAAACAAAGGCGTGATCTTATTAGGTGCGCATTTTTCCACACTAGATATGGGCGGAAGACTACTTGCTCGTTTTTATAACGTAGGGGCTATGTATCGCAAACATAATAACCCTTTAATGGATTTTGTTATTAAACAAGGGCGTGAAAAGCATCTCAACCAAACCATTGAGCGAAAAAATCTGCGTGGGGTACTAAAAGCCTTACGTAATAACCAAGTTGTATGGTACGCGCCAGACCAGGATTTCGGCCCTAAACACTCAGTTTACGCCCCCTTCTTTAATGTCCCAGCAGCCACAATTACCGCCACGAGCAGGCTCGCCAAGCTAAACAATTCGCCAATACTGATGTTTGCTCATCATCGCTGTCACGACAACTCCGGATATGAGTTAGAGCTGTTTCCAGTGATTCAAAACTTCCCTAGTGGTGATGACGTTCAAGATGCCGCACGCATTAACCAGGAACTGGAAAAAGGTATTCTTAAAGACCCTAGCCAATATATGTGGGTGCACCGACGCTTTAAGACGCACCCTGATGGGAAGAACTACTTGTATCAATAATCGCCTCGCGCGTATACGTAAATAAAGAAGCGAGGAACAGTGCCGCCAATAACCAAAATGCTTGTGCCCAATAGGCTTTATATAATGACAGATGCGTATTGATAGGAAACAACACCCCAACCATTCCACAGTAATACCCCAATGGTATCCACTGTTTAATTCTGGCAACTTGCAAAAAAAACCGCCAAAACACTAACCAAAATGCGAGCAGCAAGCCGACCAAACCAAACAAGCCGGTACTGGCCAGCGCATCAATAACTATTTGGTGACCATGAAATGCACCCGTCTTTGGCTCACCTTCTGCGGAGCGCGACATATAGATATCATCTGGTGCTGCATAGTCAGGATAAGCATAGCGAAAGCTCTTAAGGCCAACGCCGTTGATCCAGTTATCCTCTATCATAACTACTGCTGTACTCCACAAGGTTAACCGATACGCGGTCGCTTTATCCAAGGAAGCGTAATCCGCTGCAGCAAGCCCTTGAAAAGTATGTGTTATTCTCCCTTTCAAACCCTCATTAGTCGACAAGCCGGCCAGCACCACGCCCATCACTAAAAAACTGCCAACCACTGCTTTTTTGGAAACTTTGATTTTCCACACAATGGCAATAATGATGACAAATAAAAACACCCACGCTACCGCCAGCCATGCACCTCGGTTGCCACTTATAAAAATTGTTGCCACCAGAACAGGAACTATTATTAATAATCCCGCTTTCCCTACCCACTGATAGACAGCGACTGCGACAACCCCCATATAAACAACTAACATCCAGCCCAAAACAGGATCTTCACCAAACAAACCGCTGACTCTACTCGATGAATAACTCATTATTCCAAAAATATCAGCAGAGAAAACAAATTGAACCCAGGCATCTACTATCCAAAAAATAATGATGCAAGCGACAACACGCGCTAGTCGCTCGTGGATCTTAACTGACGAAGCTGTCTGGAGAACAAACACACCCGCAAAGTAAAAGCGCAACATACCTAAAGTATCAATGGCGTCCTTTTTAAGCATATAGGCATCCGGTAGAGAAAGTACAGCCGGAATCCAAAAACAGGCAAACAATAACGTAAAAAACTTTACCTCAGGGCTACGCCTGAAATGGCTTTTATTGATAATTAAATGTCTGATACCCAGTATTGCCATCACCAATGTAAAAAGCTCGAATGCCACCCCGAATGGTTGAGATAAAACTGTCAGCGCTACCAAAACAATCGGAAGATCCACCCAACCACTGCGGCGTAGACTAGGAATCATAAAAGTATCTCTCTTACAAATAGCTGATGGTGCGTTAAAGGAACAAAAAACTCACTGATAAGCGCCTAGTACAGACTGATAAAACCGGTGCTTAGTCACAACATAATGCGTTTATATAATCTTTCAATTCTCCGTTTCATTTTACGTTTTGCCAGAGATGAAGACAGGTAACTAACGGGGAGCACTGAGCGATCTTGTCGATATCCCTTGAGATCAATAAAGCGTAGCGTTGGCCGACCATCATGAATCTGAATAAGAAAATTATTAAGATTAAAATCAAAAAAATAGAGCTTTTTTATTAATAGAGTCTGAAAAAAGTGCTCAAGCTGAGGCTTTAGCCTTTCTGGAGAGGTATCAGGATTTTTTAAATACTCCCCCAAAGTTTTCGACAAATCACCATTATCATCCAGCACTTGCCTGCATACTAAACCAAGCCCTTTATCAGTACTCACTAACTCCTCTTCATATTCAGGAATAAATCCTTTTAAAGCAAAAGCTAATTTTTTATAGACGCGTAGTTCACGTGCATTTTCTGACAAGTACGGAAAAATACGGTGAATCAAACCACGCAAGAACAAACTTACTTTCCCCACCTTTGCCAAGGTATGCCTGTTTTCAATTTTAACAAGCCAATCGGCGCTGCCAGGGTGCTTATATATAGTGCGTGTTCGCCCTAAGACGAGTACTTGGGTTAGATTTATCATTATCTGAAATTATTTACTATCTGCTGGTGTTAATAAATCACAGTACAGAGCCAGCGTTTGCTCCAGCATCTCTTTTCGGGTAAAAAGCGATGTATTCTTTGGCTTTGATTTGTCTTTAATAATCTGTTCCGTTCGTTTCACACACTCGTTAATATCCCCGGTAGTGACACGCCCAACCGGAAACAATGCAGTTAAAATCTCACCGACACCGCCGTGGTCATAACCTACAGTTGCTGTGCCGATGCGCAGTGACTCTAAAACAGTACGCCCAAAAGATTCAGGTTTGCTGGATAATGAAAAAACAACATCGCTTATGGCATAAATATAACGAATATCTGACCTCGCCCCTGTGAATAAAATCACATCTTCCAATCCATCAGCTTTTACTTTTGCATATAATTCGTCAGCATAGTTTTTTCGTTTAGTATCTTCACCACCAACAATAAGACCACAAACATTCAACCCGGAACGCTTCAAACTCGCCACTAGTTCAATGAAATCATGATGTCCTTTCAGGCGCGTCAGTCGCCCCGGCAATGTCAGAATAATGCGATCTTTAGTTTGAGGATATTGTTTGTGCCATGCATCAAGCCATTGATCATCAGGTAATAAACCATATGGAAACTCATCATGATCAACACCCCGGAAAATACGTACGACTTTACTGAAATCAGTCGCAGGATAGTTCTCCTCAATATAACGCTGAACCGTATCCGAGACCGCAATAACTCTCTCCCCCTTACACATAACAGCGCTATACCAAGACACTGAGTACAAACCATGTACCGTAGTTACTAAGCGGGGACGTTCATTAGACGGCAACCCTCTCCACGCAAGCCACATAATCCAAGCAGGCATACGGGAGCGGAGGTGCAAAATATCCGCTTTTTCTTGGCGCAGCCACTTTCTAACCGCCCAGATATATCTCAATGTAGCTAATGACTTTCTGCCAAGGTCCCACGACACATGACGGCTTCCCAACGAAAGCAAACCATCAACCATAGAGCCCCCGGCAGATACCACAACAGACTCATGCCCTGCTTCAACTAACGCCCGTGCAACCTCCAAGGTACCTTTTTCAACTCCGCCGCCATTTAAATCAGGTAAGACCTGTATTACCTTCATAACCAACCCTTCTTTAAAATTAACGCAGCACAGCGCTGAGCCTCAGCAAATGGCGTTAAGCTAATTCGTTGATCTAACAAAACAGGTTGCTGCAAAGAGCCAACCCTATTAGACGCACGTAAACGCGCAAGTCCGTATTGCAAGCGTCCCTCACCATTGCCAGCCAGTGTAATTAACCCTACATCGCATCCTGCTGTTAACGCCTCATATACCATAGAGACACTATCTTCCGTTACCCAGCAGTGCTCTGTAACGGCCAGCTCATTGGGCAACCAATTGAGCTCTGTCTCCTCATGGGGAATAAGCTTAATATCTAACTTACGTGTTTTTAGCTGCGTTAGAAACGAGTCAGGCGTTCTACGCGACGTGGTTAGTGCCCAATCAGTCTGAGGATATTTTATGAGAATGGATGAGACCTGATCTAAAACACGCTGTTCATCCCAACTAAAATGCTTAGATGGCCCGCCAATTAAGAATAAACCTGTCCCCGGCTTTTTTTGCGCGGGAATAATTCTATTCAGCACACCCCACGTTTCAATAATATTGGATTGTGGTGGGGGTTGGTCGTGCTCAGGTATCAGACAAATATCAAAATAGCGCAAAGGTAAACTAGGCTTCATCAAAACCACTGTTTTGGCACCCAGCAACCACCCATAAACCAGCATCGTTAAATGCGTTCGATGGCCTGCAGCAATGACTATTTTCGCGGGAGATAGCGAGTTTTTTTTGAATAAACGGCGTATCACCATGCAACTAAGGGCGCCCCAAGACTTCGGAGCACAAAGCCTATAGCTAATACCCGGGTGCAGACGCTGCAAAGCATCAACCAATCCTAGTGATTGATTTAAGTGCCCCGGCTTACCATCACTTACAATACAAATATCAGGCACATGCTTTCCACAATAGCAAAAGGACAAAATGAATAAGCTCGGCGGCCACACCACAAGCTTGCCTCATAATACAAGAGTCTTGGCTAAACACCCAACCAGAGTGCTTTATATTTTACCTTTACGAGGCAATTCCCTTTTGCCTCCGTGGTGATTACAATCAATGTATCGAGTCTCTCCACAGCGCCAGACGCTTTTTAGTTCGCCCGCTGCAATACATCGGCTCAGTTAACCCTTTTTTTGACCTTTTTTTGATTTTCGAGGTAGGTTACATGGCAGCATTTGGTACCGTTTTCATGCCAGAAATGGCGATTTCCTGGTTTGACGGCACTCGCTGGAGCCCGTCTGAGATGGTGTCTAGCAACAGTCTTCAGCTTCATCCCGGTGCTCATGTATTGCACTATTCCAGCACCTGTTTTGAAGGCTTGAAGGCTTTCCGACACGCCGACGGCTCTATCAACATCTTCCGTATGGATCGCAACCTTGAGCGTTTTGCCCAAAGTAGTCGCTTGTTGAGCCTCCCGGCCATCAATAAAGAGGCGACAGAGAAGATGATTCTCGATGCTGTCGCCCGTTTTGCCGATGATGTACCAGAACCACCGGGATCTATGTATATCCGTCCCACGCATATAGGGACTGAACCCGCCATTGGAAAAGCAGCCGCACCTACGCAGACCTCTTGTCAGTACATTCTGCTGTCTCCTGTGGGCGATTATTTTTCCGGTGGTGATACCACATTACGCTTATTGCTCGAAGAAGACGGTATGCGCTGCGCATCTCATATGGGCATGATTAAAAGTGGCGGCAACTATGCCAGTGCCTTGCGTCCTATTATGCAAGCCAAACAAGACTTAAAAGCAGATCAGGTGCTTTTTTGCCCTAATGGTGATGTTCAGGAAACAGGCGCTGCCAACTTCCTCTTGATCGATGGCGATGAAATCATCACTAAGGCATTGGATGAAAGTTTCCTGCATGGCGTTACTCGCGATTCTATATTGACTATCGCACGTGATATCGGCATGAAAGTATCTGAACGCCAACTCACTGTTGACGAATTGCTAGAACGCGCAGCAAAACCGGGATGTGAAGCAGCACTGTCAGGTACTGCAGCCGTACTAACATCTGTAGGAACATTACTGCACAAAGGCAATGAATATAAAGTAGGTAACGGCGGTGTCGGAAAAACAACGTTGAAGCTACGCCAGGCACTCAATGATATTCAATGGGGCAAGGCTGAAGATACTCACGGCTGGTTAACCCGGGTATAAAATTCAACGCATCAGTTTTATACATTTAAAAGCCTGACTATATTCAGTCAGGCTTTTTATATTTCCCTCTATTTTTCTTTTTATTTTTTATTCCATCACCGATGACCAGATCCGGGTGATCAGCTCCCGGCACTCTTTCATGTCGCTTTCACTAACCACATTCGACTGATCCTGTAAGGTTAAACGATGGCCCGCTGCCCGATACGCTTTATAGGCTTCGCGCAAAGACTCCGCATCTTCAGCCGCCAGTAATCCGGTTTTTTCTATCGCATCCAAAATACGAATATTATCGGTGAACTCATACAACTCAGGGTATCGGTATGCTTCGGCTAGTACCTTGTACTGCACCAAAAACTCGATATCCACAATGCCGCCCAAATCCTGCTTCAGGTTGAAGATCTGCTTATTTTCCGCCTCCTTGGCTGAAGTTCCCAAGTGAGAACGCATCTTCTCTCGCATCTCCACGACGGCCGCTTTCAGCTCAACAGGTTCTCTGACTTGCTGTAATATAAGCGCACGCACCTGCTCAAACTCAGCCCCAAGACGCGCAGACCCGGCAACCACTCTGGAGCGAACCAAGGCTTGATGCTCCCATGTCCAGGCCTCTTTCTCCTGATATTCCTGGAATGCTTTTAATGAGCTAACCAACAAGCCGGAATTGCCTGAGGGGCGCAACCGCATATCAACTTCGTACAACTGTCCACCGGCTGTGAATGTATTCAGAATGTGGATAATTCGCTGCCCCAAGCGGGTAAAAAAAACGGAGTTAGCGATCGACTTATCACCATCAGTAAACAAATTTGAATCACTGTCATGAATAAACACCAGATCCAGATCCGATCCATATGAAAGCTCTATACCTCCGAGCTTGCCATAGCCAACAATGATAAAATCCAATTCACAGGGCACTCCCGCTTGCTTCATCGGCCGACCATGCTTCTCAACCATGCCCCGCCAAGCCACATCTAATACACTTTCCAGGATCACTTCTGCGAGCCAGGTCAGATAGTCACTCACTTTCATTAGCGGTAATACGCCGGTAATATCAGAAGCCGCCACGCGCAACAAATGCGCACTTTTGAAGTAACGTAACGCCTCCATCAACTGCTCCGTATCCTCTTCAGGAATTCGCAACAGCTGCTGTCTTAATTCTGCGCCTAACTGCGCTCTATCAGGAGGCGAATAGAGGGTACGTGGATCAATCAACTCATCCAACAACACCGGCTTTTTAGCTAACTGATCAGCAAACCACGCACTACTTGAGCACAATTTAACCAACTGTTGCATTGCGGCAGGGTTTTCCGCTAACAAGACTAAATAGGCAGAACGCCGCAGCACCGATTGAACCAACTGAAGAACTCTCGCAAGCGTTTCTGTGGCATTTTCAGCTTCGCCTACTTTATCCAGTAATAGCGGCAACACGATCTTCAAGCGATCTGCACCCGTCTGCTGTAGTATCTGTACGGTTCTGGACGCTTTCAGATCCATTAACAGCTTGAACGCTCGATCCGGATCATCAAAGCCACTCTCAGTGAGCGCCTGAATAGCTTCCTCTTCTGATAATTGCTCATTCCATAGGGCCAACCATTCGGTTTGTTGCTGCGATTCTGCTTCACTCTGCTCTTGCGCTGGCGCAATAACATCAGCGAAGTGCCTGCTTACTGCCGCCCGATGTTCTGTTAATTTTGTTTCAAAGGATGACCACTCATCAAACCCCATACTGAACGCTAAACGCGCCTGGCCAAGATCATCGCGAGGCAACTCTTGCGTTTGTTTATCTGCAACGGCCTGAATCGCATGCTCGGCATTCCTTAAAAATGTATAGGCGGCCATTAATTCCTGAACTGCTTTCTCAGGCATCCCCACCAGTTCGGGAAGTAAAGGCAAAATATTACGCAACTCCCGTTGCTGCAAACGGCTATCCCGCCCACCACGAATCAACTGAAATGCCTGAGCAATAAACTCAACTTCCCGGATACCGCCAGAACCAAGCTTAACGTTGTACTCCAACCCCTTACGCCGCACTTCCCGATTAATCATCTCTTTCATTTCACGCAGAGATTCAAAGGCACTGAAATCGATGTATTTGCGATAAACAAAAGGCCTGAGTTCCGAGAGCAGCTCGGCGCCTTTTTTCATATCACCGGCAACGACACGCGCTTTAATCATTGCGTAGCGCTCCCAGTCCCGCCCTTGATCCTGATAATAATGTTCCATGGCGGCAAAACTACAGGCTAAAGGGCTCGCCGACCCGAAAGGTCGTAAGCGCATATCCACCCGAAAAACGAAGCCTTCGGCATTCAGGGTATCCAACGCTTGTATCAACTTTTGTCCTAACCGTATGAAAAAATCCTGATTGGCCAGTGTTTTACGCACCCCTTCCGTTTCACCATTTACCGGAAAACAAAAGATCAAATCAATATCTGAAGAGAGGTTCAGCTCATTGGCGCCCAGCTTACCCATACCAAGAACAACCATCCTTTGCTGCTCTTTTTTGCCGCTTTCAGGAGAAACCCCATAAGGGATCCCCCAACGCTCACATCCTTGCTCATAAAGCAGATTCAATGTGCCATCAATCATGGCATCCGCTAACCAACTCAGTTCTCGTGTTGTATCAATCATGCTGGCTTTACGTGTCAAATCCCGCCAGATAAGCCGCACCATTTCTCGCTGTCGAAACTGGCGAGGCACGCTCATCATTGATGCTTCCGAATCAATCGAAACCATCGCCTCAGCTAACCGATTTTTGTACTCTGACTGCTGATATGAGCGCTCCAGAACGCCGCTTTCCAGCAGAGACGCCAACATTTGCGGATATTTGACCAACTGATCAACGAGGTAATCGCTGCCAATCGAGACAGTGGTGAGTTCTTGCGCAACAGATTCTGTAAGCTGTTGATCAGAAGCAGAGGCCAGCACATCACTCAAACGAGCCCACTGTTTAGCCAGCAGTGCATGTAAAGATGAAGGAAGATCAGGCAGCTCAGGCGGTAACATAAAAACACTCCATCTTTATAGCAAAATCTAAATGTAAGAATATAGCGTCAGCTTAACAAACTCAGACAATAAGAAAGCTGACCTTCATCATAAAGCGTATCACTACCACTTTACTGACAACACCTAAGAGCGATTAATCATTAGTCCTGCTCTGATGTGCCTGATGAAACAACTGATAGCCTCGCTCGGCCTTACTTATATTACTTGGCATAATCTCAGGAATAGCCTCCGTAAATATAGCCGATGCTGCGATCAGATGCTCAACCGCTCCCGACTTAAGCTCCAATTCTAATTCGCAAATATCTTCGGCATATTTTGTTCCTTGCAGCGAGGTATAACTGACTTCCCCAAGATCAAGAGCAACTTCAATAACCGTTTCACTACCAGGCCACTCCATCACCCACACCGTCCTGTCAAAGTGAGTCGAGAAAATAACCTCAAGACCTACGGCCCAGTCAGCATACTGTTGAGCAAGCGGATAATCAGCCTCTGCCAGCAAATCAATATTCAATTCTGGCTTCCTGATCTCCCACTCCCATTCTCCACGCTGGCTCAAACCGTTTAGGCTCTTTCCTTTAGTTTTAAAGGTCTGGATATAAGCATCACCTTGCTTTCTGATTCTAAGTGCCGCTTTATCAGCCGATAAACATAAATCCGGCGTATCAAAGTACCAATTGTACAAACTCTCTGTTTGTAAGACTTTTGCTACAAGTAATTCCGGTAACTGTTGAACCCTGCTTATGGCACTCCGGGGCACCAATAATTTAATTTCAGTTTCTAATGCCATCTAGGTTTTCCCTATTCTCTACCCAACAGCCAGCTATTAATCCGAAAATGCGCAACAAAGTCAAAAATCAGCATTTTTCAGTTTTATTTCATTAAGACTACAAATTTATGACATCTCCTCGTATACTTCGCGCGAACTAAATCCTATACAGGTGAAGGTCATGGTCACCAATAATCCGATACTGCAGATGTTTGCTCGTTCACCGTTCAAACCAATGCAAGAGCATATTGCAAAAGCACAGGCCTGTGCTGTTCAGTTACTTCCTTTCTTCGAAGCAGTTATTGCTAATGATTGGGAAGAAGCCAGCAAGATCCAGCATAAGATTGCTGTACTTGAAGGTGAAGCTGATGCAATGAAAAAGGATGTTCGCCAACACTTACCTAACAGTATTTTTTTACCGGTACCCCGCACCGACCTACTTGAGTTGTTGCGAATGCAAGACAAAATTGCCAACCGGGCCAAAGATATATGTGGCATCATGCTAGGACGTAAGATGCCAGTCCCCCCCGAAATCCAAGACTTAATGCTGGATTTCGTGCGCTCCGCACTCGCCACTAGCGAACAAGCACTACAATCGCTGAATGAACTCGACGAATTAGTGAGCACTGGTTTTCGAGGACGTGAAGTCGATGTCGTTGAACGCATGCTGATAGAGCTGGATGATCTGGAGCATATTAACGATGGGCTTGAGCGAGAAATTCGTTCGCAGTTATTTGCTATCGAAAAACAGCTCCACCCTATTGATGCCATGTTCTTATACAAGGTCATCGGATGGATCGGCGATCTTGCCGACCGCGCTCAACAGGTAGGAAGTCGTTTACAACTTCTACTGGCTCGTTAATTTTTAGCTTCAAGGCTCAGATATGAATATTATTGCGCAATACGGCGATATCATTGTCATTCTCGCATGCGTGTTTGGCTTCTTTATGGCGTGGGGTGTTGGCGCAAACGATGTTGCCAATGCCATGGGCACATCGGTTGGTTCCAAAGCACTGACTCTCAAACAAGCTATTTTAATCGCAATCCTCTTCGAGTTTGCCGGGGCTTACCTTGCCGGTGGTGCGGTTACTGCTACCATTCGCAAAGGGATTATTGATCCGGCCATGCTTTCCGGCACACCGGAACTGCTGGTGTTTGGTATGCTTTCCGCCTTACTGGCAGCCGGAATATGGCTGTTGATCGCCACTCATTATGGCTGGCCCGTCTCCACAACACACTCTATTGTCGGTGCCATTGTCGGGTTTGCAGCCGTCGGCATCTCTGTTGACGCCGTCAACTGGAGCAAAGTCGCCAGCATCGCTGCCAGTTGGGTAGTCTCTCCTTTGATTGCAGGCTTCTTTGCCTTTTTCTTGTTCAGGAGCGTGCAAAAACTGATTCTGGACACTGAAGACCCTTTCAAGAATGCAAAACGCTATGTGCCTATGTATATCTTCATGGTCGGGTTTATCATCTCTATGGTTACCTTTACCAAAGGGCTGAAACATATCGGTCTGCACCTTTCATGGGGCAATAGTGCTTTGATCTCTATTGGTTTTGGCATGATAACCCTGTTCATGGGTATCGCCATGCTGAAAAAAATCAAAGTTGATGCCGCCGCTGATCGCGAATACCACTTTGCCAGTGTGGAAAAAGTATTCGGCGTTCTGATGATGTTTACCGCCTGTGCCATGGCATTTGCACATGGCTCGAACGATGTGGCAAACGCAGTCGGCCCCCTCGCTGCCATTGTCGGCGTTGTCAGCTCTGGTGGCGAAGTTGCACAGAAATCAGCCATGCCCGTCTGGATACTATTACTCGGTGGCGGTGGCATAGTCGCTGGCCTGGTTATGTATGGGCACAAGGTTATTGCCACCGTTGGTAACAACATCACCGAACTAACACCTAGCCGTGGATTTGCGGCAACTCTGGCTGCTGCTGCAACCGTTGTGGTGGCTTCGGGTACGGGCTTACCTATCTCGACAACTCATACATTGGTTGGAGCTGTGCTAGGCGTTGGGCTTGCCCGGGGTTTAGCAGCACTGAACTTGCGCGTGGTGGGTACCATCTTCGTTTCCTGGATTATCACACTGCCGGCCGGTGCTGCGCTCGCCATTATGTTCTTCTTTATGTTTAAGGGTATGTTTGTCTAAGCGGACACAAACTCCGCTTCAGATACACTCGACCTTCTAAAAAAAAGCCTGCACAATAGCTTAAAAACCTGTGCAGGCTTTATTTCATGTCTCAACAAACACCACACCTTCTACAGATGCTCGGCCAGCTTATTGCCGCCCCGTCAGTAAGTTCAACAACACCTGAGCATGACATGGGCAATCTTCCCGTCATCACCCTGCTCGCAGAATGGCTAAGCAACTTAGGCTTCCAAACTGAGATCATGCCAATACCAGGGTACCCGGGCAAAGCCAATCTAATTGCCACGCTGGGAAAAGGCCCGGGCGGTTTAGTACTATCAGGACACACTGATACCGTACCCTGCAATGAAGAGCTCTGGAAAAGCAGCCCTTTCAAACTCACTGAACGAGACAACCGACTATATGGCCTAGGCACCTGCGACATGAAAGGCTTCTTTCCAATTGCCATTGAAGCCGCCCGCCAATTTATTAATACGCCTCTGACTGCACCCTTGATTATTCTCGCAACAGCCGACGAGGAAAGCTCAATGTCTGGTGCTCAAGCGCTAGTGGATGCCGGCAAACCTAAAGCACGTTATGCCGTCATCGGCGAGCCCACAGACATGACACCCATCAGAATGCATAAAGGCATGATGATGGAAAGTATTCGCATAACAGGCAGTGCTGGTCACTCCTCTGACCCATCTCTAGGCGCTAATGCATTAGATGCGATGCATTCGGTACTTTCTGAGTTGGTAAAATATAGGAATCATCTGCAGAAAAACTATCAGAACAGCTCATTTAGCGTAAACGTACCTACACTGAATCTGGGTTGTATTCACGGTGGGGATAACCCCAACCGTATCTGTGGGCAATGTGAACTAGAGTATGATGTTCGACCCTTACCCGGCATGGATTTATCGCTGGTGAGAGAAGAGATCAGTAAGCGAGTACGTCCAATAGAAGACATATTTGGCGTCAACATCGACTGCCGACCACTGTTTCCCGGGATACCTTCCTTTGAAACGGCACAAAATACATCTCTGGTAAAAATGGCTGAGCAATTAACAGGGCATACCGCTGAAGCCGTAGCCTTTGGTACAGAAGCCCCCTTTTTACAAGCATTAGGAATGGAAACTATCGTCATGGGCCCCGGCAGTATTAATCAGGCACATCAACCTGATGAGTTTTTAGCACTCGATCAAATTAAACCGACTGTTGAAATTCTTTCAAAGCTGATTCAACGCTATTGTGTCGATACCCAAGAGGACAGCACCCGTGCGTGACGAAAGCATCCACTATGTAAACTGGTTTCGTCACTCTTCACCTTATATCAACGCTCACAGGGGAAAAACCTTTGTTTTGATGCTGGGAGGGGAAGCGATTGCAGATGAAAATTTTGATAATATAGTCCACGACATAGCGCTCATGACCAGCCTTGGGATTCGTCTGGTTATTGTTCACGGCGCCCGCCCCCAAATTGAAGAAAGGCTAACAAGCCAACAATTAGAAACACGTTTACATCACGACCTTCGCGTCACCGATACCGATGCGCTGCAATGCGTAATTGAAGCAATCGGTGTACTCAGGAGCACTGTTGAAGCAAAGCTATCCATGGGATTGATAAACACCCCCATGCATGGCGCAGAGATCCGCGTATGCTCAGGAAACTTTATTACCGGCAGACCTATTGGTATTTATGAGGGTGTTGACCTCTGCCATACCGGTGAAGTAAGACGCATCGATCATGAAGGCATTCGCAGCCAACTCAATCAGGGTAATATTGTTCTTCTCTCTAATTTAGGTTACTCGCCCACCGGAGAGATATTCAATCTTTCAGTTGAAGAGGTGGCTTCACAAACAGCCATTGCTCTCAAAGCAGATAAACTGATCTTATTTGGCGCCGAGAAAGGCATTATTGATAGCCGCGGCATATTACGCAGCGAACTACTCGCACGCACTGCGGAACGCTTCCTCCAGCAATACTATCATTCACAACCTGATGACCCTGAAACGGCCTATACTGAATTATCTAAACTCTTACAAATGGCCACAGAAGTCTGCGCTGGCGGTGTTCCCCGCTGTCACCTGATCAGCTACAAAGATGATGGCGCATTATTGGCAGAGCTTTACACACGTGATGGCGCTGGCACTATGATTATTCAAGAATCATATGAACAAGTCAGAGCAGCCAATATCGAAGATGTAGGAGGAATTATAGAGCTCATCAAACCGTTAGAAGATACAGGCATTCTGGTACGCCGCTCCCGCGAGCTACTTGAAAAAGAGGTCGAACAGTTCTTTGTGGTTGAACGGGATGGCGCGATCATCGGCTGTGCCGCACTTTACCTGTTTCCCGATGAAAAAATGGGCGAACTAGCCTGTGTTGCCATCGCCAAAGCCTATCAGGGTGGAGACCGGGCAGAAATGTTGCTTCATTCGATTGAAGAAAGGGCGCGTGAAATACAACTTGAGTATCTCTTCGTATTAACGACGAGAACAGCACACTGGTTTATTGAGCATGGTTTTTCAGAGATGGCACTAACGAAGCTACCCAGTAAAAAACAGGCACTTTACAACTACCAAAGAAACTCAAAAGTTTTTAGCAAAGTGCTGTGATCAGCCGATTGGCAATATTATTTTGAATCTAGCCCCTCCTAGTGAGGACTCACTCACTTCCAGCTGACCGTCATAACTACTGAGTATATCAACAGCGACGGTCAGACCTATTCCCTGTCCTGGCGCAGCTGATGTATCCACTCGGGCTCCACGTTGCAATATGACATGTCGCATGTCCCGCGAAACACCCGGCCCATCATCTTCAATATCCAACTGAACCCAATCAGCTTCCTTAATCAAAGAGACACGTACCGCAGAATGGCTATACTTAAACGCATTTTCCAGCATGTTACCGAGCAACTCCATCATGTCACGCTCATCAGCGCCAAACAAAGCCATCTCATCCAGCAGCAAACTGACATCGACATTTTTCTCTCGATACACTTTACCCAGAGCAGAGGCAATACGTTTGATAATAGGGGCTAGCGGGGTAGCCTGAGCAATCGTATTAGTTTGACTTCGTACAGCACGTGCCAACTGATACTGCACAATCTGATCCATTCTTCTGACCTGATCCTCCACAACATTACGATAGCCATCATAAAGCATCTGCTCATTCCCGGCACCCCGAATAACAGCCAGAGGAGTTTTCAAACTATGCGCCAGATCCCCGAGCGTATTTCGATAACGCTCACGCTGATTTCGTTCACTATGCAAGAGGTGATTCAGGCTATCTGTAACACCCTGCACCTCTTCAGGATAATAACCCGCCAAACGGGTCGAATAGCCACGTTCAATATTATGCAGATCATCAACAAGTTCACCTAAAGGCTTCAACCCCCAGCGTGTTATCAATGTCTGCAGCATCAACGCCAATACGGTAACCGCAAACAACCATCCCCATAATTGTGTGCGATACGCGTTTAGTTCTGCAGACAGCTGCTCCCCACTTTCCACAATAGAAAACAGGTAACGACGCGCCATCGCATCGCTTTCCCATTGCAGAGGGTACTGGTAGAGATAGAGATTCTCATCTTCAAAATAGATAAAGCGAGTTTCGCCAATACGTATTCGAGAAGCGACCACCGCATCACGAACTTTATCACTCAACTCCTGAGCGTTTTCCGATTCCCATTGAGGCAACCCCAAGTGGGTATGAATCAACCCCGACGTTTCATTTCCTTGACGTAATTGCTGCTGTGCTTCAGGAATAATGAGCTTCCCATCTTGTAATTCAGCAACCCCAATCATCAGGTATACCTGCAAACGCAGACGCTTCTCCAATGAGGCTTGCAGACTATAAGCAAATGAGTTTTGCAGCGCATAACCTGCAACGCCAATAATAATGGGCAGCAAAATGAATGATGCGATAAGAAGTCTCGCCTTTAGAGACCTGGATGCCAGACCAGCTACAGACTTCTTCATTGCATATCAAGAGGATGGCAGATCGAACCTGTATCCCAAACCACGTACAGTCGTAATAGGGTGTAGTTTCTGCTCTGGATCAAGCTTTTGACGCAAACGTCTGATAAACACTTCAAGAACATTACTATCCCTATCAAAATCTTGATGGTAAAGATGCTCAGTTAACTCAGACTTAGAAACCGTTTTTCCTGCATTGAGCATTAAATACTCTAGCGTACGATATTCATAACTGGTCAACTTAATAGGCCGGGAATCACATGAAACAACTCGTCCAACAGTATCCAGGCTCAATTGCCCGAATTCCAACACCGGTTTTGCATGACCTGCAGCTCTGCGCAACAATGCATTCAGGCGAGCCATCAGCTCTTCCATATGAAAGGGCTTCACGAGGAAGTCATCAGCTCCCGCCTCTAAGCCTTCCACCTTATCCTGCCAATCACTACGGGCTGTCAATATAAGAATAGGGAAATTACGTTCCTGAGCGCGCCATTTTTTGATTAGCTCTACGCCAGATAAAGAGGGTAATCCCAAATCAACAATCGCCAGATCATAAGAAAATTCTGACCCTAAGTAGAGAGCCTCTTCGCCATCGGCCGTTTCTTCTACGGTATATCCGTTGGACTCCAACCCACTGACCAACTGACGGCGCAAGTCTGCATCATCTTCTACCACCAAAAGTTTCATTCAACGCTCCTGATTTTACGGGGGTAACAGCTCACCACTGGTTGCATCAACCAACACCTCTTTTACATGTCCATTGTTAACTAAACGGATGCGATAGGCCAAACCTGTTTTCAGAGTGAGTTTATCAGCCTTCACCACTTTCCCGCCGTATGCTTTTTTGGCTATTTCGACAGCCTCATTCATTACTATAATCTCGGGGGCTTCTGAAGCCAATGCAGTGAAGCTAAGCGCTGTCATTAACATCATCCATCCCACCGAATACTTCAGCAATGAAATGGTTTGGGTATTAGGCATTATTTTTACCCTCTTGAGTTTAGCTTCTAAAGATAGTCAGCGCAGTAATATTGAAAATATACTCCGCATTGTACCAAAACGTAGCCAAAACAAGACAATAAATCAGGTCTTAAAGTTATAAAAAACACTTTAATTCGAAGCGACTAGAGACGATTGTATATCACTATTATTAATGAATAGTTAATGACACTACTAAGAAACAAGCTGACCATTAGTCTGATGAAAGAGACATATGATCAGCCCATTGATTTTATTAAGGTTATTACTTCTTACAGGCTTTACAACTACTGACACCAATGATTTTGTAGATAGGGCAGACACCCACTAATGCAATCAGAATAAAGGGTACGCCTATCCAGCCCCACGGGGTTTGAGGCCCAACAAAAACCAACGCAATCAAAGCCAGTCCGATCAAAACTCGTATAATTTTATCCACAGTCCCGATATTTTTTTCCATGACAGTCTCTCCAATAGTGTTGAACGTTACTTTTCATTAACGTTAACGATGTTTAACGTTATCTGTGGATTGTCCATCTTAATGAAGCCGATCACAGTGACAAAAGTCACACTCCCCGCGGCTCTTTTAAAAAAGAGCCCATTTCAACAGGATCTAATAATAATATTTGCCCGCGAGAGAGGGAGAGCCACCCCTGTTGCTCCATTAACTTTAAGTGGCGGCTCACTACTTCCCGTGCCGTACCTAAGGCATCAGCAATCTGTTGATGAGACAAAGACAGCACCAAACTTTTGCGTCCTTCATGTAATAGATAGCGGACCAAACGTATTTCAATTTTCTCGAACGCAATCGACTGAACCAGCATCAATAAATTACTAAGACGTTGAGAATAAGAGTCAAAAACAAATCCACGAAAGGCCGCTGATTCAGACATGAGGTACTTAAAATCATCTGCACTAAGCAAAAAAAACGTCGCGTCCTGCTCTACTACCGCTTCTGCGGGATAAGTGTTTCCCGCCAATAAACAAGAGGTACTAAGCACACAGGTTCCCATCTGTTCAATACGATACATCTCCAATTCTTTGCCTTGTATCGATCGACCATACACCCTGATACAACCATCAACAAGAATCAAAAAACCTTTACACTCATCACCTTGGCGTAAAATGATGCTGCCTTCCTGCATCGAAACCAACTGCGCATTATGAAGGTGTTTTCTTTGCTCATTATTGAGTTTCTCAATAAATGGCAAGGCATCAAAAAGATCATTCATCAGCTGAAGATTGGCGTTGCTTACGGATTGCCAACATGACATAACGTATATTATAAGCAAAGCCGATCAGCAGAGTGACCGGCAAGGTCACCAGAAATAATTTGCCAAAAACAGGATTTGCCATCAAATGGCCGAGCCACAAACTGACTAAACTAATAATAGCGAGCGGGATCCCCGCTTTCATTAATACCCGCAGCCATTTATCAGAACCTATTTTTTCTCTACTCTGCTTAATATCAGACATCGTCACTCTCAATTCACATACATAAGATCAGTTAGACAAGACTATCCCAGCTTTTCCCGTTTAATAAAAGATACGCTGATATTTTACTTCCTTTTTTGAGTTACTCTTCACTACTCTCTATCTGACCAGAGTTTCTGATATAATTTCCGACTAATATAATCAACAACTGACAGAGAGATTAATCCATGCCCGTATATCGCTCTAAGACCTCTACAGCGGGTCGTAATATGGCTGGTGCCCGTGCTTTATGGCGCGCTACCGGCATGAAAGACGACGATTTTCATAAGCCTATCATTGCCATTGCTAACTCATTCACCCAATTTGTCCCCGGGCACGTCCATCTGAAAGATATGGGGCAGCTGGTTGCACGTGAAATCGAAAAAGCAGGCGGTGTGGCTAAAGAATTTAACACCATTGCTGTTGATGACGGTATCGCTATGGGTCACGACGGCATGCTCTACTCGCTGCCTTCTCGTGACATTATTGCCGACTCCGTTGAATACATGGTCAATGCTCACTGTGCTGATGCACTGGTTTGTATCTCTAATTGTGACAAGATCACGCCGGGGATGCTGATGGCCGGCATGCGCCTCAACATTCCTGTTATTTTTGTATCCGGCGGCCCGATGGAAGCGGGTAAAACGAAATTATCCGAACACAAATTAGATCTGGTTGATGCAATGGTCATCGCTGTTGATGATACCGCCTCTGATGAAAAAGTTGCCGAATATGAACGATCCGCCTGCCCAACCTGCGGCTCTTGTTCTGGTATGTTCACTGCAAATTCGATGAACTGCCTTACAGAAGCACTGGGGCTGTCATTACCGGGTAACGGCACTACTCTGGCCACGCATAGTGACCGTCGCCGCCTTTTTGAAGAGGCAGGTGAGCGTATTGTTGAGTTAGCGAAACGCTATTATGAGCAGGATGACGAATCGGTTCTTCCACGCAACATTGGTAATTTCAAAGCCTTTGAAAACGCGATGACCTTGGATATATCCATGGGCGGATCGACCAATACCATTTTGCATTTGCTTGCTATCGCTCAAGAAGCTGAAATTGATTTCACAATGGCGGATATTGACAGGCTTTCTCATATTGTTCCGCAACTATGTAAAGTCGCTCCTAATTCACCTCTTTACCATGTAGAAGATGTACATCGTGCGGGCGGTATTTTTGCCATATTGGGTGAATTAGATCGTGCGGGCAAACTCCATACCGATATACCCACAGTACACAGCAAGACGTTGTTAGAAGGTCTGGAAAAATGGGATATCATGCGTAATCCAACTCCAGAAATCATTAATTTCTTCAAAGCTGGCCCCGCTGGCATACCCACACAAGTAGCATTTAGCCAATCAACCCGCTGGCCTTCACTGGACGGCGACCGGGAGAGCGGCTGCATTCGCTCTATTGAGCATGCATACTCTCTGGAAGGCGGTCTTGCCGTGCTCACCGGTAACATCGCACTTGATGGCTGTGTTGTGAAAACGGCCGGCGTAGACGACTCAATTCTGGTATTTGAAGGCCCTGCACACGTTACCGAATCACAAGATGAAGCAGTAGCTAATATTCTGGCTGATAAGGTTAAGTCAGGTGACATCATTATCGTCCGATATGAAGGCCCGAAAGGAGGCCCGGGTATGCAGGAAATGCTGTACCCGACCTCTTACATCAAATCCAAAGGCCTTGGAAAAGCATGCGCATTGATGACTGACGGACGCTTTTCAGGCGGCACATCAGGCCTCTCTATTGGGCATGTATCCCCTGAAGCAGCCGCAGGTGGTGCGATAGGCTTGGTTGAAAATGGCGACAGAATTCGCATCGATATTCCAAACCGGACAATTAACTTACTGGTTTCTGATGAGGAGCTGACTAAACGTCGTGCTGCTATGGATGCCAAAGGCAAAGATGGCTGGAAACCTGTTGAAGCACGTCCACGTAAAGTGTCGGCTGCGCTTAAAGCTTACGCTTTGCTGGCGACATCCGCAGACAAAGGTGCGGTACGTGACTTGAGCATGCTGGACTAATCACTCGATAACCCAATCAAAAAACCCGCATTCATTTGCGGGTTTTTCGTTTCTCTCTGCCCTTTCCACAGATCATAGTGAAAAGAAAGCCTGCCAACACAAACGTAAGGCCAACAAAGTCACCAGCCAACGAAATAACTGTTTAAACAGGTCTGCAGATAAACTTTTTAATAGATGCAAACCTATCCAGGTTCCCACCGCTCCGCTAATGATCATTAAGACGATCACAACAAACCAGTCCTGAAAAGCAAACCCAACCGTTACAAAAACCATGGCTTTTAGCATATGCTGAAACGACATGCAGGCAGCAAAGGTAGCAACGGTCGGTAACTTATCCATATTCTGACGGTGCACGAAAGCAGCCACCAATGGCCCGGTCGCACCGACAAAAGCAGAAATAATGGTCGTCACTCCACCTGCCATCACCAAATTTGCGTTTGAAAGATTCACCGCTTTCGGCTTTGGCCCCCAGACTAAAAATAAGATAAAAAAAGCCACGCTTAAGCGTATAACATCTAAGGGTAATTGAACTACTATCCAGGCAGAGACAACAGCACCGACAAGCGCGCCCAGAACAAATAAACGGCTCATCTTCCAGTCTATATACTGCCAGGTCATATAGGCCCGGTTACCATTTGAGCCTAATTGCACCAGTCCGTGCACTGGAATCAATGCCTGTACAGGTAAAATTTGCGCCATTACAGCCAATAGCAAAACACCTCCGCCGATCCCTACAGCAGCAGTCATCATCGACGTGAAGGCACTCATAATAACTAAAACCACTACATCTAACTGGGAGAGCCCATCCGGCAACCACCCCATCATCGACTATGGCTCTCCGCCAACAGCACCAACAAATTGCTCAATGTAACAGGGCGGCCGAACAAGTAGCCCTGCCCTACATCGCAGTGATGCTCTTCAAGAAAAGCACGCTGAACCTCTGTTTCAATCCCTTCCGCGACTACTCTCATATTTAAACGATGTGCCATCGAAATCATAGCAGCTGTGATCTCCATATCATCCAGATGATCGGGAATCTCTTTAATAAACTCCCGATCAATCTTAAGCACATTGATTGGCAAAGTTTTCAAATAATTAAATGAGGAATATCCAATACCAAAATCATCGATAGCAATCGTAATACCCAGCGCTTGCAGCTCTTTTAATGTTCCAATTGCCAAACCAATATCATGCATCAGTAACGACTCTGTAATTTCCAGCTCCATACTGGTCGGATCGATCGCGTATTCCTCTATCATCTGGCGAATAGTGACCAGCAAATCAGGATCGCGAAACTGTCGGGAGGATAAATTAATAGCGACCTTGATATGCGACATGCGGTGTTGCGCAAGGTACTTTATTGCCTGACAGGCTGCTTGCAGCACCCACCGCCCCAGCGGCACAATAAAACCTGTCTCTTCGGCCACGGGAATAAAGTCTTCCGGCGAAACCAGCCCCAACTCAGGGTGATTCCAACGAACCAGTGCTTCAACACTCCCGATCTCTCCTGACTTCAGATCGACCTGAGGTTGATAAAGCAACGTAAAACTATTCGTATCCAGTGCCTTTGGCATCTCTCTGGAAAAGCGGATATACGCCTGTAGCTGATCATGCAAACTTTCGGTAAAGAAACGGTATTGATTACGCCCCATCTCTTTTGCCTGATACATCGCCAGATCAGCGTTTTTAAGCAACGCCTCCGGTGAATGACCATCTTTGGGTAACCACGCCAATCCGAGGCTGGCGCTGACCTGAAGCTCACGCTCATTAATATGAAATGACCTGGCTATCTCACCCAGAATCGTCTTAGCCATCTCTTCAACATGCTGTATATCCTGCACCTGGTTCATTAATATAGCGAATTCATCTCCACCTAAGCGGGCCGCTATATCGCCGTCATACAGGCAATCTTTCAATCGTTGAGCCACCTCGACAAGAAGCCTGTCGCCAGCACTGTGCCCTTGCGTGTCGTTGATGGCTTTAAAGAAATCAAGATCCAGCAACATCACAACCGCTGGATATTCCATCACATCCAGATCAAACAGTCTTGAAAGCTCACTGAAGAAAAAACGTCTGTTAGGCAGCAGGGTAAGCTCATCATATAGGGCCAGACGCTCCATTCGCGCATGAGCATCTTTCAGCTCAGTCACATCTTCACTGACAATGACGAAATGCGTGAGCTCACCATAATCATTATTAACCGGAGAGATGGATACCAGAGACCAGAAAGCACCACTATTCTTTTTCCGGCTTTGCAACTCACCCCGCCAGTGCTGCCCGGATAAAAGGGACTGCCATATGGAATCATAGCAATCAGCACTGATCCATTTCCTGCTTAACAATTCTGGTTGCCGACCCACAACATCTTCAAGAGTGTATCCGGTTGTCTCAGTAAACTTAGGGTTCACATATTCAACCACGCCGATAAGATCCGTAATCATCACACTAGAGCCACCATGAGTGATGGCACTGGACAATTTTTTAAGGGAAGTTTCAGTTTTTTTGTGTTCAGTTATATCCTGACACGTTCCATATATCCGGGTAACGTCCCCGTCATCGCTAACCGATAGGTCGCTCAACAACTGAACATGACGGTAGTCTCCTGATGAAACGCATACCCGGAAATAGATACTGAGCGGACATCCTTCCTCTTTCATAGTCATCAGTTGTGCTAACACTTCATCATGATCACCCGGATGCACACTTGAAATAAAGCTCTCCACGCTCAAAGGATGCTTATCTTTTATCGATAGAATCGTTTTCAAGCTTTCTGAGCACCAAAAAAGATCATCCGACAGGTGCCACTCCCAACAACCTAATCGCGCTATCTGGTGCGATTCATTAAGACGCTCTTTAGCGAACGCGAGTAGGTTTATTTCGGCATCACTATGCAACTTCTGTACTGCCAGCGATTGCCGCATTGCATTAAAGGAGGTGAAGAGCGGTGCCAATACAGCCCCTTTTGCAAGACGAGGCAGAGGATAGTCAGCCTTTCCAGTCGTTATCTGTTCTGAAGCACGCACCAACTGCCTTATGGGTATGAGTAACAGTTGGCGCTGCAACCACAACATGAACAATAACAGCAAAGCCCCCAAAGCAATCGAGGTCATTTCATAGGTGCGCACTTTGTTTTTTAACTGACGAAATATTACATCCGTATTGATCCAGGCTCCCAATTGCAAAGCACTGTCTTCAATGGGGTAATGAATAAAATGAGCATCACTGCCATAACCAAGCGGTGGGGTAAGTTGATGATCAGAAGAACCCGGATCAACGAGAAATATTGTTCGCCAATGCGTGCCCTTCTCATCATTTAGTTCCAGAGAAGAGATCAATCTGTTGGCACTGGTGGGGGATACTTTAATCGCCTCACCGATCAAATAAACGCTGCGGTTAACCTCGGCAACTTTTTCGGAAAGTATTTTGCTGTACACGCCAGGCAGCCAAACCTGCTCAACGATTAAAACAAAAACCAACAAAAAAGAGAGCGGTAGCAGTAGTAAGATTGTTAAACGCTTCACCCGCTGCCCTCCTTATTCTGATAAGTAATAGCGGCAGACTGAACCCAGTTGACGTTGAATGTTAGCTTTGCAGCGCACTCATAACCTGCTCAGACCATTTCAAACTGTGGCGATAAGCAACTTCATATAAGGGACGATCTATCTGCCCATGTAGCTGATCAAACTGCCCTCGCTCATAATTTTCCACATCCTGTAGCGCTTCGCCCATCGGGCCTGAATAGAGCAATAAGGCACTCTTAAGCTCCTGACTAAGAGGAACTTCCTGTAACAATTCTTTCATTTCAATATCAAACAAAGCATCCAGTTGCGAAAGCAGCCCCACAATGAAATAGTTCATTGAGGTCTCCCGCCCCATCAGCTCTGCCAGCAATTCACACATTCTTCCCCGAATTAGCATATTCCGCGTTAGTGCATTCGGCTTACCATCTTGCGAAGTCGTCAAAAATAACATGATCCAACGACGTATCTGCTCCATACCCAGTAAAGTGATTGCATGGGAAAGGGAATTAATCTCACGCGGCACATGAAACGCGGCTGAGTTAACAACTTTCAGAATTTTATAGGTCAAAGCCGGGTCGTTAATCGCAATCCCTTCCAACGAGGCGCCAGTAGCACTTTCTTGCTGCAGCTCACCCAACAGTTGTAGTAATAAAACTTTGCTACTGCCGACCTTCTTCCCTTTGACGGGAACCGGATGACTTAAAAAATAGCCTTGGTATAAAGAAAAGCCCATTTCCAGACATTGACGAAATTCATCTTTGGTTTCCACTTTATCCGCAAGCAAATCCAACTGATAAGACTTCAGTTTATGAATGATTTTAGGTAACTCTGATAACCCCAATCGTTGGATATCCAATTTCAGAACATGAATAACGTTTAAGAGTGAATCAAAACGAGAATCCTGAGGATCATAATCCGCCAAAACAATCCGATAACCTTTATTGGCAAATTCTTTTACTTTCTCAATAAACACAGGTGTTATATCAGAGCGACCGAGTATTTCTAAGGAAAACAATGTAGGGGGTAATTCAGGCAAGCTATCACTGAGTAAGACTTTATCGGTGACTTTAAGATAACAAGGCAACCTTTTACTGCCGCCCTCTGCCACTATGTTAGCGTAAGTATTCATGACCACATCAAAAGTAGCGATATCATCTTTAATCGCCAGTAAATTTGAACCTTCCTCTCCACGAAAAAGTAATTCAAATGCAACTACATCCTGGCTTTTTGAGAAAATAGGCTGACGCGCCATCAGAACACTTAACTGCTCTTCACCCTCAAGGGTAGATGCTAGTTTTGACACAAAACACTCCGACTACAGATGTATAAATATCAATCGAGTAATAACATAACCGATCATAATTAATGACGCATGAAAAGCTTGGATAAGCTTAACACCCAATCCTCACGATATGCCAAATTTCATCAATATTTCAGTGCGTCATTTTTTCCCAATCATTCAGCCACTGTTCGAGCTTATCTACACTCATCGGTTTAGCGATAAAATATCCCTGAAAACTATCACAACCCGAGTGACAAACCATCTGCCAATGCGCCAGTGTCTCTACTCCCTCAAGAACCACGCGAAGCCCTAAACGATTAGCCATGCCTATCATCGAATCAAGTACCGGCCTTTCGCTTTCTGAAGCAACCGCATTTTGTACAAATAATCGATCAATTTTCACCTCATTAAAAGGCAAACCCTGAAGCCGCTCAATGGAGGAATACCCCGTCCCAAAGTCATCGATAGAAAGGTTAATACCATACATCGAAAGGCGACTTAGCACCTCCAAAGCACCGATACGATCTTCATTTAAACATGACTCAGTAATCTCAAGCGTTACCAGTTTAGATTTAACGCCATACTTTTTAATCTGTTCGAGAATAAAGTCAGGGAGCTCTAAATCGTTTAACAACAATGCCGAAATATTGATAGCAACACGGTAACAATGGCCTTGCTGATGCCATATTTCCCACTGCTTGAATACTGAAATAATCTGATCTTTCGTCAGGCGAAGGATCAAATTGTGTTGCTCCATTAGAGAGATGAAATCATCAGGAAATATGAGATTTTTTTTAGGATGTCTTAGTCTGGCCAGCGCTTCAAAACCAACGACATTACGTGTCAGAGCACATACCTGAGGCTGGTAGTAACACTCGAAATTCCCCTCTTCCAAAGCATCAATCAACTCTGCTACGGTTAATTTTTCTTTAACAGGAGAGGGAGGTTTAACTGCGCCATAAGTGCCTATACTTTGTAGTAGCTGAACAACCGACTGGGGAGAGATAGGCTTAATGATAGTGCCTAAAAATTTCAGATTATGGCTATGTACCAGATGCTCTACAGACTTGAGCACACGATGAGATACAGAACTAACTATTACGATATAACCCGGAAAGTCTCTTTCCGCTAACATACGTAAAAAAGCAACGCCATCAACATCCGGTAAATTCAGGTCGCAAAAAACAACATCTATCGATGTGGGATTTTTTTCAATGAGTACAAGCGCATCAGCCACACTATTAGCAACAAGTGCTTCTGCGGCACCCAGTTCGTCCTTAATGATCAACTTCAGCAATCCGGTAATTGCCTTACTATCATCAAGAATCAGACATGTCATTTTCCCAATATCCATATGAATCCGTTCTTCATTTCAACCAGAATGGATCCAGTATAGCTAAATTCAGAAGCGAGATACTATATAAGTCTCTAAACAAATACAGATAAATGATAAGTTTTTGTAATAGCACAAAAGCTTCCTACCTCAATGCAATGGACGCATTACAATAAGATCGATGCTTTCAGCTTGTTTATTGACAGAGAAGAGGGAATCACGCACCCTCCTTTGCTACGACAACAAGAGGATGATTTCATGAGTAATCAGGGCAGCGCCGGCAATGTAATAGCCGCTTTGTGTAATATTTTTATTCCGGGGCTGGGACACTTAGTACAAGGGCGCCTGCTTGCTGCATTTTTCTTTTTTCTTACAACTGCAGCAGGCTACGCCATGTATTTTTTGATATTCCCAGCTATCATTGCTGCGATTATTCATTTAATAAGCATCATCAGCGCGGCACGCTACAAGCCTCAGGAATGATAAAGCTAGATGTAATCCTTTCCATCAGCAAAGCATTACTTTGCTCACCACCACATACCAACGGCTACACTGCTTGGCTAACACTCAAATAGTATTGAGTGTTAGCTCCTCAAAGCGTTTCAGCTCACCACCAAACTCTTTTGCAAAAGCTTCAGCACTTTCTTTCGATTTGAAGCTTCCCAGAGTCGGCCCCATCGCACCTTTTTTAGTCGAGCCAACAACAAACCATGCTTTACGAGCATCGATATAGGTTTCTTCGCCGGGTACATCCCAAGGATTAACCGCCATATCATGAACAAATACAGATTGAATATTATGCTTATGCTCTGGATCGAGTGCATAAGCGAACATATCCCGCGTTGAACAAAACTTCATGTTTTGCTGAATACCTCGCTCATATACCTGACCTTTAGGGCCTGGAAAACGTGCTATTAACATACCGCAGAGATGGCATTCATCTGCACTTTCAATCGCCATCGCTTTTTGTGCCATCACCTTCTCAGTCGCCCCATTATCACATCCGGCTAATCCGAAGATGACTAATAACAATGCGACAGAATAGGACATACGCAAAAATATTTTCACAGTGTTCTCCGATTAAATAACGCCAGTGCTAATGCGACGGGAACTGATAGCCAAAGCAGCAGACTCATTAACAATGCAGTCGTCGAAAAACGCACATGCTCAGCTATCGCCATCAAACCACTTAATTGCTGATCTGCAAAATAGGTGATGTTTACTAACCGGAAAATATCGGTAGGGTTCAATAACAGCAGATAGGGAAAAAACTCAGCATTCACATCGCCTTGCGTACCCACCAGCAAGCCCAACAAACCCAGATCAAACACCAATACAAACAAAAACCAGACAATCAGCGCCAAGCCTGCGGCTTTGGATTTCTCAGTCACACTGACACTGATCACATAGGCAAATGCAATAAAAATCCAGCCCAACAAAACGGCAGACAAAATGAATAGGCTAAAAGGAACAACCAGCTCTCCCCAACCGATATCTGGTGCAAACACCCCCATAATCAAAGCAGCAGAACCAAACCCCGATAAGGTAGAAAACGCCATAATAGCGCCGTGTCCGAGCATTTTTCCGCATAGCAACTGCCAGCGAGACAATGGATACGTGAGTAACAATAACAAGGTTCCGCTCTCATCTTCGCCGACAATACCGTCATAGGCGAGCATCAGCGCGATCAGCGGGATAATAAAAACAGCCAGACTCGCGAGGCTTATAATAGTCGTCGATAAGGACGTAAAGCCTACTTGTCCAGCTGCAGCTGAGCCAAAATAGGCTAAACCGGTGGCTAATACCGCGAAAATCACCGCGATAGAAAGCACCCAACGGTTTCGCAAACCATCTCGGAACTCTTTAGCGGCAACAGTAAGAATCGGGCTCATAGCATCCCCTCCATCTCATGACCCACGCAGGTACGCGTATAGTGTGTATAAAGATCTTCAAGCGAGGGCAAATGCAGGTCAATATCCGTCACACCGGCTTGTGCCAACATATGCTGCATAACCGGCATTTTTTCCGGTAATGAGAGTTTTATGCTGATTCCATCGGCTAATGCGACTGCACGCGATTGCACATCTTCCGGTAGCTGTATATCCGTGCCTTTCACGTTCAGAGTAAGCGGCAATTCAGCCTGCTGACGTAAAGAGTTCAGACTCCCCTGAGCCAACACAGCACCTTTACCCATAATCACTGCCCGGTCGATATATTTCTCCACACCCGGCAACACATGCGAACATAGCACAACGGTACAGCCCTGCTCTTTCAGCTGAGCTATACGATGATAAAAATCCTGAGTCGCCAGCGGGTCTAACCCGACAGTGGGCTCATCTAACAAGAGGAGTTTTGGATTACCCAACAGTGCCTGTGCCAAACCCAGCCGTTGACGCATCCCTTTTGAGTAGGTTTTCACGCGTCGGGCTGCTGCTGACTTTAAGCCAACTTGCTCAAGCAGGCGATGGCATTCCGAGACTTGAATACCTTTCAAACAAGCGAAGTAACGCAGCACTTCAAACCCCGTCAACTGCTCATAGAAGCTGACATTTTCCTGCAGGAAGCCTAACTGATGACGCTCCCGTCTTGATTCTGAAAGTGTCGGATCCTGACCAAATACTCGTACCGCCCCTGCGCTGGCTTTAATCAATCCGAGAATCAGCTTAATGGTGGTGGTTTTACCTGCACCATTGTGCCCAAACAAGCCCAGTACTTCACCTTGCTGCAATACCAGATCCAACGGTTGTAAAGCATGCACACCCTGATAGCGCTTCTCAACACCACGTAACTCAACTATGTTTGTCATCAATCTCTTCCGTCACTGCCGCATCGCTGGCCGCTGAAGGCAATAAATTTTCTGGCATTTTCATCAAAGGGTGGGTATCCACAACGCCCTGTGCTTTAAGCACCGGAAACTGACGCTGTACCCAACGAATCGTCTCAACTGCCGGGCTATTCAACAGCACCTTAGCAGCAGGAAACTTCCACAACAGACGATCTACGCCATCTGTTGGTTCATATTGTGTATCACCGATACCATCGGCATCCATATCCCATCCGAGGTAATCACTCCAATAATTACCGACCCCTTCATGCGACCAGTTCTGATGGCGAGTAGCAACATATTTAACCTGTTCGCGATTATCAACAAAGGCATTACCGGTAAAAATATTGTCTTCTGATCCGGCGGTCATATGCACACCTAAATCACTATCTGAGAAATGGTTGCCACGTATCTTGTTGAATAATGAGTTATAGATAAATAGCGCTTTACCTTCAGTCATCGAAGAACCGCTCGCCCCCCCGTCACTTACAGCCCTGTTATTCTGTACGCCTGATACTTGATTATTCTGAATCGTCGATTGCGTAATGAAGTTCATCAAAATGCCGTAATTAGAATCATTCTCTGAAATATTGTTGGTAACCGTAAGGAATTTCGATTGCATTAACGCGTAACCGGTACGGGTATTAACAGTGCGGTTCGCGGAAACAAGGTTGTGATACGAGTACATATAATGCACGCCATAGCGTAAATCGTGCAGATAATTACCGATCAGTTCATTGTGATTACTGGTATCGATATAGATACCATCACGAGTATGCCACACCTCATTATCTTCAACCCGCGCCTTACCCACATTAAAAAGATGAATACCATTACCGCGATCCTGTGAACGCACGTTCAGATTCCCTTCTATGCGGTTCGCTTTAATCAGTACTTGTTGCGTTCCATCTACCCATATACCAAAGGTATCACCCACTAAATAATTACTATCAATCTGTGTATTAGTCGCTTGTTTGTTAACAAATATACCGGCATCTAATGTCGTCAGATTATCGCCCCAGTTGCGTATCTCCAGCATCTCGATACGCACATCGGGCACTTCGACAACAACAGCATGCCCTTGGCCACCACCATCAATAATCGTACCCGGCTGGCCCGTCAGAATGAGTGGCTTGTTAATCTTAAAATTGCCGATATATAAACCTGCGTCTAATACCAGCTGATCATTCGGCTGTGCGCCATCAATAGCAGCCTGCAGGCCATAAGAGGGAGTTACAACACGCACATCTGCATTGACAAACGACTGCATGCAGAGCTGCACCAGGATCACAACAAAAAAGTTGTGCAGTAATTTCATATCACGCCTCCCATCACGTACCGTTAGACAACAAAAGCCAGACGTTAAACGACTGGCTTTTGTTGGTAATCACGGAGAAATCAGATTTCCCCGTGTGGTAGATCAGGCTTTTTCAACCAACATACGACCACGCATTTCCATGTGAAGGGCGTGACAGAACCAGTTACAGTAATACCAGTGTACACCCACATCATTAGCCATGAAGGTCGCTGACGCTGTTTGCTGCGGGCTGATCTCCATCTGCACGCCATGGTTTACCATACAGAAGCCATGCGTTACATCTTCGATCTGATCCAGGTTAGTCACGACTACGGTTACTTCATCACCCTGCTTCACGGTAAATTGATCCATACCATAGCTCGGCGCAACAGACGTCATGTAAACACGTACTTTGTTACCGTCACGGATTACTTTATTATCCGTTTCCAGCGTCACGCCATCCGCTTTTGCCATCGCGACTGTACCAGCAAATGTCGGATCATCACGTGTATACAGCTTGCTGGTTTTAACTTTACTGCGGTGAACAATCATACAGTCATGCGGTTCTGCATACGCAGGGCCATCATGTACCAGTTTCATTTCATCACCTGAAATATCGATCAATTGATCGTTTTCCGGATGCAGCGGGCCGCATGGTAAGAAGCGATCTTTTGCAAACTTACATAGAGATATCAGATATTTACCATCCGCATCACGGGTTTCACCCATAGTCGTATGGTTGTGACCTGGCTGATAATGTACATCCAGCTTTTGCAGGATGTAATCAACTTTTTCACCCTTGTAAGCAGCAATCGCTTTCTCGACATCCCATTTACAGATCTGGCTATCGATGAACAACGTCGTATAAGCATTACCACGACCATCAAATGCCGTATGCAGTGGCCCTAATCCTAATTCAACTTCAGCTACGACCGTATCACGCGGCTTAATCTCATCAGCAAACAATGCATCAAATTTATCCAACTGGAATACAGTAACGGTTGGAGATAACTTACCGTTAGCTACCGCGTACTTGCCGCCCGGAGCCGTGTTGATACCATGCGGGTTCTTTGGAACAGGTACATAACGCGTCAACGCTGAACCGTTACGTCCATCTAATACAGGCACTTTGGAATCGCCCAATGTTTGGAACTTACCCGCTTTTACTGCCGCTTCGATACGCTCAATATTGAAGATAACCAAATGATCACGCTCATTACGCATAGAGCCTGCCAGATCAACGGCACCTTCTGAGTTATAACAGGTAGAAAACGCGTATTTACCCGTGTAGTCGGCATCCGTGTTATCAAGGTTACCGTCTACGATAATCTGCCAATCCACTTCCATGGTTTCCGCATTGATACCATTGAACATGGTGTAGTAGCCGGCAATGTCATCCATATTGGTGCCATCATTCGGGTGTGGCATACGGAATTCGGCATTCGCGAAGACATACTTGGTAAAAGGTGCTTTCTGTACACGCAATCCATGTATAGCCTGGCAGTTAGGTACGGTTGTGATCTTATCGGTTTTCATAATGTCGCCACGGATACGCGCTACACGAGTATTCGCTTTGTCATTAATGAAGATATACTTTCCGTCATAGTGACCATCGGTCATGCTCATATGCGGATGGTGGCAATCGCCATTCAACGGTGCGTTTTCACCCAGAATGACTTTACTCTCGTTGGTAATACCCCAGCCTGTAGCACTATCCACATTGAAAACAGGAATACGCATCAATTCACGCATAGATGGCAAGCCCAGAATACGCACTTCACCAGAGTGACCGCCACTCCAGAAACCATAGTACTCATCTAGCTCACCAGGGCCGACTGAGTGCTTAGCACCTGAAGAAGCATGAGCGACTGACGGCATCATCGATGATCCGAAACCAACACCTGCAGCCCCCACTAACGCAGCTGAACCACCGAGGAAAAGACGACGGCTCAACTTGACGTGCTCACTCGCGCTCTGATCTTCTGTATCAATCACTGGTAGATCTTTATCATTAGGATCAATCATTTATCTTCTCCGAAATAATTATTTTTTCGATGTTTATTCATTCACTGATCAAGCTTTTACCGGATCAGTAATATCTACACTCGGTATCTGGTTTTCAGCCAGAGATGCTTTTTGAGCTTTACGCTTCTTCACTACAAGTGGAGGACACTTATCGTGATTGTGATAGGTCATCTGACAATCCAGACAGTGATGGCACTCGTTAGCATTGATGGTGCCATCAGGATGAATCGCCTGAATCTCACATTCGTTTGCACACAGCTTGCAGGGTTGGCCGCATTCTTTACGACGATACAACCAATCAAATAAGCGTAACCGCGAAGGAATCGCCAACGCTGCACCTAATGGACAGATGTAACGACAGTAAACTTTGCGGGTAAATATGGAGATAAACAGCAAGATACCCGCATAAAATACAAAGCCCCATTCACGCTGAAACTTCAGCATAATGGCCGTTTTAAAAGGTTCTACTTCGGCGTAGCGCTCTGCTTCATTGATCGACTCAAGTGAAACGGCAAACAATACGAGAAGGATGATATATTTGATTGCCCAAAGCCGCTCATGCACTGCAAAGGGAAGCTCGTATTGTTTAATTTTTACTGCTCTGGCTATCTCATTGATCAGCTCTTGCAAGGCTCCAAACGGGCATAACCAACCACAAAAAATACCGCGCCCCCAAAGCACCAGAGTCATCGCAACAAAGCCCCACAAAATAAAGAGCACCGGATCCAGCAAAAATACACTCCACTGAAACTTACCCATCGCCGCGTGAACAAAAGTGAAGACATTAACAATCGACAACTGCCCAAGCGTGTACCAGCCAATAAAGAAGACGGTATAAGTCAGGAAAATATGACGGACATTGCGCAATAATTTTGGATAACGAACCAACCAGTCCTGGAAGAAAATAATAATCGTCAGCAGCAACAAACTGACACTTAATACGCCAATCTGAAACGCTTTATCCTTCCACACAGAGACCCATAGCGGCTCATCCACCTGCTCCTCAACTATCACAGATTCTGGACGAACAATATAAGATTCAGGCGTCATGTAATCACCAAAAAAGCTGGTAAATACACTATCTAATGCACCCACTTGTCGACGCACTAACAACTCAACCTGCCAGGGTGTACCGATATCAAATTCATATTGGGCACGAATGATGAATAAGGCCATCTCAGTAAAACCGGGGAAGTCTTTGATAAAAACATCATCTAAACGATAAAAATCTGAATCGTGAAAGCTAATCACTTTATCGGATTGCTGCAGTTGTAGTCGGTCAAAAATCCCACCACGAACATAACCGTTACCTTTGAAGGAGTAACGCCCTTTACCCATCACCGCAATCACCTGATCTCCGGGCTTAATCTCGCCCATCAACCAGTCATATTGACTATCGCCCAGTAGGTTCCGGCCAATAGTCGGTATATTCACCGGCGCATAGAACAGATCGATAAATGCTTCTTGCTGATGCTGCCCTTCACCCGGCCCCTGTTTTTCTGCTGCCGTGCCTTTAAACGCTTCATTAACATCACCCCGCGTCAACGACAGGTGACGAATAGACCCGTCGCCGGTAAGTTCAACCCAGCCAGCCTCTTTATAAAAATCAGTTTTAATGGTCGATGGCGGAATTTTCGCCTGCTCAGACAAACCAAGTAAACCTAGCTGCTGAGCTACTTTTCGAGCCGCGCGCATCACGGTTTCGTTCACTACCATGACGGTCACCGTCGCACCGGAGATCGCATCCAGGCTAATCACATCACTACTATTAGCCGCACCCACTTTAATTCTGTCTGTTAGCTTGAAAGGCAGGTACTGTGCGGCAAAATCAAATAACGTATGCTCAGGAATACCCACCAGCAGAATCGGCTCATGGTGCTCAAGCACCGTCGATAGTTTAAAATTCCCTTCAAGATCAATCGCTATCAGCATCTTAACGGGCTTACCCGAATAAGCCGCTATATCAACAACATCCTGCGACTCAAACGCATAACCCAGTACTTGATCACCTTTAGTAACAGTACGGATAATGGCGGAGCCTTCTGAAATAGGCGCTTTATCACTGATGTCCGTCGCCTCAGGAAAGGCGCTGCGTATCAACTCAAGCTGCTGATCTTGTGAAACAGGCACCATTGCAACGGCACTGGTAGCCAGCACACAAAACGTAAACAGCGTAACAATCCATCGTTTTATATCTCTGTTCATCTAACGCCCTAACCCTTTAAGCTGCCTATCAAACTGCGACATAATGACGCAGACTATAGAAGCGCCGCACAAAGTAACTTGACGCATATCAAGTGAGAAGAACATCAGAATCACCTAATATTCAAGGCGAATTAATAATAATGAGCCCCTCTTTTTTTCGGCTACGCTGTACTACACTGCAGCTATGAAAAATAAAAAGAATCGCCGCACGGAAACGCAGACGAAAACAAACTCTCCCAGGCCTGAAGCAACCTCTGATATTTGTTCAGTCTTACAAGCTTTAGAAGATATGGTCTCGATCGTAGACCACAACTACGTTTATGTTGCTGCCAGTCATGGCTATACAGTTTTTTTTGGTCTGAGCACTGAAGATATAGTCGGAAAAAAAGCCTCTGATATACATGGAACAGACGTGTTTGAGCGGATTATCAAACCAAATCTGGATCAGACAATGGCGGGCGAAGAGGTACGACTTCAGTTTTGGAGACATAACTACAAAGGCGAACTACGCTTTCTTGATAGCCTGCACACGCTCTATACTGGTAATTTGGTATCCCAAAAAGGGGTTGCCATCGTAGCCAGAGATATCACCCTCCTTAAGCATACTCAGGCCGCACTGGAAAAAGAGCGCTATTTGCTCAGCACCATTATTAATGCTATTCCGGATTTCATCTTTACCAAAGACAAACGAGGCGTTTATCAGCGCTGTAATAAAAGCTTTGAGGCTTTGTTAGATACCACATCCGACGAGATAGTCGGCAAAACTGATAATGGCCTAATGTCAGCTCACTCTGCCAACTATGTCAGAAGCAGAGATCTGGAAGTCATAGAAAGCAAAGAAGAGGTACGCTGTGATGAACCCGTCACCTATAACGACGGACAAAGGCGCTTAGTCGACATGCTCAAGCTCCCCCTATTTGACGAAAACAATGATGTAACGGGTATTATCGGTATTGGCCACGATGTCACACGAGAACGCGAAGTCGAATCCAAACTCCAACTCGCAGCCTTGGTTTTTGATACCACTTCGGATTGCTGTTTTATTCTGTCCAACCAAGGCACCATTCTTACCTCTAACCTGGCAGCGAAAGATTGTTTGCCTGACGCCTGTAACGCTTCAGACGCCTCCATCACGGATTTTTTTTACTGTGCAAACGTACCGCCCACCCTTGATAAGATCATCAGAACTGAGTTGAGCTGGCATGGTGAGGTGACCTCACGCGACCAGCAACCCTTTTTGGCCACCTTAAATGCCGTCCTGGATGAAAACAACCAACCTGAAAAATTTGTCCTGATATTAAAAGACAACAGCCAACACAAAGAACGCGAAAAGGAGCTATTGAATCAAGCCTATCACGACCACTTAACCGGCCTGCCCAACCGGCTTCTACTAAAAACAAAACTTGAAAGTGCCATTATTCGCGCAGAAAGGCAGCGCAGAAAAATCGCAGTACTCTTTATTGATCTGGATAGCTTTAAACCCGTCAATGACTTACATGGCCATTGGGAGGGCGATAATATTCTGGTACAAGTTGCGCAAAGACTGCAAAGTTGCATGCGTAAAGTAGATACCTTATCCCGCATGGGTGGCGACGAATTCATTGCTTTAATTGATATAACAACAGACGATCAAGCACTTACTGTTGCAGAAAAGCTGGCACATCATGTCGCACAACCCTTTCTACTTGAAGATAACAGCATCTCCCTTACAGCGAGTATCGGTATCAGTCTGTTTCCTTCAGATTCGAGAGTCGCTGAACACCTGCTAAAAAAAGCCGATGAAGCAATGTACCATGCCAAAAATGATCCGTTAAAACCCGTTAGTTTTTATACCGACATCCCGTTACTTGATTAACGCTTTCCTGCTTCAACGTCTCCTTCACTGTAAAAAACCATCTGTTTCAAATTTGATATATATCAATCAATGCCCCGATGGTTATCAACGCTTGCATATTTGTAATGTCAAAGATCTGAACACGCACTAAGCTGAAAATAGACATAATAAGGAGAATAAAAAATGCGCAAAGCTATGACTCTCATTGCAGCAACAGCTACCAGTATTCTTTTAGTCCCTACTGCTCAGGCAAAACCACTGGGTGTACTAGATAACATCACCACCAGCGCCGCTATCGAAGTTGACGGCATGGCAGAATCGGCATGGGATGCCGCTCCAGTACTCGCTGTAATATTAGATCAAACCCCCTACAAGCCCAACAACGGCTATGAAGGTATTACCAAAACAACGGTTACTGTGCGCTCAATGCACGATGACAAAAATGTTTATTTTTTCCTACAGTGGGATGACCCAACAGAAAGCCTGAACCGCTTCCCTTGGATGAAACAGGCCGACGGTAGCTGGAAACAGCTGATGAATAAAGATGATACCGGTCACGACAACACCTATTACGAAGACAAAATGTCGATGCTGTGGAACATTAACGTCAAGGCATTCGATAAAAAAGGTTGTGGTGCGACCTGCCACATGGCAAAAGGTGGCAAACAAAAAGGACTCGATGATAAGTCGCCCGGCCGTAAGTTCACGAAACCAGGCACAACAGTCGATATGTGGCACTGGAAGGGTGTAAGAACTAACCCGAATGCGCAGATTGATGATCAGTTCATCGATGACAATACCGATCCAGGAAAAAACAAAGGATGGGGACGTCACGGCGATAGCAAAACAGGTGGCGGTTACAAGGACAACAAGGCTGAAGGCAAACCGGCATTTGTGCAAGCCGATTTAGCAACGGATGCAACCGTCGTTTATGACAGCCACAAAACACCTTTCAGCAGTGAAATGGATGAAATTAAACGCATCCCCGGCATAGTAACATCGGCCTTTTCGGGTTCGCGTGGTGACATCACCGCAAAAGGAGTGTGGAAAGAGGGCAAGTGGAGTTTGGAGATAAGTCGTCCACTCGTCACTACCGGCGAAAACGCCGATGTGCAGGATGTGCAGTTTAATGACCTGACAAAGAGCTACTCTTTCGGTGTTTCTATCTTCGACAACAGCCAGATTAATCACGTTTATCATAACGGCGTATTAAACATGGTATTTAAATAGCGATATCTGAGGTGGGCGAAAGCCCACCCATCAATTAAGAATCATGGAAACTTATGATGATTAAAGCTCTCAATCCTGCTGCACGTATCGCGCTATCCGGGTTTTGTCTCTCCATTCTCATGGGATTGGCTTATGCCATGCTGGCAATCAGCATGAGCGTTACCGGAGGCCAAACACTCATTCCCAGCCTTGATAAAGTTCAGCAAAAATACGCTGGAATTATGATCATCAGTGCTATGCGGGGCTCTATGTATGAGCATGTATCTGAAGATGAATCTATTGATGCCGTTCAGAAATGGATCGAGGCGGGCTCACCCGAAGACACATATGAGTCAATTATCGCAGAGATAATGGATACCGATTGTACCAATTGCCACAGTGTCGATTCGACCATGACGGAAGCAATACCTTCTATGCCGCTTACAAGTTACGAGGAGGTGCTTGCAACAACCTCACGCGGACAACCTTGGAGTAAAATAGCCGTACAAACACACACCCATTTATTTGCCATTAGTGCGCTTATCCTTATTTTAGCAATAGCCGTCTCCTATACACAGATTCTCAGCTGGATTAAATACCTGCTGATCAGCGGCGCTTTTATAGGCTTATGGGGTGACGCTCTTTCTTGGACGCTGGCTAAATATATAGCATTTTCAGGCTATCTGGTTCCCTTTACCGGCGCCTTATTAACAGGCTCAATGGCAGCGATAGCGATCATAGTGTTGCTCGACTGCTGGATTAAAGTCCCTTTGATTGCGGCCGCTAAGCAAGAATCGTAAGCGTGACGAAACACCCAACAAATAAACCACTCAGAGTGTCCTTTTCGAAAGGCCTCTCTGTTGCATTATTCAGGAATATTTTTCATGTCTGAAACAAATTCGCTTAAAATACTGTTTATTTGCCGCCATAACACGGTCCGCTCACAAATAGCTTCGGCACTGGCAAACAAGTTGGGCAAAGGTAAAATCACTGCATCGAGTGCTGGCCCAGAGCCCCTTAAAGTTCCCGATTACATAAACAACTGGGTAGGAATATTAACCGGTGAAAAGCAAACGGTTAAATGTACAGCGTTATCAGAGGTCGCAACCCAAGACTTCGATCTAGTGATCACCTTGTGCGATAAAAGCCATACAGCTTTACCAACGCTGCCCTCAGATACTCAGCATATTCGCTGGGACTTTCATCATTCTGAAGATATCTCCTCAGTAAAGCACTTGGAGATGGAGATCGCTGAACGCTTACGTTTAATGCTTCTTGCCAAACATATTATCTAATCATTACAGCCATCTGCATTAATAACCTCTTTTTTTATCGTGGTTTTTATTGGTAAAAAATGCGGCCTATTCACAAAGATGAACTATGATTCATTAACGTACAGGAAATTTGAAACAAGGATAGCGATATAATTTGACCATGAAAAAAACACATGCCAAAAACCATAACAACAAACAGACGCATCCACTACCTTATTAAGCTCCACTTAAAGGCCCTACACGCCTTTCTTTTATTATGTCTTTTAACGTCACATTCCGCTTTCGCCATAGCCCCTGCAGATCAAGATAATGGCTTGCAACCGCAGCCCTTACACAACACCCCAAGCCCTCCCGGATCACTGGAAAAAGTCCGCCTGCAGCTGAAATGGTTCACCCAATTCCAGTTTGCCGGATACTTTGCAGCCATAGAGCAAGGTTACTATGCTGAAGAAGGGCTGGATGTAGAGATCAATGAACGCGTTCTTGATGTTAACTTTGTTAATCAGGTTGCTTCAGGGCAAGCTGATTTCGGCGTCGGGGATTCAGGCTTACTATCCCAATACGCACAAGGTGAACCTATTGTCGCGCTTGCTGCTATCTTCCAGCACAACCCGCTCGTTTTTATCTCCTTACAAGACTCCGGCATTATCAGTCCATACGAGATGATAGGGAAGCGTGTCATGTCGGACATCATCAGCACTAATGAAGCCCCCGTTAGAGCGATGCTGACCAACGCAAATATTACTGAACAAGACTACACACTTATTCCGCAGAGTAATGATTATGAGCAGCTAACACGTGGAGAAGTGGATGTTATCTCCGGGTATATCACTGACCAACCCTACTATTTCAAAAAACAGGGCGTCGACATCAATATTATTAATCCGCAAAATTACGGAATCGATTTTTATGGTGATATTCTCTTCACGAGCCAACAGGAGCTCGCCAAGCATCCGGGAAGAGCCGCGCGCTTCAGACAAGCCTCTATTAAAGGGTGGCGCTATGCACTTGAAAATACAGAAGAGATCATCACCCTATTACACGACAAATATCACAGCAAACTATCCATTGAGCATCTGCGTTCAGAAGCAGAAGCCACTAAGAAATTGATCCTTCATGACATTGTGCCCTTAGGCCAGATCGACTCCCGACGTTTAAAGGCTGTCGCGGATGCCTATTCCTCCTCAGGATTTAACCGAGAATTAAGCCAACAAGAAGTAGAGCGTTTTATTTACAAAGACATAGCCAATGGCTTGCCCCTTTCTGATAAAGAAAGGCAATGGCTATCGTCTCATCCGAGTATTCGTGTAGGCATTGACCGGGACTTCGCGCCCTATGAATGGATCGACCAAAACGGCCAATACTTAGGACTCACCGCTGATTATATGAGCTTGCTGGAGCAGCGCTTAGGCGTTCGCTTTGACATCATCAAAGACAAATCCTGGTCCGAAATCCTATTGATGGCTCAACAGGGCGAATTAGATATGATTGCGGGAGCGGTTCAAACTCCCGAACGGTCTCAATACCTCACATTCAGTGCGCCCTATAAAACTACTCACGCGGTTATCATCGACAGTGGCCAAGGCGACTTTATTGGCAGCCTGCATCGACTAAGTGGTAAAAACATCGCTGTAGAAAAAGGCTATTTTATACAAGAAGCACTGCAAAGAGATTATCCAGAAATCAATATCAGCATAGCCAACAATACCGTTGATGCATTAACCATGGTCGCCGACGGGAAAGCAGATGCTTACGTTGGTGATGCGGGTTCTGCCAACTATGCCATCAAAACAAATGGTTTACTCAGCCTTCGCTTTTCCGGACAAACCGACTATAACAGCCGTCATAGCGTTGCTGTCACAAAGCGTAACCCAGAACTAAGCAGTATTATTGAGAAAGCAATGGAAAGCATTCCAGAGGAGCAGTCGGATGCGATTTTCAATCGCTGGCTTGGCCTGACAATTGAGCAAGGGATCCAAACAACAACGGTCCTGAAATACAGTAGCGCTGTCTTCTTTTTATTACTACTAACAGGCTATTGGGTTTACCGTTTACGCCGTGAAATTGGCTTTCGCAAAGCGGCAGAACAACGAGAACAAGCACGCAGCTATGTACTGGAGCAACTATCCAAAGGCGCTCCACTTTCGACAATGCTTGAGTATATTACTAAGAGCCTTGAGCAAGCCAACCCTAAAATGCTCTGTAGCATTTTGCTGTTAGATATTAAAAAACAGTGCCTTCGTCTAGGTGCAGCGCCCAGCTTACCGGCTTTTTATAACGACGCCATTGATGGCGTGATCATCGGCGACGGCGTTGGCTCATGCGGCACTGCTGCCTATCGAGGAGAGCGGGTCATTGTGGAAGAGATCCAGACCCACCCCGACTGGCAAGCCTATAAAGAATTGGCAGCACAAGCTCAGCTGGGTTCTTGTTGGTCACAACCTATCATCAACAGCGAGACATCAGTACTGGGAACCTTCGCCATCTACCACCAAAAGCCTACTCAGCCCACTGAGTTTGAGATCCAATTAATTGAAAACTATGCAAGCCTGACTGCATTAGTCATTGAAACGTGCCGTGCCGAAAATGAAGTACGTATCGCAGCAACCGCCTTTGAATCTCAGGAAGGTATTTTGGTCACTGATGAAAATAAGCTCATTTTACGCGTCAACCGGGCTTTTAGCAGAATCACAGGATATAGCGCCGAGGAAGTTTTTGGTAAAGAACCAAGCTGTCTGAGTTCAGGGGAACATGATGCTGCATTTTATGAACATATGTGGAAATGCATAAATCAAAGCGGGTATTGGGAAGGAGAGATTTGGAACAAACGAAAAAATGGTGAGCTTTATCCCGAGCAACTCGCTATCAGCGCCGTCACCGCCCTTTCAGGTAAAGTCACCAATTATGTTGCCACATTGACAGATATAACCTTACGTAAGGAAGCCGCCGATAAAATTGAACACCTCGCTTATTACGACCCATTGACCCTTCTTCCCAATCGCCGATTATTACTAGATCGCCTGAACCAGGCTATTATCAGCAGCGCAAGAAAAGAAAATGAAGGAGCCTTACTCTTTCTTGATCTTGATCACTTCAAAACACTGAATGACACGCTGGGTCATGATGTTGGCGATATGTTACTCACGCAAGTCGCGCACCGACTCACGCTTTGCGTTCGTGAAGGCGACTCGGTTGCCCGCCTGGGCGGTGATGAATTCGTTATCATACTAGAAGATTTGAGTCATCAAGCAATAGATGCAGCCGCCCAAATAGAAGTGGTTGCACAGAAGATCCTCTCGGTAATTAACCAACCCTACCAACTCGAATCGGAGCTCTTCAACTGCACCGTCAGCATCGGCGCTACGCTATTCGATAAATACGCAACATCGGTTGATGAATTATTAAAACAAGCCGATATCGCCATGTATCAAGCCAAAAAGTCTGGCCGAAATACCTTTCGCTTTTTCGATCAACAGATGCAGGAAGCAATCAGAATTCGTGTCAGCATGGAGCGCGAGTTAGAAAAAGCGATAGCAAACCAACAGCTCGAACTCTATTACCAGATACAAGTAGACAAGGCTCTTCAACCACTGGGAGCAGAAGCACTCATCCGTTGGGTACACCCTGAACGGGGACTGATTCCCCCTCTGCAGTTTATTCCTCTTGCCGAAGAGATCGGGCTTATTATTCCAATAGGGCAATGGGTAGTAGAAACAGCATGCGCACAGTTACGCGAATGGGCAGACGACCCCACAACCAGTGCTCTGACTTTGTCGATCAATGTCAGTTCAAAACAATTTCAGCAAGATGATTTCGTTTCCCTTTTGCAACAAGCCATTTTGAAGCATCAAATTAATCCCACCAGACTCAAACTGGAATTAACAGAAAGCTTGTTACTCGAAAACATCGAAGAAACCATCGCCCGTATGAGTGAATTAGGCACACTTGGCATCCAGTTATCCTTAGATGATTTTGGTACAGGGTATTCTTCCCTACAGTACCTGAAACGACTACCCTTATATCAACTTAAAATAGACCAGTCATTTGTACGTGATCTCGCTTTCGGTAGCCGCGACCAAACCATTGTACGCACCATTATCGCGATGGCTGACAGTTTACATCTGAATGTGATCGCCGAGGGCGTTGAAACACATGAACAACTCCAATGCTTATTACGCGACAACTGCACTCATTTCCAAGGATACTTATTCAGCAAGCCAGTGCCCATTAATGAGTTTATGGCACTCATAGTTGAAGAAAAAACTTTTAACATGACCGAATGAAAAAATTGTTTTCATCTACTCGCCTGTTGTTGCTACTGCTTTTCAGTAACTGCATCCATGCGACTCCGTTGACGCTGACCGAAATCGCAGAAGATTCGTTGGGCAAACACACCTACTATCTGGTTGAGGATGGTGCACGGCTAACGCTGAGTGAGGCCATCCTGCGTCGCACTCAACATGAATACCAAAAAGGTGAACAAGCAGCACTCAGTTTTGGGATCGGCTCGCCTCCCGTTTGGTTACACCTGAGCGTCAACAACCCTGCTGACACAACACTTTCATTTCGTCTTACGCTAGGTACCACATGGATTGATCAACTGGATATAGCCATCTTCGATGAACGTCAACACATGAGCCAATGGCACACAGGAGATGCACAACCAGCAACTCACGAAATGATCCCCGCAAAAGGGTTTTCAATGACGCACGCCTTCCCTCCGGGCAACAGCGACATCTATATACGTGCCGAAACAGTTGACCCTCTACTATTACCCATCACCTTGACTCACATTGATAACAATCGAACTACCGATCAATGGTCCCAGTATGCTTATGGCTTCATGTATGGTTACCTATGTGCACTCATTGCCTACAACATGATGCTTTATGCAGGCCTGAGAAAGCGTAGCTACCTCTATTATTTACTCTATTTATCCAGTTTTATTTTAACTAATCTGGCCTATACCGGACACGGATTTGCGTGGCTGTGGCCAGAAAGCCCTTTGATTCAACGCTATATCATACTGGTGCTGATGGTGCTTTATAGTTGTTGTGGGTTGATATTTGCGGTCCGTTTTTTATCCTTACGTCAACTGGCTCCCCGATTGATACGCTGGATACGCGGATACATCATTCTAGGCCCATGCCTGATCAGCCTTGCCGTATTATTCGATGCCCATTTATTTGCTGTCATCATCGCTTTTAGCGTTATGACACTCTTTACACTGATAATGGTACTCCTTGGCAGCCTTGCTCTCTGGCGACAGCAAGCCGTCGCAGGCTACTTCTTAAGCGCTGCATTATTCGGGATGCTTGGGGCCGCCATAACAACACTGGCCGTATTAGGTTGGATACCTTTCACCCCGCTGACCTACCATAGTGTCGATTTTGGTATTTTAATTGAGGCCACGCTACTAGCGATGGCTTTAACCCATCAAGTACGGAAACAACAAAACGCTCAAACCCGCGCTGAATACATGGCTCGTCATGATTCCTTAACCGGCCTGCTTAATCGCCGTGGTTTTCATGATTTTGCCCATAATACCTGGAGTCACGCGGTTCGAAAACAGCGAACCCTCTCCATCATTATGCTAGATATCGACTATTTCAAGCAGGTTAACGATAAGTTCGGACATACAGTCGGTGATCAGGTTTTAATTGATATTTCCCAATTGCTCACCGCTAAATGCCGGGCGGGAGACCTTCTCGCACGCTGGGGAGGAGAAGAGTTCATTATCTTGCTTCCAGAAACTGAACTTGAACAAGCCCATGTTATTGCCGAGCGCATTCGCATTGCAATTGAACGATCAAGCAGCATTTTCAAACAAAATATCATTACTACCACTGCCAGCTTAGGCGTTGCGGAGCACACTCTGAACCACACCTTAAATGAATTAATAAACGAAGCTGATCAGCGCCTGTATCAGGCAAAAAAACTGGGAAGAAACCAAACGTATACGGCCAAATAGTGCCCTATTCCATCATGCTTTTTTAATGCCAATTCACACTCAAACAAGCAAACTCAAACAAGCAGAGTTAAACCTCATTCTCATCTAACTTAACAACGTCATCGCCTTTTTTAATCACACCGCCCCTTACAATCCTGGCACAGATCCCTCCGTGGCCCAGCATCGCCGCAACCGCGCCTTTACCCAGTGCTTGCTCCATACGTAAACAGGGGTGACATTGTGCCGTTGCTTCAAATTCCACCTCACCAATACGAAAACGCTGATGCCTAAGCGCTATTAAATTGATGCCCGACACCACCAGATTACGTCGTAATAGCGCAGGATCAATCGACTCAAGTGCCAATAGCTTGGCCACCACCTCGATATGCTCACGATTAATCAAAGTCACCTGCCGGGCTGAACCCGGTGTCCCTTTACATCGCCGGTCTCCCGCCAGCCCTCTATCAATAATGGCTTCAGCTTGGGTTACCCGCTGCATATCCATTTTTCGTTCGGGACGCAAACCAATCCAGTCTAAACGCCCCGGTTTAAGATCCTGAAGATGACGGCTTAACAAACGCCCAACGGTATTAACACTCACCGCGTTATGCTTTTACAAATTTGATAGAGATAGAGTTAACGCAGTGACGCGTATCTTTTTCCGTCAAACGCTCACCTTCAAACACATGTCCCAAGTGCCCATCACAATGCGCACAGACTATCTCTGTACGCCGACCATCCGCATCGACAACGCGCTTAATAGCGCCTTCGATCTCATCGTCAAAGCTTGGCCAACCACAACCGGAAGAGAACTTATCTGTTGAACGATAAAGCGCGGTATCACACTGTTTACAGACAAACATACCTTCTTCAGAAAAATCGTCGTATTCACCAGAAAAAGGCCGCTCGGTGCCTTTATGTAAAATCACCCGTTGCTCTTCTGCATTAAGCGGGTTTAAGGGTAAATCCCGTGAAGTGCTCATCAATCAAACTCCTATTCACAGCCAGCAGAGACCTATTGCTCTATTAACCTAAGAGCATACCGGATGTTTCTTCAGCTGTATTTACTCTTTACCCAACAACCTAAATCCTCCCGTTCCTGTCGCCTGAAAGCCTACAGTAATGCCAAAATGTTGCGCAAACCAGCCTGCATTCAATTTGGCGTGTACCTTCACCTCTGTATTAATATCACCCCGCCCGATATTGGAAGGATTTGACAAATTAGCGGAGCCACTCGCAGAACAGGGAAAATTCACAGAGCAGTGGGTAACGTTAACATATACATCGGGAAGGTAATGCCCTTTTGGCGCTTTTGAATCAGCTCGCGGAGTCGCACCATACTTACCCTCAGTACGCAGCTTAATAGTTACATAATTTATCTTTCCAAAAAGAGTGACCGAATCATTCACCTCCCACGTATAAGTGCCTGATTTTCCATCCTTTGCGCCCTCATAATTCAGAGGGTCCATATCCGCTGCCGAGAGTATCGCCGACTTAGCATCCTCAGATTTACCAACCGCTTTACCCTCTTTAATAATATCCCAGGCCAACTTTGCCGCCGCAACAGCCGTACTGCCATCACCTAACACCAGCGGCTGGCCTTTTAGTAATTGCTCATTCGTTTTTTTAAGTTCATCTTCGTGCCATTCCTCACTGACCGTTGTCAGCGTATTATCAGAGTTAACCTCATGTACCGCGTCATACAGCACCTCCCCATCTGGCCCTGATAACGTCTCGACCAACCTTTTACCTGTCTGCTCTGTCATTAATGGCATGCTACGCTCCTTAAATTTCTGCTTATGAAACAAAACAATACAAAGTACATGCCAGAACCTAACTAATTGATTTATTGATAAACGCGTACAACAGAACAACACAGCCGGGGCAAAAACAACCCGGTAAACAACCTCAATACCCGCTAAATTTTTTTAAGCTTAAAAAAATTTACTCAGTTAAAACATATGTTTGAATAAAAAAATAATCGTTAAATAAGTAGGGTCATTTATCACCCGGACTCTACTTGAGGCAGCAAAAGAAGGGCACATGTATCTACGCTACGAGAGGTGATTCACTCACATGGATAAACGACAGGGGAACGACTACTGACTGCACTGCTGTCTTTTTCATCTGTAAATCGCTACAAAGCTCACTATAATAGTAAGTACATCCCTTTAATGGAGTCGAACATGTCCCCCAGAATTGCCTATAACGCTGAAGATGCGGTTTCTTCAATTAAGGATGATGAAGCCATCTGGACGCATAACATGGCAGCAACGCCTACTGTATTACTAAAAGGACTGGCCCAACATGCGTTATCGTGCCGTAATTTAACCTTATTGCAGTTGCATACAGAGGGGGATGGCGCAGCATTAATGGTAGCGCCGGAATTACGCGGCCATCTGCGCTGCCGTTGTTATTTTGTCAGTGCAGTAACGCGCAAGGCTGTTCAAAACGGTGATGCTGACTATGTTCCTATACTATTGGCAGAAGTGCCAAAGCTTATTCGTAGTGGAAAACAACAGATAGACACCGCGATTGTTCAGGTGAGCCCACCCGATAAGCATGGAAACTGCTCGCTTGGAGTATCAGTTGAAGCGACCCATGCGGCATTAGAGAAAGCCGGTAAAATAATTGCTCATATCAACCCTCAAATGCCACGCACACACGGGGACGGCCTCATCTCTTATAAGAGCTTTCACACCGTGTACGAAGAATCCACACCGATAAGCTGCCACGCCCCAGCCGCTCAAAACGACGTTTATAGCGCAATCGGTCAGAATGTAGCAGCGCTCGTACAAGACCGCGACTGCATTCAGACCGGTATCGGCGCTATTCCTGATGCAGTGCTTGCCTGCTTAGGCGACAGAAAGGATTTGGGGGTTCATACCGAGATGTTTTCCGATGGTATTCTTCCTCTCGTTGAAAAAGGAGTGATCACCGGCGCTTATAAAAAAAACCACCCAGGAAAAATTGTCACCAGTTTTGTCATTGGTAGCCAGAAGCTATATGACTTTGTAAATGATAATCCTGTTGTACAATTCCTGGATACCGAATATGTGAACGACATGCGAAGTATTCGGCGTAATCCACAAGCCATGTCGATCAACAGCGCCATCCAGGTCGATCTGACCGGACAGGTTTCCGCTGACTCAATGGGTACTAAAATCTACTCTGGCTTCGGTGGGCAAATAGATTTTGTGCGTGGTGCATCGCTGTCAGAAGGCGGGCGAGGTGTCATTGCGTTACCTTCAACCGCGGCAGGAGGGCGTATTTCACGCATTACAACCACCCTCAGTGATGGCGCAGGCGTAGTAACAACACGTGCTCATGTGCACTACATTGCTACCGAATATGGAATCGTCAGCTTACGTGGTCGCAGCTTGCGCGAACGCGCACGGGATTTGATCGAAATAGCACATCCTGATTTCCGCGAAGAATTAAACCGGGAAGCCTTTGAGAAACTGCATCTGAACCTTAATTAAAAAATCGGGTAAGAGGTTTCAAATAATCCGGCAGTGTAATTAACGAGCAGACAACACAAAGGGAAAGCAGTAAGTTACTGGTTCCCTTCCTTTTTATAGAGAGGGTGAGCAACGGTGTCTAGATCTATTGCTCAAGCCTTGTGAGCTGCATGTTAAGAGCCTGTTGCTCAGACCGCACACAAGCTGAAGCCTTTTCTGTTCGTCGCCGTTCCCACTGCAAGTAGCCCTATCCTATAGAGTGGTCTTAAACTGTACTCTTGATATAGCATAGGGCTCTATCAAATCGAATTATTAACCTAATTGCTTTCCAACCCGGCAAGCCAACTCTAAACCAACAATAAAGAACCGTGTGCTCAGGTGGTCATATGAATAACGATCTCACTAACTCGCTGGTCGCCCGCAAGAATGTCCTACACAACCCTTATGCATTGACACAGCTGGAAACAAACCTTCAACTCGGAGGCTTACAATTCGAGGGAGAGACAATATTTACTAAGCAGCAAGCAGCCAGTCTACTTACCGTTGACGAACGCACTGTTGAACGTTATTTAAACACTCATAGTCAGGAGCTAAAAACAAACGGTTACCGTGTCCTAAAGGGAAAAGCTTTAAAAGCTCTGAGGTTAGCCTATGTCGACGACACAGATGTCGTCGACATCAACCCCAAGGCCCCATCGCTTGGAGTGTTCACTTTTCGAGCGGTTCTGAACTTAGCCATGCTCGTCACAGAAAGCGATCGCGCCAAGGCCATTCGTAGCCGGATGCTCGACATCGTTATCGATGTGATAGCAGAAAAAGCAGGCGGGCATACCAAGTTCATCAACCAGCGTGGTTACTGGCTCCCCCTTCTTTAATGTGCAGCTGACTGACCAATGGGTTACGAGTCTGTTGATCAGATGATTAGCCTCAGATTTAGCTTCAGTTGTTTCCCCCTAAAGTTAGTACCAACTTTGCCGACATTTTCCTTAGCAATCCACAATTCTTGTATAAAATCTTATCTAAAGATAAAATTAAAACTGAAAAGGGTGCAATTTGAATAGTAAATAGCATGACGCTTATGAGAGGAAATTATGTTCAGTAATCGTAAGGCAGCGCACATTGCAGCCTACTTCATCAATAGAGCAGGTACGGAGATGTACCACCTTTTATTGATGAAGCTAATCTATATTGCTGATAGAACTTATCTTGAGCGCAAAGGCTACGCAATTACTGGTGACAATTATTGCTCAATGGATAATGGCCCTGTTCTCTCAAAGACATATAATCTAATGAATGGCCGTACAGCTGACATATCTCATGACGGCTGGAATTCTTGGCTCAGCACCACACAGAACCACAAAATCAGACTCCTTAAAGAAATTGATACTGAAGACAGTTTTGATGAATTAAGCCGTGCAGAGATGAAGGTTCTTGATGAAACCTATGATCAATATGGAACTCGGGATCGTTGGGAGCTTTGCAACGAAACTCACGACTTTGGCGAGTGGCAGAATCCTAATGGATCAAGCATTCCCATTCAGATGGAAGATATATTTATCGCTCAAGGGCGAGATAGGGAAATTGCCAAAGAATTAACTGCAAACTTGGTGGCAATGCATCATATAGACGAGTTATTGATATCACTTAATGCCCAGTAATACCTCCATAATAAAGCAGTCAACGATACTCATCCCTTCTGGCCCCGCACATGCTCTAGATAAGAAGCACTTACATATAATCCTTAACGACCCTACTCATGTTCCAACTCCAATCATATACAGTAGCATTCATTTACAAGCCGGTGATTTTGTGCAGATAGTCTCCATCTCAAGCTGTTACCCGAATATACAGCACGACCCAACATGCCTTCTGCAAATAGGGGACCATGAATTTATCAAGCATGATAGCTATGTATTTTATGCACAAACACGCATTATCAACCTTAAAGATCTCGATAAGGGCATTACCGATGGGTCGCTTACCTCCCATAAAGAGATCAAAACAGATATTTTTAAACGCGTACATGCTGGAGTTGGAAGCTCGGAAGATACACCAATAAAGATGATCCGGTTCTGGAAAGAATTCTGCTAATTTAGTTTTATGCTTTTGATCAATAACTCACAGTAAACGTTACTACAACAAACCATAGTTAGATAACAATGTGGTGACAGACCTGAATCCAAATGCCTATACTGAACTCCTTCATATGCTCAAGGAGTGACGCGCAATGAAACCGAGTTATCTTATTCAAGGAGACGGCGTTCGGCTGATCCCTGTCGGGGCTGAAAGCAATAAAGAAGCAAGAGTGTTATCTGTAAGCCTTGCTATGATGACCCAGATCCCTTCCCTATCGAAAAACCTTCTCTCCAGCTGCAACTATAGACTCGGAGCCCGAGCCAAGTTATATGCATGGACAGAAGTTACTCTCGGCACGAAAGACAATAAAGATCGCCCCGATGCACTACTTAAAATAGTAAACGGCAAGAGTACATGGACGGCACTTATTGAAGCCAAAATAGGTAAGGCAGTATTGTCTGAGGAACAAGTTTCACGGTACATCGCCCTCGCGAAGGATCACAACATTGATGCAGTGATCACCGTTTCAAATCAAATGGTTGCTCGCGCAGATCATCACCCTATTAGCATCCCAAAAAACCAGCTCCGGAAGGTTGAGTTGTTTCATTGGCCTTGGGCTTGGATTCTGTCAGAGGCAGCAATATTAAAGGCCGGCGATAGCGTCGAAGACTCTGAGCAGTCATATATGCTCAATGAGTTCATCCGGTACCTTGAGCACCATTCGACAGGGATCGAAGGCTTTACACAGATGAACAAGGGTTGGAAGGCTATCGTTAAAGATGCAGTATCCCAAACAAAGCTCAAACGCACAGATCAAAACGTTGAAGAAACTGTCGGGGCGTGGCTGCAAGAGCAACGTGACTTGACTCTCCTGATGTCCAAGCACATCGGCAAGAACGTCCACTTAAAAATAGACCGGAAGGTTAAAGATGATCCAGTAGCTCGCCTCAAGCTACGCATCGCCGACTTCTGTGATACAAACTCGCTATTCGCTACTCTACAGATACCCGACGCAGCATCGGACCTTCTCATTCAAGCTCACTTGCCCACTCGGTCTATCTCAGCATCAATGAAACTGAAAGCACCGCAAGACAAGAAGTCCACTGCTGCACGAGTGAACTGGTTACTTAGAATGCTTAAGAATGCCGAGCAAGATATACGAATCATTATTAAAGCATCTTGGCCGTCTATTATAGACGATACCAGCTGCGCACTGTCAGAGCTCATCGAAGCACCTGACAAAATACAATGCAGTAACTCTAAACACGCCCCTACTGCATTTGAAGTGATGTTACTTCAGGACTCCACTGTACGCTTCTCTGGTTCAAGAACCTTTATAGAAGATGTCGAGGAAGTTGCTCGATCATTCTACGATCAAGTTGGACAACATCTAAAAGCTTGGCAACCATCACCACCGAAGCCTATCGCCAGACCAAAGCCAGAAGATGCTGATCAAGAATGTGAATTCGAAGAGGCCGTTCTGGAAGAGTAAAATAACATCTCAAAATGCCTTGTAGAGCGTCTCCTCCGGAGACGGATCTACAAACCAAAAAACCGGCGCTGTGATCAAATCGTGACCATTGAGGTTCACGCACTCGAACATGGCTTGGATTGCGCCGTAGCTCATGTGGATGGCGTAGCGTGTTCCGAAGAAAAAAGAGACTTAGGGGAGTATAAAAAAATGGCGCGCTTGGAGGGAGTCGAACCCCCGACCAACAGGATCGGAACCTGCTACTCTATCCAACTGAGCTACAAGCGCAATATCAAGAAGTTTTCAAGGGCGTAATAATACGGGGCCAGAAGGCATTTGCCAAGAACTAAGGTGACTTGAGCAGCGTTTTATATCGGTATTTAGCGGCTTTCTTTTTGTCAGAAAGGGATGCAGGGGGCCGACCCGAAGGATAAAACCATGAAATGCCACGAATTAAAGCCACTTAAAGCACGATATAAGCCATAAGGTGCAGATGTACCCCATTTTCGTGAGGTCTTTTTGTGGGTATAATTCTGATCAAATTAATTTTAATGATGCGGCTGTTATAGCATCTACCTGAAATCGTAATGAGGTCACCACTGTGAAATTGACTGCTAAAATTGCTTCTGTTCTAAGTATTCTGGGTTTAAGCGTTGTGCTAGCAACTTCGGTTGGTGCTAATACTTCTGATGAGAAAATCGCTGAGCGCATTAAGCCTCTGGGCAATGTGTGTGTTGAAGGTGATGATTCTTGTGGTGGTGCTGTTGCTGTTGCGGCTGCAGGCGGCGCACGCTCTGGCGAAGAAGTTTACAATGCCAGCTGTGCAGCATGTCACGCTATTGGTGTTGCTGGCGCGCCTAAGTATGGTACAAGCGAGTGGGCTGACCGTGGCGCTAAAGGTATTGATGCTTTGTTGCAAACAGCTATCAGCGGTATTAACGCTATGCCACCACGTGGCACATGCGCGGCATGCTCTGATGATGAGCTGAAAGCGTCTATCCAGCATATGATGGATAGTGCTAAATAAGTAGCCCTTACAGATACTAAAAAGGCTGCAATGTGCAGCCTTTTTTAATGTCTGGCGTTTATTCTTTTGTTATTTACAGATCATCGAACATATTTCGTAAGCTATTCAATGTTGCCCGCCCCCGCTGCTTGTTCACCTCAGGATTTTTTTCACCGTTACCTTCTATTTCAAGATCTTCCTGCGGTAACTCATCTAAAAAACGACTAGGGGAGCAATCGAGAAGCTCACCAAACTGTTTTCGCTGCCGGGCCAGCGTTATCGTTAATGTCTGTTTGGCACGCGTAACGCCGACGTAAGCCAAACGCCTTTCCTCTTCTATATCACCATTTTCTATGCTGTTACGGTGAGGCAGTATCTCCTCTTCCATTCCCATCAGAAACACATGCGGAAATTCCAAGCCTTTGGAGGCGTGTAAAGTCATGAGCTGAACACGGTTGGAGTCATCCTCTTCCTCTTGACGATCCAGTAAATCCAGCAGAATCAATCGCGCTATCGCTTCTTCTATGCCGGCTTCCGGATCATCTTCCTGCAACCGCTCTAATGTGCTCTTAAGTGAGTCAATCAGGAAAAAGACATTGTTCATTCGGGTTTCGGCAACCTTGTCACTAGAGGCATTTTGACGGAGCCAGCCCTCATAATCGATCTCATAGACAAGATCTTTGATCGCCTGAATAGGATCAGACTCGTAACATTGGCGATACTTTTCATGCAACCAGCGGGTAAACTGGCGAAGTTTCTCTACCGCTGCCGGTGACATCGATTGCTCCAGCCCCATCTCTTCACACGCATCAAACAGGCTGACTTGCCGCTCAGATGCATATTCACCGAGCTTTTGCAGAGTACTCGGACCTATCTCACGCCTGGGCAGGTTAATGATACGTAAAAAGGCATTATCGTTATCACGGTTAACCAGTACCTTGAGATAGCACATCAGGTCTTTTATTTCGGCTCGGGAAAAAAAGGATGTCCCGCCTGAGAGCTTATATGGCACTTGAAAGGCCTGAAGCTTTACTTCTAATAAACGCGCCTGATAATTACCTCGATAAAGAATGGCAAAATCTTTAAAGGGTGTATGTTTACGCAGATGCTGATCGAGGATTTCCGTAGCTATGCGCTCACACTCGGCATCTTCATTGCGGGTATGGATAACGCGTATCGGGTCGCCCATCCCCATCTCACTCCACAGCGTTTTTTCAAACGCATGCGGGTTATTGGCAATCAGGGTGTTAGCAGCCTTCAGAATACGACTGGTCGAGCGGTAGTTCTGCTCCAGTTTCACCACTTTCAGGCTGGGAAAATCAACCTGTAGCTGTTCCAGATTTTCGGGACGCGCGCCTCGCCATGCATAGATCGACTGATCATCATCACCTACCACGGTCAATGCGCCGCGATGCCCGACTAACTGCCGTACCATTCGATATTGGCTGAGGTTGGTATCCTGATACTCATCCACTAGCAGGTAACGAATACGATTCTGCCAACGCTCCAGCACATCAGGATGTTCATCAAATAATTTGACCGGCACCTGAATCAAATCATCAAAATCGACCGCATTATAGGCACGAAGATGGCTGTTGTATGCGTCATAAGCACGAGCCGCCAGTATCTCCTGAGGCCCGACGGCACCCGCTTCTGCCGCTTCCGGCCCAACCATCTCGTTTTTCCAGTTAGAGATCGTATTTCGGACAAAGTCTACCTGATCACTATCTTCATCATTATGCAGCAGCAAGTCTTTAATCAGCGCTTTACTGTCATGGTCATCAAACAAGGAAAAGCCCGACTTTAACCCCAGACGTTTATGCTCACGACGTATAATATTCATCCCAAGGTTATGAAAAGTAGAGACAGTCAGCCCTTTCGCTTTGCCCTGCAAAATCTGCCCGACACGCTCTTTCATCTCCCGGGATGCTTTATTGGTAAAGGTGACCGCTGCAATGTGTTTGGACTCAATACCGCAACGTTCAACCAGGTAGGCGATTTTTCGCGTGATCACACTGGTTTTCCCAGAACCCGCACCTGCCAGTACCAGCAGCGGGCCACTGATATATTTTACCGCTTCATTTTGCCGTGGATTTAATTTACTCATACCTGAGAAAAGCCACTAAACAATTGATATCTAATCATTATATTACTCATAAGGTAACGCCAGCCAAATTCAAACATCTGTTTTACAAGCCTCAGCTTCATGTTACAGTTGGCTTTTGGAGTTGGTTGTCCCATTATATACAAAGTATGCTTATGATGCGGTCAGCTCCGTACCATTATTTTGAATTGATATACCGATAAAAAATAACAATGCGGTATCCCGGTAAAATGCCTATTAAAATCCTTATTTTTTCGCCTCACGCTACGATGAGGGGAATACTGGCATCACGATTAAACTCAAAACATTTTAAGCTGAACTGCGAGCTAAACTATGTTGACACCTTCAACGAATTAATCGCTCAAGCAAAAAAGTTCCAACCGCAGATCATCATGATCGCTGCCGTGCCCGACGATCTACTTAACGCCTTAGATCAATATGCGCCGCTGCTCTCTCCCGACTCAGCTCCCGTCATTGTTATCCATGAACACATCTCTGATGAAACAGGCAATAAGTTACTCGAGGCCTCCTTTTCTGATTATCTGTCACAGAGCAACTTAAGCGACGACACCCTGGCTCGCTGTATTCGGTTGTTAACACAGATCCACACTCAGTCATCTGAAATTTCGACCCTACAAGCCCTCGATGCACTCACCTCCCTGAAAAACCGCGCTAGTTTTTACCAAGCATTACAACACCATCTGGATCAGATTATTCATCATGGCGGGGCGCTCGCGCTAATCAGTGTGGATATCGATAATTTTAAAGCCTTTAACCAACGAATGGGAGGAGAGGCAGGCAACCAACTACTTGTAGATCTCAAAGATCGTTTACTAGACTGCGCACGATATTTTCCCGTATTCAGGACGGGAGGTGATGAATTTTTTCTTATTGTTACGGCCGATTCCGCTAACTCAATACACGTAGAGACTAACCGCCTGTTAGAAAAAATGGCAGGCGCTTTATTTGCCAGCTTTACGGTATCTGAGCAGGAGAATATCCTGGGCATTAGTATTGGTGTCACTTTTGCGCCAGAAAACGGACTGAATAGCGATACTCTGACAAACCAAGCCAACCAAGCAAGAAGCCGTGCCAAACGGATACATGGCTGCAGTTTTTCCATCTACGAACCCGGTAAAGATAGTGCGCCACCCTACGAAGGGTTACTTGAGTCCGATATCTGGACTGCACTAAAAAACGGACAGTTTGAGCTCTATTACCAGCCACGTATTGATCTTCGCACAGGCAAGATTGTTGGTGCTGAAGCGCTTATGCGCTGGAACCACCCCCAACATGGCTTGATCATGCCCGGTGATTTTATTCCTGTATCAGAACAAACCGGACAGATTGTCCCAATGGGATTTTGGGCAATCTATCAGTCAGGCCGTGATCTGGCGCTGATCAAAAAGGCCGGTATCAATCTGGAAAAACTGGGGGTTAACCTTTCATTCCGACAGTTTCAGGATGACCATCTTGCGCAAACGCTGCATCGCATTATCCATACAGAGAACATAGATACCCGTATTTTGGAATTTGAGTTAACCGAATCAGCTTTGTTTAGTGATGATCTGCATGTCCAACAGAGTATTGAAGAGCTCAGTAAGATTGGCATCGACTTCTCACTGGATGATTTTGGGACAGGCTATTCCTCCTTTGCTCTCCTCCAAAAGCTGCCCATTAATGCACTAAAAATTGATCGTTCGTTTGTGGCTAAAATTCCCGAGAGCTCAGATGATACAGAGATTGTTCGCGCCATTATCAATCTCGCTCATAACCTCAATATGGGAGTTATTGCAGAAGGCGTAGAGACAAAATCTCAGCTTGAATTTCTGATTCAAAACGATTGTGATCAGGTACAAGGGTTTTTCTTCAGCCCTCCGGTCCCACTGGCTAACTTTATGAAAATGCTAAAGACTGACTAGCCAATCCTTGCCGAAAGCCTAATGCTTCCATCAAGTCAGCACTTTCAACCTTCTCATGATCATTTAAATCAGCAATGGTGCGCGCCACCTTCATGACACGATGACACGCTCTGGCAGACAAACCAAAACGGGTTGCCGCCGTTGCCAAAAGCTGTCTGTTTTGATCCGTTAACTGGCAAATAGCATCCAACGACTGCGCCGCCAGTACGTTATTACGACAAGCCTGCCGTTGATACTGCAACCGTAATGCAGCCGTCACTCTGGACGAAACCTCGGTACTACTTTCGGCCTTCGAATCATCCAGCCTCAACAATGTTTCAGCCGGTAGTGCAGCAACCGTTACGAACAGATCAATACGATCCAGTAAAGGGCCGGATAACTTCTCTTGGTAGCGGCGCACCTGATCCGGCGTACAGCGGCACTTTCCTGAGCTATCACCTGCATAACCACAAGGGCAAGGATTCATCGCCGCGATAAGCTGAAAGCTCGCCGGGAACTCTGTTTGACGTGCCGCACGCGATATCAGTATTGAACCCGTCTCCAGCGGCTCACGCAGCACCTCCAACACTTTTCGCGAGAATTCGGGCAGCTCATCAAGAAAAAGAACGCCATGATGCGCCAAGGATATTTCACCGGGGCGTGGGTGACTTCCCCCTCCTACCAGCGCAGCGGCAGACGCGGTATGATGCGGTGCTCTGAATGGGCGGGTGCCACGGCAAATATTATCAACCGATAAACCTGCAACCGAATAGATCGCGGCTGTTTCCAGACGTTCCTCTTCGATTAACGAAGGTAGCAAGCCGGGTAAACGTGCCGCCAACATGCTTTTCCCACTACCTGGAACACCACTCATCAGCAAATTATGGCCGCCCGCTGCTGCTATCTCCAAGGCACGTTTCGCTTTGATCTGCCCTTTCACATCGGACAGGTCGTTAACAGAAACAGGAGCCGTCAATGCTGAAGACTCTTGCGCTGCCTGTTGCAACTCTTTTTTACCAGCCAGTGCCGCACACACATCCAACAGATGGTCTGCTACCCGAATATCTAAATCACGTACAAGAGCAGCCTCCGAGCAATTTTTCGTCGGGATCCACAAAGCACGACTCTGCTTTTTACAAGCGACTGCAGCTGGCAACACACCTGTAATGCTACGCAGTTCTCCAGAGAGGGCCAGCTCGCCTAATAACTCAATATTATCCAATAAGGTAGCGGGCAGTTGATTAGACGCCACTAAAATACCCACCGCAATAGCAAGGTCGTAGCGCCCTCCCTCTTTAGGAAGGTCAGCAGGAGCCAGATTAATGGTGATACGCCTTTGTGGAAACTCAAAGCCGGAGTTGATAATCGCACTACGCACGCGTTCTTTACTTTCACGCACCGCCGCTTCGGGCAGCCCGACCAACATTAAGGCAGGCAAGCCCGCTGAAAGGTGAATCTCAACCGTAACAGAGGGCGCCGCTACGCCAAGCTGCGCGCGGGTGTGAACAATAGCAAGTGACATACATCCTTCCCTGGATAATTAAACACGATAAAAATCAGATATTTTCCAGAAGCAGCTGTTCAAATAATAGATCAACACTCAGCAAACGTCCGAAATAGTCGCCCTGCATATACTCAACGCCTTGATGCGACAACTGCATGCGCTGACCCGCAGACTGAACACCTTCGGCTGCTAATACAATCCCAAGATCCGCCGCCATATCAGCTATTTTCTCTAGCTGATAGCGCTGTTTGACATCGGATTCCATCGCCTGAACAAGCGCTGCATCTAACTTCAGCAATTGCGGTTCCAGCTCTTTTAGTTGCTGCATAGGAGGCAAATAGTCAGTTAACCCACTCAAGACTATCCCGAAACCTAATGCTTCCAGATCAAACAATGTGCCTTCATGGTCACGTGTTTCGATCGCATCTACTTCCAGTAATACCTTTTTACGGACATCTTCAGACAATGTAAGCCGCGTGGTCATAAACTCCATAAAGGAGGGCAGCTCCAACACATAAGGCGGGATACGTACAATCACCCCCTGAAAGCTTTTTTGTTGCGACAACTGCTGCAACGGCGCTTCCAGCTGGTTAAAAATCCAACTGAGATAGGTATGCCAGCCGCTATCGCCTTCTAGCAACTGAGTCAACAGATGCTCTTCATCACCCACGCAAGGGACACCCTGTATCAAAGGCACTAACTGCGCGACTTCAATACGATGGCTGCGTGCACCATAAACCGGCCGATAGGCAAGCTCGATACTGCGATAGTCGGGTTTAATCAACTGCGCCAAATCATTCAAACTCATCGCTTTACGCTGTCTCTGAGGATCATATAAACGCACACCACTCGTTCCTGAGTTTCGCAACGCTTTCAGCGCCTGACTGGCAGCACCCAGCAACTCGGCAGCGTCACTGGCTTGCAGAGGTGCCAAAGCAACACCGACTGAAGCGGTGAGGTGCAACTCCCGTTGATCGATACGGATACCGTAAGACAACTGTTCAACAAGCCGATGTGCAACGCTAACCGCCGACTCGGCTTCATCAAGATGAGATAACTGGATCACAAAGGCATCATCATTCACCCGGAAAAGTATGTCGCCCTCTCGCAAGGTAGAGAGCAACCGGCTGGCGACCTCTTCTATAATCACTTCGCTCGCTACAGCGCCAAGCGAATCCTGAATCCATTGAAACCGCTCCAATCCTAGTTTCAATAGGGCCACTTGTTTACCCAGTTTTTTGGCACTGGCAATCTGCGCATTCAAGGCCACTTTGAAAAGAGGCACGGGGGTATCATTACTTGCCGTCAGTAGTTGCTCATAAAGCAAAGGCTGCTTCACGGCACGTTCAATATACATCACAAAATGCTGGGCGGCGTCCATCCACAGGAGTCGGCAATCATAAAGCGTGTGAGCATCAAATAAAGCCAGCTGAAGGTCTGCATGTCCATCCATTCTGGCATCTAAAAGCGCGGATTCTAATTGCGAAGCACTCTCGCAAGATAGTAACTCCTTTACACACAACCCCGTCATTGATTCGACTGACCGGCCACATAATGCAGCATACTCTTGTGTACAATTAACATACTGACCCGCTACATCTATCCAGGCAAGGTGACATCTCATTATCCAGACCCTAAACAAAAAACTGCTTTTACAGCGTGCCTCTTAATAGCGCACATATTCTGATTGCTTATCTTGATACTATGCTTATTTCTCTGCAGCTGCTGCATCTAAACGGCTTTCAAGGTCGGCCAACTGCTTCTCCATCTGATCTACTTTTTCCCTTGTGCGCATAAGCACAGCGGCCTGCGCATCAAACTCATCACGGGTGACCAGATCCATCTTGCTTAATGCGGATTGTAAAAACACACGCACCTGCTGCTGCCCCGGCAATTCTGCACTACCACTACTAAAGGTATTCATCATTTGCGAAAACTGTGCAGACAAACCTTCTATAAGCTTTTCATTCATATTTTTTCTCTCTTACTTTTTAACAATTTAACATCACTATAACGGCAGAATCCTTTTCCTTCTATTATTGCTTTGCAACTTTTCAGATATCCACCGCCACTCACTGCCCCAAAATAGTGCATGCACAGTAAAAGCGCATGCTCTGCCCTCTACTCTTCCCTTAAAAAATATGATTATCAGCAAAAATAATACTTAATATATTGATTTTTATATTATTTTTAAAATCAGGCACAAGTTTCGCTTTATACACGTCAACCGTTACGAGTCACCGGACCCGACAACGGTCGGTGAGATTACAATAAATTATAGGGAGAGACCCCATGAAGCTCATTTCGGCAATTATCAAGCCATTTAAATTGGATGATGTACGCGAAGCACTTTCCGAGATCGGTGTACAGGGTATCACCGTAACAGAAGTGAAAGGTTTCGGCCGTCAAAAAGGCCATACCGAACTGTATCGAGGCGCAGAATACGTCGTCGATTTTCTACCCAAAGTACGCATAGATGCCGCCATTGCCGAAGAGATGGTTGATCAGGTAGTTGAAGCGATCAGCCAAGCCGCTCAGACAGGAAAAATTGGTGACGGTAAGATTTTTGTCATGCCTCTAGAGCAAGTTGTACGTATTCGTACGGGTGAGTCCGGCAACGACGCACTGTAAACCGAATTAAGTATCGAGCCTTACGGAGGGCAGATGTAATGGAAGAGTTATTAAATACCACAGCGGGCGATCTGGCCCAGCTAAAATATGCAGTAGATACCTTCTACTTTTTAATATGCGGTGCTTTGGTTATGTGGATGGCGGCAGGCTTTGCCATGCTTGAAGCAGGACTGGTACGCGCAAAAAACACAACTGAAATATTAACTAAGAATATCGCGCTATACGCCATCGCTTGTACGATGTACCTCATATGCGGTTATTTCATTATGTACAGCTCTGATGCTGGCGGAATCTTGCCTAACATTGGTGCATTGATTGGCGACGAGAATGGTGTTGATGCTGTTCTCGCAGGTGGCGATGACGCGCCTTACTACTCTTCACGTTCAGATTTCTTTTTCCAGGTTGTCTTTGTAGCAACAGCGATGTCTATTGTGTCAGGTGCTGTCGCTGAACGTATGAAATTATGGGCTTTCCTGACGTTTGCTGTCGTAATGACAGGCTTCATCTATCCAGTAGAAGGTTACTGGACATGGGGTGGTGGTTTCCTAAGCGAAGCGGGTTTCTCTGACTTTGCAGGATCAGGTATCGTCCACATGGCCGGTGCTTCTGCAGCACTCGCAGGCGTACTGGTACTGGGTGCACGTAAAGGTAAATATGGTAAAAATGGCTCTATCAACGCGATTCCTGGTGCTAACTTGCCACTCGCCACGCTGGGTACATTTATCCTTTGGTTAGGCTGGTTCGGCTTTAACGGTGGATCACAGCTAAAACTATCTAATGTCGAAGACGCTAATGCCGTTGCTCAGGTATTTGTTAATACCAACGCAGGAGCCGCCGGTGGTTGTATCGCAGCACTGATTTTTGCTCGCTTACTGTTCAAAAAAGCAGATTTAACCATGGCGCTTAACGGTGCTCTGGCTGGCCTGGTTGCTATCACTGCAGATCCTTTATCACCTACAGCCGCTAGCGCTACCGTGATTGGTGCGATTGGTGGTGTACTCGTAGTCTTCTCAATCCTGACACTGGATAAAATGCGTATTGATGATCCTGTTGGTGCGATCTCAGTACACGGTATTGCAGGTATCTGGGGTCTGCTAGCTGTACCATTGAACAATGCTGATGCAACCTTCGGGGCCCAGCTGTTAGGTATTGTTTCGATCTTCGGCTGGGTGTTTATCGCAAGCCTAGTGGTTTGGTTGATCCTGAAAGCTGTTATGGGTATCCGTATCAGTGAAGAGGAAGAGTACGAAGGCGCAGACATTGCTGAGTGCGGCATGGAAGCCTACCCGGAATTCAAATCTGCTGGAAAATAAACCCATCAAATAAGATCATATTTTATTAAAAGGGTGCTTCGGCACCCTTTCTGAATTTGTGTTGAAGCAATGCGCAATTTAATAAATATGAGTATACTGACAACATCTTATTTAAGTATGCTCGACAGTCGATGACTATAATCGACATTATAAGGAGACATCTATGAAACTTGTTAGCGCAGTAATCAAGCCCTTTAAATTAGACGACGTACGTGAAGCATTGTCTGATATTGGCATTCAAGGCGTAACGGTTACTGAAGTTAAAGGTTTTGGCCGTCAGAAAGGCCATACTGAGCTCTATCGTGGTGCAGAGTACGTTGTCGATTTTCTTCCAAAAGTAAAAATTGAAGTCGCTATTGACGACGACATGCTGGATCAAGTCATCGAAGCGATTAGCAAAACAGCCAATACAGGCAAGATCGGCGACGGCAAAATTTTTGTTATGCCATTGGAGCAGGTTATCCGTATCCGTACTGGCGAAAGCGGCCCGGACGCTTTGTAATTACCCCCAACACTCTTAAAAAGCACCTTTAAAATAGTTTAAGGTGCTTTTTAATATCAGCACATTAGCTGAACGTCACTGATCAACAGGCGTTACCGGTAATTGAAGAGTAACAGCAAAGCCTTCATCCATATTCTTAGCCTGAATAGTGCCATGCAACCGCTCAACGGCTCTTTTAGCGATACTCAACCCAAGCCCAAAACTATTCGCATTATTGGTTTGCCGATAAAAAGGCTCAAAAAGTGAGGCCAATGCTTCCTCGCTTACCCCTTCTCCATGATCCCGAACCGTTATCGTCATATATTTTTTATCTTTTGCTGCTAATACCACATCAACCGCACAATCAACTTCAGTATGCTTAAGAATATTACCAAAAACATTACTCAAAGCGCGCATCAGCAGCTCAGAATTTCCTTGGCAACAGTCAGCCGATGACAGCTTATTAAGCACTTCGATTTTTCGATCAGGCTGTGAAAATCGAATATCAGCTAATGCTTCATCCACTACCATTGCCACATCAAAACGGCTCTCCTGAGCCTCTATATTATCCAGTCGGGCCAGGGACAGCATTTCGTCGATCAGTTTACTTAAGCGCTCACATTCAAGGTTGATACGCTGTGTAATTTTACTCTCGCTACCCAGTTGTTGTTCGGCTAACCCCGTGGCCACCTGTAGCCGAGCCAAGGGAGCGCGCAATTCATGGGAAACATCCTGTAACAGCCGTTGCTGCCCCTGAAGAGTCCGTTCAACATACTGAGCCATCTGATCAAACTCGCGCGCTAACGCACCAATTTCATCTCCTCGGCTCAATAGAGAGAGTTCCACACGAACATTCATCAGCCCACCATGAAACTGCTCTACATGCTCACGTAACTTATTGACCGGACGCACCACAATGGCACTCAACAAAATACTTGCCAATGTTGATGTTATCAGTACCAATACTGCCTGAAACGAGAACAAAAATGCCTGTAATCTGGCAAAATGTGTACCGATAGGGTCGAGCATGACGTTAACAACGTAGGCTTTATCAGACGCAGAGACCACATCAAACGCTAAAACCTGATCCGACTCTCTGATATCATTTTTGCCAAATATGAGCACGCCTTGGGCATCATAAATATGCAAGGGCAAACTACGTGGCGGCTTGTTAATGCTGTGATGCTCATTTTGATCTTTATATCTAAACTTTCGCGGCTCCAATGGCGAAAGAAGCACTCCTGCTTCAAAGCGAGCAATAATTTTTTCTGCCTGACCTTTCGCCCGGTATTCAAATACCTCGCGAACACTATCCCGCTCCGCAATCTCACCAACGACCAGCACTGTGACAATAATGACACTTAAACTTGCCAGCCAGAATGCCAGAAATATTTTCCAGAACAGCCGGTTAAACCGCTTCATTGATCATCTCTCACAAACAGATAACCTTCTCCGCGCACCGTCTTTATCAACTCTTGTGCGCCTAGCAAAGCAGCCAATTTTTGCCGAACACGGCTGACATGCACATCAATCGCCCTATCATAAGCAACCAACGGGCGATGCAATACAATTTCCGTTAATCTGGATTTACTCAAGATTTCGCCCGGGTGCTGCATAAACTGATGCAATACGTTGAACTCCGCACTTGTCAGATCAAGCAATACCCCAGATATATTCACTTCACGCTTAGTCGGATCAAGCTCAATACACCAACGGCTCAAAACCTTATCCTGCTCTGGCTCTACACGGTGCTTAACCCGCCGTAAAACAGCTCTTATGCGCGCTAATAACTCACGAGGGTTGCAAGGTTTCGCCAGATAATCATCAGCCCCCATCTCCAACCCTAAAATACGATCAATATCTCCACCTCGCCCCGTCAACATAACAACCGGCAGATCAAGCTTCGGGCGTACTTGTTGCAACAGCTCCAATCCTGACATTTCTGGCATCATAATATCGAAAACAGCCAAATCAAAAGACTCTCCCTTGCGCAAGCGAACAAGCGCAGCCTTTGCAGTGTTTTCCACACTCACGTGCATACCCTCTGCCTCAAGGTAGTCAGATAACAATTCCGTTAATTCTTGATCATCATCGACCAATAAGATGTGATTTTCATTCATCATAGCCATCCAGCATTTTCGGTAATCATATTGTAGCCCTACAACCCAAGCTCTCAGCAAGCCTTTACTTAACTTTACATCTGCTCAACCCAACTTTGCGTTTACCCGGTGCACAATAGCTCCATCACTTACAAACACCGGAGATACACCATGAAAAAGCTAACGATTGCATTACTTACACTTCCCGTTCTTGCTTTAGGAACTAGCGTTATTGCAGGCATGCAGCCTGAGGGATTCAGCAAATGTGACCGAAGCGCAAAAATGCACAAGAGCGATCACAACGAGCGTGCAGATCACATGCTGAAAAAAATGTCCAAGCAGCTAGAATTAAGCGAAACACAAGAAGAGGAGATGCGTAACCTTTTCAGCAAAAAACAAGATCAACGCCAGGAAATGCATGCTCAGATGCGCAATTTACACGAAACCACACGCAATTTAGACCCCAGCGCTTCTGATTATGCCACGCGCCTTGCAGACACAAAGAAAGCAGCAGCAGAGCTGGCTGTCAGCAAAGTCGATCAACATGTCAGTATGCAAACTGAAATGGCGAAAATATTAACACCCGATCAAATAAACAAACTTGACAAGATGCGCGATGGCTTTGGAAAGGAGCATGGTAAGCACTACCGCGAAGGCGATGAAAAACGCTCACAGTCACAAGAATAGGAATCACGGCTAGCACAGCTACAACAGAAAAGGCCCGGAGAGATCCGCAATGCTGTTCACTTAAGCATTTGAGCTAAAGCCGGGCTTGTTAGAAAATCCGATGTTGATAACAACATCGGATTTTTTTATGCCTTTTCAACAGTCTCTGCTCGATCTTGGTGAACTCTTTAATTTTTCAGACCTGAGCACATTCACTCACAACATTCCGGTTGAGTGGGTCGAATCGGCTTTACAGTTATCTGATCAAGCAACTATCAGACGTAGACGGTTACCATCGGATCAAGTGTTATGGCTGGTACTGGGCATGGCGATCTTTCGGGATGAGCCGGTTCACGAAGTCGCTCGGCGTTTAAATATTTGCGCACAAGGCCTTGCTTCCGACAGTTTGCTGGCAAGAAGCGGGGTGACTGAGGCGCGGAAAAGACTGGGCTCTCAACCGGTTGAGTGGCTATTTTGTCAAACCGGGCAGCAATGGGGATGTGAGCGGTATGCGGGAGATAGCTGGCAGGACCTACAAGTCTTTGCTGTAGATGGTGCGATATTCAGAACACCCGATACCGCGGAATTACGGGAGCACTTTGGATCGGGCAATACTTCAACGAAGAGGCAAACACCATTTCCGATGATGCGGCTCGTGGCCTTGATGAATGTGCGTTCACACATTGTCGTTGATGCTCAGATCAGTCCTTACCGGCGCAGTGAAATGCGCCTTGCTGATGAATTTATCCATCAAATACCGGATAACTCCGTCACCTTATTTGATAAGGGGTTCTGGAGCGCCAACTTACTCCTCAAGGTCTCCCAACAAGGAGAAAAGCGTCACTGGCTCATCCCTGAGAGAAAAAAACTGGTCAGAGAAGAGCTTGAACGGTATGGGAAAAATGATCGTTTGGTCAGAATGAAGGTGTCCGCTCAGGCCCGAAAGCAAAACCCAGCGCTGCCTGAATATTGGGAGGTTCGGGAAGTGAGTTACAGAGTAAAAAATGGTCTGAAAACGGTCCTAACATCACTGCCTATAGAGACTTATAGCGCCAAGGCTATAGCGGGTTTATATCAGGAGCGATGGGAGATAGAGCTTGGTTTTCGTGATATCAAAAGCTCAATGCAGCACAATGCGGTCACTCTGCGCAGCAAGAAGATCGAGCTGATCTACCAGGAAGTTTGGGGACTATTACTGACATACAATGTGATCAGAAGGGAGGCGAGCCAGGCTGCGATAGCGTTTGATAGGGAGCCATCTAAAATAAAATTTAAAGCCGTATGTCAATACATCGCAGTCCAGCTGATCGTGATGGCGGCAGCAAACCCCATATCAGCTACAGGACGAAGGTTGTCGGAGTTGAGATCAGGAATAGGCGGACTGTTTTTAGAGAGACGTCCAAGGCGAACAACGCCTCGGACGGTGAAGATATCAAAGACCCGTTATCCAGTGGATCGCAATGCTGCCCCCCTTAAGTGAACAGTATTGCGGAGAGATCCGGGCCTTTTTATTTTTTAACAACCAGTAATTAGGGCTTAAACTTTTTCCGTCTGAGGAACTTCAGGCTTACTCTCTACTGGATCAGCAAAAATCACTTCATCTGCAGGGTCATGTTTACCCAGCAAACGTGGACGTTCAATCAAGAAGTAAAGCACTAACCCGATAACCACAGCAAACACTGTTGATTTTGGATCAGGCATTGCCAGCGTTACCGCAACGATACCTGCGACACCACGCTCAGTTGAGCTCTTCAGCTGCTCCATACCTACCATGATGCAGATATAAGCTGTCAGTACCAAGGTCAGTGACAGTGCAATAGGAAGCACTGGCTTGAACAGCGTTACCAGTGGCAACACAAAGAGTGCAACCAGACCGGTAATCCAGAATGTACCACCACCACTGTAGATAGAGTCCATTGCTTTACGGCCCATCGCATAACGCTCAGCAACGGTAGCATGAGCAGCCGTCCATAGAGGACCCGCCAACGCAGGCCAAGGTGCCAAGAATGCATGCATACCATTACGTAAAGCAGTTACCAAATGAACACGGTCTACGTTACTTTCAATTTTTTCATCATCACGCAGATGATCGATACGTTTTACCAGAGTAAAACCAACAATGATGTCACCAAACGCAATAACATAAGCGATCACTGCTGTAGGGATTGCCAACAAGTAAACGTCCCAATCAGGGAAACCTGTTGAAAACACCAGATAATCCCACATCAGCGAGAAGTTCGGATTAGTAATGCCCCATTGAATCTCCGGCATTGGGTATTCACCTACACCCCAACCAATCACCATAGCAATCAACATTCCCGGTACCATACCGAAGTTTGCAATCTTTTTAGCCAGAGGATTACTGTCGACTACATTCTTAAATGAAAGCGAGAACAACACATAAGCAGAGATAATGGAACCAAAGATCAGTGAATAAGGGGTCGCATCAATACGTCCGCCTACTTTTAATTCACCCATCATGGCCGCAATACCAGCACCAATAATAATACCGGATTTCAACGAGTTAGGAATAACATCAACCAGTTTAGTACCCCAGCCAGTCATCCCGAGTATTAAAAAGATCAGCGTAACTTCGATCTGGAGCGCAAACAGGGCTTTAATAGCCTCTGGTCCAGGCTCAAAGCCGTTAAGATAAAGCAGTACAACCGGTATCGCCGGAGTGATCCAGCCGGGTACTAATGGCACCCCCAGCATGGCGGGTAAAATATACCCGATCCCGGCAACAAAAGTGAAAGCCAGAGCCGCCTCATAAGGCATGCCTAAATATTTTTCCAGCAGCGGGATGATTGCCAACCCCACCACGAACATCACTAATCCCTGAATAACCTCAGGCATTTCAATTCGGTAATGAACACCGGGCAAACGAATTTTAAAAGGTCCGAACCCCCAATACGGTTGTTCTTCACCATGAGTTCTTTGTATTAGCGCCATACACTTCACCTAGCAAGATTTTTGGCTCATCACTCCCAAACAACCCCTACTAGTTATTCCGGATGACATAGAGCTATTAAAACCTCGCTACGTTATGCTTTTGCGCTGCAACAATCGACACCCGGGACGGATACTTTAGTATTGATTTTTGACTAAAGTATTACGGGAATAGCCTTATTTTTGTCCTCGCATTTAAAACAAGACTCCTTTTTAGATGAAATTTTATACGTGTTTGTATTTATAATCTCGGATATCAAACACCACAAAAACCTTACTGCACAGCACAAAAAACCGATCACACCTTAAATTTATCCAATTCGACATCCTGCCGATTGGTTAACTCAAGCATCGACTCGCAACGCTGCTCCTGTGTTTTCGCTCCATTTGAAACCGACTGGCTAATGTCACGGATATTCGTAGTATTGCGGTTAATCTCTTCAGCAGTTGCGCTTTGTTGCTCAGCAGCCGTGGCTATTTGAATAATCATCTTGTTTATTTCATGGATGCTATCTCTAATCGTTCCAAGCACCGCATCCGCTTCGCTGGAAGCCGCCTGAGTATCACTGGCTTTTTGCCGCCCCGCCATAATAATATTTTCAGCATTACGCACACCCAACTGCAACTGGTGAATCATATTCTTGATCTCTTCTGTGGCTTGCTGAGTTCGCGATGCAAGTGCTCTCACTTCGTCTGCGACTACCGCAAAACCACGTCCCATATCACCCGCTCGTGCCGCTTCAATCGCTGCATTTAATGCCAGCAAATTAGTTTGATCCGCAATACCGGTTATTACCGTTAAGATAGACTCAATATTATCGCTGTATCCAGTCAGCTCATTGATGGTTTGAACCACTTCATCCATTTCCTGCGTTAGCATAGAGATAGAGCGCGTAGTGTTAGAAACAACAGATACACCTTTTTCAACAGCAACATCTGCCAGATGCGCCGAATCGGCAGCCTGTTGTGCATTAGCCGCCACATCTTGAGCGGTTGCTGACATCTCATGCATAGCCGTTGCTAATTGATCTAGCTCGAATAATTGAACTTCCAGACTGTGAGAAGCCTCGGATGCAGATTTTGATGTCAAATCAGTATTCGACTGTATCTCTCTCGACAGTGTTTTAACACGGCCTATCAAGTTTTGCAGATACTCAACAAACTGGTTGAAATCACCCGACACTTGCCCAAACTCATCTTTACTTTCAACGGATAAACGCTTGGTAAGGTCTCCTTCACCTCTATTGATTTCCAGCAGTGATTCACGCAATTTTTGTAAAGGCATAAGCTGGCGAGAGACCGTGAAGTAAAGTGCTAACGAGCACAGCAATGCACTGATAAGGGTGCCAACTAAAGCGATCCAGCCAAACTGATTCGCTTTAGCCATCACCTTACTCTTGTCCAAAACCACGCCGATATACCATTCACTTCCATACAAGCCTTTCAATTCATGGAAGGCGGTAAAAACGGTAGTCCCGGCGATATCAGTTTCTTGAAGGTTTTCAGATAACGCCGGAAGCGCATTCCCAAACAGCTTTGCAATCGACTCACCATTGAGTGATTCGTCAGGGTGGCTAATAATATCCCCTTTGCTGTTAAGCAAAAAAGCATAACCTGTGCTGTTAAAATTAAGCGTATTCACTGCATCAGATACTGTTTTAAGACTTAAATCTCCGCCAAAAGCCCCCTTAAACTCGCCCTTGTCGTAAAGATTAGCGACAGCAGAGATCAAAATATCTTTGGTAGCCGCATCCGCATACGGATCGGTTAGCACTGCTCGTTTATGGTTCTTAGCATAAGGATACCAAGGCCGCTTTCTCGCATCCCAGTTCTCCGGGTTCCAAGAAGGGTCATTAGTAATACGCTGTCCATCGGTATCCAACCCACCAAAAATCAAAATAAACTCTTTTTTCAAAATGGGCGTATCAAAAGTTTGCTGGATGACAGCGTTATTAAAATTCTCATTAACGGTTTCAGACATCATATCAATCAGAACCAGCTTACCGTTTAACCAGTTAGTAACCTGTAAACCTAACGCCTGCGTAGCCTCATTAGTACTCTGGACTGTTTTTTCATATAAGGCATCGCGTACAGTGCTGTACTGCATCCAAGAGAAAAGCGCGAACGCTATAACCACTATAGATGAAGCCAGTAGTGCTACTTTATGTGAAACTTTCATTGATATGATCTCTATAATTATTATCTTTAAATGCAGGGAGCCTGATTAATTGGCCAAACGCATCACATAAACCAGCCCTAAGACAAAAGTATAGACAAAAAATCAAAAGCCAGAAAAATTTTATAAAATAAAATTCTCCCTGGCGATCTGCCGGACTCACTACGGCTACTCTTTTCTGGTTATTCGGCATCTCTTTATACCCTGATCATGGGTTTCTTGATTTTCCAGCGGCATCACTTTACTGTACTAAATCTATAACACTAAAACGCAAAGAAACTTTCCCGCTATTGCAGAGGACTGTCCCCAACAATTCTACTGCAACCGTATGTTGTTGTATAAATACATAAAAAACTGGGATCATCACATGATCGAACTTGATATTTATAGTTTTATTGCTAACCACAAGTTACTTTCATCACTTACATTTATTGTATTAGCCTACTTCTTTAAGTTGCTGCTGGTAAAAATAATAAGACAACGCAGCAAGGTGAAAGGGGAAGACTGGCGTTATCTCATAAATCTCATCAAAAACCTCATAAACCTGACCGTTGTCGTTCTATTCTTTGTCTTATGGGCAGACGAATTACAAAAATTTGCCCTGTCCGTCGCGGCATTTGTAGTCGCTATTGTTATCGCTACGCGAGAGTTTATCCAATGCATTATCGGCTATATTTATATCATTGTATCAAGGCCATTCCAGGTAGGAGACTGGATTCAGGTGGGTAACTCTTCGGGTGAGGTAACAGAAACAAATTGGGCTAAATTAACTTTATTAGAAGTGGATATCGCCTCATACAGCCACACAGGAAAAACGCTCTATTTACCCAACAGCCTGTTGGTTTTAAATACGATAAAAAACCTCAACTTCATGAAACGCTATGCGACTCACACTTTCACGCTGACCCGCAGCCAGCGAGTCAATCTATTTTCAATTAAAGATGAGTTACTGGCAAGAGCAGCAGTTCACTGCCAGGGGTTTTATGATGTTGCACACCGGTATAACTACTTAATAGAAAAGCGTTTAGATGTCACCATCGCAGGCCCCGCCCCTACCGTGACTATTTCAACATCAGACCTTGGAAAAAACACAGCAAGCATAACGATTTTTTGCCCTTCAGACCAAGCGCTGGATATAGAACAAAAAATCACTCAGGACTTTATGGAGTTATGGTATTTAGCACTAAAGCAGTCTGAAGATGCCAGAAGCCTTACTGCGCCTTCCCAAGACTAATCCAGAAGCATATCTTCAAAGAATCAGGATGCTATTTTATAAAAGTGCATGACGTGTAATATCGTTTATCGTCGGAGTACCTGCCAGTGACATTGTTACTTCTAACTCTTCACGTAACACTCTCAGCATATGCGCCACACCCAACGCGCCAGCCACAGCCAATGCATACAACTGTGGTCGCCCTACCAGAACAGCATCGGCACCTAATGCCAGTGCTTTAAAGGTGTCCGTACCCCGTTGAATGCCCCCGTCCATCAGCAACGAAAAATCTTCTCCTACCGCCTGGCGCACTAATGGCAACATATCTATCGCCGACGGCAAACAATCCAGAGTACGCCCACCATGGTTCGAGACGATGACTCCCGCCAACCCCATGTCGGCGGCATATAAAGCATCCGCAGGACTTAACACGCCTTTAAGAAGAATCGGCAGTGTTGTATGCTGCTTCAACCACCGAATGCTCTCCCATACCGGCGCTTCACTCATCATTCCTTGAAAAATAATACTTTCACTCGCGTCGAATTGCTTCGAGGGCAATGGCGGACGTTTTTTAAGATTCACAGCCTCAATGCCTTTCGGCAGCTGGAAACCTGCGCGCTGTGCACGATTTCTGATGCCATGCAGGGGAGCATCCACCGTAATCACCAACGCAGTGTAGCCAGCAGCTTCAGCACGCCTCACCAACGCCAAGGTAAAATCACGGCTTTGTTGAAAGTAAAGCTGAAACCATTTTGGGGAGTCCAATTCTGCCGCAATGTCTTCGATCGGTTCTGATGCCAGTGTACTGACAATCATTCCTGTTTCTAAAGCGCTAGCCGCTTGTGCCATAGCCAGCTCACCTTGAGGATAAACCAATTTCTGAAAAGCAACCGGAGCCAGCATCACAGGATGACGAAGCGCTTCTCCTAAGACGGTTGTATGTGTATTTCCAGCGGTACAATCTTGCAAAATACGAGGCAAGATCATGAGATTATCTAACGCACTACGATTACGCTGTAATGTTATTTCATCTGCCCCGCCACCTTGTATATACTCAAAAACAGGCGACGGTATGTGATGTTTTGCATAGCGCTCATAATCTGCAACACTGACTAAGTCAGCAGGAATAGCCGTCAGCGGCGGTAACACTTTATCATTCATATCGATGCCATTTTAAGTTATGCGTCCGCCCACTGACGCATCAAATTTTGATACACACCCGACAATCGCGTCACATCTTTATGTTCGTGGCCATGCTGTGAAACTAATGATTGAATACTCTGATCAAGGTCAAATAACAGGGTCCGCTGCTCATGACTACGAACCATACTTTGCAACCAGAAAACTGCACATACCCGACTCCCGGCAATAACCGGCATAACCTGATGGACACTGGTGGATGGATAAAGAATCATATCGCCTGCGGCCAACTTGACACGCTGAGGTCCGAAATGATTTTCGATCTGTAAGTCACCTCCATCATATTCAGCAGGATCGCTTAAAAACAATGTCGCTGATAGGTCAGTGCGCACGCGAATAGAGGTGTCCGGAATAATTCGAATCGCATTATCCACATGTAAACCGTATGTCTCTCCTACGCTGTAACGGTTAAACATAGGCGGTAATATTTTTTGAGGTAAAGCCGCTGAAATAAACACTGGATGCCGTGCCAACTCATCAAGAATAAGATCACCTATCTGCTGAGTGAGTACGGCGTTCTGCGGTAGCTGGTGATTATTTTTAACACGGCGAGCTTGCTGTCCGGCTGTGATATCACCGGCTTGCCAGTCCGCCTGATCCAAATACATACGTATCTGTTGCACCTGTTCAGGCGTAAATACTTTACGAATAGGAATCATCAAAAGCAGTCCTGCAAAAATAGCAAAGAGCACTCAGCCCTTTGCTATACAAGGTGAATTAAAACTTATAGCTCATAGTGAGGTTAGCAGAGCGACCATCGCCGATATAAACAATACTGCCGCCACGATAAACAGCGGTGTAATAATCTTCATCGGTTAGGTTTTGAATGTTCGCTCGCACACTGAGCTGATCATTTACCTGATAAGCGGCAAACAGATCGTATACCGTGTAATCTGGCAGCATGATATTTTCATTCGCACCCGCATCCGGCTGCCCACCATAGATCTCACTGGAGTATGTTACGACTCCACCCACAGCCAGTTTTGGTGTTGCCTGATAGCGTAACTGCAGATTGGCACTATTATCAGCAAAGTTAGCTTTTGGCTTGCCTATATCATTAGATGTAACAACCGGATTACCTCCACTATCCGTTGTCATATTCACACCATCATTAAACGACTCCAGTGTCTCAGAGTCCATAATCGCCACACCAAACTGAGCACTCAATTTTGGTGTAATGTTGCCGGATAAACCAAGCTCTATACCTTGGACACGGTTTTTACCTGTATTCAAGCTACCGCCGCTGCTATAAGAGTCATTTCCTCCCTCAATCACATCATCTTTAGTCGTGCGGAAAACAGCAGCGGTTACCAGTAATTTCTCATCCATAAGATTCCACTTTGTACCAATTTCCAGGTTAATAGACTGCTCAGGATCAGCGGCTTTGTAATTACCATCGGCATCCACACACAGCCCACCATAACCACAATTAGTGCCCGCATCAGCTTCACCACCATTGATATTAGATGAGGTACTCCAACTCGCATAAACGTTACCTTGCTCCCACGGCGAATACACCACACCTAAATGGCTATTCCAAAAGCCATCACTGAAATCATACTTTGCTGCCGGTATAATACCGTTGCGACCCGCTCTTTCAGCGGTCGACAACGCATAATCAAAATAGTCATATCGCACACCGCCAAACACTTCCCAATCGTCGTTCAACGTAACTGTATCCATCAAATAAACCGAAACAGTATCAAGGGAAAGCTCAGTCGAAGTTCTGCCTTTACTATAAGAGCCGATCCAGCTCGCGTTATTCGTGTTATACGGGTCAATAGTAACGCTGTCAGTTGTCACACTGTAACTACCCGCTTTGGTCTCCTCATTGGCATATTCGACCCCGACAATGATCGTATGACGCTGACCATCTAAATCTTTATCAATGATCAGATTGGTCTGGTTACCCAGATAATCATTCTCCTGCCAACCTGTGAAAGTTCGCAAGCCACCAGGGAAGCGGCTACTGCTACTATAGGCAGAAACGATATAATCATTGCTGGTTGCGCCGAGTCGGGTTTTATTTTCCAAGCGAACGTCATCTGTAATTTTCAAATCTAGCTTCAGGGTTCCGATATCCGCCTGTGTTTTCTGAAAATCCAAGCCTTTCTGACCAACATACTGCCGCTCTGTATCAAGCACCCCCGTTGTTCGATCCAAAGCGATGCCTGTATCTGTTTTATCATCGCCTTCAAAGTGATAAAAATCGGCGGAGACTTTGAGATTATCTGTTGCCTGATAAACACCAGAAATCAGTGCACCCTGACGGTTTTCTTTAGCAGGAGCCCGATCAGGAATATCCGTATCTGTGTATAGCAGATTCAAACGAACAGCCAGGTCGTCATTAATGACATGATTTGTATCCAGAGTGCCGCGTTTATAATTATCTGTACCTAAGCCGCCTTCAAGCGTAGTAAAGCTCTCTTCCTGAGTGGCTTTTTTGGTGACGCTATTGACTGCTCCGCCCGTAGAACCACGGCCACCAAATGTTGAACTTGGCCCTTTTGATACTTCAACTTGTTCCAGCGCGAATGTTTCACGCGTAATCAGCCCTGGTTCACGTAAGCCGTCGGTAAATACATCACTACGCGCCTCATACCCACGGATAATATAACGATCACCAAAAGAGTTGCCCCCTTCACCAGTGCCCAATGTGATACCCGGTTGTGCGCTCAAAATATCTTTAAGCTCAGTTTTTCCTGACTCCGCAATGGACTCTTTCGTTAGTACCGTCATTGTCTGTGGCGTATCAGCAATATCACGCGTATGGCGGGTATCTGACAGGCGTTTTGCTTTATATGGCGCACCTGACTCCGCATATGGGTTGGCATCTGCCTCCATAGCGTTTTCTCCTACCACCAGAGTATCCAGCGTCACACCAGCCGCATGGACGGGTCCAATCATTGCTGCAGAGATAGCAAACGCCAGCGTACCCGCCATTGATACACTTCTTTCTTCATTCGACTCTTTACGCCGGATTGAAATATCACCCATTTGATTAACAGACATAGAAGTTTCCCTTAGTTTTTATACAAGATTAATATTCAACACCCAAAAAAAGACCAAGCAGTCCCGTTAGCCTCATGTTGGGGCCATGTAGATTTCGATTTATTGACTGAGAGTTTTAGTGCATGTGTTAAATCGTGTTAACGCATAGCCTTCAATTCAAAAGATATCGGGATGTTAATCAGCAGCTGGGCTTGTTTCATTTCTGCCGGGAATGCGGGTAAGCGCCCGGATTTTTTCAGCATCCGCAATACCGCAGCATCCAAGCGCGAATAGCCAGAACTGGTTTTTACCTGCGCATCTGACACCTGCCCAAAGCGATCTACCTCAAACGACAACAGCACCATGCCTTCCTCTCCTTTACGGCGCGATGCTGCCGGATAACGTTTGTTTTTTGCCAAGGTCGCAGCCAACAAAGCAAAATAAGATCGTTCAGCTCCGGGATTGCCACCCGTTGTTTGAGCATTAGCAGTGCCGCTGGAAATCTTCTTTTGCGCCACAGACGTGGGCACCTGCTGATTCGAAGAGGCAGCATCCGCCGTGACTCTTTTACTCCTCTCCTGCATTGGTTTTTTTTCAGTATCGGGCGCTTTTTTTACCTTTAACGCTACCTTTTGCTTTGGCGGCTCAATCACCTTTGCAGCGTTGATCGGCTCAGGTTCTTTTTCAACACTTGTCTCAGGCTTTTGAGGCGCTTCTTTGGGCTGCTCTTCAGGCGTATCTTCTACCGGTTCTGCCGGCAAATCTTCGGTGGTGACAAGCGCCTCTCCCATATTGCCAAGCATGCCTAAATCAATCTCTATACCTTGCTCGCCTTTATCTTTTGCGCCTTGTGACGGCACCGCCGCAAATACACCCAATGCAATAACATGTATAAGCACTGCACAGATAAAGGCCACCCAACCGTGGCGTGTAGCCATCATTGATCACCTGCCTTAACCCGCCGGGTTGCTAATGACACACGAACCACACCACTCGCTTTAACTTGCTGTAAAACCGTTTGCAAAACATCGACAGGCAAGTCCGCGTCCACCTTTACCAACACAACAAACCCCTCTGGATTAGCTGACTGAGAAAACGCGGCCAACAACGCTGCCGCAAGCCCAGCCTCAGCAACACCTTGATTATCCAGATACAAGAGACCATCTGCGGTGACGATCAGTGTAATACCCTCCTCCACCTGACGAACATCACTCAACGACGTCGGAGACTGAACGTTTGCTGCATCCGAACGCTGAATTTGCCCAGCGACCATAAAGAAAATCAACATCAAAAACACCACATTGATCAGCGGTATCAAGTTGTCATCATTAGCTTCTCGTTTACTGCCCGGTAAACACGATAATCTCATGGTAAAATACCCGCCAAAGACACATGCACCGCACCCGCTTGCTTTAAGTTATCCAGCAACGTAATCATCGCTTGTGTTTTCACACCAGGCACAACTTCAATCGCGAAAACTGCCTGCTCTGCCTCACCAACCAAAACACGTAGCGCTGCCACATCGCTCATCTGATAATGCTGCCCTGCATATTCAAAATCACCGTTAGCGGACAATAAACGCAAACGATTGAGAGGTTGCGAGTTGCTCTCGCTCGCTTGTGCCGCCGACAAATTAACCTGCCGCCACTGCACAAAGCTCGAGGACAACATAAAAAACAACAACAAAATAAACACAACATCAATCAAGGGAGTCAGACTAATGGCCCGCTGACGGCGCACCGACAAGGTTTTAAGCCGCACGCTTTAACTCTCCATTAAGCGCACCATCCAAATCCCCATGCTCAGCCAATACCGCTGCAGAACTTTGATACCCCGTAAAGACCTGCGTCACAGAATCACTCATCAAGGCCGCTACACGCTCAACTTTACGTTCCAACCAGCTATGTATTGCCACCACAGGAATGGCCACAACCAACCCTACCGCCGTTGTCAGTAACGCCTGCCAGATACCACCGGAGAGTACCGATGGATCAACCTGATTACCCGCCGCTTCCATCTGCTGAAATGCCCCGATCATGCCTAATACCGTACCTAACAGCCCCAACAACGGGCTCAACATGGCAATCACTTCGAGTGGGCGCAACAAGGCACGCAATTGATTCAGACGCAGCGCTGCGACCCGGTCCAGTTCATCCTTCAGCAAGTTCATATCAATCTGTGCAGATGACAAACCTTGCATCGCAATCAATACCAGCTCAGAAACAGGCCGCTTAGCTTGCAAAGCTCGCTGAGCCTCTGGGTATTCACCCTTTCGCCACAGCGTCAGCGACTGCTTCACATCCCGCTGACTCTCAGGACGCAACACAGCAAATTGCCATAGTTTTATCAATACAATGCTGAGCGCGATAATAGAAAAAACCATAAGAACCCAAACCACCGGCCCGCCGACCAGCAAAAACGCCTGCATCCTCTCCAGCATAGAAGGAACCTCTTGCACCAACGAAGCCACTGCATCACCCTTACCCGATACCCCCACAGCACCCGGCACAGCCGGGGTAACCACTTCTGCTTCAACACTCACAAACGACACCTGACGAGTTAATAAATTCAATCCGCAAATGATAATGATTAGCATTTATATTATCAAGCTTATTTATGATAAAGATTTATTAGCGTGGATACCGCCCTGATCCGGAGGGTAAAACTAATGCCACTCAGGGCAATGGAGGCAAAACCAAAGGCTGGCAATTCAGATGTGAATACAAAAGATATAAATACAGAGGGTTGAAAAGTCTTCGTTGAAAAATTATGCGCTGATTTCTGGAACTAAAAATTTATCTCAACTCTATTCATAAACTTCTAATTCCTTGGTATTGATTACGCTTACAGGCTTTGCTAGCCATTCAACAATGGAACCACCAGATTATTCAGGAAGCGTGCTCCATTGTCTGTATGAAGCCACACCAAGCCACCTAGATTCAAAAAAACAGTGACCCAGTAAACGCTTTTAAATTCTCGCTTACTCGATTTATGACACAACTTGCTTTGCGCAAACAATGCACCCGGCCAGCCACCCATCAGAGAGAACAGATGCAAGGTACTTTCTTTTGTTCTCCAGCGCCCACGTTGAGCAGCCGACTTATCCATTGCATAAGCGACAAAAGCAATGACACTCATCACAGCATATAAACCAACAACAATGACGGGGAGCTTCCCACTCACGACTGATACCAATAAACCAATGCAAAAAACGACTGTAAAGACACCAGTAAGGCTACTGCCGCCATGCGCTTTACCCTGCCTATTAGAACGCTGAACATCACGAGCGAATTTAATATTTTCAGCTTTATAACGGTTGCTCTTCTCTTTGACTAACTCATAGACAATCACTTCACCGTTAACCGGCCTACGTGACCGGGGTTTAAACGCTTTGATATGAACAAAAGCACGCTCGCCGCCTCCATTGGGCTCAACAAAACCAAACCCTTTATCATCATTCCAATTAATAACTTTACCTTGAAATCTCATGCTCCCTCACGAATTTGATAGTGATGCCTAGCTCACAGGAAAGTTATGAGCGCAGCGTATAGTTTTTTACTGAAGCAGTGCATTGTTAGCTACAGCTAGCCTCTCCTGAGGTACCTAACTTTGATGCGAAAGAGTCTAACGCACACTTCAAGCTCTCAAAGGATCCTTCACAGTGTGTGTTTATATATTTACCAACATGGTATTCAAACCCCCTCTTTACATAGGAAGGCAGCTTTCTTTCCATAGCTCAAGTTTGTAGGCAATTGACTACTATCCGTAAGAAATCTAGTTATATACATTATGGCTTTAGCTTTCTGTCGTATATTGATACAAACCGCTAATTATTAAGATCGCCCCCTAATAACTCTCCGGCCCCACTAACAAGCGAACCAAAACCAGGAATTACAGAGTACAGTCTTATAAATCAATAACTTGAAGACAGCATGAAAGTGGCGTCGATTAACAAACGAAGCCTCCATGCTCTTGTAGTGGTTCATTCCCTTGCTGATGAGCATAAACCTCTTTTCTTAAAGAGTAATCAGTTATCGCTATTTTCCCTCCTGTTCGGGAAAAGGGGTCACTGTACAGCCGCCTTAGTAGGTAGCTGCCCAACAAAAAAGGAGCCGAAGCTCCTTTTTAAAAATAACAATCACGCTTAACTTTTATGCTGTTTTTTCAAACATCAGATCCCACATTCCATGCCCGAGTCGTTCACCTCGTTTTTGGAATTTGGTCACAGGCCGCCATTCTGGCTGAGGGGAGTATTGGCCTTCACCCATTTTATTGGTATAGCCTTCTGCCGCGCTCATCACTTCCATCATATGCTCGGCATAATTTTCCCAGTCGGTCGCCATGTGGAAATAGCCACCTACTTTTAATTTTTTACGCAGGTTTTGTGCAAAATCCGGCTGGACGATACGGCGTTTGTGGTGACGTTTCTTGTGCCACGGATCCGGGAAAAACAGCTGCAGTACGTCCAGGCTGTTATCGGGAATGCACTTTGCCAGCACGTCTATCGCATCTTCTGCATAGATACGGATATTGGTCAGGCCTTCTTCGTCAGCATTGCTCAGCAACCGACCGACGCCCGGCGTATGAACCTCTATACCGATATAGTTCTTTTCCGGTTCACGGCTGGCCATTTCAAGCAGGGAATCGCCCATACCAAAGCCAATTTCCAGCACAACAGGAGCATCGCGACCAAATACCTCACTAAATACAATAGGGCCGTTTTTCACTTCCAGCCCCATGATAGGCCAGACCTCTTCCAGCGCCTTTTGCTGGCCTTCTGTTGTCCTTCCTGCGCGCTTTACAAAACTTCGCACGGTACGCATATGCTTCTGTTCTTCTATCATTACCAACCACTATTTGCTGTTGTGTTTAACCAATAATGCCTTCGAGCGGAGAGGAGGCACTTGCATATCTTTTACGCGGCATGCGCCCCGCCAAAAAGGCTTCACGACCCGCCTCTATCGCTTTACGCATAGCTGATGCCATCAAAATCGGATTGCGCGCACCGGCAATGGCAGTGTTCATCAAGACGCCTTCACAGCCCATTTCCATAGCAATGGCGGCATCTGATGCCGTACCGACACCGGCATCAACCAGAATAGGGACGTTCGCTGCTTCCATAATCAGCTTGATGTTGTGTGGATTGAGAATCCCCAAACCAGAACCGATCAAGGATCCCAGCGGCATAACAGCCACACACCCCATCTCTTCCAGTTGCTTAGCGACAATCGGATCATCATTGGTATAGACCATCACCTTGAAGCCATCTTTTACCAATGTTTCAGTCGCTTTGATTGTTTCGACTATGTTCGGGTAGAGTGTTTTTTGGTCGCCCAATACTTCTAACTTGACTAAGTCATGCCCGTCCAGCAATTCACGCGCTAAGCGGCAGGTACGCACGGCATCTTCTGCGGTATAACAGCCTGCGGTGTTTGGCAGTATGGTGTATTTATCAGGCGTAATCACATCCAGCAGATTCGGCTCGCCGGGATTCTGGCCAATATTGGTACGGCGTACCGCTACGGTTACAATTTCTGCACCGCTGGCTTCAATAGCAAGACGTGTTTCTTCCATATCTTTATACTTACCGGTTCCCACCAGCAAACGTGACAGATATCGTTGCCCGGCAATCACCATCGCATCATTTTGCTCTGACATGTACTCAATCCTTAGTCATATTCATAAGAGAGAAATATATTTGCTGTATTGGCTGGACTTAGCCACCACCGATAGCATGCACAACTTCGACCTTGTCACCTGCATTCAGCCGATGCAGCGCATGTTGGCTGCGTGGAACAATTTCCTGATTTACTTCAATTGCTATACGCTGCCCGACGATATCCAGCTTGATAACCAGATCGTGCAAGCTTGCGCCTTCTGTTAACTGAGTCACTTCACCGTTGACTTCAAGTTCCATCAAATCTCACCCCTGTCTTTAAACAAGAAAAAACCTGCCAGCGATAACCAGCCGATAATAAAAGCAAGCCCACCTATGGGAGTGACTATACCTAACCAGTGCACCCCTGAAAACGCCAGAAGATACAAACTGCCACAAAACAGGATAAGACCGGCAAGGAAGGCCACTGCACTGATACTCAGTAACTTTGAAACCTGCTGTCTCAACAATAAGCCAACCAGCAGCAAAGCAAAGGTGTGATAAAACTGATACTGGACACCTGTTTGCATTACGCCCAGCAGCGTTGCGCTTAAGCTATCTTTAAGCCCGTGCGCTGCGAAAGCCCCGATAGAGACCGCTAACGCGCCGCTAATGGCGGCTGTTGCCAGATAAAACTGTGCTTTCATCATTATTATGCCGTCATCAATATATTGTGATTGTTATGCTTGGATAAGCGGCTTTAAAAATCAGGCCCGGATTATAACACCGTTTAGCCACACGGCTCTAAAGGATAACAAAGTGACTAAAACCAAAAAGCCGCCCAAAGGCGGCTTAGTACTTCAAAAAAGCACGTGAAGAAAATACGCCGGGAATCGACGTTACGCGGGTTGCAGATCTTGCCCGATAGCCAATTTCAGTTTCTTCATCGCATTTTTCTCTAGCTGGCGTATACGCTCAGCCGATACGCTGTATTTTGCAGCCAACTCATGCAGTGTTGCTTTTTCATCCATCAGCCAGCGCTGTGCCAAAATATCACGGCTACGATCATCCAGAGACTCCATCGCTCCACTCAAACGCGCCTGCGAATCTTCTTCCCAGTTGGATGCTTCCAGCTGCTCAGCAGGATCGGCAGAATGATCCTCCAGATATTGAACCGGCGCTAAATAGCCAACCGCATCGTCATCATCACTACCGCTCAAATCAAAAGAGGTATCAACAGAGGCCATACGACCTTCCATCTGACGAACCACATGCTCATCGACACCTAAGTCACCGGCAATAGAGGTCACTTCATCGTTGTTCATCCAGCCTAAACTTTTCTTCTTCGAACGTAAGTTAAAAAAGAGTTTACGCTGTGCTTTAGTGGTCGCTACTTTAACAATGCGCCAGTTTCGCAAGATGTACTCATGCATTTCGGCTTTAATCCAGTGCACAGCAAAAGATACCAAGCGCACACCCATACCCGGATCAAAACGTTTTACTGCTTTCATAAGGCCAACGTTGCCTTCCTGCACCAGGTCACCTAATGGCAAGCCATATCCGGAATAGCTACGCGCAATATGTACTACAAAACGCAGATGAGACAAAACCAGCTGACGTGCTGCTTCCAGGTCATCTTGATAAAAAAGACGTTCAGCCAACGCACGCTCTTCCTCGACACTCAGCACAGGAATGGTGCTAATTGTCTGTACATAAGCATCCAGGTTTTGGCCCGGTGTAATATGTTCGATGAGTTCTAAGCTTTTACGCATTAAGTCTTAACCTCGATTTTTAATCGTATAATCAACTTATTCACAGGAATCCACAAATAAGAGCATGAATCTTACAAATAGTTCCCCTAAAGATAAAGCCTTGATCACTTAATCTTCAGCTCAAAAGTAATCAAAATTTTATACTCACTCAATATTAGCTAGGCTCGATGTCACGCAGATGACGCCTAACAGCTATCCAGGCACCCAACCAGCCTAGTAGAACACTGGATAATAGCAACAGTAATGAGCCGGAGATATCGAGCCCGGTTAATTGAAACTGGCTCCGGTAGAGTTGCGCCAACTCCTGAGCCGGTGTTTTCAGCATTAACCAAGCAACCTGAATAACCAACCAGGCAGATATCGCGCCCAACAAACCGTACCAAATGCCTGTATACAAAAACGGACGTCTCACCCATGCATCAGTTGCCCCCACCAGTTTGCTGACAACAATTTCATCACGGCGACTTTCTATCGACATTTTAATCGTATTACCGATCACCAGCAGCACGGCAAGCCCCAACAAGATGCCCAATACAAATACGCTCCGCTTTGCCACCGCCAGCATTGCATCCAAGCGCTGTAGCCACTCGAGATCAAGCACCGCCTCATTCACTTCCGGCATCGCGGTAAAGCTGGCACGCATCAACCCCAAGTCAGCAACCGCACGCGAGCGCGGAAGTATCACAACGACGACAGGTAGCGGGTTGTCGGTTAACGCATCCAGCACATCACCAAAGCCGGAATATTTTTTAAACTCCCGCATCCCTTGATTACGGCTTATATAGTCCACCGCTGCAATATCATCACGTAGCAATAAACTACGACTGAAGCGATCCGCTTCTTCATCACTCAAGGATGTTTCCAGATAAAGTGACAAACGCGTTTCACCTTCCCACCCTTGCGTTAAGTTCTGCACGTTGGACAATACAGTGAAAAGAAAACCCGGTAACGTGAGCGCGATGGCCAGCACAGCCACCGTCATCATTGTCGCTACCGGCGTACTTAGCAGCTTTATCAGTGCGGCTTTACATACGGCAATATGGTTGCGTAACCAGCTCTGACTATGCCCTTTCAAATTAACTTTATGATGCTCAGCCCCCCGTTTTGTCGTTGGCGACACTGCCGGGGGTGCGGAACGTACAGGCTGAACGCGGACAGCCCCTCTTCTCTTATCCATCAGCGATCAATCTCCCTGATTTCAGTGTCAACATCCGGTGACGCATACTGCTGATCAACGACAAGTCATGGCTGGCAATTAATACGGTGGTTCCCACCCGGTTAAACTGTTCAAACAAACGCATAATCTCTGCTGACAACTGAGGATCCAGGTTACCGGTCGGCTCATCGGCCAACAGCACTTTAGGTTTATGCACGATAGCCCGGGCAATACCAACACGCTGCTGCTCGCCGCTTGAAAGCGCCATAGGATTCATTTTTTCACGATCCAACAAGCCCACTTTATCGAGCGCGGCACGTACACGCCGAGCCGCATCTTCAGGCGTATAACCACAAATATTCAGCGGCAGGGCCACATTTTCATAGACTGAACGATCGAATAGCAGTTGGTGATTCTGAAAAACCACACCAATAGATCGACGTAAATAGGGAATATCATGACGCCCCAGCCGGTTAAGTATCTGCTCACCCACCTGAATATGTCCTGCAGTCGGCTGCTCCATCAACATCACCAATTTAAGCAAGGTACTTTTCCCAGCGCCCGAATGGCCTGTTAAAAAGGCCATTTCACCGGTATTAATGGTAAAACTGACATCTTTGAGAGCATCAAAGCCCTCGTCGTAACGTTTACTAACATGCTCAAATTGAATCATGGTGCTGTGGGTCTATCCTGAATTGTGCCAAGTGACTTATTATAGTGGTTTTTTACCCATAACGGCGCCATCGACGGGAAAATTATGGATCAGCAATACCAGCCCCTGTTTAACCGCACCTATCTGAAAATATTACCTTGGATTGTCGCCATTGTTATCGTGATATTAACGGCGCGCAACCAAGACAGCCGCTCTGAAACTTATGAAACGCTGGAAGAAAACTGGATATACCTATCGATTGACGAAGAGCTTCAACAAGAACAGCTAAAGCTGGTCTACCCGCTTCATCCTGCCTTTTCCGAACCACAAGTCCAGCAGCGTATCGCACTGCAAGCGTCCATCGGGCAAGCCCTGCGCGCCGAGAAAGACATTACAACCCAATGGCATGACGACAAACTTGTCTTAAACATACACCTGCCCAGAGAAAACTCAGAAGATTCCTTTAGCCTGAAGGCGCTTCTCGACAAGATAACACACGCAGTTAGCCTGCATTATCCACAAGCGCTACAACACGCAGGAGCGGAGCGCTATCTCGCATTAAACACTCTCGATGAATTAGCACTGAGCAACCTGAAAGGACAGCTGCTGACTCCGTCAATGCAGGTCACCGCTAATAACGCCTCATACCTGTTTTCTAACAGGCCAACGGTTTTGCTCTTACTTACAGAAGAAAACGACTCGTTCAGCCAAGCCATCAGCGATCAATTAAAGACTCTCTACCCTTTCACGGCAGAAGAGACGACGGCAGCAACGCCGCTGACAGCACCGGCTTACATAAGCCTGAAACACCGTGGCAGCTCTTTTCTTTACATGATCGGTCACGTCATACCCGCCGATAACAACAACGTGAGTCGGTCTGTCGCTTTCCATTATATTAACCAGACACTTAAAGAGGTCGCCAACAACACATTAAGCCACTACCGCCTGCTACTCCGGCCATCAGCGCCCGTCGGTTATGCCGCTTTATCGATGACCCAAAATAGCCCGTTCCGAGAAAACGTCAGCAACAATCTTCAAACTTACTTATTGAAAAACCTCAACAACGACAAACTCGAAGAGATAAAATCCGTGCTCGCAACACAATACAGTGAACAGCTTGCGGATGCAGAGACACGCGCCAATATGCTCGCTATCCATTTATTTTCTGCGGAGAAATTACAGTCGAACGACGAATTTCATGATACGCTTGCATCCATATCGACTCAGCAGATTCAGGCATATATAGAAGCGTTATTTAATCCTGAACACGCCATTATCGTAAAAATTTCACCTCCATAGACTATTCAGATGCCTCGAAGACACCCACCCCGCACCCACCAGAGCAGCGCGAAAGAACATAAACCGATGTTACGTATCATCGGTGGCGAATGGCGCAGCCGAAAAGTACCTTTCCCGGAAATAGAAGGCTTACGCCCGACACCCGACAGGGTGAGAGAAACTCTTTTTAACTGGCTGCAAAATATTACTCCCGGCGCACGCTGTCTTGATCTGTTTGCAGGAAGTGGGGCATTGGGGCTGGAGGCATTGTCACGCGGTGCAGACTCGGTTACTTTTGTTGATAACTCTTACGAAGCAACACGTCAGCTCAAAGATAATTTAAACCTTTTGAAAAGCCAGAATGGCGAGGTGATAACTTCTGCCGCCCTCACCTGGCTGGATGCGCGCCAGACGGATACAGAACCCCGTTATGATTTGGTTTTTCTCGATCCACCTTTTAGAAAAGATATGGTTCCGCTTATTTGTGAGCTGTTAGAAAAGCGTAATCTGCTTTCTGATAATGCCGCTATCTATATTGAAGCCGAATCCGAAATAAGCCAATTAACCACTCCGGACAACTGGCAAGAGAGCCGCTCAAAAACAGCAGGACAGGTCACTTACCGGCTGTTTTTCAGATTACCCGAAGCTATTGAACCGAGCTGATTTTTAACTCATCTCTAGGATTTTGTCGTTTGCAAACCGGCAATAGCATTACCGATCGTTATGCTTGCCAGATCTCTGAATGACATAGGTTCTGGCATATACTCAGCGACGGCAAGCACACCAAAAACCTGCGAAAGTAACAATTCAGCCATGGCTTGCTGTTTTGTTTTTTTTGCAATCTGCTTCTGCTTACGTGCTTGTTTTAAGAAGCGGTCGATATAACCCACCCACACCTGCCACTCACCTGATAAGGCGTCCTGCAGTTCTGCTTGCTGAGGCAGCTCTTTTCTTCGGCTATAAAACAGCGCATACACCTGCATAGCCTGACTACGAGAAGCGATATGGCAGGATGTTTCGACCAGAAAAGACTGCAACGCCTTTAACGCATCCTGATCAATAGCCTGTAGCTGCTCAAGATAATACTGCTCAAATGGCAGAGTCACTGATGTAGATAACGCTACGATTAAATCTTCACGGTTCTTAAAATGCCAATACAGGGCACCATGAGTAACACCCGCCGATGCTGCAATCGCTTTTAAACTCACATTGTAGATGCCATGCTGAGCATACTGCTGCAAAGCCATTGCCAACAGTTCATGTCGGGTTTGCTCAGCTTCTTCCCGGGTACGACGCGCCAATACAGCCTCCTTGTTGTTTTAGTAAAGGTTCATTCCACTATGAAACCAGTCTAACGCATCCCACCCAATTTAACATTAAGCTAAGCACGTATAAACAAAAAGCAGCACACTCAGGCGCCTACCAAAACTGATATCTTCTAACGATAAGGTATGGCGTCATCCAGATAATACCTAACCTGCATCTGTCGAAGCTGGGGCACTGTCAGATCCGGTAAAGTGAAGCTACCGGTGAAGCGCGCCCCGGGCCTTACATTACCCGGCACATGTGATACGTAACGACTAACCTTCCCTTTGGAATCCTTTATCAGCACACCCATCACGACATTTTTAAGAGCAACATTGTTTTTGTTTTGCCAAAGTACCTGCCAGGTGTTCTGATCAATCACTTTTTCACCTAAAACAACCACCTGCTTGTCCAACGCCTGCATCATCTGAATCTGCTGTGCCTGGCGATTAGCCTCTTGCTTGGTGCCCTGATGCTGAACATAAGCGCCTAATGCCGTACCCAGAATGGCTGACAAACCACCACCGCTCCCGGCCTCTGCCGATTCCGAGCCTTTACGCCAGAGCGCATTATTGTCCAGTAAAGCAGCAGCATCCGGGTTTTGTTGCCCGTCACGGTAATACGACTTCACCTGATTGGCGACATTTCGTGTTAATAACGCACGCTCAGGATTTACCGGATGATCATGAAAGAACAGCCCTTTGGCACTCCCCTCTTTTTTATATTGTCGCTCCCAGATACGGCTTGCGGCATAGGGGTCAAATCCAGCCAACGCCGCATACAATATGCCTATTTTATCTGCTTCAATTTCGCTTTCATGGGTAAATGCCGCCTGATAACCACCCTGACGCGCCGCTTCAGAACCGGCAATCAATGCGGCCGTTTGATGAGTTTGTCGTTCAAATACATGATTGGCAACAGTATGCGCAATCTCATGACCGATGACAGCTGCCAGCTCAGCATCATCTTTCAGATCCTTCAACAAGCCGCTATGTACCACGATATAAGTGCCGCCTGTTGTAAAGGCATTAAAGGAAGGATCATCAATCAACACTGGTTGCCAGCGCTCATTCGCCAAGTGGCTGACACGATGGATACGATCAAATACCCGAACAACACGTTGATACGCCCGCGCATCTAATGATGCATTAATTTTCTTTCCGGCCTTTTTCTGCCCGGCGATTATTTGCTCAACAGCCGCATTACCTTGTGATATCTGCTGACCCCGGCTTGCCATACTCAAGGTTCGCTGCCCGGTCACGAGGTCACGCTCACTCACCGCCTCAGCCGCACTATATAGCCCCCGATCAACACTCTGCAGTGCTTCACAGCCGCTCAGCAACGCAACACAGATAAAGACCGGAGATATTTTGACAACAGAATTCATACATTGAGACCACATAGTTAACACCTGTAAGACACTCCTATATTCCCCAAGGAGATATAAAAAATATTTTTTATAACCAATAAAGATCAATACATTCCATTATTGTATTTGTACCCCTGCAGCAATTCCGATAATATGCCGCACTTGCAACAGTGGCAATAACCACAGCAAAACAGGGCCAGAGTGAATAAAGAATGAATATCGCCATTTACCCAGGAACATTTGATCCTATCACAAATGGTCACTCTGACCTCGTACAACGCGCATCACGTTTGTTCGACAAAGTCATTGTAGCCGTTGCAACCAGTCAGACGAAACAACCGCTGTTTCCTCTGGAAATGCGTACAGATCTTGCTAAAGAGGTTTTTGCACATTTAGGAAATGTCGAAGTAATCGGTTTTGATTGTTTGCTGGCAGACTTTGTCGCTGAGCAAAAAGCGAATATTATTTTACGTGGTCTTCGTGCTGTATCTGACTTTGAATACGAATTCCAGCTGGCCAATATGAATCGCCAGCTAGCACCTCAGGCAGAAAGTCTTTTTCTAACGCCTGCGGAGCATTTATCCTTTATCTCATCTACGCTGATAAGGGAAATAGCCATGCTGAACGGTGACGTGAGCAAATTTGTTCACCCTTCCGTGAATGCAGCATTAAAGAATCATCTTGCTGTCAGAAAAGACTGCAAAAAAACCGTCTGAGCCTGAGAGGTAAGCCAACATGGCATTAATTATTACTGACGAATGCATCAACTGCGATGTATGCGAACCTGAATGCCCGAATGAAGCCATTGCTCCGGGCGAAGAGATCTATGAAATTGACCCTAACAAGTGCACCGAGTGCGTAGGTCACTACGACACACCACAGTGCGTTGAAGTTTGCCCGGTTGACTGTATTCCAAAAGACCCGGATCATGTTGAAACTGAAGATCAACTGATGGAAAAGTACACCAAGCTGACTTCTTAGTCGCTGAGTACTTAAACATTAATAAAAAAACAGGCGATAATGCCTGTTTTTTTATGCCTGAATGTTAACCTGAAAAACACGCAATAAACCCACCAGCTCAGCGATTGACGTACTTCCGGCCTGCGCCAGATTTTGATGCAGGCGTACCTGATCGCTTAGTTTTTGTCGGTGCTGTCGTTGCATTGGCAACCACAGCTGTTTTATTTGAAGTTGCTACCGCACGATTGATTTCAGCCATCTCCTCACCGCTTAAATCCCGCCACTGGCCCGGCTTCAATCCGGCCAACTGAACCTTCATAATACGTGTGCGCTTTAGCTTGGTGACTTCATAGCCCAAATATTCACACATACGTCGAATTTGCCGATTAAGGCCTTGCGTTAAGATGATTTTAAAAACAAAACGACTTTGGATAGTCACTTTACAAGGCTTAGTCACCGTATCCAAAATAGGCACACCCTGTGACATGCGCTCAACAAAACGTTCATTCAAGGGCTTATTAACGGTAACGATATATTCTTTATCATGCGCATTTTCCGCACGCAGAATCTTATTCACTATATCGCCATCACTGGTCAGGAAAATCAGCCCTTCAGACGGCTTATCAAGCCTCCCTATGGGAAAAATACGCTGCGAATGACCAATCGCATCGATGATATTGCCTTTGATGTGCCGTTCAGTGGTACACGTAATACCTATCGGCTTATGGTAAGCTATGTAGATTCGGTCAGATTTATTATCTGCGCTGGCATGAATTTGTTTTCCATCAACGAATACTTTATCTGTCGGAGTAACTTTTGTACCTAATTCAGGCTGTTTTCCGTTGATAGTAACGCGCTTTTGTTCAATTAATTTATCAGCCTCACGTCGGGAACAAAAACCTGATTCACTGATATATTTGTTGAGGCGTTTTTCAGAAAGGTCGCTCACTATATTTCCCAACTATTTAACTTCTCGGCTAAGCTAATTAAAACATAACGCGTAGGACAGAAGCAGTTTTGTATTTACAAAACGGCGATAATTTTGACTGACGCAAATCATACCATGAAAGAATAAGGTACAAGGGTGCCATGAAAGCTCCAAAACGATTACTGCCCCTGATTGAAGACGGCTTGATAGATGAGGTTCTACGCCCGCTGATGAGCGGCAAAGAAGCTGATGTTTTTGTCGTACGCTGCGGTACCGAAGTGCGCTGCGCCAAAATTTACAAAGAAGCCAACAAGCGCGGCTTTAAACAGGCCGCGCAGTATCAAGAAGGCCGTAAGGTGCGCAACAGTCGCCGCGCGCGTGCGATGGAAAAAGGCTCTAAATTTGGCCGCCATCAACAAGAAGAAACCTGGCAAAATGCAGAGGTAGATGCGCTCTATCGCCTAGCCGATGCGGGTGTCAGAGTTCCGCAACCCTTCGGCTGCTTCGATGGTGTCTTATTGATGGAGCTGGTTACTGACAATGATGGGCATGTCGCGCCTCGATTGAATGATGTGGCACTCACTACAGAGCAAGCACTTGAAGATCATGCCGTCGTTATGCATTACGTCATGCTGATGCTGTGTGCAGGCATAGTCCACGGTGACTTGTCAGAATTTAATGTGTTAGTGGATTCGTATGGCCCGGTGATTATCGATCTGCCACAAGCTGTTGATGCCGCAGCCAACAACAATGCTCAGAAAATGCTCGCGCGGGATGTCAACAACATGACAGCCTACTATGCTCAATACGCTCCCGAGCTATCAGACACCCGCTATGCACAAGAGATGTGGGCACTCTTTGAAAGTGGCGACCTGCAACCGGATGTTGAACTAACCGGGCAGTTTGCAGAAAGCACCGAAGCAGCGGATGTAGATACTGTTTTACAGGAGATCAAAGCAGCCTGGCTGGAAGAGCAAGCGCGAATCGAGCGCATGCAGGATGCAGAAGAATCAGCCTGATATCACCTGCTTTTTATAAAGCATAAGCTCAGTAAGTATATGAGTACTTACTGAGCCTAAGGCTTATTGAGAGTAGCACCGAAGATTCAGCTCAAACTCCTGATCCATTAACGCTCCTATCACATTACCTTCTGCCAGATGATGCGCGTACTGCATGTGTAAACATCTGACTTTATCCCATTGGGATATTCCGCCAATACCATAGCGGGCAAACATCCCGGTGAAGCCGAGTTCTTCAATACGGGCTTTATCTTCCGGCAGCATTAACGCCCAACGACGCGCTACGTAATCTTTCTGATTTTGCAGATACGCTTCTCTTAGCTCGGCATCTGCCTGTAAGCGGCTCTCTATCTCTTTAACCCAACCCTGACCTTCAATCCGACCTATCGCTTTGCACAGATCCTTAGACGAGAGCCAGTAGAGCGTCGGAAACGGCACATCATCCAGTAACGAGCGCATCTGCAACACTAAAGGCAGGCCTTCAGGATTTGCAACGGCCACTTTTATCAGTCCTTTAGGCTCACGACCAATCTGCTCGGCAATCACAGCCAATTGCTGTTCTGAAACACTCACAAAAACCTCACCCACTTAAAAAACTTAACAAATCTGACAGAACACGGCTCATACATGACCGTATTCATCATGATGCCCCAACCAACGGCGTGTGACCGCCTGCATGATCTCGGGTTGACTCGAGAGCTGATTCGCCGCCTGCCGGACACGATCCAATAAGTCGGCATCTCGTTGCAGATCAGCAATCCGAAACTGCATCATACCTGTTTGACGGGTCCCCAGAATCTCGCCCGGCCCACGCAGTTCGAGATCTTTTTCAGCAATACGGAAACCATCAGTGGTTTCCCGCATCACCGCCAGACGCTCACGCCCCTGCTTTGACAGCGGCGCATGGTACATCAGAACACAATAACTTTCGACCGAACCACGCCCCACGCGCCCACGTAGCTGATGCAGCTGCGATAAGCCTAAGCGCTCGGGGTTTTCAATTATCATCACGCTGGCATTCGGCACATCCACACCGACTTCTATAACGGTAGTAGCTACCAACAGATCCAGCTCAGCTGCTTTGAAAAGGCGCATTATTTCGGTTTTTTCCTGCGCCTTCATGCGCCCATGCACTAAGCCAATACGCAATTCAGGCAATAGCTCCTTAAGCGTCACTTCAGCTACCTCTGCTGCCTGGCACTGCAACGCTTCAGACTCTTCAATCAAGGTGCAGACCCAATAAGCCTGGCGGCCTTCAGCACAAGCCGCGCGCACTCGCTCGATCACCTGATCACGACGAGAGTCCGCAATAACGACCGTATTCACCGGCGTTCGGCCCGGAGGAAGCTCATCGATTACCGAGCAATCCAGATCTGCATAGGCACTCATGGTCAAGGTACGCGGAATAGGCGTTGCCGTCATAATCAACTGATGCGGGCTGCGTTTTCCATCTCGCCCCTTTTCCCGCAGGCTCAAACGCTGATGCACACCAAAACGATGCTGTTCATCAATCACTGCCAAACCAAGGTTATAAAACCTCACCTCCTCCTGAAACAGTGCATGTGTACCAATCACAATCTGTGCGGACCCATCAGCGATAGCGGTCAACTGCGCCAGCCGCTGCTTACCTTTCACTTTACCGGCTAACCACGCCAGCTTTATGCCTAACGGTTCCATCCACTGCGAGAAGTTTATAAAGTGCTGTTCTGCTAAAATCTCGGTGGGTGCCATCACCGCAGCCTGATACCCGTTTTCAACGGCTTGCAAGGCAGCCAAAGCGGCGACCACGGTTTTACCTGAACCCACATCCCCCTGCACCAGACGCAGCATAGGCAAGGGCTTTTCCAGATCAGCCGACACCTCTTCACTGACACGCTGCTGCGCTTTCGTCAGGCGAAAGGGTAACTGTGCTAAAAACTCAGAAGATAATTGATGCGTAGGCGGTAATAACGGCGCCCCGTTTTCCTGCACGTTATGGCGAAGCTGTAATAATGTCAGATGGTGCGCTAATAGTTCTTCAAAGGCTAAACGCCGTTGCGCCGGGTGTAATCCTTTCAGCAAAAGATGTTGATTCGCATCCACCGGTGGTGCGTGCAAATAGATCAGCGATGCCTTCAGCTCAGGTAAGTGCCATTGACGCCGCATAGCCTCCGGTAACAACTCAGACACACTGCCGGTTTCTAACCAGGTTAGCGCCTGCTGTACTAATGTGCGCACTCTCGCTTGCTGCAGCCCTTCCGTCATTGGATAGATAGGCGTCAGGCTTTCTTCAACCGGCGTCAGCCCTTGCGCATTGCTCGCACGGTATTCTGGATGCACCATCTCCAACCCGGCAGGGCCAGGGCGGACTTCGCCAAAACAACGAATCTCGGATCCCACGGCTAATGTGTTTTTTTGTGCAGCAGAAAAATGAAAAAAACGCAGCGTCAATGTGCCTGCACTACCATCCTGAATCCGGCATAACAAACTACGGCGCCGTCCCATCTGGATATCTGAGGCCAGTATCGTCCCCTGAATCACACACTCATCACCGGGACGTAATGTCCCTATCGGTATGATACGGGTGCGATCCTGATAACGCGTTGGCAGATGGAACAACAAATCCTGAATCGACAAGATCCCCAGGCGTTCTAGCTTCAAAGCCAATGCGGCACCCACACCTTTTAACGCCGTTACCGCAGGAGAACTGCTAAAAGAGCCTGGCACCTTGTTACGCAGCTCCTTTGTTAACACGCGGTGGGGTGCTCGGTTGACTATGTAACTGGTAGCGGCTAACCGCATTAATCAGCACATCAACTGCTTTGGAGCGAGGGAAACTTGCCCGCCAGGCAACCGCCACCGTTCGCGTCGGCTGAGGTGCTTTAAAAGGCTTAGTAACAACCAGATCCGACTGATAATAACCATTAGTGGCCGACATAGGTAACACACTGGAACCCAGGCCGCTCGCTACCATCATACGAATGGTCTCCAATGAACTGCCTTCTGTCACGCCGCTTTGATGCTGGATAGCCTGCTGTAGTGTCGGACAGGACTCAAGCACCTGATCACGGAAACAGTGACCCTCACCGAGTAGCAATAATTCAATGCTCGACAAATTCGTTGCATCAATCATTTTCTGCTCACACCAGGGGTGCACTTTAGGTAACAACATCACAAAGGGCTCATCGTAGAGCTTACGAACCACCACATCAGGCTCTTCGAAAGGTAAAGCGATGATAATCGCATCCAACTCGCCATTACGCAGTTTCTCGCGCAAACGCGCCGTAAAGTTCTCCTCGATATACAGCGGCATATGCGGAGCCAACTCTTGCACTTCCGGCACCAGATGAGGAAAAAGATAAGGCCCAATGGTATAGATAGCGCCCACACGCAACGGCGAGCGCAACTGATCTTTACCTACCTGAGCCAGATCCTTAATTGTTTCAGCTTGCTGCAAAACCTTAAGCGCCTGTGCTACGACGACCTTACCAACATCAGTCACCTTGACAGAGTTTTTGCTGCGCTCAAACAGTGCAACGCCCAGCTCCTCTTCCAGTTTTTTAACGGCGATAGATAATGTTGGCTGGCTGACAAAGCATTTTTCGGCAGCGTGCCCAAAATGCTGTTCTTTTGCCAGCGTCGCGATATAACGTAATTCGGTGAGCGTCATTGCTCAAATCCTCTGTTATTATGCAGCTTCTGAAACAAGCCTCTTAATCTGGAGTGTTCAATGGGCAAGCTGCGTATCCTTATAGCGGGCTGTGGTGATGTTGGCAGCGCACTGGGCATTCAATTATCAGCTCAGGGCCATCACGTTTATGGTCTAAAGCGTACTATAAACCAGCTTCCCGACTGCATCCACGCAATTTCAGCTGACCTTTGTGATAAAGAGACACTATCAGATCTTCCAAACGTTGATATTCTCATCTATTGCGCGGCAGCGACAGGCCGCAGTGAAATCGCTTATCAGCAAGCGTACATTGATGGTCTGGAAAACATCCACACAGCACTACCTAATCCGCCCGGACATCTGTTTTTTACATCCAGTACCAGCGTCTACGCGCAACATCAGCACGAATGGGTCGACGAACAATCACCTACAGAACCAACCCAGCCCTCCGGGCAAATCATGCGTCAGGCAGAACAACGCGTGCTGGCAAAAGGCAACGCTACTGTGGTGCGTTTTAGTGGTATTTATGGCCCCGGCAGAAACCATCTGATCAACAGTGTTCGCACAGGCAGTATCGCGCCAAAAGAACCACACCACTACAGCAATCGAATCCATCGGGACGACTGCGCCGGTGTGCTTGCTCACCTGATAGGTAAGGTCAATTCAGGCGATGTGATAGAGCCACTCTATCTTGCCAGTGATCCGAACCCGACCCCTATTCATGAGATCACTGCATGGCTAGCAGAGCAACTGAATACAAAAATTACGCAGGAAACACCGATCAGACGCGGGGGGAGCAAGCGCTGTAACAGCCAGCGCCTCCAGCAATCCGGATATCAATTTATTTATCCAGACTATAAAACAGGCATTCAGGCAGGACTCAAAATAGCGTCACATCGCGCCAGTGCGCAATAAACTGTTAACAAGCGTTGTACTTTTCACTTAGAAAGACGTTGAACAATACGTTTATAGGTATCTTTCAACTCTTCAGCAATAATCTTAGTTTTAGTAATAAATTCTTGAGATGTGTCTTTGCTATCATCTGCGATATCCGACACTTTTTCTTTTAACATATCCCACTTTTTATCTGCTTCAATGAACTCCTCCCTGGCATCCATGGAAGCTAAATGCAACTTAACGATCACTTCATCTCGTTCCGTTTTGAGCTTCCCGTACAACACACCCAGTTCGTCTTGTACAAAAGAGGTCTTTTCAGAACAGTAAGGCCCTAACCGATAATAAGACGCCTGCAGCTCTTTGCATTCAGATTTGGCTTTCTCGATAAATGCCTCTGTCGCCTCTTTTGAACCGTCCGCTATCTGTGTCGCCTGAGCTTTTAGTTGCTCCCATCTCTTTTCAGCTTCTATGAGCTCATCTTTAGCCTCCATGGAGGCCAAGTGTGTTTTTACTATGATCTCATCGCGCTCTGATTTAAGCTTTTCAAATAGATCTTCAAACTCTTTTTTAACAGACATGACTAACCTCTATAGCAGCTGGCCAGATAGAACCAAGCATAATAAAAAGCTTATTAATAACCCTTAGATTTATATCGTTATAACAGATTCAGGATTGATAAAACTTACCAGAAGCACTCAAAAATAATTAAGGTCTATTAAAATTACTGACAGCAACTCCAAATGATTCAAAGCCGGTAAATAGTGACACCGTACAAAACGGCACAACATAGCAGCAGGAACAGAACGCCTGGACGGATTTTTTGTAACAAGTGCGGCAATCGCTCCTCATTAAAAATATAAACCGAGGTTAGCAGCATCAGGCAACCCGAGACTAACGCGGCCACACCCCAAAACTCAGTGATATGACGAAGGGCGTACCAAAAGATATTCCAGCAGCCTGCTGCAAACACAACAAAAGCGACTGTCTTTTTAAGCCACACAGGTAGTTTCTGCACTATCCCTAATAGCGGTAATCGCGTCGCAAATAGCAACCCCGCCGCCATACATCCCGTCATAATCGTTCCCATCGGCAGCACACACTTCTCCTTTATCAAAAACACTGGCCGTTATTCGTTAGCATCAAGACAGGAAACATCTCTCGCTTAATGTAGATCCATAAATTAGTTCTTCCGTTCAATTTTTACTGCCAAACCATTCCTGTATACCTATTGTATCCATTTTAAAAGCTGCACAAACATGGCTACAACGTGCGGCTGCCCAAGGTTACGCGCCGACCAAAGAAGCGCCAACTCAGGATTAAGATCACTTATTTGATCAATGCTCGCATAGCCTGACGCACATTACGCCAACGGCTGACCAGCAGCGCACTGAAAATAAGCGCGCAACCACCTAGCTGCATAGCGGTCATTGTTTCACCAAACCACAAGGCCGCCAGCATCGCGGCCCATACTGGCTCCAATGTCATAATCACCGCTGCATTACTCGCGTTGGACAAGCTTTGTGCCCACGTCTGCATAAAAAATCGTAAGCTGGTCGCTATAAAGACGCTTGCAGCCACCCACATCCAGATCGACACAGGCCAATCAAACGCCCAGGGCTCAGCTATCCACGATACCGGTAATGCCACCAGACCCACCACTATTAACTGTATGGCAGATAACGCAATCGGTGATGTTTTTGCAGCCGCGCGGCTACTTAACACAAACGTAAATGCGAATAAAACCGCAGCACACAAAAAAGACAGCTCCCCCCATCCCATCACAAACTGACTATCCAGAGCCAAGAGCGCAAGCCCAAGCGCCGCTATCGGAAGAGACGACCAAACGGCGCGATTCGCCCGTTCACCAAACAGCACCGCTACAAACGGCACCAATACCGCGCCCAAACAACTTAAAAAAGCACCGACCCCGACATGCTGCGCATGATGAAGTCCGAGGATCCAAAACATCATAGCCATGGCAAAAGACAAGCCAATCAACGCTGTACGGACTACCCCCTGTCGATCAAGTAAGCTTAACGCATGCCTACCGAATATCGACAAAATCAGCCCAGCCAGCAGAAACCTTATGCCGATAAACAGCAAAGGAGGCATACCCGATAAAGCCTCCTTAGAAAAAATCCAGCCAGAAGCAGCGAGCAATGTCACCACAAGAAGTATAAGATCTGATTTAACTGCGTTTGATTGGTCCACAATCTCTGTTCCACAGGCTATATAAACGTCTGTCATCATATCAGGGTTAGTTCAATTCAGATGAATAAGTTAAAAGCCTGAGATACTGTAGAATAAAAGCGTAAAGCAGCAGCAATAACACCCATAACAAAGACAGGACACACTATGCACTGGAATATTTACCTCTCTGGCGAGATACACACCGACTGGCGTCAACAACTCATCGAGGGTGCAAAAGCACATAATCTGCCAGTGACATTTACATCAGCAGTCACCAATCATGAGGCCAGCGATGCCGCCGGCGACCTGCTGGGCGCTGAAGAAAATAGCTTTTGGCGCGATCACAAATCGTCCAAGGTCAATGCTATCCGCACCAAAAACATGATTGCTAAATGCGATATCGCAATTATCCGTTTTGGCGATAAATATAAGCAATGGAACGCTGCCTTTGATGCCGGTTATTGCGCCGCACTCGATAAGCCTTACATCACGCTGCATGCAGGCGACATCATACATCCACTCAAAGAAGTAGACGCTTCGGCTATGGCATGGGCGACAACACCTGCGCAGGTTGTAGAAATACTCAGATATGTGATGTTAGAAAAGTAAGCAGTTATGTAGATGCGGCTTGTAACAGACCAAGCTCTCAAGAAAATAGACCGTCAAGAAAATCACGTTGAAACGGGTTAATCGTTCTTGGGAGTTCTCACGTATTTGAAGCAGCTGTCGGTGTAATGTTTAGGCGCGGATTAACGTGCGAAGAACGTATAAACCAAATAGATAGCCAGCCCAACCAAAAGCAACTTAGCAACGCTAAAGTTACCATTAACCTGCGAAACAGAGACGCTTTCCGGTGCCTGCTCATTTACATAGTGATCAACCAAGGCTTTCGCCTCTTGAAGACCGATGCCTCTCAAAGATCGCAGTTTTTTGATAGCATCAATTTTTTTGCCCGCGTTTAACGCCGTTAATACTTCGGGCTCAAACTCAATGTTTACACTCATTTTATAGTCCTTTATGAATATCCTGTTTAACAGCACTCTGACTATGCTGCCCCAATAAATCACCTCACTACAAGAATATAGTGTTAAGTGTAGTCTGCGAATATAGGCTGAACAAATAGAATACTGGGCTGATATTAGACGCAATATCGCTAAAGTGATTACCCCAGAATTATTGCTTCAAGTATACGCGGGGGTTGCACAGGTAAAGCGTTCCCACACCATAGCGATTACCCTGTTATCGTACAAGCAATTAAATCTTGATTACAGGGTGAGGTTTATCGCCAAACAGCAGCCAATAAAAAGCGGCCATATGGCCGCTAGTGAATACTGGCTTTTCAGCTTGAGCTGAATGTAGGCGCTAAGGCTTATCCACACCCATTTGATCCACATTCGGTTTATAGTACTGGTAGCGGTTGAAGCGACTTTCCATGTAGCGGAATAAGCCAATCACGATGGCCGCCATCACGAGGTAGATAACACCTGCAGCCGTAAACAACTCTACCGGTGTATAGGTACGTGCCTGAATCGTACGCGCCATTCCGGTGAGATCCAGCAGGGTGATGGTCGAGGCCAGCGCACTACTTTTAAGCATCAGTACAACTTCGTTACCGTATGCAGGCAGGGCGATTCCGAATGCACGTGGTATCACGATACGCCGCGTTTTCAGGAACCAGTTCATCCCGAAAGCATCTGCCGCTTCCAATTCACCATGCGGTATCGCTTGTATCGCACCACGAAACAGTTCGGCGCTATAAGCAGCGGTATTCAGCGTAAAGGCGATAATGGCACACCAGTAAGGCTCTTTAAGTACGACCCATAATACCGAATCACGCACGGCTTCAAACTGAGAAGCGCCGTAGTAGATCAAAAATATCTGTATCAGCAGTGGCGTGCCACGGAAGAAGTAGATAAAACAGAATGGAAAAACACGAATCCAGGGTGTTTTTGAGGCACGTAACAGGGCGATAGGCACAGCCATCATCACACCCACAACACCTGAAATAACCACCAACTCCAGTGTTAGCAGGGCACCTTCCAGCAGCTTGGGGTAGTACTGAATAATAATATCCCAATTCATCCTTTATACCTCAACTGCGGTGTACAGGCTCGTTCCATCCAAAGCGTGCCAGCCGTCGCGATGGCCGTCAGTATCAGATAGATACAAGCAGCCGCCAGATAAAATGTGAATGGTTCTTTGGTGGAGCTAATCGCGGTAGTCGCTTGTCGAATAATATCCTGCAAACCCACCACCGATACCAAGGCGGTATCTTTCAGCAATACCTGGAATAGATTACCCAACCCGGGTAAAGCCACACGCCACACCTGCGGAAGTATAATACGGAAGAAGGTTTTGCCGCGCGTCATCCCCAACGCTTGAGCCGATTCCCACTGTCCCTGCGGAATCGAGAGAATTGCCATACGGAAGACTTCGGTTGCATAGGCACCAAAGGCGATAGAGAGTGCCGCCACGCCCGCCATAAAGGGATTCACTTCAATGTATTCATCGTAGCCAAACATGCTGGCAACGCCCATAACTAAGGCAGAGCCACCAAAGTAGATAGCGAATACAATCAACAGCTCAGGGATGCCACGAATCAACGTAGTATACGTGGTCGCCATAGCGCGAAGGATTTTAAATTTTGATAATTTGGCGGCTGCACCTAACAAACCGAAAACCAGGCCTAATGCCAAACTGACGATTGCCAGCTTGACGGTAACCCATGTTCCAGCCAATAACAGGTGACCAAACCCATGCAGATCTATCACGTTATTATTCTCTTACAGCGGGACGTTAGTGGATTATCCATGATAAACAATGCGCGAGCATCAATTACCCGCTCGCGCATTGATCCGATCAATAGATAGAGAACGGGAAGTATTTAGCGTTGATGACTGCATACGTACCGTTATCAACGATAGCTTTCAGCGCTTTGTTAAACTTCGCTTTCAGCTCATCCTGACCGTGACGAATGGCAATACCGATTTTATCCACAGATTCTGTTTTAATCGTCTCACCTTTAAACTCAAAACCTTTACCAGCGTCAGTACGAAGCCAGTCATACGCAGGGAATTTATCGGATACCAAGCCATCTAACCGACCTGTTGCCATGTCCAGATAAGCATTATCCTGAGTATCATACAGTTTTACAGAAACGACATCACCGAGTTCATCTTCCAGGTACTGACCTGCGATAGTGGCACGCTGTGCACCTAGCGTTTTACCTTTAAGCGATGCTTTATCTGTTTTTAATTCGACACCTTTCGCGCCCACAAATGCCAGTGCATTCGTGTAGTAAGGATCTGTAAAGTCGACAGCCTGCAAACGTTCTTCAGTGATCGACATTGATGCGACAATCGCATCAAATTTACGGCCTTTCAGTGCCGGGATCATACCATCCCAGTCCTGTTCAACGATGGTGCAATCCGCTTTCATCTCTGCACACAAGGCTTGGGCAATTTCGACATCAAAGCCGATCAATTCGCCCTGCTCATTTTTCATATTGAAAGGTGCATAAGCCCCTTCAGTAGCGATACGGATTTTGTCTCCCGCAAACGTTTGCGTTCCGATTAATGTACCGGCGATCAGCGTAGCAGCTGCAATAATTTTACGAACACTCATCAGGTTTCTCTCTATATTATCGATAATTATTATAGTGGATCTCTTTTGTATGGAGCTGAAATCAGTTGTGGCTGGACATAAAGTCCCGTACACGTTGAGATTTCGGGTTTTCAAACACTTGCTCTGGTGTCCCTATCTCTTCTATCTGTCCCTGGTGCAAAAATACGACCTGGCTGGACACATCTCGCGCAAAACGCATCTCGTGCGTAACAATTAGCATAGTTCTGCCCTCTTCTGCCAGTTCACGCATAACGCTGAGGACTTCATTGACGAGTTCAGGATCTAACGCAGACGTCGGCTCATCAAACAACAATACTTGTGGATCCATCGCCAATGCCCGGGCGATAGCAACTCGCTGTTGCTGGCCACCTGAGAGGTTACCCGGATAGGCATCTTTCTTTTCGTACAGGCCCACTTTTTTGAGTAAGCCTTCTGCACGCTCAACCGCCTGCTCGCGCGATTGCTTTAACACATTCATTGGCGCTTCAATAATATTACCGAGGATAGTTTTATGCGGCCAGAGGTTAAAGTTTTGAAAAACGAATCCGATACGCGAACGCATATCTTCGAGTTGTTTGCGGTTTTCTGCTTCCAGCTCACCCGATTTACCGGTTTTAAGCTTCAGCTCTTCGCCACCGATTATCACTCGGCCTTTCGCGGGTTGTTCTAGCAGATTGATGCAGCGTAGCAGGGTGCTTTTGCCTGAACCACTTGAGCCGAGGATCGAGATCACATCCCCGTCATTCGCCTTAAGTGAAACACCCTTAAGCACTTCAAGACTTCCGTAGGATTTGTGTATATCGGTCAATTCGAGCGCGATCGAGGTATCAGACATAGTGTTTTCCATTATTGGGCGCATAGTTGATCAGTAAAAAGACCATAATACGCCATCTTATTTCTTATATGAAACATTTGACTTATGGGTCTATTTTCCTGATCTGAAAATAAAACGCAACGCAAAGACGCTTTCAGGTAGAAGAGATGTCTAAAAATTCTAAAAAAAGGTCGCCATAACGAAAAAGAGCGCCTAATAAGGGCGCTCTTTAATAGATTATATAAGCCTAACTGGCAAAATCACGTAACAGTTGCTGCTGCGCGCTAAACGGCTCGACGCCTTCTTCCGGTGCTAAAAGCGCATAACTACCATCTGCTTTTAGTTCCCAGCTTTGCGTGTTATCCGCAAGGTAGTAATCCAGCTCTTTTTTAACCCGGTCACCTTGTTTCCCCGTGAGCGGAAAGCAGGTTTCTACACGATTTAACATGTTCCGTTCCATCCAATCAGCGCTAGCACAGAGAACATTGGGCTTACCATTATTACCGAAGTAATAGACACGGGTGTGTTCAAGGAAGCGCCCGATAATCGAACGTACCGTAATGTTTTCTGATATACCCGGCAAACCCGGACGTAAACGACACATGCCACGAATAATCAGTTCGACCTTCACGCCTGCCTGTGAGGCTTCGTATAAAGCGCGAATCATTTTAGGTTCGGTCAACCCATTCACTTTGATAATAATGTGTCCGGGTTTACCGCTGGCTGCTAATTTCGCCTCATTCTGAATCAGCTCCAGCATTTTCGCGTGCAGGGTAAAAGGCGCATTGTAGAGCTTTTTAAGGCGCTGGATTTTTCCCATACCGGTTAGCTGCTGAAATACTTTATGTACATCTTCTCCGATCTCATCATCTGCTGTCAGGTAGCTGTAATCAGTATAAAGACGCGCAGTGCCGGAGTGGTAGTTCCCTGTTCCCAGATGGCAGTAACGTACCAGTTTTGTGCCCTCCCTACGTACGATCAACATCGCCTTCGCATGGGTTTTGTAGCCCACTACTCCGTACACCACCAAGCAACCGGCTTCCTGAAGCCGGCTTGCCAGATGAAGGTTACTCTCTTCATCAAAACGAGCCCGCAGCTCAATAATAACCGTGACCTCTTTACCGGCGCGCGCCGCTTCAACCAGCGCATTGACGATATCGGACTTATCACCGGTACGATACAAGGTTTGTTTAATCGCAATGACATCCGGATCTTTAGCGGCTTTCATCAACAGATCGACGACCGGCGTAAAGGACTGGAACGGATGCATCAATAGCTGATCACCCGCCTTCAGAGCCTGAAACACATCAGCATCTTTCTCTTTTTTCAATTTACCGGGCACGCCTGGCGAGAAAGGCGGCCATCTGAGATCCTGCCTTTCTACCAAATCCCGTACCGCCATCAGACGCGTCAGGTTTACCGGTCCATCGACCTTGTAAACCTGCTCTTCATCCAGATTAAACTCTTTCTTAATAAACTCAGTTAGCTCTTCCGGTGTACGATTGTCTATTTCCAAACGCACAGCATCGCCGTATTTACGTGAGTGTAATTCGCCACGTAAGGTACGCGCCAGATCATCCATCTCTTCGAAATCGAAGGTCAGATCGGCATTTCGGGTGATACGGAATTGATAACACCCCTGTACGGTCATGCCCGGAAACAGTTCTGCTGCACACTCATGTATCACGGAGGAGAGGAAAATCAGATTATCACCCGCCTCACACAACTCATCCGGTAAGCGGATTAAGCGCGGTAAAGATCGCGGCGCAGGAATAATGGCCAACCCGGTTTCACGACCAAATGCATCTTTACCGTCAAGCTGTACGATAAAATTAAGGCTTTTATTAACCAGACGTGGAAATGGATGCGCAGGATCAAGTCCGATAGGGCTGATAACCGGTACAACTTTCTCTTCAAAGAAATTTTTAATCCATGCTAACTGCTCGGGTGTCCAGTCACGGCGGCGTAAAAAATGGATGCCATGCTGCTCCATTTCAGGAAACATGATCTCGTTAAGAATACGGTATTGACGATCCACGTTGATCAAGCAGATCTCACGGATCTTCTCCAACACCTTTTTCGGATACATCGCATCCGGCCCAACCGTCTCACGCCCGTATTTAAGCTGGCGTAATTGATCGGCCACCCGGATTTCAAAAAACTCATCCAAGTTGCTGGAAAAAATCAGCAAAAACATCAGCCTTTCAAGCAATGGATAACGTACATCCAGCGCTTGCTCCAGCACCCTGACATTAAACTGAAGGTGACTGAGCTCCCGATTGATATAGAGCTCTGGGGCTTTAAGGTCAACCGGCTCAACCTCAACGGGATGATCAACCGTGGGCAAAATCTCACGGCTATCCACCAGAGCCTGTGCGGCCTGATTTTGCAATGCTTCTTCACTCATTAACGCTACCTGTTCGTCTATCGCAGTTACCTGCCCCGTCATTTTAGTCTCCAGTATAATGCGAGACCGACTATTCGTTCATCTGTTGTGCTGCTCGTTTTGCGAAGTAGGTCAAGATGCCGTCGGCACCCGCACGTTTAAATGCCAGTAACGACTCCATCATCACACTACGCTCATCCAACCAACCATTTTGGAAAGCAGCCATATGCATCGCATATTCACCACTCACCTGATAAGCAAATGTCGGTACTTTAAATTCCTCTTTAACCCGGCGCACAATATCCAAGTAAGGCATGCCCGGTTTAACCATGACCATGTCAGCACCCTCAGCCAGATCCAGACCCACTTCATGCAGGGCCTCATCACTATTGGCAGGATCCATCTGATAGCTGTTTTTATTACTCTTCCCCAAGTTACCTGCGGAGCCCACCGCATCACGAAAAGGCCCATAGTAAGCACTCGCGTACTTGGCAGAGTAGGCCATAATCAAAGTATTAACGTGCCCATCTTCTTCTAATGCTTCACGGATTCCGCCTATACGACCATCCATCATATCGCTGGGAGCAACCACATCAGCACCCGCTTCTGCATGTGACAATGCTTGCTGAATTAAGGCTTCGACGGTACGGTCATTCAGTACATAACCCGCATCATTAATGATGCCGTCCTGCCCATGAGTCGTGAATGGATCCAGCGCCACGTCCGTAATAATGCCTAAGTCAGGACATGCATCTTTAATCGCTTTAACTGCGCGTTGAGCCAAACCATCCGGGTTATAAGCCTCTTCTGCAAATTCAGACTTAGCTGATGCAGGCGTTACCGGAAACAGCGCCATCGCTGGCACACCCAACGCAGCAATCTCTTTGGCTTCTTTTACCAGCAGATCGATACTCATGCGCTGCACGCCGGGCATGGAAGCAACACTTTCTAAGCTGTTACTACCCTCAATCACAAAAACAGGATAGATAAGATCATTGGGGGTCAGCTGATTTTCCCGCATCAAACGACGCGAAAAGTGCTCTGCACGCATGCGTCGCATACGTGTTTCTGGAAAAAAACGCTGACTATCATTAAAAGCCACGGTTATATCCTTTTAATCTAAGTAAATTTAACTAAATCTATATGACAAACTAATGACAAACGCCATGCTCCATTTGATTCTACGCTGCTTTCCGGCAACTGGTCATGGTTTTCATCTTAACGTATTCTTGATGAAAATGAATATGACAGACATCAGCCCTGAGGAGTTTCAGATGAAAAAAATTGCCGTTATTTTATCCGGCTGTGGTGTATACGATGGATCAGAGATCTACGAATCAGTGCTAACCTTACTTCGCCTTGCTCAACAGGGTGCTGAATATCAATGCATGGCACCGAATATTGAACAGCTACACGTTATTAATCATCTAAAAGGCGAAGTCGCTGAAGGCGAAAGCAGAAATGTGTTGGTTGAAGCAGCCCGCCTCGCCAGAGGAGATATTATTGACCTGGCTACCGCCAACCCAGCCGATTACGATGCTTTGATCCTTCCCGGAGGGTTTGGCGCGGCTAAAAATCTATCGGATTTTGCCGTTAAAGGTGCAGATGCCTCAATAAATCCGGAGGTGAAATCTTTTGCGCAGGCGATCCACAAGTCAGGAAAGCCCGTTGGACTAATCTGTATTGCACCCGCAATGACACCGCTGATATTCGGCGAAGGTGCAGTCTGCACTATTGGCACGGATAGCGATACAGCCGGCGCGATTGAAGCGATGGGCGGCCAACATCAGAACTGTACTGTCGGTAATATTGTCATCGATCAAGAACGCAACATTATTACCACACCCGCATATATGTTAGCAGGCTCAATTACCGAAGCCGCCAGCGGCATTAATAAATTAGTTGATGAAGTACTGCAGCGTGCCTGATATAAAGCGCTCACAAGCCTGATTAAACAGATAATCGGGCTCAACTAATTAAACGAGAAGTTACAAACAAATGGCAAAAGCATGTGCGCGACATATCTTGGTAAAAACGAAAGAGGAAGCCGAGAAACTCAAGCAACAACTGGCAAAGGGAGCAGACTTTGCTACGCTTGCTAAGAAGCATTCACTTTGCAACTCCGCTAAACGCGGCGGCGATCTGGGAGAGTTCAGCCCCGGCACCATGTTGAAAGCATTTGATAACGTGGTCTTTAAAAAGCCATTATTAACCGTGCATGGGCCAGTGAAAACCAAATTTGGCTTTCACTTAATTGAAACGATTTATCGAAATTAGCGACTCGAAGGAGTGCTGATTAATTCATAAGAGAACCAAGTGCAGGATGCCATATTTTTTCCTTCTGAAACTACTAATGATTTTACTCTTTTGCAGCCAAGCAAAAGCCGAATATGTTCTCAATTTAGCAGATAAAAGCACTCACGAAATAGCTGAAACATCCATTTGGCACAGCGTTGATTCGCAAAAGCCGCCCTCAAATTTTGCATCAATGGAAAAATGGTTTCTACAGTCACAACCCGTCGAAGGCACAGTATCAGGGCGCTCGGGTGGCTATATCGCGAGGGTCGCTCTAAAAAATAATAGCGATCGAATTCAAACTTGGTTCATCAACCCTAACGCAACCTTTGTTGATCATGGCCTTGCATTCTGGCAGCCGGATGACGGGACTATTGAAAGACTCGATGACTTCTCACAATTAAACGACTCCCGCACACCCGCATTAATGCATTCACAGGCATTTAGCCTGACCACACAAAAACATGAACAAGGGTATCTATGGCTATATCTTGATGCCAAACACTATGCCAATCCTTTATCCATCAAAATCTATGACACCCCAACGTTTTATCATGAGCAATTTGTGATCAACCTTATGTCCTTAATGGCCATCAGTGTGATGCTGACACTAGCTCTCATCGCTGCCATTATTTTCTTGAGAACAAAAGATAACATTACGCTCGCCTGTGCAGGCTATATTGGATTACATGGCATTGGCTGGGCTGCTGCCGCAGGATTGCCGGAAAATATGATGCCACTTGGCAGCATCAATATAACCTATACAGGTATCTTAATTTTCCCTTTCGCCATTGCGTTTGCCTGTCAGTTCACAAAACTACTCTTTAGCTGCCAAGAAGAGCACATTAAACTCGCCCGGTATCTAAACATCCTTGCAATAGGATGTGTCAGCATTGGGCTGTTGCTACCCTGGATTACCTTTTCTATAGCCTTCGCCATCTCACATATTATTGCACTAATCTGGATCATATCGAGCGTGCTAATCGGCGCAACCATGTTACGCCGAAAGTTTGCTCGTGCGAAATACTACCTACTTGGCAACCTCTGCTATAGCGTGGCTCTGCTGATTTATGTACTTTTACATGCCGGTATCATTGAAACCCATACCAATCCAGAGTTAATTGTTGTTTCAGCTTTAGCTATAGACTGTGTTTGCATCCTACTGTCTCTGGCCGAATGGATTTATAGTAAACAAAAAGATTACAACCGCTCTTTCTATCTCGCTCGTATTGATCCGTTAACCAATACGGGCAACCGTCACTTAATGAGTGAAAAATTCGCCGAACTGAAAAATAGTTTCATTATCGTGTTTATTGATTTTGATGGCATAAAATCGATTAATGACCAACTAGGACATGATAAAGGCGACCTGTTCTTGATCGAGGGCGCCCAACTCATGAAAAGTAAAATCAGCAACAAAGGGGATATTTTTCGTACCGGCGGTGATGAATTTGTCTGGTTATTTGATGTCACTCAAAAGAGCGACCTGGCGGCCTTAGTTACCAATATCAAAGCTTTAGTCGAGCAGTGTGAAAGCGAACTCCGCAGACAAGGCTGGCATACATCGGGTATCAGTTATGGAGTTGCCACCAGCCTGGAAGGTAAAAATCAATCAGACTGTCTGGCACTTGCAGACAAACGCATGTATGAACATAAACGCAGCAAAAAAGCGTTGCTCAATCATCACGAAGACAGGGTTGTTGTTTCGCATACGTAGGAAAGCAACTCTTCCTCCTCCCGCCATTCTCTCCTTATACCTTCGCCTAACCTCTCCTGCTTTATTGATCCAGATCGGTATTTACCCAAAGCCTGACCGATACACTCAACCAATATGATTCACTTTTTTAAAATCTTAATAAAAATAACTATCGCTTTGGATGTTGAGGTATCGAAATGGCACTAACTGCAACGGTTCAGACTAATCAGGCTTTATTTATGTCAGGCAATGAAGCTGTTGCGTTAGCGGCACGTGATGCGGGCTGCAAGGTTGCTTCAGCCTACCCCGGCACACCGTCTACAGAAATTCTGGAGTACATCGCCCGCTACCCTGACCTGTACTCTGAATGGTCGATCAATGAAAAAGTCTCATTAGAAGTGGCGATTGGCGCCTCTCTGGCCGGTAGCCGGGCGCTCTGTGCTATGAAGCATGTAGGAATGAATGTCGCGTCTGACGCACTGATGACACAAACGCTGATTGGCGCGGTTGGCGGATTGGTGATCATTATCGCCGATGATGTCGGATTATCCTCTTCACAAAACGAACAGGATTCCCGCTACTGGGGACGCTTTGCTCACCTTCCTGTACTAGAGCCCTCTGATGCACAGGAAACGTATGAGATGACCCGCTTTGCCTTTGGTATGTCAGAGCAATACGCCGCGCCGGTAATAGTTCGCTTAACGACGCGTATCTGCCATGTTAAAGGGCTAGTAAAGTTATCGCCCCCTCAAAGTATAGAGGCCCGAACATTCACTAAGAATACTAACCGTTTCGTAATGGTGCCGGGCAATGCCAAGCAGCGTATACCTATGATGCTGGCGCGGGAAAAAACGCTCGCCATCTTTTCGGAGTCCTGCCTGCTTAACAAAATTGAACATGGAGATAATCGTAAAGTAGGCTTTATCACCTCAGGAGCAGCCTATTGTCATGTGCGGGAAGCGTTTCCAAACGCCCCTATTCTCAAATTAGGGCTGAGTCATCCTGCACCTATCGATATGATCCGCGAATTTGCTGATAGCGTAGAGAAACTGGTCGTAATTGAAGAGGTAGAACCACTGCTTGAAACAGAGCTGAAAGCCGCTGGTATTGAACTGTTTGGGAAAGATATCGTGCCTCGCATTGGCGAGTTAACACCATCTGTCATTACTCCTGCCATAGAACGCTTGCTGGGTAAAGAAAAAACCATTGCGACCATCGGCATGACCGATGTATTTCCCCGTCCGCCAACCCTGTGCGTTGCCTGCCCGCATTTAGGCATTTATTACTGCTTATCACATGTAAAAAATACCATTATTGCCGGTGATATTGGCTGCTATACCCTAGGTGCCGGACACCCATGGAATGCATTAGATACCTGTATCAGCATGGGTGCATCTCTTAGTGTTGCTCAAGGGATCGACAAAGGGCGCGGCGAAGACGATGCCAACAAAAATGTGATTGCAGTCATTGGCGATTCAACTTTCCTGCACATGGGCATGCAAGGGCTTTTAGACATTACCTACAATAAAGGTAACGTAACTATCCTGCTGCTGGACAACCGCGCAGTCGGCATGACCGGCGGACAAAATGCGCCCTCTTCCGGTATCGACATCCATGGTGAAGCCACCGTTCAGGTTGATTTTCGCAAGCTCTGTGAAGCCTTAGGTGTTAAACCAGAGCGGATACATGAACTCAACCCTTACGAGCTGCCGACACTCTTTAAAGCACTACGCGATGAAGTAAAAATCAAAGAGCCTTCGGTCATCATCACAAACCAGCCCTGCGTATTAACCGAGCGCTATTCAAAGCAGCCGCCGTTGAAAGTAGAGGATGATAAATGCACCGGTTGCAGTAATTGTCTGGATGTTGGTTGCCCGGCAATTTTGGTCACTCGCCGGGAAACAGTGATTAAGCCGAATGGCCGGGAGAAAGAGCTCTCTTTTGTTGCGATCGATACGGCCGCCTGTACCGGATGTAATTTATGTATTAACACCTGCGCACCCGATGCCATCGTTCCTGCCATCAATCTGGCTAATATTAATGCCGTGGAGATCAAGTAATGGAGCAGATCACAAACATCATGGTAGTTGGCATTGGCGGGCAAGGGGTGATGACCGCCGCCGACATAATATCCCAAGCGGCCATTATGGAAGGACACGACGTTAAAAAAACCGAAGTAGCAGGTATGGCACAACGAGGCGGTGTAGTGACTTCACATGTGCGTTTCGGTACAAAGGTGCTATCACCTTCAATAACACCGGGAACTGCAGATCTGATGCTTGCCTTTGAACCAGCCGAAGCGCTTCGCTGGATAACCCATGTAAAAAAGCAAGCCACGGTGATGGTGAATACTTATCCACAAGCGCCACCTGTTGTTTCTGTCGGTTTATTCAACTATCCAGATCAACCTGTAGAACAACTAAAAAGCCACCCGATTCAGCTGATCAGCTTTGATGCTGGTTCTTTATCGATAGAATTAGGTGACCGTCGATTGGTTAACTCCATCATGCTCGGCGCGATTGCCAAACAGTTACCTTTCAGCCCGGAGGTGTTAAAAGCTGCATTACTCATGCGTTTTAAAGACAAAGGAAAGCAACTATTAACACTCAATGAAGCTGCTTTTGAAGCCGGACAGAAGGCCGCTCAGATTACCCCCTGAGCGTCCGGCACTCTTGATAAACCAGATAGGCAGCTGCCAGATCCGATAACGCCGTTCCGACCGACTTAAACAGTGTGATCTGCTCTGCTCCCAGAGTATCTTGCAAGCGCCCGGCACTGTTACCACGACATAAATCCGCCAGCTCGCCCTGCACTTGTGTCTCAGCAAAAACGCCTTCTGCGATGGGAATCAATAACTCCCCCGCTTCATTCAGCACATTCATACGGCTATCTACAAACACCTTGGCATATTGCACCGTTGCAGAGTCGCATTCACGACGATCACGGCTATGATTACCCACCAGATCGATATGGGTTCCCGGACTCACCTGCTCATAACTAAACAGGGGCTCAGCCGCACCCGTAGCACAGCTGATAATATCTACTTTGCCGATAACGGACTCTGGATTGCTCACACCGTGAACGTGAAGGTCAGGCCGCTGTGCTTGTATTTCAGCAACCGTCGCAGCGATTTTTTCAGGATTACGGCCAGTAACATAGACGGTTTCCAACGGCCGTACGCTAGCATGTGCCAACGCCATATAGGGCGCTAATTTGCCCGTACCAAACAACAGCAAACTTTTTGCATCAGCTTTTGCCAGATAATCCGTCGCCAAGGCTGATATTGCCGCCGTACGCCAGAAAGTGAGCTGCGTACCATCAACAACAGCTAACGGCTCACCCGTTGTGCGGCTAAATAACAGCATCTTTGACGCCAGCGTTTCCAGTCCCTTGGCAGGGTTCCCCGGCAGATGAGTAAAGGCTTTAACGCCCATCACCTGATCATTCCATGCAGGCAGCACAGCAAAAGAGTCGTGATGCTCCGTGCTTTCACCACCGATAGCCGCCAGATGATAAACATGACGCTGCGGCATTCCAAAATCGTTAGAAAAAGCGGTTCTTAGCGCTAGCACTACACTATCAAAAGATAAGGTTTTCTGAACATCTACTGCTTCAATAACGAGCATCTTTATTCCTTACTATTCTCTAACCATAGATTTTTAACAGAGTTACATATCGACGGTAAAGGCCGTGCTGGCCTTTAACAACCGTACTTATTTTTGATGCTTCATACACAAAAGCCTGACTCACATTTTACTGAGAGCAGGCTTTTTATACTGGCAGTTACGTCTATTGCTTTGCAAGCCAAGTATTGAACTCTTCATTCAATTCATCAGCATAATCGCTCCACCATGTATCATCAAAGATAAAAGCGGTTTTAAAATTATCGGGAGATGTTGGCAACCCATCCAAAATTTCTGGTGTCAGCAATTTAGCAGACGACTTGCGCGTTGGGCCGTAAGCGATATATTTAGCCTGCTCTGCTAACTGCTGGGTTTCAGCCGAAAATACAATGAAGTCTGTCGCAAGCTTCTTGTTTTTACTGCCTTTTGGAATAGCCCAGCCATTCATGTAACCGATCTGGTGATCCCAGATGATTTTAAACGGCTTGTTCTCTACTTTTTGGGCGCTATGGATACGACCATTAAAAGCAGAAGCTAAAACAACCTCACCATCAGCAAGCATTTGTGGCGGCTGCGCACCCGTTGTCCACCACACGGTATGCTCTTTTATCGTATCCAGTTTACGAAAGGCACGCTCACGACCTTCTCGGGTTTCGAGTGTCTTATACACATCATCAGGGGCTACGCCATCGGCCATCAATGCCCACTCAAGATTGCCCTGTGGTTGCTTCTGCAAAGCCCTGCGGCCTGGGAATTGCTCAAGATCAAACAGCGCATCTAGCGTCGATGGTTTCTTACCCGAAAAGCGCGTCTCATCATAAGCAAGCACGTTAGATACAACGATACTGGCAACCGCACAATCGTGTATGGCGCCTTGCACAAAGTCTTGCTCTGCAGACGCACCGTCGGCACCAGGGCCTAGCAATGAAGCATTAAATGGTTCTAGCAAGCCTTCAGCACAACCCCGCACAATGTCAGGTTTATCCAAGGACACCAAATCCCACGTTATATTGCCCGACTCTACCTGTGCTTTAATTTCTGCCAAACCACCTGAAAAATCTTCTGATACTAACGTCACACCGGTCTTAGCCATGAAAGGCTTGTGATATGCCTCAACCTGACTTTTGGCAAAAGCTCCACCCCAGGAAACCACGGTAAGTGAATCCTGAGCCATCGCCATATTTGATAACACAATTCCCAGTGAAAGAGCGGAAAGAGCTTTTATTGTTTTTTTCATCTCTTGCATACCTCTGTTGTTATTTTTCAACACTATTGTTGATAGCTGAAAGCCAGCCACTGAATGAACCAGATCAAATCTACAACAAACGTATATTTTATACAATATACAATTAAAAGCTTTTGAATCTATCTAGTCGGTATGGATTCAAAGGCATAACGCTTGATTCCCCGCGTTTTAGATTAAGAATCATTTCTGCAGTAATAGCCGCTTGTGTTAATCCCAAGTGCTGATGCCCCAGTGCCAGAAAAATCTGACCTGCACTACCAACCCGATCAATAATCGGTAGTGAATCGGGTAATGAAGGCCTACAACCCATCCAGCTATCACCCGTTTTTGCAGGCAGATCATCAATAAGTTCTCGCGCATGTTTATTTAGCATGTAAGCCCGACGCATATCTGACGGGGCATTTAAACCCGCAAACTCGACAGTTCCAGCCAACCGAAGCCCCATATTCATCGGCGTCATAATGAATTTTCTGTCTGCTGAGCTAATTGGTACTTTTATGCAGGACTGCGCTTCAGGCAACATCAGGTGATATCCCCTTTCCGCTTCAAGTGGAATTGACACGCCTGTCGCTTGCTTTAGTAATGCTTTAGACCATGCCCCCGTCGTTAACAGTAATTGCGGTATCTTATATTTTCGGGTGGATGTCATAAGTTCGCATTCATCGCCCCGCTGACGAATACCTGTCACTTCATCCTGCACAAGCAACCCTCCTTGCCGGATAAAGCTTTCAAGTAACGTTTGCGACAGCAACAATGGATCAGCCGTGTGACCGGTATCAGGAAAAAATACCGCATGCTGAATGTTTTTACTCAGTGCGGGTTCTGCTTCACGAACCTCATCACCTGTTCGTAACTCTGTGTTCACTCCATATCGATTTATACGTAAAAGGGTGCTTTTCTGGTAAGACTCAAATAACTGACTGTCTTCAAAAACAAGATATGCCCCATCCATTTTTAACTGTTCGTGAGCACCTATTTCACGCAATATTTTCTGCCAAGAACCAAGAGCCTGAGCATTCAACGGCGACAGCGCTTGTGCTCCAGCCCTGAAAGGCTGCTGTCGAGTATTAAGTAAGAATCGAATAAACCAAGGCGCTATTGTGGGCAAATAAGGCCAACGAATTGATACGGGGCCCTGAGAATCCAACAGCATACCCGGAATTTGTCGAATCAACCCCGGTGCCGCCAAAGGCAGCACTTGCTCAGTAGCAAAGTGCCCTGCATTTCCTTTAGAACAACCATGCCCCGGCTTATCGCGATCAAATAATACAACTTTGTAGCCCGCGGACTGTAATTTATAAGCACAACACAGGCCTACAACACCTGCGCCCACCACTGCTATATCGATTTCCTGTTGATTCATATATGTCTGCCGCGCTATGATTCGGTTAATTTTGTATAAAATATACAATTATTGCAAATTGTACAAATATCGCTTTATACTTTTTCGATCACTTATAAAGCCAAAACTTAAGAGGCACACAATGAGAGAAGGTACTTTTTTCTGTATCGATGCCCATACCTGCGGCAATCCTGTAAGGCTAGTCGCCGGTGGCTACCCAACTCTTGCGGGGGATACGATGAGCGAAAAGCGTCAGGATTTCTTAACCAATCATGACTGGATTCGTAAAGCACTAATGTTTGAGCCACGCGGTCATTCGATGATGTCCGGTTCGATTGTCTACCCACCTTGCTCAGACAATGCGGATGCCTCTGTTCTTTTTATAGAAACCAGCGGCTGCCTGCCTATGTGCGGACACGGCACAATTGGTACTGTCACATCCGCTATTGAACACGGCATCATTAAGCCACGGGTTCCCGGACAGTTGATTCTTGATGTGCCCGCTGGCCAGATTCGTATTGAATACACGCAACAGGGCGATAAAGTTGAGAGCGTTCGAATTTTCAATATAGCCTCTTACCTAGCGCATACCGATGTGATAATCCACGTTCCTGATTTAGGAGAGCTTATTGTTGACGTCTCTTACGGGGGCAATTATTACGCTATTGTCGATCCACAGAAAAACTTTACCGGCTTGGAAAATTTTAGTGCTGACCAAGTGCTGCACTACAGTCCGATCATTCGCCAACGGGTAGGCGAGGCCGTAGAGTGCATTCATCCAGATAACCCTACCGTCTGTGGTGTCTCGCATGTTCTTTGGACAGGCCAGCCGACACACCCATCAGCACATGCCAGAAATGCCGTTTTTTACGGTGATAGAGCTATTGATCGTTCACCTTGTGGTACGGGTACTAGCGCACGTATGGCGCAATGGGTTGCTCGTGGAAAGTTAAAGGTAGGCGACGACTTTATCCACGAAAGCATTATCGGCAGCTTATTCGAAGGACGAGTCGAAAGCGCAACAAACGTTGGGCAATACGACGGCATCATGCCGAGTATTAAAGGATGGGCCAGAGTCATTGGTCACAACACCATTTGGGTTGATAGCGAAGACCCGTACGCCTATGGCTTCGAAGTAAAATAAAGGAATTTTTGTATGACGAATATAATAGGCGCTGCTTTTATCGCAGGCACAGCAGTAACGGCAACAGAGGGTTTTTACGCCACAAACCCAAACACTAATGAACAACTACCGGGGCTGTTCCCTGAAAATGGCCCTAATGATGTAAAAAAGGCAACGTCTGCAGCGCGTACTGCTTTTCAGGAATACCGAAAACTACCTGATTCAGATAAAGCCCATTTTTTAACATCTATCGCCGCTGAACTGGAAATTGACAGGGAAGCAATAGTGCATCGTGCTACTCAAGAAAGTGCGCTCCCTGACATGCGTATAAATGGAGAGCTATCCAGAACGACAGGGCAGTTAAATCTTTTTGCTCAGTTACTGCACGAAGGCAGCTGGGTACGTGCGATCATCGACCAAGCGGATCCAACACGCCAACCGCTACCAAAGCCCGACCTACGTATGATGCTGCAGCCTTTAGGCCCTGTTGCTGTCTTTGGCGCTTCTAATTTTCCACTCGCGTTCTCTGTCGCTGGTGGTGACACGGCCTCCGCATTGGCAGCCGGATGCCCGGTTATTGTAAAAGGACATCCAGCACACCCAGGTACATCTGAGCTAGTCGCTAACGCCATCAACCGCGCTATTAAGAAATGCAATCTACCTGCAGGTGTATTCTCTTTACTGCAAGGTACCAGCACTGCATTAGGCGGAGCTTTAGTGGCTGATAGTAATATCAAAGCTGTTGGTTTTACCGGGTCGCTTAAAGGTGGGCGGGCTTTATTTGATTTAGCAACAGGCCGGCCTGAACCGATTCCTTTTTATGGAGAGCTAGGCTCGACTAATCCAGTTTACCTGCTACCAGACGCACTAGAGCAAAAAGCAGACACACTAGCGTCTGAATTTGTAGGGTCTCTCAATATGGGATGCGGACAGTTCTGTACAAATCCCGGATTGCTAATTAGCTGCACCAGTGAAGCACTGGATCAATTTATAAAAACAGCTGTTGAAGGCATTCAAAAAAGTATCGCTGCTCCTATGCTCACATCAGGCATCTGCAAAGCCTATCATGAAAACAAAGATCATTTAGCCCGACAATCCGGTATTACACAATTAGGCACAGGAATGGATGCCACAGAAAATCAAGCTCAGGCTTCTTTATTCAGTGTAAGCGCCGAGACTTTTATGAATAACGCTGTGTTTGAAGAGGAGGTGTTTGGCCCCACCGCTTTGATTGTCATCTGCGATAATAGTGAGCAAATGCTGGATGTAACCCGTCATCTGAGTGGTCATTTAACCAGCACCCTTCACGCCACTGAAAAAGATCAACCACTGGCAGCGCTGATCAATCAGGAAATCAGCCAAAAAGTCGGCCGCGTATTATTTAATGGATGGCCCACCGGCGTTGAAGTGGCACATGGAATGACTCACGGCGGCCCCTATCCCGCCTCTACCGATAGTCGCTCAACGTCAGTGGGCAGCACAGCTATTGACCGCTGGGTGCGCCCAATTAGCTGGCAAAATGCGCCAGATGCCCTTCTGCCTCCAACATTACAAAATAACAATCCATTTGGCATATGGCGGAAAGTAAATGGGAATTTCACCCAAAAAGCATTATAAGCTTGGAATTTTTGACAAAGTGACGTAATTAAAACCGAGGCTGTAGCATCAGCCTCTTGTTGCTTTCGCTGTTGCCATTACAATAGAAACTATTAAAAAATTAAAGATACCTGACGCATGGCAAATCAAAACGGCATTGTATACAAGACACGGACGCAGATGGTAGTTGATATCCTGCGCGAAAAAATCCTTTCTGGATCTATCAAAGCAGGGGACCCTTTACGCCAGGATGCTCTAGCTAAAGAGTTTAATGTCAGCCGCATTCCGGTTCGCGAAGCACTTTTACAATTAGAAGCACAAGGCTTAGTGCATTTTGAAGCGCATAAGGGAGCAACAGCTACAGAGTTATCCCCATCAAAAATTGAAGAATTATTTGAACTTCGCGCACTTCTCGAATGCTATATGCTTGAACACGCTATTGAGAACATGACTGCAAAAAACATTGAAGAAGCACGAGAAATCCTGAAATCATTTGATGAAGCCCTAAACAGCGGTACCCGGGTAGAAAAGTGGAGTGATCTTAATTATGCCTTTCATAAAGCACTCTACCAAGCTGCAGAACTTCCTCAGACACTTGATATCATTGATGGCCTGAACACTAAATGTGATCGCTATATTCGTCTACAACTGCTGTTCACAACGGGAGTCGATAAAGCCGAGCAAGAACACAGTGAGTTGCTATTATTGTGCGAACAAAAAAACAAGAAAGCAGCATCGACATTACTCAAGCGCCATATTAAAGAAGCAGGTATAGCAATCAGCTCTCTTTTAAAGCAGCAGCAGGCTGAGCAAAAACTCTAATACTCTTCAACCAAAATCAAGCAAAGGTTAATAGCACTTGATGTGCTTAACCACGTTATCAGTCTCGGCACTTAGCCATAAAAAAGCCAACTATCATCTAGCTGGCTTTGTTACTTTATTTGTCCCGAAAATCACCCTTTGACTACTCTCTGATCCCTCTCATCCGTGCATTGCGCCTTCTTAATAACTCCAGTGTCACCAGCAGCAATACAGAGAAGAAAATCAGCAACGTCGCAACAGCCAAAATCGTTGGGCTGATTTGTTCGCGGATACCTGACCACATTTGCCGGGGTACCGTTCTTTGCTCTACACCCGTAATAAACATCACCACCACAACCTCATCGAATGATGTGCCGAAGGAGAACAAACCTCCTGAAATCACTCCCGGCCTGATTAATGGCATAGTAATCTTAAAAAACGCATAACTCGGGCTAGCACCTAAATTTGCAGCAGCACGCACCAAACTCTGATCGAACCCAGCCAACGTTGCTGTGACTGTGATGACAACAAAAGGCGTGCCTAATGCTGCATGAGCGAAAATAACTCCCCAATAAGTCTGCGCAAGATTTAATTCCGTATAGAAAAAGTACATCCCTGCCGCAGCAATGATAACTGGCACAATCATTGGAGAGATCAACAGCGCCATTACCACATTACGGAAAGGCATATCATGACGCGCTAATCCCAATGCCGCTACTGTACCTAGCGTTGCCGCAATAATGGTTGATGCCGTGGCGATAATGACACTATTTTTTAATGCATGAATCCATTGTGGATTACTCACCATATCGTCATACCAGCGCAGAGAAAATGCTTCTGGCTGAAACGACAACATCCCTTCAGTAAAAGAAAAATACGGCTCTGCATTAAAAGACAACGGAATAATCACTAAAATTGGCACAATCAAGAACAGCAATACAGCTCCACAGAACAGTCGATAACTGTAAATGCCTATACGTTCAAAAGGCGTGCAATAACGTGGTAAAGACATCTCGATTACCTCATTGTCAAATTATTGATACCGACCAAGCGGTTATATAGGTAGTAAAGGAACAACACGACTGCTAACAAGATGCCACCCAGTGCAGCAGCCATTCCCCAGTTCAATGATGTTTGCATATGGTAAGCAATGAAGTTCGATATCATCTGACCGCTACGCCCGCCCACCAGCGCGGGCGTGATATAAAACCCAATGGACAAAATAAAGGTGAGTAAGACGCCAGCCCCAACACCAGGCAAAGTCTGTGGCATATAGACACGCGCAAAAGCATAGAGAGGCTGTGCACCCAATGACCGTGCAGCACGCATGTAACTCGGAGAAATGTTTTTCATCACACTGTAAAGCGGCAAAATCATAAATGGCAATAAAATGTGACTCATCGCGACAACTGTACCAAACATGTTGTGTATCATTTGTATCCGCTCAGTAATCACCCCAAGCGCCATCAAAACATCGTTGACCACCCCTTCCGTTTGCAGCAGTACTATCCATGAGGTTGTTCGCACCAGTAACGATGTCCAGAACGGCAATAGCACTAAAATCATCAATAAATTTGAATGACGATCAGGTAACGTCGCCAATAGATATGCCACCGGATAACCGAGCACCAGGCAAACACTGGTAATCAGCAATGACATCCACAACGTTTTTATCAAGAGTGGAACATAAATTTGACGATTTTCCGGTTGCTGTACGATTTCACCATGCTCGTCATAACGGAGATCCAGAGCGGCCAGATAATAACTTAACGTGTATGGGCTACTAAGATTTTTTATGGCTGCCCAATACTTCTGCTGTCCCCAGCGATGATCAACTGTCGTCATCAACTGTGAGTAATTACTCGACATATCCATCGCCGCCAACTTACGCCCAGAGCGAGTCATCAGGCTCTTCATACCCGACTCTTCTGTATTTAGTCTACCCGCAACTTTTGCTAACTCGCGACTGTGATGCAACGTAACCAACTCTGTTGCCAATGCCTCAAATGCTGAATCATCAGGCAGTCCCTGGTACTCCCAATGCTTTAAAGCCGCGACCGTAGCGGGCATTTTTTCTACTAAAACAGGATTGTCGATACTACGAAGCAACATGTTGGCAATTGGCATCACAAACGTAATACCGACAAATAACAGTAAAGGAACCACCAGCAAAAATGCGCGGGTGCGATTCCATCGTTCGGCTTTACGTAAACGTGCTTTAAGGTTTTGTTGAATCAATGAGAGATCGTTATTACTCACCGAGACAACAGACGAAGCATTAATTATTTCTTGTTTCATTATGACGCCCCTGCTTATTGAATCGCATCCAACGCCCGACAATCTTGGCTATGCCAGCCTACAGATACTTTATCCCCTGTTCTGATTGACAAATGGTCGGTGGAATTAGGCACCTTGATAATGAAATCATCACGATTCATTAACTTCACCCGTGTGCGTAGGTGATCGCCGTGATAGATCATCTCCAATACCTGCGCATCAAACCGGTTATCACATTCCGATACCTGAGGGTTTAACAGGACTCGCTCAGGACGAATCGATAAGGTTGTTTGTTTTCCGACTACGGCGACATTAACAGGCAAAGCAATCACTTTATGATTACCTATCTCAACGAGACAACGATGTGGATCTAGATGCTCGACTTTACCCGGTAATTTATTATTTTCTCCAATGAACTGAGCAACGAACGAGTTCGTTGGCTTTTCATATAACTCGGTAGGTGACGCCAGCTGTTTAACCACACCGTCATTAAACACAGCGATTCGGTCTGACATCGTTAATGCTTCTGTCTGATCATGAGTAACGTATAGAACAGTGATCCCGATTTTTTCATGCAAGCGTTTGATTTCATATTGCATCTGCTCGCGCAGCTGTTTATCTAACGCGCCTAAAGGCTCGTCCATCAGTACCAATTTTGGCTCAAACACCAATGCCCGCGCTAAAGCGACACGTTGCTGCTGACCACCCGAAAGCTGCCCTGGCCGACGCCCGGCTACGTGTGGGAGCTCAATCATATCCAACGCTTTTTTTACTTTTTGTTCTATGTCTGTTTTAGGGAGCTTTCTGACCTGCAAAGGAAAAGCTAAATTTTCAGCCACTGTCATATGAGGGAAAAGAGCATAGTTCTGGAATACCATGCCTATGTCACGTTTATGCGGAGCCAGATTATTCACTGGCATTCCATCTACATAAATTTCGCCGTGGGTCGCTGTTTCAAAGCCAGCCAGCATCATCAGACAAGTGGTTTTACCTGACCCTGAAGGGCCCAGCATTGTCACAAACTCTCCTTGGGTTATATCCAGATTGAAGTCCTTTACAACCAGATTATCACCATCATAGGTTTTCTGAACCTTCTGAAAACTAACGAAATTATTATTTTCTCCGTTCATATATCGCGCCTTGTCATTATTGTTTTTATCAAGCGAAGGTGGCCTTCATTTAGGCCACCTCATGAAAAGCTATATCAGACGTTATAGCGGCTTAAATCAGGACGGGTTGCGATTGCAGTTTCAACCAGATTAATGACACTACTACGTTCAGCGCCTGTCAAAGCCAAGCGTGGAGCCCTCACAATCTCAGAACCACGACCACACACTTGCTCTGCTAACTTAATGCACTGAACCAATGTCGGAATGGTATCCAGACGCAGTAATGGTAAAAACCAACGGTAAATTTCGAGTGCTTCAGCATAGCGACCCTGCTGCGCCAACTTAAACAAGGTAACTGACTCTCGTGGGAAGGCATTTGTCAGACCTGAAATCCACCCAGTCACACCCAACATCAAAGATTCCAGAGCAATATCATCAACACCACAGAAAACGATGAAACGATCATCAAAGGTGTTATATAACTCTGTGATACGACGGGTGTCAGTGGTTGATTCTTTAACCGCAACGATATTTGCACAACCTGCCAGTTCAGCCATCATTTCCAGGTTGACATCAACACCGTATGAAACAGGGTTGTTGTAAATCATCATTGGCATCTCTGGATTAGCATCCGCTACACTTTTGAAGTGGGTAACGGCTTCGCGGTCATTAGAACGATAAACCATACCCGGCAATACCATGCAGCCATCTGCACCGAGCTTGGCAACATCTTTTACATATTGAATAGCTTGACGCGTTGTCGTTTCAGCAGTACCGGCAATCAACGGCACCCGACCATTAATAACTTCCTTAGCAGCACCGATGACCAGACGCTTTTCTTCTGCTGTTAACGAGCAATTTTCACCCACAGTTCCCAAACAAATAATTCCATCGATTCCATCGTTTACCTGATTATCGATAACGCGTTGTGTCTGCTCCAAATTCAGTGACTCATCAGAATTGAATTGAGTTGTGACTGCCGGATAAACACCTTTCCAATTTACATTCATATTCATGCCTCGTTTATGATTCAGTTTTATTGCGGATGATTAATTGTATAAAATATACAATAGATAATAATTGTATATTTTATACAATGTCAACACTAAAACGTACCCATGCTTATTCAGCTGTAGCGAAAATCACAAGAAGGAGGAATCACATAAATGGGAAAGGGCATTAACAAATAAACAATCATGGCCCTTTTCATTAAGAGCCATGACTCTCAATGACTCGTTATTTCAGGGGAGAATTTTTCATAAACAGACGATACAGCAGAGGTATCACGAACAGAGTCAACACCGTTGAGAAAGCTAATCCACACACAATGGCGGTAGCAACCGGCCCCCAAATCAGTGAGTGCCCACCCAAGCCGGTTGCCAGTGAAAATAACCCGGCAATCGTAGTAAGCGATGTGATCAGAATAGGAATAACACGACGACGTGACGCATACAGGGTTGCATGTAAAACACTCATACCACTTTCCAGCCGCTGATTTGCTGCAGATATCAGCACAATCGCCGCATTTACAGCAATGCCCGCCAATGCCACAACACCGTATAAAGTAAATAAGCTCATAGGATTTTGAGTGACCCACAACCCCAAAACAACACCTGTAAAGGCCATCGGCACTGTTGCCATAATCATAAACGGCTGCCAGTAACTCGAGAATTGCGTTCCCAATATCAGATACATAAGGCCAACACCAAACAGGAAGAGCACGGCAATGGAGTCCATGCTTTCTTGTATATCATCCAGCTCACCCGAAAAATCCAGACTGATATTAGGGTAACGAGCCTGGTACTGATCATTCCAATGACTGAGTAACCAGGCATTTGCCTGTACCGTATCCATCCCCCCCTCTTCCAGATCAGCCTCTACCGTGATAGCACGGCGGAAATTGTAATGGCGAATATTGCCGATACTCATTTGATAGTCAGCAACCACCAGCGACGAGAGCGGAATCATAGCACCGTGTGCATCCGGAAGCCGGAACGCCAGCAGATCATTGATATTCTGATAAGGCTTCGGCAGTGCCTTCACGCGGACTTCTAACTTTTTACCGCGTGATTGCATATCGGCAACCACTTCACCATCGACTAATAGCTGCAGCGTACGCAGTACTTCAGAGGGATTGATGCCCGCAGCAGTGATCGCCCGATAATCCGGCTTCAGGGTCATGGCCATACGTCCATCAGCGGCATCATCACCAATATCTTTTACACCGGGTAAGGCCTGTAACATCTGTTGCATATCTTTGGCTGCCTGGCCTATTACGCTGTAGTCATCACCGCGTATTTTCACACTAATCGGCTTAGAGACAGGCGGGCCACCCGCCATACGCAAGAAAGAGACACGCACCGGGCCTGCGACACGCATCACATCGGCGCGCATAGCATCCATAATCTCATCTACGCTACGGTTATCCTCTGTTTTAGGCTTTAATCCGACAAGTATCTGGCCATACTGATCACCAAAGAACGGCTCCATTTCAGTAAACATCTGGCCGGCATAGCTCGCCACCGCTCGCACATCTTCAGTAGTGAGGTGAGCCTTCACTTTCTGTTCAACTTCCAACACTTTCTCTAAGGTACGCTCCAACGGTATCTCGGGAGGCATCTGGATATTCACATAAAACAGGCGTAACGGGTCTGCAGCAAAAAAATCCATTTTGATCTGACCCGAAGCAATTAATCCAATGGAGCCGATAAACAACATCACCATCGCGACCAAAGTGATCACAGGCCTTCGGAGTGTTTTTAATAACGAGCGAATATAAAATCGCTGTATTTTTCGCGTCATGGATTGGCGCAGTAATTGAGTACGCGAGGGTTTATCCAGAGTAATTTTGGCAACCAGCACATGCGCCGGCAACATCCAGAAGGCTTCTAAAAGAGAGATGGCCAGAGCAATAGTCACCACCATCGGTATCACCCGCATAAAGTCACCGAGAATACCGGGCAATAACATTAGCGGTAAAAATGCCGCCATCGTAGTGAGTACAGCCGTTGATACCGGCTGGGCAACTTCACGCAATGAGGAGAGTGTCGCCTCCATAGGGCTGTCGCCATGTTGCAAGCGATAATAGATCGCTTCAACCACCACCACGGCATCGTCCACCAGCATCCCGAGTACAATCACCACACCTAATAAGGCAACGACATTGAGCGTCTCACCCATGCTCCAGAGCACCCAGAAAGTACCCGCAAGAATAAAAGGAATGCCAATAGCGGTCAGCAGAGCAATGCGCAGCCCCAAAAACAACCATGCCACCAGCAAGACAAATAACAAGCCGATACTGGCATTGTTCTGCATTAAGGTGATCGCTTCACTGGTTGGCACCGTTTGATCATCAATCAATTCGAGTCGCACACCGGCTTGTACCTCAAGTGCGTTGCGCTCGGCCATGTACTCTTTAACACGCTCAATGAGTTCCAGTGTATTCGCACTCTCTTTCTTTAAAATAGCCATCATCACAGCAGGACGACCATTCAAGCGTGCCAGCTGAGACGGTTTCTCGTGACCGCTCACTACCTCCGCAATACGATCCAGACGGATATCCCCGGCACTACCCACCAGCGGGATTTGCTTCACTTGATCCGGCGCGGCATTACGACCTTCTAAGCGCACTAACCAGCTTTGGTCACCGACATTAACACTACCGGCGGAAACGTCTTTGAACCATAACGCGACCGAGTTGGACACCTGCACCGGCGACAACCCGAGCGCCTGCAGCGCGTCCAAATCCAGATTTACTTGCAGTTCAGGGTCGTCCAATGCAACCGGATCGATCCGATCCACGCCTTTGATACGCTCCAGGTCTTTTCGAACATTTTCAGCTTGTTGGCGCAAATTATCATCGTCTGATAACGCCGTAATCGCGAGCATGGCACTGGGGAAGGCATTAGAGGAGGTGATCTCTAAGATATAGGGCTCTGCGGCTTCTGCAGGCAGATCACGTTCGGCATTTTGAATTTCACGTCGGATAGAACTGACATGCTTATCAAACGTTCGCTCATCGATATCCTCAAAGCGAATCAGCATACTGGATATGCCTTCACGGCTATTCGATGAGACAAAGCGAATATCCGCAATATTGCGAACCGCATCTTCCAAAGGATTAGTTACACGCAGCTCGACATCCTGAGCGGAGGCACCGGGCAGCGCGGTGGTGACAGCAATCCAGTTAAAATTGATCGTCGGATCTTGCTGACGTGGTAACATCATATAAGCAATGCTGCCGATCATCAGCACTAAAACAAAGGTCAGGTTGGCCAGTACATGGTTATTGAGCAGGCGTGCCAGCATCAGCTTTTACCTCCACCGCTTCAATCTCTACTTTATCCCCCGTCGCCAGCACATGCTGCCCCTGTACAATGAGTAGTGCATTGTTTTCAGAAGCAGAAAAGACCCCGGACTCAGCCGAGGTATCCAACATAACCGCCTGCCCCTCTTTAGCGCCGGGCAAAGCAACAAATCTGGCAACGCTGTTGTCTGCCAACATCACACCCAATACGCCGTTTCGTTTGACCAGATATTCAGGTGGTATCGAGGGAACAGGGGATTGCCAGACAACCTCACCCGAGGCACCGCTTAGTGCAGAGTCACCTATAAAACTAAGACGTACTTCCTGCGTTTTGGCAGCTTGCCGGACCAACGGAACCGCCGCCCTTAAAGCAAGTGGGAATCGTGCCTGATTGAGGCTAAAGTCGATCCGGCTAGCCCTCTGCATTGATTCAATCTGCTGCGGCAAAATACGCGCACTGACTTCGGCCTGCGTCATATTTAACACTTTAAGCAGAGGAGACCCTGTCAGCAGGTATGCCCCTGGTGCACTCATGACTTGGGTAATAACACCATCAAAAGGAGCGTCAATAATACAGCGGCTGGTATTACGTAGTGCCTGCTTTACTTGAATTTTTTGGCCTTGGAGTTGTGCAGTTAATGCACTCAGCTCTGTTTCACGCTGGTTGAGTAGTTCAATAGAGGCACTGCCCGATTTTTGCAGGGTACGAGTGCGCTTAAGCTGCTGTTGAGCCAGCGTTACCTGACTGACCAGGGCTTTCACACCTTGTTCTGCCAGTTCTGCTGATAAACGATAATCCTGACACTCCAGTGTGGCGATCTCCTGCCCTTTAACGACAGAGTCTCCGACTTGAACATGCAAAGCGGTCAACACAGCAGTTAACTCTGTACTCAGCAAGATATGCTGCTCATTAATCACATCAGCGGGTGCTGAAAAAAAGGTGGGATGTAATACATCAGCTAATGGCTTCACTCTGACCAAAGTATCGGCCCACGTATTCTGAATGCCTGCCTGAACGCCCAGCAGAGTGACCAAGCAAATAAAAACCCAGTATCCCTTATTCATTTCCCTTCACCCTTGTGGTACTTCAATCTTGTATCCCTTTACACTTTTGCCCTTGCCCTTTATCAGTGCTGAGCATCTGACCGTTATAAAAAACCCAGCCAAAGCTGGGTTTTGTTATATCGGTAGATCAGAGACGCACTTCAATGCCCTGCGCTTGCATATAGGCTTTTGCTTCGGGTATTGAGTACTCATTAAAATGGAAAATAGATGCGGCCAACACGGCATCTGCTTTCCCTTCAAGCACCCCATCGACCAAATGCTGCAAATTGCCGACCCCTCCCGAAGCAATAATCGGAACATTGACCGCTTCTGAAATGGCACGCGTCACACCCAAATCATAACCGTTTTTAACACCATCCTGATCCATCGATGTTAAGAGGATCTCACCCGCGCCCAGGGCGACCATCTTTTTAGCCCACTCAACAGCATCCAAACCCGTCGGCTTACGGCCGCCATGCGTGAAGATCTCCCATTTATCCGGCTCACCTTCAGCGGAGACTTTTTTCGCATCAATAGCAACAACGATGCACTGCGAACCAAAACGTTCTGCTGCCTGGCGAACAAAGTCAGGATTCGTCACAGCTGCGCTGTTGATAGACACTTTATCTGCACCGGCATTTAACATAGTGCGGATATCTTCACAGGTACGAATACCACCGCCCACCGTTAATGGAATAAACACCTGAGACGCCATACGCTCAACGGTATGCACCATGGTTTCGCGGCCTTCATGGGTCGCCGTGATATCCAAAAAGGTAATTTCATCTGCCCCCTGTTCGTCATAACGTTTGGCGACTTCAACAGGATCACCCGCATCGCGGATATCGAGAAATTTCACACCTTTAACTACACGACCATTTTCAACATCTAAGCAAGGGATAATACGTTTTGCTAATGCCACGATAATTCTCCGTAGGATTACCTAAACCAGACCTAAAAGGCTCAGTTCAAGGCTTTCCATCCCAGTTCAGGAAGTTTTTCAACAGCTGCAAACCCGCGGTATGGCTCTTTTCCGGGTGAAACTGCACTGCAAACACATTGTCATGTGCTAGCGCCACATCAAAATCGACACCGTAGTTGCAGGTAGCGGCTACTTGCTGGCGCTGAGCGGCTTTTACATAGTAACTGTGCACAAAATAAAAGCGGCTACCGTTCTCTATGCCATGCCACAACGGATGAGCGCCACTCTGCATCACTTCATTCCAACCCATGTGCGGCACTTTTAAGCGCTCTCCGGCTTCATCTTTCAGCTGGTCGCCGAAGTAATTAACCGTTCCTTCAAACTCTGCCAAGCAGTCAACGCCGCCATTCTCTTGCGAAGACTGCATAAGCGCCTGAAAACCAACACAGATACCCAAAAACGGGCGACCTGAACGAATCGCTTCGGCCACTTCTTTATCCACACCCTGTTTGTAGATCTCTGCCATACAGTCACGGATAGCCCCCACACCTGGCAATAACACACGATCAGCGTTGGCCACTTGTTTAGGGTCAGATGTCACGAGGACTTCAACACCGGGTTGCATGTGTTCCAGCGCCTTAGCAACAGAGTGCAGGTTACCCATGCCATAATCGATCACGGCAATGCTACTCATCTACAGAACACCTTTAGTTGATGGCATCATTTCTGCTGCACGTTGATCAACCGTCAGAGCCATACGCAACGCCCGACCAAACGCTTTGAAGATCGTCTCTGCCTGATGGTGTGCATTAAAACCTTTGATATTATCGATGTGCAGTGTGACACCTGCATGATTCACAAATCCCTGGAAAAACTCCCAGAACAACTGTGTATCCAAACGGCCAATAGATGCACGCGTAAATTCACAGTTAAAGCTAAGCCCCGGACGACCAGAAAAATCGATAACCACACGTGATAAAGCTTCATCCAATGGTACATAAGCATGCCCATAGCGCGTCAGGCCTTTCTTATCGCCAACCGCTTCTTTAAACGCCTGCCCCAGCGTGATACCAATATCTTCCACGGTATGGTGGTCATCTATATAGATATCCCCATTGGCTTCGATATTGATATCAATCAGCCCATGACGAGCAATCTGGTCCATCATGTGCTCTAAAAATGGCACACCCGTATCAGCACTAAACTCACCTGTGCCATCGAGATTAATAGATACGGTGATCTGAGTTTCCAGAGTTTCCCGATTTACTGTAGCCTTACGCTCAGTCATGCTGATATCTCCGATGTTCAAAACGGTTCAAAACAGAAAACCAGCATTATATAACTACCAGACTCAGGATGCACCGCAGTAGATGATTAACGTCATATTCACATCGTACGTGCATGCTATAAGGGTTATAGATACAAGAGTCGCTAGTTTTCGCTACACTGATGGCTAGCTACAGAAAGTTAGTGATAAACAAAGGGAAGAGGTCATTATGGGCAAATTAATTAAAATCGTTCTGGGACTATTGCTAGTCTGCGTCATATTGATAGCAGCAGGCGGTGCGCTATTGAGCGCTTTTGTTGATCCTAATGACTATAAGGCCGAAATTGAACAAGCCGCACTGGATCAAGGCGGCATAGAGCTTAAGATTGGCGGCGACATCGGCTGGTCCGTTTTTCCTCGTCTAAGCCTGGCTGTTAACAATATTGATGCCCGCTTTCCTCAACAAGCCTCTCTTGCCCATTTGGAGCAGGCGCAAATTTCTGTACGCCTCATGGAGTTGATCTCCGGCAATGTGCAGATGAACAGCATTATTATTGAAGGCCTGAATCTTGACCTGACAAAAAACAAATCAGGGCAGGTGAACTGGCAAAGTAACACCACTACCGATGCAGCCAACAATAAAGCAGCGCAATCGAGCAGCCCAGCCAAACCAGAAGCGATCACCCCTTCAGGTAGCAAGTTAAAAATAGACATTGAAAGTGTGCAGATTATAAACGGTACCGTTATCTATAAAGACGAACAAACAGCCCAAGCCATCTTGCTCAACAACATCAATCTTAAAACAGGCCGTATTACGAATAACCAAGCATTTCCTGTTAGCTTGAGCCTTAATGCAGCCCAACAACAAAATAGCAAACAAGTACTAGAAGCCGCGGCTCAACTTGATGGTGAAATTGCACTTGACCTTAGCAAGCAGCAATATCAGCTAAACAACTTTATCGGTGAGCTGAATATCCAGAACAGTACTAATCTGCAAGTTCTATTAAAAACCGATGCCAGTATCGATCTTATCTCTCGCCAACTTACTGTAGATAACTGGAATGCCGACGTTGCCAACTTACAACTCAACGGCAAACTAACCATTACCAACCTGGACACTCTGGAGATGAACGGCACAGTAACGGCGGCTCCTTTTGCACTCAATCCACTGCTAGCAACACTTGGACAGGCGCCGGTAGAAACGAGCGATCCAAAAGCATTAAAAAATATAAGCCTTATCAGCACCTTCAATGGAAACTCAGATGCTATCAACACCTCGTCACTTTCGATAAAACTCGACGATACCAGCTTTGATGGCAACGCTGGCATCAACCTTAAAACCGGTAGAGTCAAATTAAAGTTAGCCGGTAATAGTATTAATCTGGATCGTTACCTGCCAGCAGAAGCACAACAGGTGTCTACGACAGCGGCAAAGAAAGACACTAGCGATACCTCATCCGCCCCACCAACAACAGGATCACGCTATTCAAAAGAGGAGAGCATCCCTCTTGAGCCACTACAGAACCTCAATTTAGATGCGGCTGTCACATTAAAATCTGCGACTTACCAGAAATTCAAAATAGCTAATATTGACCTGGCAATCGATGCGAACAAAGGGGTCGTCAAAGCAGAACGGATCAATCTGGATATGTACGGGGGCAAAATCCGCAACAGCGTCACGCTGGATGCACGTAAAAAACCGTTACAAATCAGCACGAAAAAATCGGTTTCAGGCTTACAGATTGGTGACCTGCTAACTGACATGACAGGCCAGGCGGCATTAACCGGAACGCTCAGCACTAATGCCACTACCGTTTCTTATGGCCAGTCAGTACACAGCATCATCAATAGCATGAACGGCACGGCCAATGTAACCGTGACTGATGGTGTTGTTAACGGTATTAATATGGCACAGGAGCTTTGTCAGACCATTAATAACCTGTCAGCTATTGGTTCTGTTCAGCCAGCGCAAAGCGTTGACCAATCCACTCCTTTTGCGAAAATGGGTGGCAACTTCAATATCAAAAACGGTGTCGTCAGCAATAACGATTTAGGCGTGAAACTGGATGCGATGAACATCAAAGGCAAAGGTAACGTCAATCTACCTCAAGCATTGGTCGACTACCAACTAGCCCTGATCATTGAAGAAAACCTGTTTAAAAAGACCTGTCCGGTTAACAACCGCCTTGAAGGTGTCGAATGGCCAGTACGCTGCAAAGGTTCATTCGACCTGGAGCCAACTCAATTATGCAAACCGGACGCCCGTGCCATTCGTGACATACTGAAAAAAGCCGTCACCAGCAAAATCAAAGATGAGCTCAGCGATAAGGTACAAGAAAAGCTGGGGGACAAATTAAAAGACAAACTCGGCGGCGATGACGCAGTCAAAGGCCTGCTAAAAGGACTCTTTAAGTAAACATGACACCACAACAATTTAATGGCGCCGTGCTGGACTGGTTTGACCAGCACGGACGTCACGACCTACCCTGGCAACAAAACAAAACGGCCTACTTCACATGGATCTCTGAGATCATGCTGCAGCAGACTCAAGTCACCACCGTCATCCCCTATTTTGAGCGATTTATTGAACGCTTTCCCGATGTGCAAACCCTCGCCAATGCCGAACAAGATGAAGTGCTTCACCTTTGGACAGGGCTCGGCTATTACGCCCGCGCACGCAATCTGCACAAAACAGCACAAATCGTTGCTAAAGACTTCTATGGAGAGTTTCCACAAACGGTCGAAGAACTCGAACAGCTACCCGGCATTGGCCGCTCGACCGCGGGCGCTGTCTTATCTATCTCAACCGGCAAACGTGCCGCCATACTCGATGGCAATGTAAAACGTGTGTTGGCACGCTTCTATGCACTCGACGGCTGGACAGGCACGACCGCCAACCAGAAAACGCTATGGAAATATGCAGAAAACAACACACCACAGCAACGTGTGGGTGACTATACCCAAGCAATGATGGACCTTGGCGCAACCCTCTGCACCCGCAGCAAGCCCAAATGCCAGATATGCCCACTACAAACACACTGCAGCGCCTTAAAACTTGGGCGTAGTGCAGAATTTCCGCACCCCAAGCCAAAAAAGCAGATTCCCGTTAAACAGACCATTATGCTGCTACTGCAAAACAAGCAACACCAGACACTGCTACAACAGCGCCCGCCTAGCGGCTTATGGGGTGGATTATGGTCTTTACCTCAAGTTGCCGACCTTCGAGACGCCCATAGTATTACCGGTCTTTCTCTGGATCTGGACAACGCCGAACCACTGGAACCCATACGGCACACCTTTAGCCACTTCCATCTGGATATTACCCCGGTGCGCATCCCCTGTAATAACCTTACAGACTGTGTCATGGAAGGCGATCCAACTCTCTGGTATAACATACAGCAACCACAGAACATCGGGTTGGCAGCACCGGTTAAACGACTGCTACAAAAATACACCCGCACCTAAAATAGATTTGGAGAGTTAGATGAGCCGTACCGTCATGTGCCGTAAATACAAAGAGGAACTGCCGGGCCTTGAGAAGCCACCCTATCCAGGCCCCAAAGGACAAGAAATTTACGAAACCATCTCCCAAAAAGCGTGGGCAGATTGGACAGCGCACCAGACCATGATCATCAACGAAAAGCACATGAGCCTCATGGACCCTGCTACACGCAAGTTTCTGCAAGAAGAGATGGAAAAGTACATGGACGGTGGCGATTACGAAAAAGCAGAAGGCTACGTCCCTCCGACAAAATAATTGAGGCTAAGGTGTTGACAGCCCAGCAGATTAAGGGTTTAATACGCGCCTCTTGAGATGCCCGGATAGCTCAGTCGGTAGAGCAGAGGATTGAAAATCCTCGTGTCCGTGGTTCGATTCCGCGTCCGGGCACCAAGTACTTCAAGCCTCACAGTCAAATGTGGGGCTTTGTTGTTTCTGGGCTCTGGTCACTCTCTAGTCAGATCAGCAGCTAAACTCATGTAAATTCGCGGCGTTTTTGGCACTGATTAGCGCGTCTTTTGTCACACCATCAGTGCCTTGTTTCCTTTAGAAGTTCGTATAAATAAGCTCTTTTACTGCGATAGCTTTTGCCCCTCCTCCTACTGTGTATTTGTGATCTACTTCTTTTAGGTTTAATCCGTTAAACAATGCCCGCATGTCTGCGTGGTTATTAATGCTTAATCTATCCATCCCGTATCTTCGGAAGCGGACCTGAGCTGAGATGTCTGCATTAGCTGGCGCGTACCATAGGAATCACTCGTTGTGCGCCAAGGTTAGAAACTTAACTTGTCTCGGTATAGGAAGCGATACAGTCTAGAAATAACCGGAGTTAATCCAGCCTATATTTCTGGCTTTAACAAAGCTTCGCTTAAAGCGGCGTCCAAAGCTGTTATATTTCTCGTAAAACCAAGCGTGCCCCTCTTCTAACTCTTGAGGCGTCATCTGCTTTGGTTGGAAAACAGCATGAGTACCGTCGTAAAGCGACCAATCTTTCGTTAATAAACGCTGTTCATCTTCTAATTGCTGATATAAAGCAGTACCCGGATATGGGGTAATAATAACCGCATGACAAACATCCAGCTCAATATCTTCAACGAAGGCCAGCGTCTCTTCGAATATATCGCTGCTATGCTCATCAAAACCAAATAGCATCGCAGAATCAACAGCAATATTATATTCGTGTAGCTTATTAATATATTCTTTAGTTTTATCTATTTTGATGAACCCTTTTCCCGCCGCTTTCAAGGCCGCTCGGGAGGGTGTCTCAAGTCCGGATAGTAAATAAAACAGTCCACTCTGAGCCGCAGCTTCTAGCAGGTCATCGTGTTCCGCAATGTTAATGGTTGCTTCTGCTACCCACTTAATATTAAGCGGCTTTAAGGCTTCAAATAATTCAAGCGCGTACTCTCGGTCTGCAACCAGGTTGTCAGCATGGAGCTCAATGTACTCGAGTCCCGACTTACGAATTTCATCAATAACCTGGTCAACCGGGCGATTACGCATGCCATCAAAAAAGCGGTGGACCGTGCAATATGAGCATTTAAACTTACACCCCCGTGAAACTACAACTGAGCCCAACCCACCATAAGGAGTAAGATCCATATACTCATGTGGAAAAGAGCGCAAAGAAGACAAGTCTGAAAGCGCATTTCCATGATAGCGTGTCTTCACCCCCCCATTGGTGAAATCATTCAGCAATTCGCTCCAGATTGTTTCGGCTTCACCGATGATGACCGCATCACTATGCTCAAGTACTTCATCAGACATGAAAGAGGCATGCAGGCCACCAAAGATGACTGTTTTACCTTGTTTTCGATACTCATCGGCTAAGTGATAGCCCCGGTATGCATCGGGTGTGGACATAAATATTACAATTAAATCGGCAGTAACTTTCAAATCAGCTTCGCCCTGGGATGTTTCATCGATCAGGTCAATTTCAACCCAGTCGGGCGTCGCTGCGGCTAACGAATAAATACTTTGAGGAGGCGCTCCCATCAATTGTTTATAGTCTTTAAATGCGCCTGCGGCTGATGCTTTAATAATGTAAATTTTCATGGTGCTTCCTTTACAGAAAGGTCAGGCCGCTATGCAGACTTTATTATTTCAGGTGATTTTTGCGATTCTCTTTCTGGTTGCCAGCCAGGTCCACGGAACAGATATGCTAAAACTTCTCCAACGCCTTTCGCTTTAACCAGATCACGATATAGTTTTGGAAATTCATAGAATTGAACGGTGATCGGGTTCTTACTGGTCATAGGCGTTGTAAGCCCATAGTTAGGCAGCTCTTCCTCTTTCTGAAAGGTACCAAAGAGACGTTCCCAGATGATCAGAATGCCGCCAAAGTTCTTATCGATATATTTCCTATCAGAACCGTGGTGTACACGATGATGAGAAGGAGTGTTAAACAGCCATTCAATGGGGCCAAGTTTTCCGATCATCTCGTTATGCAGCCAGAATTGATAAGCCTGTACCAAAACCTCAGCAGCAAAGATAAGGATAGGGTTGAAGCCCATCAGTACCAGTGGCAGGTGGAACATCACCGAAACTATCGGATCGAACAAACTGAACCGAAAAGCGGTGGCAGTGTTCATCATTGATGAGCTGTGGTGTACCGAATGCGCCAGCCAGAATAATCGGACCTTATGAATAACATAGTGCTCGATGTAATAAGTTAAATCAGCAAGCATCAGTACCAGCAAACCGGTGTAACCGTTAATCGGTAGTTTCCAGGGGATCATCTCGTGAATCATGAAATAGAGATAAACCCCCGCTCCAAATGTAAAGATTTCAGCCAGATAGAAAGGAACCTGGGTAAACATGCTGGAGAGAGTCTCGAGAAAGCGTTCACCGCTGAATCGTTTAGTAATCAGGTCATCAATTAACTCCAGAGCGATAAAAAAGAATGCGAATATCAGGGTCCAGTCATAGATGTCAAAAGATATATATTCAAAGAACTCCAGCCAGAGTTGTTCGTTCATTTTTTTTCCCTCTGAATAGCCATGTAGGCTGTAAACTGATCGACCTGATAATCAGGTGTTAAAAGGTAGATCTCATAGTCGCCTTCAAACTTAAGCTGACTGACAAACTGATTGGCCTGTGCCCAACCATCCAGAACATACCTATTTGGCAAAACTGCATACAGGCCCGGATCGACAGTAATGGCATGAATACGATCGTTAGATCTAAAGTTTTCAGGGGCCGGATACCCTAGCGTGACACTCACCTGATTCTTTAGTGGGTTGTAGCTATGGTAAACGGCAAATACTTCAAATGGATCCCTTGGCATTAAGCTAGCCGCGAGGTCCAGTTGCGCGAATTTTTGCCAACTCTGTTCCAGTTGATGCTGCACATCGCCCGAAAGATCGATGCGACTCTCAATACCAGCGATAACAACGCCGTTACTCAGATAATCTGATTGGGTGTTAACCGTTTTTTTGTTGGTTGTTGTGATGATGTGTCGGGCGCTGCATTGAACGCTTTACCTGGGTGCTGCTTCTCCGAGGTAAACGATGACTGAATTAACCAGCCGACAAAGCTAAACATCAGCAATATTGCGACAACGTAAATTAACCGGATAAATCCATTATGATTTGGCAATGCCATTGCTTAACGCCCTACCAATAGAAGCAAGATACTGCGACCAGTATCCAGATTAGAATCAGAATCCAATAGCTCCACGGCTCCTGATCACGAAAGTACTCACGGTGTAACCAAACAGAGCCGGCATACAGATCCCAGACGACCCAAAGCAAAAGAAAAATACCCAGAATTGATGTCCACGCCATGATAGATCTCCTTATTTATTCGCCGGGCTTAGTGAATTAATTAATAGTTCTGCAGCCCTGCGAGCAGAAGGACGATATTGTTCGCTCATATTCAGCGGAGCCAATGAATCAAGGTTGAAATAGATGGACACTAAACCAAAGGCGATTGCATCAAGATGCTCATTTTCGGCTGATTGATTGTCTCGTAATAAAATGCTTTTCATATCGTTGGTGAATCGATACATCCATGCCTGCATCTGTTTGCGCAGAGGTTCGTCCTGACCGGCAGCAAAGATCAGAGATTCGATAACCAGGATGAACTCCGCATCACTGTTATCTTCTGTAAAAAGGCCATCTAATAAGGCTGTGGTTACATTTTTTTCAGGCAGATAATTGATAAATTCAGCCCATTGTTGATCTGACTGACCGATGACCCGACCGGCCAATTGCTGCACCAGTTCATTACGATTACCTGCGAAATGCCGTAGCAGGCTTCGCTGCAAGCCGGCTTCTTCGGCGATTCGCTCTAGTGTGCTTCCCTCAAGTCCGTAGCGTGCAACACAGCGCTGCAGGGCTTGTAAAATCTGCTCGGTTCTTTCGGTTTTCTTACTTGGACGCCCCATACTTTCACCCTGTTGAGCAATGCTAGTTAATTATCAATATTGATAATTTATAATCATCACAGTTAATTGTCAATATTGATAATAAAAAACCAGAATTATCCAGACCATTATCTCGCGGGCAATACCGCCTTCTTTCGGCACGATACCAGCAGTGAAGAATCAGGCCGAAGCCAGGTGACTTTGCTTAGAAGAGGAAGTTATAAAGTCTGAACAGACATCTGAGCCTCTAATTACGCGGGGAAATTACACTATCCGGCCAGGAGGCAATCTTGTATGGCTTGATTTTTTATCTGCAACCGGATTTATTGTTGCGATCTATGGGTAGCGACAGCCATACTTGACACTTGTGCAGGCAGCATTAGTGCTATCCGAGACACGGTCACATCAACCAGCACTATCCATCCAGTTTTCCAGCTCATCAATAGTTAGTGGCCGGCTGTACAGGTAGCCTTGAGCTTCCTGACATCCCTTGCAACGTAGGAATTCGGCCTGAACCTCTTTTTCTACGCCCTCTGCTATTACCTCCATATTCAATGCACGTCCCATCGCAATTATCGCTTCTGCGATAGCCATGTCATTTGCATCTAGCGGAATATCGCGCACGAATGACTGATCTATCTTCAGCTTATTAATCGGTAACGACTTAAGGTAACTCAATGAAGAGTACCCCGTTCCAAAATCATCAATGGCAAGCTCAACACCCAGACTTCGCAGTTTCAGTAATGTATCAACTGCATATTTAGATGCCCCCATAACAAAGCCTTCGGTAACCTCCAAGCCTAATCGGTTAGCGGGGAATTGAGTATCTGTAAGACACTCAACAACCTGTTCAAAAAACCGCTCATCATGCAGTTGCTGCCCAGCTATATTGACGTACATTCGACCAAACTCACGCTCCTGATCAAGCCAGACTTTCCCTTGAATACACGCAGTCTTCAGAATCCAGGCACCAAGCTCCCGAATGAAGCCACTTTGTTCAGCGATGGGGATAAACTTGTTAGGAGGAATCATTCCCTGCTCGGGATGCAGCCAACGAATTAAAACCTCAAGGCCCACCAATGTATTTTTATTGAGATCAATCTGAGGTTGATAGACCAGAAAGAACTGCGACCGTACTAACGCACTTTTGAGGGAGCTTTGTACAGAGTGATACTCAAGCGCTTGTTCGGTCATCACTTTACTGTAGAACCGATATGTGTTGCGCCCTGCTTCTTTTGCTTCATACATCGCCGCATCGGCAAAGCTCAAAAGCTCATCCGGATCCTTGCTATTATCTGGATATACGGCAACACCGATACTTGCAGATATGTGCATGACATTATCATTTACAACAAGCGACTCATCGAAGACTCGCAACAATTTATCAATAAGGGGGACTATATCTTGCGTGTTTTTTATACCCTCAAATATCAGGCAAAACTCATCACCACTGATATGCCCGATAGTATCCCCTTCCCGAATATGACTTTTCATTCGCCTGGCTGATTCAACCAGTAATTGGTCGCCCACACTATGCCCAAGTGTGTCATTGATATTCTTAAATCGATCTAAATCAAGAAACACGACACCTATTTTATGCTTTTGACGCTTTGCGACTGCCAGACTGTGTATAAGCTGAGATCGAAACAACAACCTGTTGGGCAGCTCAGTCAGAGGATCGTGATGCGCCAAATAATTCAGACGCTCTTCAGTCGCTTTCAGAGATGAAATGTCAGAAAACATTCCAACGTAACCTGTCACCTTTCCATCTTCAGTTTTTAGTGAGTTTATTGTTAGTATCTCAGGATAGATGGCGCCACTCTTAGCGCGATTCCAAATTTCACCATACCAGTGACCATGCTTAAGCAGCTGCTCCCACATATTGCTGTAGAACTGATTATCTTGCCGCTCAGACTTAAGCAACCGTGGAGTTTGTCCGATCACCTCTTCACGCGAATACCCTGTAATTTTAGTAAAAGCATCATTAACGTTGAGAATAATCCCTTTTGTATCCGTTATTGTGACACCTTCTGCAGTGCTTCGGAAAACAGCGGCGGCTTCCCGTAATTTTTCATCTACCTGTTTTCGCTCGCTGATATCCTCGACTACGGAGATGAAATAGAGAGGTACCCCGCTTTCTGTACGGACCAAAGATACGGTGAGGCGAACCCAGACCAACTCACCTGTTGCCTTGATGTAACGTTTATCCATTGTGTAGGAAGTACGCTTGCCAGCAAGTGTCTCCTGAAGGAGCTCCAGATCTCCATTCAACTCATCTTTATATGTAATGTCCTGAAAAGTTTTCGTCAGTAATTCATCCCGAGGGTGACCGACAATTTCACAAAGTTTTTGATTAACATCCAGCCATTTGCCATCAGTTCCGACCCGTGCAATTCCCACTGCGGCCTGATCAAAAACAGCTCTGAATTTTTCTTCGCTGCTCTCCAAATAGGTAATAGTATTTTGCAAGTCCTGCCGCATCAGATTAAATTCATCGACTAAAAGATCAAGTTCATCAGCCTGCTTTGTTGTAGATTTTTTTCGCTTCAACTGTAATGGTGTTACAAATCTATTGCGCTTTTGCTCACGCAAGTATTGGACAATGTAAAGTAGATGACGGGTAACAAGAAAATGAAAAAGAAGAAGCATGAAGCTAGCAACAACAAAAGTTTTAATAGCATTCTTGATTAGAATGACGACGATTTTGTCAATTAACCTTTGATAAGTTCCCTCAAGACTAGCGATAACTGTCAATGTGCCAATGTCTGAATCCTGTCCAAAATGAACATGCGTCAAAGGATACTGACGGTAAATCATGTTCTCGGTTTTGTAACTTCCAACCGATGCCCAGATTTTGTCATTATCCTTAACTTCCAGATACTGCATATTGGGATGATTATAAACCCCATCTATCAGGCTCTTCAGGTTTCTCTGATCCGCAACCCACAGACTATCGGCTATGCTACGCACATGCACATGATGAACCTCATCTAATTGGAGTTCGATAAGAGCAACATCGTGCTTATAATCACGATACAACTCAAAGGCAGTGAGAATTAGCGTTACTGATGAACTGAACAGCACTATCGCAATGATAAGGCTCCGCGCTATCCCCTGTGAAATCAGCGGATGCAGCTTATTCAAAAACATACAGAGGCCTCTGGTTGCACTCTAGTTACCAACAACGTTAAGCATAAGAAAACAAATGTGACAATCTTCATGCTATACACCTCGATTATTCTCCCGGCACCGAATTGAGCGTTGAATTTTCGGGATAGGTATTCGCCTTGAAAATAATACGGGCTAACTCACCTTGCTCAGTCAAACGCCGAATTGAATCTTGCAAAGGAACAACCAGATGCTTGTTTTTAACGTGAATGTAATGATAAACAGGAACGGTGAGCAAAGGTGTATCAACCGGGACGACACCTTCTGGGATTTCTGCGCGAGTAACAACGTATATGGCCACATCTAATCGATCATTTTCTAGCATATAGAATAACTGCTCAGGCCTCTGAACAGCGATGGACTGGATGCCTCGTAGCTTTACTTCAACAATCTTTGCTCCAATAACATAACCAACACGCAAGCCTACCAAATCTGTCCATTTTTCCGGCGAGTGATGGCTGCCTTTTTTCACATAAGCCGTAATGTGGGAAAATGATATCGGGCCTGGAATTTGAATAAGGTTTTTGTACTCACTGCTGATACCCGCCCCCCGAAACAATTCACCATCGACATTGCCTGCATTTGCTTCGATGAGTGCACGCCCTTGCGGGTATTCTTGTATGCTCAGGTTGTGCCCGAGATCTGCATAAACCCTCGCCATAAACTTGCTGGCTATATTCTTGGTAGGATAGGCGATCTCTGTCGTGGATACTTTGTAATCATCGGCCTGAGCAACGCTGAAGTGCCCAACACATATTGCAAAGATAGCCGACATGAACAGACCACCTCTTCCTTTGCATTGTGGTTCTGTAATTTTCATTAGAGCATTCACCTCCTGGCATAATCAGCCGGAATGAAGGGCCTGAATCAGAGTCGCCAATAATACTTTAGTAAACTTTAGGCTTACATTCAGGGTAATACGTTTCGCACAATCCTTCAAATGCTACACACTTGTACTGATTGCTCTAGCCAAAAACCGGCTCTTCTGGTGTGCCGGCTCAGAGAGTCTCGGCTTAAAGGGAATATCACAGACCCTGCATACCAACAAAAAACACACGCTCAATTTCATTCCTGATTTAACAGGAACACTGACAACCTATTTTTCTTTTAAGGTATTGCAGAAAGACAGATGCCGACTACTCTTTAGTTATTATTGTGCATTGCTTCGAAGACTGTTCCTTATGTCTTTATTTGCGAGGTAAGGAATACTTATGAGGTCGAATAATATTACAAAGACGCTAAAGCTCTTTGTAAGCCGCCTGATTCAAAGGCGAATGCCTAAAGATAAAGTATGAATATCGCCGTAAAGAAAGGCCAAGAGGTAAAGAGTTCAACGGCCTCACAATACCTCAGACATTGTTCAACCGTACTCCTCCTTATAAGCTTAGCCGCAGGCTTAAGGGTATGGCCTCTGCACGCGCTTGAGTCTGAACTCACCTGGCTGACATTTTACCCTGCGGTTATCGCCGTTACCTTCTATGCGGGGCTTTATGCCGGGTTGCTGGCGATCCTGCTTTCCTGTCTCGTTGTCACATTTATGTGGCCGCTACTGGTTTCTCAACCTTTTATTGAAGACCGCTTGGACCTGTTCGGAATGGCCGCTTTCGCCATCATCAGCAGTTTTATCTCACACCTGATCACAACCGTACAGCGTCTCAAAAAAGCACTTAAAAAAACTGAATCAGCATCCAGAGCCAGCAGCCAACGCGAGCAATTCATCAGATCTATTACTGATAACACACCCAATATGATCGGCTATTGGGATACTGACTTACGCTGCCGCTATGCTAACAATGCTTACCGGGAGTGGTTCGGAAAATCGCCCGCAGAGATAATCGGCATTACGTTTCGGGATCTGACAGGTGATTATTTATTTACGTTGAATGAACCACATATTCGCCGTGCATTAGCCGGCGAACCGCAACGTTTTGAGCGTACACTTAACAAAGCCAACGGCAGCATAGGACATATCATCGGCCACTACATCCCTGATTTCGATGTCAATGGCACGGTAAAAGGTTTTTCGATTCTGGCCAACGAGGTGACGGTTCTCAAGGAAACACAAGCAAAACTCAAATTGGCAGCCTGTGTCTTTGAAAATACACTCGATGGTGTTCTGGTCACTGATGCAAATGGGGTTATTTTGTCGGTTAACCCCGCCTTTACAGAGATAACCGGCTATGCATCCGATGAGGCAGTCGGACAAAACCCTCGCATGCTTCAATCTAACCGACACGATCAGGCCTTTTATGCCTCCATGTGGAAGGAGATAAAAACCAGAGGCCGATGGAATGGAGAGGTATGGAACCGCCGTAAAGACGGTGGGCTTTATCTGGAACGTATGACCATCAGTATGGTGAAAGATACAGACGGCGACCCTATTCGCTATGTATCAGTATTCAGCGACATTACAGCACTTTGGCGTAAAGATGAGTATATCAAACACTTGGCTTTCCACGATGCCTTGACCGATCTGCCAAACCGGACCTTGCTGATAGACCGGATAAACCAAAAACTCCTGAACTCCAATCGTAAGCAGTGCAATTTAGCACTTATGTTTCTCGACCTTGACGGATTCAAGCTGATCAACGACCAATTCGGCCATAGCGCCGGAGACGATCTATTAAAAGAGGTCGCAAAGCGTCTCTCGGCGCTGGTACGAAAATCAGATACGGTAGCCCGCCTGGGCGGCGACGAATTCATGTTTTTCTTCAACAACCCCAAAGGAGAAGACGAAATAAAGCATGTCGCCGAACGTATTGTCAGCTCGATTAATGAACCCATAGAAATGCTTGGCGAAGTCATTCAGATAGGCGCATCCGTTGGCATTTCCATATTCCCTGCTCATGGTCGCACATCCGCTGATTTAATCAGGCATGCAGACATAGCAATGTACGCTTCTAAACGCTCAGGTAAGAATAAAATCAGCTTTTTTACACCCGAAATGTTGTCACAAACAGATGAATACCAGCAAACAAAAACAGCTAGTCAGGTCAGCGAAAATCTTAACCGTCACGGCACCTCTCCATAATTGCTCCACATTTTTGCGATACACTAGACAACACTTTATGAGCCAGTGTGGGATACGAGCAGCAGAGTCGATGCGACCACCCTGAACTCACCCAGAAAAGGAAGGTCGGTGCGATCCAGAATATTTTTTAAACTACTACTGACACTCCTGACCACACTTGGCGTAACTGTCGCGCTGATGTTCGTGGTGGTGAACTGGTCCTTTCAACGTGGTTTTGTCGCCTATATCCTGCAGAGTGAGATTGAACAGGTCACTGAGCTATCAGATCTCCTAAGCACGCAATACGCTAAACAGGATAGTTGGGACTTTTTGTACAATAACCGCGGGCGCTGGCCGCAACTTCTGGAATCAGCAGATATCTCGGCTCCTCCTCCGCACAGAGGGCCACCGCCTCCACATAAGCGACCGCCTTCCAATTCAGCGGAGCGCTTGGCCACTGACCGCACCACTGGATCTGCCCCTTTAGCCCACCGAATCAGTCTGTTTGATGCCGATCGAATACCGCTGGCAGGGCCAAAAAATATCTCTAGCGATGTTCGCTGGATAAGCGTTCACGTTAAAGGGGCGAGCGTAGGCTGGCTTGGGTTGCAACCCGCCGATGTTATCACCGACCAACTCGCTCGTAGCTTTATCAACCAACAGCGCGACAACTTTGTTTGGGTCTCCATCTCTATTCTGCTTCTTTCAATATTTGTTGCTGCAGTGTGGGCACGCTGGTTCTTACGCCCTATTCATAAAGTCATGCAGGGTGCGACGCAACTGGCAGCGGGTGATTACGAGGCCCGCGTGCACGTAAAAGGGCATGATGAACTGGCCGGATTAGCACTTAACTTCAACCAGATGGCGAATACATTGCAGCGTAATGAGCAACTGCGCCGCCAGTGGGTTGCCGATATATCCCACGAACTCCGCACACCGCTCGCGGTTCTCAGCGGTGAGGTAGAAGCACTGCTCGATGGCATTCGCAAACCGACTCACTCGCGTATATCTTCGCTCTACAGCGATATTCAAGCGTTGAGCAAGCTCGTTGATGATCTCCATCAGTTATCGTTGGCTGATCAGGGCGCGATGGAGCTTATCCTTACCGACGTGGATATCTATTGGATAGTTCAGGACCTGCACGTGCTATTTGAACCACGCATGCAAGAACACGGTTTGACGCTCACATTGGATGCTACACCTTTTCAGACATTCTCGGTCGTTGGAGATGTGCATCGACTAATCCAACTGGTCAGTAATTTGCTAGAGAACAGCCTGCGCTATACGGATGCAGGAGGAGAGGTCTGCATTAAACTCACCACAACTGCCAACAATCTCATTCTTAATATTTCGGATTCCTCTCCGGGGGTGCCGATAGCAGATCTGTCGAAGATTTTTGAGCGCCTCTACCGCGTTGATAAGTCGCGTAGCCGTTCGGTAGGGGGTTCAGGATTGGGGCTTTCCATCTGCAAGAATATTGTCGAAGCTCACGCAGGAAAGATCATTGCCGAGAATAGCTCTATGGGCGGTTTGAGTATCACCGTTCAATTACCGTTGAGCGCCTCTGCCTAAACGGTTAACGCATTAAGGAGATTGGATCCTAACTATGTCAGGCACCGCTAAAACGATTCTGATTGTCGAAGACGAACACAAACTGGCGCAGCTTCTTTTGGAGTATATGAAGGAGGCAGGCTACCAGGCTTATTGTCTTCACGATGGCGACCAAGTCATTCCGTGGCTCAGCTCTCATCATGCCGATTTGTTGATTCTCGATCTGATGTTACCTGGTATGCACGGTGATATTCTATGCCAAGAGATCCGCACCTACTCTGATATCCCGATAATTATGGCGACAGCCAGAGTCGAAGAAGCGGATAGATTGACAGGGCTAGAGATAGGCGCCGATGATTATCTTTGCAAACCCTACAGCCTGAGGGAGATGGTTGCACGGGTGAAGGTCATTCTGCGGCGCATGGACTCAAATTCAACGCAGTCTGTTAGCCAACAGCAACTCAACAAACTCTTCGATATCAACCCAGCAAAAATGAGTATCTCTGTTGATACTCATCAACTGGACCTGACACCCGTAGAGTTCAGACTTCTGGAACATTTTATTACCTGCCCGAATATCGTTTTTTCTCGCGATGACCTTATGAACGTTATCTATAATGATTATCGTCTGGTCTCTGAACGCACTGTCGATAGTCATATCAAGAATCTGCGAAAGAAAATTCATCGCTACCTGCCTGACCGGGAGTTTATTAAGTCTATCTATGGCATCGGTTACATCTTCACAGCAGAGATCAGCAGCCACTAATTCGGACGCCGAGACACCTCCTGCATACTAATGACTCACGGTGCATTCGATTCCACATTGTCTTCACATTCTAAACAAAGTTTCGCGTTACTCTGCTCTCAAATCAATGTTCGGAGATACAGAGATGATCAGTGGAATATCAGGCGCATCCATGTTCGCCACCCAGTCTCAACCTAGCAACAATGCTTCTTCATTATCTGCGGATCAGCGTCAGTTGATTGAGGAAACACTCGCCGAATTCAACTCCGATCAACTGACAGAATCGGACGCTATTTCCATTACTGAAACCTTTGCTGAAGCCGGCATTCAACCCAGCCGTGAGTTTGCCCAAGCGATGGCTGATGCGGGATTTGATGCCCGAACGGTCGGTGACCTTGCCGGAGTTGGAGGCCCTCAGCAAGGTGGAGGATCACAAGGAGGCATGCCACCGCCTCCCTCTTCATCTCAAAGCTTGAATATCAGCGATGAGATGCTGCAATCGCTGAACGACCTGTTGAATGACTATTACAGCGGAGATCTGACAGAAGATGAGCAAGAATCCACGCTCAGCTCAATCATGGGTATTCTCAAGGAAACCGCACCTGAAGGAGGCCTGATCAACGTGTCCGCATAATTCACGGAGACGACAATTTACAGAAAAAATATGCAAAATTGCTTTTCAGCAGTATTGAAAAAATCAAAATACAGTTAAGAGATAATATGATGAATAAACAACGAATGCTTTTACTGACGCTGCTTACGACTCTACTCGGTCTAACCTCGACGATCAGCCTCGGCGCACAAAATCAGGGACAACAACGCCCTCACCAAGGACCGCCTCCCGAAGCCTTTGAAGCATGTAAAGACAAGCAGGCCGGTGATGAAGTGACGGTTACCGGTCGCAAAGGAGAAGCACTTGAAGCCACCTGTAAAGAGCATGACGGCAAGCTAGTAGCTATGCCAACATCAATGTCAGAGCGTGGCCCTCGCCAGTAAACTATCGCCGCTTCGGCGGCTTTTATTTATACACAAACCCTCCCAAATCATCGTATATCACCACCGCCAACACGCTTAATCGTCATTTTCAACTCAGATGACAGATAGGTTTCTATAGAGCGAGTGACAATATAAATATTTTTTCCGATCTGATTTGCAGCTTCTTACGTACAAATCATACAAGCTTTTAAAACATGATCGGAGCTTATATGAAATACTCTCTGCCTTTAGCTGCAGCCTTATTGCTTGGCCTGCTAACCTTGTCTCCATACAGTAATGCTCAGAATGGTACTAACTCAAAAGAGACGCATTGCTCAGCGACAGCAAGGCAAACACTTAACTATAGTTTTTCATTGCTAGGCACAGAGCAACCGGTAAATTTATGCGATGCTTATGGCGGAAAACTGATTATGGTCGTAAATACGGCCAGTAAATGCGCTTTTACTCCCCAGTATGATGGTTTGGAGTCTCTATACACGCGATATAAAGATCGCGGATTCGTGGTATTGGGGTTTCCCTCTAATGATTTCGCCGGACAAGAGCCGGGGAGCGAGAAGCAGATAAAAGATTTTTGCCAGTTAACCTATGGTGTTAACTTTCCGATGTTCGAAAAGATACAGGTAAAAAAAGGGAGTCCCAGCCTATCCCCTTTCTTCAAGCAACTGGCGAACCGGTCGGGTGAATATCCGGGTTGGAACTTCCATAAATACTTGATTGGCCCAGATGGCAAGATACTGGCCAGCTTTAAAAGCCATATCACACCGAATAATCCGGCAGTGGTTAATATGATAGAAAAACACCTCCCCACGGCATTAGCACATGAGTGACCCACGGGATCGCAAAAGCGCAGCGGTTCCTCAGTCGAGAATCTCTCGTCTGGCGCGCATGGGATCATTAGCCGGACGTATTGCCGGCAATGTTATGCTAGAGGGCGGTAAACACTTGGCGCAGGGCAAAAAGCCGGTGATGTCGGATTTACTGCTAACGCCCAACAACCTTCACCAAGTCGCCGACAAGTTATCAAATATGCGCGGTGCAGCAATGAAAATGGGACAGTTATTGTCGATGGATTCAGGTAACTTACTGCCTGATGAGCTCTCATCAATACTGGATCGATTGCGTTCAGATGCTGTCACTATGCCGATGTCACAACTGGTAACGGTACTGGAGCGTGATTGGGGCGAAAATTGGAATGAGCGCTTTAGTCGTTTTTCATTTGAACCGCTTGCCGCCGCTTCTATAGGACAGGTTCATGAAGCAAGCTGTCAGCACGGCCGCCATCTGGCCATCAAAGTACAATACCCAGGTGTGCGCCAAAGTATCGATAGCGATATTGATAACGTCTATAGCTTGTTACGCATGAGCGGACTTATTCCTAAATCATTGAATCTGCAGCCACTGCTGCATGAAGCACGCCAGCAATTGAAGCAAGAAGCAGATTATCTGATGGAAGGCGCGCACCTTGATGCTTACCGCCAGCATCTACAAACCTTTGAGCGCAATGCTGATTTGGTTATACCGGTTTACCATGCAGATTTATCTACCACTGAAATATTAACAATGGATTATGTGGCAGGTGATTCACTGGATACCCTACGGTCTATGTCCAATGAAAAACGAACAGATATTATGTCATTAATATTTAGCCTGTTTTTTGCTGAATTATTTGACTTCAAATGTGTGCAAACCGACCCCAATCTAGCGAACTATCTCTACCAAGCCGACAAGCATAAATTGGTGTTATTAGATTTTGGTGCGGTTAGAACATTTACTCCAGACTTCGTTAATAAGTACCAAGGTGCGATGTGTGCCGCCGTTAATCAAGACAGACAAGGATTAGATTCAGCGCTACAAGCGTTAGGTTTTTTTCAAAACGGTATGAAAGCCGTTAACCGCGAAGTCGTACTCGATATTTTTATCATGGCAGCGGAACCGCTTCGCTATAATGGCGACTATTCTTTTGGTCAATCTGATCTGGCAAAACGAATTCAAGCACGCGGGTTGAGTGTCAGTAGCGACCCCGATGCGTGGCATACACCACCACCGGATGTACTTTTTTTACACCGTAAAATGGCCGGTTTATATTTGATGGCGGCACGTTTAAATGCCTCGGTAAACGTGCAAGCTTTGTTTGCACCCTATCTGGAAAATAACACGAGTAGATAATATGGGATTACTAAACAATCAGGACAGCGCACTCAAGATTGCTTTTATCGGCGCAACCAGAGTATTACATGGCTAAACACTTTATCTAACTATCACCTTAATTATTTGCATTAACTAAAGAGAACCACATGAGCTTTCAAGGTCAGACAGAGTATGAACATAAAGGCCCTAAACCTAAAAAAGGCATATTACTGGTTAATCTCGGCACACCCGATGCACCTGAACCAACGGCACTGCGCCGTTACCTTAAAGAGTTTTTAAGCGACCACCGAGTCGTTGAGATCCCTCGCTTGCTCTGGCTGATGATATTGCACCTATTTATCTTGCCCTTCAGATCTAAAAGTTCAGCTAAATTATATGCATCGGTATGGACAGAAGAAGGCTCCCCCTTATTAGCTATCACTAAACGCCAGGGAACAGCACTACAGCAACAACTAGATACAGAATACGGTGAAGGCCAACTACCCGTAGTCATTGGCATGCGCTACGGAAATCCATCGATTAAAAGTGCGCTCAAATCACTCACTGAACAAAATGTACGCGATATAACAGTACTGCCGCTGTATCCGCAATACTGTGCGGCGACGACGGGCTCTACGTTTGACGCCATTGCCAAAGAACTACAAAGCTATCGCTGGGTTCCCTCAATACGCTTTATTAATGGTTATCATCAGACACCTGAATATATAAGCGCTATCAGCCAGTCGATAACAGACCATATCAAGCAATCGGGTATGCCCGAGCGGCTGATATTTTCATACCATGGCACGCCGAAACGCTATCTTGAACAGGGCGATCCTTATTATTGTTTTTGTATGCAGACCACTCGCTTAGTGGTTGAGGCGCTGGGGTTAGATAATGAGCATGTTATTAGCAGCTTTCAGTCAAGATTTGGTAAAGCGGAATGGTTGCAGCCCTATACCGATGTCACTTTAAAAGCATTAGCGGAGCAAGGCGTGAAACGCGTCGCGATTATCTGCCCCGGGTTTTCCTCTGATTGTCTGGAAACCATTGAAGAGATAGAGGTTGAGAATAAAGATTACTTCATTAATGCCGGAGGCGAATCTTATGACTACATCCCCTGCCTGAATGATAGCCAAGCTCATATCGATATGATGCACAATCTGATTAAACAGAATGTGGGCGAATGATATGTAAGATAACTTAAATAACGATACTGACATACATACCGTACAATCTACTGCTTTTTGATCTCCAATTTATACCGGCTTCTCTCTCTTCGGGGCCGGTGTAGGCTAACTCATCTTTTAACGCTTTATGCAATTTTCAAAAAGAGTGATACCTTGCATAAACGCTGTTCAGATTACCTTGTATTAAAATAGATAACGTTAGTACTTGTTGCTCATCAATTTTTCAATGTGAATTCAGTTGTATATAGACTGATAGCGGAAGTAAAAACCAAGGAGACTGTAATGACTAAAGGGATGGCTACCGATGTAGAAATAGCTCAACAGTTTACACCACAGCCTATTGCCAGCATCAGTGATGCACTTGGGATTAAGGCAGAGTATCTTTATTCTTATGGTCACGATATAGCCAAAGTCGACCTAAAAGCACTCGCTACTTCGACCCAGAAAAAAGGCCGGCTCATTCTTGTTTCCGCAACCACCCCAACCCCATCAGGTGAAGGAAAAACAACGACGACAATCGGACTTGGCCAAGCGTTTACTCAGCTGAATGAATCAGTGTGCCTGGCCCTGCGGGAACCCTCCCTCGGCCCATGCCTGGGTATGAAAGGTGGCGCAACGGGCGGTGGTTATAGCCAGATAATGCCCGCAGATCGTATCAATTTACATTTTACCGGTGACTTTCATGCCATCACCAGTGCAAACAACTTACTCTCCGCAGCACTGGATAATCATATTTATCAAGGTAACGAATTAAACATCGATCCTCGCCAAATTGTATGGCGTCGTGTCATGGATATGAATGACCGTAGCCTGCGGAAGATCGTATTAGGTTTAGGCGGCAAGATGCAAGGCATTCCTCGCGAAGGCGGCTTTGATATCACCGCAGCCTCAGAAGTAATGGCCATGCTCTGCTTAGCCGAGAATACAGATGATTTAAAACAACGACTGGATCGTACCTTAATTGGATTTACCTACGAAGGCGCTCCCGTCTATGCCGAACAATTAAAGATCACGGGCGCCATGATGGCGCTACTGCGAGACGCACTTCAACCGAACTTAGTACAGAGTTTTGAGGGCACGCCCGCTTTTGTGCATGGCGGCCCCTTTGCCAATATTGCTCATGGTTGTAATAGCGTAATCGCTACACGTATGGCAATGCACTATGCCGATTGGGCGATCACAGAAGCTGGGTTTGGTTTTGATTTAGGTGCTGAAAAATTCTTTGATATTAAATGTCGAGTAGCCGAATTAGATCCTGATGCAGTTGTACTGGTCACGACGGTACGGGCATTAAAAATGCATGGTGGAAAAAATATAAATGACTTAGAAAGCGAAGATCTTATCGCGCTAAAACAGGGTCTGGAAAACCTTGATAAACATATAGAAAGTGTAGAGATATTCAATAAGCACCCCGTCGTAGCCCTGAATCGTTTTGCCACTGATACCGACGCAGAAATTGCCTTAATTCGCACACGCTGCGAAGAGTATGGCGTTTCTTTTGCCGAAGCAAATCATCATGCGAAAGGAGGCAAAGGCGCTATCGAATTAGCCAAAGTAGTCATGGCCGCTGTTGAAAAAAACCGTCCTTTTAAACCCCTCTACCCATTGAATGCCAGCGTCTTAGAAAAAGTACGTGCCGTGTGTAAAGCGATGTACGGGGCAGATGATGTCGCCTTCTCAAAAGACGCAGAAAAAGATCTCAAGCAGGTCGAACAATTAGGACTCACCCACCTTCCCGTTTGCATTGCAAAAGCGCCCAGCTCTTTATCGGATGATCCCGAATTGCACGGCAGACCGAGAGACTTTGAGGTCACTGTCAGCTCTATTCAAATTAACGCGGGTGCAGGCTTCTTAGTTATTCTGACCGGAAAAATCTTGCGCATGCCCGGCCTCCCTAAAGAGCCTGCTGCTAACCGTATCCAATTACTGAAAAACGGCATTATCGAAGGATTAGAGTAACCGTTCGTGGGCGCTGTAAAAAATCAAAAACTTATGTGCTGACTACCTCAACGCAAAAGCATTTGTCAGGCCTGGATACTTCTATATTTTCTTTCTGGCCTGCCAACACTGCCATAACTCACTTCTGCTGATAATTCATTGTTACTCACCAAAAACTCCAAATAACGCCTCGCTGTGGTGCGGCTTGCTCCAATATATTCACCAACCTCTTCTGCACTCAGGGCTGCAGAGTTCATACTAAAAACACTCCTTACCTTTTCCAGCGTTAATGCATCCACACCTTTTGGCAGACGTAACTCAACAGACTCATGAGTTATTGCTGCAGTACTATGAGGCAGTATGGTATCGACATCACTTTGGACTACGGTTTGCATTGTTTTGAGCTTTTGCAGATGCTGATGATATCTGTCCAGCGTTTCCTGCAAGCGCTCGAAAACCAAAGGTTTAAGAATATAATCAAAAACACCGCCGTGCAGCGCCTCACGAAGGCTATCCACCTCTTTTGCAGCCGTCACCAAAATCACATCAACGCTGCTGCTTCTGGCACGCAATTTACGTAACAGATCCAGCCCGGTTCCTGCAGGAAAGTGTATATCCAAGAGCAGAAGATCAGGCTGAAGCACGTCAACCAGATCTTCTGCATCTTCTAAACTATGAGCAATACCCACAAGCTCGAAGCCCTCTATGCGCTCAAGAAAACGCTTTTGTATTTCGGCAATCTGCTGGTCATCTTCAGCGATGACGACACGTATTAAATTCATACTTTTATTCTTATTTTAAGTTGTTCTTATTTTAGGCTTTTCTTCTTTTAGGCAAGTACACAATAAAACGGCTACCCTCCTCTTCGCCCTGCTCCAGCGTAATAGTGCCGCCCAGCGTTTGCATCAACTCTTTTACCAGATGCAGGCCAATACCATGGCCGGTTTCTGTTTTACTGGTAAAACCTTTTTCAAAAATTTGTTGTTGCTGATGAAGCAGAATTCCTGCACCCTGATCCTCAACTTCAAAGATCAAGTCATTCCCTAAATCCGTCATCGACAGCTTAACCTCTCCGCCCGTGCCCTTATGCTGCAAAGTCGCTTCCAAGGCATTATCGATCAAATTACCGAGCACACTCACTAACTGCTCGCGAGGTAGGTGCTCGGGTAACTCTGTCATTTTGCTTTCCGGATCAATCACCAGATAAAGCCCCAACTCACGCGCCCGATTATATTTACCTAACAAGAAACCAGCCAGCACCGGATCGGGAACCGCTTCAAGCAGCAGATGAATAAGTTCTTGATGCTCTTGCGTTTCCTGCCCAATAAACGCCAGCGCTTCGCTTTTAGCATCCAATTGAATTAAACCCGCGATGGTGTGTAATTTGTTGGAATACTCATGCGCCTGACTACGCAAACCATCTGCATACTGTTGAATGCGTGTTAATTTTTTACTGACCAGATCAAGCTCATCTTTACGTCGAAAGCTGGAAACAACACCGGTAACCTGCTCACCCTGGCGTAACGGTATGCGGTTCACAATAAAGCTACGGTTCTGTAACCACACCTCAAAATCAAATTGCGGTTGGCCAGTGGTTAGCACCCCTAACATGTCACTATCAGGCAACACCTCTTCGATTGCTCTACCTGTTAAGTGCGTATCTTCTGACAGCCCGAGCGTTTTAATCGCATTGCGATTAAAGGTAGTGATTTTGCCTTTATTGTTAATCGCAATAATGCCTTCACGGACAGACTCCAATGTTGCTTTTTGCTCATCAAACAATCGCGCTATCTGCTCAGGTTCCAGGCCAAATATCGCTTTCTTAAAGTGATTGGCAAACCAAACAGCAATAATGGCACTCAGTAGAAATGAGAGAGCAATCACAACCATCAGCGTTAACCGGTAACGGCTGATAATCCCTTCCACGCTATCAAGATGATAACCTACCGAAACAACACCGATAATATCTTGCTCATTACTGGCATAGATCGGGGCTTTTCCCCGCATTGACCAGCCCAGACTACCAAGATCTTTGGAGATGTAACCTTTCCCTTGTTTCAACGCAATAGCACTATCATCACCATCATCGTCCGCCATCGACAAACCTATTTTTTCGAGATTCGGATGCGCTAAGCGAATACCGTTTTTATCACCGATAACGACAAAACGAGCCTGTATCTTCTTGGCCAACTGTAGGCTGATCGGTTGCAAAACCTTTGCGTCACCTCGCGCTACGGCATCTGATATTTGAGGAATAGCAGCAATCGTTTTCGCGACATGCAGCGCCCTCTCACCAATCTGCTCGTCTAAAGACTGATGCAAATACTGCACAGCAAAAACGCCAATTAACCCGGTTTGCAACAGAGCCATCAGCCCTAACACCAGAATCATTCGCGTTTTCAGTTTTAAATGACTCAGTAATTTCATGGTGTGTACCTAAGAGTCTCGAGCCAACAAATCCAGTCAATGAGCAGACCTGCGAACCTCTAGTATTTGTCCTTTTGATTAGATAGTAGCCAAGCATGCGCTAAAACACCCGTGAACAGTATGCACAAAATGATTTTTAAATTTTAAAAGACCTTTAAATTCATAACCTTTTATCGAGCCGATTGAACACTTATCGTGCAGCCATCACAACAATAAATACAACAGCAGTGAGGTTATTTTTATGCTCTGTAAATCAACTCCTAAAAAACGCTCCACCCTGATGGCTGCCATCTTAACAACCTGCTTAACCGCGGGTATTTCATTAAATGCTTCCGCCATAGAAAGTATCCATTTTCTGATACCAGGCGGCGCTGGTGGTGGCTGGGATTCAACCGCACGCGGCACAGGAGAAGCGCTGTCTAAATCAGGCCTTGTTTCTACTATCTCTTATGAAAATATGTCAGGCGGCGGTGGCGGTAAAGCCATTGCTCACTTGATAGAAACGGCTATGCAAAAACAAGACACATTAATGGTGAACTCTACGCCAATCGTCATCCGCTCCTTATCTAAAGTGTTCCCGCAGTCTTTTCGGGACCTGACCCCGATTGCGGCAACGATCGGAGACTTTGGTGCCTTTGTCGTCAAAAATGACTCTAAGTACACCAGCTTCACAGAGGTTGTAGCAGACTTCAAAAAAGACAATCGTTCAGTGAAAATTTCTGGAGGCTCTGCACGAGGTAGCATGGATCATTTAGTCGCTGCAATGGCATTTAAAGCGGCTGGCGGGGATGCCACCAAAGTGCGCTACGTTGCTTATGATGCCGGCGGTGAAGCTATGGCAGGATTACTGTCAGGTGAGACAGAGATTCTATCTACCGGTTTCAGCGAAGCATTGACACTAGCGGCAGCGGGCGAAGTACGCATTCTCGCTATGACAGGGGATGATCGTAATGAAGCTGCACCCAGCGTACCTACTTTAAAAGAGTTGGGTTATAACGCTTCGTTTGTGAACTGGCGCGGTTTCTTCGCAGCACCAGGCATATCTGAAACACAGAAAAACGAATTTATCGATTCACTCCAGAAAATGTACACAACTGATGAATGGGAAACCGTCAGAGCGCGCAACGGCTGGGCCGAGAGCTTCAAGCCCGGCACACAGTTTGTTAGCTTTTTAGAACAGCAGGAACAAGAGATAGGCGATCTAATGCGTGAGCTAGGTTTCCTAAAATAACACGCTGCTCTGTACAGCCTTTGCGCCATGACCGCCAGCAACAAACAGGCGGGGCCCAAGGGCTATTTTGCCCCACGAAGCGGAGATGTCTGCCGCTAGGAGTATCCCATGATTTTTACCAAAGACCATATTGGCGGGCTTATATTTCTGTGTTTATCCGTTACCTACGGCTACTACGCTGGCGATATTGCGTTGCTGCCTGGCGATGAATTTGAGCCGTTTCATGCTCAAACACTGCCTTATGCGTTAGCGGCTATTGGAGTCGCACTATCCCTCGCACTACTCATCACGGCAAAATCAGAGATGAGTAACAAACTAAGCTTACACGGCTATGACTTTGTACTTGTCTTCAAGCTACTGGTACTTGTCGTGCTTTTCGCATTGGCACTGGAATGGCTGGGATTCTTGCTAGCAACGGTTTTCTTCTTAATCGGAGGGTATTGGTTACTAGGCGAGCGCCGCCCCAAAATGCTGCTGTTAGCATCCATTCCCTTTGCTGCCGGCATCTGGTTTGCCCTTACCAAACTGCTGGATGTTTATCTGGCACCGGGGCAGCTCTACATACAACTTTTTGGAGGATAAGCAGATGTTAGACGGAATTTTCACCGGGCTATCGACTGCTGTGATGCCCTTTAATCTGATGATGGTTGTGATCGGCTGCTTCGCTGGAACATTCATCGGCATGTTACCCGGACTAGGGCCTATTTCAGCCGTAGCCCTGATGATCCCGATTACTTACGGTATCGACCCTGCCTCCGGAATAATTTTAATGGCAGGTGTTTACTACGGCGCTGTGTTTGGCGGCTCTACTTCTTCCATTCTTATCAACGCACCCGGTTGTGCCAGCACCGTTGTCACGTCATTTGATGGCTACCCGCTTGCTCAACAAGGCCAAGCAGGCAAAGCCTTAGCCTTAGCAGCCTATAGCTCTTTTGTCGGAGGTACGATTGGTGCGATTGCACTACTTATTGCCGCACCGGCTTTAGCAGCGGTTTCTCTGAGTTTTCAATCGACTGATTATTTCGCCCTGATGATTTTAGGCCTGACCGCCGTGGCCGCTTTTTCAGGAAAGGGTCAGGTCATCAAGGCAATGATTATGACAATCTTTGGTCTGATGATAGCCACGGTCGGTACCGATAAAGCCTCGGGAGTCCCGCGCTTTACTTTCGGTAGCGTTGATCTAATTGATGGTATTAGCTTCCTATTATTAGCCATGGCAACGTTTGCGCTTGCCGAAGTAGTGATGACTATTCTCAATGGTAAGCACAAAGAAGAAGATGCGCAGGTAGATATGGCGCAACTGGGAAGCATGAAATTAAGTAAAGCAGAAGTATTGCACGTTGCCCCCACCGTCGCCCGCTCTTCTGTGTTTGGCTTTATTGTCGGTGTTCTTCCTGGCGCGGGTGCTACCATTGCCTCTTTTCTTGCTTATGGGCTGGAACGCAACATTGCATCAGCAAAAGAAAAACTTAAATTTGGTAACGGTGCATTGCGAGGTCTGGCCGCACCTGAAACAGCCAACAATGCTGCCTCCACAGGCTCCTTCGTCCCGTTACTCACGCTCGGCATTCCGGGCTCTGGCACCACCGCAATTATGTTAGGCGCCTTAATTGCTGCGGGCGTACAACCAGGACCTCGCCTGTTTGTCGATAATCCCGATGTTTTCTGGTCAGTGATTATCTCGATGTATTTTGGCAATCTGGTATTACTGATTCTGAACTTACCTTTGATCCCCTATATATCGAAATTGCTGACGATTCCGCGTCCGATACTCATTCCCCTTATTCTGTTTTTCTCGATCACGGGTGTCTATCTGGTGAGCTTCAACACCTTCGATATCCATATGATGGTGGTGATTACTGTTATTGCACTTTTGCTGAAACTCCTTGAGTTCCCCATGGCACCCATGCTGCTCGGTTATATTTTGGGAGGGCTCATGGAGATCAACCTCAGCCGGGCATTAGTCATTTCAGACGGAAGTTTCTCGTTTTTGTGGGAGCGTCCATTAACGCTAGGCATCATCATAGCGGCCATTCTTATTTTATGTTTGCCGCTTATTCTGGAGCGTCTTAACAACCGAAAATCCACTCGCGGCCCAGAATCAGCGATTAACGAAGGTGAGGGATAACTACTCACCTTTCTATTAAAACCTCTTAAACACAAATCTCGCTAGCCACAGCATTGATTATCAATGCTGCGGGCTCTTTTGGCCTGAGTTTTTCAAGCTGAAATTCTCAGCCTGAGCATAAGCACGCTCAACTGCTGTAAAAAAACTATAAAAATCAACGGAGATATACATGAAAAAAATATTATTAGTTACCGCTATTTCCAGCATTACCGCTTTCAGCACTGCACAGGCAGCAACCGTTTATGAAGGTAACAACCTCAAATATGAGGTCAAAGGAGACTTTCAGGTTCAGCTGCGCCAAAAAGTAGGCAAAGATAAAGACCTGGATATCGAGTTTGATGACCTCGAACTAAAAAACCGCGTAACCTATAACCTGAATGACGATTTAGCAGCGTTTGGCCAACTAGACTTCAGCTTTGACAGAGCCGCCAATAATGGTGGAGATGGAGCCAAACTGGAAGAAGCATACCTGGGCTTAGACTTCGGAGCGGTGGCGGTACGTGTCGGTAAGCAAAATTATTCATCTGATGAATTCAGTGTTGAAAAAGCGTATGAGAAGGTCGTTGAAGATGATGTTTTCGACCTGAATGACGATGCTGGTGATGATGTTATCCGGGTTGATGCTGAGTTTGAAAATTTCTTCGTATCAGCCTCCGTTGACTTAGAAGCAGCCGGGAACTCAAACAGTGACAACAACGAATCCTTTGACCTGTTTGTTTCAACATCTGTGGATAAACTAAACCTAGGGGCTGCCTTCCAGCACTATCAGGCAGCGGGGGCCTCTGAGTCCATAAACTCATGGGGCGTTCAGGCAGTATATGATGCTGGATTTGCTACTTTTGGTGCGGATTACGGATCAATGGAAAGTACTGCTAATGTTTATAATCTGGTGAGCACATTTCCTCTAAACAGCACCACAGCAGCAGCACTTGGTATCCAAAGTATCGATTATGATACGAAAAGCAAAGCTGATGTGACGGGCTGGTATGCAAACGTCACTTATAAATTCCCGGCGCAGAAAAATATCAGCTTATTTGCCGAAATAGGCGATACAGATGCTGATGACAGCAGCATTGGCTACCTGGCAGGAATGCAGCTTAAGTTTTAAAGCCAGTAAACCTAGCCCTTTAAGCCCCTCTCCCCTTCGTGACTTTCAGGGCTAGGTAATTTAAGTAGTCTTTTTCGTTAGAAAAAAACACCCGCATAACCGCTGAGGGCATGCAGGTGCAAAAAGAGCATCGACGTGTTAACTGTCAGGATCCAAAAATTACTCTTGGCAACCAAAGTGCGATATCAGGGAAAGTAACGACCAATGCCAAACCTATCACCTGCAGGATAATAAAGGGAATTACCGCTTTATACAGGTCATAAATCGTAATGGACGGAGGCGCCACCGATCGCATGTAAAAAAGATTGTACCCAAAGGGAGGCGTGAGGTAGGCCGTTTGCATACTGATAATAAACAGTACCGCGAACCACACCGTATCAAATCCAAGTTCCTGAACAATAGGAACAAACAAAGGTACGGTAATAAAGACAATCGCGAAATCATCGAGGAACATACCCAGAATAAAGTAGGTTACCAGCATCGCTATAATGACCCAATAAGGGGACAGATTTGAGTCTTCCACCAACTCCGTCAGCAGAGACCCTGCCCCTAAACCGATATAAACCTTACTGAAAAATACGGCCGCTAAAGTAATCCAGATCAACATACCCATTAGCTGAGTGGTGCTCATCAGTACTTCTTTAAGCATTTTGATATTCAATGTGCGATAGATAGCCGCACATAAAATGGAGCCTGCTGCACCCACCGCTGACGCTTCTGAAGGCGATGTAATACCACCAACAATAAATCCCAACACCGTTCCGATAAGGATACCCGGCAGAATCAATGCTTTAAGCGCTTTTATCTTATCCAGACCATTAACACGCTCAGACAGTGGAATCGAAGGCGCTTTTTCCGGATTTTTCACAGCAAACAGGAAGATGTATAACATGTAGATACCGGCTAGCATCAAGCCAGGCATTAAACCTGCTGCAAACAATTTACCGACCGACTCCCGGGCCAAAAAGGCATAAACAATCATCAATACACTAGGCGGGATCAAAAAGCCTAACGCACCACCTGCCATGATAGTACCGGTGACCAGCTTCTTGTCGTAACCCCGCTTGAGCATTGCAGGTAAGGCAATGATACCTAAACTCACGGTTGCAGCACCTGACACACCTGCGAGCGCGGCAATAATCGCACAGACAATCACAGTACCCATTCCCAAGCCACCGGGAACCCCCCCCATCAGCTTGTTAATCATCTCAAACAGGTCATCGGTGATACCGGATCGCTGCAGCATTAACCCCATAAAAATGAACATGGGAAGTGCCACCAGCAGGAAGTTATCCATCGCCGAAAAAGCACTGTTGGCCATTAATTCGAGGCCAGCAGGCCCCCATAGAAAATAGGCGGCACCTGTGCCCACTGTAAGTAACGCCCACGTTAATGGGGCGCCCATCGCCAATAGAGCCAGCATGGATAAAAACATGCCCAAAGTAACTAATAAAGGATCTAGATCTAACACGGATACACCTTCATTTTTTCAGTATATATCTGCCCGATTCTTATCAGACCCTTAGCGAATAAAGGCTCTCTGAAAAAATAACAGATATAAAAAACTACAGAGCTATCAACCCGCTCAATAATCAGCGGAGCATCAAACTACTCCGAATTAACTTTCTGCTTCCGGTTGCATACCCAGAGCGATGATCAGGCTACGAATCAAGCCTGCTAAACTCTGGAGCATCATCAGAGCGATGGCCAAAGGGAGAACCGATTTGAAAGGATAAACAATGGGTGCCCAGGTACTCTTTGACGAGACCTCTCTTATTGCCCATGATTCAGCAGCATAATTAAAGGTGATCACAAAAAAAACGCCGAATACAACTAAGCCAATTGAGCCGGTTATCACGTCCATAATGGCGCGGGTACGAACTGAGAACAGATTATAGATCACTTCACTTTTCACATGGCCGTGGTGTCTATGTGTATAGACACCCGCCAGTATGCAGAAAGTACCGTACAGCATTGTGGTACTTTCATGTGCCCACGAGGTGGGGCTGTTAAATAAATAACGCGCCGATACCTCATAGGCAAGCACAGCAATCATAGCCAGACACATCCAGGAGATGCTCTTGCCAACCCACTCAGATACCCTGTCTTGAAAAGCAAGATATTGAGAAAGTGTTGACATTAAGCTCTCCCGGTAGCCTTCGCTGTTGCGATAATCGCGTCAATCGCTTTAGCATTACGCTCAGACTTTTTAGCTTCTTCTTTCCACACATCCATCGCGGCAGCAGTCAGCGCTTTAGAGTCTTCAGCAGGTAAAGAAGCGAATTCGAAGATGCCTTCACCATTCACATCAAGACAGCCGTTAACATTCCAGGCATGCATGTTAGTCGCATGCTTAGCAGTGGCTAACTCAATAACTTTTTGCTGATCCGGAGACATAGAGTCCCACTTTTTCTTATTGATCAACATACCATCAGCATAACCAGGGTTAATCATGTTCAGGTAAGTGTAGTGTTTAGCCGCTTCATGCAGTTTCAGTGCTTTGTATTCCAGCGAACCACCATAGATAACACCATCAATTGCACCGGTAGAGAGTGCGATATAGAGTTCTTGGCTTGGCAGATATACCGTTGGAATACCGAACTTTTCAAGAATCGCAGCCACCGTAGCCGTCGCGCGAATCTTCATGTTTTTCAGATCTTCCAGGCTTTTAACCGGCTTAGTGGTTAGCAGGTCATATGGGCCACCAAATACCGGACCCAGATAATGAACACCTTTCTCGGCATAGGCTTCTGTCAGCAAGTCTCCAAGGCCTTTAGTCTGGTGCAGATACATCGCCTCATCAAAGCTCGTCCACGCGCCTGGGATACCACTCTCAATTTTAGCGATATCCAGCTGACCTGCCCAGTAACCACCGTAGCCCTGACACATATCCAGAGTGCCTTTAGATACAGCATCTAACATCTGATCATTAGGAACGAGCTCGCTACCACGGAAACGAGTGATACGGACACTTTTGTTGGAGCTGGTTTTAATATCGTTTGCAAAAGTTTTGTACAGATCATCAGTTTCAGTACCGTACAAGGTCTGCATTCTTAAGTTAACTTTATCGCCAGCATGTGCTGAAGTTGCTGACAGAGCGAGGGGGGCGGCAGCTATACCGGTGGCAGCTGCTTTCAGTAAGCCTCTTCTTTTCACTATCTTCTTCCTTTGTTTTTATATGTTCTGATAGCACATTAAGGTCGAGTTTCTGGCGCTGATATCAAAAAATATTCGCGCTCTATCAGAAGCTCTTCTGATAATGCCTCTACCTACTACCGACTAGTTGCTGAGTATTTTTAACATCGTTTAATGTAAATTAAAAGCTACGAACGATCAATATTTCGTCTATAGACTACCTTTTTACATTAAAGTGTTTATTAGAATAGCTTAATGGATATGAGAAATATTTTCACAATAAAACAAATAAATCATTGTTATAAAAAGAATAAATAAAAAATACTTATCCGAAGTATAAAAAATCCCTCATATACAACAGCTTGAATGCTGTATTATTCGCATACTAAAAGTTTTATTTTAATGTTAAATATATTGAACACAAGATTACTCTAAAATCTCACGTTTGAGAGCCTGATCACACCGGAGGATCCTGAGGCTCCATATGTATCTCACTATTTACCTCGCTATCCTGATCAACAAACTCGCCGTCTCCTGTTTCAAGATCGTTTCGTGTCCACCAGTACTTGAAACCGTTAGCCAGCATCCACTGTCCTACACGATCCAGTGTTGACCATTCGCGACAGTCCCCGCGGGCGCTGTTTAAACGCAACGGGGCACCATCTATATATACAAGCGCAGCCCAGGCAAAAGGATGCTTATCAGGATCACCGAAACCACCGCCCTGCTTATTTCGGTAGATACGATAGGCGACAGCATATTCACCTAAGCGTCCTTGAGCACGCACTACAGGAAGCTCTGCCTGCGTGACAGCCCCCGCTATTTGCAAGAAAGTTTCTAAACTATCGTTATCATACATCATGAGTCATAGTGTTGCTTTTTCGAGAAGATGATCATACATTATGATCCATGCTGTAAGGCTCGACAACCGATTACGAGATCTCTTTTTAGAACAATTTCGCCTTTTAATCGGCAACAAAACAGAGCCTACATAATAAGTATAATGAAGGACACCAAATGAACGTGGGTAATAAAACAGCGATTGAGTTACTTGCCGATCTTCGCGCTCACCACATTTCAGCCTCTGAGCTGCTAGAACAAACCATCCGGCATTCAGAGCATGTAGCAGAGGCTTATAACCCCTTTTCCATCAAGCTTTACGAGCGAGCCCGTAAAGCCGCGGCCTATGCTGATGAATTGTTAGCGCAAGGCCTTGGAGGCCCGCTATGCGGCCTGCCTATCACCATAAAAGATTCTCAATGGCTTGAAGGTGTCCCCTGCACCAATGGCTCACGCACGCAGCAGGACTTTATTCCGCATGCGACCAGTGCGGCGGTACAACGGCTAGAAGAAGCCGGCGCCGTTATTTTTGCCAAAACAACCTGCCCGGAATTCTGCTTAACCGGCACGACATCTTCCGAGCTTTACGGCACTACATCCAACCCCTGGAATACAGAGCGCACATGTGGCGGATCTTCAGGTGGCGCGGCAGTAGCCGTCGCTGCCGGTGCCGGTACTTTATCTCTGGGTGGTGATGGAGGCGGCTCTATACGCATCCCCGCTGCTTTTTGTGGCATCGTCGGATTCAAACCTTCTTTTAAAGCCGTACCCAGAGAACCCTGCTTTCCTTCATGGAGCACCATTGTCTCCTATGGCCCCATGACGCGTAGCGTAGCGGATGCGCGCCTGATGTTCTCTGTTATTGCCGCTAATAACTCCGATAAAGCATATCTGGATTCTTTAGCAGCACATGCGCAACACCCTCTCACCTTAAGAGGGCAAAAGATCATTATCTCTGAAGATCTGGGCTTCGCGCCTATCGATGACGATGTACGCATGACTTTTCGTAAAATCGTTCATTTAATGGAAGAGGCCGGTGCGGAGATCATTTATGACCATCCCCACTTACCGTCATCCGTTGTTGCCTGGGCAACCACCGCACATTACGATTCATGGAGCTTTCAGAAAGAGAAAGAACGCCCCTTACACGGACTAGAAAAAGGCACACTCGATACACTGCATTTTGGTGCCAGCCTGACCGAAGAGGAGTTCAATGCAGCCGAAGACCACAGAGAGGTGATTCACGCTGCTTACACGGCGATGTTTGAAAGAACAGGCAGTGCGATTTTTATAACACCGACCTTAGGTATTGAAGCGTTTAAACATACACGTCGCTACCCTAAATATGTGGGCTCCACCAAAATCACCAACCCTTGGCTCGACTGGGTTTCTTTCCTTTATGATGCCAACCTAACGGGTATGCCAGCCTGCGCTATCCCTATGGGCCTGGGGAATGAAAGCCTACCTCTTTCACTTCAAATTGCTGGCCCTCTGGGTAACGATGCAGCGGTTCTTGATATTTCAGAACAACTGGAAAGCCTTATTGGCTGGGATAACTCTCCAAAAGACTCCCTGAAAGAGAATGCATCATCAGAGATCCCAGAGAATAAGTCACCGTGAATAATCTACAGTTTGACGTGATCAGTGAGGCAGTTCCGGGCGAAAAGTTCAGCCAACTATTCCAGAAAAACTGGCCTGCCTATCGCGCCTGGTATCTCGATGAAGGCGAAGAAGCACGCCCCAGCTACTTAGAATGTATTTCAGCATTTGAACAGCACATGCCGGAGCTATTGCCACTGTATCATCAGATCATTCAATTATTGGACTGTGATGATTTACAGGCACGTTTTTTAAGCCTGTACTGTCCACCGACCTTTTATTCTGCCTGCTCACAACTGATTTACAAAAAAGAGCAGTCCGTCATTGTTCGTAATTACGATTTTCCGGCGTTCCTCTGTGAAGGCACCATTTTACGCAGCCACTGGCTCGATAAAAACGTCATTGCGATGGCTGATTGTGTCTGGGGAGTGCTGGATGGCATCAATGATGCCGGCTTGAGCGTGTCCATTAACTACGGTGGACGTTTGGTTGAGGGTAAAGGTTTTGCCATCACTATCGTCGTACGATATATATTGGAAACGTGCAGCAGCGTTGAAGAAGCGGTCGCGGTGCTGAAAAGAGTTCCCGTGCACCTTGACTACAATATTGCACTGCTCGATAAATCAGGAGAGCATGCGACCGTCTTTATAGCACCTGACCGGGACCCACATATCACACGGGAAACCACATCAACGAACCACCAGGCACACGTAAAAGATGGCAAACCCCTCTTTCTTGAAGACTCAGGTACGCGACTGGATGCGCTCAACAGACTAGATATAAACGATGGGCATCCACTTGCACAAACTATTACCCAATTTTTAAACCCTCCACTGTATCGTTCACATGATGGTAATCAGTCTGGTACTTTATATACAGCGGTCTATAACCCGTATGCAGGTTATGTCAGCTACATTTGGCCACATAATAGCCTGCACCTTACTTTTGACCAGTTTCCTGAGCAAGTCATGGACATCCACTATGCTTAGCCATTTTTTTATGATTTCACAGGTTTAGCATGATCAACCTGATAAACAAAATGGCCTGCTTACCCATTCGCCTATTCAGATCTGTCTTCCCTTTAAAGGTAAACAGAACCCCTATAGAAACCCACACACTAGCTTCAAATAATAATAATGAGGACGTAATTATGAGTGCGCCAGAGAAACTTAACGGCTTATCCGACATTTATCGTTTTTTTCGTAAAAATACGACACCCATCTATTTTGTATCGCCAACTGCCTATAACATCCTGGGCTTAGGCCAGTGGATACAGGGCTTTAAATATATTACTCACTTCGACTCTTTCGATGGCGGTCACTTTCGAGTCACCAACCCCCAGCAGAATACGGAACGCGAGTTCCAGTCCATGGAAGATATGGTGAACTACCTGCTGAGCCATAAAGAGTCGGTCGATCTTTTTCAGAGAAACGGCGGTAAAGGTAAAATCCTTACGGTTATGTTTGATGAAAAAACAGAAGAGATAGCCAAACGCCTGGGGGTCGATATCGCACTCCCACCTGCAGAGCTGCGCACCCGATTGGACTCGAAAATCGTCACTACCCAGCTTGCCAATGAGGCCGGTGTTTCCAGCGCACCCAATGTTGTCGATGTCGAAGCATCCAGCTATGAAGAGTTACGTGCTTTAGCTGCAGAAAACAATCTGGGTGAGAAACTGGTCGTACAAACGCCTTACGGTGATTCAGGCAAAACCACCTTCTTCATCAGCAACCAGGCAGAGTGGGATAAAGCTGCCAAGAAAGTCTCCGGCGAAAAACTCAAGGTCATGAAGTATATCAACCACATACCAGGCACAGTCGAAGCGGTCGCAACCCGCTGCGGTACTATGGTGGGCCCACTACAAACCGACATTACGGGCTATCAGGAGTTAACTCCTTATAAAGGCGGCTGGTGTGGAAATGATATTTTTCCTGAAATCCTAGAAGGGGCTCAACGCGAAAAAATTATCGGCATGGTTAAAGCGATGGGCGATAAGCTTTATGAAAATGGCTACCGGGGCACCTTCTGCTTCGATTATCTGGTCGATACCGATGACGGCGAAGTGTATCTTGGCGAGATAAACCCTCGCATCAGTGGGGCCAGCCCACTAACCAACCTTGTAACGTCCAAGTACGGCGGTATTCCACTAATGCTGTTTCATCTACTGGAGTTCATGGATGTCGACTTTGAGATTGATGTAGATGAAATTCAAAAACGCTGGTCGGACTTCGGCAGCTGGACACAGCTGGTACTCAAACATACTGAAGATGAAGTACGCCTGATCACTAAAGCACCGCGTTCCGGGATCTGGCGTATGCTGGATGATGGTAACATCAGCTTTGTACGCAACAGCATCGACTGGAACAATGTCAGCGACAATCAGGATGCATTTTACCTACGCGTTTATAACGCCGGTGACTACGCTTACCTTGGCGCAGATATGGGTATTCTGGTGGCGCGCGGCAGAATGCAAACCGATGACCGTCAACTCCTACCTCGTGCTCACCAATGGGTAAGAGCCATCAATGCGGAGTTTGAATACAGAACGTTAGATGAACTGGAAGTTCCATACATTCCAACCGATAACGTACGAAAAATGATCTGATTATTTCTCTTTTCTTTACACTAAGCGGCCTTTGAACAGGCCGCTTTTTTGCGCCTGTGTATAAGTCCTCACTTCTCTGGCAACCCCCTACTTAACCGAGACAGTTCTCTTCTCCACTTCTTCAGCCTCATTTATCTTTACAGAATTTATTCGCGCCTATATATTAGAAATAACTAAATTAGATTTTATTGGAGCAATCATGACCATTATCCAGAAAATTGCCGCCTCTTGTTTAGCAGGCGCATTGCTAACCAGCACTGTCACTATGGCTGAGAGTAAAGAAAACACAGAGTATAAATCCACCGATAATCAGGCACTCATCATAGTGACCAGTGATTCACTGCAAACACAAGGAATGGCTATGGTGCTTGGTAACGCTATTCAGGCAAAAGGGGTGGCTGTCAATGTGCTGTTGTGTGATCAGGCAGGCGATTTAGCGCTCTCTGCTACTGTTAGTCAGGCACTGAAACCGCGCAATGTAACACCCGAGCAACTCATGACTAAACTACAGTCAAACGGTGCCAATGTCAGTGTGTGTGCATTATACCTTCCTAATAGCGAGCATAGCGCACAAGATCTTCGTGACGGCGTTAAGGTGGCCACTCCACCAGAAATGGCCGACATGATGAACTCTGAAAACACTCGCGTTTATAGTTTTTAATCAACCGTACCAAGGGGCTGATCTATGAATAAGCTTATCAGGCAAGCACTGTTAATCACCGCACTGGCATTCCCGGCGTACTCCGTTTATGCAACCGAGATAGGCATCTCTGTTCAGGAAACACAAGCGCTGGTTACACAAAACGATAACGTTCTCTTTCTGGATGTTCGTGACCCCATCGAGATTATGTTTATCGGTTTTACCGACGCGGTAGATCTTAATATCCCTTATTTAATGGTGGATCGCAGCCAGTGGGATGAGAACAAGAAACGCTTCAGGCTTTACCAAAACCCTGACTTCATCACGCAGGTCAAAGCCGCGTTAACGGCTAAAGGGCTGGGAGATGACGCAGCGATTATTACCATGTGCCGCTCAGGCAGCGAGCGAGGCATGCCCAGCGCAGAATTCCTGAAGAGCAACGGCTTTAAAAATGCCCGCTATGTCGTTCATGGTTTTCAGGGAGACAGCCTTAAAGAGGGTGAAAAAGCAGGCTTTCGCATTAAAAACGGATGGCAAAACTCTGGCCTAGCATGGGGTGCCAAACCCAATCCTGAAAAGATCTACCGAACTGACAAATAGACCCTATACGGGTTCTGACATCAGGACCCGTTTTATACAACAAACTTGCAAGGGTGAATAACGATGCCGATTAACCGCCGTAATCTTCTCATTTCAGGAGCCTCATTAGGCGTTGCTTCAGCTGCCGGTTTATTAGGCTGGGAACTTAATAAACAACAGACCAACGCAAGGATTCTCATCGCAGGCGGCGGTGCTGCCGGTATCGGTATCGCTAACAAATTACAGATGCATTTAAAAGGCGCCAAGATTACTGTCGTGGACCCCCGTCCTTTTCACTGGTACCAACCTGGCCAGACGCTCTTATTAGCCGGCGCATATAAAAACCGTGAGGATGTTGTCAGCAGCAATCAAGAATATCTAAACGCTGAAATCAACTGGATTGCAGCTGCTATTAGTGAATTTGATCCTGACAACAACCAGGTACATACCGATACAGGTGAAAAATTAAATTACGACTACCTGATTGTCGCCACAGGTCTGGAACTTCGTTACGACCTGATTGAAGGACTGGATCTGCAGCAAATAGGCACAGGCGGCATTGCCAGCATATACCTGAACCCGGAAGCAGGAATCGCCAGCCACCAGCAAGCACTTGAATTTGCCCAATCAACAGGAGGGAACGGCATATTCACCCGGCCACATGGCGCAATGAAATGTGCAGGTGCGCCAATGAAAGCCACCAATTTAGTTGAGTATTTTGTTCGCCAGGCAGGGAGCCGCGAGAACTTCAACATTGACTATATGACAGCTGAAAGTTTCCTGTTTTCTGTGAAGGCCTTCGACAAACGCTTGCAGGAGATATGGCGGGAAAGAGAGATCACGCCTTATTATCAACACGAACTTAAGGCAATAGACAGCAGCAGTAAACTTGCCTGGTTCACAACAGAAGATGGCCAGTTATATGAAAAAGAGTGGGACTTTATCCATGTTGTCCCGCCAATGTCCGCCATTCCTGTGGTTCGCCAATCAGCGTTGGCTGACAATGATAAATTCAAAGGTTATCTGGAAGTCGATCAATACAGCCTGCAACATAAACGCTACGCCAATGTCTTCGGGCTGGGAGATACGGTGGGTACTCCCATTGGAAAAACGGCGGCATCCGTTAAGGCTCAACTGCCGGTTGTGGCAAAAAACCTCACATCCCTGATCCGTGGAGAAGAACCGGCCGCCCGCTGGAATGGCTACACCTCATGCCCGATGATTCTTGATGTTGGCCATGCCATGTTATGGGAGTTCGACTACAGCTTACAACCGGTAACCGCCTTACCATTTCAGGTTGTCGATCCACTTGAAAAAAGCCAGTTAGCCTGGGTGATGGAAAAATCGCTGATCAAACCCGTGTACGATGTAATGCTGGAAGGCTACACCCCCATATAATCGACATTAATGTCTTAAAATAATTATTTTTGACATAAATGTCATGCACAACACCATTTTTCACCCTCCGTCGGTATCCAACCTCCTTTGATACCGACGTTTAAACCAACTCTCTTTCTGGCACAACTTGTGCAATTACCCTGAATAGCGACTCAGATTAAAACTCTGAGATATTTTTTTGTCATTTCCGACAACAGTCGGAACTAGGTTAAAGGTCGTTGTTTATGGTTTCGGAAACAGTAGTGGAACTCTCCCGCTGGCAGTTTGCCTTAACGGCGCTGTATCACTTTCTCTTTGTCCCGCTCACGCTGGGGCTTTCATTTATGCTGGCCATCATGGAATCCGTTTATGTGATGACCAACAAACAAGTCTACAAAGACATGACCCGCTTCTGGGGCAAGCTCTTTGGTATTAACTTTGCGCTTGGCGTTACCACCGGGCTAACAATGGAGTTCCAGTTCGGCACCAATTGGGCCTATTATTCCCATTACGTCGGTGACGTCTTTGGAGCCCCTTTAGCCATTGAAGGCTTAATGGCTTTCTTTCTTGAATCCACTTTTATCGGTCTGTTCTTTTTTGGTTGGGACCGACTCAGCAAAGTCCAACATCTATCAGCCACCTGGTTAGTGGCTATTGGCTCTAATTTCTCGGCACTATGGATATTGATTGCCAACGGCTGGATGCAGAACCCTGTGGGCGCCTACTTTAATTTCGAAACCATGCGTATGGAGATGGACAGCTTCACCGAGGTAATCTTCAACCCTGTAGCACAGGTTAAATTTGTGCATACGGTCTCTGCTGGCTATGTGACCGGGGCCATGTTTGTGCTGTCTGTTAGTGCCTACTACATGTTACGCAATAAAGATATTGGCTTTGCACGACGCTCTTTTGCGATCGCCTCTGCTTTTGGCTTAGCGTCGATACTGTCAGTCATCATTCTGGGTGATGAGAGCGGCTATGAAGTGGGTGATGTTCAGAAAGTTAAATTAGCCGCTATCGAATCTGAATGGGAAACACATCCGGCACCGGCCGCATTTACACTGATCGGCTTGCCTGATCAGGAAAATCAAACCACAGACTACGCTCTACGGGTTCCTTATTTGCTCGGCCTGATAGCCACTCGCTCTGTCGATACCGAAGTTACCGGTATTAAAGATTTAATCAGTGCCAGTGAAGTCCGCATCCGCAACGGCATGCTTGCCTACGGTTTGCTACAAAAGCTACGTAATGGTGAAGATAACGCAGACAATCGCGCAGCATTTAGTGCGGTAAGTGATGATCTGGGTTACGGCCTGCTATTGAAGCGCTTTACTGACAATGTCGTCGATGCAACAGAGGAGCAGATCAAAGCCGCTGCCAGGGATACGATTCCACAGGTTGCGCCTATGTTCTGGACTTTTCGTATCATGGTGGCTTGTGGGTTCACCATGCTGATCACCTTTGCGGCGGCATTCTATTTCACAGCACAACCCCGCGAGCACAAAACACCCTGGTTATTAAAACTCTCCCTTTTCAGCTTACCTCTTCCCTGGATCGCCGTTGAAACAGGCTGGTTTATTGCGGAGTTTGGCCGTCAACCCTGGGCCATTGGCGAAATTCTTCCCACCTATGTAGCCACATCTAATCTCAGCGAGGCTGATTTATGGATGAGTATCGCCGGGTTTGTTGGCCTTTATTCTGTTTTTTTAGTCATCGAGGTTTACCTGATGATGAAGTATATCCGTAAAGGCCCCAGCGCATTAGAAACAGGCCGTTACGACAACGAACCTCAAGGAGAATTGCAGCATGTTTGATTACGACACTCTGCGGCTGGTCTGGTGGCTGTTGGTCGGCATATTATTGATCGGCTTTGCCATCACGGATGGCTTTGATCTGGGTGCAGCCATGCTGATACCCCTGCTAGGAAAAACCGATACCGAGCGACGGGTCATCATTAATACAATTGCCCCCCACTGGGATGGCAATCAAGTATGGTTCGTCACTGCCGGTGGAGCCCTGTTTGCCGCCTGGCCTTTGGTATACGCAACCGCGTTCTCCGGATTTTACTGGGCAATGTTATTGGTATTATTTGCACTCTTCTTTCGCCCTATCGGCTTTGAATACCGCAGCAAAATGCCTGATACCCGCTGGCGCAACAACTGGGATCTGGGTCTTTGCTTAGGCTCTTTTGTACCGGCATTAGTGTTCGGTGTTGCTTTTGGAAACCTATTTATCGGTGTACCTTTTAGCTTTGACGAGTTTACCCGACCCACCTATACAGGCGCTTTCTGGGCACTTCTTAACCCGTTTGCGCTGATCTGTGGTTTTGCAAGCGTGACTATGTTGATACTGCATGGTGCTATTTGGTTACAGATGCGGGCAGGCGGCGATGTTCAGGAACGCGCTAAAGGCATCGCTATGTTAAGCGGCCCACTTTTAAGCCTATTGCTTATCATTGCGGGAGTCTGGCTCCTTACGGCAATACCCGGCTATGAGATCAGCAGTGCGGTTATGGGTGATGCCAGCTCTAATCCGCTAAGCAAAAGCGTTGTACTCAGCACTAACTGGTTTGTGAAGTTTGATCTCTACCCACTACTTTGGCTGCTACCTATACTGGCTGTTATTTTACCTTTATTAACCAGCCTCTTATCACGTTCTGACCGTTATGGGTGGGCATTTTTAACCAGCTCACTGGCCATTACCAGCATCATTTTATTAGCCGGTACGACTCTGTTTCCTTTCCTGATGCCCTCCTCAACCGATCTGGCAAGCAGCCTGACACTCTGGGATGCCACATCAAGCAAACTCACATTAGAAATAATGCTCTGGGTGGTCATCTTGTTTGTTCCGTTGATATTGGCCTACACGGTTTGGAGTTACTACAAAATGTGGGGACGTGTTGAACCGGAATCGATCGAAAGCAACAGTGTTTCATTCTATTAACAGAGGTGTTTTATGTGGTATTTCGCTTGGATTTTAGGTGTTCTGCTCGCCTGCAGCTTCGGCATTATTAATGCAATGTGGCTGGAAAACCAAATGAGCGATGACGAGTAATGTCGTTCATGAGTGAACCGGTATTCGCCGGTTCACTGCTCCAATTTGCGGTACAGCGTGCGCAAGCTGCAACCCGCGATGTCGGCAACACGCCCCTTATCGGGATGAGCGAGCAACAAGGCCAGCAGATAATCATGCTCCAGTTGCTCAAGGCTCAACTCTTGCTCTGCCAACTGCTGAAGTGCGCTTACTGCTCCGCCATGTTCGCCCGGCAAATAAACGTTCTGCACAGGCAACAAATTAAGGCTTTGCCGAATAACATCAACATCGATCTGATCAGAATGACGCAACACAATCGCCCGCTCCAAAATGTTTTTCAGCTCCCGTACGTTTCCCTTAAAAGGCTGACAAGAGAGCAACTCCTGAGCAGCATCAGTCAGACTAATCGGTTGATTCTCAGCGATCCGCAACAGAATGCTTTTTACCAACAAAGGCAGATCATCGCGCCTTTCCGCCAAAGCTGGCAAACGGATCGGGAACGTGCTGATACGGTGATACAGATCCTCCCGAAACTCACCCCGCTCGACCATCGCCGGCAAGTCTTTATGGGTAGCACACACCAGTCTGAAATCTGCAGCGGCAGGTTTACTGTCGCCGACGGGTCTGAAGGTTTTCGTTTCTATCAAGCGCAACAATTTAACCTGAAGATGCAAGGGTACATCACCGACCTCATCCAGAAACAAGGTGCCACCATGAGCCGATTTCACCAACCCCGTTCGGGTATAGGTTGCACCGGTGAACGCGCCTTTCATATGGCCAAAAAGCTCACTTTCGAACAAGGTATCGGTCAGCCCCGAGCATTCCACCGTCACAAAAGGCTTACTTGCTCTAGGGCTAACCGAATGAATCGCCTGAGCTGCCAGCTCTTTACCGGTTCCCGATGCGCCCATCAACAGTACGTTGGTGTTGGTCTTTCCTACCCGATGGATCAGGTCCACCAGCTGATTAAACGCCTTACTGCGGCCAATCATCTTGTTGGCAATCGGCTCAGCACTGACCTCAAGAATCGGTTTCATCACCTCGATAAAGTAAGCCCGCTGCTCTTCATCAACAATCGGAATAGTGTCTATTCCGACATGCTCTTTTCCTTGTGGCGTGTTGTGAATATGCAGAACACTGGCACGCTTACCGGTATCCCGGGCTTCCTGCATGGGGCAGGTTTCACCTTCAAGATCACAAGGGCGCTGATAACCATGAGAGAGAAAATAGCATTTCGCAGAGCCGCTATCACCGAGTCCACCAAAGCGGAAATCATAGCGGCTATTGGTCGCAACAACATTGTAGTCCGCATCCACCAGCACCGCCGGATCCTGATAGCCATCCAACACATTACGCATTGTTTCCAGCCAGCTGGCACTTGTCATGCTTTAACTCCGTTATTTTTTGTCCTATATCTGACGATAATGACAAAAAATCTAGCCTTCTGCCAGAACTGTCATGATTAACAACAGAGCCGCACCTATGCAACAAACAGTGACCCACGACTTAAGAGGCTGCCCGGATGCAAAGACACTGTTACGAGAAGCAGGAAAAACAGCGCGTAAAGAGAACTACTGGCTAACCCTCATCGGCCTGCTACAAACTATATGCACTATCATCTTTGCGGCACTGGTCGCCCTGCTGATTAATTCAGCCGTATATCAACAGCAAGATCTGTGGCAACAGCCCCTGTGGTGGTTCGGGCTCACGGCAGTACTCTGTATTAAAGCCGGTTTGCCTTTACTACAGACACGCATCGCAGACAGCGCCAGTATAAAGATACGTCACCACCTGCGGGCAGTAACACTAAAGCACTGCCAACAGCTTCATATCCATCTGTTTCCGGATTTCACAACGGCAGAACTGAGCAACCTGATCAGTACCGAGATCAACAGCATGCGGGGCTACTTTGCAGAGTTCTTACCACAACAACGCTTAGCCATGCTAAGCCCTCTGCTGATCATGATGGCCTGTATTCCTATCAACTGGCTTGTCCCCCTGATACTTGCGCTGACGGCACCAATTGTGCCTGTTTTTATGATCATTATGGGACACAAGGCCGCCGCGGCCAGCCAACAAAACCTATTGCAACTGAATAGATTAGGTAATCTTTTAAGCGATAGAATTCATGGCATGGAGGCTTTGCAACTAGCAGGCACAACCACCAACGAACAGGAGTCGTTATACCAACAATCCGAAAGCTACCGGCACTCGACGATGCGTGTACTGCGGCTGGCTTTTTTATCCGGTACTGTTTTGGAGTTTTTCAGTGCCATCAGCGTAGCGTTAGTCGCTGTCTATCTGGGATTGTTCTTTCTCGGCAAATATCAGATAGGCAGCTGGAGTGACAGCATCACATTAGGAGAGGGGGTTTTTCTATTGATGCTGGCACCCGAGTTTTACTTGCCTTTACGCCGTCTGGGCGCGCTCTACCATGCCCGCGCCGACGCTATGAGTGTTGCTGAACACCTCCTCAGACTATTACAGAAACAACCACCTTCGCGCCAACCAAATACTGCACAACGCGTTGGTGAGAAGATATCCTCACTGACCCTCAACAGGCTTCAAGCCGGACGCAATGGTCATAAAACCGGCAGCCCCGTCAACTTGATGCTTATACCCGGCCAAAGCATTCTGCTGCAAGGCCCGTCAGGTGCTGGTAAAAGCACGTTACTGGAGACTCTCGCAGGCTTTCTACCCCCGATATCCGGTGAAATTCTCATTAATGGGCACGCTTATTGGCCAGAAAACAATGCCGACTGGCAAGGTAAAATTGGCTATATGACACAGCACCCTGAACTGCTATTTGACACTATCCGTAACAACCTTTGTCTGGGGCGTGATTTTACCGATGATGAGCTCTTTATAGCGCTAACCTCTGCCCAAGTGGCTCATGTCGTACGCGACTTACCCGACATGCTCGATTACCCGATCAGTGAAAACGGCGGCTACTTGTCGGGAGGGCAAGCACAGCGAATTGCATTAGCACGAGTATTTTTACATAAGCCGGACTTATTGTTACTGGATGAACCTACTGCCAATCTGGACGACCCTACAGCCGAACTCTTTTTGCAGTCACTTCAGCAGTTCACTCGTGATGGAGGCATGTTAATCATCGTCAGCCACAAACTGAACGATCAACACTCCTTTGATCAGATCAAACTTGTTAAGTGTGAAGAAGAAAAAGGATGCGATACAAATGCCAAGATTAGTTAAGCGTTATTTCTGCTTACTTTGGGAGCAACGCGCCATGGCCTTTATAGGACTATTATTAGCCACTATTACTGCCATTGCCGGCATTGCCTTACTCGCTGTATCTGGTTGGTTTATCAGTGCAACCGCTTTAGCCGGGCTAAGTATCGCGGGGGCACATAGCTTTAACTACTTTGCGCCCGGCGCCGTTGTCAGAGGCCTATCGATTGTCCGTACCGTAGGGCGCTACAGCGAGCGCATCACTACCCACGAAGCGACATTACGCGTTATTTCACGCTTAAGAGCTGAACTCTTTGGGGAGTTAACAAGACACTCCTGGCAAGAGCAGCCATTGAATAATCACGAAGCCAGCAGTCGTTTACTGGAAGATATCAAGCATGCTGAGTCACTTTACTTATCGGCCTTGGTGCCGGGTTTTGTCATGCTACTCTGCTCGCTCTTATATCTTATTACGGTCTCACTGTTTGTGCCCGGTATATGGATATGGATTCTGCCTACTCTTGTCATTGCCGCGCTCTTGATGCCTTGGTTATATATGTGTCTGCTCCTTCAGCCTCAGGACATCCTCCATCAGCAACGCAACCAGCAGTGGAGCAGTTCAAGTTCATTATTCAGCAACCTAAGAACGCTGGTTCTCTATCAACGTTTTGCACACAGCACCCGTGAACTACAACAAGCAGCCAGCACAGCTGATAGCTCAGAGCAACAGACGAGCCGACTCCAACAACACGTGATAACGGGGAGCCAGTTGGTTTTAGCCGTACAGGTGTTAGTTGTATTGTGGCAAGGGCTCTTAGCCTTATCACAGGGATACATTGAAGGCGCACACCTTTTTATGCTGCTACTGTTAACACTGGGAGTACAAGAAGTTATTTTGGCTGGCATTCACTCATTCGCCAATTTCGGATTGGGATACACTGCCCTGAAAAGAATTGAGCAGCACTCAGAAAGCATTACCCAAAAAGATCTGCGCGAATTCAGATCAGCAAATGTCAGCGCAATTAAACTAAGCAAACTCAGTTATGCTTACCCTCAACGCAAAACACCCATTATTGATAAGGTAAATGCTCAACTGTACGCCCCTCATTGGTATTGGATAACGGCTCCCAGCGGGCACGGAAAAACAACCTTTCTGCATCTGTTAATGGGTCATCTGCAGCCAGACGACGGCCTCATATCAATAGAAAATGCCAGCGCTGACGAGATTGGTTTAATGCCGCAGAAGATCGATTTACTACGCGGCACTCTGCGCTACAACCTCTGCTTACATAGGCAATACTCAGACGAGGACTTAACAGACGCTCTCCGACTGGTTGAACTGGACCAATGGTTTCTGCAGCTTGCCGGCGGGTTTGATACCTGGCTGGGCGAAGGCGAACGCTTATTATCAGGCGGCGAACTCAAGCGCTTAGGGTTAGCAAGACTGATACTACAGGACTCTCAAATACTACTGCTGGACGAGCCCACGGCCGGTATCGACCAGCCCCGCGCCAACCGCATACTAAATAAACTACATGAGCACTGGAGAGGAAAACTGGTAATCATCAATAGTCACGACACCTCGTTAATGCACTCCTCCGATAAGAGGTATCTGCTCTGAACTAACCTGCTCTTTTATTTCAATGCGACAGGCTGTCTCAATGTCAATTATTACAACTTAGTCTATAGTTCAATCAGAGTTAAGCTATAGGCTGACCTTTTCTACCTTTAGAATCAGTAATAACGAACACATACGGTGAAAAATAGTTTTAGATTATGAGAATAATATCCGACCAGAAACTGATACGTCTTATCAAAGTAGCTCCGGTTCTGGTCGTGGGCATTTTTATCGTATTGCTCAGTACTATCATCATTTACAACAACCATACCAAAGCAGAAAGCGATCTGGCCTCCCTACGCGATAACTTTTTAGATCGTCAAAAAGCAGTTGCTAAAAGTCAGGTAGAACAAGTATTCCAAGACATTCTGTTCGAACAACACCAAGCCGAAGCAACGTTAAAGAGCGACATCAAGCAGCGTGTCGGCGAAGCCTACGCTATTGCTGAAAGCATTTATCAACAACATAAAGATAAACCTGAAGCAGAAGTCACTCGCTTAATCACCACAAGTCTACGCAATATCTCTTTCAACGGAGGGCGCGGTTACTTTTTTATCTATAAAACCAATGGCCTCAACGTTATGCACCCGCTACTACCTCATATAGAAGGCCAGTCAAAGTGGGATTTACAAGATGTAAAAGGCAGCTACATTGTTCGGGAAATGGGCGAATTAGTAAAAACTAACGGCGAAGATTTTTACCACTGGTGGTTTGTAAAACCACAGAATAAGACCCAAGAGTTCGAAAAAATAGGCTATGGAAAGTACTTCGCGCCCTACGACTGGTTCATCGGCACAGGTGAATATGTCATCGATGTCGAAAATGACATTAAACAACGGTTGTTACAGCGCATCAGCAATATTCGCTACGGCGAAAATGGTTACGTCTTTGTCATCGACTACCAAGGGAATTATCTCTCTCATTTCAAAAAATCATTAGTGGGAACTAACAACGTAGACGGCAAGGGAGCTAATGGCTTTCCTTTCGTTCGAAAAATAATCAAAACCGCGCAGCAAGGAGGGGGGTATGTTCAGTATGTTAGCTCAATCATGCCTTCTTCTGGCAAGCCCGCACAAAAAATAAGCTATGTAAAAGGTGTAACAGATTGGAACTGGGTAGTAGGCACCGGAGTATACATCAAAGAAGTTGAGAACTATCTGACAAAAAGAGAGGCCGTAATTCAAGCCCAAAACAAAGACGAGCTCCGAAAAATATTATTACTCAGTATTTCAGCTACGTTAATACTAATCTTTGTTCTGATCTACATAAGCCGAAATATTGCAAAAAGATTTCAAAATTTTCAACAACATATAGGGAGTAGCATTAAAGAGTTACAGCACACCAAAGATCAGCTACATTTCCTGGCTCACCATGACACACTGACACAACTGCCTAACCGTTTATTACTCACAGAGCGCATTGCACGGGCAATACAACTTTCAAAAAACAATCATACACAGTTTGCACTGATGTTTGTCGACCTGGATGATTTTAAAAAAATAAACGACCTCTATAGCCACTCTATCGGTGATAGTTTACTGCAAGCCGTCACTAATAGATTTCAAGACGTACTGCAAGAAGGAGACAGTATTACTCGATTTGGTGGTGATGAATTTATCTTTTGCTTTCCCGGACTCAAAGACATACGAGCGGCAGAGGAAAAAGTTAAGCTCATTCATGCCATTTTCAAAAAACCATTTGCCATCTCCGGCAAGGTGATCCATTCAAGCTGTAGCATCGGCGTGACTATGTACCCGAATGACGGCGATGACCCGGAAGAACTGATCAGTAAAGCAGATATCGTACTGCACAAATCAAAAGCACATCAAAAAGGAAGCGTTCTTTTCTTCAATAAAAGTGTAAACCAACAAGTTCATCGGGACTTACAGCTAGAGTCAGCACTTCGTATGGCGTTAAAAAACCATGAGCTCAGCGTCGTCTATCAACCCCAAATTTGTATCAAAAGCGGCCATATTCATGGTGTTGAAGCACTGGTGCGTTGGCATAATAAACAGCTGGGACATGTCTCGCCGGTCGACTTTATACATATCGCGGAATCTAGCGGATTAATTCATGAGATAGGTATGTTTGTACTAGAACAATCACTATCAGACATTAGCAGTTTCAATCAACACCGCGAACACCCTATCATGCTTTCGGTTAATCTCTCTCCAAAACAGTTGAATGCCCCTGAATTTGTCGACCATATAATGGCTGCTGTGGACAGGCATTCTCTCGATAACCGGCTGATTACTTTTGAGATCACTGAAAGTCTACTCATAGAGGACCTGTCCCATGTCTCACCCATACTACAAAGACTCCGAGACTCTGGTTTCAACCTTTCCCTTGATGATTTTGGCACTGGATATTCATCATTAAGCTATTTAAATATTTTACCGATCAATGAAATAAAAATAGACCGATCGTTTATTGAAAAGCTACTCTCCAGTAGTGAGACTGACAATTTAATAAGAGCCATCATCGCTATTGGTGAATCATACCAACTAACGATGGTTGCTGAAGGTGTTGAAACAGCAGAGCAGCTGGCAAAATTAGGCAGCTACCAGTGCCACATCGCACAAGGCTATTACTTTGACAAGCCCTTACCCTTAGCCACTTTATGTGATAAATACTTCACGACAACATGCTGTTAACATAACGCTATTGCGTATCAGAATACTTATGTCACCAACCTATACGATCGGAAGCACTCCCCATGAATTCCCCTGTTAAGTTACTGAGTGTTTTTGTCGTTTTTTCCTGCATTCTATTGGCCATTAACTTCGGACTACGTTCTTCAATGGGATTTTTCATGGCCCCGATATCCACGGAGTTTGGCTATGGCCGGGAGGTTTTTGCATTTTCCCTCGCATTACAAAATCTATGCTGGGGAATATTTCAACCGATAGCAGGTGCAGTTGCCGATCGCTTTGGCACCGCTAAGGCTATTATTGCAGGGACGCTGTTATATGCGCTGGGCTTGTACATAACGTCCACTGCTGACAGTATCGTTGCTCTGCATAGCGGAGCCGGAATTTTAATCGGCATGGGTATCGCAGGTACGGGCTTTGGTGTGGTCTTGCCCGCACTGGCCCGAATGGTCACCCCGGAAAAAAGAGCATTTGCGCTAGGATTAGGTACGGCGGCAGGCTCAGCAGGCCAACTGTTACTAATACCGGTTGCTCAAGCATTTATCAGCAGCTATGGCTGGCAAACTGCACTGCTATTAATGGCTGGTGGTGCTTTATGCATGATGTTTTTGGCAGTGCCTTTTAAGGATGACGCACCCACCCAATCACCTGCCTCGGCAAAAGATGATATACAACAAACACTCCCTCATGCACTTAAAGAAGCCAGTGGACACATTCACTACTGGTTATTAATTGCCGGTTTTTTTGTCTGTGGTTTTCAGCTAGCTTTCATTACCGTGCATATGCCCGCATTTTTAGCGGATAAAGGCTTCGATGCAAACGTCGCTGTAACCAGTCTTTCGTTAATAGGACTGTTTAATATTTTTGGCTGTTTACTCTTTGGTTCCTGGTCTGGAAAGTATTCAAAAAAGAATTTGCTGGGGATCATTTATGCCTCACGCGCTGTCACCATCGCACTCTTTATGCTGATTCCTATATCAAGCACCACGGTTTATCTGTTTTCCATCTTGACAGGCTTTTTATGGCTGGCCACCGTCCCGCCTACGTCTGGGTTAGTTGCCCAGATGTTTGGCCTGCGTTATATGGGGACACTCTATGGCATTGTATTTTTAAATCACCAGCTAGGTTCTTTTCTTGGAGTTTGGCTTGGAGGATATTTATATGATGAAACCGGCACATACGAAATCGTCTGGTGGTCGGCAGCAGCTATCGCTTTGATCACCGCATTGATTCACATCGTTATTGATGAACGTCCGGTCGCTCGTTTACGCGCAGCATCAGCTTAGCAGGTTACAATAAGTTCTACTTTTTTGAATGAATTAACACACAATTGTCCCTTCAGGGCTACACTATAATTCAGATACGAATTTTGTGTCCATATCCAGCACTCTAAAATGGATGAGATTGCAACAATGGCTAGCGTTGAACAAAAATATTCAAATGATATACGGTTAATCTCTACCACTGATTTACGCGGAAACATCATTTACGCCAATCAAGCATTCTGTGAAGTGGCGGGCTACTCAGCCGAAGAACTCATTGGCCAACCGCATAATATGGTCAGACATCCTGACATGCCACCTGCCGCTTTTGCCGATCTATGGTCGCATCTGAAAAATGATAAGCCTTGGATGGGCATCGTAAAAAACCGTTGCAAAAACAACAATTATTATTGGGTACAAGCTTATGTCATGCCGTTATTTGATCAGGCAGGAACAAAGATCGGATACCAATCAGTACGCACCCGCCCAACCGACCAACAGATTGCACATGCCGAAAAAGTATACGCCAAGATCAAGAGCAAGCCTGATTTTCAAATAACCACGTCAAGCGTTGCCACAAAACTCACCTTAGCCACGGTTCTTTTTTCGCTTCTGCTGCTGGCAACACATTTTGCTCCATTACCCGTCATGCTACAGAATGTGCTCTTCATTGGGCTGATATGTGGTTTGATCGGCAGTGTTGCCTGGCTGGCGGCTCCCATCAAAAAATTCACCCAGCTTTCCCATAGTGTCTACAACAACCCGTTAGCACAGCGTGTCATGACTAACAGCATGGATGAAACCGGCGGCATTGAGTTAGCCATCATGATGATGAGAGCCCGCCAACGTACATTAATCGGCCGTGTAGAAGATAGTATAGATACGCTGGCTGATGTGATGCGTCACACCAATGAGTCCATTGCTCAGACAACTGCAGGGATTGAGCAACAAAACCAAGAAAGCGACATGCTGGCAACGGCCGCCAACCAAATGTCTTCTACTGCACATGATGTTGCACGAAATACCGCACAAACATCCGAAGCCACCCTGAAAACAGCATCGCTCGCTAAAACCGGGAAAAGTAAAGTTGACGAGATGATTGCAGGTATTCACCTACTGGTAAAAGATGTTGAGAGCGCCAGTAACGCTTCTCAGGAGCTAAAAAAAGAAGCCATCTCAATCGAGAATGTTGTCGATATAATTAACGGCATAGCAGACCAAACTAATTTGCTGGCTCTCAATGCCGCCATAGAAGCAGCACGCGCAGGTGAACAAGGCCGGGGGTTCTCCGTTGTTGCTGACGAAGTGCGCGTTCTGGCACAACGTACAACACACTCCACCAATGAAATAAGACAGACCGTTGAATCAATACAAAATCAGGTTGATCACACAGCTCAAGCAATGGCGCGTTGTCACCACCACGCGGCGTCTAACATCCAATGCGCACAAGAAGCAGGAGATGCTTTTCAAGAAGCAAATCTGGCTATGATCGAAATTTCTGACCGCAGCACACAAGTGGCGGCCGCGTCTGAAGAACAAAGCGCCGTTTCTGAAGAAGTCAGTCGTAATATTAACAACATCCGAGATATTTCTGAACACAATAGAGCCGCTGCAGAAAAAACATCGGCGGCCTCAAATGATCTTAATAATCTAATTCAGGATCTGAAGGCAACCGTTAAAGCATTCTGACAGAACGAAAAAGAGACACCGGAGCTTAAAGGAACAAAAAGCATAATGAGTGATGAGCCGGATTGATAGCTCTCATCCGCTTCTGCATAAGCCGTCTATTTTTGTTATATTCGGTATACCTTTATTTTCATTAATACGGAATGACTGGTAATGAATCATACTTTATTGATTGTTGATGATAGCCTCGTATCCAGAATGATTTTCTCAAAAGTGTTTAACAGCCTGATGAGTGACTGGACGGTTATTGAAGCTGACAATGGAGAAAGTGCCATTAAGCAAGCCGAAAAATATCAACCCTCTCTGATAATCATGGATCTGAACATGCCCATTCTGAATGGATTAGATACGGCTCGCATTTTAAAACCCAAGATGCCAGAGAGTACCTTTGTTATCCTGACTGCTGACATTCAGGAATCAAGCAAAGCTAAAGTCAATAATCTCGGGGTTCATTTTATTGAAAAGCCCATTACTGAGCCCGTCGTCCAGCAAGCGATTGATTTCTGGAGCTCAGAACATGTCTGATATGAGCGCTCTCGAACTAGATGCATTACAAGAAATATTCAACGTCGGTGTCGGCCGTGCAGCAGCAAGTCTCAGCCAGTTAACCAACGAATCGATCTCCATGTCAGTACCTATCATCCATTTTTTATCGCCGGAACGTGCCACCACATTTTTAGACCCTTATCACGATCGCCATTTGACATGCGTATCCCAAACCTTTAGCGGCAGTTTCTCTGGGCATGCACTACTCATCTTTCCCAGCGCTGACTCTTTAGAGATTGTTCGTCTGATGCTTGGATCTGAGATGCCGCTGGAGCAGTTATCCGAAGTGGAAGAGGATGCCATGTGCGAAATTGGCAACATTATTCTGAATGCTTGCTTTTCTACGATTGGCAGTATGTTATCTGAACGTTTCAATTGCCAGTTACCCGAATTAAAAGCCGGATACATAACTGATGTTGTTAGTCCAATGTCGGCTAATAAAAAAGTACTTATTATTCAAATACGAATGGGGCTCGAGAACCATAACATCGAAGGCTTTCTGGGATTTTTACTCGAGAACCAATCTCAAGAGTATTTACACCAAGCTATTAAGCAGTTCTTAACCAGAGTTGGGACTTGAAATGCAGTTGTTTGAAAAAGCGCTACAGAATTTGCACTCAGGCGTGCTGATTTTAGACGATAATTTAACCATCATATTTGCAAACCACTGGTTTGAAAGTGCTCTACTGGACAAAAATCTGGTATTAAACGGACAGCATTTTGTAGACTACTTCCCTAACCTTGAAGGTAGTCGCTTACATACTGCCATTCATGACTCTGTTAATAACAATTTGCCATCCATCCTGTCATCTGGCCTTAATCGCCATCCTTTACCCCTCTACCAAAACGGCAACACCAACAAGCCGATGGATCAGTTGATACGTATATCACCTATTATTCATGCTGAGCAAACGTACTGTATGATCGAGGTTTCTGATGTTAGTGTCGTGGTTCATCGTGAATTAGTGCTAAACGCCATGACAAAAAAATTCAGCGGTTTAGCCCTGATCGATGAGTTGACCAATGTGGCAAACCGCCGTCAGTTTAATATCACCTTAGAAAAAGAGATTCATTATGCTAAGCGAGATAACAAGCCTCTTTCTCTTATTTTTTTTGATATCGATTCATTTAAGCCTTATAACGACACACTGGGCCACCAATCCGGAGATCTCTGCTTAGTCCAGGTCATCACCACCTTACACAATAGACTCCGTCGTGGCGGAGATACCATTGCTCGCTATGGCGGAGACGAGTTTTGTATTATTCTGCCTGATACGCCACTTCAGAACGCCGTCGATACCGCAGAAAATTTACGCATGTTAATTGAAGACCTCGCCATTCCTCACCCTGCCAGCAATACAGCAAAGTGCGTCACCATTAGCATTGGCGTGGCCTGCTGGGACAGAGTAAATGATGAAAGCCCTTCCAGCTTTGTCTTGCGAGCAGACAGTGCCTTATATCGTGCAAAACAAGAAGGCCGCAACCGAGTATTCGGCCATGATCTGAACACCTGGATAACACCGTCGTCAGACCTAAAATAATCTATCAACTACAAGCAACCAAGTAAGAATCACAAGCACCCACCGGAATACTGACCTCATGCAACTTCAGAATATCAATAAAGAACGTTACAACAAGCATATTAAAATCACCTTCATCGCCATCTGTATCTTTATGCTGGCAGTGTCTTTAACTATCTCAACATTGTTGATTCATTTCTGGGGTGGGCCTGAAGGCGAAAATTTCATATGGAACATCACTGGTGTCGTCATTGCTGCGCTGTTATTAGCAAAAATTCTGACCGCTTATAAACAGCACCCTTTTCTAACTGAAGTGGTATATGTCCGCCAGATCAAAGCAGAACTGAATCGTATCTATCGCAAGCAACGTAAAATCAAAGCCGCGGCAGAAAAAGGGGATGCCCGGGCGATGGCTATTCTGGACTTCAGCTATCGAGCCTCCCGGTATGTATACGAGTTAGACAATAATACGATTACACTCGATGATTTAGTAAAAAGCCAAAATGAGTTAAGCGCTCTGCAGCGGCAATTCAGCATTACTGAATTAGCAACCTATCAGGCCGAATGGGTTAACGAGTATTAAGCATAAAATGCTGTAATGAAGACCGATGTAAAGGAAACATCAATGGATACGAAAAACGCACTGATAGAAGAGTGGAAAGTATTACAAACACAAACGAATGCCTATGAAAAGCACGCGTTGTATATCAAGCTAATCAGTATCGGCATTGTTTCAGCTGCACTACTTACCCACCAAGCAGGGTTTGGCATACTTTGCCTTCTTGCGGTGCTCTGGCTGCTGGAAGCTATCTGGAAAACATTCCAGTCACGTATCACTGAGCGCATTCTGACAGTAGAGGAAGCATTGAAGGCAAAATCTAACGATGCCCAATCTATCACACCCTGTCAGCTCAACACCGAATGGTTAGCTAATCGGCAGGGGTTCGCAGGTTTAATCGGCGAATACCTGTCTCAATCGATTCGCCCTACGGTCGCCTTTCCACACCTGTTGCTGATTATTGGAGTCTTTGTGATTTATGTGAGCTAAACGGCTGGCGCTGATACAAAGGCAGTAATTACCACTAAAAAATACTACTCAGGAGCACTCTGTTGATTCTGAGCACTTTTGTTGGCACTGATTCAGCTTTATCCTGTCACACTGTACTGAATGACATTAATTGCCAGGATGAGAGAGATGGGACTGGGTTCCAAATTAAAAAGTTTGATCGGCGATGACCTGCTGGATGATATTCAGCATCAACTCAAAGAGGTAGCCAACCAAGGATTGGACCGCCACCTTAAAATCGCGGTTACCGGGCTCAGCCGTAGTGGTAAAACAGTTTTTATCACATCATTGGTCCATCATCTGCTGGAAGCCAATCAAAGTCGCTCTCTGCCTTTTTTTGAAGTCGCCAATGATCAGCGTATTATCAGCGTTAAAGACTTCAGTGCATCGTCACCTTGTCCATTTCCTTTACGTCACTCAGTTCAGGCGTTAGGCGAAGAGCCGCCTCTCTGGCCAGAATCTACAACGGGTTTATCTGAAGTTAAACTTGCGATTCGCTATACACCTTCGGGGCGTCTGAAACGTTTAATCAACGACAGCGCAACGCTTTATCTCGACATTATTGATTATCCCGGTGAATGGTTACTGGATCTCCCGCTACTTCGTCTCGACTTTGCTCAGTGGTGCACTAAACAACAGCAGCTGTTTAGCTCCGAACCTCGTGCCTCCGTGGCAGCACACTGGCGTAAAGCACAAGATGACATTGACTGGTTCGCTCCTGCGAATGACAGCACGCTGGCTACTCTAAGCGCCGAGTACACAAAGCTTCTTCACGTTCTGCGCAACCAAGAGAATGCATTAAGTATGATTCAGCCAGGCCGCTGCGTGCTACCGGGTGAGTTAGCTTGCAGCGATTTATTGCAGCTCTTTCCCGTTCTGAACCCTCCTGATGATCTCAGCCAGATACCGGCCGACTCCATGTATCAGCGGTTACAGAAACGCTATGATGACTACCGGGAGAAAATTGTTAAACGCTTCTATCGGGAGCACTTTTCCCGCTTTGACCGTCAGGTAGTGCTGGTGGACTGCCTGAAAGCGCTGAATCATGGCAAGCCCTGTTTCGATGACATGAAACTGGCATTAACCGAAATACTGCAAAGCTTTAACTACGGATCATCTGGATTTTTACGCCGACTTTTCAGCCCTCAGATAGACAAAGTGCTGTTTGTTTCCTCGAAAGCCGATCACGTAACAGCAAACCAGCATCACAATCTGGACAAGTTTCTTGAGTTGATCATTCAGGATGCGCAACGGGAAATGCGTTTTGAAGGCATAGATACCCGCTGCATGGCGTTAGCATCCATCCGCTCTACTGAGTCTGCCGAAGCCGTACTCGATGGGCAGGCCATCTCTTGCCTGAAAGGAATCAATAAAGAAACGGGTGAGACAATGGCACTTTTCCCCGGCGAAGTACCTGTGGAGCTGCCTACCGAAAAAGACTGGAACAGCAGCCGCTTTCGTTTTCTCGATTTTGCACCACGAAAGCTCCCTCTGACAGACCTGAAACCTACGCATCATATTCGTCTCGATCAGGCGCTTGAGTACCTTACGGGAGATATGTTCTGATGAGCAACCAACCGAACTGGAAAGAACCGGTATTCATTAACCCCGCCGACCTGAAAGAAAAAGCAACGCCAGAGGACTCAACACCTCACGCACAAGAGTTCCCGTTAACATCTGTTTCCGTCACCGTTGAGCAGGATGACAGTAACCGGACTGATCGACTGAAACGCCCACGCAAAAAAAGTAGCCGCTGGACTACGCTGTTCAGCATCTCCATTGCGTCCTTGCTAAGTGCAGGAGTGATCAGCGAGGTTTACCGCTTGATAAGCTGGGGGCTTGATATTCATCCAGCACTAGGCGCAACTTTTATTGCCATCACTAGCCTGGCGACAATCAGTGGGCTCGTCTGGACATGGCAAGGATTTAAAGGATTACGCCAACTCAAACAAACCGAAGCACTGCATGCAGAGGCGGACTCATTACGCCAGCAAAAAACTCATGGGGAAGCAGTTCCACTACTAAAAAAGCTGGATAGCTATTATGAAAGTACACCGGTCAATAAAACCTTTAAAGCAGCCGTACAACAAGTAGACTCTGCCTACAATGACGGTGAAATTATCCGCTATATATCACAACACGCCTTAAAAGATCAGGATGAAGCCGCGCGTCGTTGTGTACATCGTTATAGCGTGCAGTCCGGCATTATGGTCGCACTCAGTCCTTATGCAACCTTTGATATGTGGCTTGTAGGTTGGCGCAACCTGAAAATGCTACGTGAAATTACAGAGATTTACGGTATATCCCCCGGTGCAGCTACGCAATGGAGCCTGCTCAGGAAAGTGTTACATAATATCGCCTTTGCAGGCTTAAGTGAGATGACTATCCATGCCGGTTCTCATCTGCTCGGTAGCTCTCTTACCTCAACGGTTTCTGCCCGGGCGGGTCAAGGAATAGGCGCAGGTTTATTTACTGCACGCTCAGGTTTACAAGCGATCCGACTCTGTCGTCCGCTACCTCAGGAGCAAGATGAGCAGTTGCAACTAGCGACTGTCACTCAGTCCATCCTCAGCGATTTGAAGTCCTAATACTAAAGCCTATTACCCTACTGATATACTAAGTTATTGACCTGTCTCAAGATGGAGACTAGTCTACTTATGTAGAATACATCGCTTCATTTATGAGTATCATCAGGGTTATGTCTCAAGCTGGCGCGTTAACACTCAGGTCTATCTGTTCTGACAATTTAGTATCTATTCCTTCAGATACTCCTATGTCAGACGTCCTGCATCTGATGAGACGCCAGAAGATCAGCTCTCTGGTAGTGTTAGATAACGCCCGAAAGCTTATCGGTTTAATCACTGAACACGATATTATCCGCGCGGCAAGTTCTCCTGATTTTGAAAGTCAACTCGCACATCAGGTCATGACCTCGCCGGCGATCTCCGCATACGGCGATATGGAGTATCATGAAGGGTACCTCCTTCTGACTCGCCATGATATCGATCATCTGATTATCGTTGACACATCTGACCAACCGATAGGTATTGTAACCGCCACTGACTTTATCCAGCATCTTGGCATCGAATACCTGATGGAGGTCAAATTTGTTGATACGGTAACCGACAGCCGGCTTTTTTTTATCAACAAAGAAGCATCGATCACTGAGGCACTTAAGGCACTCTCTACTCATCAAACCAACTGTCTGCTAGTAGGCTCCCGCTTACAAGTCGATGGCATTCTGACAAAACGCGACATTATCCGCTTGCTGGATAAACAGTTCGACCCCAGTAGTACGCACGTTAAAGATATAATGAGCTTCCCTGTTCACAGCGTCCCATTTGGAACGCCATTAAGCGAAGCCCGTACAATGATGATCGCACGAGGGTGTCATCGTTTACTGGTAACGGATGAAAATGGCCACGCTGCTGGTGTCATATCACGTAAAGGCCTCGTCAGCGGTATAGAATCACGCTATATAGCACTACTACAAGAATCTATTCTCAAGCTCAATGAAGAACTCAACAACGCCGAACATGAAATAAGAGAAAATCATTTTGCCCTGGCACTTGAACATGTTGCCGCCCGCATGCTTAATGCAACTGATGTCAAAACACTCTTATCTGAGTCAATTACCGAACTGCGCAGGGTACTTTCGGCTGATCGTGTCAGCTTACTTGCGGCTAACGATACTGCGTTTTCGTCTGCCACTATTCTCTTTGAAAGCTGCACACCGGGGTTTCCCGGAGCACTAAAGCACTCTCTTTTCCTACCCTTTACTCCACCAATGAGCGCTAAAGTGCAGCAAGCACTTAGCCAAAGAAAAATAAACGTAGAGCATGACTCGGCCAACTCAGCACTGCACGGGGTCTACAAGCAATGGGGGATTAAAACTATCTTCTTTGCGCCTATCAGCACCCCGCAAAAGCTACCTGCTATTTTGACCGTCCACTTTTGTAGCCAAATTCATGAGCCATCAGAAGCTGAAATACGCTTACTACAGGAGTTCAGCGCCTACTTCTCTTCTGCGATGACCAGCCATTACCTGCAGGAGCGTTTAAGCAAAGATATTAAAAGCAGAGAAGCGACAGAACTGCATCTGAAAAATATTCTGGACACCTTACCGCATGGTATCCAGGAAAATGACCTGAATGGCCTGATAACCTTTAGTAATCCGGCCCACCATAAAATGCTCCAGTATCCAGACGGCGAACTGGTGGGTAAACATATCTGGGATCTGGACTTTGCTGCTGACGACAGAGAAAAATCTCTCAGACGTTTACAAAAAATAAGTGACGATCGCCCAAAACCCGTTCCATTAATCCTAAGAAAAGCCACAAAAAAAGGCTCGCCGGTTTATTTTCAGGTTAACTGGTGCTACCAGTATGACCAACAAGGCCGGTTGACGGGTTACCTGTCAGTTTTTACTGATATTACTCAACAGAACATGATTGAAAATGAGTTACGCATTAAAGATCGAGCGGTTAACTCAACTGAAGATGGCATCCTGATCACCAGTGCTGAAGATGATATGCCGATCATTTATGCAAATCCGGCAATCATAGCAATGACAGGCTATCAGGAAGAGGAGCTACTAGGAAAAAACTGTCGATTCCTGCAGAACAGTGATCGTGATCAGGCAGGCTTGGGCGTTATCAGAAGCGCACTGGAAAAAGGTCAGTCATGCTCCGTTGAACTACGTAACTATAAAAAAAGCGGTCAACTTTTTTGGGTAAGAATCAGTATCTCTCCGGTGTATGATGATAGCGGCGTATTAACGCATTTCGTGGGGATCCAAAGAGATATTACCGCCAGCAAGCTTGCCCAAACCGCATTAGAAGAAAGTGAGCATAAATACCAAGCATTTTTTGAGGACTCGAATGATGCCATTCTGGTCTTGAAAATCGCAGACTGGAGCATATTCGAAGCGAACCCTAAGGCTTACCAACTTTTCGGGTTTAAACACACTAAAACAGAGCCCTTACAGGTTAATGTTACTCAGCTAAGTCCTTTTAAAAATACAGTGTTTGATAATATGATCCTCGATTTTGAGCAGGGTAAAAACAGTTACCGTGGTCATGGCTATTGCGTTTCCTGTTCAGGCCAACGCATTCCGGTTGAGATATCAGCAACCCAATTGCAGATCCAAAACCAATCAATGGCTATCGTCACTTTGCATGATCAGAGCTTTCAGGTCGATGCAAAAGAGCGCTTACAGCAATCAGCCACCGTTTTCGAAAACAGCTTAGAAGGCGTCATTATTACTGATGCCTACACGCGGATTATCTCTATCAATAAAGCCTTTGAAAATATTACAGGCTACTCAGCTGATGATGCTATCGGCCAAAAACCCGCTTTTTTACGCTCAGGCCGGCACGATGCTGATTTTTATAATCAGATGTGGGCCGAAGTGCGCAGTAAGGGTCAATGGTCTGGTGAAATCTGGAACCGCCGTAAAGGTGGCGAAGTCTACCCACAGTTATTAACCATTACTGCGATTCTCGATAGTCAGGGCGACATTCAAAACTATGTTGCTGTTTTTTCTGATGTCTCAGCGCTCAGAGCATCCCAGAAAGCCTTGGAGCATCTGGCCCATTACGATGCACTAACAGGCCTTCCCAACAAACTATTACTGGAAGCCCGTATATTACACCTGCTTGAGCACCAGCAGCGTACGCCCCACCAGTTTGCAGTTTTATTGCTGGATTTAGACCATTTTAAAAACATTAATGACAGTCTTGGTCATGTTGCGGGAGACACGCTCCTGATCGCTGTGACGCAGCGGTTACAGGACTGTACTCGTAAGGACGATACCTTAGCGCGACTTGGCGGTGACGAGTTTATTTTTATTCTTGAAAATATTCAGCAAGTGCAGGACTCAGCCTTAATGGCTGAAAAAATAATCACTCAATTTAACTCACCTTTTACTATAGCTGAACAGCAAGTCTACATATCCGTCAGTATAGGCATCAGTATTGCTGCAGATAATCAACAAACCTATGACGAGCTTATCAGCAACGCCGATGCGGCGATGTTTCAGGCGAAAGCCGACGGTCGAAATACCTATCAATTCTACTCTAAAGAGATGACCAGCCTTGCGTTTGAGCGCTTGAGCTTTGAAGCGATGATGAGGCAGTCCTTACTTGCAAACGACTTCTCGCTTTACTATCAACCCCAGGTTTGCCTGAAAGATGATCAATTAATTGGCTATGAAGCACTGATTCGTTGGCAACACCCAACGCTGGGATTAGTCATGCCCGATAAGTTTATCGCGATTGCAGAAGAGAGCAGCATTATTCTCGCTCTGGGTGAGTGGGTACTGACCGAAGCCTGTCGTAAAGGCCGTGAAATGCTGGATGATAACAAGAAATTTAGCCATATTGCTGTTAACGTATCTGTTCCTCAGTTAAAGAAAACTGACTTCCTTTCCACGGTAAAAAACACTCTATCCACTACGGGCTTTCCTGCTGATCACCTTGAGATAGAGATTACTGAATCATTTTTGATGGGCAACGAATTAGAAGCGACCCGGGTACTTAATCAATTACGTAACTTGGGCATTCGGATCGCCATTGATGACTTCGGTACAGGCTACTCCTCACTAAACTACTTAAAGCAGTTGCCCATCGATACCCTTAAAATTGATCGCTCTTTTATCCAGCACCTACCCGGCTCAACCAAAGATAGAGCCATAGTACAAACAGTTATCGCTCTCGGCGTGGCATTGGGGTTGGATGTCATTGCGGAGGGTGTAGAAACAAAAGAGCAAAAAGATCTGTTGGTTTCCCTGGATTGTTATTCTATGCAAGGGTACCTGTACTCACGCCCACTCGCATCAGACGTAATCTGATTTATCAGCTCTGATAATAACAGCCGCATCAGAGTAATTTCTCCCGCCATTGACTCAGAGCACTGTGGGAATTTCATCTTCTGCTAATATGATTAATAGATAAACTTTACAAACAGCACCCTTCGGTTGAATGGGTTCTCCTATGTGGATGAACAATGGACGTTGATATAAATCACTCCAATAAAATTGTGAATGCTATGCGATGTTTAAGCGTCTTATCTCTGCTCTTATTCAGTGTGCTGATGCCTAATAACGCACGGGCGCTGGAAAAAGTTTCACTGCAACTGGATTGGAAATATCAGTTTGAGTTTGCCGGATTCATCATGGCGAAAGAGAAAGGTTTTTATGAAAATGCCGGATTAGATGTTGATTTGCTGGAGTATCAAGCAGGTATTGATACCGTTGAACAAGTACTCACCCATAAAAACAATTATGGCATCCACAACTCAAGTGTCATTATTCATGAAGGTGAACTGCAACCTGTCGTTTTACTCGCCACCTATTACCAACAGTCACCTCTCATTTTTGTTACGTCAAAAGATATTAAAAGCCCGAAAGACCTGATCGGAAAAACCGTAATGGGTACTAAAGATGAGTTGAAATATAGCTCTTTAGCACTGTTACTGAACCATTTTTTTGTCACACCCAGCAACACACACTTTACTGAGCACTCGTTTAATATTGAAGATTTTATTCAACATAAAGTAGATGCAATGAGTGCATTTCGAACCAACCAATTGTTCGAACTAGACCAGCTCAACATAGAGTACAACATTATCGATCCGGCGGATTTCGGCTTTTTCATGAGTGCTGTCAATCTGTTCACTTCACGGGAAGAAGCATTACAGCACCCGGAGAGAACCCGAAAATTTATAGATGCCTCTAATCAAGGCTGGACTTATGCATTAGAACACCCAAGAGAAACCATTTCCGTCATTTACAACCAATACTCGCAACGCAAAACAGTAGCTGCGTTAACGCATGAAGTTGCCGTCACCAAAAAAATGATGTTATTGGATTTTTTCGATGTTGGCGCCCTCAATACCGACCTGAGTTTACGTGCGGTCAAGCAACTACAGCACAGCGGGTTACTACCCGAAGGGCAGGAGTTAGGGGTCTTTCTATTTGATGAAGTGCTCAATCAAAATAATAAAGAGGTGATTTTTAACGAGAAACAACAGCGCTACCTACGTAATAAAAAAGTAATTAATATGTGCGTCGATCCTTTCTGGATGCCTTTCGAAAGTATCCAAAATGGAAAGCATGTAGGTATTGTTGCAGACTTTATGGAATCTCTCTCATCGAGGCTCCCCATACCTATCAGGTTAGTCAGCACCTCCAGCTGGGAGGAGTCTCTACTCAGCATAAAAAACGGCCAATGTGACATGCTGCCATCAGCAACGGTCACACCCGAGCGCAAAACTTATTTGAATTTCAGCTCACCTTATCTGACATTCCCTGTGGTCATGGCAACTACCTACGATAAATTCTTCATTAGCGATGTCGCCGATATACGTGAGCAAAAGCTAGGGGTCGTAAAAGGCTATGCAATAGCTGAGGTACTGCGTGACCAGATCGAAGGAATCAACATTGTTGAAGTAGACTCAATTCACGATGGTTTAGAACAAGTAGAAAGCGGCCAATTGTATGGATACATTGACAACATCGTGACCATCGCAAACTCAGTGCAAAAAGACTTTGCCGGTATGTTAAAAATATCTTCAAGGCTGGATAATGACTTTATGTTATCCATTGCCACGCGCAAAGAGGAACCTCTATTACAAGAAGTTTTTCAAAAGCTTGTGGATAACATTGACCCACAAGAAAAACAGCTCATCTTCAATAAGTGGGTTCCGGTAAAGCAGGAAATATCTTTCAACTACTCACTAATGTGGAAAATACTCGGTGGCATCATACTGTTGTCATTAGGGTTCATTTACCATAACTACCAATTACGCGCTTTAAACCAGCAACTTAAAACGTTATCTGTTACTGACAAATTAACCACTCTTTTTAATCGCACTAAAATGGATGATGTCCTTATCGACCAAAAAGCCGAAGTAGATCGTTATCGTGTTAACGCCGCTATCATTTTGCTGGATATCGACTTCTTTAAACGTATCAATGACACCTACGGGCACGCGGTTGGTGATGCAGCGCTGGTAGAATTTGCAGCAATTATCCAGACCAATGTTCGTCACACTGACTATGTTGGCCGTTGGGGAGGAGAAGAATTTATAATCATCTGCCCTCATACCGATACTGAAGAGGCAAACACCCTGGCAGAAAAGCTACTGGCTAAAATTCGGGAGCACTCGTACAAGCATAGTGAAAAAATGACAGCCAGTGCCGGCATCTCCAACTTTCTGCCCTCTATCACCATTAAAGAAACACTCTATAACGTTGACCAAGCGCTTTATCAATCTAAACAAACAGGCAGAGATAAGGTATCAATCAAGAAAGGAATGACAACAAATCAATAGTTTTATAACAAAAAGAGGGCCGAAGCCCTCTTGTATAACACTGTCAATGCGACTTAGAAGAAGCCCATCGGATTGATATCGTAGCTCACCAGCATGTTTTTAGTCTGCTGATAATGATCCAGCATCATTTTGTGTGTTTCACGACCCACACCAGACTTCTTATATCCACCGAATGCAGAGTGCGCTGGATAATGGTGATAACAGTTAGTCCACACACGACCCGCCTGAATACCGCGACCCATGCGATACGACAGGTTCATGTCACGCGTCCAGACACCCGCACCTAAACCAAACTCAGTATCATTAGCAATCGCCAGTGCTTCTGCTTCATCTTTAAAGGTAGTCACAGAAACAACAGGACCAAAGATCTCTTCCTGGAAGACACGCATGCTGTTGTTGCCTTTCAGCAATGTTGGCTGGATGTAGTAACCATTACCAAAACCACCTTCTAAGCTTTCTGCAGCACCACCGGTTAGCACTTCAGCGCCTTCATTACGGCCAATTTCGAAGTAACTCAGAATCTTATCAAACTGTTCTTGAGAAGCCTGTGCACCTACCATGACTTCCGTATCTAACGGGTTACCACGCTTAATCTGGCCAATACGTGTAATAACCATCTCGATAAAGCGATCGTAGATAGACTCCTGAACCAGCAAACGTGACGGGCAAGTACATACTTCACCCTGGTTGAAGAAGGCCAACACCGTACCTTCGACACACTTGCTGATGAATTCATCTTCATGATTCATGATATCTTCAAAGTAGATGTTAGGTGACTTACCACCCAGCTCTACAGTTGATGGAATAATGTTTTCAGCAGCACATTTCAGAATGTGTGACCCGACTGGCGTAGAACCCGTAAATGCGATTTTTGCAATTCGCTTACTGGTTGCCAGCGCCTGGCCGGCTTCAGCACCGTAACCGTTTACAACGTTCAGAACACCTGGCGGTAACAGATCGCCAATCACTTCCATCAGAACCAAAATAGACGCAGGCGTCTGCTCTGCAGGCTTGAGCACAACACAGTTCCCCGCAACGATAGCAGGTGCCAGTTTCCAGGCAGCCATCAGTAGAGGGAAGTTCCATGGGATAATCTGACCAACAACACCCAGAGGCTCATGGAAATGGTAAGCAACCGTATTACCATCGATTTCACCGATAGAACCTTCCTGCGCACGGATACAACCCGCATAGTAACGGAAGTGATCGACACACAAAGGAACGTCAGCATTCAGTGTTTCACGTACCGCTTTACCGTTATCCCAGGTTTCAGCTACCGCTAATTTCTCTAAATTCGCTTCAATTCTATCAGCGATTTTTAGCAAAAGATTCGAACGAGCTGTGACCGACGTAGCACCCCATGCATCTTTGGCCGCATGCGCAGCATCCAGAGCTAAATTAATATCTGCTTCTGTTGAACGAGGGATTTCACAAAAAACTTCGCCATCTACCGGTGAGGTATTTTTAAAATACTGACCATTAACCGGTGCCACCCACTCACCACCAATAAAATTACCGTAGCGCTCTTTAAATGTAACAACTGAGCCTTCAGCTCCTGGCTGTGCATAAATCATCTTCTTGGCCTCTTTCTTGTTATTCAAGCCCTGCCCAACCAGCAGGTACTATTCAATTAATCACAGTTCGATAGTAGCGATTCAGATGCCAGCCCAGATATCGCCCATAGGATGTGAAAAACTACTACTTTAGTGCTTGTCTTATAAATGAATATCGCAGGCTATTGTCTGGATAATAATTTAAAATAAAAAATAGAGTAATTCGTATTAATTTTTCAAAAATAATTTGATTATAAAGTCACCCAGCAATGTGATAAGCCACTTATGAAATTAGAAGACCTCGATCTCTTTGTTCGCACTGCAGATAGCGGCAACATTACAGCAGCCGCGCGTGAACTGGATATTTCGCCGGCAGCCGCCAGCGCGGCCATTAAACGCCTCGAGCAGCAGATAGATAACAGTCTGTTTATTCGCTCTACCCGCAAGTTGCGTTTAACCGCTGCAGGTGAGCGATTTCTACCTCACTGCCGCCGTGTACTTAGCGAACTGATAGAAGCAAAACAAACACTCGCTCAAGATAAGACCCAGTTAAGCGGTTCACTTAAAATTTCGGTATCCTCTGATTTTGGTCGTAATCTGTTACTCCCCTGGCTGGACGAATTTATGCAGCAGCATCCGCTACTCTCTATTAGCCTGAATGCCAGCGACAGCCTTTCGGACTTTTACCGTGACCGCGTCGATATCGCCTTACGCTATGGCAAACCCGAAGATTCATCTCTGGTCGCTTTTCCTATCTGCGAGTCTGATCGCGTTGTCTGCGCATCACCTTCGTACATTGAACGCTTCGGACAACCAAAGCACCCTAACGACTTAGCCGAACATAACTGTCTCTTATACTTATTAGGCGATCGTACATACGACTTATGGAGCTTTAAGGATGATCAGGGATTAATGCGCATCAGGGTGCAAGGCAACCGTATATGCAATGATGCGGATCTCGTTCACCGCTGGGCTGTATCAGGCCAAGGAATTGCATTTAAATCCAGACTTGATATGGCAGAAGATCTTCAAGCGGGAAATGTTATCGAGCTATTACCGAAGTATTCAACTGAACCAGCCAGTTTATGGCTTATCTGCCCCAGCCGTAAACAAGTGACTCCTGCCGTTCTGATGTTCCGCGATATGTTAAGACAACGCTGCAAAACACTATTAGATAATTAAAAAAGGGGCAAAAAAGTAAGGTAAAAAAAAGCCTGATCCATACGGAATCAGGCTTTTAAAAAGTTCCTATTTCTAGGAACAGACCCTTAAATAACTACATCAATTAGTTACTCGCCAGCTTAGCGTTCTCTTTAGGTAACTTAAACGTCCAGACCGTACCACCTTGGTTAAAGTCTTTGATACGTTTAGCCACTTCACCGCCCCACAATGGAACCGCACCACCCCAGCCGGAAACAACAGACACATACTGCTCGCCATCCATATCCCAGGTAATCGGCGTGCCAACAATGCCGGAGCCCGTATTGAACTTGTACATCTCTTCGCCAGTCTTCGCATTAAAGGCTTTCAGGTAACCCTCAGGCGTACCCATGAACACTAAGTTACCCTTGGTAACCATAGTGCCACCCCAAAGCGGAGCATAGTTTTTGTAATCCCAAACCACTTTACCGGTTTTAGGATCAATCGCACGTAATACACCGATGTATTCTTCATTGATCGCTTTGATCGTAAAGCCTGCACCTAAGTACGCTGCACCTTTTTTGTAGGATACCGGCTCATTCCAGATATCCATTTCCCACTCATTGGAAGGCACATAGAACAGACCCGTATCTTTACTATACGACATCGGCATCCAGTTTTTACCACCGAGGAATGCAGGTGCTGCTGCAACCGAACTACCCTGCTTACCATCAGCTGATGCAGACGGATTACCCGGACGGAAAGCGTCGTTATAAATCGGACGGCCTTTATCATCCAAACCTGTAGCCCATGTCATTTTATCAACGAACGGGAAGCCGCGAATAAAGCCACCGTTTTCACGATTCAAAACATAGAAGAAACCATTACGGTCAGCAGTACCGGCCGCTTTTACAGTTTTTCCATCGGCTTTGTAATCAAAAGATATTAATTCGTTTACGCCATCGTAATCCCAACCATCGTGTGGGGTCGTCTGGAAATGCCATACGATCTTTCCATCGTCAGGGTCGATACCCAAACGTGAAGAGGAGAACAGGTTATCGCCAGGACGCAGATGCGAGTTCCATGGAGCCGGGTTACCGGTACCAAAGAACAACAGATCTACATCTGCATCGTAAGTGCCGCCTAACCATGTGGCTGCACCGCCGGTTTTCCACAAGTCGCCAGGCCAGGTTTTACCGGCTTCGCCACCAGAGATACCATTCTCAACTTTTTTACCATCTTTCCACACATAACCCATGTGGCCTTCAACGGTAGGACGCGTCCACACCAGCTGACCGGTTTCAGCATCATAGGCTTCAACTTTACCCACAACACCAAACTCACCACCGGACACACCCGTGATCACTTTACCTTTGACTATGATCGGCGCAGCCGTTAGTGAATAACCGGCTTTATAATCTTCAACTTTCTTTTTCCAAACCACTTTACCGGTATCTTTGTTCAATGCGACCAGCTTGGCATCCAACGTACCAAAGATAACCAGGTCACCATACAAAGCCACACCACGGTTAATGACATCACAGCAAGGCATGATGGCATCCGGTAAGCGGGCATCGTACTGCCACAGCTCATCACCGGTTTTAACATCGATGGCAAAAACACGCGAATAAGAACCCGTAACAAACATCACGCCATCTTTAACGACAGGCTGTGATTCTTGTCCACGCTGTTTCTCACCACCAAACGAGAATGCCCATACCGGGCGAAGATCTTTTACTGTATCCGGGTTAACAGCCGTCAGAGAGCTATAACGCTGTCCGCGCAAGCCCATACCATTGGAAACAACATCATGAGTTGTTGCCTGATCATTCATAATATCTTTGTCAGTTACACCGGCCGAGACAACAGCAGAGAACGAGATGGCTGCGGCGAGCGTGCTGACCGCGAAGCCTTTGCCTAAAGTCGTTTTGTTCATCACTAGCTCCTTTACGGAATCGTTTTTTATTGTGGGGGCATTCTGGGATGAGCCGGGAAAGCCTCCCGAATCTTGTCTCTTATTCTGAAGTTTTGCAGGATTCCGACAATTACTCCCGAGAACAACTTTTCTCGTTACTTAGTACTACTACCTGCTTCGTCCAGACAAAAAAAGACGCCCAAAGGGCGCCAAAGTCTTGCAGATGTGTTCTTTACTATGCCGTTTAATATCAGTGCCTTAATAAGCGTTTTAGAAAGCAGCCTCTTCATAACGGCTATACAGGTGAAATACCGAGCGTACAAATTCTGACCGGCTCAACGCGATCACCTCAAAACGCTTATCCAGTGGTAATTTCATCACTTCATTCATGCTGAGCCCCTCTGCCGCAGCCGCAGTGAGCGTCTCATCCAACCACTGCAAGTACGCCTGCATTTGCTGCAACGACTGTCCGCTTTTATCCACAGGCCCATGACCCGGAACGATCAACGAATAAGACAAAGGCTGCAGTTGAACCAGATCATTGATCCAGACATCCAAACCCGGTGTATGTGGCGTTGTTAGCGCACGCTGAAAAAACACAATATCCGACGCAAAGAGCACGCCTGTTGTTTCATCCAGCACCACCAAATCAGCACCGGCATGCCCACTCATCGCCATAAAGCGCAAACGGTGTTTACCCACCTGCATCAGAGGCATCTGCTCAACATCAAGCAACTCTGTCGGTAACTGCACCTCAGTCGATCGCATCCAATCACCCACCAACCGATACATGTTTTCAGCAAAGGCATTGCCATGCTGCGCAATCAGCTTACCTGTTTCCGGTAACGCCCATATTTTGCTATCCGCAAACGTCTGATTACCTAAAAAGTGATCAGGGTGGTGATGGCTATTAAACACATGAATAATCGGCTTATCCGTCACCGTGCGAATCGCTTTGCGTAATGCTTCACCATAGCGTTTCGACGGCCCCGTATCCAAAACCACCACACCCTCTTCCGTAACAATAAACGCCGTATTAACGATATTTCCACCATTTTTACGGGTAAAGTCTTGTAGTGCGCCTTGTAGCAGCCAGGTATCTTCTGCAATTTTTTCAGGGATCAGTTGGTATTCCAGTTTTGCCGCTAAAGCATTACAAGAGCCACTAATCAGGAGCGTAATTAAAACGAACCGCATCATTTTCATCATCAGCTCCTACAGTGACTTCTCAAACTCATTGCCGCTGTTATCCCTCAGCCACAAGTGATATTTCTCATTGGACGCTCGCTCAGAAGCCAAATCAAAAGAGAAGACGGGATTCTCGCTAACTGGCTGTGACAACTCCATTTTGAATAATGCTTCACCCGATTCATCACGCAGTTCCAGCTGCTGTAAATAGAATTCAGGAATAGCATCCACTAAGCCCGTATCCATCGGATGGATCACCTTAAACTTATAGCGACCAAGGCCCTGTCGCTGTACTGATTTTGTACTGATTTCACCTAAGTGGCTTTCCCAATAAGGGCTGGCATTTGCAACACTTGGCGTAGTACAGCCGCCACCTGCAGCATCCAGATAGGCACCACCCACCAGCCATTTACCCTCTTTCGTTAACACCGCCGCACGTATCGGTGTGGCTTGTTGCACCTTGATCCGTAAGGAGATATTCGGCGTAACATTTTGAAGGGGGTAATAGGTATAGATATGTTGTATCGGATTTAAATCAGCCCAGACGACTATTTTTTCTATTTTTTCGTCCAGCGCTGTAGCATCTACCGTGACAGGAACTTGTGTTGGATCTTCAGCAAAAGGAGGGACCGAGATAACAACGCGATCATCAAATTGATAGGGCATATCGCCTAAAAATATGTTCCTCAGATAATCCCACATGGGAGATTTAAGAGGATCATCAGCAGCAACGGCCCATGGGCTCAAAGTAATACTCAGCACCATAAGAATAGATAACATGGCGACTTTTATAGACTGCCTGATTGTTACAACCTCCATCTTAGCCTCCTTCTTTAGTGCAATCCCTTTGATTTCATGTCGCTTACTGTGCCGCCTGATACAACTCTGGTAACTCGTACGTTAGGCCATAGTGACCAAACACTGTCTCCATCTCACCAGAACGCACCATTCGCTCTACCACCTCTTCAACCGCATAGCCTAACTGTCGATAGCTGCTTTTAACCGCCATGCCGACATCCCATTTTTGCTTACCCATGGATGGGAAACCATTTTCGGCCACCTGATAACGCGGATCATTTGCGGTAAATAGCAGGTGGTCTATCTCAGAACGCATCGCCATTACTGCATTTACATCTTCATCTTGCATCGCCGCAAAGGCTTTACGCGCATTCCCATAGTGATGCACATTTTTACGCATGCGCCCCTGAAAAGCAGAGGTTAAATAGAAATCCGGCAAGCTATCGATCTCAACACCAATCGGGTAATACTGAAAAACAGCCATCGTTTTTACAGCATCAATTTTTTGTGCATCAAACGAGACCCGCCATGACTCACGCTGATAAGGACCAAACATCACAACCTGTTCGTTCACCACCTCACCGGTTTGGGGATCTTGTCGGTAAGCAAACTCACGATCATAAGGAACGCGCATCATCACATCAGCGAGTTTTTTCATCGCCAATGGGTTTTCTGTATCCTTGTCGAGATAATGACCTTTCCAAACATTATTACGCAGATCATCTTCCAGATTTTCGTCAGGCGTGATCCAGTGCAGCTTTAACTCCAGGTTAAAAGCAGAGGCTATCGCTTTACCCAGTTCTATATCTACGCCTTTGGGCTGATCATCAACAAGATAAGAATAAGGGGGGAAATCATGATAAACACCGACAATAAGATGCCCTGAAGCGATTACATCGTCGTAAGCACGGGCATGTACCTGTCCGGAGAGCACCAGACAGATACTGATTAATACTAAGGAGAGCTTATTCCTCAACACTGACCGACTCCAACCAGGTACGGATCGCCCAGAGAGCTTCCTGACTCAGGTGCTCAGCCATTTTTGGCATATAAACAGCGCCATCACGTACGGCACCATTAACAACACGATACTGATACCATTCATCGCCATCGAGACCGGCTTCCAGCATCCGTAAATCAGGCGCGATACCACCTGAGATACCTTCCAGTCCATGACAACGTGCACAGTTCTGAGTATAAGCAGAAAAGCCAATCTTAATCGCTTCAGCATTTTTTTCATAAGGTGGACGATATGGGTTTTCATCACGCCATTCTTCACCCAGTGGATCCAATCCGTCCGTCTCAACACCCTGAGGTGTCACATCTCCATGCGCCATCGCCTGAGTTGAAAGACCCGCACAAAAAACCAGTGCAGCCGTCGATAGTAATAGTTTGTTTTTCAGGAACATTAGATTCACCCACTTTTTTGTTATCACGACACACCTGCCGGGTTCACACTGACAGCGTCTCACTCTTACTTAAATAATGACTCAAGCAGATACGTTCAAAAAGTGTACTTTGGCGCGCAAAAACTAGTTCCTTGGTACTGGGTTTTAACGGCAACACACAGAAAACTGCAACCATTTGCAAAAGCAAAAAGCAGAGATTTTTAGCTGCTAGCTTTCTTTAAGAGCCCAGCGGTTTTTTTTGCATATCAGGAGTTAAGTGGTGGCTACCCATTCAACCTGAGCAATATAGGTGTAAATCATGGAGGGAGGCTGATTCCGGGACGGGGCGGTTCAAGATCAAATTGATGCCAGTGTAGAAGATGCGATAGCGCTGGCTCGCAGTCGGATACCTATCGGCGATAGTTTAACGTATTGCGATGAATGTGAAGCCATCATCCCAGAAGCCCGACGCAAGGCAGCCCTTGGCGTGCGATTATGTGTCCGCTGCCAGGCAGAGTTAGGGAACATGCGATTAAGTTAATCTCCTGCTCGCCTTTCCGCTAATAAAGACTGTAATCGTATATTACAGCCAAGTATTGATTGTTTTTGATCCCTTTTCCCGTCTAACCTCTTAGGTAGACGGATTACTCCCGCTACGATTTTAATAACTGCCCCACTCGAACTATGTTCGCGAGAGCGAACATGACGGATAGCTTGTTGTCATTTTTCACCAGACCACGGTAACGCACCTTGATAAAGTCGAACTGACATTTAATGATGCGGAAGGGGTGCTCAACCTTCGCTCGAATACTGGCTTTCAGATATTCGGTATTAATCAGTACTTTGTTGATGCGTGGACGTTCCTTAAGTACTCTGACTTTGCCTGGACGTTCTGCTATATACCAGTCAATCTTTTTGTCTTGAAGGTTCTCACGCTTTTCTATGCCTCGGTAAACCGCATCGGCAAAGACAAACGTCTCTTCACCGTGCAGTAATTTGTCTGCCTGATTCAGATCATGCTCATTGGTCGCCGTCGTGGTCAGGCTATGCATTAGGCCGGTTCGGGCATCAACACCAATGTGAGCCTTCAGTCCGAAGTGCCATTGATTTCCTTTCTTGGTTTGGTGCATCTCCTGGTCACGTTCACCTGTTTTATTTTTGGTTGAACTAGGGGCTTCTATGATGGTGGCATCCATCAGGGTGCCTTCTTTCAAGAGCACACCTGCATCAGCTAGCCACTGGTTAACATCGTCGAATATCTGGCGGCCGAGGTTATGTTTTTCCAGCAAGTGGCGAAAATTCATTATGGTGGTGTGATCAGGGATCGGCTTATCCAAGGATAAGTTAGCAAACAAACGCATGGAGGAAATTTCATACAAGGCATCTTCCATTGCGGGATCGCTCAAGGTGTACCACTGTTGCAAGCAATGAATTCTTAGCATCGTTGCTAATGGGTAGGGACGACGGCCATTACCTGGTTTGGGGTAGAAAGGTTCAATCACCGCTTCAAGGCGTGCCCATGGCATCAATTTCTCCATGCGTTCGAGGAACTTTTCCTTACGAGTACGATGGCGCTTATGGCGATATTCGCTGTCGGCGAAGCTCAGTTGCTGCTCCATGCTTGAATCTCTGCTTGTTAGCTGTGAAGGAAAATTGATTATCTCATGGCTGGGGACTTATTCGCATCTTCCCTAACGCTTTAACGGCATTCGCTAAATAATTATCCATTTGTTTTGATATTAAATTAGTTACCCGTGGTAGAATCATCGGATACTGGTTTTACTTTATATGAAGCTGCTACTTGCATGAGTTGACACATAAAATCCCTTAAACTAATAAAATCATATAATTTAAAAAGCAGTGCCGATTTTCATTAGATTACCGCTGTTTGCTTGCGGCGCTGCGAATTATAGGTAAGATGTAAACAACTACTTCAATTTCATATATTACAACGACATAGAATTTATTTTGTAATGACAACCGTCAGCAAAGAAGCTGTAGTTTTGGCTATTAGTCCCAGAGAGTTTTAAATCGAAAAACGGAGCTTAGTTCGGTGTATAGATCACCCCCCACGAAAAACCATAATCTATGCGAGACTCAATACACGAGGCTTCACGGAATATAATCACTGATTTATAAACTAATTGATCTTCAATATATTAAATATTTTATTACTAATCAATAATGGATCCGTTGATATGAATACAAGAGAACTCACGCCAGATGAACTCGAAAAAACAGAAATTTTAGATCAATCAGGCATTACTTATGCATTACTTTTTTTAACTGATACTGGCTTAAAAAAAAGTATCTTGGACGCTACCGTACCTATTGCGCAGTTATTAAAATCAAAACACATACATGACTATGATTCCCAAAGTTTCGGTACTGAACATAAAGTAATGCTTCCCTGCATTATTTTAAGCAAATCTCTTCGTGAAGAAACAAAGGCGTCGCTATATCGTGCAAATGGTAGAGGTGATACACGTTTTTGGCCAGGAAGGTTCCATCTTTTTGCATCACCCGAGCAAGTATTCGCGCTATTTGTCGAAAATAGTAATATTGTAGTTCTAAACTTATCGGATGGTCAGCCACTTAATGCTACTGATGGTTCTGACTTTTCTGAGATATTAGATCACATCAACTACGACTCTAGTGAATTCATTGGAGTCGCAGATTTCGGCGAAGAAACTCAGGTTATAGATCCTGTTAGTAGCGAATTAGATGAACCATCTCGATTTGAAGTTTCTAGTTATGGCTGGGACAGTGATGTAGAAGGTCTTGTGAAACGACTCAATCGTGGTGATATTAAATTACCACGATTTCAGCGCGGTTTCGTATGGAGCCCCGTTGAGCAATCTAGATTCATCGAATCTTTGATTCTTGGTTTACCTGTTCCAAATATTTTCCTTGCTCTAGACCGAATCACTAAAAACTTAAATATAGTAGACGGTCAACAACGACTAAAGACTCTTCAGCGCTATTTAGGTGGAGAATTCGCCTTATCAAACAGCAAAAAAATCCATGAAGATCTTCGCGGATGCTACTACAACCGTAATGTGGCAAAAGGTGCGAAGTCTAAGGTCCTTGAAGATGCCGATGAACGGACTTTAAGTGATTCTATTTTACACAGTATCGTGATCAAACCAGACCCTTCATCAGATAGCCCTGAATATGGTCAGGAATATAATAATGCAGTAGTACAAATATTCAGAAGGTTAAATACGAGCGGCAAAGCTTTGCAACCACAAGAAGTTAGGTCATGTATTTTCTATGGGCCTCTTGATGAGCTTCTTCATGATCTTAATCAGAATGAATCATGGCGTAGCTTGTTTGGTCCCGAGCATAGTCGATATAAAGATGTTGAAACTATTTTGAGATTTTTAGCCTTATATGAAAACGTCGAAAATTATAAAGCTCCAATGCCTAGTTTTCTTGATAAATATATGGAGGATAACCGGAATATGGAGGCTGATAAGATACTAGAATTGCATCAGCTTTTTGAAAAAATCACTAGCCTTCTTCTTAACGCTTGTGGTGAATCACTATTTAGAACTGGTGGAACTCTTCTTCTATCAAAATTCGATGCTGTAACTGTTGGTTTCGCAAAGGCTATAGCTTCAGGATCAGTCTTTGAAAATAAAGAAATAAATTCCAAAATAGAGCTGTTACTTGACGATCAGGATTATGTCGACTCTACCGCTGAATTCATTAACGATACGGGAAATGTAATCAAGAGAGTTAATGCAGCAATCAGAATATTTAAAGGGTAGAGTTATGGCACTTCGTTCTCGCCATAAAGGCCACGATAAATATAAATCTAGAATAACAAACTTGTTTAATTTATATGACAACGTTAGTGACCCTGCAGAGCAAGCGCATAATGCTAAATACCTTGCTGTTTTGGTCTCTGGCTATTTAGAACAAGCAATAAAAGAGTTGTTATTACATTATGCATTTCAGGGAGCCAGACCCCAGATATCAAGATATATAGAAGAAACTTGGCCAATATCTAGAAATATGAATACCCAAAATATTAATGATATTTTAGGCCAATTTAATTCAAAATGGAGTGAGGATTTTTTATATTGGCTGGAACAAGATGATAATAGAAAGAGTAATATAAACTCTATTGTACGTTGGCGTAATGGCATTGCTCATGGGCAGGAATCAAATACAACAGGGGTTACGCTTGTTTCGGTTCGTAATGCCTTTTCCACAATAGGTGACTTAGTTTCATTTATTGATGGTAAAGTGAAAGTGAAATCGTAAGTCAATGAGAAGATACTCACTCGTAGTGAGTATCTTCTCATTTTAATTTAAGCAGGAAGTCTATTTAACAAATCAAGAATAGAATTGCCTAGTTTCAGTCCTAATAGTGGAGGAACTGCATTCCCTACTTGAGTATATTGCGGTACTTCAAAGCGCCTCATTTTCCCACCCGTTGTCACTTTTGATCGGAAGATGAAAGCATCTGGAAATGATTGAATCCTAGCCATTTCTCGAACCGTTAACGTGCGCAGCTCATTCTCATCATAATGGCACGCATCATCAGGTATAGATAAGGCAGCAGGTGCCGGTTCAAATGCATCAAGGGCTCTTTGTGTGCGTTTTTTGGTTGGATGTCGTAATAAATAACTAATAAAATCAACTTTAGTTTTAAATTTTATGTAGCCACCCTCTTCAGACACATACTCATGGTTTTTAAGTACATTCCATGTAGCATCACAAAGGCTTGAAGACTCACCTTTTAATATACTAAATATCTGTTTACCCATATCTAAGCTACATTTCTGTATTACTTGGTATATTCTGAATCTTCTTTTCACTAAATTACTATTATTTCTTAGGCCATGATTAGCTATCGATACAGCCTCTCCCAGTACGGATTCAAACTGGTTATTTAACTTATTGACAAAATCAGACTTTTTACTCTTGTTATTTAACCGCAAGTCATGAATGGCTTTTTTTACCGAAACCTCTTCTTGATCTATCAGTGATGAGAGGAATGAGTTACGGAACAACTCGGCATCTTTTCCTTCTTTGGCATCGAAACAGTGGTAGTTATTAATATCAACAACCTTACCGGATTTTATTTTCTGAAATAAATCAATACATAGTGAAAATAATGCCTTTTCCGCCTCACAGAAAGAAGCCGATATACTTTGATAAACATCTTCTCTAACACCGATCATGATAAAGCGAGGTCGATTTTGAGGAATCCCTGCTAATCTGGCATTGATATGTAAACAAAGTGGAATATACCCCCTACCAGCAAAAGCTTTAGCTACTTCAAACCATGCGTGATAACTAACACCGCCCTCTTTAAATGCACGAAGTATACCTGTTACATTTTCAAGCACTGCAAACTTGGGTTGAACCATGCCGACAAACTTTGCGAACTCCCAAGGTAATGAGTTTTTATCGCAGTCCTTTTTACGCAGCCCCGCTAAACTAAAGCTCTGACAAGGTGGTCCTCCAGAAACAAGATCTACACCATTATTACCAAATCCGCATTTAACCGCCTCCAGCAATTGAGGTCGACTTTCAAGCAGACTGTTTAAATGGATAATATTACCAATTAATAACTTTCCTTTAAGCAGGTCTGGATCATCCGGGATATCTGTTACACCACAAGCTAACTCTGGGTATTCAAATGGATTCTCACGAAGACGGTGATTTAAGTCATCAAACTGGCTGCTAATCCAGTACACTTTGTCACTCTTTTCACCTAACTTGGCAAGCTTATCTAGGTCTTCACCTAATAGGTTATATGCAAATGTTTCGCCAGCCATTGGGGATAACTCATTGGCAAATGTTAACTCAAAGCCCGCCCGTTCGAGGCCTAGAGATAATCCGCCGCAACCTGAAAAAAGCTCTATGTGGTTCAAATTTATACTCGCTGATGCAGTGAAGGAGGGAACTAGGTATTTTAAGCAATATAGGATGAAAAGTCCAGGAAAGGGTGGTTGATAGTATTGACACATTTAGCCTTTAAGGTCTACTCGACTTAAAGCTTGCTGCAAACCATAAAAGGGATATCGAAAAACACAATCAGCTCATTAAGGCGGGCTGGCGTATTCTGACCATTTGGGAATGCGCCATCAAAGGGCGCTACAGAATAAACGAAACTCTTCTGCTCTCCTTAGTTAAGGATTGGATAATCAGCGGTACAACGAGCGCTGAACTAAAAGGTGCAGAATAAATCCCGAACCACCCACAGTCCGGGATTCTAATAACGTTAAATTAATCTACCCAAGCGCTCGATCGACTAACGCTTTAGCATCACTTTCTAACTGCGATAAATGCTCATCAGATACAAAGCTTTCCAGATAGATCTTGTAGATATTTTCAGTACCCGATGGACGCGCGGCAAACCAACCATTTGCGGTTTGTACCTTTACGCCACCGATAGACGCCCCGTTACCCGGCGCTTCAGTCAAAATACCGGTAATCGCATCACCCGCTAAGGTATCTCCCTGCACGGAATCAGCACTCAACGAAAACAGCACGCTTTTCTGCTGCGCGGAGCACGGCACATCAATACGTTTATAAATGGGACGGCCATAACGTGCTACTTGTTCTTCGTACAGCGCGTGCGGATCTTTACCGGTGACAGCTAAGATTTCGGCCGCCAACAGGCCTAAAATGATGCCGTCTTTGTCTGTTGTCCAAACACTACCGTCTTTACGCAGGAAGGAAGCACCGGCACTCTCTTCACCCCCAAACGCCATCTCACCGCTGAACAAGCCTTCAACATACCATTTAAAACCAACGGGCACTTCGCACAGTGTTTTACCCAAACCATCAACAACACGGTCAATCATGGCACTGGACACCAGCGTTTTTCCAAATTGGATATCATCCGCCCATTGCGGGCGATGCGTCGCTAAATATTCAATCGCAACCGCTAAGTAAGCATTCGGGTTCATCAAACCGGATCCGGCACAGACGATGCCGTGACGGTCAAAATCCGGGTCATTCGCGATAGAGATATCATACTTATCTTTCAGGGCGAGCAGGTTCTGCATCGCATAGCTGGATGAGCAATCCATGCGGATACGACCATCTTTATCCAGCGGCATAAAGCCAAAGGTAAAGTCGACTTTGTCGTTCACGACGTCGATATTCAGATTGTACTTTTCTGCGATGGGCTTCCAGAAATGCAAGCCTGATCCGCCCATGGGGTCTACCCCGATGTTGATTCCGGTGTTAGCAATCGCTTCCATATCAATCACGGATGCTAAATCACTCACATAATGACTGATGTAATCAAACGGTTCGATCAATACACTATCTTTAAGTGCTTCAGCCGGTAGCCATTTTCCACCCTCTAACTCCGCTTCCAGCAACGCGTTAGCCCGCTTGGCGATCCAGTTAGTAGCTTCCTGATCGGCAGGGCCACCCTTAAGCGAGTTGTACTTAATGCCGCCATCTTCTGGCGGGTTGTGCGAAGGAGTAATCACAATACCGTCGGCAATATCACCGCCCAGTGCGTTATGCGTCAGAATCGCATGCGATATCACAGGGGTCGGCGTGTAGCCATCCCCCTCCTGAACACGAACACGGACGCCGTTTGCCACTAACACTTCCAGCGCCGTACTAAATGCAGCTTCAGATAAGGCGTGTGTATCTTTACCCAAGTACAACGGCCCGGTGACACCTTGCCCTTTCCGGTATTCCGCAATAGCCTGGCAGATCGCTATAATATGGTCTTCGTTAAAGGTCGTTTTTAATGCTGAACCACGATGGCCAGACGTACCAAAACTGACCTGTTGCTCAGGATTCGCTTTGATGTCGGGCTGCTGACGATAATAAGCAGCCACTAACGCCGGGATATTAACCAAAGAGTCGTGCGGGGCAATCTTTCCTGCATCGGGGTGAATAGCCATAAAACCAGCCTGTCCTTTTCCATGAATAAATCATCTAATGCTCGGCTATCTTGATAAGAGATGCAACGATGCACTGCGTATCATGGGGAGTTTTATGAATATTACTACTGGCATTAGGCAAGCAGATTGAAATATGCCGCGGCGTGGTTAAATAGGATTAAAAAATACTATTTAACACTAAAGACGCCTTTCATCCCTTTCTCTTCAAGGCCTTCGGCATAGAACTCGTACTCACCGGGCTTAACAGGTACAAAATAAATTTCCGCTTCGCCTTCTTGCTCAAATTCAAGCTCAGTTAAGGCCATTGCTTTAATTTCCATATCACCCGCTTCTATTTTTCGCAGATAAACAGTCGGGAAAAACTCAGGCGCAACGAATGCATACTCGGTCTGCCCACTGGAGATGATTTTTAACTTATAAGACTGCCCGGTCACCATTTCGTAGCGCTTTTCTGACAAGCTATACCGGTTGTCTTCTGTACCTAGTACCAGATCAGGTAGTTTTTTAGGGCGGGTGGTTAAATCCCCTTCGGCAACAGCAGTCATGGCTGTGCTGCTGAGGGTACTTGCTAAGACCGCCATACCGAGGCTGCGCTTGAGAGACATATGAACTCCTTCAATGGTTAGCTTTATTATTACAGTCCAATGCTAAGCTCACGCTGATTTTTAAAAATACTACTTAGGAACTAATTCTTTTCTACTTTCTGCATATTTAATTGAAAACCATTCCCACCTAAGCTGACTAGATCACATAACAATTACAATAGATTTTAGTGAGCACAGCCACGCATTATGACTGATAAACTGAACCTGACAGCCCGCTGCGCTAAGCAGAAACGCCGTCCTTTAGCCGCTATGCTACTGGCCGCAGCAAGCCTGCTATTTAGCACAGCATTACTGGCTAATGTGACAACAAAGATTGGCTATTTAGCACAAGATGTTGATACCGGGCCGGTGTTATCTAACATCCTGCCTGAGCCTGAAGATGCCGGCCTGAGAGGGGTTGAGCTGGCCATCAACGATAGCAATACCACGGGCAAGTTTTTAAAACAAAGCTTTGTATTAGATGCTTTTCGCGATGATAAAGCAGAGCTGATTATCGAGCGCGCTCAACACATGTACAACGAAGGCATTCACAGCTTTGTCGTCAATTTACCCGCCAGTACCCTAAGCACCTTAAGCAATAGCCTCCCCAATGATGTGTTGATTCTTAACGCAGGCGCTAAAGACGATCATTTACGCCAGACGAACTGCCCTAAAAACACTCTCCACACGATTCCAAGCCGCGCGATGTTAGCAGATGCCTTAGGACAATGGTTAAAAGCACGCCGTCTTACGGAGCTGCTCCTTATCACCGGAGCAACCAGTGATGACCAGGCATATGCAGCAGCGATCAAACGCGCCACAACACGTTATGGCCTGAAAATAATCGACGAAAAAGCGTGGAGCTTCGACACTGACCTGCGCCGCACCGCACAGCGGGAAATGCCACTATTTACGCAAACGAAAGAGTACGATGTGGTTGTGGTCGCCGATGAGCGAGGTGATTTTGGTGAATACGTTCTCTATAACACCTGGTATCCACGCCCCGTAGTGGGAACGCAAGGTCTGACACCCGTCACTTGGCACCGTGTTGTCGAGCAATGGGGAGCGGCTCAACTTCAAAAGCGTTTTGAAAAACTCACAGGCCGCTGGATGGGCGAGAAAGATTACGCTGCATGGGCGGCCGTACGTACCATTGCCGAAGCGGTTACCCGCACCAACAGCGGAGACGTTCAGGTGCTTAAACGTTACATCGCCTCAGATAAATTTGAATTAGCGGGTTTTAAAGGCCGAAAACTTAACTTTCGTTCCTGGAGTGGCCAGTTACGCCAACCTATTCCACTGATCCAGCCACGCTCGCTGGTATCACAATCTCCGCAGGAGGGCTTTTTACATCCGGTATCTGAATTAGACACGTTAGGATTCGATAAACCAGAAAGCCAGTGCCGCCTGATGGAACACTTTTAACGACAGGACTTTTTTATGATGACCGATATAAAAACTAATATGATGACTACAAAGAAATACTGCCGTGTTGTTTACCGATCTCTGACGCTCAGCATGGCCGGTTTGCTGTTTGTTACCCAGCCCCTGCTGGCGGATGTTGCCTACGTTTCTAACGAGAAAGACGACACCCTGTCGGTGATTGATCTTGATACCTACGAGGTTACAGCCACCCTGGATGTAGGCCAGCGCCCGCGCGGCATTATCCTGTCCCACGATCAAAGCAAGCTGTATATCTGTGCGTCAGATTCCGACACGGTACAAGTGATGGATTTGACCACACACCAGATCATTAAAGAACTTCCCTCTGGTGAAGACCCTGAACAGTTTGCACTGCACCCCAACAATCGCCACCTTTACATATCCAATGAAGATGACGCGCTGGCTACTATCGTTGATACAGAAACCAACGCCGTACTGGCTCAGATTGATGTTGGTGTAGAACCCGAAGGAATGGCGGTCAGCCCGGATGGCAAAATCGCAGTCAACACCAGCGAAACAACCAACATGGTACACTGGATTGATACCGAAACCATGCAGCTTGTGGATAACACCCTTGTTGACCAACGCCCTCGCCATGCAGAATTTTCAAAAGACAGTAAAGTCCTCTGGGTCAGCTCTGAAATTGGCGCAACCGTTGCTGTGATTGATGTCGAAACGCGTCAAATTTCACACAAAATTGATTTTGCTATTCGCGGCGTACATCCGGATAAAATCCAGCCGGTAGGCATTAAACTCAGTGACGATGGTAAATACGCCTTTGTTGCGCTTGGCCCCGCCAATCATGTTGCTGTTGTTGATACTAAAACCTATGAAATCATTGAATATATTCTGGTAGGGCGGCGCGTCTGGCATATGGCATTTAACGCAGATCAATCACTACTGTTAACCACCAATGGCATCAGCGGAGATGTTAGCGTCATTGATGTCGCCAAAATGAAAGCCGTTAAATCGATCAAGGTTGGCCGCTACCCGTGGGGCGTCGTAATTAAAACCACTGAGCCTAAAACAAAATGAGCATCGAGGTCAGGCAGGTTAGTTTTCATTATGGAAAAAAAAGCGCACTACATGACGTTAGCTTCTCATTGAACAGCGGCCAGTTTTGCGCACTGCTTGGCCCCAATGGCGCTGGGAAAAGCACCTTATTTGCGCTCCTTACACGCCTGTATGAGATGCAAAAAGGTTGTGTTCAGCTCCGGGATTTAGATCTGCAAAAGCATCCAACTCAAGTAATGCAACAGATAGGCGTCGTTTTCCAGCAAAGCACGCTCGATCTGGACTTAAGCGTACAACAAAATCTCGCCTATCATGCGTCACTACATGGGCTTTGCGGTACAGAAGCTCGTCTGCGTATTTCAGAGGAGTTAGAACGTATGGAGATGAGCCAGCGAGCACACGATAAAGTACGTGCACTCAATGGAGGGCACCGCCGACGCGTCGAAATAGCTCGGGCACTCCTGCACCAACCAAGTGTATTACTGCTGGATGAACCCACGACAGGTCTTGACCCCAAAGCAAGAAAAGCGCTCAACCAGCATGTCCGCCAACTCTGCGAAGACAAGCAGCTTACCGTCTTATGGGCGACACATCTGATCGATGAAATCCTACCGCAAGATCGTGTCTTATTACTCCACCAAGGCCAGCTACTCAGCTCCGGCACAGGATATGATCTATGTAAACTTAGCAAAAAGCAGCACCTGGCCGATGCGTTTGAGACCCTCACCCAACAGACGGACAGTGCTGCATGAAGATCACGCCAACCCATTACTGGTACTGCTTTCAGGGAATTCTTACCCGCGAATACCTGCGCTTTATTCAACAACGCACTCGCTTTTTCAGCGCCTTGGTGCGGCCTCTTCTCTGGTTGATTGTGTTTGCAGCAGGATTTCGCGCAGCGCTCGGCATTGCCATCATCGAGCCTTACGAAACCTACATCACTTACGAAGTTTATATCGCACCGGGCCTCTGCTGCATGATCCTGCTGTTTAACGGTATGCAAAGCTCCTTATCGATGGTGTATGACCGCGAGATGGGCAGCATGCGCGTACTGCTCATGAGTCCACTACCTCGCTGGTTTCTTCTCGCGTGTAAGTTACTCTCGATTGCGCTGGTATCGCTGTTACAGGTCTATGCGTTTCTGGTAATTGCGCTGCTGGTCGATATCGAGCCGCCATTGTGGGGGTATCTGAGTGTTTTACCGGCGTTGTTACTGGTCGCCGTTATGCTGGGCGCAATCGGGTTGTTTATTTCATCCTGGGTAAAACAGCTGGAGAACTTTGCCGGCGTAATGAACTTTGTTATTTTTCCGATGTTTTTTCTCTCATCGGCTCTCTATCCGTTATGGAAAATGCAGGAAGCCAGTGAATGGATCTATTGGATCTGCATAGCCAACCCCTTCACCTACGCGGTCGAACTGGTCAGGCATGCACTCTATCTAAAATTTGATGGGACAGCATTCAGCGTTACGCTAGCAACAACACTGATCTTTTCAGTATTGGCAATAACCGGATTTAATCCGCAGCAGAGTGCAAAGATGAAATAGTCTTAACCTCACTCCAATAAAGAGTATATATATTTGTATTGCTAAAATAGTAAGGCTCTTCTATTTGTTTAAAACTTAATAACTTTATATCCACGTTAAATTGGCGTTTCATCAAATCAGAAAAACCATCTTTATTACACTCCGGCGATTGACACAATATGATGGCAGTCCTTTTCTCTTTACTCTTTTCAATAAGTGCATAATCGGTATGGTCTGGTGCAATCACACGTGTATTTTTAAAATAATTTCGCGCATTACCAGCGATCAATGTAGTTTCAGCAAAGATAACATCAGGACTGCCCGACAAAGATGCCAGAGACTCATTTATGCTCTGAAAAGGAGTATTAGGACGACTTGTACGCTTGATCTCATCAAAGAACACGATACGCGAACTAAGAGCAGCAGGTATAAGAATGGCGAACAGCACACCTAATGAACAAAAAACATTAAACCCTCTTTTCGTCGGCTTATAAAAAACGGCAATGACCAGTGGAATAAAGAAAAGCATGGGTTGAAACCATCTATCTTTTATCTCTTGAGCACCGGTTAACAAGACAAAAATTGCAACGAATAATAATTCCAGTAGCAGTAAGTTTATAAGCAGTTTTTTATCAAAGAATGATACTTTACTAGGTGTGTTTTTGCGCCCTGATAGTACAAGAGAGAAGAGCCATAAAGGTGATAAAAACGCTAACGCTGAAAGCATAGCCTGACCAATACCAGAGAGGAACCCACCCCCGCCAGCTTGTAATTTATGCACACTACCCGACACAGCATCAAGATGATTAACCACCCAATAGTAATGGGGAAAGATAATCAAAAATGCGGGAATAAGGGCAAAAACAATACGTTTATTAAGTAATACAGATCTATATTGAGGCGTAAATAATACGGAAAAAACAAGAGAGATCAGAAACACAAAATAATTATATTTACTCAAGAGCCCCAAGCCAACTAAGCACCCGACTGATATATAACTAAAAATACTTTGCACTCTTTGCAATGCCACTACTTGTAATAAAGTCACTGCAGCCATTGTCGTTGCTAAAGGCGAATGTGTGAGATCTCTTTGTGATTCCCAAATAATCTGAGGAAGAAAAACAATAGAGATAACCGCTATAATTTGCTGCTGGAGAGTAAAATAAAAAAACCTGCCGATACCTACGATTGAAACAGCTAACATACTTAAAACAACTGATTTCAATAAAAGCAGCAAAAAGAGACTAGGTCCCGTAATAGAAAAGAGAACATTAACTATCCAGGTATACAAGGGGGGTTGCGCCGAGTAACCTAGCTTAAAATCCTGACTAACTAACAGCTGTTCAGCCTGATCCAGGTCTGCAGTGCCTGAGAGCAAGAACTGCAGTATCTGATTACAAAAAAAATACAGAACAACAAGCCCGAGCAACATGAAAATGAGACGATTTTCCTTACCTCCCACCATCTTACTTTGCATAATGCGACAACTTTCCATCCACCTGAAGGTTACTTTTCAATAAAAGTTGCTGCATGGTATCAAGCTTCAGAAGACTCGGCCATCCCATCGGCTTGCGCCCCATCATTCTCAGAATTCTGAGCAGCTTTCAGCTTTTCCTGAGCCTCTTTCCATTCACGCATATCTTCGTAATATATATCCCAGACACACGGCTCACACGCACTTTCGCAACACTCATAATCACCCGGAGGCGTTGGTTTGTCTAACACTGGTTTTTCTGACACTGCTTTTTCTGACATGGTTCTACCATCGTATTTATCAACTATGCTGCCATTTTACCACACGCGGATCTTTAGCCAAAAAACTTAACGCGAGAATCATTACACACCAGCATATATACACGGGATCGCCAAAAGTAGCATAATCATTATCTATGTTTCACAAGACCTCACACAGGCTGGGGCTTGTATCATTCAAGCGCGTATCTATAGGACCTTTTCGCATGTCAGTTGAAAGCGCCATCACCTTTTTTATCGCCATCTTTATTTTCGGCATCACGCCAGGCCCAGGGGTGTTTGCTATTCTTGCGCGCGCAATGGTCGAAGGCACTCGCCCCTGCTTCCTGCTCGCGCTGGGGATGACCATCAGTGATATTGTCTATCTGGTACTAGCGTGTTTTGGTTTAGCCGCTATCGCTGAGCACTGGGGTGGACTATTTACTATTATCCGTTTCACAGGAGCAGCTTACCTCTGCTACCTTGGCTGGAAACTATGGACGACACCGATAAACCTGTCTGAAGAAGTGGCTGTCAGCAAACCCCGACACGGCATGATGAGCTTTATTCAAGGCTTCTTGATTTCGGCGTCAAACCCGAAAGTCATATTATTTTATATCGCATTTTTGCCCACGTTCATGGATCTATCAGTGCTTAGTAGCACCGATATCGCGTTGGCATCAACCCTACAACTGTTCGCGCTAATGCTCGGCTTGATGCTGATCGCCCATATGGCATCGAAAGCGCGCAAGTTTTTCAAATCAGCTCAAGCAATGCGCAATCTAAACCGTTCAGCAGGTTCTATTATGATGGGAGCCGGGGTGTTTTTGGTTACACGTCATTAACTTTTCTGTGAAGAATAAACAGAAACAACTCGCTCCAAAACCAGTACTTTAGTACTGGTTTTATCACTCCATTGCAGAATATATTCTTTTTGATTGGCGCGCTGTAATAACAGTAGTCAAAAAGGGTGATAAAGCATGCACAGATCGACTATGTTGCTTTACTGGTTATGTTCAGCCTGGTTGTTAAGCCAACAAGCATCGGCACAAGCTGAAAGCACGCCGATAGAAAAGGCTCAAGGCAAGCAGACTCAGACTACTGCAGCGCCTGCCACATGGCTCGAAGGGTTTGATGATAGCGAGCTGTTTACATTAGAGGGTTACCGTTTGCTGCGTTATCGCAGCCCAACCCCGAGACAACATGAACAGGCCATCACGCTATCAACAGCAGAGCTGGTTACTTTATTAAAGCAAACGCCACCTGCGGCCTTATTAGATGTACAACCACTGGTCTGGAAAGATGGTTTTTTCATCCAGAAAAAGCCTCGCTTACATATACCGGGCAGCCGCTGGGTACCGAATGTAGGACAAGGCGAGCTGGAAGAGAGCTGGGCTGACTACTTTCAGCAGAATTTGCAGGAGATAACTCAAGGACGACTAGACTATCCGCTGGTGATTTACTGCACAGCGGATTGCTGGATGTCATGGAATGCTATAAAGCGAGCAAAAGAGTGGGGATACTCTCAACTTTACTGGTACCGGGATGGTTCAGACGGTTGGCAGGAAGCTGATCTGGATACGGCCGAGGGAGTGCCGGCAAAATTTTCACACTGATCCTGTCAGGCACCTATATCTGATATTGTGATCAATAATAAATATAAGCGTGGGAGAGTATTGTGTATAAAATTCTGATTGCGGATGATCACCCTCTATTCAGAGAGGCGATTAGCAATGTCATTCATACCAGCTTCCCTGACTGCGAGCTATTGGAAGCACAAACACTGGACAGTGCCTTAGAAGTGACACTAGAGCAAGATGATCTAGACCTGATTCTGCTCGATCTGAACATGCCCGGCATGAATGGTTTGAACGGCTTGATCACCCTACGCAATGAATCACCGACAGTGCCAGTTGTGATTGTTTCTGCTGAAGAAGATAAACAGATCGTATTACAGGCGATAACCTATGGTGCTGTAGGTTTTATCACTAAATCGTCATCCCGCGAAGAGATGACAGGGGCACTGAAACAAATTCTGGCAGGAAATGTTTATCTGCCATCCGATATCATCCGCAGTAACTCAACAGAAACGCGTCGCCAACCCCGTAAAGATGATAATCGTATCGCTCCTGAAATGCTTTCCTCGCTCACCCGCCGCCAGTTATTAGTACTGGAAAGGATGTCTACCGGCGAATCAAATAAACAGATCGCCTATAACCTCAACATTGCCGAAACGACGGTTAAAGCACATGTGTCAGCGATTCTACGCAAGCTCAATGTGCATAACCGCATTCAAGCCGTTCTTTCTGCAGGGAATATTGATTTCAGTGAATATCTGAAACGCTAAGCATTAAGGCTCAGCGATTTTTTAGCAGATGCAGTAACATCGACTTTAATTTTAACGGTTTAACGGGCTTATTCATCAGAATATAGCCCAGCTCACGTATCTCTTGTTTCAGGTCTTTATTATAGTTCGCGGTAATCATCAGGACTGAAAGAGGCCGCTCCAGCAGTTCAGAAACCCCACGAGCGGCATCAACACCATTATCCCCATTATCCAGATGGTAATCGGCAATCAACAAGTCAACCGGATCACTTGCCGGATCAACTCGTTGTAATAACTGCTCCAATGAAAGAGCGGTGGTCACATAACACCCCCATCCTTCTAGCAAGGTTTGCATCCCTTGACAGATGGCCAGATCATTATCAATCACCCAAATATGCGCCCCCTGTAAACAATCTATCGCCGCAGCCCAGTCTGTTGTCGGAAGTTCAGAGTATAGTGCCAGCTCCCCATACGGTACTTCCACCGCAAAAACAGACCCCTTTCCCTCTATCGAATGAACAGTAATAGGGTGGCCTAACACCCCTGAAATTTTATCCACAATTGCCAAACCCAGCCCCAAGCCTTTATCGCCGCTTTTATCAGTGCGGTTATCAGAACCCAACCCCGGAGGGTTGAGCCGCCTGAACTCCTGAAAAACCTCCTGCAGCTGCTCATCAGGAATCCCGACACCTGTATCCCATACTTCAATAGCCAGTGAGTCTTTTTTACGACGGCAACCAAATAAAATTCGCCCTTTCGCTGTGTAGCGAATCGCATTCGATAAGAAGTTTCTAAGAATACGGGCTAACAATTGGGAGTCACTGGAGATCGAAGCCGATGAAGGAATATAGGACATTTTAAGCCCATCTTTTAGCGCAAACTGGCTGAACTCATTGGCAATATTTCCCATCAATTCACGCACCCTGAAAGTGGTGATATCTGGTGTAACCACACCAGCATCAAGTTTAGAAATATCCACCAGCGTACCCAGCAATGACTCAACGTCACTCAACGCGTGTGACACCGAATTGACGAGCGGACGTGTATCGCTATTGAGGCTTTTTTCAGATAGCGCACCGGTAAACAGCCGTGCGGCATTTAAAGGCTGTAACAGATCATGGCTTACGGCTGCCAGAAACTTAGTTTTTGACAAATTAGCCTGCTCCGCATCTTTCTTCGCTTCACGTAGCCGGGCTTCTACCAAGGTGCGCTCTGCAATTTCAGAGAGCAGGTGTTCATTAACCGCAGTCAGCTCTGAAGTACGCTCTTCAACTCTATGCTCCAGATTCTGATACGCCTCTTCCAGCTCTAACGCCACTTTGCGCCGGTCGGTAATATCGCGGATCATGACAAAAAAGCCAACGGCCTTTCCATCTACACCCATATTTGGCACATAGGATTTGAGCATATAACGCTGCTCTCCGGTTCCATTGCGCTCAGCAATATCAAAGGTGACATTCTCACCAGACAGCGCTCTTTGGATATAAGGTTGCAACTCATTAAAACTATGCGTTCCATGAACCTGAGTAATACTCTCGCCCGCTAGTTTCCCACGTTCCCAACCGTACCATTCATCATAAACTTTGTTAGTGAAACGATAACAGAGGTCATCTCCCACATAAGCGATCAACGCTGGCACATGGTCCGTAATCAAACGAATCCACTGCTCGCTCTCCTTCAGGGTTTCAGCATACTGATAGCGCTCGGTAATATCGGTGTAAGTATTTACATACCCGCCATCCGGCATAGCATGAGTTCTTACCTCAATAATGTAATCATTATGACGCATGATATGCGAACTACCAGGCTGCCCCCCTTTCGCTTTATGATCATGAAAATGCTTAAGATTGAGCGCCCGAAATGGCGGGAATGACTCAGCTTCCGAACGAGACACACCGGTTAATGAGAGAAATCTGTCATTCCATATTTCCAGCTGATCACTGGCATTTACCAAGGCAACACCCTGTGAAAGATTATCGACAGTACGCTGCAGCAATAGCGATTTTTGCGCCAAGGCCGCTTCCCGCCGCTCCGTTTCAGACGCTTTTAACTGGCTGATATCGGTATACAAAACCACCATACCTCCATCAGAGGTCGGCCTTTCACTCATCTGCACCCATTGCCCGGAAGACAAACGGAACACTTTATTACCGTCTCCGGTTTCACCATACTCTTCAGCAATCAAACCATGCTGATCCGCCAAACGACGTATATCCTGAATCGTGGTGCCTGTTGCAATTACCTGCCCAGTCCCTTCCCAGACACCTTGAAATTTACTATTAAAAAGGACGATGCGCCGTTCCTGATCAAACAAGACAAAAGCATCAGAAATACTTTCAATCGCATCGACTAAGCGCTGATTGGCTAAATCAGCTATCTGGTTAGCATTTTTCAATGCCCGATGGCTGGTTTTCAACTCAGACAGTGCATCGTTCAAGGCTTCTGTGCGTTCGCGCACCTGATCTGCCAATACCACAGAGTTTTCAAACGCAGCATAAGGATTAGCACCCTGCACATTACTTGATTCAACCCGCTCAATCAGCGCCTGATTAATCCGCTTGAGTTTATAGTTCTCCCGCTCCAGCTTAGCGAGTCTGGAAAGTAACTCAGAATCACTCATGAGATGGTTTCCCAATCACTACGCCGGTAAATGTCTGGTTGATATGCATCCCTTCAATATGCTCGCCATATGTATTAAAGCCCACGACTTTATGCTCACGCAGCAGTGCAGAAGCCGCTTGCACCGTATCTAAGTGCTCAATTTCCAAACGCCGAAGAAAGCAATCACAGCCTATTATTAATTGTGGCGAACCTACTTTTGCTTCGATTTTTTCCAGCTGCATCGTCAGATTTTTCAACATATCACCCCGCTGCATACGGGTCAGCACAATGCCATTCTCAACAGCGCAATAAAAGGTCAAACTCAGGTCTGTGTTGACCTTTTGGATTGAGCGAACATAAAACTCATCGCCGATTTTGACGGCCAACGGATTCAAAGCAAATACTTCCGGAGTCAACTCATCAACAGGTACGCCAATCAGGTCAGCATATTCCTCTGCAGCCGGCTCGGCATTGAGTTCGTAAACACGGCGGGTTTCGCGCTCAGCAGCTGTCACTACTAATTTTTCACTTAATGGTGATAGATGGTGGGTAGTGAATACTTCAAATTCACAATCTGTATTAAATAAGAGCACAACAGCAGCACCGGTATGAAATGCGCCATCCGCAAACACATGAGTATGCGCCAGATGAATATCGTCACCTGCAGAACCGCCAAAATGCGGAATATTCCCTAGCGCAGAACTCAAGGTTGCCAACACTTGTTCTTCTTGCACTGACAAACCATCCAACAAGGTTAATACAAAGCTATTACCTTTAATGGGAGCCAGCTGTTTAACCCGACCTTTATTGATAAAGGACTCAACGACCGATTGTGCCTGGGTTAGCGAAAAATCATCCATCGCTCTAATAAGGCAGGTCTCTACCGCAAAATGCTGACGACTAAAGCCAATTGCACTAATAGCACCCTGCGCATAACCTTCAGCAGTTATCTCTCCGGCTGTGGTGCACCCTAAAAGTTGAACACCTTCAAACGCCTGATTCATCGCCTCTGCCAATAACGACAGATCATATTCGGCCGAGCAGAAAAACAACACGCATCCTAAATCATCATAGGTCAACTGTTGCCGCAACTGTTGCCGCAACTGTTGTTGCAACTCTAAAGCTGCAGCAAACGGATCACAGTTATTTGAAAAGCCGGTAACAGCGGGTTCAGCCATAAATATGAGAATCCTTTTCCGAAAAGGTCTTACTGCAGTCTAGGCAGACTCTTACTTAGATCAAATACTACTTGAGACCTAATTACTTTCGCACCTGCAACATCAAGGTTCGAGCCCCCACCTACCCATTACTTCATTTCGGCCGATGCAGACAAGATATGTGTTAGCAGCGCACGTAACTTCCCCGGTTTAACCGGTTTATTTAAGACCTGCAAACCTAACGCCTTGAAATGTTTAAGGCTCTTATCCGAGCGCTCAGCCGTCAGCATTGCCGCTGGAATTTTCGTGTTAAAATGTTGTTCGAACCGATCCAGAACCTCTAAGCCGGTTTCACCTTTGGCCAGATGATAGTCCAGCAGCAATACTCGAGGAACTATCTGCTGCTTTTCGCACAACTCAATAGCAGAGGCAGTGTCGGTGGCAAGATACGGAGTCAAACCCCATTGGCTCAGCAAAACATCCATACTGAGCAAAATATCCTGATCATTATCAACGACCAGTACTGGCTCAGAGGCAAAACCACTGACACCAGTAGCTCGGGATACAGGAGCAGGCCTTGTCGAATCCGTCGATAACAAGGGCACTTTAATAGAAAATACCGAGCCTTTTGCCACACGAGAGCGCACTGTTACCGGGTGATTCAAGACCCTTGCGACCCGATCAACAATCGCCAGTCCAAGCCCTACACCGGTTCGTATTCCGTTTCGGTGTTGCTCAAGCTGATTAAACTCGCGAAAGATCTCTTCCTGACTCTCTTGCGGAATGCCCTCACCACTGTCCCACACCTCTAGATCCAAATATTCTCCACGTACTCGGCCCGCAACCAAAACCCCTCCTTTATTGGTATAACGCAGCGCGTTACTCACAAAGTTACGTAAGATACGCATCAACAAACGCGCGTCTGAATAGACCACATGATCCGTTTCGCGAATCACCAAACGTAAACCCGCATTATCGGCAACTGCCTGAAACTCGGTCTGAAGAGCTTGTAATAACTGCACCAGATGAAAGGCAGCAGGATCTGACTGCACAGCATTTTGATCTAACTTAGAGATTTCTAACAAATCCGTTAGTAAGCCCTCAGCCCCTTCAAGCGCAACATGCACACGCTCAACCAAATGGCTATCTTCTGCTGCCATCTGCCTTTCTCTAAGCGCAGCCACCAGTAAACGTGCGGCATTCATCGGCTGAAGTAAGTCGTGACTGGCGGCGGCCAGATATTTATCTTTACTCAGATTTGCCTCTTCAGCTTGCTCTTTCGCGACTTGCAACTGATGCTGAGCGACTTCGCGTTCGCGGATCTCATCCCACAACTTATTATTGACGGTCGCCAGCGCATTGGTACGCTCTTCAACCCTTATCTCAAGCTCCTCATTAAGCTTTTTCAAGCGTGCCTGATCACGCACTCGCTCACTGATATCCAGCACAAAGGCTTCAATACAGATATCTTCGCCTTCCTGCTTAAGTAAGGCGTTCATCGATACATGAATGGACTCGCCATTTTGCTTCTGCAAGCGCGTTTCAAAACGATAGACCTTGCCATCACGCTGCAAACTCTGCAGTAAAATTTGATATTCCTGTTGGTCAACAAACAACTGTTTATCAATCGCGGTAATATTTTCGATTAACTGCTTTTCAGAATGGTATCCACATAGTTCAGCCATGGCAGGATTGGCTGTAGTGAAACGTCCCGATAAATCAGCCTGAAAAACACCATGCAATGCATTTTCAAACAGCCATTTGTAACGATTGCGCTCCTCTTCCAGTTCATCCAGTTTTTGTGCAAGTTCCGGATAATAGTTTTTCCTGGCGGACTGGTTTCCCAGACCAATCAGATCTTCAAAGGTTGCACTATTACGTTCAGAGCGCTTCTTCATAAACTACTTCAACATCTCGCTGGCTGGATTTTCTCGGATTAGTGACAATACAGGGATCGCGTAGTGCTTTTTCAGACAAAACAGGAATATCAGAGACGTTAACACCATATGCTGCCAATTTTTGTGTCAAGCCAACCTCCGCTTTCAGTGAAATAACATGCTGCATTAAGCGCTGCTTGATCTGAGGCGTTGTCAAACCACGTGTATCGATGCCCATCGTTTCGGCAACCACTTTAAAGCGATCTGTTGCCTCGGGGTAATTAAAATCAATCACGTGCTCCAGCAACATCGCATTACAAAGTCCATGCGGAAGATCCAAAAAACCTCCCAAGCTATGCGACATTGCATGCACTGCCCCCAGTATGGCATTGGAAAATGCAAGCCCTGCCTTCATTGACCCTAGCATGATCTGCTCACGCAGATGCATATCTTTCGGGTCGGCAACCAAGGGGGCAATATTGGTATTAATAAGCCGAATAGCATCCAGCGCGTGCATGTCGGTTAATGGACCTGCTCCCGTTGATACGAAGGCTTCAATCGCATGCACTAACGCATCGATACCGGTACACGCACTCAGAAACCCATCCATCGTCGCAGTCGTTTCGGGATCAATCAGAGAGACATCCGGCACAACGGCCTTACTCACGATAGAGAACTTCACCTTTTCGTTTTGGTCAGAAATAATCGCAAACTGTGACACATCAGCAGAAGTCCCTGCCGTGGTCGGAATAAAAATCAACGGGGGGATAGCAACGTCGATGGTATCGACACCTTCGAACTCCAGTATATGTCGTCCATGCGCACTGACAATACCGATCCCTTTTGCACAATCCATCGGGCTACCACCGCCCACTCCAACAATCACATTACAGCCTTGCTCCTGATAAAACTGCGCACCCGCCATCACCTCTTCACAGCGAGGGTTAGGAGATACCGCCGTAAAAAGAGCGTAAGGGATATGCTGCTCATCAAGACTGCTGCACACGTCCTGAACCCATCCAGCCTGATCTACACCCGGATCAGAAACAATCAAAACCTTACGCGCACCAAATGTGCAGGCATAGTTTCCCACTGTGTGGCGGGCACCTGCACCAAAAATAATTTCGGGCGATACAAACTTACGCAGATTCGAGATATCAGAGCTCATCGTTGGGTACTCAAGCTTCTTATTATATTAAGCGCCTTGCTCACGCTGACGAATACAAAGGATAGGGAGTTTACTCTTTTATTACAATCCACGCATACAGGGGGTGGCCTGTACTGCTCTTGTCCGCTCCAAGGCGTACTTCCAGACCCACTACCAACGAAGTAAGTTCTTCATATTACAAAGAATTACAAGCTTTAGCAGCGAGTACAACAAGGCCAATGTGGTAGCGGCTCAGTGCCAAAGAGGCATTCTTGTGATAGCAGCCATGCCTGAAGATATACAGGTCACTGCTAATCTGAAAAATACTCTTATGGGGACGATATGAAAAATAAAAAAACACACCTCAAGCTGCTCACCTGCGCCATTGCTGCCGGTATCTGCACCCAAGCTTCTGCAGGCTTAAATCTATACGACAAAGATGACACCACCTTCAGCACCGATGGCTTGATCAACACTTTTTATGTGCATAGCCAGGTTGACGATCTCAACGACGCTCTGGATCGTACGCAATCACGTGTCAAAATGGGCTTTTTACCCAACTATATTGGGTTCAACTTCGGCAAACAGATCGATGACCTCAAACTCGGTGCCCGCTCATCATTCTGGGTATCAATTAACGACGCCAACACCAACCTGACCGACTCCATGATCGATGTTCGCCAATTTTACGGCACCGTCGATGGAGAATGGGGACAGGTTCTGATCGGTAAAGATTTTTCACTATTTGGCCGCAGCAATATTCTCGGCGATGAACTCCTTCTGGGTTATGGTCAGGTAGGCTCTGACGGGCTGGTAGACGGTGCAAACGTATCCTTCGGGAACATAGGCACCGGTTATTTGTATCCTTTCCCCAATGCACAGATAACCTACCGCACGCCTAAAAATAACGGTTTCCAACTGGCCGTAGGTCTGATGGATCCGAGCAAATCAGCTACCGGATCTGAAGAAAGCACACCGCGCATCGAAGCCGAATTGACCTTTGAAACACAACTCAGCGAGAACGTACCATTAAAAGCTTGGGTTAGTGGTATGTCACAAAGCTCGACATCCGGCACAACCGATGTTGACTCTAACGGCGTAGCGTATGGCGTAAACGTTAAAGTATCGGGCTTATCTTTAAGCGCTTCCGGATTTAGTGCGACAGGTGTAGGCACAGCAGGGCTTGCTAATCTGATTACAGCGGATAACACAGATGTGGATGGCTACTTGGTTCAAGCGTCTTATTCGATGGGCAAAGAGCGTTTTGTCGCATCGTACGGCGAGAACTCAGGCGGAACGACAGCGTCGGCGAATGATCTGGATGCTCAGAACAGTGCCATTGCATGGTTCCATACCGTCAATAGCAATCTGAAATTAGTCGCAGAGTACGACCGAACAGAAAGTAATACTCGTGAAACTGATAGCGTTGCACTGGGAGCTGTCTTGACCTGGTAAACAGCTAATTTGATAAAACCATTTGTTCTACAGGGCGCAGCTCCCCCCTTCACTGTGTTCTGTAGTTCAAATCAAAAGCTCAAATAAAAAATTCAAATCAAAAGTTCAAATAAAAAGCTCAAATTAAGAATTTAAACTAAGGGCCCAGATCTATAACATTCAACGATCACGCAGCTGTATCTTTTTTACTGAATAACTTCTGGCCTAACGTCATCACAACGACAGTCAAAGCCCCTGCTAATAGCCCAATACCCAGATTCAACAACGTCGGCGTCAACGCACCTAAAACACTGCCTACCGCCGGAAGCATCTCTATTTTTGTCTCGGCACCTTCTATCAAGTGGTGCAAAACAGGTATTCCGTGAGAAATAATACCGCCGCCCACTAAAAACATAGCCACCGTGCCCACAACCGCCAAACCTTTCATTAGGTAAGGCGCAGCGATCAAAATTCTTAACCCCGCAACACGTTGAAATCGAATCCAAGCACTCTCGCCCTTCTTACGGTTCAGATAAAAACCCAGATCATCCAGCTTAACAATACCGGCAACGATCCCATAAACACCGACAGTAACCGCTAATGCGACCACCACCAACACTGCCAACTGGGTCACTAATGTCGCACCCGCTATGGTTCCGAGCGTAATAACAATAATCTCGGCTGATAAAATAAAGTCCGTACGAATAGCGCCTTTAATTTTCTTTTCTTCAAACTTCACCATATCCACATCAGCGTTATCTACTGCGGCTTCCAGCTCAGCATGATGCGCCTGATCTTCATCAGCACTATGAAGGTACTTATGAGCAACCTTTTCAAAACCCTCGTAACACAGGAACAACCCTCCGAGCATTAACATCGGAATAATTAACCAAGGCAGGAAATAACTAATCGCCAATGCACCGGGAACCAAAATCACTTTATTCAGCAGTGAACCTTTTGCCACAGCCCAAACAACCGGTAACTCGCGATCGGCTTTCACACCTGAAACCTGCTCAGCATTCAACGCAAGGTCATCGCCAAGCACACCGGCAGTTTTTTTAGCTGCCACTTTAGTCATCATTGCCACATCATCGAGCAGCGTGGCGATATCATCAATCAAAACTAACAGACTAGAGCCGGCCATTTTATTTCTCACATCAAATTTAAAAACAAAGACTAAATCATAGCGGATTTACATGAATAATGTCTGACTCTGCAGATCTCAAGCATAAAAAAACCCGCATCAGATGCGGGTAAAAAATGAAGGTAAGCAACAACGAGATACCGACAAAAAAACAGGGATATGTTGAAGAAACAACAAGGTTATTATGTTGCCGGCTCGCTTAAAACACACTGATTCAAGAGCCTAATAAGACTACTACTCTTGAAGCGGCACTTTAGCCTCAGTCGTCAGCACTCACTTCGACATAAGAGGCAGACAACTGCTCATCAGACAACCTGATCACATCCGCGACCAACTGGTTTAATAGCGGCGTATGCAGCTGTCGCTGTACACGCGGATAGCGAGGTGCAATCCGGTCATTGAGCGCAGGATGCTCCCAACCTTTAGTCAGCGTAATAAACTCTACTGCGAAGTCATGCCCATGCTCTATACAACCGGCCAAGATCACATCGGCATAACTCAACGCAATTGGACAGCGCTGTGTAGGGGCTACAATTTCACAAGCGTGGTAGATCCATAGCGTCCCTTCTGGCAACTCAACTGCCTGATACGTCTGTATCTGGTGCGCTTCAATCCGCGCGCGTTGATAGCCACGCTCGCGTAAATCAAAATGTGGGATTTCACTTTCTGGTACTTCAACTAAAACACCATTGCAGAGCGCGCCCTCCCGCTGCACAACAGCGACAGAGCTCATACCAAAATCGGGGGACATAACAGACCACGACCTTTCATACCCGGAGACTTTAACCGGCAGTACACTACCAGACTCACCGGTAACCGCACGGCTACGGCTGTTAATCAAACTGCCATAGCCGAAGATATAGTGTCTGTTTAATTTACTCATGTTTTGCAGTAACTCTCAGCAGTTTTTAAACGAAAAATTAGCTGTCATTTACAAATCAGGCTAAAAAGCTTGTCATTGTATCATTAGCTACGGGAAAACAGCCTTCAGACTTGGCTTATACAGTCGAATCCGCTACTTTAGCAGCCATATCTCTCATCTTTTGTACGGTCTTATGGTCATATGCGCCAAGTAATTATGTATGCGGATCTTTTCTGGTCCAAACTTCCCTCTTTCCATAAAGTTTTATCTCTGCTTTTGACCCTTCTGGTCTTAGCTGTGATGTTTTTAGGTAAAAGCGAAAAGCCTGAAACACTCTCATTACCCACGCTAGTCTCTTCAGAAGCCGGCTTCACAGAGTACGAATACAAGCTCACAACAATATATCCTGAGAATTACGCCTATAGCATCTCGAAAGGCGACTCGCTGAGCTACATTTTCGATATGCTGCGGATCCCGCAATCCACCATGTACGAAATTCTGGAAACCGATCTGGCAATACTCGCACTCGATACACTAAAGCCCGGAAACTCATTACGCTTTTGGTTAGATTCGCAGACTCAACAGCTCGACAAATTAGAAATAGAGTTCAGCCTCGCACATAAAGTCACATACCAGCGCGTCGATGGCGGCGGGTTTGAATATAAAGAAGTTATTCTGCCCGGCGACTGGACTCAGGAAATAGCATCAGGCGAAATTAAAGGAAGCTTTTATAACTCAGCCTCCAAAGCCGGATTAGATGCAAGCGATATTATGGAGATATCCTCGCTGCTCAAAGAAAAGATTAATTTCAATAAAGGGTTCCGCCAGGGCGATACCTTTCAGATTGTACGCTCTAAGCAGATGGTTAAGGGACAAGAAACCGGCGAGACCCGTATTGAAGCGATCCGTCTGGTTAATCAAAAACGAGAGGTCACCGCATTTCTCTATAAAGACAGCTATTATGATGAAAACGGCACAGGGCTTGAGCGTGCTTTTTCCCGCTACCCGCTAGCCAAAAAACTCCGTATATCATCCAACTTTAACCCAAAACGCCGCCACCCGGTGACCCGCCTGATCAGGCCACATAACGGTACTGACTTTGCTGCTCCGATTGGCACTCCGGTTTTATCAACCGGTGATGGCGTCGTTATTGAAGTAAAAAAACATGCGTATGCCGGGCTTTATATCAAAATCAAACATGGCCAGAAATACAAAACCCGTTACCTGCATTTGAAAAAAGCTTACGTACGTAAAGGGCAAAGTGTTTCACGCGGGCAAAAAATCGCCTTATCCGGTAACTCTGGTCGCTCTACCGGTGCGCATTTGCACTATGAATTGCATATCAATAATCGTGCGGTCAACGCGATGAGTTCAGATATCCCGATCATGACCGAAATTGAAGGTAAAGATCGTGTCGCCTTCAAGAAAATGGTTGCCGACTATCAGAAAAATATGGGCTAAATCCACATAATACTGTTGAAAATAAGGATATTTAAGACGCCCTGAGTTGTGCACCAATAATGCGCTGGTAAAAGTGATACTCTTTTTCCAGCGCATCCGCCAAATTCTCTGCAGAACGAAACCCATGCCCCTCTTGCGCATAATAGTGTGCCTCAACAGGCGTTTGCTGCTGTTGTAATGCGTGTACCATCGCCCTTGTTTGTTCAGGCACGACAACGGCATCTAATTCTCCCTGAAAAAAGATCACCGGCACCTGAATGCGGGTGGCATGCGCTAACGGCGAACGGGCCTGATACAGATAATCCTCTGTCGTAGACGAGCCGATTAACCAGTCAAGATAATGCGATTCAAACTTATGCGTAGCTTTTGTCAGCGCCAACGGGTCGGTTACACCATAGAGACTAGCACCACCAGCGAACTGATCTGAAAAAACCAGCGCAGCCAAGGCGGTAAAACCACCAGCGCTACTGCCTCTGACAAAAACCTGTTGAGGGTTTATTAGCCCCTGAGCTGACAAAAAACGCGCTGCCGCTTCAGCATCCTCAACGTCAGAAATACCCCAGCGTTTATGCAGCAATAACCGATAAGCCCGACCATAGCCGCTACTGCCTCGATAATTAAGATCCATCACGGCAAAACCACGCTGCGTCCAATACTGTATGCGAGGATTCAGGACAGGATAGGTGCAGGCTGTAGGGCCACCATGAAAGAAAAACAGCACCGGCGGTAATGAGTGGTTTACAGTGGATTGAGACGGCTGATTGTTAAACAGTTCTTTTACAGGCGGGTAGAAAAAACCAAATGCTTGCTGATCTTTTACCGGAAAACGGATGTGCTGTGGGGCTGATAAATTATCCACACCCAAGTTACACATACCCTGATTATTCGCTGAGTCTGATAACCGCCGGACTTTACTACTCGCCGGATCAATTTCAATGATCTCCGGCAAGCGCGATACCCCACTAGCGACAGCATAGATTTTATTCTGTGATTGAATAATCGCTCTGAACTGGCTGTATTCAGCGGCAAGTTGTCGAATAACATTACCATTTTGCAGTTGTAACAGATCCGCCTCTGCCTCCTGTAAGCGAATCAGCGTGACCTCTTGCTCAGACACTTGATAATGATACCCACCAAACTGCCAGGGAGCCGCTGTACAATCAGCATCGACCGACCAGTAGGGCTGCAGCCGCTGCCCGGAAAGATCATACAGGAATAAATTCCACCACCCTGACTGATCACTCATCGCCCAGATACCACCACTTCGATCGAACGAAGGCTGCAGAATTGAGGCATTCATATCCTGCCCGGCCAGTATCTTTTGCTGATCAATCCCGCCATTCTGGCCAAAGCAGCAATAGTGTAACCGGGTTGCTATCCAAGGTTGCTGGGGATGATCCCAGCTGATAAAAAGACATTGCATGCCATCATCAGACAAAGCTAACGAGCTGTAAAAATCATGCCCCTCGTGCAATACCTGAATAGTCCCACTCACCAGGCACAAAGAAACCAGACGATTCAAAACATTCTCACTGGAATGCAAGTGAGAACTATGCACTTCTTCTATCAGAAATATCCGATGGCGTAACAGATCATAGAGAGGCTCACCAAATCTGGATTCCGGAAGGAATGTTAACTGTACCGGCGTAAGATCATCCAAACTCTGACGATATAGCTGCTGATCCTGCTTGTTCACAAAAACCCAGCTTCGTGAATCCAACAAACACCAACTTAATCCACCGTACTCATGCACGCGGCTACGCACATCAAAGTCAGGCGGTGTGAGGTTTTGCGCAACGCCATCGGCATAACGAATCAGACAGTTACGCCCGGCATCATCCGGACGGTATTCAACCCAGAATAAGACACCCTCACTATCACAGGCGAGTTGACCATAATCTTTAAGCCCCGCAACCGCTTGTGCAGCGCTGAGAAGCGACAGGCTCTCAACCTTTGCAGAAGACACGAGAGTTGCGTTCATTACGGTAGAGAAATGGCTCTGTCGCAGGTTGTTCTGCTTCCGACCGGGCATTTAAAATTATGTCGTGGTTAGGAGATTTGCTGCAAACAGGATCGGTATTATGAGCGTCACCCGTCATCATATACGCCTGACAGCGGCAACCGCCAAAGTCTTTCTCTTTTTCATCACAAGAAAGGCACGGCTCTTTCATCCACTCATAACCACGGAAGTGATTAAAACCGAATGATTCATTCCAGATATGGTCGAGCGTATGCTCACGCACATTCGGGAACTCGATCGGCAGCATGCGGGCACTATGACACGGCAGTGCTTGCCCATCGGGTGTAACGGTGAGAAACACCTGCCCCCAGCCATTCATACAGCCTTTAGGGCGCTCTTCGTAATAGTCCGGTGTGACGAATATCAATTTGATCGGATTACCGGCAGCCGCCAGTTTAGCGCGGTATTCATTGGTGATACGCTCGGCACGCTCTAACTGGGCGCGGGTCGGCATCAATTGCTGGCGATTTTCATACGCCCAGCCGTAATACTGGCAGGTCGCCAGCTCAACATAATCAGCGTCTAATTCAACGCACAACTCGATAATACGGTCGATCTGATCAATGTTATGCCGATGCGTGACGAAATTGAGCACCATCGGATAACCCTGTGCTTTAACTTCACGCGCCATCTTCAATTTCTGTTCGAAGGCTTTTTGAGAGCCCGCCAGCATATTATTAACGGTTTCATCACTGGCCTGAAAACTGACCTGAATATGATCAAGCCCGGCATCACGAAACTCGGCCACTTTTCGCTCATTCAGACCAACACCAGAAGTGATCAGGTTAGTGTAGTACCCCAGATCGCGGGCAGCCTTAATCAAGATACTCAGATCCTGCCTGACCAATGGTTCACCACCGGAGAACCCCAGCTGGACAGCGCCGAGCTTACGCCCTTCTTCGAATACTTTTATCCATTCTTGCGTGGTCAGCTCTTCACTGAAATCAGCAAAATCTTTTGGGTTTGAACAATAAGGGCACTGTAACGGACATTTATAAGTGAGTTCAGCTAATAACCACAGCGGTTGCCCGTGAGCAGGCGATTCAGGTAACGAAGAGGGTTTTCCCTGACAACTACCACTCATACCAACCCCCGTATCCAGTTCTGCTGAAAAGCATCATCAATAAACGCCAGCACATCATTTTCGATATTCTCAGCCTGTGGATATTTTTCCACCAATAGTTCAATAATCTGAACCAGATTTCGCTTACCATCCACCAGCGACAAAATCTCTCCTGCCGGGCCATTCAGCTTCACCATCCCCTCTGGATAGAGCAGCACATAGCACTGCTGAGCTTCCTCCCACTGAAAACGAAACATCTTTTCCAATACCGGAATCATCTCTAAGCTGGTCATACGGCAAGCCCCCGATGATAAACACGCTCATCCGTTACCGTATGGTACGGAGGCCTGTTCAGCTCGTAAGCCATGGTCATGGCATCCAGCATACTCCAGAGAACATCCAGCTTAAACTGTAATATCTCCAGCATCCGTTCCTGCTGTTCACGCGTGGTGTAATGATCCAGTGTAATGGTTAAACCATGCTCCACATCGCGGCGTGCTTCGGTTAACCGATTACGAAAATACTGATAACCATCGGCTTTTATCCACGGATAGTGTGTCGGCCAGGTATCCAGTCGGTTTTGATGGATGGTTGGTGCAAATAGCTCCGTGAGTGAAGAGCTGGCCGCCTCTTTCCAGTTAGCGCGCCGGGCAAAATTGATATACGCATCCACAGCAAAGCGCACACCCGGCAACACATGCTCTTCAGACAAAATCTCTTCACGGCTTAAACCTACGGACTCACCTAGACGTAACCATGCTTCGATTCCACCTTCCGCGCCTTCATACCCATCATGATCCAGAATCCGTTGAACCCACTGACGGCGCGCATCACGATCCGGGCAATTCGCCATGATCGCGGCATCTTTAATAGGAATACTGATCTGATAATAAAAACGATTCGCTACCCAACCACGAATCTGTTCAGGGGTACAGCGACCCTCGTACATGGCGACATGGTACGGATGCTGTGTGTGATAAAAATTCCCCTTGGCACGTAAAGTAGTTTCAAACTCTTTACGTGTCATGGGTAATGTATCTGTAACATTAGTCTGGTTACTCATCAGTGCACCTACAACTCGATACTCATACCGTCATAGGAGATCTCAATACCGTGCGCTTCAACTTCTTTGCGCTCGGCAGAGTCCTCATCCAAAATCGGATTCGTATTATTGATGTGGATAAGTATCTTGCGCGGTTTATCCAGCGTATCCAGATACTCGATCATACCTCCCTCACCGGATTGCGGCAGATGCCCCATGGTGACACCTAACTTATCACCCACGCCGGCAGTGATCATCTCGTCTTCACGCCATAAAGTGCCATCAACCAGCAAGCAGTCGGCATTAGACATTAATGGGTTTAGATGGGGTTCGATCTTGCCAAGACCCGGCGCATAGAACAGTGTTTTTCCACTGCGTGTGTCTTCTATGAGAATACCAATGTTATCCCCGGGATGAGGATCATTACGGTGAGGCGAATATGGCGGTGCACTGCTACGCAAAGGAATAGCCGTTAGCTTTAGCTCCGGCACTTGGGGCACCACAAAACTGCTGCCTTCTGCATCGTTATCACTGCCAATAGGAATCGTATGGCGTTCAATACCACCATTCCAGTGTTTCAACATAGAGAACACCGGAAAACCCGTGGTCAGATCCTGATACACCATATCGGTACACCACACCTGATGCGGGCAACCTTCACGAAGCATAAGTAAACCGGTGGTGTGATCAATCTGGCTATCCATATAAACAATCGCGGCAATCCCGGTATCGCGAATAGTACGCGCTGGCTGCATCGGCGCAAAGGACGCTAACTGTTCGCGAATATCCGGTGACGTGTTAAACAGAATCCACTCGACACCATCAACACTCACGGCAATCGAAGACTGCGTACGCGCTTTAGCATTCAGCGTTCCGTCGCGAAAACCCTTACAGTTGCGACAATTACAATTCCATTGTGGAAAACCGCCACCCGCGGCAGAACCTAATACCTGTATTTTCATAAAAGACTCAGTGCTCAGAAGAGAATAGTTATTATTGTAAGTGGGCACAGTACCGGGGAGCATGAACCCGGTACTGGCTTAGGCGCTCTGTACTCTTAATTCTGAATACTGAGCGCCGTCAACGCTTAACGGTTTGCGAAGTACATTGTTACTTCGAAGCCGATACGCAGATCTTGATAAGCTGGCTTAGTCCACATGGTGTGTACCTCTCTTGTTGTTATTAAGTGATATTGAGTGTTATTCAGAAATGTCTGAATACTCCTAAAATCATAAGAGAGGTCAACCTATACCTATATGGTACTTTGGAACGAAAAATCACCTGTTTTGGTCGTAGGAGGCAGTAATATTAAACCTGATTAACTCCCTACCTTGGGCAGTGCCGTTTCTTTAGACATACTAAAATCAGTCAAACTTATTGTCACCACGTAACCAATATCATCTCGCTGATACACCAGCATTAGCGATTCTTTGCCCGTTAAAGAGTAGCCAACCATGCGATCAATACCCTGTAACACTTCACGATAGGCTTGACCGCCTGGCTGCGATATCGCTACGTTTTTCAAGTCCTTAGCCGTAAGCCTATCATCATTATTTGTATCTGAAGTTATAACCGTATAAAGAATTGCCAGTGCCGCTACTTCTTGGCCAGAACCTGTGCTCTCAGATAGCACATCGGCTTTTATTATCAGATGCTCATTACTGTTTAACAGCCAATGCTGCTGGTTTTCCTGCTTGTTGATAAACAAGTAATTACGTATGGATGACGCCGATTTATCATAATATGATTGAGAGTATTGCTGATCCGAACTTAACGGAATCATCACAAAAGGAGTACCCTGTATCGAAGAGAGATAACCCAACTGCCACTTCTCTTTAACCTCAGTAGACGCCTCGATATTCACAATCCCGTTAACCCCACGCTCACGTACTGTCTCTTTAAAAATCTGGTACGCGGCAAACACCAAAACACCAATGGCTAACAAACCGGCCACCATAATAATGATGCCATTAATACGCCAAACTTGCTTAAAAAACTGACTATTTTCCATATCAGACTTATCCACAGAAGGTTTAACATTTTAAAAAGCCCTAAGGCTGCTAGCAGCATAGCAAAGCTCTGCTTTGGACCAATATATATTTGTACCTAATAAAACTCTATCTATCACTTAAGCCTATCAAGCTAAAATATCCGCTTACAAGTTTGCATGAGCAATGAATAAAGCAATCACTTGCTACTGGGCCACTCTCCCGGCTTACGTTATTATGCACACCGTTATTAAACGTTCACGGAGCCCCCATGCTTAAAGCCCTCTTCCTCGATATGGATGAAACCCTCTGCGATACACCCGGCGCTAATGTGAAGGCCAAGTTATTAATGGCGCAGGCATTACAAACACAGCATGGCGAAGCATTTGATGGGCAGGCTTTTGCCGATGCCTATGTAACAGGCATTTACCGTGAATGGAGCCCCGCACAACATGCGCGCTATATGCCGATTATTGAACAACAAAGTGAAGAGGCTTTTCGCATACAGCTGATTCGCGATCTGATGACCGAGCACGGCGTGAATGGCCTGAGCGATGAGTCAATTCAAAGCCTGCAAAGCAAATTTGATAAAGATCGTATCGACGCCTTTGATTTTTATCCCGGCATTAAAGCATGGCTAGCAGAGGCACGTAAGATTTTCACACTGGTGGTGATCACTAACGGGCCGGAGTTTTCACAGATTCCCAAGGTTGAGCAAGTGAATATGATCGCGCATGTCGATCATCTGATTATCGGCGGCCAGGAACCAGAAGAAAAACCTTGCCCCTCCATCTTTGAAAAAGCCCTCAGACTCGCTAACTGCGAGGCCCACGAGGCCATCCATGTTGGCGATAGCCTGGCGTCAGATATTGCTGGCGCGAATAACAGCGGTATCACGTCGGTGTGGATTCAGCACCAGCGCCCGTTGGATGCAGAGCTAGGTATCAACCCAAGCCATACAATAGTGCATCCTTCCGAAATACCCGCGCTGGTCAACAAGCTACATCAGCAATAAAAAGACCTGTATTCATCTGAGTCATATTGCCCTTTATCATAAGGCTCTCGCATAAACTGCACACAATATATGACAATCATCGCCATATTTGACCAAGCAAGTGTCACTCCCTGTTATTTAAGCGATCAAATCAGCTCGTAATAATTTTAATAAAACAACTTAAAAACAATTACTTATATTAAAAACCACAAAACTGGCACTGTCATTGCTATATCTATAGTAATTAAACAAACATGCATGGAGATACAACAATGGCACATTCACATGAAGAGCAAGGCGTTGAAGTAATTGGTGTAGTACCTTCTGTTTTGATGGTGTTAGGAGGTTTAGCTGTCGCTATTTTACCTGTCATTGTACAGGTTGCTATTTTAATGAAATAAGCACTTATTTTGGGCCTTATTTATCATCCTTGCCGATCTTATTTTCCATTCTTCTTTTCCACCCACCTTTTTGCCGGGCCCGTCCCGGCTTTTTATTGTCCTATTGTCCCGTCCTGAAATAGGTTTATATATTCCAGACATTTGCTGATCGAATGCGGTTCATAGAAAGAAAAAATAAGCAGACTGCATCAGTGCTCACACGAATGAAATGCCAAATAAGATGGAGATCAAAAAAACAAGGAGATGAATAGCTCAAGGATTAACCGATTGGTGCAGATGGGGAGACTCGAACTCCCACGCCCGTGAAGGCACTAGCACCTGAAGCTAGCGTGTCTACCAATTCCACCACATCTGCATCGGTCGTATTACAACCTGTGTACGTTTAAAGAGGGTACGCTCTGAGGATTTGCACTTTCAGCACCCGCCCTGAAGAGCCAGGACGTGGTGCAGATGGGGAGACTCGAACTCCCACGCCCGTGAAGGCACTAGCACCTGAAGCTAGCGTGTCTACCAATTCCACCACATCTGCTCGAAAGTGGGCGGTATTATATAGACCGGTTTTCTGTTTGGGAAGCCGTTTTGCCGTAATTCGATAAATTCAGCATCACCAATACCACTCACCTCGCGTTAATCCTGCAAACAGGTTTTAAAGGTTCTTGCAAAGTCAGCCAGGAAGGCTAAATAAGCCCCCTTTCCTGGTACTATTTTTTGTCCTAACGGATCGAGTTCTGCCGTACGGATAGAGGTTCCGGAGGTGATCGTTTTTAATACTGCCGCGCTAAACTGAGGCTCACTGAACACACACACCGCTTTACTCTGGATCACCGCTTCACGTAGCTCACTGACATGCTTTGCCCCCGCCTTACGTGACGGATTAACGGTAACGGCATCCAATTGCAGTAAGTTATAATGCTTCACAAAACGACTATACGCATCGTGAAAAACCACAAATCCCTGTTGATTCAATGGCGCAAACTCAGCCATTAAGTGTTGATCTTGTTGCAGCAAAGCAGCGGCAAATTCTGCATAGTTTTTATCGAGTAACGACTGCTTATCTGGCGCCGCTTTTACGGCTGCATCACGGATTTTTCCGGCTATCTCCAGCGCATGGATTGGTTCAAGCCAGACATGCGGGTCGGTGTCACCATGATGATGATCCTCATGCTGCTGATGCTGTGACTCTTGTGAATGCTCATCTTCAGCTTCCAACAATGTCAGCACAGTTGCGTCAGTAGCGCTTAATGTTTTTTCCAGAAAGCGCTCCAATTCCGGCCCAACCCAGAGAATGAGATCTGCTTGTTTTACTTTTCGTACATCCGAGGGGCGCAAAGAGTATTGGTGCGGCGAGGCTCCCGGCGGCAATAAAACATCCGGTTCGGTGACATCTGCCAGAATTTCACTGGCAATCAGCTGTAGTGGCGTAATACTGGCCAGCACTTTCAACTCAGATGCCGCAGCAACAGGAAGAAATAGGGTGAAAAGTAATGACAAGAGTAAACTTTGTAGACGCATGCGCTTCTTCCCGACTTAATTGATGTTACAATATAACAAAGCTGAGACTTATTGCCCATGATTCATTCTCTGTGACATATAAGTTCTGATTTAGGAACCCATACGCTATGACACCAAACTTATGAATAATGCCAAAGTCGCTTTTCTACCCGAGCACGATCACAGCCGCTGTATTACTCAAGCGTTACAAGAAGCAGCTGAGCTTTGCCTCGGCCGCCAACAACGCCTGACGCCCGTTCGCGAGCTTGTACTGAAGCTGATCTGGCAAAGTCATAAACCACTCGGGGCTTACGATATTTTACCGGCGCTGGCGAAAGCAGGCTTTAATTCAGCCCCGCCGACGGTTTACCGGGCATTAGATTTTTTGCAGGAACAGGGGCTGGTTCACAGGATCTCCTCGCTTAACGCATTTATTGGCTGCAGCCATCCCGAACACCAATGCAATAATAGCTTTTTGATCTGTACCCGCTGTCACAGTGCAGTTGAGCTGGAATCTAAAGCGGTATCTGAAGCGATTAAAACAGCAGCAAACGCGGTGGGCTTTAGCGCACAAACCGAAATGCTGGAAGTCGCCGGCATCTGCCCTAATTGCCAACAAGAAGACAACCTATGAGCCACCCCGTAGACTTAGTCAGGCTTGATCAGATTAATGTCCAATTTGGGCAGAATCATGTACTGCAGGATGTTAACCTGACGCTGCACAAAGACTGTATCACCACACTAATTGGCCCTAATGGCGCAGGTAAAACCACACTGGTGCGGATAGTTCTGGGCTTGATCAAACCCACACGCGGTAGCGTCTGGTTACAGCCGGGTTTACGCGTCGGCTATATGCCTCAGAAACTGCATATTGACCGTACTTTTCCGCTGACGGTGAAGCGTTTTTTACAAACGGCACGCGTTAAAGATGCAACACAGATGCAAACAGCACTGGACGATGTCAGCGCAGGCCATCTGATGAGTCACTCTATCCATGACCTTTCCGGTGGTGAAACACAACGCGTGATGCTGGCACGGGCATTGCTGCGCGAGCCCGAACTATTAGTTCTGGATGAGCCGGTGCAAGGTGTGGACATTAATGGCCAGATAGCGCTCTATGAACTGATAGCCCGTATCCGCAAACAGCGCCGCTGTGGCGTACTGATGATCTCCCATGATCTGCATCTGGTGATGTCGTCAACCGATCATGTTGTCTGCCTTAATCATCATATCTGCTGCTCGGGGCATCCAGAGCATGTCAGTAACGACCCCTCTTTTATCGAGTTATTTGGTAAACAGGGGGCAGCCAGCATGGCGCTGTATAATCACCGACATAACCACAACCACGATACACACGGCGATGTTATCGCTGATCACCCGCACCCGGAAGAAGCCCATCATAAAGAGTGTAACCACTAAATGACGTACGATTTTCTTATTTATGCCATTCTCGGTGGGTTGGGCGTGGCGGCAGTCGCAGGCCCCCTGGGTGCCTTTGTAGTATGGCGACGCATGGCTTATTTTGGCGATAGCCTGGCGCACTCAGCACTCTTAGGTGTAGCGCTGGGTATTCTGCTGGACCTGAACCTGAATCTTGCGGTGATCGTCTGCTGCGTATTATTAGCGCTGGTACTGGTTGCTCTACAAAAACAACGCCTGATAGCCACAGACACCCTACTGGGCATCATGGCACATAGCACCTTGTCTTTAGGTTTAGTGACCCTCTCCTTTATTGATGATGCCCGGCTGGATCTGATGGATTACCTTTTTGGCGACCTGCTGGCCATCGCTCCAGCGGATCTGGTGTGGATTATAGCGGGCGGCGCAGCGGTACTGATTACCATCCGCATTTTTTGGGAGCCATTACTTGCCATCACTATCAACGAAGAACTGGCACAGGTCGAAGGGATCAACGTCAGCCGGACCCGCCTGATTCTTATGGTGCTGATTGCCGTTGTAATTGCCGTTGCGATGAAAATCGTCGGTATTTTGCTGATTACCTCATTACTGGTCATACCCGCTGCAGCGGCCCGTCGCTTGTCAAGCACGCCCGAGCAGATGGCTATTTATGCCTCGGTGCTGGGATGCGTTGCTGTTTTATTAGGAATTTGGGGATCATGGACATGGGATACTCCTGCCGGCCCTTCAGTCGTAGTTGCCGCCTTATGTGAGTTTGCGATCATTTATCTACTACCTTCCCGGCAGAGATCCAACGCCTGATGCTCAGAGCATCAAAAATTAACCGGGCTTCTCGTTGGACATCTCACCGGCCCTCCGGGCGCGACCATAAAGAGATCTGGTCGCTGGCATGGCCGATGATTCTGTCCAACATCACCGTTCCGTTAGTCGGCCTGGTCGATACCGCTGTTATCGGCCACCTGCCAGACAGCCGCCATCTGGCAGCGGTGGCGATCGGCAGTATGATCTTCTCTATTGTCTATTGGGCATTTGGGTTCTTACGGATGGGCACTACCGGGTTAACGGCTCAAGCGGTTGGCGCAGAGGATCCCACCACCAACCGTACCCTGTTAGCCCAGTCATTGGTCATGGCGACACTCATAGGCCTGTGTATTATTTTACTGCAAGGGCCGATTATCGAGCTGGCGTTGCATTGGATAGCCGCCGATCCATTAGTCACGGAAGAAGCTCGCCAATATGCATCAATCAGAGTCTATGGCGCACCCGCTGTGCTATGTAATTTTGCATTACTCGGTTGGTTTGTCGGAAATCAAAATACCAAAATACCACTGCTTTTGCTGACAGTGACCAACCTGCTGAATATGATCCTGGATATTATTGCCGTCTATGGACTCGGCATGCATGCCGATGGCGTAGCGCTGGCTACAGTAATCGCGGAATATGGTAGTTTGTTGCTCGGTTTGTATCTGTGCAGACGCATGTTAGAGCCCCTCGGCGGCCGGTTATTAGCGGCATCACTAACACAACTGAGGCACTATACGGCACTGTTTCAGGTCAACCGTTACCTGTTTGTGCGCACACTCGCCATTCTCTTTTCAATCGCTTTTTTTACCGCACAAGGGGCGCGCCAAGGCACAGATATTCTTTCGGCCAACGCCGTGCTGCTCAATTTTTTACTGTTAATTTCCAATGGATTAGATGGCTTTGCGCATGCCACCGAAGCATTAATCGGTAAGCGCAGTGGCCGGCAGGACTTAAAAGGATTTTATCGTACGGTTGTGGCTGCAGCTATCTGGTCACTGATGACTGCCCTGCTTTGCACCCTGTTTTTCTGGGTTGCTGGTGAAGCCATTATTCAGTTACTTACATCCCTTGAGGGTGTGCAGCAACAAGCCATGATCTATCTCCCATGGCTGATTGTTCTGCCTATCATCAGTGTCTGGAGCTACCTGCTGGATGGTATTTTTATCGGAGCAACACAAGTCAAAGCGATGCAGAACACGATGCTGTTCTCTGTATTCTGTGTGTTTTTACCTACCTGGTGGTTATTGCGTCCGCTGGAAAATCACGGCCTGTGGATATCTTTTCTCTCGCTGTTTTTAGCCCGCGGGATAAGTGGCGGCTGGGTTTTCTGGCAACTGAGCCGCAGACATCAATGGTCAATCAGACGAAAAGCATCAGCCGCATCACGACAGGCCTGATGACGACAACAACTGACCTCGTGATCATTCACCATACCCACCGCCTGCATATAAGCATACATGATGGTGGGGCCAACAAAGCGCATCCCCTCTTTTTTCAACGCTTTGGAGAGCTGTTTAGATATCTCTGTTTCAGCCGGGACTTCAGAGTGATCTTTTCTGCTGTTTTGAATCGGCTGGTTATCCACAAACCGCCACAAATAACGTGCAAAGCTTCCATGCTCCTGCTGCAAGCGTAAAAACTCACGTGCATTCGAGATAGATGAGGCCACCTTTAGTTTATTACGGATAATGGCAGGATCGGCGAGCATTTTTTGCTGTTCGGCATCACCAAAAGCCGCCACAGCAACAGGATCAAAATCCTGATAATAGTGCCGATACCCTTCTCGTTTTTCCAGTACAGTGCGCCAGCTTAAACCTGCCTGAGCCGCTTCTAAGACCAGAAACTCAAACAGCACTCTGTCATCGGTTTGCGGCACTCCCCACTCTTTATCGTGGTAGTCTTGCTCTAACAAGGTCTGATTAGTCGCCCAATAGCATCGCTGGCACATGACTTGTCCTTAATTTTTTTTCTTAAGGCCGGGATTAGGTACAAACATCAGCGGCTGCGTATCCGGCGTATCTTCTTTCTGTTGATTAACTCGCGTGACTATCTCAGCCACCTCTTCAGGCGAGCCATCAAGATTTTGTCCATCAATATAGTCACACTTAACGCATTCACGATATTCGCGAATCTCATTACGATAGACACGAATCGTGTCCATTTCGCCACAACGAGGGCAGACGGCCCCCGCTACAAAACGTTTGATAACCGACATAATAGCCTCTGTTTTTCAAGATATTGAGGGCTGAGTATTAAACATTGATACCAGAATGTTTTAATAATGCATCCACTTTAGGCTCACGCCCACGAAATGCCACAAATAGCTCCATCGGCTCTTTAGAGCCTCCGTTTTCCAGCACTGTTTCACGAAAACGCTGACCCGCCTCCTGATTAAACACACCCTGCTCTTCAAACATTGAAAATGCATCTGCAGATAACACTTCAGCCCATTTATAGCTGTAATAACCGGCTGCATAACCGCCACCAAAAATATGACTGAAGCTATGCTGAAAGCGATTAAAGACCGGAGGCGTAATCGCCGCAACCTGCTGACGTACGCCGTCCAACAAGCCCTGAATATCGGTTTTACCCACTGCAAACTCATGATGCAGTTTAAAGTCAAAAATTGAAAACTCTAACTGACGTGCCATCATTAATGCGGACTGGAAGTTTTTCGCCGCCAGCATCTTATCTAGCAGCTCAACCGGCAGCGTTTCACCGGTCTGATAGTGCTCAGAGATAATCGCCAGTGCTTCAGGCTCCCAACACCAGTTCTCCATGAACTGACTGGGCAACTCAACCGCATCCCACGCCACACCGCTAATACCACTGACGTCAGCATATTCCATTTGCGTTAGCATGTGATGCAAACCGTGGCCAAACTCATGAAACAGCGTAGTGACCTCATTATGCGTCAGCAATGCCGGATCTTTACCTACCGGGCCATTGAAGTTACACACCAGATACGCCGTTGGCAGCTGTAGCGTGCCATCTTCCAAACGCCGACGAGTACGGCACACATCCATCCAAGCACCGCCACGCTTATTCGCACGGGCAAATGGGTCAAGATAGAAACGTGCGATGATCTCTTCATTACGTTTCACAGCGAACAGACGCGCATCCGGATGCCAGCTATCCATATCGGCTATCTCTTCAACGTCTATATCAAATAAACGCCCGGCAACTTCAAACATTCCCTTTAGAACTTTAGGGTATGGAAAATAAGGGCGCAACATCTCCTGAGACAATGAATAACGTGCCTGTTTAAGCTTCTCTGAATAGTAAGCAACATCCCAGGACTCAACACTCTCTGCGCCAAACTCCTCTTTTGCAAAGATGCATAGCTCTTTATATTCCTGACGCGCCACATCCACACTTTTATCCGCCAGATCATACAAGAACTGCAGAACCTGCTCTGGTGTGTCCGCCATTTTAGTGGCAAGCGAGTAATCTGCATAACTGTCAAAGCCGAGTAGCGCCGACATCTCCTGACGCAGTGTCAGAATTTCAATCATGACTTCGGAGTTATCCCACTGACCGGCATTTGGCCCTTGATCAGAGGCACGTGTCGCATAAGCTTCATAGACTTCATGGCGCAACGCCCTATCGTCACAATGCGTAATCACCGGGAAATAGGAAGGAAACTCCAGAGATAGCAGATAACCCTCTTTTCCCTTGGCCGTCGCTGCCTGTTTAGCCGCTGCCAGTGACATCTCAGGCATACCTTTGAGCATTTCCGGATCAGTAATCAACTTTTCCCAGCCTTGCGTAGCATCCAGCACGTTTTCAGAAAACTTAGTGCTCAACTCAGACAAGCGCTGGCGAATATCGGCATAACGCTGCTTTTTATCCGCAGGTAAATCGATACCGGACAAACGGAAATCCCGCAGGTTATGTTCCAGTACTTTTTTCTGAGCGGTATCTAAACCTTCAGATTGTTCCGAAACGCGGCGATACGCATTGAATAACCCTTCATTTTGGCCCATCTCCGTCCAATACGCTGATAACTTCGGTAAATTTTCGTTATACGCTTCACGCAACTCGTCACTGTTCACTACGCTGTTCAGGTGTGACACCGGAGACCACGCCTGACTCAGCGCATCATTAATTGTATCTAACGGCGCAATCACTTTATCCCACTCAGCACTGCTGACATCGCCATTCAACTTAGCTATCTGCTCTCGCCCTTGTTTTAATAACGTATCTACAGCGGGTGTTATATCAGCGGGTTTAATCTGACTGAACAAGGGTAGCAGGGTGGGTTCCAGTAACGGATTGCTCATTAATCTCTCCAAATCGGGCTTCAGGTACACGACGCTAAGTACAACCAATCAATTATGTCAGCACTTATGCAGTACAACAGAAAATAGTGATTAGTATACAATGGGGACTGATGATAGCTATGCAAGCGGGTAACATTTAATGAATATTCGAACGTTTCAGGGAATCACGCCGACACTCGGCAATAAAGTCTTTGTAGACCCTTCCGCGGTAGTACTAGGTGATGTAGAGATCGGCGCAGATAGCTCTATCTGGCCATTAGTTGTTATTCGCGGGGATATGCACAAAATCCGCATCGGCCACTCCTGCAGCATACAAGATGGCTCTATCCTGCATATCACACATGCCGGACCATACAACCCGGATGGCTTCCCGCTGATCATTGGTAATCATGTGACGGTTGGCCACCAGGCAATGTTGCATGGTTGCACTATTGGTGATCGTATCCTTATCGGAATGGGCGCGATGATCATGGACGGTGCAGTCGTCGAATCTGATGTTGTTGTGGGTGCGGGCAGCCTTGTGCCACCGGGCAAAACGCTCGCCAGCGGCTACCTTTATGTCGGCAGACCCGCAAAGCAGGTAAGGGCGCTAACAGAAAAAGAGATGAGCTACTTTACCTATACAGCGGGAAATTATGTGAAACTGAAAGATCAGCACCTTCAGGAAGAGTGGGCCGTATAAGCTATTTTTCAATTTTATAGGAAATACGGTTATGCGGGCCACAAGCCACGTTGTTCTCTTGCTTTGTAGTATGCTGGCAATAAATCTTGCGCACGCAAACCAAGCTGACATTACCTACCAGACACCTCTGGATAAAACAGAAGCCACTATTCAGCAGCAGCTCAAAGCATCCCGTGAAATAACAGAAACACTAGCGCTGATAAACGACACCTTTGAGTTCAAAGAACCTGTACACATTGTTTTTAGAGGAGAGGACGGCCCGCTCTTCGATAGCGAGTCGCTCTCAATTCTTTTTCCTTATGCTTTTATCAATGAGGGCAAATTACGCTTTGAGGACGCCGACTATGCAAGTTTCGGCCGAAGTATTCATGATGCAACTATGGATGCGATTGTACATACGCTCTTTCATGAACTGGCTCACGCACTGATATTCATGCATGAGCTCCCCATTGTGGGCAAAGAAGAAGATGCCGCAGACAGCCTTGCTTCCATTCTGTTGATTGAGCTCTATACCGACGGTCAGGAGATTGCCATGAGTGCCGCAGACCTGTTCGACCTTGAAAGCAACGATATCGAAGCATTCGAAGAGGATGATTTTTGGGATGAGCATAGCCTCGACATACAGCGCTATTACAGTACCTTGTGCCATGTTTACGGTAGTGCTCCTGAACCATATGCTCATATAGCAAAGGAAGCTAACTTTTCAGAAGCACGTGCAGAACTATGTATCGAAGAATACGACAGCCTGAGCAGAAGCTGGTTTACCTTGTTAGCACCGTTTATTAAGAAGAGTAGCGCCATCGCTATGTCAGAAGAGAACTGAACTCTTTTCTTGATAATCCGAGATAATATCGCCACTCCCGAAGCCGCAACAGATGCACAAGGCAACAGCCTTCAGCTCGTTATTTTAGACACACCCTGGGATATCAATACGACATACGGAGTTAAGGACTTTGCCGCAGGCTACGTTGGTTACTACGTCTGCAATGGTGCGGTTATCATGCAGAAGTTCGGTGATAAAAAAGCTGATAATACCGCCAAGCAACAATTAGAAAAGGCTTTTCCAAAGCACTATATCGAGCAGATATCTATAGATGGTATTGCCAGCGGAGGCGGAAGTATTCACTGCGCCACACAGCAAGAACCGGCTAATTAGCCGGTTCTTCCTAAAATGCGCTGTCACATTTCCAGACAATACCCCTATTGCCTGACCAGTATTAAGCTTCTTTAGACTGAGCCGGTGCGACTAAGCCAAAGCTCGCAACGACACCACTCTGTGCGTTGCTCACATTACCACGAATGTCATCACTCAAATGAGCCTCTACCGATGCACCTAAATCAGACAATGGGTTATTCACTACGGAAAAACCTTGTTCTGTTGCTACATGACCTGCAGCTAAGTTAGCCTCAATAGACAGAGAAGAAAAATCACTCAAGCCACCAGCAAACGCCTGAGAAGCAAAAAGAGAAGAAGAGAGAAGAGTTGTCACCAGTAAAGTTTTCATAATGTCGTTTCCTTAAGTATTTCAGCGTGTATCGCTGTTTGATGGTGCTACTTTAAAACCGGTAGCTGAAACTAAACTGAAATAAGAAAACTATTTTTAATAATATTTTAGTTATATATATTAAACCCAATCCAGAGGTAACAAGGAGGCATCAGTGATAACAACGTATCTATTTGATTGGGGAGATACCTTGATGGTTGATTTTCCGGATGCTACCGGAAAAATGTGCGATTGGAACCATGTTGAAGCCATAAGCGGGGCCCAAGAAACACTGGCAGAACTCTCTAGAAATTTTCAAATATACGTAGCCACTGGTGCTGCTGATTCATCTGAGCAAGATATACGAAACGCTTTTCAACGAGTCGGGCTTGATACCTTTATTAGCGGATACTTTTGTAAAGAGAATCTGGGGGTAGCTAAAGGCTCTCCTGATTTTTTTGCTACGATTCTAGCGAAATTAGATATGCCCGCATCACAGGTCATCATGGTGGGTGACAACTACGCTAAAGATATTTTGCCAGCTCTGAGTACAGGCATTACCCCTATCTGGTTTATTCCAGATATTAGTTCGCCAGCCTCATCTAAGATCAAAACGATCAACGATTTACGTGGGTTGTGTACAAATAAATAATTGTTAGGGGTTCCTGTCATATATGTTGCAGTATTGAAAAGCGGGACTCTTGCATTAAATCATTCTGTGAATAGCTGATCACCAAAAAGCACCCAGATAAAAAGGTTAATTGTATGAATATAAAGGATTTACTAGGCATCGAGTTACCTATCATTCAAGCACCCATGGCTGGCGTACAGGGAAGCGAGCTGGCGATTGCCGTTTCGCAGTCAGGAGGGTTAGGTTCGCTGCCTTGTGCAATGCTCACCCCTGATATGATTCGTGCCGAGTTAGCAGCTATCACTGCACAAACACACAGGCCTTTTAATGTGAATTTCTTTTGTCACACGCCTCCTCAACCAAACGCAGAGCGTGAAGCAACATGGCGAAAAGCACTACAACCTTATTTTAGCGAATATGGCATCAATGCTGATGATATCCCAGCAGGGCCTGGCCGTGCACCGTTCTCACATGAGATTGCCGATGCTATTGAAGCATTTCGCCCGCCCGTAGTGAGTTTTCATTTTGGGCTGCCTGATCCTGATTTATTAGCAAGGATAAAAGGGTGGGGGGCGAAGGTACTCTCATCAGCAACCACCGTTGAAGAGGCGTTATGGCTTGAAGCACATGGTGCCGATGCCGTTATTGCACAAGGGCTCGAAGCAGGAGGGCACAGAGGGATCTTTCTAAGCGACGATTTAAGCACACAGGTCGGTACATTTTCGTTACTGCCACAAATTGTTCACGCCGTGAATATTCCTGTCATTGCCGCCGGAGGGATCGCTGACGCTAAAGGTGTTGTTGCAGCATTATCGCTCGGCGCCATTGCCGTGCAAGTCGGCACAGCCTATCTGCTCTGTCCTGAAGCCAAAACCAGCCAGGTTCATAGAGCTGCACTTAAAAGCACAGCATCACAGCACACAGCGCTCACCAATCTCTTCTCCGGAAGGCCTGCTCGCAGTATCGTCAATCGCGTAATTCGTGAAATAGGCCCCATCTGTAACAACACGCCTGACTTTCCTTTAGCCACAACGGCTATTACAGCGTTGCGCTCAAAAGCGGAAGCCAATAATTGCAGTGATTTTTCACCTCTCTGGTGTGGACAAAATGCGACGGGATGTAAAGAGGTTTCGGCTGCAGAACTCACCAGAGAGCTGGTTGCTCACCTTTAAAAAAAGCATTCACCACAAAAAAAACCGCTAACCTTATGAGGGAGTTAGCGGCTAAAAAACTGTCTACTTTTTGATGAGAGAGCAAATGTGCTACCGAGCCTAGTGTTTGGCGATAAGAGCAAGTTCATTAAAGAGAGGCATGCCGCCTCCCAAATAATTGATTAAAGCTGCGCCTCTGTTGATTGAGCGGGTAACTCTAAACCTGTCAATGCAACTGTATTACTATCCAGGCTGCCATAAGTGCTGACCAGATTGTTACTATCGCCCAAGTGCCCCTCTACAGACACGCCTAAGTCAGATAGCTGGCTGCTAACAGAAACAAAGCCCTGAGCGATAGCGGTATGACCTGTGGCTAGATTTGCTTCCACAGACTGGGCAGAAAAATTACTTAAACCACCGGCAAATGCCTGTGAAGCCAAAAGAGCAGAAGAGATAAGTACTGTGTTAATTAACGTTTTCATAGTCATTTCCTTAAGTTCGTTAGCGGGTTTCGCTGTTTGATGGGGCTACTTTAAAACCCGAAGCTGAAACCAAACTGAAATAAGAAAACTATTTTTAAATGTTTTTAGTTATATGTGCTTTGCTGATTTTCCGTCTCACAATGGACCACACGCTACTTCAGGCTTGGTTTACTCGCTGACAATATAAAATAAGCACGTTCGTCACGTTTCATCTCATTATCTTTATGGCTACCCAGCGTCCCCATATATGCTTGCGCCTCAGCTTTAATAGGACCGACCATATAACGCATAAATTTAAGCTTCCGATCATTATCCAGCACCAGTGAATCAAGTACATTGGGGCGGATATCACGCCAATGATCAATCACCAAACCATTTTTAGCATAAAGAGCCTCTAACTTATTACGGACAAAACTATCAGATCCTGAGTGCATATCGGTAAGTAAAACAACACCACCCGGTTTAAGACAACGCTGTAAATCCGCAATAAACGCATCATTATGGTAGTTATGAGCAGCTTCTACCGAAAGAAAGACATCAACACTATTATCCTCAAGCGGTAAGTTAGGCGCTGTAGCAGCTCTGGTATCCAACTGGAAATACTTTCTGGCATATCGACGAGCAGCAGGGGAGCGCTCCAATCCTATGATCTTGGCATCAGTGAAGTTACGCAGAAACGCCAAACCACCACCGCGTCCACTGGAGACTTCACAGATCACCTGCTCAGAAGTGAGAGGAGCTTCCAGCTGTTTAAAAGCCTGCCAATAAAGTTCATATTGAAGCCCCTGATCACTACTGGGATATTTCGGCCGTAGCTCATTCGTTATAGGAGCGTAACCAAAGTTCATGGTATTCACATGGCTGGGCGTTGCTAATAAGTAGACAATCTCATAATAAAAAGGAGTAATACGGCGTTTAATTCGCTGTACCAGTTTGCGGGCGGAAGAGGTCGAGGAACTCATCTACAGTTTACTGCCTGATAGTGTTTTTATGCATCACTCGAGGATAACAGCCCTATTCCAGATTGTGTAATAAAACCTGTACTCATCCGGCCATCAAACTCAAAAGCGCTCAGGTTCATTATTTAACCAAGTGCTCATATTTTTTATCGGTAAGTGTCTTTAAAAAAGCCACCAATGCATCAATGCGCTTATCATCCAATGCAGGCCCTGTTTCCAGCTCTTGGCGCGAAAGCGTTTCCGGCATTTCGGGTTCGCGCCAATGCTCACCCGTTTCCGGATTGATCTGCCGTTTTGCACTGCGGCTGTTGTACTGGTTATAAAATAAAATCACCGTCCGTAGGTCTGTAAAAACACCGTTATGCATGTAAGGCCCGGTAACAGCAACATTACGTAGTGTTGGCGTTTTGAATTTACCGCGTTGAGCAGAGTCACTGACATCCGGGTGATTCAATAGTCCCTGATCAGCCTGAGTCACACCATTGATGGCCCATAAAGCGGTATTAGCAGGCACGCCTATGTTATGAAACTCATAATTACTAAAGGTTTCTTCCTGCTGTTCCGGTAAAGTCCGCAGCTGATGACAAAGATTACAATTTGTGAACTGCTGGGAGAAGAAGAGGGTACGGCCTAAGTCTTCTTGTGGTGTTAATTGGTACTCTCCTCGTAAATAACGATCATATTTAGCATCAAAAGGTGAGAAAAATACTGTTTGTTCAAACGCAGCAATCGCATCGGTCATCGCCGCATAAGCACTGTCTGCCTGCTCAAAAATAGTTTTTCCATAGATGCTTTTAAATACCGTTTGATAGTGCATGTTTTGCTGAAGGCGAGCCACGACACTGAATTTATCCGGCATACCCATCTCAGCAGGATTCAACGGTGGTCCTGCCGCTTGATCAGCCAGGGTGTTAGCACGCCCATCCCAAAACTGGCCACCTTTGAAAACACCTTCTTTAGTTTGATGAAACTCAGGCGAAAACGCGGCATAGCTGGCTGATGGCGCATTTCTGTCGCCTAACGATGCCCCATCATCGCCTAATGACGCCGCTGAAGCAGTACCTGAGCCGCGATGATCCGAAAAACCTTTATCAGGCGCATGGCAGCCGGCACAAGACTGAGTCCGGTTGCGTGATAAGTTGGTATCAAAAAACAGCTGCTGACCGAGAAGTGCTTTGTTTTTTTCGACTGGCTCATCGGCAAGAGCACTCCTCATGCTGCATAAAATGATGGGAACACATAACAAGACCGCTGCCATTTTCATGCAAACATTCTCCGGAACTATCCTAAAAATCAATCAAACACTGTTTGTAATGATAACGCTTATCATTTATATTTGCACTCAAATGTTTTTACTCAGGATGATTTCATGAAAGCGTTCGCAAAAGTAGCACTCACTATCGCACTCAGCACAACCAGTGCCTTCGTATTCGCCAACAGTATTGTCTCTGTTGTTGACACCTATGGTGATATTGCTGAAGCCGCTTATTCCGACTCTTTACTCACAGCAACAACACTCAAAGCATCGATTGATGTGCTGCTAACCTCGCCAACACAAACAAACCTGCTTGCAGCACAACAAGCCTGGATCAATGCTCGTGTCCCTTACCAGCAAACCGAAGCATTCCGTTTTGGAAACACTCTTGTTGATGAGTGGGAGGGAAAAGTGAATGCCTGGCCATTGGATGAAGGCTTAATCGATTATGTAAGCAACAGCAGCTATGGGTCTGAGTCTGATGAAAACCAGCTGTATACCGCCAACGTGATTGCCAACCCGATATTGCAACTCGGTAACAAAACGATTGATGCGACACATATCACGCCTCAGCTTCTTTCTGAAACCCTGCACGAGGTAGATGAAGTCGAGGCGAATGTTGCGACAGGTTATCACGCGATTGAGTTTCTATTATGGGGGCAGGATCTGAACGGCACAGAGAAAGGTGCCGGAACTCGTCCTGCCACTGATTTCAGTCTTGAGAATTGCACCGGCGGGAACTGCGAGCGGCGCCGTGATTATCTTTCAGCCGCAACGTCTCTGTTAATCACTGATTTAGAAGAGATGGTGAACAACTGGAAAGAAGATGGAGCAGCGCGCAAAGACTTAGCCGCAAAAACCGATAACGAAGCGCTAACCACTATCCTTACTGGCATGGGCAGCCTGTCTTATGGTGAACTCGCGGGTGAACGTGTCAAACTCGGTTTAATGCTACACGATCCGGAAGAAGAGCATGATTGCTTTTCAGACAACACCCATAACTCCCATTATTATGATGCCAAGGGAATTAAAAACGTTTACCTGGGCGAATACACCCGTGTTGATGGCAGCATCGTTAAAGGGCCAAGCCTGTCGGCACTGGTTCGCGCCAAATCAGCTGAAGTTGACCAGCAGTTACGTGCCGAATTAAATGCCACGGAAGTTGCTATGCAAGCCATGGTTGACCAGGCCAATACGGGCAATACGTTTGATGTGCTCATTGGTAGCGGCAATACAGAAGGCAACGCGGTCGTGCAAAAAGTAGTCGATGCATTAATCACTCAAACGCGCTCAATCGAGAAAGCGATGAATGTACTGGCACTCGGCAGCGTCACACTGGAAGGGTCTGATAGCCTCGATAATCCAAGCGCCGTTCAATAATACAGCGATGAAAAGGCAGATTTTTTTTACGGTCAGGGTAGTCGCAACGGCTGCATTAACCGTAACGCTGGCGACCCATCACTGGCTGTTCTCTCAGGCACATGCCAGTGAGCAACAACCTGTGCCTGATGCGTTGCCAGTGTCAAAGAATGCCTTTTCATCCGCCTTTTCTTTACCATCAAGCACTCTTTCAAGAGAGGATAAGATGCCCTTTACGCTGGGCAGCAGCCTGTTTAGCAAAATATGGGTATCTTCTCCCTCATCCACCACCGCCAGCGATGGTCTTGGCCCGCTATATAATGCTCGATCCTGCCTCAGCTGCCATATCCGCAATGGCCGTGGACGACCAACAAAAGCAGATGACAGCACAGACAGTGCGGTCTCAATGATTTTCCGCCTAAGTATCCCTGCGCAAACGCAGCAGCAGCGTGAAATGCTGGCAGCAAGCCATCAAAGCGTCATTCCAGAACCCATGTACGGTACTCAGCTACAAGATTTTGCTGTACAGGGGGTCGCCGCAGAGGGCCGAGTAAAAGTACGTTATACCGAATTCCCGGTAACACGTCCTGCCAGTGACAAGAGCACTGCTGTATCACTGCGTACGCCTGAGTATGACATTACACAGCTCAGTTATGGCCCATTACATCCCGATACACAACTATCCGCCCGTGTCGCTCCGCCTATGATAGGCCTGGGGCTGCTCGAAACCATCCCGGAAGCGGTAATACGAGCTAACGAAGATCCAGACGACCTCGACAACGATGGTATTTCAGGACGTGCGAACCTTGTCTGGGATATGCAGAAGCAAAAACTCAGAATGGGGCGTTTTGGCTGGAAAGCAGGCAACCCGACGTTACAACAACAAAATGCGTCTGCCCTACACGCCGATATAGGCATCTCATCCCCGATGTTTCCCAGCGGTTCAGGTGAATGTACTGCATCACAAGTATCTTGCCAGACATTGCCAAACGGGAATAGCGCACATATGGATAATGCAGAAGTTTCTGCACAGATGCTTGATCTCATTACGCTTTACACGCATAACCTAGCCGTTCCTGACAGGCGGAATACAGACGTACCTACGGTCACTCTTGGAGAGAAACTGTTCACCGCTATCGGTTGTCAGCACTGCCACACATCAAGTTATATTATTGAAACTGCTACATCTTCTTCACGGGAACAAACAATCAGACCTTACACCGACTTACTACTGCATGATATGGGAGAAGGTCTGGCCGATAACCGAGGCGAGTTTCTGGCCACTGGCCGTGAGTGGAGAACTGCTCCCTTATGGGGCATTGGCCTGACAAAAGCCGTCAGTGGGCATACTCAGTTTTTACATGATGGGCGCGCCAGAAATTTACCTGAGGCTATTATCTGGCACGGCGGCGAGGCAGAATCCAGTAAACAACTTTTCATGCAGCTTTCACAACCCAACAGACACGCTCTCATTACATTCCTGGAATCACTCTAATGCGACCAACCTATTCATTAACACCCGTTTTACTGGGTCTGTCTTTATTCATACTCAGTATTGGTATTGCACATGCAGTGCCCTCTGAAGAACAGTGGAGTGAATTAAACAGCGTTATTATCAAGCAGCATCTGTCTCCGCGTTACCAACGTCTGGCGGATAATAGTTTAACCATGTCAAAACAACTTCAGCAGTTATGTGACTCACCATCAGCTGAGCAATTAAATACTGCACAAGAGAGTTTTAAAAAAGCACAGGCCAGCTGGCAGGGTGTGCAGCATATACAATTCGGCCCCGTAACACTGCTGATGCGTAATCACTCGTTGCAGTACTGGCCGGATAAAAAGAATATTGGCGCAAAACAACTCAGTGCTATTCTGACATCTGCTGATCCGCTCTTTGATGATGAGTTTTTTCGCTCCGCCAGCATCAGCGTCAAAGGCTTCCCGGCACTTGAGCGCTTGCTTTTCACTAAAGACAAACAGATGCAACGTCTCAATTCGGTAGAGTGCCGCCTTGCCAGCGCTGTTGCAAAGCATATTCACGACACTGCTCTGGCTATCCAGACAGAATGGGAAGAAGAAGCAGGATTAATCTTACTGGCAAATAACAACAGTAGTTCAGCTACTGAGAGTGATGAGTTTCTCGCTTATGAAACACCTTCCGAAGCCGCGACAGCGTTTATGAAGTCTCTGGTTGAGCCAATTGAAGCGATCCGTGATAACAAGCTCCTGAAACCACTGGATATATCAGCACAACAGAGCCGTTGGAAGAAAAGCGAATCATGGCGCAGCGGACAATCTATCGACAACATTCGGGAAAATACACTCGCGCTGCATGAACTATACAGTGGTACTCGTCCCAACAGCGTTAAAACGCTTTTAGAGGCCTCAGGGGACACAGAACGCGCGGCCAGTATTGATGCTGGTTTTATAAAAATAACATCCGAACTGGCTCAAATATCCGCTATTACTGATATGAACATCACACTAACGACTCATCAACAACTCATGCAGGTAAGTGATCACTTAAAAGAGTTGCAGAGCAATCTGGAACGGGCCATGCAAACACTGAATATCCAATTAGGATTTAACAGCCGTGACGGCGATTAATCGTCGCCGGTTTTTAGGCTGGCTCGGCGCGGCCCCTCTGCTGTTACACAGCAAAACAGGGTTGGCGATCTCAAGTGCTGTTTCTGACGCGGCTCTACAGCGCTTCACTTCAGCCAGCCAGGGGCTGAATGGGCAGTTCTATCTGCAGTTGTTTGATGGCCTCGGCCAAGAGCTGATACGCCACACGCTGCCAAGCCGCGCTCACCAGATAACGCCGCATCCAAGCCAACCCTGGCTGTTTGCCGTGTCACGCCGCCCCGGCACCAGCATTGACCTGCTCGACTATCAGTCTGGCACACTGCTGCAACGGATTAACTGTGCTGATGGTTACCAACTCTACGGTCATGCCCAAATCAGTGCTGACGGCCGTTATCTGCTGACCACAGAAAAGAGTCCGCTGTATGATGATGGCCGAATCGTGGTTCGTGACATCTACGCGCAGTGTAAAATAGTTGAAGAATATTCAACGGCAGGCATCGGTCCTCATGAACTGCGCATATCAGATGATCAGAAAACGCTTGTGATTGCGAATGGCGGTATTAAAACGCAAGGCCGCGAGAAGCTTAATCTGGAAACGATGCAACCTTCCCTGGTCTATCTTGGTATGCAAACCGGTCAACCACTTGAACAGGTTCGTTTGCCTCAGGAATACCACCAGTCGAGCATTCGCCACCTCGATATTGCAGCGGATGGCCAGGTGCTTATCGCCATGCAATATCAGGGCAATCCGGGCGACCAGGTTCCGCTGATCGCCTCTCACACACGCGGAGCATCAATTACCCCCTTGAGCATACCGTTAAAAATACACAGCCGGCTGAATCAATATTGCGGCAGCGCCTGCTTTGATAGTTCAGGCATGTATGCCGCCGTGTCATCTCCAAGAGGAAACATTATTACACTCTGGGATATGAAAACCCGACGATTCAGCCGCGCAATCAAGGTAAAAGACGGTTGTGGCCTTGCTAAGACAGGCCGCACCGGGGAGTTTATTGTCAGCTCAGGAGCAGGCCAGTTATATGCTATCAATGCACAAACATCTGCTCAGCCAACGCTGCTGTCCGCCTCTGAAAACATCCAGTGGGATAACCATCTCTCTTTTGTTTCACAGGCCTGAAGTAGTGATTTAAGCGGCCTAATTATTATGACCTACCTCAAGAGTTAATCAGATTCCACTGATATAAGCAGACCGAAAGTTCTATGCTGTTATAAAGCGTGTAAATAACAGCGAGGGAAATTTTATGTCTGGTCAGTCCCGGATGATGGACGGCAATGAAGCCGCTGCTTATATCGCCTACCAGTTAAATGATGTGATCGCGATCTATCCGATTACACCCGCATCACCGATGGGTGAACTCAGCGACAGCTGGAGCGCCAGTGGTAAGCCTAATCTATGGGGCACGGTACCGGACGTTATCGAACTGCAAAGCGAAGCGGGTGCCGCCGGTGCGGTGCATGGCGCATTACAGGCGGGCGCTAAAACCTGTACCTTTACAGCCTCACAGGGCTTGCTGCTGAAAATTCCGAATATGTTTAAGATCGCCGGCGAATTAACCCCGACGGTGTTTCATATTGCCGCGCGCTCGGTTGCCACTCACGCCTTGTCTATTTTCTGTGACCACAGTGATGTAATGGCAGCACGCACCACCGGTTTTGCCATGTTAGTGTCAAACTCGGTACAGGAGGTGATGGATATGGCGACCATTGCCGAGATGGCATCGCTGCAAGGACGCGTGCCTGTACTACACTTTTTTGATGGTTTTCGTACCAGCCACGAAGTCAGCAAGGTCGAAGTCGTTACCCAGGAGATGCTGCAGCAATTAATCGACAGACCACTGATTCGCGCCTGTCGGGATCGTGCTTTGTCGCCAGAACACCCGGTAGTGCGCGGCACTTCACAAAACCCGGATCTGTTTTTTCAGTCCCGCGAAGCCATTAACCCTTTTTATGCTGCTTTTGCGGATATCGTGCAAACCTCAATGGATCGCTTCGCCACAGTGACCGGCCGCCACTATCAACTCTATGAATATGTAGGCTCACCTAACGCCGACAAAGTGGTTATTCTGATGGGCTCCGGTGCGGAAACAGCACAGGAGACCGTTACCTACCTGAACGAAGAGGGGGCAAGCACAGGCCTGCTAAAAGTACGTCTGTTCCGCCCCTTTGATGCACAGCGCTTGTTGGCAGCATTACCGGATTCAGTGAAGAAAATAGCCGTGCTGGATCGTACCAAAGAGCCCGGAGCGAACGGCGAACCTCTGTATAAAGATATATCCACAGCACTCATGCAGGCATTGATGTCAGGCGAGTTATCCACAGACGCATTACCGAAGATTATCGGTGGCCGCTTTGGGCTTTCATCAAAAGAGTTTACCCCCGCGATGGTAAAAGCCGTTTTCGACGAATTGGATAAACCGCACAGTAAGAACCTCTTTACTGTCGGCATTAACGATGATCTGACACATACCAGCCTTGTTTATGATCCGGATTTTTCTACCGATGCACACGCGTCCAATTTTCAGGCACTTTTTTATGGTTTAGGAGCCGATGGTACCGTCAGTGCCAATAAAAACAGCATTAAAATTATCGGTGAGCAGGATGGTTTTTATGCACAGGGGCACTTTGTTTATGACTCGAAGAAGTCGGGGGCGATAACTGTCTCACATCTACGTTTTGGTGCAGAGTCGATCCATTCAGCTTATGAAATTCAGGATAACCGCGCCAATTTTATTGGCTGCCACCAGCCTGATTTCTTAAAGCTCTATCCCATGTTAGACAAGGCTGCACAGGGAGCCGTGTTTTTACTGAATACCACAGCATCTGCCAATCAAGCCTGGGAAACCTTTCCGACAGCCGCTCAACAACAGATTATCGATAAACAGATATCCGTTCATGTTATCGATGCTTATAAGGTCGCCAGTGAAGCCCAACTAGGCACACGCATCAATACCATTATGCAGACCTGCTTTTTTGCTATTTCAGGCATTCTGCCACATGACGAAGCGATTACGCAGATAAAACAAGCGGTACAAAAAACCTATGGGCATCATAGCAAACGGATTGTTGATCTGAATATTCGTGCGATTGATGCAACGCTTGCTCAATTACATCCGCTCGCTATTCCAGCACAAGCCAGCAGCCGCATCTCGATGCACGAAGTGAGTACAGAAGGGGCCAGCGACTTTGTTCAACAACTGACATCTAAATTGATCGCAGGCTTGGGCAATGAAGTTGCTGTCAGTCAGATCCCCCAGGATGGCACCTGGCCAACCGGCACTGCCCGCTATGAAAAACGCGATCTGGCGCATCAGATACCCCAATGGGAAGAGGATCTGTGCACACACTGCGGCAAATGTGTTTTAGTCTGTCCGCACAGTATCATCCGTTCCAAAGCGTTTGCGCCAGCACTACTTAAAGATGCCCCGCAAGGCTTTAAAGCCGTTCCAATTAAAGGCGCTAAAGAGTTCCCTGAAGGCACCCTCATGAGCTATCAGGTCTCACCACAAGATTGCACCGGGTGTACTCTGTGTGTGGATATTTGCCCGATTAAAGATAAATCCAATGTCAGCCGTAAAGCACTGAATATGGTGCCGAAAACGCAAACCCTGGAGGAGGAAAAAGCCAACTGGGCATTCTTTGAAACGCTTCCCGAATTTGACCGCAAGGGTTTAAAAACAGGCACCATTAAAGGTGCTATGTTGATGCAACCACTATTCGAATTCAGCGGTGCCTGTTCTGGCTGCGGCGAAACCTCTTATATCCGTCTGGCCAGCCAGCTATTCGGTGACCGAATGCTGGTCGCCAATGCGACCGGCTGCTCATCCATCTACGGCGGTAACTTACCCACAACCCCATGGAGTACTGACAGTGAGGGCAGGGGGCCGGCATGGAACAACTCGCTGTTTGAAGATAATGCCGAATTTGGTCTGGGAATGCGGGCGGCTGTAGATAAACAGCACGAATATGCCCGAGAGCTACTGATTAGCTTGCAACCTCAGCTTGATCCGTCGCTTGTTGACGCCATTTTAAGCGCTGACGAGAGCGATGAAGCAGGTATCGAGGAACAGCGCCAACGGGTCAGTCAATTAAAAAATCAGCTGATTACGCTTGCGGACCCTGCTGCAGAAGAGCTTATCCACATTGCGGATCAACTCTGCCGTAAAAGCATCTGGATCATAGGCGGTGACGGCTGGGCCTACGACATTGGTTATGGAGGGCTTGATCACGTACTCGCCTCCAACCGTAATGTGAATATTTTGGTGCTAGATACAGAAGTCTATTCCAACACCGGCGGCCAGACCTCAAAAGCGACACCTCTGGGCGCGGTTGCTAAATTCTCGGCTGCGGGTAAATCAGTGGGCAAAAAAGACCTCGCCCGTCTGGCGATGGATTACGGCCATGTGTACGTTGCACATGTCGCCTATGCGAGCAAAGATGTGCAAACATTACGCACATTTCTGGAAGCAGAGTCATATGACGGCCCCTCGTTAATAATCGCTTACTCACCTTGTATCGCCCATGGTTACGATCTTCAGGACAACCACCAGCATCAAAGACTCGCGGTTGAGAGTGGCCATTGGCCACTGTTCCGTTATGATCCACGGCGGGCAGCACAAGGTACAAACCCTCTCAAATTAGACTCAGCGGCACCCTCCATTCCCTATGCAAAATTTGCATTGCTCGAGTCTCGTTTCAGTATGCTCTACCGAACCCACCCGGAAGAAGCGGCCCTATTACTCGAGCGTGCTCAACACGAGGTTAGTGAACGCTATAAACAGTACCAACAACTGGCAGAAATGGATTGGCAGGCAGCGGTCATTCCGGAACCCACTCCTGAATCGAAACCAGACGTTATGAGCCGTCCTCAAAAAGGCTGCTCAGAGGAGAGATCAGCATGAATACGCTCACTAGCAATTATCTGGGACTAACGCTAAAAAGCCCTCTGGTGGCATCCGCCTCCCCCCTCACAGCCAACCTCAAAAGCGCAATGGAGCTTGAGGAGGCCGGCATCGCAGCCATTGTGATGCGCAGCTTGTTTGAAGAGCACTGTCAGCAGGATAATGATCTGATCCATCAGATACTTCATGAGCAGGATATCGGCCACTCTGAAGCTGATGGCTACCTGCCACCCCCTATTATGAAAAAACTAAAAACCACAGAAGACCATTATCTGGAAACCCTGCAAAGCTTAAAGCAGGAGCTTTCAATACCCATCATCGCCAGCCTTAACGGTATTTCTCTGGAGGGCTGGGAGGAGCATGCCACAAATATTCAGCAGGCGGGTGCCGATGCCTTAGAACTGAATATTTATTATGTCGCAGCCAATTTGCGCGAAAGTGCTGAGCAGGTCGAACAGCGCTATACAGAGATTGTTCGCCGTGTCAGAGCAGCCGTTGATATTCCTTTAGCCATCAAGATCTCCTCGCAATTCAGTAGCCCTGTACATTTCGTGGAAAAACTAAAAATCGCAGGCGCGGATGCGGTTGTTATCTTTAATCGTTTTTACCAACCGGATATCAATCTGGAAACGCTCGATGTTGCTAATCATATTCAGCTTTCATCCTCATCAGAGCTACTCGAACGCTTGCGCTGGACTGCTATTTTAAAGCATCAGGTTGCTATCGATATTGCGGTTACAGGCGGAGTACATGGCACTGAAGACGTTCTCAAGGCATCGCTGGCTGGTGCAGATATCACTCAACTCTGCAGCGTACTGCTACAAAGCGGCCTTGGCGTTATCAATGAACTCAACCAAGGTATTGAGCAGTGGTTAAGTGCCAATGAATATGAATCACTGCTGCAACTTAAAGGCAGTATGTCTCGCATCCATAGCCGGGATCCAAGCCTGTATGAGCGCGCAAATTATCTCGATCTATTAGATGGGTGGGGGCGATAAAAGGCCATTGGAACCACACAAATGGACAATACTTTCGAAAGCAAAGCAAATACCCGAGAAAACCTTCTTAATAAGGCATCACTGCTTTGTTTTCGTTAGCTAAACACTGTCTCAACAGAACCCCTCAAGATTACAATAGCGTCATTCTTGATCACCTATTGGATACTTGTTGGTAATGAACGCACTAAAACCCTCTCATATACTACTGATTCTGGTTGCCGCTATCTGGGGCTTCGCTTTTGTTGCTCAAAGTACGGGGATGGCTCATCTTGGCCCTCACAGCTTTAATGCTGCCCGCTTTTTATTAGGCGCTCTGTCGCTTGTTCCTCTTTGGTTTATTTTAGGCAAGCATAAGTTACCCCTGAATAAAGATCTGTTCGTTGGCGGCTTGGTGGCAGGCAGTGTGATGTTCGGTGGTTTCAGCTTTCAACAAATGGGCTTACAACACACCACGGCAGGCAATGCAGGCTTCATCACCGGAATGTACATCGTCATGGTGCCTATCGCCGGTATAGCGTTAGGTCATGCCACGCATATGAAAACCTGGATAGGCGTTGTACTGGCAGTAGCAGGGCTATATGCATTATCCGTTTCAGATAATTTCAGCATCAACACAGGTGATGCACAGGTACTCCTCGGCGCACTATTCTGGACAGCCCATGTACTTATTCTCGGCTGGTTATGCCGCAAGGTTGATGCGATTAGCCTATCGATTGTCCAGTTTCTGGTGGCCACGATCTTAGCCACCGCTCTGATGCTAATTCTGGAAGAACCCACACTGGCACAATTTGAATTAGCACTATTGCCTTTGCTTTACGCGGGAGTTGCCTCCAGCGGTATCGCTTTCACACTACAGATTATTGCCCAACGCCAGGTAGAACCGAGCGTGACGGCGCTTATTTTATCCACAGAAGCCGTTTTTGCCGTGATTGGAGGTTGGTTACTGCTGAACGAACAACTCACCAGCAACCAGCTTACCGGGTGTGGGTTGATGCTTCTGGGGATGCTGATTAGCCAATGGCCCGAGCGAAAACGTAAATTAACCGTAGAACAAGGTGTAGTTTAGCCAAGATAAAAGAGCGCGTTCAGATAAAGAGCTTAGTCAAAAAAAGTATCGGGCAGGGCGCGATGCACCGGGGTTGAGAGAATCATCATGGTATTGGTGTCACTCATATCCCCGAACAACTCCAATATCTCATCCAATCTGGCCATTGATCCGGTGGCCATTTTGATGACAAATGCCTGCTCACCAGTGGTGTTGTAGCACTCGATAATATCCGGGATCGTCAGGAGCAGCTCTTTAAACTGGCGCTCCATCGCGCGAAACACCTTACATTGCACAATCGCCACCACTGGCAAACCTAACTTATCCATATCCACTGATACGGAATAACCGCTGATAACCCCTTCTTGCTCCAGTTTCCGGATTCGCTCCGCAACAGCGGGCGCCGAAAGGTGCACTTGCTTGCCCAGTTCCGCATACGAGATACGGGCATTTTTTTGCAGCGCTTTTAAAATACGGCGATTAATATTGTCGATCATATGAGAGCCTCAGCGTTATTTTCCATAAAAAGCCTCAGCGTTATCTGCCATAAAAAGCCTCAGCGTTATTTGCCATAAAAAGCCTTAGCCTTGTCTGTCATAAAAAGCGTCAACGTTGTCGGTAAGGGATCTGACAATAGTCAATTCCTCTCCGCGGCGCTACACCTTCCTTCGCCAGATACATGGACAATGAATTCATCGACAAACTGATATTGGGCGTAGGCCCTAAAAAAATATGCTGAATCTGCGGCTTGGTGGCTTTAGGTGCGACCAACGAGAACTCAAAGAAGGGCACCAACATAGAGGTGCCTTCGCGATAGTGGACGGAAGGGTCTTTAAAATCCGTAACAACCGGTGACACAATCCGCCACTCCTCTTCCTCCCGAAAAGAGGGGTGCTTAAGAATCGCGGCAATACGTAGCAGATCACTTTCGACCTGCTCAAATACTTCAGCAAACACAACATCATCCCGGCAACCGTGCATTCCGCAAGACTGTGCAGCCAGATCTTCTACGAAGTCGACTATCTGATGAATAAGCTGGCGCTGTCTGCGACGATCGTAAATGCACTTTCCTACCATAAAAGATTGTTGGCGCGCGCAACGGATAATTTGTTGAGGATCAAAGCCTATACTGACCCCTTTACCCAGCTCACTGTAGCCACGCCACTGACTGAGCAGATTACCATTTGCCCGGAACGAACCGGCAAACAACATATGTCCGTTGGTAACCCTGCCTGCTATCCAGTCAAGAAACTGATTAAGTAGCTTAGGATTAGGATGGCCTAACTCGATACGCTCAGCCACCTCTTCCCGAATAAGCGTCACCATATGATTCAGCTCGGCTGAGTCGTTCATATAACGAATATCACTGGCCCACAAAGAGCCACTTGCGACGATACCTAGCAACCCGGAAAATGAGGTGTAGTGGTAAATAGTTTCATTGGGTATATCTGAATACAATTTTTGAGTGATTTCGCTAACCATCGGCTGACCTATTCTATTCGTGCGCTTTTATCTCTTTTTCAAATCTTTGTCGCATTAACCTCCTTAAACATTAGCACATTTCAGCCATAAAAAAGGGGCACATGTTGCCATGAGCCCCTGGAGATCCTTTCAGGATCAGTCATTTACTAAAGCGGCATGTCAGAACTTTTTGGACAACTCCGTCAACTCACGAATAACCACCGTGAATGTTGCACTATCGGCATCTGCTGTCGAACGCAGCTCCTCCAACACTCGCTCCCAGCGCTTCAAGCCATGCGCATTCTTCTCTAACCAGTTTTGCGCCAACGCTTGCCCTTCGAGTTCACTGTTACTGCTCAGCACAGAACGAGTCAGGCGGCTTTGCTGGGTGTTCAGGTCTTCGTTGAAGCCTTCACGCGCCAGCAGCTGCCAGTGGTTCTGCGGATCTATCTGGCGAATGCGTTCACTGACCCAATCCAGCTGCAGGCGCTCGCCTAACCAGAAATCAACCTCTGCTGTATTCAGGATAGGCTGGTTAACCTCAGCGGATACTTCGCTGATCGCTAAGGCCGCATAGAGACGCTCTGCACAGGTGATCCGCGCCGCCAGATCCTCAGGGATACCTGCATCGATCAAGCTCTGTCTTTGACCTAACCAGTGCGTTTTCAGATCACCGGATAACAGATCCGTGAAAGATGCGCTGATCTCTGCCACCGCCGGTTTAAAGCGATCAATAACCTCCTGCACTTTAAAGCAGCCGCGGTTACACACATTGCGCAACAACCAATAGCTGGCACGCCGCATCAGACGCAGCAGATCAACCATCATGCGCTGCTGTAGCTGTGTTGAAACGATATTATCTAACGCTTCAATCTGCCCCCAGATCTCGCGTAGCTGGAAGACATCACGCGCCACCAGATAAGCGACCGCTACCTGATCAGCAGATTGCCCGGCCGTTTCCATCATGCGATTGGTAAAGGTGATCCCCATATGGTTAACCATGGCATTGGCAACCTGCGTTGCGATAATTTCCTTTTTCAGCTGATGGTCCTGCACAGCTTCCGGGAAACGCTTGACCAGTTGCTCAGGGAAGGCCTCTTTGATCTCATTTTTAACGTAGGGATCGTCAGTTATCCAGGTCTGTGTCAGCCGCTCTTTAAGCTCTGCCTTAGTGTAAGAGATCAAGACGGACAACTCAGGGCGTGTCAGGCTCTGGTGGTTCTGTTGACGCTGCAACAGAGCTTCTGTGTCAGGCAGGAACTCAAGCGCACGATCCAGGCGGCCTTCGCTCTCAAGACGATCCATCAAGCGGGCATATTCATCCTGCGACTTACCAGCATGCTCAAGCGCTAAGCTGAGCGCTCTTGCCTGACGGTCATTACTCTTCAGAACCTGTACAGCCACTGCATCGGTCATCTCACGCAACAAATCATTACGCTGCTTCACCGTTAAGTCGCCATCGACAATGCACTTATTGAGAAGAATTTTAATATTCACCTCATGGTCGGAACAGTCCACACCACCGGCATTATCGATAAAGTCGGTATTACAAGAGCCGCCATGCAAACAGAACTCTATACGCCCTCGCTGTGTGAAACCCAGGTTTCCACCTTCACCTAACACCTGACAGCGTAGCTCGTTACCATTTACACGCAGTGCATCATTGGCCTTATCGCCCACATCTGCATGGTTTTCCTGGCTTGATTTCACATAAGTACCGATACCACCATTCCACAGCAGATCAACCGGCGCTTTCAATAGAGCAGAAATCAGGTCGTTCGGAGATAGCTTGTCTTCGTTAATATCGAATCGCTGTTTCATCTCTGGTGTCAGAGTGATCGATTTTGCAGAGCGCAGGAAGATCCCACCCCCTTTAGAAATCAAGGAAGTGTCATAGTCTTCCCAACCTGATCGCGGCAGAGCAAACATGCGTTGACGTTCAACAAAAGTGCTGGCTTCATCCGGTGTCGGATCGATGAAGATATGCATGTGGTTAAACGCAGCCACCAGCTGAATCTTATCGGATAGCAACATACCGTTACCAAAGACATCACCCGCCATATCTCCAATGCCAATAACAGTGAAGGGGTCAGTCTGAGTATTGATGCCTTTTTCACGAAAGTGCAGCTTAACGGACTCCCACGCACCTTTGGCCGTAATCCCCATCCCTTTATGGTCATACCCTTGGCTGCCGCCGGAAGCGAAAGCATCACCCATCCAGAAACCATAGGACTCGGCAATCTCATTGGCTATATCAGAGAAGGTAGCCGTACCTTTATCGGCCGCAACCACCAGATAAGGGTCATCACCATCATGTCGAACAACATTTTCTGGCGGGATCACCTCACCACTTTTTAAATTATCCGCAACATCCAGTAAACCGCGGATAAAGATTTTATAACTGGCAATACCTTCCGCCAGAATCTCATCACGCGTCCCTCCTTGCGGTAGACACTTGGCAACAAATCCACCTTTTGCTCCTACCGGCACGATGACGGCATTTTTGACCTGCTGTGCTTTAACCAAACCGAGCACTTCCGTGCGGTAATCTTCCAGACGGTCTGACCAGCGCAAGCCACCACGGGCAACTTTACCACCGCGCAGATGAACACCTTCCACACGCGGCGAATAGACAAACATCTCGAACATCGGACGTGGTTTAGGAATAGCCGCAATCAGATGCGGATTGAGCTTAAATGACTGGTACTCTTTCGGCTCACCTTTTTCGTTTAACTGGAAAAAGTTGGTTCGTAACGTTGCTTTTACCAACTCCAGAAAGCGCCTCAGGATTTTGTCATCGTTCAGGTTATCAACCTTATCCAACGCATCCAGAATACTGTTTTCTATGCGCCCGACCACGGCCTGTACTTTACCGCGCCCCTGACGGGAGGGCTCAAAGCGAGCACGGAACAATGCCACCAGCAAGCGTGTTACCTGTGTATGTCGCGTCATCGTTTCAGCAATGTAAGCCTGACTGAAACCAAACCGGATCTGCTGGTTATAGCGTGCATAAGCGCGCAACATAGCGACTTCACGCCAGTTGAGACCTGCACTCAGTACCAAACGGTTAAACTCGTCATTGTCAGCTAAACCTTGCCAGATCGAAGCAAATGCCTGCTGAAAAATATCTTTCACTTCATCCAGTTCAATCGGCTCTGAACCACCACGATGCGACAAAGAGAAGTCATGTATCCAGTACGTTTTGCCGTTTACACATGTCACAATATAGGGATGCTCCCCGACAACTCGTAACCCCAGGTTTTCCAATACCGGAATAACATCAGAGAGCACCAGAGGCTCTTCAGCAGTAAACAATTTAAAACGTAATACCGAGCGCGACTGCTCCAGCAGTCGGTAGAAACTCATACTAAGCGGCTGCCCGGAAAGCGCTTCCATTTTTTCGATATCATGAACCGCATGCAATGTCGTAAAGTGATCCCGATAAGCCGCCGGAAATGATTCTCGATACATATTGCCGCGTGTTGTTCCAAGCTCCTCACCACACGCCTCAATCAAAGCGTTCTGCAGGTCATCATTCCAGGAGCGCGATAGCTCCTGCACATCAGCTTCTAATTGCTCCAGATCCGGAGCCGACTGGCCTGGTTTAACGCGCAACACAAAATGGGTACGCGCCAGCACAGATTCACTAAACGAGTTTGTAAATTCTATATCCTGTGCATTAAACACCTTCTCCAACAGATTTTGCACGTTCAAACGCAGCGCCGTACTAAACAGATCGCGCGGCGCGTAATACAAGCATGAGAAAAATTTTCCGCTCTGGTCTGCACGCACCAATAAACAAGCACGGCGTCGCTCCTGCAGATAAAATATTTTCAGCGCGATGTTATACAGTTCATCTTCTGACGCCAAAAACAGTTCATCACGTGGCAGGTCAATCAATACCTGCTCCAGCGACTTGCCACTGTGTCCATGAGGGTTAAACCCTGATCTAGCCAAAACCCGCTCAACTTTTTGGCGAATCATCGGTATACGCTTGGGTCTTTCACGATAAACAGGAGAGGTATACAAGCCAAGAAAGCGGGTCGCGCCTATACACTCGTTCTTCTCATTGAAACGATTGATAATCACCAAATCCAGATATGCCGGGCGATGCACCCGCGAGCGTTCGCCGTGACGGAAAAGACGCAATGGAAGGCCAGATGCTTCCGTGCTATCCAGGTGGATAAGGCCCGGTAAATTCAAAACACCCATAGCCGAATTTTTTTCAACCTTCATACCGTCAGCGTGAAATGCAATCTCATCGCTGGCTAAAAAGGTAAAGTGGTCATCCATTAACCATTCGGTAAACTCTTTTTCCTGCTCGTAACCAGCAACAGCCAAACCTGCTACACATTCAGCAGCACGCGCCTTCATCGGAAGGAAATCTTTAACTGAAACAGACACAGCCGCCAGTGCTGTCATCAATTCTGATTGCAAACTCTTGAGTAATTCAGGCTCAGTATGGCGGTCAACTTCCAGATAAATATAGGACTCTGAGGTGCCTTCGCCGGTCTCTGCCAACTCTTTAAAGTCTTCACCGTCACGATGAACCCAAAGCACGATATTCTGAATAACATGAATACCAATTCCCTGACGGTTCAGCTCCATTCGAACCGAGTCGACGATAAAAGGGGTGTCCTTTGTCAGTATTTGAACGACAGTATGATTACTATGCCAGCCATGCTGCTCAAGATCAGGGTTGAATACCTGCACCTTTGAGCATGTAGCATTGAAATTTTTAAGGAAAGACCAAGAGGATAATGTCGCACCATAAATAGCTTCAGTCGGACGTTTCGCAATCTCGTCTTCAGGGGCATACGTAAAGAACTGATCAGCAAACTGTCCAATTGCAGGAGACTCCGCGCCTCCGAGCCTTTTGTGGAGTAGTTCCTTTAACTTGATCAAGGTTTTGTTATTTTTTTTATTAGCTATCTCGCTGTCCATTGAGTGTGAGCTCCGCTATTCGCTTATCGGGATAAATGGCATCGATTAAAGTGACATCGATGAAAAATCATGACTCGTATTATCAAATATAGCTGTTTTCAGTATGATATGCCCTGAAATGGCACACATCCAACTTTAGTCGACTCTTTCGTAGATTTCCGCAAAATTTCCACACAATGGCGCAATTTTGAAACTCCATAGCGCTATTCAGGCAGCTCTTTGACTTTCTTCTATACTCAATCTATCTCGTACTCCATATCCCTATAAATGAGGCTGCTCATGTCTGGTCAATCAATGAAAATGTCAGAACTAATAAGCGCTCTCAGCCATGCACTGGATATGACAGAAGGGCAGCCGCCAGGGCATTGCATCCGCTCTTGTTGGATAGGCATGCGACTAGCCCAGGCCTATGATCTGCCTGCTCATGCATTATGGGAGCTTTACTATACAATTTTGTTGAAAGACCTAGGGTGCAGCAGTAATGCTGCCCGCATATGTCAGCTCTATGCCACTGACGACCTGAATTTTAAACATGATTTCAAATCAGTCGACGGTAGCCTCACTCAAGTGCTTAATTTTGTACTGCAACATACGGGAGTGCAACAAGGCTTAGCTGAGCGCTTCAAACAGACGTTATCAGTTATGCGTAACGGTACTCAATGGAGCAAAGAATTAATGCAAACTCGCTGCGAGAGAGGTGCCGATATTGCTAGACAGCTTCGCTTTAATGAATCGGTAGCAGAGGGAATCAGAGGACTTGATGAACATTGGAACGGAGGAGGCAAGCCTTACGGGATAAAAGGTGATGCAATTTCACTGTATTCCAGAATCGCTCTGTTATCGCAAGTTATTGATGTTTTTTTCACAGGAACAGACAAACATGCTTGCCTGGCCGAAATAAAAAAGCGTCGCGGTAGCTGGTTTGATCCATCCCTTGTCGATTGTTTTCTTACTGTTGCTGATGATACGTTTTGGGACACCCTGGCAAGCACAAACCTAACTGAGCAGATCATACAATTAGAACCGGCGCAGTTTCAAGTAACACTGGATGAAGATTACATTGACGAGATAGCGATCGCTTTTGGGCAAGTAGTCGATTCCAAGAGCCCTTACACTGCTGGTCACAGTAATCGTGTTGCCTTAATTACCGATTTGTTAGCGAAAGAGCTTGGCTATTCTGAACAGAGACGACGATGGTTGAAGCGCGCCGCTTTATTACATGATATAGGTAAATTAGGCGTCAGTAATAGCATTCTTGATAAGCCCGGAAAGTTGACTGATGAAGAATTTATAATTATTAAATTACATTCAAAATTTACCGGTGAGATTCTTTCACGGATTAGCGCATTTACAGAGCTTGCAAACGTAGCACAAGCACACCACGAGCGTATGGATGGAAAAGGATACCCTCTAGGCTTGCAAGGCGACCAAATAACACTGGATACCCGTATTATTACAACGGCAGATATATTTGATGCAATTACTGCAGACCGCCCCTACCGAGGACCTATACCCGTTCCGAAAGCATTGGAGATGATGGCAGAGCATCTAGATACTCAAATCGATCGCCGTTGCTACGAGGCACTTTTAAAGGTATCTAATGAATTGAATTTTGCTGATCACTGACCACTATTTTCTGAATTTACAGATCCATGATACATAAAAGTACTTTGGGGCTATAAAACCACTTCTTTTGTACTAGAGCCGAACAAAAGCCTTACTCAATATACTGTCATTACCGTGTTATTGAGAGGGGGACTCCTTATGAAAGCAAGACTTCTATCGGCTTTAGTCGTATGCAGCGCATTGGCATCGCCACTATCGGCTCAGGCAGAAGATGGAGGAATGACAGAAGCGGGGCGACAGATTTTTAACCATAACTGCACCGCATGCCATTCACTTGAAACCAGTAAAAATACGTTCGGGCCGAGTTTGATTGGAGTAGTAGGGCGCCAGGCAGCCTCAATGCCCCGCTTTTCCTATTCAGAAGCAATGAAAAATTCTGGACTCACCTGGACAGAAGATAATCTGCGTAAATGGGTAGCAGATAATGAAGCGCTGGTACCGGGCACTAGAATGCGCCACGTATCGATTACTGACCAAGCTCAGCAAGATTACCTGATCAGCTTTTTACGCTCGTTAAAATAGCTTTATTACCGTTAGCCTGCTCATAAACCAGCCGGGCGCTCCCCGGCTGATTTTCGTTCAGTTACTTGTTGGAAGTCGTCGCTTTATGTAACTCTTTCAGGCGCTTAACCACCTGATGGTTAATACTTCGCTGCGTGAAACTTCCATCCTCTTTACGCAGACCTGCAGAACGTCCCATAAGAATTTGCAAACATTCATCGACGGTAGCAACCGCATAAATATGGAACTCACCACGCTCCACCGCCTGTACAACCGTCTTTTTCAACATCAGATTACGCACATTTGCGCGAGGGATAATCACTCCTTGCTTACCCGTTAAACCGCGGGTTTCGCATAGTTTAAAAAAGCCTTCAATCTTTTCGTTCACACCGCCAATCGCCTGCACTTCGCCATACTGATTGATCGAACCGGTAAGCGCGTATTGCTGAAAAATAGGGATATGTGTCAGCGCAGATATCAAGGTACATATCTCCGCCAATGAAGCACTATCTCCATCAATATAACCATAGGATTGCTCAAGCGCGATACTGGCTGATAAGGTTAACGGAAAATCCTGCGCATACTGGTGTCCTAAATAGCCGGAAAGAATTAAAACCCCTTTTGAGTGTATCGACTGGCCAAGCTGTACTTCACGCTCTATATCAACAATACCCCGATTCCCGGGATGTACCGTTGCGGTAATTCTGGCAGGAGTACCAAAAGAAACATCTCCAACCTGCAATACCGTCAGACCATTACTTTTACCAACCGCTTCACCATCACTGTCAATTAATACGGTTTCGTTGAGAATACTCTCAAGAATTTTCTGTGCGAGACGCCCCGTACGCTTCTCTTTAGCATCCAGTGCCATCTCTACATGCTTAGCATTGATAAGCTCTTCTCCGGCGGCTTTACGCTTGAAGTCCGCTTCACACAGCAGATCAACCAGCTCTCCTATATGCGCGGATAAGAGATCCTGGTCACCCGATAAGCGAGAACTTTGTTCAACTAAGCGAGCCACCGCATCGCGAGTCAAGGGAGCGAGATTTTCTTCACCTGCCAGTGTCTTCATCAAACGGGCGTAGTTTCTGATAGTGGCCGGAGCACGTTCAACATCTTCATCAAAGTCCACCACCACACGAAACATCTTTTCAAAATCCTGATCCATCTCCTGCAGCAAATAATAGGTGTCGCGGCCACCAATCAAAACCACTTTCAGATGCAGCCGAACCGGGGCAGGGCTTAAGGTAATAGTGCTGATTCCCGAGAATTCACTCATCGGATTCTCAATACGAATTTCATGTGCTTTTAGCGCACGCTTTAGCGCCCCATAAACAAAGGGTTGTTCCAGTAGCTTTTCAGCCTCCATCACCAGATAACCGCCATTAGCATTGTGTAATGCGCCCGGGCGGATCATCTGAAAATTGGTCACCATTGCTCCCATGTCATTATTGTATTCAACCCGACCAAACAGGTTTTCATAACTGGGATGCGCTTCAAAAATAACAGGAGACCCTTTCGTTTTACCGTTGTCCACCAGCAAATTGACACCAAACTGCTCATCCAGCAAAGTGCGGCGACCATTTTCCGTTCGTGCCTCTATCAGCTTTTCATCACTAATAAGTTCCGCACAATTTTTCACAATATGGGATTCAAGCTGATTAAAGTAATCTGGCAGTCCATTGATATTGCTATATTTTTCTTTAACTGCCTGAATCAACGGCGAAACTGTTTGCCGTGCTGTATCGCGGTCCAGCACCTTCATTCTTTCAGCCGCTTCACGCCGCCACTGAGGAAGCCCTGTCAGGCTCTCCGTTAGGTAGTCTTCAAGCTCAGATATATTTTTAGAAAACGTCTCTCGCGTCTCTTCCGGCAACTGAGAAAACATCGCTTCATCCATCGCCTGCCCATCGGCAACAGGCGTAAAACCTACAGTACCTGTATCTTGATAGACAGCAACACTGTGCTCACGCGCACGCTTTTCTACTTTTTCGATGGCCTGATCGTAATGGCGGTTAAAGTCACGCTCAATTTTACTTTTTTTGCGTTGGTATGTGGGGTTTTCAAAAACAGCGGGTAACTCTGTCATGATGGTTTCCATCATGCGTTTGTTATCACGGCGTAACTGGGTTGCTTTACCTGCCTGTAACTCCACCGAGAGGGGGTACCGGTCATCCAATAAATTATTCAGGTAACACCAGTCACTCGGTTTTTTTTCCTTTTTTGCAATCCCTTTAAGGTTCTCCATAGCAAAGGAGAAACGACCGGTATGTGGATTCCCCATCACAAATAAATTATAACCAGGGCGTCGCATGCCAACACCGAACCCCATCGCTTCAATGGCGCGTTCCTGGCCAAAGAAACCATTAAAATTTTCCAAAGTCTCAGTGGTTCTAAAGGGCAGAGTGTCAGTATCACACACTTTATAGAGGGCTTCGGTGGGGAGGGATTTCAGCTTTTCCATCAGTACATCCTGAGCCGGAGAGTTTATAAACCTTATAAACCCTGATCGGCCAGTATGCAAGAAAACGCTGGAAAATAAGCGAGCGTTAACGCTTCTAAATCAATGATTTAATATTTGAACCCGTAACTGATTTATCAACCCGGAAGTGTCCGGTCGAACACCTCTCCAGATATAGAAAGACTCGGCTGCCTGCTCAACTAACATGCCTAACCCGTCCATCTGCTGAGCGGCACCCTGCTGCTCAGCCCAGCGATTAAAGGGGGTTTGACTAGCAGCGTACATCATGTCGTAGCACCAGGATTGGCTATGAAGCATGCCATCTGGCAGGTTAGGCATTTCGCCCTGCAGACTGGCAGCAGTCCCATTAATAATCAGATCAAAAGGCCCTTCAAGCGTCTCAAATGATGACGCACTAACATCACCATAAGGCGCAAAAAGATCGGCCAGTGTTTCTGCTTTTGAAAGCGTGCGATTAGCGATAACAACCTCTTGCGGATTTTGCTCCATTACCGGCCTGATAACGCCACGCACCGCACCACCAGCACCAAGAATCAAGACGCGCTTTCCGCCTATCTGATAGCCATGGTTACTTTGAATATCACGCACCATGCCCACGCCGTCGGTATTATCGCCGCACAGCTGCCCCTCATCATTCACATAAAGAGTATTCACGGCACCGGCTAATTGCGCACGCTCGGAACAGGTATCAGCCAACCTCCATGCGTCTTCTTTGAAGGGCACGGTTATATTTAGTCCCTTACCACCATCAGCAAGAAAAGCGGTTACGCTTGCCTCAAACTTATCCACAGGGACGCAAATTGCCTCATACGTCAATAACTGTGAGGTTTGTTGCGCAAACCGGGTATGAATCGCAGGTGATTTTGAATGCGATATTGGATTACCAAAAACAGCGTAGCGATCCATTTGTTACACCTCGAGCCAATTCTGCGGCTGCAGGTAGCGCTCATACAGCTCAGCCTCAGCACTACCAGCTTCCGGCTTCCAGTCATACCCCCAACGTACTTCGGGTGGTAATGACATTAAGATCGACTCTGTACGGCCTCCGGACTGCAAACCAAATAGGGTGCCGCGGTCATAAACCAAGTTAAATTCAACATAACGGCCACGTCGATGCAGCTGAAAATCTCGTTCTCTTTCGCCATAAGGCGTTCCGTCTCGACGCTGAACGATCGGTACATAAGCAGGAAGGTAGGCATTCCCTATCGATTGCATTAAAGCAAAGCTTTTTTCGAACCCCAGCTCATTAAGATCATCAAAGAATAAGCCACCCACACCACGCGGTTCATCACGATGTTTAAGATAGAAATAATCATCGCACCACGTCTTATAACGAGTATAAATATCATCACCAAATGGATCGCAAGCCGCCTTGGCTTTCATGTGCCAGTGGCGACAGTCGTGATCATTGCCATAGTATGGTGTCAGGTCAAAACCACCCCCGAACCACCACACCGGGTCTTCTCCCTCTTTTTCAGCAATAAAAAAACGCACGTTAGCATGAGACGTGGGTACATAAGGATTGCGCGGATGCATGACGAGTGACACACCCATCGCTTCAAAACTACGGCCTGCCAGCTCCGGGCGGTGGGCTGTAGCAGAAGCGGGAAGGGCATCCCCAAATACATGCGAAAAATTAACGCCGCCTTTTTCAAAAATACCGCCATCAACAATAACCCGGGTACGACCGCCGCCGCCCTGCGGCCTATCCCAACTATCTTCGATAAATTTTTGTTTACCATCTGCCGCTTCTAACGCTGCGCAGATACGATCCTGAAGATCTAATAAGTAACTTTTTACTGCATTAATATCGGGTGCGGACATAGCCAGTCATTCTCCAATGTCGGTCGAGTATTATGAGCGAACTACGCGGCTATCACGCAGATCCTGTATTGTTGTCGGCTGTGCCAACTCGCCCAGCTTTCCTGGCAAGCAATAGTCCAGCTTGTTTCCGAAGTAAGTATTCACTCTCAACAGAGTTCTAGCAGGAGATGCACTTGCAGGATTGGCTGATGTCGATACAATCGGTCGTCCAAACGCTTTACAAAGTGCAATAATGCCAGCATGGGCGCTCACTCTCACAGCGACAGATGAGTGCTGCCCCTTTATCCATGATGGAATAATATTATCCGGATCCGGCAGCAACCATGTATTCGGCCCTGGCCAACTTGCCTGTAATCGGTCAAGCTGCTCAGGCGTCAGCCCCCGTAATAAAGGTGCAACCTGTAACAGGTTTGCAGCGACCAGAATAACGCCCTTTTCTACAGGGCGCCGCTTAAGTGCTAATAATCGCTGAACCGCTGTTTCATTATAAGGGTCGCAACCCAAACCCCAGACAGCCTCGGTCGGATAGGCTATCACGCCTCCAGCATCTAATACTCTGGCAGCTTGTGAATAATGCCACTGATTCATGCAGAAAACTCTTCATATTAAAGCCGGAAAACTACCTGTTTCGTCTTCGAGTTGCAACTCTACCTATGTTCATTGACCTGGCATCAACGAATGCGCCGGTAGCCACCACCGATAGACTCTACCCACCCCAAAAGTTCAAGTTCTACCAAACTAGGCTGAAGGCCAGCTCGTACACTGCCCTCGCATTGATCTAACCTCGCCAGAATCTCCTCTAAAAATGTTAAAGAAAAATCGACAGCATTTAAAATGTCATTTTGATTCTTCGATAACCCATTCTGAGCATCATCTGTCTCTGTTTGCTGTGACACTTCTCTCAAAACATTCAGCATTACCGATAATTCTTGCAGCATATGGTCGATAGATTCGACTAAAACAGCTCCTTCGCGGATAAGAGCGTGACAGCCACGACTTCCCGGATGATCAATCGATCCGGGTAATGCAAACACCTCTCGGCCTTGATTCAAAGCCATTCGAGCCGTAATTAGCGAGCCACTTTTTAGTGCAGCCTCTACAACAAGCACCCCCGTAGATAAGCCACTGATAATCCGGTTCCTTCGCGGAAAGTGCGCCGCTAAAGGCCCGCAACCCGGAAGCAACTCAGTAACCAGTGCTCCGCCATTATCCAGAATTTTATCAGCCAGTTTCTTATGGCGCAGCGGATAGATACGATCACTACCCGTTCCCATTACGGCTACAGTTGGCAACTGCAGGTCAACCGCCGCCTGATGTGCAGCACCATCAATCCCTAAAGCAAGTCCGCTGGATACCACAAAACCGGCTGAAGAAAGGGCACGCGAAAACTGATAAGCATGCCGCAAGCCTGCAGCACTGGCATTGCGACTACCGACAATGGAGACCATCGGCAGGTGAACTGCATCCATACTGCCTTGGACAAACAGCATAACAGGGTGATCAGGCGCTTCGCGCAGCAAAGCTGGATAAGTATCGCTATCTGACAGCAGACATTCGACGCCGATGCTTTGCAGCCTTTCTAAAAACTGGCTGGTTGACTCCCAAAGACCGCCGCGCTGCATCACATAACTGTCTAACTGCGAAATCTGCAGGCCGTTAAGCCGGGGAAGAGGGGATGCATCGGAAGTAAAAAAGGTTTCGCTTTGAGCCGCTATCAGTCGCTCAGGTGTCCATTTTCCTCGGAAAAGTTTACCTAATGTTGCCGGCCCGATGCCGGGTAGCTGACTGATAGCGATCCAGTCCCTTGGATCGCTAGGCATATCATTCTCTTATGTAATAAGATTTATTCGGAGTCCGGTGAGCGAATGGTATCGCCAATAGACAGCACATTGGTTGCTGTCATGACCAAGCCATAACTCACTTTCTCAAACGTTTTGAAAATCATTAAGGTACCAGCTTCTTCTGCCGGGAGGGATATCTTTTCCTTAGTTATCGGGTCAACAATGGCCTCTCCACGCGTATAAACAACAAACACGTGCCCTGACTTCAGGCCTTCACGGCTGCCTTTATTAATGGCTACAGCATCATATCGGCCGATCTTAGTGACACCACGCAACACCGATAATATTTCCCCACCAACCTCGACAGGAGCCGCCGCTGGGTAGAATACCGACTGAATGCGTGTTTCAGGAGAAGGAATGACTCGATCCAGCACTCTCACCTCTTCGCGAGACTTAACGAGATCCAAGCTGGTAATATCACCGTTCAGTGCCGTAATACGCGCCTCTGCAACTTTTAATAACTCATATCCCAACAACTCCTTTGTTTCAGGATCGATATATTCCTTAGCCGGACGATAAACATTCTGCTCGACATGCCCCTGATCGATCTCACCGCGTGCATAAATTCTATCACCTGCACCGGCAATGATACGCTCATTACGGCCACCCAAAACATAAGGTGTCTGTTTCAGCAACTCATCATCCAACACAACATTGTCACTAAGGAAAGCATACAGGTCTTTCAAAGGAATAGCAGGAATGGCGCCATCCAGCTTGGAAACACGAGCACGAGGCTGCATTCTGTCATCTTTTAAACGCAGCTTTGGTTGCCCATTTACCCAGGTAAGATAAAGAATATCTCCCGGATAGATCCAATGGGGATCATCGATCTGCGGATTAACATCCCACAGTTCAGGCCAACGCCATGGCTTTTTCAAAAAGTGTCCGGAGATATCCCAAAGCGTATCGCCTTTAACAACCACATATTCTTGTGGATGATTTTCTTGTAGCTGTATCTGGTCAGCTCTTGCTTGAACTTGTATTGGCGTTGACAGTGCAAGCCATGAAGCCAAACATATACCCAACAGTTTTTTCATCTCAGTTCCCTTGCTGAGTGCCCGGAGTACTCCATTGCACATCTGATAAACAATGGTAAACGACAAATGCATCGTAGCGCTATATCAGTATAATAGGTTAATTGATGTTTTGTGCCGAATATGGCGCTTCTCTATAACTTTCTGAAGAATATGTGATTTTATGGCCCTGTTAACCGTTCTTGAATTTCCTGATCCCCGCCTGCGTACCATTGCAGAACCTGTTGAGCACGTTGACGATGAACTGCGCAGCATCATCGATGATATGTTTGAAACCATGTATGACGCTCCAGGAATTGGTTTGGCGGCTACTCAGGTGAACATTCATCGTCAAATAATTACTCTTGATGTGTCAGAAGAAAATAATGAGCCATTAGTACTGATTAACCCTTCATTCGAAGCCATTTCCGATGAACTCGAAAAGATGCAGGAAGGCTGCTTATCCGTTCCGGGTTTTTATGAAGAGATCAAACGCCCGAATCATATCCGGGTTAAAGCACTAAACCGGAATGGCGAGCCTTTCGAAATGGAGGCACACGACCTGCTTGCTGTCTGTATTCAGCATGAAATAGATCACCTTAATGGCAAGCTGTTCGTAGATTACCTATCCACCTTGAAGCGCAATCGTATACGTTCCAAGCTAGAGAAAATACATAAACTAGAACAAGTGAACTAAACTTACTCCAGTATTGACTACCAACAGGTTTGCTTGATGCAAGCCTGTTTTTGTTTATGGATATCACATGACAACACCATTAAGAATAATCTTCGCTGGCACGCCTGACTTTGCAGCAAGCAGTTTAGCTGCACTCATCAGCAGTGAACATCAGGTTATTGCCGTTTATACTCAGCCTGATCGCCCTGCGGGGAGAGGCCGAAAACTAAAAGCAAGCCCGGTAAAAGAACTGGCTGTTAACAACAACCTCCCTGTTTTTCAACCTCTAAGCCTGAAGGGGAGCGAAGAACAAGCAGAGCTGGCCGCGCTTAATGCAGACATAATGGTCGTTGTCGCTTATGGTTTACTATTACCCAAAGCAATATTAGACACTCCTAAGCAGGGGTGTATTAATGTCCATGCATCCTTACTACCCCGTTGGCGTGGTGCCGCACCGATTCATCGAGCATTACTCGCAGGCGACGTAGAAACAGGGATTACCATCATGCAGATGGACGAAGGGCTTGATACAGGCGACATGCTTTATAAAAGCAGTTGTGAGATTCGTCCTGATGATACCAGTGGCACCTTACATGATCGTTTAGCTGAATCAGGGGCGGCTGCATTACTTAAAACACTGGATATCCTGCAACAGGAAAAACTCCATCCTATAAAGCAAAATGATGCTGACGCCTGTTATGCGCATAAGCTCGCTAAGCAAGAAGGTCTGATTAACTGGTCTGATAGCGCACAAGACATCAGCCGCCAGATACGTGGACTTTCACCTTGGCCCATTGCTTATACAACGCTTGAATCCAACAATGTTCGGATATTAAAAGCAGCACCCTTACCTGAAAACATCTCTAACGCTAGCGCTGAAAAAATCAAAGCCATACCCGGCACTATTATCGAAACACTCAAAGACAGCATCATTGTGGCATGCGGAAATAGCACGGCATTGGCCGTTCAACAATTGCAGCTACCCGGTGGCAAGCCACTTCTTGCCCGGGATATTCTTAATTCCCGTAAAGAGATTTTTTCAGTCGGTGTAAGCCTAGGTAGCGAGTCAAGTATATGATTAATGTACGCGGCTTAGCCGCTTTAGCCATAGCGCCACTATTGGAAGACAAAGGGTCGTTAAAACAGACGCTAAGCGAATCACTCCTACGTTGCGATGACAGGGATAGAGGACTTTTGCGCCAACTTTGCTATGGCACTACCAGGCATTACCCAAGGCTTCAGTTGATTGCTGACGCTCTTCTTGAAAGACCCATTCGTAAATCAGACACGCATATTCGTGCGCTGCTTCTGGTTGGGCTTTATCAACTATTAGAGATGCGTATACCTCCGCACGCAGCCATTAGCGAGACTGTAGAAGCTACTCATCAACTTGATGCTGGCAGAGCCAGTGGCCTACTCAATGCTATTCTTCGACGCTTCAGTCGAGAGAAAGACCAGATCATTGAATCTTTATACGATGAGCAAGCATTTCTGTTTAATCATCCAAACTGGTTTATTGAGAAACTCAAACACAACTGGCCAACTTTTTGGCAGGAAATACTGGCTCAAAACAACATTCAGGCTCCGATGACTTTACGCGTCAATCAGCGGAATGTTTCACGTGAAACATATCTTGCACGATTAGATAGTGCAGACATTGGCGCAATAGCCTGCAAACACTCTGCTCAAGGCATTACGCTAAATGCAGCGATAGATGTTCACCAGCTACCCGGGTTTGCCGATGGTGATGTGAGCGTTCAAGATGAAGCTGCACAACTGAGCAGCAGCCTTATCGCAGCACAAGAAGGGGAGCATATTCTGGATGCATGCGCAGCACCGGGTGGAAAGTTGTGCCATCTTCTTGAGTCCTGTCAAAACATAACGGTTGATGCTCTGGAAATTTCCTCAAAGCGCGCCGACAAAATAAACGAAAACATCACACGCCTCGGACTCAATGCAAGAGTCATTATTGCAGACGCATCATTAGCGGAATGGTGGGACAAAAAGGAGTATGACAAAATACTAGTGGACGCACCCTGCAGCGCAACAGGGGTTATACGCCGAAATCCTGATATAAAAATATTGCGCAAAGCTGAAGAGATCCACCAACTATCCAACCTTCAACTAAAAATACTGAATAATTTATGGCATATGCTGAAAAGGGGTGGGACACTAATCTACGCAACCTGCTCAATTTTCCCACAGGAAAATGAACGACTCATTGAGCGCTTCATGAAAGAGAATCCTGATGCGATCCATACGCCGATTCACGCAGCGTGGGGCCTTGAACGACCGTTTGGGCGGCAACTATTTCCGCAGCCGAACGGGCATGATGGCTTCTTTTACGCAACGCTCAAAAAAGCTACCGATTCAATTTAACGGAATCACCGGATGAAAATAGTTATTCTTGGGGCTGGCCAAGTTGGCGGCACGCTGGCAGAAAACCTGGCAAACGAAGCAAATGACATCACTATTGTTGATACAGATATCAATAGGCTTCGCGAACTACAGGACAGACTAGACATCCGCACCGTTGAAGGAAACGCCTCCTATCCAAGCGCACTGGCACAAGCCGGTGCTCAAGATGCAGATATGCTGATAGCGGTAACGAACAGCGATGAAGTCAATATGATCGCGTGCCAAATTGGCCAAACGCTATTTAATATTCCAACCAAGATCGCCCGTGTGCGCGCACACGATTATCTCCAACAAGACAAACTACTGTTTAACAAGGACGCGCTCCCAATAGACGTTCTTATCAGCCCGGAGCAGCTGGTAACCCAGCACATCAAACGGTTGATCGAACAACCCGGCGCATTGCAGGTACTCGACTTTGCCGAAGGAAAGGCCCAGCTCGTTGCAGTAAAGGCGTATTATGGCGGCCCCTTGGTGGGAAGGGAGATCGCATACCTTCGTACGCACATGCCCGCAGTAGATACACGTGTTGCCGCGATATTTCGTAAAGGCAAACCCATCATTCCCCAAGGAAACACCGTCATTGAAGCAGATGACGAAGTGTTCTTTATCGCCGCCAAAAAAGATATTCGCGCAGTAATGAGCGAGTTACGCCGACTAGATAAACCGTATAAACGCATCATCATTGCCGGCGGCGGAAACATTGGTGCAAGACTGGCGAATAATATAGAAGCCGACTTCCGCGTCAAAATAATTGAGCGCAGCATACAGCGTTGCAACCAACTAGCCCGCACCTTAAACAACACGATCGTTTTAAATGGAAGCGCCTCGGATAAAGAACTTCTACTCGAAGAAAACATTGAAGACACGGATGTATTTTGCGCTCTGACTAATGATGACGAAGCCAACATAATGGCATCCATGCTGGCAAAACGACTCGGCGCAAGGACGGTGATGACGCTTATCAACAACCCAGCCTATGTTGACCTTGTACAAGGCGGTGTAATTGATATCGCCATCTCCCCCCAACAAACGACTATAGGCGCTTTACTCACACACGTCAGGCGTGGTGATGTAGCAGCAGTGCATTCATTAAGACGCGGGGCAGCCGAAGCATTGGAAGCCGTTGCACATGGTGATAAGCGAAGCTCTAAAGTAGTAGGGCGCACTATTGAAGATATAGATCTACCCCCAGGAACAACCATCGGGGCTATCGTACGTAACGAAGAAGTACTCATTGCCCACGATGATGTTGTCGTCGAAAACGGCGATCATGTCATTTTGTTTCTTGTTGACAAGCGGCGAATTGGCGAAGTAGAACGACTATTTCAAGTCGGCCTTGCATTCTTTTAATTCTGAGATCTGGTTATGCACTATCGCGTTATTTTAAGGATTCTGGGCATACTCCTCATGGTATTTAGCATCACTATGCTGCCTCCCATCGGAGTTTCAATGTTTTATGATGACGGCCACGACTACGCCTTTGTAGGCGCATTTGCGATCACACTCATTACTGGCTTTTTAATCTGGTTACCTGTTTATCGTGTTAGGCAGGATCTAAGAACAAGAGATGGCTTTTTAATCACTGTCTTGTTCTGGGTGGTACTCGGCATGTTTGGAGCTGTTCCCCTAATACTCTCATCCAGCCCTCACCTTACGGTTGTAGATGCAGTCTTTGAATCTCTCTCAGGCCTGACGACGACAGGGGCGACCGTTATTACCGGGATAGACACACTTCCCAAATCCATACTTTATTACCGCCAACAACTACAGTGGTTAGGAGGCATGGGTATCATCGTTTTAGCGGTAGCTATACTTCCTATGCTCGGCATCGGTGGCATGCAGCTTTATCGTGCTGAAACACCGGGCCCCGTTAAAGACAGCAAATTAACACCCCGTATTACCGAGACAGCAAAAGCGCTCTGGTACATCTATTTATCTCTTACCATTACCTGCGCCTTAGGATATTGGATGGCAGGAATGACACCGTTTGACGCCATAGGCCATAGCTTTTCAACTGTCGCTATCGGTGGTTTTTCTACACATGATGCCAGTATGGGATACTTTGACAGCACAACTATCGAAGCGATTTGCACATTTTTTATGATCATATCTGCTATCAATTTCAGCCTGCATTTCTTTGCATGGAGACAGAAAACGCTTCTGCATTACTTCCAGGATCCGGAATTTAAATTCTATATCAGCATACTCGCAATCGTTATAATGATTACTATGTTTGCGCTCATCGGTACAGAAACATACGCGCCTGTTGAGTCCATGCGTAAATCCATATTCATGGTCGTTTCAATTGCCACCACAACAGGGTTTGCAACGGCCGACTTCGCACAATGGCCGGTAATGCTTCCTTTTATGCTGTTCGTTGCCGCTTTTGCTGGCGGCTGTGCTGGGTCTACCGGCGGCGGCATGAAGGTAATACGCGTGCTGCTCATCCTTAAACAGGGATACAGGGAGATTATGCGATTGGTGCACCCTAACGCTGTTATCCCTGTAAAATTAGGAAACAAACCCATTTCAGACAGGGTGCTGGAAGCGGTCTGGGGCTTCTTTTCGGTTTACTTGATTGTCTTTATTATCATGCTTATTGCATTACTGGGGACAGGACTAGATCAAGTAACGGCCTGGTCGGCTGTAGGTGCGTCATTAAACAATCTGGGCCCCGGGCTTGGGGATGTAGCCGCTCATTATGGTAATCTTAATGACACGGCAAAATGGATTCTTTGCTTCGCTATGCTACTGGGGCGTCTAGAGGTATTCACACTATTGGTATTGTTTACTCCCGCATTCTGGAAGCGCTAACCTGCTAGAGCTTTTTGTAAGGGCGCTCTACACCCTCAGGTTGATGATTAAAGCGCTTATACTCCCACTGATACTGTGCAGGCAGCGCACGCACACAGCGTTCTACGGAGCGATTCATACCCTCAATAGCTACCGCTAAATCTTTATCATAGATGGAAGGATCAGCTTCTAGAAAATGAAGGTTAAACCCTTCACCTCCCTTTAGCCTTTCTGCGTAACCACACACGACTGTCGCACCTGTCTGCTTAACCAACTGCGGAAGTAACTTCATACTATAGGCAGAATGCCCAAAGAAAGGAGCAAATTGACCACCTGTGGCAGGCTCTTGATCCGGCAAAATCCCAACCATCTCACTGCGCTTAAGCGCTTTCATTACAACCCTTACACCAGAAGCATCCGCAGGAGCCAACCGGGTACCCAAACGGGCTCTCATTTTTTTTATCATATCGTCCATTAATTTTAACTTTGGAGGGCGATACATAGCAGTGAATGGATAGCGATTGGACAGATAAAGATTTAGGACTTCCCAGTTGCCCAAGTGAGGCGCTATTAAAATAACACCAGAACCGCGCTTTAACCCTTGTTCAATGAGGGCCTCATTATTCACTTTATTAATTGTTTTTATAGACCGTGAAGGAGACCAAAACCAAGACATTCCCATTTCGGAAAATGATTTACCCGTCTCAATCAAACTACTGCGAACTAACATCCCTTTCTGTTCAGGGCTTAGTTCAGGAAAACAGATTTCGATATTTTTCTGAGTAATTCTGAAGAGGTTGGATTTCTGGTTTTTTGCAAAACGCTTACCGATGAATGCCCCTACAGATTGCGCCCATTTAAGTGGCAACAAGGACATCACTCCCAGAACCGCAATCGCTACAACAGCTTTTATTTGCTTCATCAGATGCCCTCAAAATAAAAATGCCATTATATATAATTAAAATGAAAATAATTTCACAAATGAAATATCAAATAATTTTTATACCTTTAACCACCTTGGCAAAAATAGTACACAAAAATATTGAATCTTTTGTACTTTGCTGACAGATCAGTTCAGTTTTGAAAAGGCAAAAGAAAGTCAATGGTGTATAATTTAGCGCTAATTTTTTCACTCTATTTCATAAGTGGTGGTTTCCGTGACGGACAATGCGACTCCGGATGTAAGTACGTTCCAGGGCTTGATCCTGGCACTTCAAACCTATTGGGCCGAGCAGGGCTGTGTCATTATTCAGCCTCTGGATATGGAAGTGGGCGCTGGTACATTCCACCCCGCGACATTTCTACGCGCCATTGGTCCTGAGACATGGCGCTCTGCCTATGTGCAACCTAGTCGCCGCCCAACAGACGGACGCTACGGCGAAAATCCAAATAGGCTGCAGCATTATTATCAGTTTCAGGTAGCGCTTAAACCATCACCAGATAATATTCAGGAACTCTACCTTGAATCTCTTCAACGCCTTGGTGTTGATCTTCTTGTCCACGATGTACGCTTTGTTGAAGACAACTGGGAATCCCCAACGCTTGGCGCATGGGGTTTAGGATGGGAAGTCTGGCTTAACGGAATGGAAGTAACGCAGTTCACCTATTTCCAGCAAGCAGGCGGACTAGAATGCTACCCGGTGACCGGTGAGATAACATACGGACTAGAACGTATAGCAATGTATCTGCAAAACGTAGATAGCGTATATGACCTAGTGTGGGCCAAAGGTCCTGATGGCAGCATTGTTACATACGGCGATGTATTCCACCAAAACGAAGTAGAACAATCCACCTACAACTTTGAACATGCAGACGTTCCAAAGCTGTTCGAAAACTTTGATCACTATGAGCGGGAGTGTGAAAAACTTCTCGCATTAGAAAAGCCATTACCATTACCGGCTTATGAGCAGGTTCTAAAAGCATCGCATACATTCAACCTGCTAGATGCCCGCCATGCCATTTCCGTAACAGAACGCCAACGCTACATCCTGCGAGTGCGCACACTCGCTCGCGGTGTGGCACAAAGCTATTTTGATACACGTAAAGAGCTAGGCTTTCCATTAGCGCCTGAAGCGTTGCGTAACGAAGTACTCGCGGCCCATTCAGCTGAAAACAAGGAGCAGAAATAATGACTACCCGTGATTTCCTTGTCGAGCTTGGAACAGAAGAACTGCCACCAAAAGCCCTGAAAAGTCTTTCTGACGCTTTCACTAAAGGCATTGTTGACGCACTCTCTAAAGCAAATATCAGCATTGGGGATGTTACAACCTATGCAGCGCCACGCCGTTTGGCGGTAAAAATTTGCGATATAAGCAGCCAACAGCCAGACAGCTTTATTGAAAAGCGCGGGCCATCTTGCAAAGCGCCTCAACAAGCGGTCGATGGATTTGCACGCTCATGCGGGATAGAGGCTTCTGCATTAGAAGTACTTGAAACAGACAAGGGTGACTACTTTGTTTACCGTACAACAGAGCAGGGAACTGACACCGTTTCATTATTACCTGGCTTTGTTCAAGACTCACTCAACGCACTCCCAATCCCAAAGCGCATGCGCTGGGGAGCCAGTCGTATTGAATTCGTCAGACCTTCGAAATGGCTCGTGATGTTATTTGGTGATGAGGTTGTGCCTGCTACTATTCTAGGCCTGACATCAGGACGAAAAACCCGCGGCCATCGTTTCCATTACAACCATGACATTGAGCTAATGGCTGCTTCCGAATACGAAGAGAAGCTATTATCACCGGGTTATGTAATTACTGATTTTGCTAAACGACGCGCCAAAATTGAAGCCCAAGTAATTGCAGCAGGTAGCAAAATTGGCGGTGTAACCGAAATAGATCCTGACCTGCTCGATGAAGTAACGGCGCTTAACGAGTGGCCTGTGGCTTTAACAGGGCGGTTCGAAGAGCGCTTTTTAGATGTTCCGGCTGAAGCACTCATCCTATCGATGAAAGAGAATCAGAAGTACTTTCATGCAGTAGATACTGCCGGAAAGCTAATGCCTTATTTCATCACAGTCGCTAACATCGAATCGAAAGATCCACAGCAAGTGATAGAAGGTAACGAAAAAGTTATTCGTCCACGTTTGGCCGATGCAGCTTTCTTTTTCGAAACTGACAAAAAGACCACACTTGAGTCACGCGTTGAAAAACTCACCAGTGTTGTTTTCCAGAATCAGCTTGGCACTGTATATGATAAAGCCACACGCATCTCTGCACTGGCAGGGTACATTGCTGAGCAACTTGGTACCGATATCAGCCATGCTAAACGAGCAGGGTATCTTGCTAAAGGCGACCTACTCAGCGACATGGTATTTGAGTTTACCGATTTACAAGGCCTAATGGGTTATCACTACGCCCTACATGATGGCGAACCAGAAGAAGTTGCATCAGCTATCAATGAGCAATATCTGCCGAAATTTGCGGGGGATGCTCTTCCTCAGAGCCAAGCAGGTATCGCAGTGGCTCTCGCCGATAGGCTTGATACCCTAACAGGCCTATTCGGCATCAAGCAGCCACCAACCGGCTCCAAAGACCCGTTCGCACTGCGTCGCGCTTCATTGGGCACCTTGCGCATCATTATCGAAAACTCGCTTAACCTGGATCTTAAAGATTTGGTGACAAAAGCTGTTTCGTTACATGCCAACTTACCAGCCGCCGACACTGCAGCAGAGCAGGTTACTGACTTTATGCTTGAGCGATTGCGTGCCTGGTACGAAGACAAAGGCGTCTCTATTGATAGCTACCTTGCTGTTCTCGCTGTACGCCCAACGCAACCACTTGATTTTGATAAGCGCATTAATGCAGTCAACAGCTTTAAAGCACTACCGCAAGCAGCCTCACTCGCTGCTGCCAATAAGCGGGTATCAAATATACTTTCTAAAAATAGCACCGGCGCATCGCTTACTGTTGATGCAACACTTCTTGAGCAAACTGAAGAGGTCACTCTTCACAACAGCGTTGAGTCATTACGAAAACGGGTACAACCGTTTTTTGATACTGGCGACTATACTGCAGCTCTAGGAGAACTGGCATCACTGCAAGGCGATGTTGACGCTTTCTTTGATAGCGTTATGGTAATGGCTGACGAAGATAACATTAGAAATAATCGTATTGCACTTCTATCTAATCTTCGCGAACTATTCTTACGCACTGCCGACATCTCGCTACTGAATAGCTAGTTTTTCGAATGTATAAAAAAACCGGCATCAGCCGGTTTTTTTGTGCCGATTCAGGCAGAGTGTTTCACGTGGAACATTAAAAAACCAAACCCAGACCACTACAACCTGAAAGGCCGGCAAAATAAACATCAGAAGCGGGGGCGTTTACCCCAAAACAAACGAAATCATCGAAAACAGACACATGCCTTGCAACATCATAAAGCCATGGTGATGGCGAATCGTAGGCTGAATCTGCCGAGTAAAATAAAGCATCGCAATAACAAAACAGCCGCAATGGCGAAACGATACTTCTGCACCTGCTTCAACATTATGTTCAGCTTGGATCAGCACCAAAACGATTTCGACAGTCCATTCCACTTCAATCGCATGTTCCGCATAGTAACGGTAATAAGATTAAGGAAGGAGAGAGTCCATGTCATTATTCAAGAAGGGGATCGAACAAGGATACACGTCAGTTCAAATGTGATGAGATCACTCTTAAGTGTTGCAAGATTCGTCATGTGCGGGCGGCTTCTCTTTAGCATCACAAAGTTACTAGATCTATAAAACCGACATATCACTTAGCAGAGAGCACACTGCGCTGAGTAAAGGATCTTGGTCTCGATTAGCCAGGTGGGCAAAAAGTACTCTAACCGTGCTTTGTACTTCACAGAGTAATTCAACGTCACCATTAGACAACGCATCATTTGCTGCACTTGCATGTAAGAGTCCAACGCCAACTCCACCGGCAATTAAGGTGCGCGTGACACTTTCACTATCAATGCTGATACGCTGCTTAGGCTGTATCTTGTGCTCTTTAAATAAGCGCTCTGCTGCTCTTCCACAACAAGTACTTGACGTAGGGCATATCCATGGAAGTGCAGCCAATTCATTCCAATCGAGCGGATGATCCGTAGACACCAGCCCTGAAGGCGCTGCTAAAAATATTCCAAAGCGAGAAACCTCAAGGGTAGCCAGCATAGAATCGGACTCACCAACTTCACTATAAAAACCAGCATCAAGGTATGCATCACGAATACCATTTAGAATATCGCGTGATGTTCCATATTGGTGAATGACGACCTCTAACTCTGGATAATGCTCAGAAAGACGCATTAAAAGTTGGCCCAGTATTTCAGCACTCACATTGCCACCAGAACCAATATGCAACTTCCCGGAAACACGCCCCTTTATACTCGAGGCTTCCTGAATAAACTCCCGATGTACAGCTAACGTTTTTTCTGCTTTTACGAGTAATCGCATACCATCGTTTGTGAGGTTCATTCCTTTAGGAGTGCGCTCAAATAAGGTAAGCCCAAGTGTCTCCTCAATCGCTTTTATATGTGCACTCACCGCAGGCTGGCTTAAGTACAGCCGTTCTGCGGCACGGGTTATGCTACCTTCACGAGCAACAGTCACGAAAGTTTTTAGCTGATGTATCTCCATAAAGCTCATTCATTCCCACAATACTAACTACAACTTTTCGCAAAAAAACTTTTTACAAAACACCTAAAAACCACCACCACAGCAAATCTAATGGAATCAATATTACCGCGCTGCAGACAAATAATGCTATGCACAGCTTACTCATTGCACCCAAGGGCAAATGCCCCATCTGCATCGCCATAATGATGGGAGGCGCCTGGTAGGGTAATAGCACGTTAGAAAAGGCCAAAACTTGAGTCATAAGTACCGTGCTTAATGGTAAATTTGCAAGGCTTGCCAGATTTTCACTCATAGGCGTCATAACAGCAGGGATGCTCGGCAGACTCGCGAATATGGCAACTGTTGTGGAGATACCGGTCAACATAATTACATTCCAAAACGGCTGCTCACTTGAAAAGCTAGCGTGATCACTCAAGTGCTGAACCACCACTGCACCTAATCCCGTCGAAGAGATGACAGCACCTAAGCCCATAATGCCCACAACAAAAAATAGCGCTCCATACTTCATCTCCTTATCCAAACAATTTTCCGGTGTCAAAATGGAGTACGGCCAGAGACAGCAAAGTGCAACGGCTAACCCGATCCAGCCTGGAGATATGTGATGTATACCGTCGGTGAGCCATAGCAGGATACTCAACCCTAATACGATCGATAAGTTTCGCTCCATTGCCGACATTGGGGTGACTTCTTTTTTTAACGTTTTTATGTGAATAGGGTCTCTATCCGGAAACATCCACACAATAAGACAAACCAATAACCCGGCTTTAACAATACCCAGAACTGGAAAGTGGAGCAGTAAATACTCCCAGTAAGAAACCTCATAAGCAAAGAGGGTTTCCGCCATCCCGGCTAAAATCATATTAGGTGCATTAGAAGGCAAAATAGTAAAAGCGGGCAAGCATGTTCCAAAAGCCACAGCCGACAGCATTCCTATTCGTCCATTGGAGGTAGGGCTATACTGCATTTGATCCGCCAGAGCAGCGACAATAGGAATAAGCAAAACAATTCGCCCCATCGAAGAGGGCATAACAAATGCAAGCAGTACGCTAAACACCACAAGGCCTGAAATTACAGAAGCATAACGAACACCTATCATTTGCGAAAGAAGCCATGCAGCACGTTTACCAAGGCCCGTATGGCGTATGGCTGCGCCAACGACAATGCCACTAAACAGCAACCAAAATGTAGATGAATGAAAACCAGAAAACACCACCTCCGCTGGGGCAATTTCAAAAACAATAGCAACAAGAAAAAATGCGAAGGCAGGCCAATACTCAGGCACAGCTCCTGTTGCCCACAAACCAATGCAAAAAATTGTTAGCCCGACGACCACTGCCATATCAATCGTTAAAAATTGCGCAACAACCCCGCCAGTCAACACGGCCGCCGTGAGAATACCCACTACATACCAAGTCCGTTTACTGAATGCGGCTAATCGATCTTTTTTCTGCCGTACCCGCTCAGAGTCTGATTTTATTGTATCGCGCAAAGGGAATATTTGTTCCGTCATAAGTTAACCCTGCCCATGGCATGTGTTCTCTAATGAGATAACTTTGCCACTCAGCTAGTACGACAATCCAATTGTTTATACAGAGGTTAACCCTCAGCTAAACTGAGGGCCGATACTATTACTCCGGCACCTGTGACAGCATGCTTTCTCTTTCATAGTCTTTAACATATTCCAGAAATGCGTTAGCAGCGACAGAGAGCTTTTTCGAAGCGCCGGTAATCGAACCCGTTTGATAAACCGCCAATAAAATCTCTAACTGCCGGAATGTTCCTATCCGAGAATGTAGCTTAGGCATCTAAAGCAACCTTGCACATAGATAATCATCTATGTATAAGAGAGTTAATAAAGATTTTTATCTATTTTAAAAAACACATAATGGCTTTGCCATGACTTATGAAACCGGCCTAATACCTACTGCTGGACGATTTAACGCATGAGGAAAACCCCACTTTACAACCCATTGATCAATGAGACTCCTTCATAAAACTATTTACCCGTTTCTTAGCGCTATGTATTAACGAATCATAAAAACAACGCTAAAAAATATTCGTAACTTCAAAGGTGATAAAATGAAAAAGCTCACACATATCTTCGCAATAATGGCTTGCCTGTTCTCTCCTGTTTTACTTGCTGAAAGTTCGGAGAAAAATCTGGATCACACCTACGTTGCTGGTTTTTTGGCTGGTGCACAGTTAACCGACAGTGTGATCATGAAACAATTTGATACCTATATCGAAAATGAAGAACGATCAGACTTTTTCAAAAGAGCCTTCAAAACCCGTGTGGGCGAACGTCAAACCGTCACGCCAGCAACTTATTATGCCGGCTTTTGCTTACCAGAAACGGCGACAGAAAAAACCGTCATTGATGCTATTATTAAAGAAGTTGAAAGTGCAGATAGCAGCCAAAGCTTAGAGAAAGCCAGTGCTGTTTATTTGGCTTTACGAAACCTTTATCCTTGTCAGTAATCTTAAGCTCTCATTGTAAAAATAGGTGGATACTTGTTCAAGCCAATCAAATATATAACTTATGTGCGTGTTATACGGTCTAAATTGAACTTCATCGGGAGATCATTATGAAGCACAAACGCAGGCTATTAGGCAAAGAACATATAGCCCCCTGGGAACGTGCATTCGATAAACTTCTCTCACCGATTGAAGAATTTATCCACAGGCAAACGACCAGTGGTATTTTGTTGATGCTCTGTGCCGTTATTGCGCTTTTTATTGCTAACAGCTCTCTTGCACATCATTACCATGATTTTTTTAAACTCTATTTCACTATCGGACTAGACGATTTTCAGTTATCTAAATCACTGCATCACTGGATCAATGATGGTCTGATGGCCGTGTTCTTTCTCGTTGTCGGGCTGGAGTTAAAGCGTGAGCTTTTGGTAGGGGAGCTTGCCAATGTAAAACAAGCCATGTTACCCATCATTGCTGCCGTTGGCGGAATGCTGGTTCCTGCACTCATTTATATCTCAATCAATCCAAGCGGCCACACCCTTGATGGTTGGGGTATTCCAATGGCGACTGATATCGCCTTTGCATTAGGTGCACTCGCTTTGTTAGGCAATCGAATCCCACAAAATCTACTGATGTTTCTGGTCGCATTGGCTATTGTGGATGACTTGGGCGCGGTCATCGTGATTGCACTTTTCTATACCGAAAGCCTGAATATCAATGCACTTTTGCTTGCAGGGCTATCCATTTTTATTCTGATAGGCTTCAACCTAGGCGGTGTACGCAGGCTACTACCTTACATACTGATAGGCATAGTCCTGTGGATAGCCATGCTGAAAAGTGGAATTCACGCCACATTAGCAGGGGTTATCCTGGCCTTTACCATTCCGATGAAGCCCAAATATGATCCAAAGCGATTCCTTTCTCAAATCCAGGAAGGGGTAGAAAACATAAGGTCTGCCTTTAGAAAAAATGAAAATATAATCGTCAACGATGCGTTACGTGCGCGGGTTCGGGCTTTGGGTAACGGGGTTAATCTGGTACAAGCTCCAGCGCAAACTCTGGAAAACAAACTGCACCTATCATCTGCCTATATCGTTATCCCTATATTTGCACTGGCCAATGCGGGCGTACCGATAGACTTCGCTAATATTGGTGACGTACTCTCTCATCCCGTTGCGATGGGAATAGGCTTAGGTCTTGTATTAGGAAAACTGATCGGGATTGCGGGCTTCACATGGGCCGCAGTGAAGCTGGGAGTCAGTGAGTTGCCAAAAGGGCTTAATATGCGTCACATCATTGGTGTTTCGTTTATGGGCGGAATAGGCTTTACCATGTCTATTTTCATCGCAGAACTGGGCTTTGTAAACTACCCTGAGGACTTGCTGATGGCTAAGACAGGGATTCTGTTTGCCTCGCTCACAGCAGGCCTCATTGGCTTCACATGGCTCTACCTCACCTCTAAAAAAGAGCAGGCCGATAGTGATGATCAGGAACTGGTTGTTGAGAAGGCGCATCATTAGTTCATGTAATAACACTTCGTTGTAAATAAAAAGCCGCTTAACAAAAGCGGCTTTTTTACTACTGACTAACAGCTGCACATTCAGCATGATTCTTATTGAAACGCATGGTTGACGCGGGATTCTTCTCAAGATGCTTAGCTGGCCTGATAGGCCGCTGCACAAACCCACCCCCGCAATTCGGGCACACCCCGGCAAATCGTTGATCCGCACATTCATGACAGAAAGTGCATTCAAAGCTGCAGATACGCGCATTTTGGCTTTCAGGAGGCAGATCAAGATCACAACACTCACAATTTGGTTTTATAATCAGCATTCCTATTTCCTCTTCGTTGGCTTGGCGTTTACAATAGCAACTTTATATTTGGCAGGAATGCCACAATGACATCGTTTACTGCCATATCATCACAACAGAAGACACACCGGCCCATCATTGCCTTTATCGTCTATCCGCAGATCAAGCTGCTTGATCTTGCAGGGCCACTACAAGCCTTTACAGACGCGTTGGATGACAGTGGAGCTGTGGTGTATAAAACCGTTATCTTATCGCTAAACGGAAGTTTGGTTACTTCTGATACCCCTGTTTCAGTTTCCACTGACCCGATAGCTGAATGGAAAGATCGCCAAATTGATACCCTGATCATTGTCGGTGGAACAGGCGCGAGAATAGCGAGCCAAAATACGGATCTCTTAGCCGCTATTAATCAACTGGCTTCCCGATCAAAAAGAGTTGGGGCGATATGCAGCGGCGCATTTGTATTGGCAGCGTGCGGCTTACTCAGCGGCCGACGAGCTGTCACTCACTGGGAATCCTGTGAAGAACTGAGCACTGTCTATCCAGATATAAGAGTAGAACCGGAACCCATCTTTATAAACGATAAGAATGTATGGACATCCGCCGGAGTAACCGCAGGGCTTGATATGGCACTGGCTATGATTTCCGATGATCTCGGTCGTTCTGCCGCTCTCAATTTAGCCCGCTCATTAGTGACCTATCTAGTAAGACCCGGCGGGCAATCACAATTCAGCGAAGCGCTAAAAGTACAAATTGCTGATGGAAGCGGTCGCTTTGATAGCCTCCATCAGTGGATGCGCAACAACCTGGATCAAGACCTTAGCGTTTCAAGCTTAGCAAACCAAGCCTTGATGAGTGCTCGCAACTTCGCAAGACTCTATGCATCTGAAACACACCAAACCCCAGCAAAGGCAGTTGAAGCGATGCGTGTTGAAGCGGCGCGCAACCTGCTTGAAAGAGGGCAACTACCCATGAAGGTGATTGCCAAGCAGTGCGGTTTTGGAAACGAAGAAGGGATGAGACGATCCTTTGTCCGACTGATAAAAGTTACACCCAGCGACTATGAAAAGCGCTTTAAGAAGGGATGAAGCAGGATTGTTAGCGCAGCAGTCTTTAGTAAACTCGTGATGATGCAGAGAGTCTAAAAGCGGTTCGTCATACGATTAGCTCAACTCTGCAAACGTAGATAATAAAAAGCAGCCAAATTTGGCTGCTTTTTTATTTCACATTTCAGCTCTCATGAGATCTGACAACAACTGTCGAATCTCACTTAGCTTGAAATAGAAAAGCCCCATAACATCGGCTATTTCACTCTATGTGAGAACGGGAGGAAGGATCTAAATCTCACATAGCATGAAATATATAGCAGGAGTTCTCATATAGGATGAAATGACCTCGAAGGCCAGCTTTCGACCCCAAGCTGACATTAACGCCTTGCTAAGCGGAAAATAATGGTTGGCTATAATCGCGAAGCGATGGCCAACTGTTATTTTTCCGTTTAAGCAACTTGTGTACGCCCAGCATGGGCATGAACTAATGAGGTGAAAGTCCTCTGTAGGAAGGTCACCATCCATAGCGATTTATATC